>NZ_JACHFW010000004.1 GCF_014202115.1 Catenibacillus scindens
AACCCACTATCTACATCCTTCTCCCGGGAACTTGTCCACCATATCAGTTCATTATAAAAATCTTAGATTTTTGTCTTGACAACTGAGCCACTATAAAACGCAACGATAACTAACTCTTTTTCATTTTCTATACTTGTAAAAATGGGGTTTTTAAGAACCCTTATATAAGTGCGTCCAAAAATCCACTTTATTTTTCACTCTTTCTCCTTAATAGTCCAAATAAGATTTAACGGAAAAAGCAAGAACAACTAAGCCATACAATTTATGGCGAAGAAGCCATACCATTGCCGCCTTTTTTAAATTCAACCTATTCAGTTCAACCTTGTCAATCGCCAATCTACATGGACCTTGTAATACATAATCTTTAAGTGCGTGAATTCTTTCAGAAAGATTTAAATGATTTTCACTGTGGCAAATATTCTGACCCGTTATAATCCAAACTCCATTTACAATCAAATAATTATATTGATCTGTGATTCTACTATCGTTGCATTTATTTAATCTAGCAAGTAACTCTGAACAAAAGGTCCTTTCATTTTCTAGGCTGTTCTTTTGATATTTATGGATGGCCGATTGGGTATTGGGAATGTATTGATACATTTCGCAATTCACAATCTCCACTTTGCCACATTCCAATGCTACATCTAAATTAAAAAGCATATCCTCCCCGTGAAATAGATTTTCATTAAATCGGATATGATTATTCTCTATCATTTTTCTTTTATATGCCTTTGCCCAAACCGCATTTAATTTGACTTCATTAGGATTGTTATTTGATAAAATTTTTAATATTAAGCCATTCCCACAAAATGATTTATTTTTTTCTGATATCGCCTTATGAGTAAAAGCAACAAATTCAGTTGAGGCACATACATCTAATAACTTACTGTTGACATTAGCTATTAGAAGATCATCAGAATCAACAAATACAATCCATTCCCCTTTTGCATGATTTAATCCAATATTTCTAGCAGAACTCACGCCACCATTTACTTTATGTATTGCAGTTACCTGTATATATTTTGCTTCATATCTATCACATATTTCTGCGGTTTCATCTATTGAGCCGTCATCAACTATAATAATTTCATCATCAGGATCAGAATTTCTTATTATACTTTGTAGACATTTTTCAAGATACTTGCCGCCGTTATACACTGGAATTATATAACTAATCATTTTTGTTTCCTTCTCTCATAGGGACAAGTTTTATCATTATATATGCCAACTTATATTTTATGTTAAAACTGTTGTCTATCAAAAAATCAAAGTTTTCCTTTTTGATTCTCTTAATTATTTCGTTGCGGTATATGTAATGTGACTTATCCAATTTAATCATTTTCCAAATTGACAAGCAATGTCTAATATACTGATGCTTATATTGAATATATATAATTTTGTTTGCTTTGATTATGCTTTTACTTAGTAAGTAATCGTATACATTTATTGCCGACATTCGTTTATCATTGAATACATTTGCGCTCGCACTTACACCTCTATGCTCATAAAAATATAAGGCATCATTTATAATTTTAAAAGTTGATATCTTTTCAATGAAATCGACACAAAAACAGAGATCTTCACACATATGAACATCATCACGAAAGCGTATATCATTGTCAACTATAACTTTCCTCTTAAAGGCTTTATTCCATACAAATCCCCTAAAAGAATAATTACCCGAGATAAGCATTAATGCTTCTTCCCGACTATAGAAATTATTAGATAATGGCTTTACATGATTTTTTGTTCCATTATCCAGAAAATTGTAAAAGACTAAATCTTCCCCATTTAAATTAGTGCATAACGTTTGAAGTAAACCTTTGTCGATATAATCATCTGCGTCTACAAAGATGATATAATCTCCTTTAGCAGAATTTATTCCAATGTTTCTGGCTGACGATACACCTTGATTATTTTTTCTAATCACCTTAATTCTGGAATCACTGTCAGAATATGCTTTTAGAATTTCCGGACTACTATCAGAAGATCCATCATCTACGGCAATTAACTCAAAATTCTGGAAGGTTTGAGCTAATATACTATTTATACACCTCTTTAAGTATTTTTCACTATTGTAAACTGGTATGATAATACTAAACATTATTTCACCTATTTCAATCAATTTACTCTCCCAACTGCGATAATCATTATTGCCATAGATCCACCATACCTCATTAAGCATAAAATCAGCACATTATACAAATAGCTGTCAACAGATTACTCTATTTTTTTGCTATCTTAACTATTGCACGATAAATTCCCATGTGATAAATTATCACTTTTAATCTTTCAATTATATAATCGTTTATTTTTATCGGAACAAATTTCTGAACTATTTCTTTCATATCATACTTATCTAAAGCTATATAAAACTGTGAGCGCAGCGGGTGAGGAACAGCTGAATTTAAAACCATGATCCCATCAAGCTTGATAGCCTTCTTCGTTTCGACTGAGTAAATATCGTATTTATCTTTTATTAAATCAAGGATGTCTTCCCCTTTTTTCGACTGTACAATAACATTAGTAAAGCCTTTATCATCATCTTTTAACCCATCCACAAGATCAGAAGCGTGCCAACAATCATATATTGTAAAATCACTGCACCGATCTAATGTTTTAAAAGGGCATTGATAACAAATTGGCCTCGATGCTATTTCACTAAAGAAGCACTTTAACATTAAATCAACACGTGCACTTCCAAAATATGGTTTTCTATTTGCAAAGGATATCTTCATCGTCCCGCTATGGTATCCATATGTTTTATTTCTGAAGGAGATTTTTTTTATCTGTGGACTATATTTTTCTCTTTGATAGTTCAAATATTTCTCCCAAAGCTTCGGTGAAGGAGTGCCATGGCAGACCAAATCTACTGTTATAAGTCGAGTATAACTTTTACGTAAAAATGATTTCAGACCATTAACCTGACATGGAGTTCCCACGAAACATACAGTTCGTTCTTCTTCAAGATACTTTCTTATCTTTTTATAGCAATTTCCAAGGTCACTTTGTACATATTTTGAACCTCTAATATTAGCTAAATCGTCTGCTTTCCAATCTTTTTCAATTATAATATGTTTGACCTTAAAATTTTCATCGTATGCCGCCGCACAAATTATTCCATTCCTTTCTAAAACATATGTAATCAAAGGAGTGACGAAACCACCTGATGTGCTATCCATTAAAACATTTTCATTCTTTGCTCGTGTGACATAAGATTTTTTTTCTTCTTCGCTTTGTAATGGCTTATTTTCAACCGGACATACATTATTACAAAGGCCACAGTTATTACATAAATTTTTGTCTACTACAGGGTATAAAAAGCCTTCTTCGTCCGGAAGCATTTTTATTGCCCCATTTGCACACACATTCGCACATGATGTACAACCACAGCATCGCAATTTATCTGTAATATCTAACATTATTTTGATTCACCTCAGATTACTAAAAGCTTGATTCAAAAAATCCTCCGTAATTTTTTTGAGCTTTTTTAAATGTTCGTTTACAATTTCATAATCAATTTTTGACTCTAATTGATCTACCAAGTTCATACTTCTATTGTATTTTCTGTCCTGTAATTCTAGATTATCACATAGCGTTTCTATTCTTGAATTTTTCGAGTGTTTGGAGTTTTCAGAATAACGGCTAAATATAATAAAAGGCTTTTGATGTATTATAGAAAAGCATGAACCATGATATGAATCCGTACAAATATACTTAGCATCACGAAGTAAGTTCAGAAATCGATCAGGTCCTACATCATATGGC
Organism: Catenibacillus scindens; assembly: GCF_014202115.1. GTDB lineage: Bacteria > Bacillota > Clostridia > Lachnospirales > Lachnospiraceae > Catenibacillus > Catenibacillus scindens. Next base: position 3,769 of record NZ_JACHFW010000004.1, read on the forward strand.
GCAAAGTCCCCAAACTTTTCATCATCAGCAACATATTGGTCTAAGTGCCGCAACGTAACTACTTTACATCCTAGTTGATTTGCCGCCTCCCTTACCACTTCTCGATATTCGGAATTTTTCCCTAAAAAGTAGGCGAAAATATAAGGGTGATTAAATTCCTTATTTACTGGTATAAGTTTTTCCCATCCACTTTTATCAAACATAAATACAGGATCGAGGATTACTGGCACTTTCCTTCCAGTTAATTCTTTAACTATTTCTGCGCCACGGTTTTCCCTCATACTTATATAATCTATTCGGTTTAGATAATAGGCAGTTCTTTTAATCTGATACCAAGGAATTTGTTTTACACCAAAACTAGATGCATATGAGATCTTTCTAATTTTATCTGGGACGAACATTAAGTTAAAAAAATTTGTTGGTAACCCAGCAGGAGACCAAAGCTGATCGCTACCGGTTATGACAGCTTCGTACCGTTCAGCTCCCTTTTTCAATTTTTCATACCCCAAAAACACAGGAGAAAGTTTCACAAATTTTTCTTCTTTAAATTTTTCAAAAGCTTTCTTCCTAATTGCATCGTTCCTTGCAAACTCTGGATACTTTTTTTCCCCCGTTTCTTTAGAAACAATTCATACTTATCATTAAGTAGCACACTATTCAATAGACGTGGTAACGATTTTATCATGCCTATAAGGGAGTTTTCTTTTTGGTATTGAATAAGTTCGTATTCAACGCCACGTGCTTCAAGCATTGAAATTGTAGCATACGCTTGCAGCATTCCCCCATAATTTTCATGAAAGTATTTTATACAAACTCCAATCACTTTTTTCAACCTTTCATTTGGTATTTATTATTTCTTTATATATTTTTTCCATTTGATCCCATGATACTTGAGTTCGAAATTCCTCAGCTTTCTCGACACAACTTTTTGACATACTATTTCGAATTTTCATATCTGATAGCAGTTGAATTTTTTCTGCAAAAGCATGCGCATCCATTGGATTACATAAATAACCTGTTTTACCATTTATGACATAGTCTTTAATACCTTGAACATTAGATCCAACTACGGGTACTCCTGAAGCTAGTGCTTCTATCCCAGCTAATCCAAGCCCTTCTCTTAATGATGGGAGTACAACTATATCAGCGCAATGAGTAATTTCAGGTATATCTCTACGAAAGCCCAACAGTATTAACCTAACATTTAAATCATGCGCCAATTTTTGTAATAAGTCTGTTGTCCCTTCTCCTACCATTGCCTTGCCACATATTACGAACACATAATGTGGGTCTCCTATTTCGGATAATGCTTTAATAATTATTTGCTGATTTTTTCTCAGAGACAATTCACCAACAGAAAGCACCATTAAATCATCATTTTTGATTCCAATTTTTTTTCGATATTCATTGTGATCTATATTCACATTGTGATATATATTTGTATCTACGCCTACTCCATTTATGTGATATACTTTTTTGCACTTCATTTTTTTTACTGTTGCATAATCTTCCCAGTTAATAGTGATGATGGCGTCACTAATACAAGAACAGAGCCATTCTGTCAATCCATAAATCAATTTATTTTTTATACTTGACCCTTTAGGGAAAGCAAGTCCATGCGTTGTGTAAATAATTTTACTTCCTTTATTTCTGTAGTACAGAGCTGCAACTCTAACAATTGCACTAACAATTGGTGTATGGCAATGAATTACTTCATAAAAGTTTTCTTTTAACAATCGTTTGATTTGCCTATACGCTATAAAACTTTGCTTGCTTATAGGAGACGATGATGAAAAATCAACCTGATGATATATGACTCCTTTAGCAAGAAAAAACTCATCAACATTAAAAGTTACAATGCCTTTCGAATTTGCAGCACAATGAACTTCAAATCCCATTTTCTGGAGTAGAAGCATATCATGCAGGAGAAACCCCTTAGCAAATCCTGCCGTTGATGAAACAATTAATGCTTTCCTCATATTCTTTTCCTCTTCACCATACCGACAATGGTTCTAATACAAATTATCTGTTCATCTGCTGTGCAATATCCGCATCGACAATTTCCTCGCCAGTCTTATCCTTCAACTGCTCCTTGCTGGCTTCGCTCAAGCCATCATTGACCACAGCGCACAAGTCACAGGTACTGCACTTATCCAGTTCTTCCTTGGTCACCTTACCGTCACGATAATCGCGGCAAATTTTCAGCTCATACATACTGTACGGGTGCTTGGTGAACAGAGCCTTGAACTTGTGACGCAGCACCCACCAGGCGGGAACCCAAATGTACTTGTGCATGGCCGGGGAAACCGAGCCGATCATCCAGCAATCGCGGTCACAATGGCGCACCTTATTGCGCACCGCATCGGCCTCGGGGCTGTTCCACAGTTCATCCCAGGTCTGAGTGTTCAGGTTGCCCATAACCTCCTTGTCCTTGGTGCCATTGCAGGGCATAACATCGCCGTATGGGTCGATGAAGAAGGTGTCAAAACTCATATCACAGGGCAGCAGGCGCTTCTGGCCGTAGATGTAGTTAATCAGGCCATGATTGAAGTAGGCACGGAACCATTTCTTGGGGCTGTTGCTGCGCAGCAGCTCATTGATGAGGTTTTCAAAGTTCTTGGCCACCATCGGGCGGTCATGGATGATGTTCTTTGCCTCCACAAAGTAGAAGCTGTTGTGCAGGGAAGCCGTTGCAAACTCCATGCCCATCTCGTTGGAGATGTTGTACAGCGGTACCAGGTCAGGGGCGTTTTTATCCTGCACGGTCATGCCGAAGCCAACGTCCTTCATGCCCATCTCGCGCAGGGTTTTCAGCGTCTGGTAGCCGCGCTGGTAGCCATTTTGCAGGCCGCGAATCTCGTTATTGGTCTGCTCCAGACCTTCAATAGAGATGCGGATACCGATCTGCGGGAACTCTTTGCAGAGATCAACAATACGGTCGGTAAAGAAGCCGTTGGTCGAGATCACGATACGGTCACTCTTTTTGTACAGTTCCCGTACGATGTCTTTCAGGTCCGTGCGAATGAACGGTTCACCGCCGGTAATGTTGGTAAAGTACATCGGCGGCAACTTTTTGATCGTCTCGATGCTGATCTCTTCTTCCGGCTTCGAAGGTGCTTTGTACCGGTTGCACATGGAGCAACGCGCATTGCAGCGGTAAGTCACGATCACGGTGCCGTTCAGTTTTTTGTTGGTAGTTGCTTTATTGCTAGCCATTGTTTTGTCCTTTCTTTTCTTCTTGTTACTTTGCTGCGCCATAAATAGGCAGCATTTTTTTGTAATAAGCCTCTATCGTATCGAATGTAATCGCCTTGCAGTTTTCTGTGTATTGGTCGGTCAACGCATGGTTAGACCACAACGTCTGGATTTTTTCTTTCAGGTCATCCGCGTTACCGCTCTCAAACAGAGCGCCAGTTTTACCGACCTCAATCAGTTCTGGAATACCGCCTATATTGGCCCCCAGCACCGGGGTGCCATACATCTGGCTTTCCATAACCGAGAACGGGCAGTTTTCGTACCACTCGGACGGGTAGACACTAAACCGGGCTTCCCGGATCAGTTTTTCCAGCGCCTCGCCGCGCTGAAAGCCAACGTTTTTGATATTGGGGATACCGCTCAGCTCACTTTCAAGCGGGCCTGTGCCGGCGAAAATAAACTGCACATCGGGAAGTTCCTTGCAAACCCGAACCAGGGTGTCAATTCCTTTTTCTTTGGAAAATCGGCCAAAGTACAGGACGTAATCTTTCTTGGGGGTATCTTTCCACTCCACCTTGTCCACAAAGTTGTGCAGTGCCACCGTCTTTTGCGCGAACAGCGGATTGCTGTCCATCTTCGTTTTAAGAAACTGGGAGCAGCAGATCATGGTATCGATGTATTTGTACGCGCCGTTCAATTTCCAAAATTCAGCCTCCAGCATCCCGATGGCTGACTTGGCGGTGCTGCCGTGGATGCACTTGCCTTTTACGCAATTCAGAAAGTGCCCGCCCAGGCATTTCTCGCAATTCTCGCCGGTGTTGGGGTTGTTGCACATATGGTTCGGGCAGATGAGCTGGTAGTCGTGGGCCGTGAACACGATACGACAGGGGTGACCCTGCTTCCGCCATTTCTGGATTTCAAGGATGATGCTGGGCGTCAGTTGGTAGTTGAAGTTGTTCAAATGACAGACATCCGGCTTGAAATCCTCCAAAACAAGGCGCAACTTCTTACGGGCCTCAGTGGAGTAGATGGTTTTGATCGGGTAGGCCAACTTTGCTAGCTTGGAACCGCCGTGGAAGTCCATATCACTGGTGTAAGCGTTCACACGGTTGCCCACGCAGCGTCCTTCGTGTTCCATGCCGAAGTACTGCACTTCATGGCCTTGACTTTTTAGATAATCTCCTAATTTAAATATGTAGGTTTCGCTACCGCCGTTGGGGTAGAGGAACTTGTTGATCATTAGAATTCGCATATTATATTTGTCCTTTTACTTTGATTTCGATGCCACCAGCACTGGTATTTTGCTTTCCGCAACATAAATCACTTTTTTCATAACAACCGCAAAAATAATGGTTGCCGTCAATACCAACACAACAGTGATCAGATACTGTAACCAGCCGTTTCCGAACCTGGTGTTCAGCCCCAACCGCTCAATCATGCGGAACAACACCATGTGGGACAGGTAAATTTCCATGCTGATATTGCTGAAGAATCGGGTAATGCGGCTCTCCAGTACCCCCCCCCCGCACAACAATTGTACATATCAAAAGACACACGGATACAAGCAAGCAAGTCATCGAATACTCGCCTATCAGATAATAGGCCACAACAGACACCGCAGTCAGAATCACTGCAAAGTAGGGGTTGATCTTGGTCAGCTCTTTGCGGTAGAGATAAATCAACCCACCCGCCAGGAAGAAACACGCGCTATACAGGATATTTGAACGTTCAACCTCAAAATATTCTGCGCAAACAAAGTTGTACAAAAGGCTGACAGCGAAGGAAATCCACGCCCGCTTCTTGTTGGCAAGTAATACGCAGAAAAACGGGAAGCAAAGGTAAAAGACAAATATCAGCCCCAAGAACCAGCCCACGCCGATCACACTGATATTACCGGCATTGGGCAGGAACCCAAACAGCAGGGTCAAATCAGCAAATGCCTCATACACTGCATTCCGAGAAGGCGAAAGCAGCACATCGATCAGCACCAGAATGCCAAAGAATGGCAGAATTTTCTTGAACCGTTTGGCGTAAAAATCCGATAGTGAAATTTGTTGATTCTTGACCTTCTCGTAATACCCGCAGCACATACCAAATGCTGACACCGTCATAAATAAAAAGACAAAGTTTGTGAAGGATGGAATTACGGTATTGTAAAAATAGCCGCCGATCTCATAGTCGTTATTTGCCCGCAAGTGCATCATCATGATCCCGATGCAGGCAATCATGCGTAGGCCATCTATGGCTCCATATCGTTCCTTCATCAACATTCTCCTCTATAAATTTCTAATGTTTCTTGTACAACTTTATCCCAGTCATATTTATTGCAGATGAAGTCTGCCGCTCCCCTCTTATAGTGCTCAACACATTCAGGATGCTGACACAACTCTTCAAGCCTTTCCTGCAAGGACGCCACATTCCCTTTTTGAAAAAGTATTGCCTTGTCTTCCACTACTTCTGCACATTCAGCTATATCGGAGGTCAAACAACAGTTTCCATAGCTCATCGCTTCCAGGAGACTAAGGGGCATTCCCTCCAAATCACTGGGGAGACAATATATGTATGCATTGCTGTAAAGCTCATCAAGCATTTGGCCTTGCACGAAACCAGTAAAAATGATTCTGGAATCACCCGCAGCCATATCCTGTACTTGCTTCATAAAGTCATCGGAATCAGAACTTCCACCAGCAATTACAAGTTTTTTCTCTGTTTGAATGTGCTTAAATGCCTCGATCAAATACTGAAGCCCTTTCTCGGGGACAAGACGTGCCAAGAATAAAATGAACGAGTTTTTCCGTAATCCAAATTCTTTAGTAATCAAATCAGCAGGCTTTATTTCAGGCTTATTTACTCCGTTTGGAATATAAACCGTCTTTCTGTTATATTCATTCTGAAAATACTCCTGAACCCCTTTGCTAAGAACTATAATTTCATCGGCATATTTTACTGCCATTCTTTCACCGAATTTTATATATTCTTTAGCAAAGCCCTTCCACTTGGATCGGGCCCAATCAATTCCATGAATCGTGGCAACACAACGTTTTCCAAAAATTTTTGGTAACCAAATCATGGCACAGGGGCCTTCAGCGTGAAAATGAACAACGTCATATTTTCCAAGCGCGGCTTCAAGTGCTGCGAAAAAAGAAGAACTCATTGCAGCCAATCCTTTGGCATTTATTGTGAATACACTTTTAATCCTTATTCCCTTGTATTCTTTCAGATTTCCGCTATCAAACTTCTTTCCGCTTATATGATGGCCTCGACGATTAAAGCAAGTAACCTGGTGGCCCCTTTTTACCATTCGGGTACTTAATTCCTCCACAACGATCTCTATGCCACCTTCTCTAGATGGGATTCTTTTGTGCCCGAGCATTGCTATGTTCAACTTTTTTTGTTCTCCCATCTCTTGTCCACTCCTCACATTCCTTGCGGTTACTTTCCAGGCTCCAACCGCCTTTTATTGGGCAGGAAAACGCCCGCAATCCCGATTTTCAAATTTTTTCGTCTCAAGCACGACGAACAGCGGGTAGACTTGCGTCCATCCGCTGCGGCATTACTACCCTCCTTAAGTCGGCCAAAAACGCCCTATCTACGGGCTTTTTGCTCACTTTTCCGGGCAAGAAAATATGAACAGTATCAGCGAGCCATAGGTTCTCTCTGACTTGTTCCTATTATGCCGCATTCATGTATTCATCTTTATTAAGGCCAAACTTTTCTTTAATGAGGCGGGGAGTTCGGACAGCCGGCCAATTCACGCCGTTGGGAATAAACGCCGTCTGTCTGCCATAGGTATCCTTAAAATATTTTTGGACGCTTTCGGACAGGACGATAATCTCATCAGCGTATCTGGCGGCGACTTTTTCGCCAAATTTTATGTATTTGCTGGCAAAACCGCCCCACTTGGCCCGCTGCCAGTCAATGCCATGTATCGTTGCAATACAGCGCTTTCCAAAAAGTTTCGGAAGCCACAGCATGGCGCAGGGGCCTTCTGCGTGAAAGTGTACCACGTCATATTTTCCAAATGCGGCTTTTAGCGCCGCACTTAAAGATGACGTCATAGCAGCAAGCCCTTTTTTATCGAGAGTCCATACGTTTTTCAGCGTTACGCCTTTATATTCTGACAGTTGACTGCCGTCAAATTCTGATCCGCTGACATGGTGTCCTTTCCGGTTGTAACAGGTGACCTGATATCCCAGCCTGACCATGCGGGTGGATAGTTCTTCTACCACAACTTCAATGCCCCCTTCGCGGGATGGAATGCGTTTATGTCCCAGCATAGCGATATTCAGTTTTTCTTTTTTCTTTTGTTCCCTGGCCATAGCCCCCTGTGCCTCCATCATTTTTCACCCATACACTCTGCTCTTCCGATAAACTGCCTCATTGGCATATTCAAAGCGCTTTAGTTCCAGATGCCTAAAGAGGACTTCATAGAGGGCCCCGGCGCCGGGCTTGCAGCGAAACATATGCATTTCCCACCGAGAGCCGTCGGCCTGGTAAATAATCAGGTAGCCCTGAGCATCCTGGAGGACAGCTTCCGGACGAAGTTCTGTAGTTGTATGGGTTTTGCCGTCAAAACCTTCAAATAAAACACATTGGATAGTGTCGTAGGGAAGGCAGTAGGCCGCCTTGTCTGAGGCGTGGACAATAATCCGGTCCTCGTAGACTGAAAATCGCAGCGGCGCGATAATGTGATTATTTTGGGCTGTCATTGAAATCCTCCTCTTTTGTTTCTGACTTCTGAACGCTAAAGCCGGCGCTAAAAGTCCATCATCATCTGTGACACTTCTTCTTCGTCCACTTTTGAAATGCTTCCGCCGCTGATACGGTAAACGCGGCTGCATATTCCAAGAACGCTTGGCCGGTGGGTAGTGACAATACATGTTTTGTGATTTTCCGCTTTCATAATGTTTTTCAGGACGCGGCGCTCTGTGGCCACATCCAGGGCGCTAGTGGCCTCGTCCAGAAGAAGAACAGGCGCATCGGCCAGCAATGCCCTGGCAATAGAAAGGCGCTGAATCTGTCCCTCGGAAAAACCGCCGCCCCGCTCTCTTACAGGGCTATTCAGCCCCGTTGGGATACTGTGGACAAAACCGTCGGCGCAGACCAGCTCAAGAACACGGTTCAGTTCTTCATCGGTGGCGTCCTGCTTCATAATGCGCAGATTTTCGGCGATGGTTCCGGAAAACATGGTGTTTCCCTGGGGTACATAAGAAAACAACATCCGCGTTGCCGCAGTGATTTCATAGCTTTGGCCGCTGTCGGCGTCAGCCTGACGGCCGGAGGCCACACGGACGGTTCCCCGCTGTACATTGACAATACCAAGGAGTATGCGCAGCATGGTTGTTTTTCCTTCGCCGGAAGGCCCCACCAGGGCGACAATCTCACCGGGCCTGGCGATGAAGTCGGCGTTTTGGAACACCTTTTTTCCTGTGCAGTAGGAAAAATCCATGTTCCGCACCGCAACCTGTATGCCGCAGCTTCGGTTTTCTTCAAGAAAATGCCGGATTTCTTCCAGGTTTTCGCACTTTTCTTTCGGCAGTTCGGAAACAGCCATGATCCGCCCTGCGGCTGTGGCCGCGGAAATGGCTCTCGGAACCATATACACCAGGGAAGAAAATGAGCCGGACAAGGATGTTGCCATCTGCAAAAACAGAGTCATTGTTCCATAGGTAATGTGGCCGGTCCACAGGCGGTAAACGCCCCAGCCAAAACACACAATGGACACCGCCGAGCCAATGAGGGACATAAAAGCGGAGGTAATGATGGAAAATTTGTTGTAATCGAGACGGACGTCCCGGTAAACTTTCTGCACATCACGGAGCTTCTTTTCATAAAGCGCCGTTAATCCAAAGGACTTTATGACCTGCACATTTTGAAAAGATTCTTCGTTAAATGCCATAACGTCGGAACTGACCTCCCGCATACGCTTGTTATAGCTGCGCATTTTTTTAGTCAATGCACGGGAAACCAGAAGCGTCACCGGCGCGCTGAGCAGCGCCAGCCCGGCCAGGGTGGGATCGTAATACAAAATGATTCCCAGAGCCCCCAAAAACTGGAGCAGCCGGGTAATGAAATCCGGCACCCAGCCGAGAACGCTGGAGGATATGCTGGCGACGTCATTATCCACCCGGTTGAGAAGATCGCCGGAATGGTACTGGGACATTTTCTCCCAGTCCGCCTGCATGACCTTATCGTAAATATCCCCGCGGATTTCCTGATCCACTTTGATTTCAATCTTTGCCGAAATTCTTCCGCTTAAAGCGTTGGTGACAATGCGCACCAACTGCATTCCCACATAGAAGACCGCGGCCATGGCAAGTCCGCCGGAATTGTACCCGGTCACGGCGTCAATAATGTTTTTGCTGATAATACTGGCCCCGAAGCTCATGGCTGTTCCAAAAACACCCAGCACCATGTACCAGAGGATGGCCCACTTGTAGCGGACGCCATAGCCATAAATCCACAACAGTTCGCTCATTAATTCTTTAAGCATTCCCTGCCTGAGTTTTCGGAAAATCTTTTTGATCAAATTCATTTTTGATCCCTCATCTGCCATGTTTAAATATGTAACAGTTCAGCCCGCGCTTCACTCTGAAAATCAGCGGCCTCAAAATCCGCGTCCGCCTCCACCAAAACACCCACAGGCGGTATTTTTTATCTCTCACCGGTATCCACCGGCCTTTCCGCCGTATCTCATAGACAACGCCAATCACCTGACCGGGTTGGATACACTCTGTCCATGCCTGGGCGTCCCCATTGATCACCCAGAGTCCCTGCCGTCCCCCACGGATCTTCCGGTGGAGGACATAAGTTCCGTCATCTCTCTGAAAAAATAAAATGGGATATTTTTCAGGCATTTTCCTTTGGGGAGCTTTCAGCCGCACCTGATCCCGTTCCGGTTTTAGCGTGGGTGACATGCTTGTCCCTGACACTGTCAGGTCAAAGCTGCCGCCGGACGCTAAAACCTCCCGGATCAGCGGAACCACTTCTCGCCCGTAGAGGCTGACCTGCCCTTTTAAATCTCTTACTTGCGAGCGGTCACTTTTCATTGGATTCACCGTCAGTCTCCCCTGGATTCCCGCCAAAAATCGTCCCCTCCGTCAGCTCCACAGCCTCCTCATCGGGGCGGCAGGAAAGCAGATAGATGGGCGTCTGGGACATGACCACATCAAGGAAATCCAGCACCGCCTGCTCGCATTTCTCATCCCATTTTGGAAAGAAAACATGGGGAACAAACAGTTCCATAGCCTCCAAAGTTCTAAGCCGGCGAATCGAATTTTCCTTCGCCTGGCGAAGAACAATGATAGCTTTCAGGGGAGCGCTTTCATTTAAAGCATAGGGGGATGAACCTTTCCAGGGTGATCCCCAGGCGTGAATGGCGTCCTCCTCCTGTTTCAGGAAAACCTTATCGCCGTTTAAAATCTTTGCCCCTTTATATTTGGCCCACAACTCCGCCTGGGTGGTCTTGCCTGTCCCAGACGGGGCCGTAAACACCAGCGACTGGCCTTTGTAGCTGATGGCCGAGGCGTGCATGAGCAGTGTCCGGCGGAGGGACATGTAGGAATAAAAACCTACAAGAATCAGTTCCTGGATGGCTTCATCATGACCGAAATCGGTGTATATGTTAAAAACAGTATACGTATTGTCTAAGGCAAGCATTATAGAATTTCCTTCTACTGTTGAAGTAAAAAAAAATCGACAATAGTCAATCATTATGTAGTTAATACCATAACAAGATTGAAACTGATCTTTATTAGTATGCATAAAAAAATATATATTTACCTTTCCCGATTTATCAGTTCTCATAAAATCATGACCCCAAAATTTTTCAAATGGTGTTAGCTTTATGCATACTTTCAAAATAATTCCATACATTATAATTTATAAGTTATAAAGAATTTCTAAATAATGTATATACTTGATCTGGCGTTAAACCGGTACCAGATCCTGGACCACATTTTGTGTATATACTCCATAGCATGTCTTGTGTCAAATTTGACCATTCAGATACATAAATCTCTGTATCAACAAATTCGTCTGTACATGTCTTTGGTGTCGTTTGTCTTGTCCTAAACTCCCCTGCCACACCATATGTATATGAAGTGGCAATCCTCTCCTTTAAATTCAACTCTATCCTTCTCATTTCCGGTTCCATAAATTCTTTTTTCATCTAAATCTCCTCCTGACCATTAAAATAAATTTCATAGAGTGCCTTTGCTTTATTACAAAACGCCTGTTCCACCTGATCCGGCCCGCCGCATTCCGCGGCCAGGACGCCCGGACATCTCTGGCAAAAGCCTTCGTATTTGCAGGTGGTACATTCCTTTGGCGTCTGTAAACTTTGTAATTCTTCCAGCAGTCTCTCCCATGCTGTCAAAAACTCTCTCCCTTTTATGCTGATCGCAGGATATGTCATAAATGAACATAGCTGTAATTTTCCATCCCATGTGAGCCAAAACCCACGGCGATAGCTGCGACAGATTTCCAACGCGGACTTCCGCTTGGCGTAGAACCGGGGAACTTTTTTCACTTCTTTTAGTTCCTCCTCGGTCAGCGCCGCCATGTCAATGCGATGTTCCCAGGCATTTGCTGTGGCGCCCCGCACCGGGTGAACAACGGCGATAGTGTGCTGAAAAATAAACTTTTTCTCCCGTGCGTATTGATACATGGCCTGAAGATCCGACTCATTTTCCCTGACGATAGTGCCTACGGTGTAAAAGGGGATGTCTGTCGCAAGCACCAGATCGATGGCGTGACTGACCCGGTCGAATCCGTCTTTAACGCCGCAGACCTTTTCGTAGGCTTCATTAGAGGCGCCGTATAGGGTAAACCTAAGCTCATAGGGCGGCTTTTTCTTCAGCCATTCCATCACCTTCTCGTCAATGAGATAGCCGTTAGTCAATATCTGGATGAGAAATCCCATATCCGACAGGGCTTCGTAAAGTTCCCGGAACTTTGGCCGGGTGAAAACCTCGCCCCCGGTCAGTGTCAGATAGAGCATCCCGGCGTCTTTGGCCTGGCGGGCAATATCCAGCCATTCCTCATTGGTCAGCTCCCGGCCGATGGCTTTGGCCTGGGCGTCTGTGAGATGGACATAACACATATTGCAATTAAAGTTGCACCGGGGCGTCAGCTCAAAAGTCCCTTTCAGGGGAATCCCCTCTTTATAGGCTTTGGCTTCCAGAAGTTGAGTAAAATAATCCATTTTAGGATTTAAAATCTCACAGTCACTCATCTTCCAGCACCCCTTCATCTTTCAGCCGGCTCAGGAATGTCTGAACCGAAGTTTTGGCCTGATCTTGTGTCACTTCGTAGTCTAAAGTCAGGGCGCTGACAAGGCTTTCCTCCGTCTGGTCTTCTTCCAGCAGCTTCCACAAAAAGGCGCCGGTTTCATTCAGGCCGATCATCCCGTGAAGCTCCTGGCTGCGCTCCCCCACTGGGACAGTCATGTGCTGATCCGCAATTTTTCTCACAATAAAACCACTTTTAATTTTCATCATAATCCCCCATTTCTAAAGGCCGGACACAAGTCCGTATTTTTTAAGGAGACGGACACGCCGCCTGCCAATGGCCAGGCTTTTTGCCGCCAGATTTCCTCCTGTCTCACGGTTATGCCGGATGAAGCGCATCCACCGGCGAACCCAACACACGGGAAGGAGCCAGGGCTTTTCTTTCAGTTCCGGGTGCATATTTAAAAGATCGTATCTCCCTGGAAATATCAGTGTCATAAAAACATGAAGACGGCCAAACCATGTATTATCGCCGTTTGACACCGCAGCTCCTGTCAAATGAACTGCAGTTCTCTGTTCCTGAGTTGAATTTCCAAAAGCCCCAGACACAAATATTTCCGGAAGGAGATCCCCTGGGCAACAGGGAGAACCCTGAGACTTTACGGAAATCCCCAGGTATTTTTCTCCAATAAAGCAAATATCTGTTAAAAACTGACTGCCCTTATTTTCTTCCAAAATTTGCCAAACTTTATCCCAGTCAATAGCGTCATAAAACTTTTCTGCATATAGTAAAATATCGCCAATCTGACGGATACCTACGCCGCCGCAGGTCAGATGTTTCAATGCATGAAAGGTAAGGAACACAAATTCCTCTGTATGCTCCATAGCTCTAAAAGTAACATCATCTATGCAAAAAACACGGCTGTGAGCAATGACATTGTTAAAAGATTCATTTACGCCGCGCCGCCACAGATTTTCGTGGCCTATAGCATTTACATGAAGTTCCACTAAAAGTCCGGAAGATGCCTGAAAAAAACTCACTTCCTGAAGATCCTCCAACTGCGCCGGTGTAACCCCCGGCTTATCGGACACAAAGCCCTGCTCTTTCAACACTTCGGCCACGGCAAAGAAATCTTCCCTTGCCACCAGCAGATCTTCATCGCTGGAGGGGCGGTAATCGGCGTAATCGCCGTACAGCTCCCGGCAGACAATGCCTTTCATCACCAGCGGGAGGGGCACCTGCGCTTTTCCGAAAGCCCGATAGAGTTCAAGGAGGGCCTGATTTCTCTGGATCTGACCGGCCACCATGGACATGACCTGACGGGTCAGCTTTGGAAAATCCGGATGGCGGACAAAGTCGGCCACATCCTCGGATACTGAAAAGATCACGGGGAGGATGTTGTGGGACCGGGCGATCTCCATAACGGTCGTCCAGGAAAATGACGAATATTCAGTTTTTAACCGGCGGGGATCTGCTTTCTGGCCGTGGAGGGCGCATTTAAACAGATACAAAACCACTTTCTGATCTTCAGTTAACATAAAACATCTGTCCTTTCCTAAAACAGTAACAATTCCGCCATCAGAGATCGCCGGATGACGGCCTGAAAATTTTCTTTCCCCGGACGATCTGTTCCGGATTTTTATAAAGCAGCAGCCTTGGGCAGGACGTTCCATAATTTTGGGCCAGTATTTGGAACAAAAGTTCCAGATTTGTCGTCCGCCGCCACGGGCTGTGAGCATCGGAGGCAGCCACGTCCACCATTCGGCGGGTGAGAAGATAATGAGCCGTCTTTTGAACGCCCCGGCCAAAACTTCCAAGAATGCTCCCTTTGTTCATCTGGATCACCGCGTCCATCTCCCTCCATTCCCGGACATGAGCCGGGACTTCCTGGACACAGGCATAGCGCTCCGGGTGGGCCAGAACCGGGTACAGTCCGATACGGCGCAGCCGGTCAATGCCGATATAAATATCTCTTGCCGGGCCGTCCATGGGAAATTCCACAAGGACATAGGCGGTATTATTGATGGTGAGCAGCTCCCGGTTTTGAAGCCGCTCAATATAGGCCCCCTGGGCGAAAATTTCCATGCCGGGATAAAGGTTAAGCTCCATATCCTCGGAGTCGAGGAGCCAGCTAAACTGTTCCAGAGCCCTTAAATAACTGGCTTTTTCTTCGGCACGGGCATTTCCCGGAAGATTGGCGTGGGTCGTGGCAGCGATGCCTTCCACCCCGCAGTCCACAGCCTGAGCGGCCATCTCAAGACTGTCCTCCCATGAGTGAGAGCCATCGTCAAGTCCTGGAAGAATGTGGGCATGAAGATCAATCATGGTTCTCACCATATTTCCCATAGCCATACTTGCCATAGCCGTATTTCCCGTAACCGTAGTAACCATAGCCATACCGGCCGTAACCGTAATAGCCGTAGCCGTTGTGATGGACAGGCACACTGTTAAATACATAGCCTAGAATGGGAACGCCGGTATCTTCCATGGCGCTGACGCCGTCTAAGACGCGGCGCTTCTGAATGAAATCATAGCGAGTAATATATAAAATGCTGTCCGCATGGTCTGCCAGGACAGAGGCGTCGGAAAACAGATCACAGGGCGGCGCGTCAATAATGATCAGATCCATGGTCTTTTTGCAGGTGGTAAAAATTGTTCCCATCGTCTTACTTCCCAAAAGCCGGATGATCCGGCCAGAGACACGGCCTGCGGCCATGGTGTAGACTCCGCTTTCCTTATCCCGGAAAATGGCTTTTTCAAGAGCTGTCTTTCCGGAAATCACATCTGCCAGTCCATGATCGTGAACATCCCCATGAAGGGGGGCTTTTTCTTTTTTGCGAAAATCCCCGTCCATGAGCAATACTTTTTTGCCGTTGGAGGCCGCTGTCAGGGCCAGGTTCCTGGCGATGACCGACTTGCCCTCCCCGGAAACAGTACTTGTAATAAGAAGAACTTTTCCTTTGTCTTTAACCAGCTCCCTCTCAAGACGAACCCACAGGCTGCGCACAGCCTCTTTGAAATTCTGGGGTGTCTGGCTGCTCTGGCAGGAAATTTCCCGGCGGGTTTGTTTTCCACGGGCCTTAAAACGGACTTCCGGAATATCGCCAAGACACTGAAGACTTATGGATGTACTCAGCTCTTCCGGTTTTTGGACAGTTTTCTTAAAAAAGGCTGCGGCAAGTAAAAAAACAATGCCTGCAGCGGCTCCCGCCAGTCCCCATTTAGCCATAACCTGGGTATAATCCGGGGTGTTGTAAGGTTGGGTCGGTTCCTCCGGCTCCTCGATCATGTTAAACCGGGTGGCTCCGATAACAAACCGGGAGACGCTTGGATATACCCGGATCACCGATTCCAGGATAGCTTTCGCATCGGAGGGGCTGCTGCTTGTCACCGACATAGTGATCAGGTTGGAGTCTGAAACAACCTGGGCAGAGATACTTCCGTTGACCACATCCACCCCAAGATCTTCTTTAATAGCGTCGCTTAAAAGACTGCTGCTCAATATGTATGGAAATGTGGCGGCAAGCTGCCCGGCAGTCAGGTTGTCATAGTAAAAACTGAAGCCGTCGCTGCTGCCGCTGGCTGTCACAACTGTAAAAGACGCGGTGGAGCGGTACATGGGATAATAGGAGGCGGCGTTTTTTATATAGCCTGCCGCAGCCCCAACAACTGCCAGTATGGGGATGATCCACCAAAAGACTTTAAAGATCCGCCAAAAGGCAAAGATCAGGGCGCCAAGGTCAATGACATCATCTTCCGCCTCTGTGCGCACTCTGTTTTCATCAGCCAAGTTCCCCACCGCCTTCCTGTCCTCTATATTTATGGTAACTGCCGTAACCTGCTCCCGCAGAATGTCCGATGACGAAATCCTTCTGGAAGGCGTTCAGCACAAATCCCGCGAAATCAATGCCGCTGCGCCGGATAGCATCGGCGGAGTCGTTAATGGCCCGCACATCGCTCCAGTCCTGGCGCACGACCAGAACGGCCACATCCGACAGCCCCATGAGAAGTTCAGCGTCAGAGCAGGCAGCCATGGGCGGCGTGTCCACAATGACATAGTCCACCATGCCGCAGCAGGCGGTGAGGAACTTTTTCATCCGGTCTGATGACAGCAGGCTTGCTGAATTTTCCATCCCTGTGTTTTGAAATACAGAGAAAAAGTGGTCTTTCCGGTTATAGGATAAAAGATCGTTAGCCTGACATTTTTCCTGGAGATAATCCCCCAGCCATCCTTTAACGGCAGACGGACGGTCAAAAATCCGGTACTGGGCCGGCTTTTTTAAGTCGCAGTCTATAAGGATCACTTTCTTTCCCTTTTCAGATAACGCCAGGGCAAGGTTTGCGGCCACAGAAGATTTTCCTTCATTTTCCGAGACACTGGCCACAAGAAGAACCTGCTGGCGGCGCTGGCGCATATGATGTTCCAGGCGGGAAGCCGCCTTGCGCAGGCTTTCCGCGAAATCCATGCTGACTGTTAAAGAAGAGATCAACAGAGATCTTTTCTTTTTCCTAAAAAGCTCTTTCCATGTAAAAAACTTGCGCTCATAGGAAATGATGCCAAGAATCTTCCCATCAAGGTTTCTGTGTGCCCCTGTCCTGGTTTTTACAGTGAAGCGCAGCGCTGAAAGTCCGGCGATAATCAAAATAACGGTCCCCGCTCCTGCGGCCATGGCAAGATTCCTGATCCGGCTCATGTCCAGTGTATTGGAAGGGCCAAAGGGTACCGACGGTTCCCGGACTATGCGCAGGACCGCGTTGGTAAACAGGTATTCTGAAACTGTATTGTAATTATCTAACGCTGATGTTATGATCAAATAAGCCTGTTTTGGATCACCAGAAGTGACGCTTAAATTGATCAGGTTTGTCTCCTCAATGACCGTGGCTGTGATCTCACCGTCAATATGGTCCACTCCAAGATCTTCACAGATCCGGTTTTCCAGCACACTGCTGCCAAAGATCTCGCCGAAAACCCCGGCCATCTGGCTAGTCAGGCTCAGGGATGTGTAAGCACTGCTGCTGGATGTGGTGTTCACTGCCAGTGTGGCTGTGGCTGTATACTGTGGGACATAGGTCAGCTTTTCTACGCCGGTGACTGACAGCCAGGCCGCCGCCGCTGCCGCCGCTATGACCCATAGATTTTTCAGCAGGTCTTTGAATATACTTCTCAGGCTGATCTCGTCCAGCCGAAACTCTCTGTTTTCACCCATAAGACCCTCCTTCTAATCTCTCACAATAACGGTCAGCCAGGTTTCGCCCCACTGTCCGGCGTCGTTTTCCGCGTAATAGTGAACTTCATAGCATCCCGGCGTCTGTGTATCTACAGAAGACTCGGTCTGGATTAGCCCGCTATCCAGAAAGGTTCCGGACACATTTTCCAGACTTTGAATATAATCTCCGGGATCAAAAGTTTCCCCGGCCAAAATATAGGCTATGTAAGATGTCAGCTCAATGGAAAGGGCCTGATATCCCGGTTCCACTACATGGACCGGAAGGGATTGCTCCTCCACATCGCCAAAACTGTTGGTAACTTCCACATCAACATGGTATGTTCCCGCCTCCTGGGTATTAATATCAGAACCGGTTTCCAGTACAAGGGATGACAGATCCCCGTCCAGCATATCTGTGGCCCCGACCAGGCCCGTAACAGAGGCGTCATCACCCACTGTAAAGACCAGCGGCTGACTTAAAGTCAGCTTTGGGGACTGGTAATCGGTAAATTGCACCTGGCGGCTTAATGTGGCTGCCTGATTGGATGAATCAAACACCACATAACTTAAATTGCACAGACCGGGCTGGATAAACTGAGAAAAATCACCGACAAGTATATCTTCTGTCAGGTCACCGTCCCGTTCATCCCAGGCGCTTAATCCTTCAAGAAGATCCTCCTGGGTGTAGTCTGTAGTCACTTCAAGGATATCCCTGTCGCTGCTCATGGAAGGCAGCGTCGGATCGGCGTCTCTGTTTTCCTTAAACCCCCCGGCGCCATACAGACCAATAGCAACAACTAAAAATATCACTACAAGGACTCTGATCAATCGCATTTGCATCGCTCCCGAATTTTTGTAGTTACTATTCGCAGTCTGATTTACAGCAGGTACCCATCTTCTTACGGGCAAGCTCGACGAATCTGTGTATCTGCTTCAAATCGACTGTGAATAGTAACTTTTTGTAAACATTCGGCCTGCAGCCGAACAGTTTTTTCACAAAAGATGTTTTACACTGATCCTTTGCGCCGAAATACGACTAACACTGTTTTCAGCAGTATCTTTATATCAAGGCTCAGACACCAGTTGCGTATGTATTCATTGTCCAGTCGGACAACTTCCTCAAAATCTGTGATCTCGCTGCGCCCGCTGACCTGCCACAGTCCTGTAATCCCCGGACGCATGGCCAGACGGCTTTTATGATGAGGCTCATACTGAACATACTCATCCAGCGTAGGCGGCCTTGTACCGCACAAGGACATATCCCCTCGCAGCACGTTAAAAAACTGTGGAAATTCATCCAGGCTCGTATTTCGCAAAAATTTTCCAAAAGGAAAGATTCTTGGATCATCGTCGATTTTAAACATAAAGCCTTTCATTTTATTTTTTGCCATCAGTTCTTTTTTCCGCGCTTCCGCGTCGGCATACATGGAGCGGAATTTATAAATTTTAAATTGCCGCCCGTTTTTTCCCACGCGGATCTGAGAGAAAAATACTGGTCCCGGCGCCTGGATCTTAATAACCGGCGCCACAAACACCGCCAGAAGCAGTGTGATCAGACATCCCACGCACCCTCCGGCAATATCCATCCCTCGCTTTGCGGCTCTCTGCCACAGGGCAGTGGGCGCAATGCTTCGGGACAGGGTCATAATGCCGTTAATAGTGTTTACCTGATAGTTGAGAAAATTATCTTCAATCTGCACAACGCTGCAGTGAACACAAATCCCCATATTCAGCAGCGTCTCCTCGTATTTTTTCAATTCCTGCCCGGCGTCATAAAATAAAATGTCATCTACCACATTTGAACGGCAATATTCCAGAAGATTTTCTTCATTTCCTGACACAGGAACACCCAGAATCTCTTTGATTCCGTCATAGGTTCCATCCAGAACAATGATCCCGCACAGTTTTACCATGCCGTAAGGATTTTTCAAAAGCCGCTCCACACATTTTTTTGCGCAGCGCCCATGAACTGCCAGCAGGAGCATCCGCCCCTTATCCGGAGCGCTTGTCCTTTGCCGTATCCTGCGTTTTCTCAGCACATGGCAGACATAAGACAAAACAATGTCGAAAATCAGGTAGATCAAAAGTATCATCCGGCTATAGTTATCCTCCGGCCGCACCGCGTACTGGTAAACAAGCAGCACGATCACAAGAAGTATACTGTTAATGATCACCGTCTTTAATTCCTGTAAATATCCCCGCCTTAAAATTCCGGAGTAAGGTTCCGCAAAAAAAACACAGCAGACAAACAGGATCGGCATTTCCAGAAAGATATGCCAGCGTCCGCCCATAAGATTGGCGGCTCCTGACGTCAGCAGAATTGACAAAAATAAAGATAGTTCAATGCAGATCAGATCAAACAAAATAAAATCAATATGCTTGACCCACTGATTGCTTTTTTCATAACTCATAGATTCATCCCGTCACTTGTTTGTTTTATTCTGCGCTTCATCTGCAACAGTCCAGCCATCTGAACGATTTCTCTTATTTCCCTGTAAATCGCAAAATAAGCTCTCACAATGTCACAAAAACAGTCATAATAACATTATCTTTAGTCACATTTAGCCACTTTTTATGTCATCTATCGCAAAGTAAAATACTTTGTGAAATGAGGAGGAGATTAAATGAATTTTGTAAAATTATTAAATGAATGGCTGAAATATATGGAGGCCCAGGTAAAGCCATCCACATATTCCTGTTATCTTAGACTTGCAAAAAAACACATTGAGCCCTATTTTTCCGGGATATCTGCGGAAAACATTAACCAGACGGTGATTTCAACTTTTATTACAGAAAAGTTAGAAAAAGGCCGTTCCGACGGGCGGGGCGGGCTTTCGGAGAAAACAGTGAAAGATATTATGTCCGTCGTCAACAGCGTGTGTAAATACGGGGACACGGTCTACAATGTGAAAAGACAACCTCTGCTGAAATGGCATTATTCCAATATCAGTAAGCCTGTGCAGATTTTCACCGTTGAAGAGCAGAAAGTTCTTGAAAATTATCTTATTTTGGATATCACGCCTCAGAAACTTGGAATTTTGATCTGCCTTTACACAGGGATGCGCCTTGGAGAGATATGTGCCCTGACATGGAACAATGTGGATGTTGAACGAAAGGTATTTCATATCGAAAAGACGGTACAGCGGATCTACGCCAAAGATATGCTAGGGACACATATTTTTATCGGATCGCCAAAAACACAGTCTGCCATACGGGACATTCCTATTGCTTCCCGCCTGCTGCCCTATTTGTTTTCACACAAATCCCAGGCTGAGCCTGCGGCTTGTGTGATCGACAGCCAGGCAAGGATTTTCCTCGACCCACGATCCTACCAGCTTCACTACAAGTCTCTGCTTCACCAGTGCGGGCTTCCTTATCGGAACTTCCACACACTGCGCCATACCTTTGCCACCCGGTGCGTTGAAATGGATATGGATGTGAAATCTCTCAGCGAAATTCTAGGACACTCAAATGTGAATATTACATTAAACCGATATGTCCACTCCTCCATAGAGCTGAAACGGAATCAAATTGAAAAGTTATGTCAGATCGGCAACGCAGTTTTATGATTCAAAATATTTAGTCATAGAAACCCTGTTGCAGAATAAGAAAATACCTGCTGACAGGCCAAAAGAATTTGACAATTTAGAGTTGTTTATATATAATGTACTTCGTAAAGTATTTTACTTTGCGAAATTATCTAAATTTGTGCGACTATTCAGACGTAATCACGACGATTCTCAATATAAGCTGAAGAATCTTACCGGCATCGCAGAATAATTGCAAACCGACAGGTACATAAAAAGACAGGAAAGATCAGATTCCGCTCATCTCTTTCCTGTCTTATTTTTACACCATTCATCAATTTCATTCAAAGGAGATCAGACAAATTTACTTCTTTATTTTTGCCGCCGGCCTTTCCAGACGCCGCATTTCTTCCTCTCTTGCCTTTTGTTCCTCAGCCAGTCTTGCCTTGGCATCCTCCACAGATTCACCTTCTTTTGTCAAGACGCTTGATGCCTGATATCATCTCTAACTTGCATCAAAATTTTACCCAACAGATTTTGCCCTCTCCATTTATCAATGCAGAATCTGTTCTCATCTTTCATAGAAAGACCAATTCCCCAGATTCTGTCTTTTACAGCGCATTCCGCAATTATTTCTTTACCTGTCTTCTCCAGTTTTTCAGAAAGTTCAGGATTCTGACGAAATTTTTCGCGTACGCCTCTGCGAACAATTTCTTCTCTTACCTTTATCCAGATCTTATCATCAAAATGCTGTACAGCTCTGCCTAATGCTTTTATTTCCGCCGCATTATCTGTCTGCAATATTTTTCTTGCTGTCTCCTGATCTTGAAACAGCAATGCTTTTTCGTACATCATATATTGTTCCATTGACGAAAATGTGACACCGCCAACTGTAAATTCAGTTAAATACCAGTTACTCAAATAACCATTCTCTTCTTCAGGATTATGAAAGCAGATCATATTTCTCCTCCTATAGCTATCAGCAGCTTTACCGCATATTAAGTCCACACTGCTCTCCCATTTTACAGACAGCCACCTGCAGATCAAGATCATGTAAACCAGGATATGCTTCAAACATAAATTCAACTGGAAGAAGTTTAACAACTTCCTTACTGGACATTTTATATATCCATTGAAACAGCGCGTAAAACTGTCCAATCCAGTTTGGAGCAAATCCTCCTGATTCTTTTCCCTGTTTCATTTCATATTTATCATTCTTGAGGAAGTAATTAAATAAATCTTCTGCATCTGTTTTCCAAAAATGATATATTGGAAATTCTTTAAAATTTTTTTGTTCCTCCTCTGTTAGTTTGGCAAAGTGAATTTCAGCAGCTTACTGTGTCCCTAAAAGTAAATAAACTCCTACAATGCAATCTTCTCGTGTATTTGTACTTTCCCCCAAATTATACAAAATAGTTATTTCATCTATATTAAACTCTCGACACCGCTTGACTGTTTGCAACTTATTCACAATTTTTACTTGATAAGATGCCAGGGTCAAAAGACCTTTTGACCCCAACATCTGGTGCCTCTGAAATCCAATTACTAAAACGCAAAAAAGCCCTTGAAAATGCCCGTCTTACGGGATTTTCAAGGGCTTTTTGCACCTTTTACTTTAGGAAATTACATTCCTGCCTGCTTAGCTACCTCAGCAGCGAAATCGTCCTCGCGTTTTTCCATACCTTCACCGGTCTCGAAACGAACGAAGGATTTGATCTTAATGGAAGTGCCAACTTCTTTGGCAACGCTGTCCACGTATTTCTGAACAGTGAGATCACCGTCTTTTACATAAGCCTGGTCAACAAGACAAACTTCTTTCAGCTCTTTGTTGAGACGGCCGATAATCATCTTCTCAATAATGTTGTCCGGCTTGTCCGGATTTTCATTTTTAGCGGCTGCCTTTAAGATTTCTTTTTCGCTTTCAATGAAATCTGCGGGAACTTCGCTTCTGTCCACATATTTCGGATTTAAAGCGGCAACCTGCATTGCTACGTTCTTGCCGCACTCTTTTACAGCTTCGCTGTCGGAATCTGTCTCAAGAGCTACAACAACACCGATCTTACCGCCGGCATGGATGTAAGATGCAACAATACCGTTGTCAATGGATACTTTCTGGAATCTGCGGATGCTTAACTTTTCGCCGATAACTGCGATCTTCTGGGAAAGTGCCTGCTCTACAGTAAGAGATGTATCCTCAGCCCATGGTTCTGCCATAAATGCTTCAAGAGTTTCAGCCTTTGTATCAAGTGCCTGAGCTGCAACTTTTGCCACATATGCCTGGAAATCCGCATTTTTGGCAACGAAGTCTGTCTCAGAGTTAACTTCAACGATCGCTGCTGCTTTTCCGCAGTCACAGGCTTTGATCGCAACGATACCTTCAGCCGCGATTCTGTTAGCCTTTTTAGCCATAGCTGCAAGACCTTTTTCTCTTAAAAACTCTACAGCTTTTTCCATATCGCCGTTGGTCTCAGTGAGGGCCTTTTTGCAGTCCATCATACCAGCGCCAGTTGATTCTCTGAGTTCTTTTACCATTGCTGCTGTAATTGCCATGATTAATTCCTCCAAATAAATAATTGTTTTAAGCTTCTTCTACAACTTCTTCTTCGGATTCAGCTTCAACAGCCTCTCCCTCAGATGTACCCTCGTCATACTGCTCGCCCTGGTTAGCCTCAATAACAGCGTCAGCCATCTTGGAAACAATCAGTTTGACAGCTCTGATAGCGTCATCATTACCTGGGATGACATAATCGAGTTCTTCGGGGTCACAGTTTGTATCCGCAATACCGATTAATGGAATACCTAAGATATGAGCTTCCTGAACGCAGATTCTCTCTTTTCTCGGATCAACAACGAAGATCGCATCCGGAGCTTTCTTCATATCTTTGATACCGCCAAGGTTCTTCTCCAGTTTTTCCCATTCTTTCTTTAATGCTGTAACTTCTTTCTTAGGAAGAACATCAAATGTTCCGTCCTCTGCCATAGCTTCGATCTCTTTCAGTCTCTCAATACGGCTCTGGATTGTCTTGAAGTTTGTCAGCATACCGCCTAACCATCTCTGGTTTACATAATACATGCCACAGCGCTCAGCCTCTGTCTTGATAGCGTCCTGAGCCTGTTTCTTTGTACCAACGAAAAGGATCTTGCCGCCGTCAGCAACGATATCTTTGATAGCGTTGTAAGCATCGTCAACCATACCTACAGATTTCTGTAAGTCGATAATGTAGATACCATTTCTTTCTGTGTAGATGTATGGAGCCATCTTAGGGTTCCATCTTCTTGTCTGATGGCCGAAATGCACACCGGCTTCAAGTAACTGTTTCATTGAAATAACACTCATGATATACCTCCTGGTTTATACTTCCGCAGATTTCATCTTTTCCGGAAACCGCCCTTTCCTCCGAAACGGCGGCACCTTTCCGCAAAATCGACCTGCGTGTTAATTTTTACCGAAAAGATTATAGCATAAAAGGCCCGCATTAAGCAAGCCTTTTCTTACGCTTATTTCAGTTTTTTCAATTCATCGAAGACCACATCATTCAGCACTTTAATATATGTGCCCTTCATCCCCGATGAGCGGGACTCAATAACCCCGGCGCTCTCAAACTTGCGCAGAGCGTTGACGATCACTGAGCGGGTAATCCCCACCCGGTCCGCGATCTTGCTGGCAACAAGGATTCCTTCATTTCCGTCAAGTTCCTCAAAAATATGCTGAATGGCCTCCAGCTCCGAAAAAGATAAAGTGCTGATGGCAGACCGCACAATCTGAATTTTTCGCGTTTCTTCCGCATTCTCCTCGTTGACAGAGCGAAGCATTTCAAGTCCTACAACGGTTGTTCCATACTCGCTGAGAATAATATCGTCAATTTCGTAGGGAGTGCTGTCACGGTAGATAAACAGCGTTCCCAGCCGTTCCCCCGCGATATCAATAGGCGTAACAATGGCTTCGTATTTTGAAACCCCATCGCCTGTAAAACCTAAAGTGATCAGATTAACATTTTCCTTTGTAGACAAAATACTTAACAGACGTTCATTTAAAAGGGTATCTATATGCTCTCCCACATTGTCACAGATCAGTTCGTGGATCACAGTGATACCGGCGCGTTCTTTAATACCAAGGACTTTTCCTTTTTTGCTGATCACAAGAATATTGGATTCCAGAATCTCACTGAGGACTTCGCAGATATCATTAAACACAACCATATTTGAGTTGTTATTGTGAAGCAATTTGTTTATTTTTCTTGTCTTATCAAGCAGTTGTACACCCATGTGCTACCTCCTGAACTGTCTAACTTTTTAAATTATATACATCCAATTATGCAAATAGTCTTTAGGTTCATATTATTTTAACACAATTTCTGGAAAGTCACAAGGGCTATCCGAAAAAAAAGTTTATTTTAATCAAAATTTATTGACAACTGATGAAATTAAGACAACTAATACAATATATATGAGACAAATGACAAAAGGTTATAAATTTCATGATTACATGAAATTTTATGACTTTTGGGAGCAATCTGTATCTCATGCCCATTTGTCGGGCAGCTCATATGCATAATTATTCATTTCCATGGTTCTCTGCCTGAAAAAAAGGCAATGCCGCTGCGGCATTGCCCTGAATCTTTAAGGATTTGACTGAGATCATCCTGCGTTCTGCCGGGCCTCGTCGGATTTTATATTTTCAACGTAACCGCACTGCTGATTAAGACATACAAGCTTGCTGCCTTTGTAGACAAGCACTTCGCCGCACTCAGGGCATCGCTTGTCTGACGGGCGCTGCCACGTCATAAAGTCGCAGTCCGGATTATTCTCACATCCATAATACTTCCGGCCCTTCTGTGTCTTTCGGATGACAATATCCCCGCCGCATTTGGGACATTTAACGCCGATCTTTTCAAAATAAGTCTTTGTGTTGCGGCATTCCGGGAAACCGGGGCACGCCAGAAACTTGCCGTGAGGGCCGTACTTGATAACCATATTTCTGCCGCACTGATCGCAGATCACATCGGAAACCTCATCCTCGATCTTCACCTGCTCCAACTCTTCCTGGGCGTGATCCACCGCTTCCTTGAGATCCGGATAAAAGTTTCGGATGACTGTCTTATAACTGATCGTCCCCTCCTCGATCTTATCCAGGAGGAACTCAAGATTGGCTGTAAATGCCACATCCACAATACTGGAAAAAGCTTCCACCATGATCTTATTGACGATCTCGCCAAGTTCTGTAACGTAAAGATTTTTATTTTCTTTGGCAATATATCGCCGGGCAATAATAGTAGTGATGGTTGGCGCATAGGTGCTGGGACGTCCGATTCCCAGTTCTTCAAGAGTTTTTACAAGGGATGCCTCTGTAAAATGGGCCGGCGGCTGGGTAAAATGCTGCTTTTCCTCGTAATCGACAAATGTCAGTTTGCTTTCTTTGGTCAGTTTTTTGGAGAGGACATTCTTTTCAACTTTATCCTCCTCCTGACGGTACACAGAGAGATAACCGTCAAACTTAATCTTAGAGGCGGCCACGCTGAACAGGTGGTCGCCGGCCTGAATCTTTACAGATGTCGTCTCATAGACAGCGTCTGTCATGCGGCTGGCCAGAAAACGGTTCCAGATTAGCTGATAGAGGCGGAACTGATCTCTTGACAGGGACTCTTTCACCTTTACCGGCGTCATAGTCAGGTATGTGGGGCGAATCGCCTCATGGGCGTCCTGGATCTTTTTATTATCCTTTCCGGTTTTAGTTCCCTGAACCACATAATCGGCGCCGTAAGTTTTATCAATATATTTTTTCACATTAGCGTCCGCTTCTTCCGAGATACGGGTAGAGTCGGTACGGAGATAGGTGATCAGGCCCACAGAGCCTTCCCCTTCAATATCCACGCCCTCATAAAGCTGCTGAGCGAGACGCATCGTCTTCTGTGTGGAAAAATTAAGCTGCTTTGACGCCTCCTGCTGCAATGTACTTGTTGTAAAGGGAAGGGGAGATTTTTTGCTCCGCTCACCTACCTTGATTTCCCTGATCTCATACTGAGCGTTCTCCAGACTTTCAATAATCTTATCCATCTCCTCTTTAGAGTGGATCTCCTTATTGCCGTGGATATCTCCCACATATTTCGCCTGCAGGGGTTTTGTATCCCCATCGACTTTTAAAAGGACATCCAAAGTCCAGTATTCCTGCGGTATAAAAGATTCGATCTCCTTTTCCCGGTCGCAGATGATCCGCAGAGCTACCGACTGGACACGGCCCGCGCTCAGTCCCCGCTTCACTTTCGCCCACAGCAGGGGACTGATGCTGTAGCCCACCATCCGATCTAAAATTCTCCGGGCCTGCTGGGCGTCCACAAGATTCATATTGATCTTGCGGGCATGTTTCAGGGAATTTTTCACCGCCGTCTTTGTGATCTCGTTAAACGTTATGCGGTTGGTGGCCTTTTCATCCAGCTTTAAGGCGTAAGCAAGGTGCCATGAAATCGCCTCTCCCTCCCGGTCGGGGTCGGTTGCCAGATAAACTTTGTCTGCTTTTTTTACTTCCTTTCTCAGCATAGCGAGAACATCGCCCTTGCCGCGGATCGTTATATATTTAGGTTCAAAATCATGTTCGATATCAATTCCCATCTGACTTTTAGGCAGATCACGGACATGACCGTTGGAAGCTACGACTGTATAATTTGCCCCCAGAAATTTATTGATGGTTTTTGCTTTCGCCGGGGATTCAACAATGACCAGATATTTTGCCATTACCATTCCTCCAAAAAATTTCGTCCGGACCTTCTCCCTTCGGCCTGGCCGCTTTCGGAAGATCACAGTTTCTTTATATAATAATTCTTGCCGACTTGACGGGCGCATCCCTTCACACTAAGGGAAAGCAGCGCTTTCGCAGTGTGTGTATAATCAAGCCGCGCTTCATACGCAATCTGTTCAATGCTTTTGGCATCTAAACACAAGCTAGGATACACCAATTTTTCTAAATTATCAAGCACAAACTTATTTTTCACCGGAAGTTTTACAGAAATTTTATAGTCCTCTAAAATGTCCTCAGGTCCTGTCACCATCGTCGCACCATCCAAAATCAGACTATTGCACCCCTCTGAAAGCTCGTCCACCGGCCGCCCAGGAACCGCGAAAATATCCTTCCCCTGCTCCAGGCCAAATCCCGCTGTGATGAGAGAGCCGCTTTTTTTCCGTGCCTCCACCACAACAATCCCATCGGAAAGGCCGCTGATGATACGGTTTCTGAAGGGAAAATGCCAGAACAGAGGCCGCTGCCCCGGTTTAAACTCTGAGATGATCCCTCCCTGAGTTTTCATCTGTTCAAAAAGCTGTATATTTTCCTGGGGATAGCAAATATTCACACCGCAGCCCAAAATCCCCCATGTCTTGTGGCCGGCCTCAAGAGCCCCGGCGTGGGCCCGTCCGTCAATTCCCAGAGCCAGCCCGCTGATGACCTGCACTCCGGCATAAGCCAGAACCTCCCCAAAATGCCGGGCCGTCTCCAGGCCAAAGGGCGACGGGTTTCTGGCGCCTACAATGGCCACCGTCTTTTTATCCGGGTCGGGCAGGACGCCTTTATAAAAAAGTCCGAAAGGGCAGTTGGCTATATATTTTAATTTTTCCGGAAAATCCTCATCCATACAGCCTACAAATGAAATGCCTCTTTCTGATAACTTATTATATTCTCTCTCAATGACAGATATATCTCTTGTTTTGAGAATCTCTCTTTTTAATTTGTAAGGGATTTCCCCGGAAGCGGAAATCTGCTCATCCTTCACAGAAAAAACATGTTCAATACCGCCGCAGACTTCTACAAATTTTGACAATCCGACGATCCCAAACTCAATAAGGCTGCACAGCCAGTAGCAGCACAGCTTCAAATATAACTTTGCATTCTTTTCAAGCAGCTCTTTTGCCAGCAGTTCCTTTGCCGCCATATCTTTTCCCTCCCCTTTTATCTTCTATTTTCTAAAGTTCCCAGTAGGACTGTTCAACCATACGGTAGGTTGCAGCCTCATCCACATGCTCTTCCAAAATCCGCTCCTCCCCGCCAAGATCCGCGATAGTGCGCGCCACTTTCATCAGCTTGTGAAGTCCGCGCATATTCAGTTCCAGAGCGTCCGCCAGTTTTCCCGCGTATGAACGGATGTGGGCGTCGGAAAAGCAGTATCGCTCTATCATCTCCGCCGACATATGGGAATTGTAGAAGATCCCCAGCCCCTTAAAGCGCTCCTCCTGGATCTCTCTTGTTCTGAGGATAATCCCGGACATACTCCGTGAGTCCAGCGCTGTTTCTCCTGCAGCCGTGCCCGTATTTTCCTGTTTCTTCCTATTTAATAGGTGACTGTATCCATTCCCGGGTTCTACCGGAGGATGAACTTCCACGCACAGGTCGATCCTGTTCCACAGCGGCCGGCTGATCCGGTGAAGATACCGGTAAACCTCCTGGGATGAACACCTGCACTTAGACCGATCCGGAAAATATCCGCACTTACAAGGATTCATGGCGGCAATGAGCATAAAGCTGGCGGGAAACACAAAACTGCCATGAAGCCGGTTGATGGTAATAATCCCTTCCTCCAAAGGCTGGCGCAGTACTTCCAGAGTCGATGGGGAAAACTCCGCCAGCTCATCTAAAAAGAGAACCCCACGATGAGCCAGGCTGATCTCCCCGGGAACAGGGATGGCGCCGCCTCCAGTCATCGTCTTAACAGGCACCGTGTGGTGAGGACTGCGAAAGGGCCGGTGTTCTATAAGACGCCCCTCGTTTTCAAGAAGGCCTGCCACACTGTACAACTGAGTGACTTCCAACTGCTCGCTGTGGGTCATCGGCGGCAATATCCCGCGGACAGCCTGGGCGCTCATAGACTTACCGCTTCCCGGCGGACCGATCATAAGAAGGTGATGCATACCGGCAATCGCCGCCATGATCGCCCGCTTTAGAGGTTCCTGGCCAATAATCTGAGAAAAATCCACCCAATTTTTTTGTTTTTTTAAAACTGTTATTCCTGTGGAATCTTTGATGATACTTTGATTTTCACTATCAGAATTGTTTCTAAGAATTGATCTGTTATTGCAATCAGAAGGCAAAGACATCCCCTGACAAAGATAAATACATGCGGCGTTCAGGTCAGATAAACCAATGATCTCCGGCAAATGGGTCCATTGGTCCCTGGCCAGCTCCGCCTCCGCCACATTTTCCTCCGGCACCAGACACCGGGTAATACCAGACTTCCCCGCCATAAGAACCAGCGAGAGAACTCCCTTGACAGGTTTCAGGCTGCCGTCCAGACTTAATTCGCCTACTGCAAAAACATGGGCCAGCCGGTTCCTGGGAATAATCCCCAGAGACCCCAAAAGCGCCAGGGCAATGGGGAGATCGTAGGCAGTCCCTTGCTTGCGCATCCCTGCCGGGGACAAATTAATAATGATCTTCTTCGCAGGCATACGGTAGCCGGAATTTTTCAAAGCGGCGGCTACGCGCTCCCTAGCCTCCTTGACCTCAGAAGCCAGGTAGCCCACAAGACAGTAAGATGGAAATCCATCGCTGATATCCGCTTCCACACTGACAAGCTGCCCTTCAATGCCGCAGACAGCTCCGCTGTAAATACTTGTAAACATATCAGACCTCCCTGCTCTCCAGGACCGGAACGCCCGACGGCTACAAGCTGTCATTGACTTTGTGTTTTATCATATCATTTCTTGAAATAAAATCAACAGGAAAAATGTCGAATAATTATTAAATTTTAATATTTCTTTTTTAATTCATGGAGACGGTCCAGGCGTTTGACTGAATCAGGCCCAAGCTCTCTGGCTGCGGCCACAGCCAGGGCATCCACAACTGCGGCTGGAGCCGCCATGGAATGGTACTCGTTTTCTTCCCCGCGGTAAACAAAAAGATTCATATCCGCCCGCTGTCCGGCCGGCACATATAGGCGGCTTGTAAAAGCCAGGGTTTTATAACCAGACTCCCTGGACTGATTTAAAATCATAACCCCTTCCCGGGATACTTTTGAAAAACTGAACATAATAATCAGATCGCCTTCCCCTGCCAGGGCAAGTCCTTCCCAGATCTCCGATCCACCGGAGGGCAGCATACTGACAGGCAGCCCCAGACGGCGCAGGCGAAACATAAGAAGCTGCCCCACTGATGCAGAGGCGCTCTTAGCGTGAATATATATATGCCGGGCCGAGAGGATCTCTTTAACCGAAGTTTCAAAAATATCCTCATCCAAATGTTCCAGCGTCTTTTGCAGGCAGCTCTGTTGATAAGACAGCCACCCGGCAAGGCCAAAGCCTCCTTCATCCTTCATCAGTGTCTGAGCCATTTTAA
Source organism: Catenibacillus scindens (assembly GCF_014202115.1). Taxonomy (GTDB): domain Bacteria; phylum Bacillota; class Clostridia; order Lachnospirales; family Lachnospiraceae; genus Catenibacillus; species Catenibacillus scindens. The sequence goes on from NZ_JACHFW010000004.1 coordinate 35,244, forward strand.
GGGCCGGCGACGACTGATTATTTTGCTGCTGCATCACAGCTCTTTTTAATTCTTTAAAATCCGCGAACCCGCTGTGGCGCGCGAACCGTGACACCGTGGCGTCGGATACCCCAAGCTGTCGGGCCAGCTGGCTCATATTCATCAGCAAAAACTCATTGGGATGTGCGCTGATAAACTCCATAATCTGAGCGTCTGCCCGCGTAAACTCATTGTCTGCTGGCAAAAAATCAAAAGACATTTCCCGTCTCCTCCTTATTAAAAGCTCTGATACAGATCTTTAGCATACTAAATAGATTCTCCCGCCACAAGCACAGATACATAATCGCCTCCCAGAGCATAAATTTCTTTCAGGGAACGTTTTAAAAGACCGGCAGTGCGCACATGGAAAGCAGCCTCCGGCAGCACGTCAATGGTATATTGGCCTTTTTTCATCGCGTCATAAATTTCCTCTATACGGCTCATATCCCGCTCAAACCTTGTCCGTATACACCCGTACTGCACCGCCTGGTGGGTATCGCTGCCAGCCACAGCGGGAATTCCGAGATTCCGGGCCATCTGACAGGTGAGCCGCTCTGTGCGTTCTTTGTCCAGCGCCACATCTTTTCCGTTCAGATCAATAAAATGAAGGCGCCCAAGCTGTTCTTTTGGAAGCTGAGGTATATACATATGCTCTCCTTTTCTGAAAGGATGTCCTGCTCCCACAATTACCGGATACTCCTCAAAAAGATCCATCAACTTTGAAAAGGGAAGAAATTTATCTTTTTCCTTGTAAGGATCCAGACATCGGTTAAGCTCTAAAATAGCTTCTGCCGGACCAACGCACAAAATATGGCCGCCCTCGCAAATATCTGTCTCCATTCCCGGAAAAACGCGCAGTCCGTTTTCAAGGACAATACTATCCCCCACACGCTCACCTGCAGACAAAATATAGCGGTACAAATCCTCAAACTGAAGCGTGTTAAAATGCTCGGTCAGGCAAAGGGCATCCAGGCCGGCATCTTTTGCTTCCCGAAAAAGCCAGTCTGTGTACACCGTGGAAAAAGGCAGTTTTTTGGCCAGCTTTCCGTGGGTATGAAAATCCATATACAAAATAATCTACCTCCTATATCCCTTTTAGACCATACTGGATATGAACAGGCTGATACATATCATTAAAAAAGAAATTATCAGAAATATCATATCATCATAGGTAACTTTAAGGGAAGCTAATTTTAATTTTTTTACGTCTTTATTTACCGCCGCATAGCGGTAGCCTTTAATTTCCAGGGCCTCCACTGTTGTTCTTGACCGTTTTGCCGTATTCAGCATTAATGGATAAAAAGCATGGATAATCACTTTAATCTGATAGATCAGATACCGGATTTTTCCCAAAAATGTCCCGCTGTCGGGAGGATTGCCCCGCATACGGTAGGACAAAAGCACACTCTGGAATTCTTCCATAAGCATCGGCAGCATACGGTAAGCATAAGAAATGGAAAATGACAGGCGTTCCGGACATTTAAACCACATCAGGCCATTAGAAAGGCGGTCCGGATCCAGACCTGAAAATACTGTAATCGACGCCAGAGAAACAGTGGCGACCTTTAATGTCAACACTAACAAGGGAGCGATGGCCGTCCCATTACCTCCAAAAATCAGCGTTGCAACAAACAGATATCCCGTCTGTGAAAATACGCCGAGTAAAAACAAAAACAGAACAAGCCCGGCCACTCGTGCAAGTACGGTAGTCACCACAACAATCATAAAGGAAAACAGCAAAAATATCAGATCATTGGCAAACCAGGGAACCAGACCAAAAAATAAATACCAGACAATAAGGATTCTCGGATCAAGGCGAGCGATCACTGTATCATCATTGCCATAGGCATTTTTCAATACCTGACTGCGCAGAAAATCCATAGAAAATTTGTCAAATAAATTATCCGATAGCTTCTTTGTGAACCCTGCCATTAAAATCACCTCCAAATGTCTGAACAAATTCATCAATAGTATAGCAGTACGCCTGGGGGCAAAGTTCCTGCCCCATAGAAAAGATTTCCGGTGGACGTATTCCGGTCCTTTCCCGAATCTGCTCATTGCCGAATATTTCATTCCTTGTGCCATCACCGATGACCTTGCCGCCGCAAAGGACAATAATGCGCTGAGCCCACTCACATACAAGCTGCATATCATGGGTAGCAATCATCACGGTATCGGTTACGTCTTTCATATCCTCCAGAGTCCGGATAATCTCCCTTCGGGTGGCAATATCCAGATTGGCTGTAGGTTCATCCAGCAGCAGGATTTCCGGATTTAAGGCAATACCGATAGCCAGACTGGCCCGGCGCATCTGCCCTCCGGACAGGAGCCGCCCGTCTCTGTCTTTAAGACCGGTCAGCCGGAACTGTTCCAAGAGCTGACCGGTGCGCTCCTTCCACTGTTTTATATTCCGAACCTCCATAGCGTAGGCTATGTCTGACTCTATAGTATCTTTAATAAACATCTCTTCCGGGTTTTGATAAACCAGAGAAATGCGTCTGAACAGCTTATCCCGTTTAACGGACTGGATTTTTTCTCCGAAAATTTCAATTTCTCCCTGAGATGGCCTGAGCAGGCCAGTCATCATCTTCATCAGCGTAGATTTTCCCGCCCCGTTGGAGCCGATCAGGGCGATTTTCTCCCCTTTTCTGACGGTCAGGTTCAGCCTGTCAAAGATCTGGTTGGGGCCGCCTTTTACAGAACGATAGGCCAGGGACACATCTTTAAACTCCACGGCTGCTGGCGGCGTCTCCCATGATCTGACAGATTCACACGCCGCCTTCCCGTCTTCCGCCCTGTGACAGGAAAGTCCGCCAAAAATTTTTCGGCCCTCACTGACAGTGACAGGCAGCTCCCCCGACATGGGCAGTACCCCATTTTTCTTTAGTTCATAGGCCGCTCTGGTAACCTGAGGTGGAAAAATATCGGAAGCTGTCAGATCTTTCACGCGGCACAGCGCCTCCCGGGTGGGAAGCTTCCACGCAACCGTCCCTTCTTTCAGCAAAACTACATGCTTACAGTAATCCGCGATGTATTCGGTATGGTGTTCAATAACAATAATGGTTTTCCCGTAATTTTCATTGAGATCCTTTAAAATTTCATAAATCCGGTCCGCGTGACCTGGATCAAGCTGAGCGATGGGCTCGTCAAGGATCAGAACATCCGGCTCCAAAGACACCGCGCCGGCCAGCGCCAGCAAATGGGTCTGTCCTCCGGAAAGCTGCCATATGTAATCTTTCTCCCGGCCCGCCAGTCCGCACTTTTCCAATGCTGCCTTTCCACGCTCAAGATAATCCTTCATAGCATAATTCATACAGGCATAAGACGCATCGTCAAGAACGGTCGGGCGCACAATCTGATTTTCAAAATCCTGATATACATAACCCACCCTGGCAGCTAAACTTCCCACATCAGTGCCGCATGTATCCAAACCTTTGGCCAGCACTCTGCCGGAATATGTCCCGGTGATAAAATTAGGAATCAGCCCGTTCATCGCCTTACACAGGGTCGACTTCCCGCAGCCATTGTTTCCCACAATGGCCAGGAAGTCGCCCGCTTCTACAGTAAGATTTAATTTCTTTAATGTTGGAGCCGATGCGCCGGGATAAGAAAAAGTCAGATTTTCAATCTCGATCACATTCATTTTATGCCTGCTCCTCTCCATTGACCCGTACCGCTGCGCCGCGGCGCATAAAGATCAGCACAATAAGCGCCGCCGCTGCCGCCACGATCATTCCCGCAAAGAGAGCTGTGCTGCTTCCGGCCCATCCGGCCTCCCAGTCGATCAGGGACGTGCCGCTTTCCGCCAGCATTTCTGAACAGACAGCCACGGCAAAGGCCACGATGCATCCCAGCACAACCTTTATGTTAATAGCGCCAAGATAGGTCTCCCTGCTTCTCGGCTGCATTCCAAGGAGCGGTTCGATCTTGCCATAGAGCTTTGGTACAAGGAAAAGAGTTGGCAGCAGGCAGAATAAGATTCCTGAAAACAGCACATCGTTGAGAAATGCAAAGCCCTCTGTGGCAAAAACACTTTCGGGAAGTCCGGCAACCGCCTCAAAATCTGAAACTGCAAACTGAACTTTTAAAATATCTACGATCGTTCCAAGGAGCTGCTGGATAACAACGCCGGTCATGGCGGCAATTCCTACCATTTTACGTTTTGCAGGATTGGCAACCATCCTCCCGGCGATATAAACGCCAATGGTTACTGTAATAAACTTTTCCAGTTCGCCCAGTCCGCCGAACTGTCCCAGCATGATTTCTGAAAACACAAGCTCGCCTGTGGCCGCGCCCAGGGCCGCGGACATAGGATCAAAAAGCATGGAAAGGGTTAATGGGATAAACAAAAAATATTCCACGGAAAATTCTACAATTCCTACCTGAAAGGAAGGAATCAGCTCTGTAAAAAGAGTCGCCAGACCGTAGAGCGCCATAGTCAGTACAAAGACCATAAGCTTCTGTGATTGTGTTGCTGTTTGTTTTTTCACTTTCTCCATTTTGATTTTCCTCCTATCATTCCCTCTATCTCCGCGGCAGCAAACCTTCTGCCCCGGCGGTGTATTGGATAGTTTTTATACAGCTCTCTTCGCTGATAGTATCAATATATCCGCCAAATGTAAAATCTATTTCATTTGTATTGTAAAATGTAAATAAAATTTCATTTTTTATTTATGTGATGAAAAAACGACAAAATTTCATAGTCAGGGCATCCGCACAGCGCAGGCGCGGCTGAACTGTTAGTTACTGTTACCATATTGGCAGCAGTTCAGTCCGCTCAAAACGCCTAAAAATATTGCCTGCCCCAACCTTCAACTGGTATAATTAATAGGAAACGACAAATATATTTGTCGTTTAGACGAAATTAGTAACAGTTCAGCCCGCCCCATTCCTGATGGCTGAACTGTTACAAAAATTGATTTTAGAATTGGAGGATTTATATAATGAAAGCAGTAGTTCAAAGAGTTGCCCAGGCCAGCGTCCAGGTAGACGGACAGATCACCGGACAGATCGGCCGGGGATTTCTTGTTTTGCTTGGCGTCCACACGGAGGACACCCAGGAAGATCTGGACTATGTAGTAAAAAAAGTGACCGGCCTGCGTATTTTTGAGGATGAAAATGAGAAAATGAACCTGTCCCTGGCCGATGTGGGCGGCAGTCTTCTGGTGGTTTCCCAGTTTACGCTCCTGGCAAGCACTAAAAAAGGCAATCGCCCCAGTTTTATCCAGGCCGGACCCCCGGAAATGTCAGAAGCTCTCTATGAAGAATTTATGGAAAAATGCCGGAATATGGGATTTCATGTAGAACACGGGATTTTCGGAGCCCACATGGAAGTTTCCCTCATTAACAGCGGCCCTGTCACCATTATTATTGACAGTAAAGACCGTCAATGAACCGGCCAGAAAAATATTAAAGAGAAATGAAAGGGAGAGAGATCATGAATGAAAATAAAAGCTGTATTGACTGCGGCTATGCCAACTGCAATAAGATGGACCGCAGCTATAATAATTTTTGCATGACAACCCATATGGATGAGGAAGCGCTCATGGAAGCCATGGAATGCTACAGTGAAGGGAGCGAAGACCTTAGGGTAGCAAAGGCCGCCGCCGAAGTAGAATCGGAAAATTACTGTAAAATGACCCGGGTGGAGGAGATTATGGAGTTTGCAAAAAAACTGCAGATCACTAAAATCGGCATCGCCACCTGTGTCGGGCTGCTGTCGGAAGCCCGTACAGCGGCTAAAATTTTCCGGGCCCACGGTTTTGAAGTTTTCGGCATCGGATGTAAAGCAGGCGCTGTGCCTAAAGTTACTGTAGGTATTCCAAAGCGCTGTGAAAATGTAGGCGTCAATATGTGCAACCCAATCTTACAGGCCAAAATACTTAACCGCCATCACACGGGACTGAATGTGGTCATCGGCTTGTGTGTGGGCCATGACAGTCTGTTTTATAAGCATTCCGACGCCCTTGTCACCACCCTTGTGGCCAAGGACAGGGTTCTGTGCCACAATCCCGCCGCAGCACTCTATCAGGCCCACGGTTATTACGCCCGTCTCCTTGACAGCAACAGTTCCATTCCCAATGAGCCAAAGGCCGAAAAATAAGTAAAGAGACGGCGCAGCGCACAAGTATGGGGCAGCCGCAAAACGCTGCCCCAGCCAATGTCATATCTCTTCAGCGGGCTGAAGTGTCACTATTTTACAATGCCAATGATGGAATGAATGTCATCCACATGATGACGTTCCATGTAATCTTCAATGCCGTCAATAACTTCAATCGTTGTGTATGGATTGACAAAATTAGCGGTTCCCACAGCCACCATAGTCGCACCGGCAAGAATAAACTCAATGGCGTCGCTGGCTGTCCGGATTCCTCCCATTCCGATAATGGGCAGATTCACCGCGTTGGCTACCTGATAAACCATGCGGACAGCGATGGGTTTGATCCCCGGACCTGACAGTCCGCCGGTTTTGTTGGCAAGGGCAAAGGTCTGGCGCTCAATATCAATCTTCATTCCTGTCAGCGTATTGATCAGGGACAGGGCATCCGCTCCGCCGGCCTCAGCCGCCCGGGCAGTCTCGGTAATATCTGTAACATTAGGGCTCAGCTTCATGATCACCGGCTGTTTCGCTTTCGCTTTAATAGCCTTTGTGATATCTTCCACAGACTTGGGATTCTGGCCAAAGGCGATGCCGCCCTCTTTCACATTGGGGCAGGAAATATTAATTTCCAGCATATCCACATCTGTGTCCCCAAGGCGCTCTACCGTTTCCACATAATCTGCCGTCGTTTTTCCGCAAACATTGACAATAATCTTTGTGTCAAATTGTTTTAAAAAGGGAATATCTCTCTTGATAAATACATCCACGCCGGGATTTTGAAGGCCGATAGCGTTGAGCATACCGCTGCACGTCTCAGCGATGCGGGGCGTCGGGTTGCCCGGCCACGGAATGTTGGCCACGCCTTTGGTCACGACAGCGCCCAGACGGTTCAGATCTATAAGTTCTCCGTATTCTGCCCCTGAGCCAAAAGTTCCGGAGGCCACAGTCACTGGATTTTTAAATTCAACGCCTGCGATTGTTACCTTTGTATTCATTATAATTCCACCTCCAGAGCATTAAATACAGGACCGTCTTTACAGATACGTTTATTATTCACATGCGTATGGGCATCCACATCTTTGGACTTGCATACGCAGGCCAGACAGGCGCCAATGCCGCAGGCCATTTTTTCTTCCAGGGAAATTTCACATTCAATGGATTTTTCCACAGAAAAATCTTTGACCGCCCTAAGCATGGGCGTCGGGCCGCAGCTATAGATCTTATCGGCTGTAAGGCCATGCTGACGGATAGCGTCCATGACGTTGCCTTTCGTACCCACACTTCCGTCCTCTGTGGCAATGTAAACATTGCCGTAGTCTTCCAGCTCCGACGCTAAAAATGTCTGGCTGTCCTTATAGCCGAGGACAATATCTTTCTCACAGTCCAGATTTTTGGCCAGTTCAAGCATGGGCGGAATGCCGATGCCTCCGGCGACGAGAAGGGCTCTGCCCTCCTGCTTTAATGTATAACCATTGCCCAGAGGCCCCATCACCGATACTCTCTGTCCGGCTTTTAAATGAGAAAACTCTTCTGTGCCTGCGCCTACTACCCGGTAAACGACCCGGATGCTGCGAAATTCTCTGTCCACTTCACAAATACTAATAGGCCTTGGGAGAAGCCTGGAACTGTCGTTGCTGTAGATTGAAATAAATTGTCCCGGCTTTGCCTCGTCGGCCATGGAACCTACTGCCAGCCACATGCTGTAAACGTCTTTGGCCAGCTTTTTCTGATAATTAACCGTAACGGTCATCTTTTTTATACTCATCTTATTCTCTCCAATTCACATTTGATCGTCTGTAAAGACAACTTTTCCGCCCACAATAGTTTTATACACTTTTCCCCGCACTTTAAAGCCTTCAAAGGGGGTATTCTTCCCTTTGGACACAAAATCTGCCCCGTGGATCACATATTCCTCGTCCGGGCGGATCAGAGTAATATCCGCCACCTTGCCTTCCGCCAGTGATCCCCGGTCAATTCCGATAATCTGCGCCGGCCGCCAGCTCATCCGCTCAACCATCTCATAGGGCGTCAGCTTTCCTGTATGAACCAGATAAGTCATGGTCAGTGACAGCACCGTCTCACTTCCCACAATTCCAAAAGGCGCCTTGGCAATCCCTCTGGATTTTTCCTCCGCGCTGTGGGGCGCGTGATCCGTAGAAATCGCTTCCATGATCCCCTGGCTTAACCCCTCCACAAGGGCGTCCCGGTCCTCCCTGGATCTGAGCGGCGGATTCATTTTATAATTGGCGTCATCCCCAGGAATATCGTCCTGAGTCAGTATAAAATGGTGGGGGCATACTTCTGCGGTTACGTCGATACCGTCAGCCCTAGCCGCTTTTACCATAGCAACACTGTCTTTTGTGGAGCAGTGGCACAGGTGAAGGCGGCACCCTGTGGATTTGGCAAGAATGATATCTCTGGCCGCGATAATATCTTCCACATCGTTTCCGATGCCCTCAACGCCCAGGCGCTGAGCCACCGGACCGGCGTTAAGGGCCCCACGGCCTACCAGCGTCTTGTCCTCGCAATGGGCCAGCACTGTGATCCCGGCTTCTTTAGCCTGGATCATGCCCTCTTTATACAGCTTTGTATCCATCACGCTCTTGCCATCCTCGCTGATGGCAACAGCTCCGGCCTCAGCCATGGCCTTGATGTCCGCAAGTTCTTTGCCCATCTGACCTTTCGTCACCGCTCCCACCGGCCAGATATTAACCACAGCCTCATTCTCCGCTTTGTCTTTCAGCCAACGGACCATCTCAGAGCTGTCAATCACCGGCTTCGTGTTTGGCATGGGGCATATAGACGTATATCCGCCCCTGGCCGCAGCCATAGCTCCTGTCTTAATCGTCTCTTTATACTCAAATCCTGGTTCGCGCAAGTGAACATGAAGGTCGATCAGTCCAGGAACGACGTAACAGCCAGAAGCGTCCAAAACCTGATCGCCTTCCTGCGGTTCAATCTGTGAATCCACACGGCATACTTTGCCGTCCTTCACTAAAACATCAAACTGTCCGTCCCGTTTTGTCGCCGGATCAATTAACCGGCCGCCTTTAATCAAAAGACTCATGAGCAAACCCCTTTCTTAATTGTTCGTTATAAGCAATCCTATTTTATCATATCCCATTCACCATAGCAAACCTATATTTTTCAGCAGCAAAATAAATTGTAACAGTTGTAGCTGCGGCAGCAGCGGTAAAGCCAGAAAAGCAGGCGGGATTGCAAATGAGACGTGGAGGGGACTGTGAATCGTAATGAATAGTTAGAAATGTTTAAAAAATTCAAAAAAATCTGTTGACAAACACGACTTTATCATGTATAGTAATAAATGTCCTTGAGAGAGGAAAAATAAAAGAGTTTTTATTATGCGCGAGTGGCTCAGTGGTGGAGTGTCGCCTTGCCAAGGCGAAGGTCGCGGGTTCGAATCCCGTCTCGCGCTTACTTTTTTTCAGTAAAACAGCGGGTTTCTTAAAGATTCTGGCTGTTTTTTTATTTCCGCGTCCATTTGGCGAGTGCCGCGAGAGTCAACACCTCCTCAACTTTACACTATCACAAAACAGACGCTTTATTACTTGTTGCGGAGGTGTTGACATGAAAGACCTGATGACCTTTGCCATGTTCATTCTCGCATTGCTGACATTCGTCTTTACGTTTATCAAGTAGTGCTTTAAGCATAGAAAAACCACCCCGAAACTTTGGCGAGTGATGGAGTGGTATTTCTATTTTACCTATTCATAAGGGTCAACCACTTTGTGGGCGGTTATCTTCCCTTTTTCCATTATCATTATAACGCACCCGGCATTGAGATTCAAGAAATTTTATACTATCCAAGGAGGTTATTTATGAACATCGTTTTACTCGAATCCCTGGGCATCAGCCAGGAACTTTTAGATCAGTACACCGCCCCTCTGATGGCTGCGGGACACCATTTTACAGCTTTTGACCGCAGCACAGATACGGCAGTCCTCATAGAGGAGGCAAAAGACGCGGACATTTTAATGTTGGCGAATATGCCTTTACCGGCAAAAGTCATCGACCATTGCCCCCATCTGAAGTACATTAATGTTGCCTTTACCGGCGTGGATCATATTCCGGTAGCCCGCGCCAAAGAGCGGGGAATTTTAGTAAGCAACGCTTCCGGCTACTCAACCCAGGCAGTATCTGAGCTGACCATTGCCATGATCCTGACACTGCTGCGCCAGATTCCCGCGGCGGATAAAAAGTGCCGCGGCGGCCAGACCAAAGACGGGATTACCGGCTTTGAGCTTCACAACAAAACTGTAGGAATCATCGGCACCGGCGCCATTGGCATGAATACTATCCGTCTCTGTCAGGCTTTTGGATGCAGGATTCTGGCCTACAACGGATTTACACCGGGAAAAACAGGGGAAGGGATCACTTATCTCCCCCTCTATCCCATGCTTGAACAATCCGATATTGTAGTTCTTCACTGTCCCTTAACAGAAGCCTCCAGAAATCTTATAGACCGCCAGGCTCTCTCACACATGAAAAGCAGTGCTATTCTTATTAATACAGCCCGGGGCCCGGTAGTCGATTCCCAGGCTCTTGCCGACGCCCTGAACGAAGGCAGGATTGCCGGCGCAGGCGTGGATGTTTTTGAGATGGAACCTCCAATCCCCAAAGACCATCCTCTCCTTAACTGCAAAAACATACTGCTGACGCCCCATCTGGCCTTTTCCACAGCGGAATCTATGAAGCTGCGGGCAGCCATTGTCTTTGACAATATAGAAAAATTCCTGTCCGGCGCTCCCGCCAACCTTGTGTGAAATCCCGCCTTTTCATATTTTCATAATTCAGATGACCTGACAAACCTGCAAAATAATGCTCTGCTCATCTCATCTGTCCGCCAGAGAAACTCCGGATGCCACTGCACCGCCCATAGGAATCTGTAACCGGGATGATATATGGCTTCTATAATTCCATTAAAATGATGCCAGGGTCAAAAGGTCATGCTTTTCATGCTTGCATGAAAAAGCATGACCTTTTGACCCGAAAAACATGAGGTGCAGGACATCCGGTGGATGTCTGCTCTGCACCGACCGAAGCGGAGCGTAGACAGCAGCCATTTTTCGAAGAAAAATGAGCGATTTCGAATGTTTTTAGGATTTCGAGAGCGCAGAGCGCGGAGAAATCCGTGGCATCATGGGGTCAAAAGACCTTTTGACCCCAACATCATTAAAATATCCGGGAAGCATCCATAAACTGTCTTTATCTTCATCAAACAATGGCATAACGCCGATTACTTGTTTCACACTTCCACCTCACAAAAACAGGGCGCCAAAATTCTTTTTGACGCCCTTGCCGCTTTATTTATACTCTTTTGTATATTTGTCAAACATCCCTGTAAAATCAAAGGTGGCAAAATAATCTGCCGGAGTTTCGGCGCGACGGATGAGCTGAGTGGAACCATCCTCCTTTAAAAGGACTTCCGCAGAGCGAAGACGGCCGTTGTAGTTATAGCCCATGGAATAACCGTGAGCGCCGGTATCATGGATGATAAGATAATCGCCAATATCAATCTTTGGAAGCATTCGGTCAATGGCAAATTTATCATTGTTCTCACACAGGGAACCAGTAATGTCATATTTGTGGTCGCAAGGCATATCTTCCTTACCGGCCACTGTAATGTGATGGTAAGCTCCATACATAGCCGGCCGCATCAGGTTACAGGCGTTGGCATCCACACCAATGTAATCTTTGAAAATCTTCTTTTCGTGAATCGCCTTTGTGATCACATGACCGTACGGCGCCAGCATAAAACGGCCCATTTCTGTGAAGATGGCCACGTCGTCCATTCCCGCAGGGACAAGGATCTCCTCATAGGCTTTGCGCACACCCTCACCGATGACCAAAATATCATTAGGCTCCTCATCGGGATGGTAGGGAACACCCACACCTCCGGACAGGTTGATAAACTTAATATGAGCGCCAGTCTCCTCTTTCAGTTCCACAGCGGTCTTGAAGAGAATCCGGGCCAGCGCGGGATAGTATTCATTGGTTTTTGTATTGCTGGCAAGAAATGCATGAAGGCCGAAAGTCTTAGCCCCTTTCTCCAAAAGGATCTTAAAGCCCTCTGTAAGCTGCTCACGCGTAAAGCCGTATTTAGCTTCACCCGGCGTATCCATAATGGATGTGCTGATCTTAAACTCTCCGCCGGTGTTAAAACGGCAGCAGATTGTCTCCGGAATCTTTCCAATGGTCTTTTCCAGGAAATCAATATGACTGATATCGTCCAGGTTAATGATAGCCCCAAGATCGCTGGCCAGCTTGAAATCCTCTGCAGGTGTGTCGTTGGAAGAAAACATCATCTCATGGCCCTTAAATCCGCACACATCCGACATCATCAGCTCTGTCAGCGATGAGCAGTCGGTGCCGCAGCCTTCCTCTTTGAGAATTTTTAAAATATATGGGTTGGGCGTCGCCTTAACGGCAAAGTATTCTTTAAAACCTTTATTCCAGGAAAACGCCTGATTCACCTTACGGGCATTTTCACGGATTCCCTTTTCATCATATAAATGAAAGGGGGTTGGATATTCCTTAACGATAGCGTCAAGCTGCTCTTTTGTTACAAACGGCACTTTTTTCATAAATGCGGTACTCCCTTCATCAATGCGTTTACAATTTATTTCCTATTTTAATAGTGATCAAAACACATCACAACTATACTTGATTTTATAGGAAAAGTCAATGCCGTCCTGCGCTTTAACATTTTAAAACTTTAAATTATCACCTTATTCACAAAAAACCAGTTGAAAATTACAAAAACTGATGTATAATAAAACTTAGATTTGCTTCTTTTTAGCGTAAAATGAGACAAAATGAGACTCGATTGGAGGAAATAGATATGGAAAAGAAAAATCTTGACTGGGCCAATATCGGTTTTGGCTATCATCAGACAGACTGGCGCTATGTTTCCAACTATAAAGATGGCGCCTGGGATGAGGGCGGCCTGACACAGGATGCCAATATTGTCCTGAACGAATGTGCCGGCGTTCTGCAGTATGCACAGACTGTTTTTGAAGGTCTGAAAGCCTACACCACTGAGGACGGCCGTATTGTAACTTTTCGCCCCGACTTAAACGCGGAGCGCATGGAGGCATCCGCAAAACGTCTTGAGATGCCTGTATTTCCAAAAGACCGCTTTGTCGAAGCCGTTGCCCAGGTCGTAAAGGCCAACGCCGCCTATGTTCCGCCCTACGGCTCCGGTGCTACATTATATATCCGTCCTTACATGTTCGGTTCAAACCCTGTTATCGGTGTTAAACCGGCCACAGAATATCAGTTCCGCGTATTTGCCACGCCGGTAGGCCCTTACTTTAAAGAAGGCGCCAAACCTATCGTTATCAAAGTCAGCGATTTTGACCGGGCAGCGCCACACGGCACCGGTCATATCAAAGCCGGATTAAACTACGCCATGAGCCTCCACGCTATTGTTACGGCTCACGCTGAAGGTTTTGAAGAAAATATGTACCTTGACCCGGCAACCCGGACAAAAGTTGAGGAGACCGGCGGCGCTAACTTTATTTTCATCACAAAGGATAATAAGCTGGTAACGCCAAAATCCGACAGCATCCTTCCTTCCATTACCCGCCGTTCCATTGTCTATGTGGCAAAAGAATACCTGGGCATGGAAGTCGAGGAGCGGGAAGTATACTTTGACGAAGTTAAAGACTTTGCTGAGTGCGGACTGTGCGGCACAGCGGCTGTCATCTCCCCGGTAGGAAAGATTAACGATCACGGCAAAGAGATCTGCTTTCCAAGCGGCATGGAAGCCATGGGCCCCATTACCCAGAAACTTTACGATACCCTGACCGGCATCCAGATGGGACACATCAAAGCTCCGGAAGGCTGGATCAAAGTCATCGAATAACATACCCCCGCGGTGGCGCCCGTCAGATGGGCAACCCCCGGCGATTGATATTTTTAAGGGCATATCCCACAGGAGTCTTCTCCACGGATATGCCCTTTACTCTATTCATCTATACAGTTTTCTGCTACTCGTCCATACAGTGGGCCCGTATATAATCTTTCATGGCCGGATAACTTGTCTTTCTCACATACATATCAAATTCATATTCCAGATCAAAGTAGGTCCGCTCCTCACTTCTGGCGACCACCTCCCACTCAGGATCTTTGTCCAGATTGGGAAACCATGTATCCGCCTCATAGGCATAATTCATTTTTGTTACATGGGCCACGTCACAGTAAGGCAGCATCTGTCGGTAAATGCTCTCCCCTCCGATGACATACACGTCCTCAGTAGGGTATTTTTTCACTTCTTCCAGAGCGGACTCAATGTCAGGAACGACGATGGCGTCTTTCACTGTATACCCTTTTTGTCTGGAAATCACAATATTAAGCCGCTTTTTTAAGGGCATTCCTCCGGGAAAACTTTCCAGAGTCTTTCTTCCCATGATCACCACTTTGCCGGTGGTGGTTGTCCTGAAAAACTTCATATCTTCAGGAATACTATTAAGCAGCTTGTTTTTATTTCCGATCGCCCAGTTATTATCTACAGCAACAATTAAATTCATAGACTCATCTCCCAGTTTTTTTATATAGCCACCGGAATATTTTTGATTTGAGGACCGGTTACATAGTCATCCAGACGGAAATCATCCGGTGTAAAATCATAAAAATCTTTAATTTCCGGGTTCATCCAAAATACAGGCGCGGGATATGACTCCCGTGAGATCAGTTCCTGAACCAGTGGCACATGGCGGTCATAAATATGAGCGTCGGCAATGACATGGACAAGCTCGCCCACCTGCATGTCACACACCTGGGCAAACATATGCATCAGGGCTGCATACTGAACCACATTCCAGTTGTTAGCCGTAAGTACATCCTGAGAACGCTGATTTAAAATGGCGTTGAGAACCAGCTTCTCTTCCCCGGAGCGTTTTGTCACGTTAAAGGTCATACTGTAGGCGCAGGGATAGAGATTCATCTCATGGAGGTCCTGATGGACATAAATATTGGTCATGATCCGGCGGCTGTAGGGATTATTTTTCAGATCATAAAGCACCCGGTCCACCTGATCCATCATGCCTTCTTTATACTGATGCTTTACTCCCATCTGATAGCCGTAGGCTTTTCCTATGGAGCCATCTTCATCTGCCCACTCGTCCCATATATGACTTTTAAGGTCATGGATATTGTTGGACTTTCTCTGCCAGATCCACAGAACCTCGTCAATAGCGCTTTTAATGGCGGTGCGGCGAAGGGTCAGGGCGGGGAACTCTTTAGACAGGTCATAGCGGTTAACCACGCCAAACTTCTTGATCGTATAGGCAAAGGCGCCGTCCGGCCATTTGGGGCGGACTTTCTCCCCCTCGGTACTGCATCCGTTTTCAAGAATATCTTTACACATAGATATAAAAACCTGATCTGCGTAACTCATAATTTCCTCCTTTTACAGGGCGTATTTTTTGATCAGGCCCACAACAACCGCTGAGGCCAGCTCCATGCCCTCCCTGGTAATATGCTCCATGGGCCCGTGATAAGCATAGCCCCCGGTGCCAAGATTTGGACAGGGCAGACCCATATAGGAAAGGCGGGATCCGTCGGTGCCTCCGCGGACTGGGATAACGTCCGGCGTCATGCCCAGTTCTTCCATCACTGCTTTGGCATTTTCCATAAGGTGAGGGTGATGGTCAACGATTTCCTTCATATTATAATAGGAATCTTCTATAGTAAGTTCCACCGTTCCCTGGCCGTATTTCTCATTTAAGGCATTTACAACTTCTCTCACAGTGTTTTTACGGTTCTCAAAAATATTTCGGTCATGATCCCGGATAATATAGCTCATAGACGCCTGGGAAACATCTCCACAGATAGCGTCAAGATGATAAAAGCCTTCATAGCCCTGGGTATACCGGGGAGTTTCGCTTGGCGGCAGCATGGCAGCAAGCTCGCAGGCCACCAGCCCTGCGTTGACCATCACATCTTTGGCATCTCCCGGATGAACCGATACACCGTGGATCTTTATATGAGCTGAAGCGGCGTTAAACGTTTCGCAGGCCAGTTCATTTTCTGGTCCGCCGTCCACTGTGTATGCAAAATCCGCTCCAAAAAGACCTACGTCAAAGTGATCCGCTCCCCGGCCCACTTCCTCATCGGGGGTAAAGGCAATACACAAAGGCCCGTGGGGAATCTTCTCACTTAATACTTTTTCAACAGCGGTAACGATCTCCGCGATGCCTGCCTTATCGTCAGCTCCGAGAAGAGTTGTCCCGTCCGATGTGACGAGAGTCCGGCCTGCCAGCGATTTTAAGTGGGGAAAATCCCTGACCGTTAGGGTCACGCCGCCTGGCAGGGTCACATCTTTTCCGTCATAATCTTTGATCACATTGATCTTCACATTTTTTCCGCTGGCTGCAGGGGATGTATCCATATGGGAAATAAAGCCCAACGCTTTTTTATCCTCATAGCCGGCCGTGGCTGTGATCCATCCATATACAATACCATGGCGGTCCAGCGTCACTTTCTCAACACCGATTTTTTTCAGTTCATCCACCAGATAGCGGGCCAGATCAAGCTGGCACCGGGTGGATGGCGTTGTATCTGATTCCTCGCTGGATGTTGTTTCAAAGGCAATATATTTTGAAAATCTTTCAAGTATATCCATACATTTCACCCTTTCTTAATAGAATAACAGGTCAGCCTCCCGCTATTTTGGATTGCTGAACTGTTTCCTTATATATTATAAATGGATTGCTGCCCTGGCGCAAGAAAAACATATGGCCCGATTGATCTTGTTGCTATTCACAGTTCCCTCCTCGCTGCATTCGCAATTCCTCCTGTTTTGCAGGATTTACCGCAATTTAAAAATGTAGCTGTTTGACGATGAATTCTATTAGCTTTCTTCAGCGGAATATGCTATAATATCACAGGAGTTTACGGAGAAAGGAACGATTGCGCAGTGATAGATACACTTGATACTATTATGAGTGAATACTATCAGAATATGGAAATTTATAAAAAGCTGCAGCGTGATGTGGGGGAAATCATTACAACGCTTATTGAGGTGAATCATATAAAGATTTCCAATATGACTCTCAGGATCAAAAGCGAAGAAGCTTTGAAAAATAAAGTCATATCCAAAGCTAAATATAATCACCTGGATGAAATCACCGATATTCTGGGATGCCGTATTGTCACCTTATTTGAAAGTGATGTAGACCGGATTTTTGATCTTATTGATAAAACCTTTGAGGTGGTGGAGATTGTAGACAAGAGGAAAAAACATAAAGTCAATAATATTGAATTTGGCTATACCTCCCTTCATCTGGTGGTAAAATTTACTGATGACCGTTGCCAGTTAGTGGAATATCAGAAATACCAGGATATCCTCTTTGAAATCCAACTCCGCACTGTCCTTCAGCATGCCTGGGCAGAGGTGGAACACGGCCTTGGATACAAGTCTTTTTATGAGCCGCCTATGGAAATCAAGCGAAAGCTGAACCGTCTTGCCGCTACCCTGGAGATCCTTGATGAGGAATTTGAAAATATCCGCTATGAGATCACGCTATATAATCAAAGTCTGGACAAAGAAGAAAAAGTGTTAAAAACAGACATTAACAAAGATTCCCTTATCGCCTATGTCAACAGCAGTCCTGTTTTAAATGATATGGCCCAAGCCATTGCGGACAAGTTTAATTACCGTATCGTCCGAGACCCTCATCTCATCAGCCAACAAAAACTTGTAGCAAAGATGAATTTTTACGGATACCAGTACATCAACGAACTGAATGAAGATATTTTGAAACATAAAGATACCATCCAGACCATCGGTGAAGAGCTGTCCTCCCATATTAACTATGATTCACCTACGTTAAATCTTTACAGCACACTGATGTGGTTCTCCTTCATTCCGGTTATCAAAAATCTTATCGCCGGCCACGGCGCATCCTCTGAGGAGATACTGGATGATGTTATTTTAGAGACATTCAGGAACAGTTCCCTTTCCATATTTGACGTATTCAATCAGAAAAAAATGAATGCCCAGTCCTAAAAAGGACCGGGCATTTTTACTTTTCACCGGCAACCATAGCGTACACATCTGCCGGCACATAGGCTTTTACAAGAATACCTTTATCTGTGTATTCCTCGCTTAAAAGCTGTCCGTACTTTCGTATACCAGAAATCTTTCCCCCGTCGCGATAATCAAAAAGCTTTTCCACATAAATTTTTTTCGCCCGCAACACTTCCTCGATGGCGTCTAAGAGCGGGGTCAGCGTCTGGGAATTTCTGGCGCTGATATACACTGTATGATCGGCATGAAAATCTTTAAACCAGCCTTCCCCTTTATCCTTACCGGCAAGATCCATCTTATTAAAGGCCGTGATCACCGTCTTATCTTTAATATCCAACTGGCGGAGAGTCTCATAGACCACATGCATCTGGGCGTCCATCTGAGGATTGGACGCGTCCACAACATGGATGATCATATCCGCGTATCGGGCTTCCTCCAGGGTGGAGCGGAAAGCGTTAATGAGATGATGAGGGAGCTTGCGTATAAAACCTACCGTATCCGTGAGCAGCACCTGCTGCCCGCTCTCCAGAGTGAGCATACGGGTCGTCGGGTCCAGGGTGGCAAAAAGCTTATCTTCCTCAAGCACATTGGCTCCCGTAAGGGTATTTAGGAGGGTAGATTTTCCCGCGTTGGTATATCCCACAATGGCCGCCACGGACACTGGATTTTTGCTCCGCTGCTTTCGGGCAACTTCCCGGTGGCGCTCCACTTCCTCCAATTCTCTTTTCAAATGGGAGATCCGCTCTTTGATCAGCCGCCGGTCCATCTCCAGTTTATTCTCACCCGGTCCCCTTGTGCCAATGCCGCCTCCAAGGCGGGACAATGACCGGCCAAGACCTACCAGACGTGTAGCCCGATATCTAAGCTGGGCCAGCTCTACCTGTATCTTCCCCTCGCGGGTAGAAGCCCGCTGGGCGAAAATGTCAAGGATCAGCAACGTCCGGTCCATAACTTTTGTTCCGAGAGCATCCTCCAGGTTAGCCATCTGGGCGGGAGACAATTCATCATCACAGATAATGCCTGTGGCGCCCAAGGAAAAGATCATGGCGGACAGCTCCTGGATCTTGCCTTTGCCAAGATACGTTCCAGAATGGGGCGCTTCCCGGTTCTGGATGAGCATGCCAACAACATCAGCTCCTGCCGTCTTTGCCAGTTCCCCAAGTTCCTCCAGTGATTCCTGGGTATCGCTGCCGCTTCCGGCGGCAATCCCCACAAGAATCACCTTTTCACGGGTCTCTTCTGTTGGATAATATTTTTCTCTGCCAAACTCTGCCATAAATATCTCCTTCATCTATCCGTCCGGATTTCTGCTTTTCGTGACCAACCGGCCGCCTGCTTTTGACGGGGTTCCTGCGATCCGGTCAGTCTGACAGCATACTTTCCAGGAAAGTCAGCTCATGCTGTCCCTGAGCGTCGTCCGGATATTTTTCCACGAAAGCGCGCATTTTCTCCAGGGCGCCTTCCCAGTCTTTTAAATACTCTAAAGCCACCGCTTCATTATACATCAGCTCACGGTCCACCAGACGGTCGTTTTTCTCAATCCCCGCAGCGAAAGCTGCCTGGGCGTCCTCGTACCGCTCCAACTCCATAAGACACAGGCCATATTCATTGTAGGCCGCTGCGTTAGACGTATCTATAGCCAGATACTGTTCATACATGGCCGCGGCTCCCTCATAATCGCCCTGGCTGGACAGGGACTGGGCCAGCCCAAGATAGGCTCCGTTATAGCCTTTCTCCAGGGCCGTATTAAAGGCTTCCTGGGCGCCCTCATAATCGCCCTGATACATATAGACAATTCCCCGATTGGAATAATCCTCACCGTTTTTTCCCCCAAGAAGGAGGGCGTCATTAAGAACCTGAGCCGCTTCATCAGTCTTGCCCTGAGCTGTAAGAACTTCGTATAGAGCAAGATAGGTTTTATAGTTTCTCTTATCACTGTCGATAGCCTTCTCCAAATCCGACTCGGCACTGGCATTGTCACCGGCGCTCTGATAGGCCAGTCCCCTGAGCATATAGGCATTGGCATCTTCCTGGTATTCAATGATCTGGGTATAACAGTCCACAGCACCTGTGGAATCTCCGGCCTGTTCCAAAGCTTCCGCCAGGTAATATAAAATATCAATTTCTGTTTCTCCATAGGAAGCCCCACTGTAAGACAGAGCCTCCCTGAAAAGATCCGCCGCCTTGGAATAGTGGCCTGAGGACAGGTATACAATGCCGCTGCCACGCTTCGCGAGCTGTAAAATACTGCTCTGGTTTGTATTGGTAATGGCAGTGTCAAAGGAGGACAAAGCCTCATCATACTGACCGAGAGCTATGTAAGTCATCCCCAAATTTACAAGATATTCTGAATTGGAAGGATCCGATTCAAGAGCCTGGCCAAAAAGTTCTGCCGCCTGTGTATATTCTCCGTCATTGTAAGCCCTCAGCCCTCTTCTGTTTGTACTGCTCCCCTGAGAATAGGTGATGATCACCGCCACGCAGCCCACAATGACCACAAAGATCAGGAGTGCGGCAATAATCTTTGCCAGGCGAAAGGATCTTCCTTTCCGGTGAGATCTTGGCCCCGACGGACGTCTTTGTGTTGCGGGCAAACCGCCCTGACGCCGGCGCCCATCACTATTTCCGGACACGGGTCTCGTCCCTTCCGTACGCTCCCTTCCACTCCTTTTTAGGGATTGTGGCTCTTTTTCCGGGGTCCATGTCCTCCTTCCAGAAACCTGACGTCCGTTTTCTGCGCCCTGACGCTCGCCTTTAAGGGCTGCTGCCTTTTCCCGTGCTGCCGTAGTCCGGGCCCAAGTCATACGGTCCTCCCAGGATGTCTCCGGAAGAATGCTCACCAGATCCGGGTCAAACCTTCCTGTCTCCGGATTCTGTGATATTTTTTTAATCCGGCTTCTCCCCTGAGGGATCTGCCGGGATTTTTTAGATTCAAATGGTTCTTTTTCCACGGGCACACCTCCACATATACCTTATTATATGGTGTACACCATTAAATTGCAAGCAATAATGTGCGCCGCCAGCAGGCTTAAAAAAACCCCCGCCTCCGCCGGAAAAATCAACGATAACGCGGCTGCAAAAAGTCCGGAAAGGACTCCGGACATATGCTGTAAAAGTGTACCTTTGCCTCCGTTTTTATAGTCGTTGGCAAAAAAGACCGCCCCCATAAATACTGCCGGAGACCAAAGCCACAGGCCGCCGGATATCCAACGGACAGCGGCGTACCCTAACAAAAACATGGGCGTCGTCCAAAATACTGCGATTTTCTTAAAGAGCATATAACCCCAGGCAGCCATCCAGCCAGCGCAGATGATCACAGGACTTTCTGTAATCATCTGTCTAGTCATGGCACAGGCTGCGGTGGTCAACCCAATCCCCACAAGATAGGGATTTACAGCGGACCATCTTTTAGCAATAACAGAAATGATTCCGCAGACAACAGGCCATCTCAGAGAGGGTATAAAAGCGAATACCATAGATGACAAAATCCCCTCTTCCACTGCCGGCCACAAACTGGAAATACCGTCAAAACGTCTTCGTCCAGACAGAGCCAGCGATAAAATGAAAAAACTCCCTCCGCCCCATAAAGCCTTTACCAACAATTGAGGGCCCGCCACACAAACATACAGGAGAAAAACCACAGACAGCGCCCTGAACCGGATACCCCACAGCGCGTGAATATTATTATTCCCATGTAAATATGGGCCGCCATGGCTGACAGGGACAATGTTTTCCATGGTCTGGGCCATAGAGGGCTCCAGATCAATATAGTCCGAAGCTACTGCCCGAAAGGCCTCCCCGGACTTTTTTTCCTTTTTTATTTCTTTTGAGCTATGGGAGGCGCTCATTTTTTTTGCTGCCGCTACCTTTTCTTTAAGACGCCGGTGGGACGGACAGACATAAGAACACCATCCGCATTCCACACATTCCCCAGCCATAGCCAGATGAACATGGCCCAGCCCTTTTTCCATTGTTTTTTCAATGCGGAAAGGTTTCAGCCCAGCCGGGCAGACCCTGACACAATCCTGGCAGCCAATACAACCTTCTTCCCGGTACATATTCCACGGAAGAACGGTGATGGATTCCGTCGTTAAAGACACGGCTGCTTTTTCAATATCCACACAATGGCCGCGAAGAGGTCCCCCCTCAATAACATGATAACCGAAGCATATCCCCATGGTCTCTTCCCCGCCGTCTTTGCAGTCAAAACCGCCGCAATAGTCAACAAGATCCCGGACATAGGCGCCGTTGGGCACCCACAGGTTTTTCGGATATTTGACCTTCCCGGATATGGATATCCCACGGGCGATCATTGGATAATGGTCATAGAAGCTGTCATAAACAGCGCAAAGCTGGGACGGTTCAAACCAAAGGCGGTCTGAATGGTTTTCGTACAAAACCCTATTTCTTCCATAAATATCTTCCGGAGCGGCGTAAAAACAAATCCGTTCCAGAGGAAGCAAGGCTTTCTTGTAACAGTGTATAGCTTTTTCAAGAATATAGCGCACCTCATCCTGACACACAAATATATCTATAGATTGACAGCCCAGGGCTTTTGCCATAACTCTGGCTCCAAAAAGGACTTTTGCCGGACATTCTACAAGAAGACGGTACTGAGCGTACACCATAGGTTCACGGTCAAAAGCGCCAAGGCAAAGTTTTATATTTTTTTCTGAACAGGATGAAGTTTTGTCGATACCGGCAATCCCCATTTCCTTTAACCCTGTGATCAGATCCTTTTCATGATCCATTTCCAGTCTATCCTCTGTCTGCTGAGGGAAATCCGCCTGAATAACCACATAAGTAACATTTTCATAAACACTCTGCCGCTCCTGAAAAATCCGGGTCACATGTCCGCTGATACTGGCAAATACCGGCAGGGAACGTGAAGAACTGCTTTCCCCGATCTTTTGTCCCCGCAGAACATAATCTCCCACAGCCACCACCGGATCCGCCGGGACATAATCTCCCTGTTTCAGGCAAATACACACATTCTGGGGCCGAAATGTTTCAAACTGGGCATTACTCATATGAAATTCAAAAATTTCATCTTCCCGACAATCCGTGACATTCACGCCCTCACCTCCCTCCAATAAGGTTATCATCAACCATGCTCCGCCCTTTTCTTCGTCAGCGCCTCGGCGAAATCGCTATAAAATAAGTATAACTCCGCCATCTTTTTTCATGCTTTGGAAAATATGGAAAATTTGTAACTATTCAGCCGTGTAAGCGGCGAGAATGCTGAGTTAGCGGCGAGAATCTAAAGAGACATGGCTGAATAGTTACGAATATTTTTCAGGACTGAAGCCTGGACAGGGAATCTGCCAGGCAGAGCCGTCCATATCCAGTCACTCCATTGGGATAGCGGTCATATCCGGGCATGGGTTTGGCCCCGGCAAGAAGGGCTGCTTTAAGAAAATCCCCATAAAGATAGGGACTGTTTTCCCGGATAATGCCCCACTCCATAAGGAGAGCGGCGCTCCCGGTGACAAAGGGGGTGGCAAAGGAAGTACCTGTTACATAAGTGTACCCTCCTCCGGCAGCGGTTGTAGTAATATTAACGCCAGGCGCCACAAGATCCGGTTTCAAAAGACATCCGGCCACAGGCGCGCACCTGCTAGTGTTTCCCCGTCCTGAAAAATCAGCCATAGCTGTAATTCCAGGATCATAGGCGCCTACAGAGAGGGCTCTGGACGCCGTCGACGGTATAGTGAGCGTCAGCTCCGGGGACGGATATAAAAATCGCGTTCCTGTATTTAAAAGCGCCGCCCCCGGCAGCCACATCTGATAAGTCCCATCCACAATTTTCAGCGGATGAAGGCGGACAGTCCACACGCCGGGGGCCACATAACTCCCCTCCGGAACAAATTCTATATAGATACCCTGAGACATACTGTAAGGACTGGGCTGGCCGTAATTTAGTAAGATCCCGGTACTGTCCAATGAAAAAGCCAGCGGGCCCAGCTTCTCCTGAAAAACTCCGGAACTCCTCCCTGATGGGGCAATCAGCTCAATGTCCATAACGTCCGCGAAATTTTTCCAAAGCTGAAGGATCATCCCTGGCTGAAATTCGCCGACAGATAGGGGAACGTCTGAAATATTTCCCGTCACTGCCTGACCAAAAGTGTGTCCACCAGCGGCTCCCTCATTCCCTGTGCCGATAACAATCAGACTTTTTCCTGTAGATGAAGCATCGTCAATATATGTCTCCAGGAGGGAGGTTCCCTCATGATTGCCATAATTATTTCCAAAGCTGACATTGATGACAACCGGGCGTTTTAACCGAACGCCCTCTGTGAGAATGTAATTAATCCCCTCCATTAACTCTGTTGTCCTTGGAAAGCCATCGGCCTGGGGATTGCCCAGCTTAACAACAATAAATTCGCTTTCTGTGGCTACCCCCGCATAAGCTCTTCCTCCCTGCCGCCCGTTCCCCCCGGCAATGCCAAGAACCGCTGTTCCATGACCTGAATCATCGGCCGAGGGCACAATCCATTTTCTCTCCTCTGCAGACGTCTGCCTTAAAGCTTCATTGATCACAGCAGCGGAATACAGAACTCCGCGATAATATCCAGCCGGCGGCCCAAGGAATTCACCGACGTCCTCCCTCTCAGCTTCTCTGGGAATCTCCGCTGTCTGATCCCACAGGGACAGAATGCGTGTCATCTGATCTTCCCGGATAAAATCCGGATGAGTGTAATCCACACCTGAATCCACAAGACCGATAATCACGCCCCGGCCTGTCAGTCCAAGAGGACCGTTTTTTATCACGGATATGCAGGAAGCCCCATCCCCCTGACTGTCGGCAAAAAACAGCCGCTGAGGCTGTTCAATATATTCGATCTGGGGCACATCATATACAATATCCAATACGCTTTCCGGCACTGTAAGAATGGCGTAATGATTCAGCAGATAAACAATCTTTATATTCAATGTCTTTAAAGTATCCAGAGAGCCGGAATACTTGACGATCAACTCCCATGTTCTCTCCATAACTCCAACCCCGGCAAAAGCCGCTTTTCTTTTAGTTTATGTCAAACCCCAAAAAAGGTACGGCCGCGAAGAAAAATCTTTCTGCCGCAGCGCAAGCTAAAGAGAAGCGTTTTTTATGACATAGGAGAGGCCGTTTTTTATAACAAAAAACCGCGGGCATCTGCCCGCGGTTCTGATACTTTATGTAATAATTAAATATAACTTGCAGGATTTACCGGTGTTCCGTTCACCCACACTTCAAAGTGAAGATGAGGGCCTGTGGAATATCCTGTACTTCCCACATAAGCGATTACATCCCCCTGGCTGACAGATTGTCCAACAGAAGCAGATACAGATGAGCAGTGCTGGTACAGAGTACTCAGACCGTTACCGTGGCTGACAACAACGTAATTACCTCTGGCAGCGCTGTAGGATACAGTTGTGACAACACCTCCGTCAGCGGCGTAAATAGCTGTCCCTGATCCCGCAGCAATATCTATACCCTGATGGTTAGAGGATGCCCCTGCCGTAGGAGATACTCTTCCGCCAAATCCGGAAGAAATGTATCCTCCGGCACATGGCCAGATGAAGCCGCCTGTGGCCGTTCCGGCAGAACTGCTGCTTCCTGTGGAGCTGCTGCCGGTACTTCCTGTACTGCTGCTTCCCGTACTCGTACTGGTGCTTGTACTTCCGGAGGACGAAGATGATCCAGAAGCAGATGTCGAAGAATTCTGGCTGTTATTCTGAGAAGCGGCGGCCTGCTGCTGTTTCAAAGCTTCTTCCTCAGCTTTCTTTCTCGCAGCCTCCTCCTGCTGTCTCTTCAACTCAGCCTGTCTCTGAAGTTCTTCCTGATATTCAATATCCGCAAGGATCTGCTTGTTTTCAGCAATCTCCGCTTCTGTACTGTAGATGCCGTCGTAGGCATCGCCGATGCTTCCCTCGATCTCGCCTAACTCCGCCTGCTTAGCATCCATAACCATCTGAAGTTCTTCCTGCTTGCTCTCCTGCTGGGTTTTTAAATTTTCCAGCTCAGCCTTCTGCTGTTCAAGCTGTGCCTCAAGGGCCTCGATCTGGAGACGAGTCTCATTGAGGGCTTCCAGGAGGGCGTTATCATAATCGGAAATTCTGGAAATATATTCGGTGGCGTTAAGAATAGTAGCAATATCTTCCGCCTGCATGAAGATCTCCATCATGGAAGTATCGCCAGCCTCATACATGGCGCGGATACGTGCCTTTAAAGCTTCATACTGCTCTGCCTCTTTATCCTTAGCAACCTGAAGATCTTCCTGGGTCTGAGCCAGATCCGCTTCGGTCTGATCAAGCTCTGAACTGATCCGCTGAATCTCCTCGTACACTGCGGTCAATTCCGTATCAAGCTGTGCAATATATGATTCTGTGTCTGCTTTATTAGCCTGAAGATCTGACAACCGGCTCTCCAGGGCTGCTTTCTGACTCTGCAGCTCGGAAAGTGTCTGCTGAACTTCCTCTTTAGTACTGCCTGCCGCAAAAGCAGGGACGCTCAAAGAAAACACAAGAGAAAAAGCCACTGCGGCTTTAAGGGTACGCAAAACTTTACTTCCCATGAATGGATGACTCCTTTCAAAATCTTTTATACTCACGAAGCTATTATAGCACATGGTCTAAAAAAAATCCAGACAAATATTACATAATTTTTAACAATTATTTCTTAGATATTACACATTATTGCTGTTACTTTTTTCTTTTTTAAATAATGTTTATGGATTTAACAGATTTTTTAAGATATTTAATACTTTCGTCAGAAATACAGATAAAAAACAGAGGCGGAAGTTTTTTGCAAAATCAAAGATGCCATATGTCCGGGGCGATGCCCCGGAACACAGGCGAAGTTTATAGTAAACGACAAATATATTTGTCGTTTACTATAAAAACACAAATCTTACTCCACACTCTTGAGGGATTCCACCATATCAATTTTTCTAAGCTTATAAAACATAGCCACATTGACCAGTATACTAAAAACAAGAGTCAGGAGCATACTATACACATAACTTGGCCAGTAAATCACCCGGCTGAACATACAGCTATCAATCTCCACAGTCACAATGATAAACTGATGGAGTATTTTTCCAAGGATACATCCAAAAATCATGCCGATCAAAGTCAGATAAACATTTTCCCGGTACACATAGGCCGCTACTTCCAGATCATAAAATCCAAGAACTTTAATGGAGGCAAGTTCACGGCGCCGCTCGTTAATATTAATATTATTCAGGTTGTACAGAACAATAAATGCAAGCATACCCGCAGAGATGATCAGAACAACAATAATAATATCAAGTGAACTGAGCATATCATTTAAACTGGCCTTGATGCTGTCCATATAGGATACGCTGACAACCGCCTCCTCGCCGAGAAGGATCTGGCCAATCTGATCCTGGACCTTTTCACTGTCCCCGTCAATACGAATCAGCACTGTATTAAAGGGCGGCTCCTCGCCAAAGGTCTGCTCATATAAAGTCGGGGTCATATAAATATAATTTCCCACATAATTCTCACAGACGGCAGAAATAGTCACCTCGTCGGAAGTAAAATTGTCCGACTGTATGGTTATGGTATCTCCCGCGCCAACGCCGAGAAGACTGGCAGTTTTCTCACTGATGATTACTCCGCTGTCCCCCAATTCATATTCCTCCCCGGTGACACGGTCATCAAAGTAAAGAAACTGGTCAAGATTTTCCTGATCCTTTGGCACAACAACATAGGCTTCCACTGTATCATCTGCCGAAGATACATCCATGTTCAGCATATACACGTCTTTATAACCGTTCACTCCGGACGTCTCATCCAGCGTATTGTACAGAAGATCCTTCTCATCCTGGGAAGCCTCCTCGTCCAGAATAACCATGCCGCTATATGGCTGGATTTTACTATATTGAAGTTCCACAATGCCCTTAATCGAATCTTTCAGGCCAAAGCCTACGACCATAAGGGCCATGCAGCCGCCAATTCCAAAGATTGTCATAAAGAAACGCTTCTTATATCTGAAAAGATTCCGCAGTGTTGACTTCTGAGTAAAGCTTAAACGGCGCCACAGAGGCGACACACGCTCAAGAAGAATACGCCGCCCCTGTTTCGGAGGCACCGGGCGCATCAGAGCCGCGGGCGTCGCGATCAGTTCTTTATAGCAGGCCAGGACTGTAGCCGCTGTAATACATATAATAGCTGCCAGGGATGCCATAAGGCCGTAATAAAGATCATAGGGGATCGTCGTATTGGGGATATATGGATAGACGATCTTATAGGCATTGACAATAATATACGGAAATACCTTTTCACCGAAAAGGACGCCCACAATACTTCCGGTTATCGTTGCCAGAAGGGCATAATAAATATATTTCTTGGCGATAGACCACTTATTGTAGCCCAGTGCTTTAAGGGTACCGATCTGTATCCGCTCTTCTTCAACCATACGGGTCATGGTCGTCAGACTAATCAGCGCCGCCACAAGGAAAAACAGTACAGGGAAGATTTCTCCGATGGCCTTGATGCGGTCCGCGTTTTCTCCAAACTCCGCATTGCCTGGCAGTGAAGACCGGTCAGTTACATACCACTGAGGGTACTCAATCTCTTCCACATCGGCCCTGGCATCATCAATCTCCTTCTGTCCGTCATCCAGTTCTGCCTTGGCGTCGGCCTTGGCTTCCTCATACTCCTGCCATCCATCCTCAAGCTCCTGCCGCCCTTCCTCAAGCTGGCTTAAAGCGTCTTCAAGCTGGGACTGACCATCCTCAAGCTGGGCTCTGCTGTCGGCCAGAAGCGCTTCATTATCCGCAAGCTGGCTGTAAGCGGAATCAATCTGAGCCTGGGCAGACACCAACTGGCTATAGGAAGCGTCAAGCTGGGCCTTAGCGTCAGCCAATGCCTGTTCGCCGGCATTCAGTTGCTGTTCCTGGCTGTCAAGCTGAGTTCTGGCATCATTGATGGCCTGACGGGCTGAAATAATCTCCTCATTTTGAGCAAGCTGCTCATCCACCTGTTTTCTTGCCGCTTCCACAGCCTGAGCCACGGCGCTATCTAACGCCCCGGCCTTTGCTTCCTCCAGAGCAGTACGGGCAGCGGCAATCTGAGCCATACCGCTGTCGTACTGACTATCATATTGCTCCTGAAGAGCGTCAAGCTGAGGTTTGAGCTGAGACTGAGCAGCGCCAAGAGATGCCTGCTGGGCACTGAGTTCTTCAGGTACAGTCTGTCCGGCCGCGTTAAGCGCTTCGATTTGCTCATTTACCTGGGAGAGGGCCTCTGAAGTCTGATCATATTGGGACTTAATCTTGGCCAGACCGTCTTTTAACTCATTTAAGGCAGATTCCTGAGCGTCAATCTCACTAGTCTGCTGGGCAAACGCTTCCTCCACCTGCTGGGTAGCCGTCTGAGTGGCCGCCGTTTCCGCCTGAGCGTAAATATCACTGATCTGTTGATTTAGCAAAGCTTCCTGGGAATCAATCTGAGCCCTTCCGTCAGCGATTGCCTGACGGGCAGCAGCAAAATCTGTCTGGGCTGCCTGGGCGTTGTACTGTTCCAGTCCATCATAATACTGCTGCCAGGCCGAGGCCAGGCTTGACGCCTGGGCGTCTAACTCGTTTTTGCCGGAAGCTAACTGAGCTTCTCCATCTAAAAGCTCGGTCCATCCATCCTCAAGGGTTTTCTGCTCCTGAGCTACTGTGTTTTCCCCTTCCTCAAGTTCTGCTTCCGAAGATTCCAGAGTAGCCAAAGCGTCAGCAAGCTCCTCTTCCGCCTGGCTTCTCGCATCGTCGAGTTCATCCTGAGCGTCCTGGATCTCGCCCATGGCCTCGCCATAAACCTCATTATAACGCGCCTCGCACCGGGCGTCAGCCACGGTATCCTCCAGCCGTGAAAGTACCTCGGCTACCTTTTCATCGTATCCGTCAGTATAACAGACTTCATCGGCAGCCCCTTCCACCCACACATCCACCTTTGTGTAGACTTCGGAGGAAAAGCTGTCCGGCGTGACAATGGCAAATGAATCCAGCTCGCCGTCACCAATGGTCGTGCTTCCTCTTGTAAATGTTATGTATTCCGGGCTGCTGCCGATTCCCACCACAGTAAATGTATTGGTGGTCAGCGTGTCTAAAATATCCGAATCATCACCACTCTCAAAGGTAATGGTATCGCCGATCTCAAAATTATGGTTTTCAAGAGTTCCTGCATCAATGAGACATTCCCCGGCCTTTTCAGGCATCCGGCCTTCAAGGACGTCAATCTGGTTTTTCTCTTCCATGTCCGCCATAACTTTGAATACTTTCTGGTTATCCTCACTCCAGCAGACTACGTCGATGTCATAGCTGCCTACGGCATCGGCAACTCCATCCACTTCTTTTATCGCGGCCACGTCATCGTCTGTCAGTCCCAGTGTACTCTGAATGCGGATATCCATAAGCTGGCTGTCATCAAAATAGTCGTCGGCTGTATAGCGCAGATCCGGCTCTGAAGCCCTGATCCCTGAAAAAAACGCTACACCCATGGCAACAATAAGAAAAATGGAGATAAAACGGTTAAAAGTTCTGGCAATCTCCATATAAAAATCTTTGCGCAAAACATTTTTTCTCTTCTTCATGGAACATCCCTACCATTCTATCGTTTCCACAGATACCGGGGAAGCATTCAGCGACATATCTGAAACTTTGCCATTTTTAATCTTGATCACCCGGTCTGCCATTGGGGCGATAGCTGAATTGTGAGTGATGACAAGAACAGTCATTCCCCGCTGCCGGCACATATCCTGGAGAAGTTTTAAAATAGATTTTCCGGTATTGTAGTCCAGAGCGCCAGTGGGCTCGTCACATAAGAGCAGTTTGGGATTTTTTGCCAGAGCCCTGGCAATAGAAACGCGCTGCTGTTCTCCGCCGGAGAGCTGCGCCGGAAAATTTCCGAGGCGGTCACCCAGACCGACTTCTTTTAAAACTGTCTCAGCGTCCAGTGGATCTTTGCAGATCTGCAGAGCCAATTCAACATTTTCAAGAGCGGTCAGATTGGGCACCAGATTATAGAACTGAAAAACGAAGCCGATGTCCTCCCGCCGGTAGCCGGTAAGCTGCCGGTTGGTGTACTTACTTATATCTGTCCCGTCGATCCAGATCTCACCGCTGGTCGCCCGGTCCATACCTCCGAGAATATTCAAAACTGTGGTCTTACCGGCACCGCTGGGGCCTACGATCACAACAAACTCACCTTTCTCCACGCTAAAGCTGATACCGTCCACTGCGTGGATCTCAATCTCTCCCATTTTATAAGTTTTGGTAACATCCACTAATTTAACAAAGTCTTCCATACGCCAGCCTCCTTGCTTCCACACTCAAAATGGTGTTTTATACTGCTTTTATTATAGCTGATTTTTTTCTGAAATCCAACTGTACATTCCCAGGGAAAATATTATAATTTTATAAATTTTCTAAAACGAAACGTAACAGTTGAAAACAGCGGAAGCGTGCCGGTACAAAACCATTGGTGGTTTTCTTCGTAACCGTTGACTGTTCTGACTGGCTTTGCTATTTTGTTTTCTCTTTCAGTTATTATCAAAGGAACTTCTTTAGTTTCGCTACTTAGTTTTGCTAAGTAGCGAATGTATGTTATATCTTTTGGGATATCAGAATCAATAGGATGAGCAGAATTGTTTTTAGAATCTTGTTTCTCTATCGGACATAACCGCCGGGGGCAAGCCCCAGCATTTTTTCAATCCGGTCAATTTCTTCCTGAGAACAGGCATCGTAATCCTTTAATGGGAATTCAATGCCCATCTCCTCATATTTTGTCACACAGATCTTCCGAAAAGGAAGAATTTCCAGCCTGGTGAGATTTTTAAAACTTTTTGCAATCTCACCAATCTTCCGGATCTGTCCTTCACTGTCATTAAGTCCGGGGACGACAACGTGGCGAATCCACACAGGCACTTCCATGCTCTCTGTCAGCCTTAAAAACTCCAACACCTGATCCATGGAAGCGCCGCAGTATGTTTTATAATCCCCGGTGTCTGAAAATTTCAGATCCGCTAAAACAAGATCGGTATATTTCAGCACTCTGGCCGCAGCTTTAAGATCCCCCACCCCGGAGGTATCCAGGGCAGTGTGCATGCCATTTTCTTTCAGCAGTGAAAAAAGTTTTTCCACAAACTCCGGCTGCATGAGCGCCTCACCGCCGGAGACAGTGACACCGCCATTTTTCAGGTATTCTTTATATCGGAGAACTCTCTGAACCACATCTTCCGGAGTCCATTTCTGACAGGCAGGCGCGTCCCCCGCCATAGCCCATGTATCCGGGTTATGGCAGTAGGCGCACCTTAAAGGGCAGCCCTGCATAAAGATTACATAGCGCACCCCCGGCCCGTCAACGGCCCCAAGGCTTTGAAAGCTGTGGATATAACCGTAAACCTGATCTTCCATCACTTTACATCGCCTCGTGGAAAGTTCTCTGAATGACTTCCCGCTGCTGTTCTCTGGACAGTTTGTGGAAGTTTACCGCGTAGCCGGAAACACGGATGGTCAGATTGGGGTACTTTTCAGGATTTTCATAAGCGTCAATGAGTGTCTCACGGTTAAGGACATTCACATTAATATGGTGAGCTTTCCGGGCAAAATAGCCGCCAAGAATGGCCACAAGATTGCTAAGCCGCTCTTCCTCCGTCTTTCCAAGGGCACCAGGCACAATAGAAAATGTGTTGGAAATACCATCTTTGCACACGTCGTAGGAAAGTTTTGCCACTGAGTTAAGGGAGGCAAGGGCTCCGTTTTTCTCACGGTTGTGCATGGGATTTGCCCCAGGAGCAAAAGGCTCTCCGGCTTTGCGCCCGTCGGGGGTGTTTCCTGTCTTTTTGCCATACATAACGTTGGA
Source organism: Catenibacillus scindens (assembly GCF_014202115.1). Taxonomy (GTDB): domain Bacteria; phylum Bacillota; class Clostridia; order Lachnospirales; family Lachnospiraceae; genus Catenibacillus; species Catenibacillus scindens. The sequence continues at coordinate 68,273 of NZ_JACHFW010000004.1, forward strand.
TGTGATCGTGAGGATGGACAGTGTATGCTCCGCGTTGCGGTACGTGGGGTTTTTCTTTAATTCCTCATAGAAGAGACGTACCTGCTCGGCGGCAATGCTGTCCACACGGTCATCGTCATTGCCGAAGGCCGGGAAATCACCAGTTGTCTCAAAGTCTTTGATCAGTCCGGTCTCATCCCGGATCACCCGAACCTTTCCATATTTAATGGCGGACAGGGAATCGGCGAGAACGCTCATACCGGCGATGCCGAAAGCCATAAAGCGATGAACATCAGTGTCATGGAGAGCCATCTGAAGTTTTTCGTAGGCATATTTGTCATGCATATAATGAATAATATTCATGGCGCTGACATAGGTCTTGGCCAGCCATGGGCGGTAAATATCCATCAGCTCCAGCACCTTATCATACTCAAGGTACTCGCCCTGATAAGGCTCATGGGCGGGAGCTACCTGCATGCCGCTCTTTTCATCTCTTCCACCGTTTAAGCTCATCATCAGCAGTTTGGCCAGGTTGGCGCGGGCGCCGAAGAACTGCATATCCTTGCCGACCCGCATAGCGGATACACAGCAGGCAATAGCATAATCATCGCCGAATTTAGGACGCATGATATCGTCATTTTCGTACTGGATGGCGTCAGTATCACAGGATACTTTAGCCACAAAACGTTTAAACTTCTCAGGAAGCTGTTCGGACCACAAAACTGTCAGGTTTGGCTCGGCGCTTGGTCCAAGGTTGTAGAGTGTATTAAGGATTCGGAAAGAACTTTTTGTCACGAGAGTACGTCCATCTTCCCCGGTTCCGCCGATGGACTCTGTGATCCACATAGGATCGCCGCCAAAGAGTTCATTGTACTCCGGTGTTCTTAAATGGCGGGCCATACGCAGCTTCATGACAAAATCATCGAAAATTTCCTGGGCCTGGCTCTCAGTGAGAATGCCGGCTTTCAGATCACGCTCAAAATAAATATCCAGGAATGTGCTTGTGCGGCCAAGGCTCATGGCAGCGCCGTTCTGCTCCTTGATAGCGCCAAGATAACCAAAATACAGCCACTGGACAGCCTCTCTGGCATTTTGGGCCGGTCTTGAAATATCGTAGCCGTACATCTTGGCCATTTCTTTTAACAGCTCAAGGAAATGGATCTGCTGGTAAAGTTCCTCTAACTGACGGATATTGTCCTGGAGCAGCACTTCATGGCCAATGCGTTCCTTATCCGCCTTCTTAAAACGGATCAGCGTGTCCACACCGTACAATGCCACGCGGCGGTAGTCTCCGATAATGCGTCCCCGGCCGTAAGCGTCGGGCAGACCGGTGATAATACCGCAGTGGCGGGCCGCTTTGATCTCATCAGTGTAAGCTCTGAATACACCGTCGTTGTGAGTTGTACGGAAAGTAAATTCTTTTTCAACTTTTTCTGATAATTCATAGCCGTAGGCTTTGCATGCCTCTCTGGTCATACGCATACCGCCGAAAGGATTGACGCCTCTTTTTAACGGCTTATCGGTCTGAAGGCCGACGATGATCTCCTCATCTTTGTCCAGGTATCCCGGCTTGTATGTAACTAAGGACATGATCGTGTCTGTATCTACGTCAAACACGCCGCCCATCTGCTGTTCGATCATAAGAAGATTGTTTAACTTTTTCATCAGGCGGTTGGTACGGTCAGTGGCTTTGGCGAGGAAACTTTCATCGCCTTCGTAGGGCGTATAATTTTTCTGAATAAAATCCCGGACATTAATCTCGTCCATCCATACGCCTTCTTTAAAATTTTCCCATGCTTTTTCCATCATTTTGAATTCCTCCCAGCTTTAAAAAAAGCACCGTCTCTTTTCCAATGTAGCTTTTGCCCTCTTTATCTTTCGCAGTCAACACCTATTCCAGGCGTTGACTGCAACCGGAATCTCTCCGGATGAAAGCCACGTATGGCTCCGGTGCTGACGCACTCCCGCCTGTCTCTCTTTGAGACTGGCTTTCACAATAAAAAAGAGCAGCACTGGAAAATTCCGATGCTGCCCAGACGGTCGGCTCTACAAAACTTTGAATCCACTGTGGTAACCCACAATTATCCGTCAGTCCTCAAAGTTCTTCTTCAATTTTGACACGTTTAATGTAACATACACTTCCAGCAGATGTCAACCCATAAAATAAAAATAATGTTCATCACGCGCCAGTCTCAGACTGTACCTCACTTGTGTCAGATTCAGCACCGCTGCTTTCAGATTGCCCCTCACCGCTTTCAGTTCCGGATTCGGCGCTTCCGCTTTCATCCCCGGCGGAATTTGTCTGCCCGCTGTCAGAGGACTGACTTTCGCCCTCCGCAGCAGGCTGAGACTGCGTCCCATCCGAAGCATTTTCATCCTGAGGCGCCGCCTCAAGGGCTGCCGCCAGGGACGTATCTGTCATAAAAGTATTGACATTGTAGAGGAAAAGTATATCTGTGATCCCGTTACTCTCAATAAGCAAGTCAAGGTCATCGTAGTAATAGCGGGGATCCACCATGATAATATTTCTGTAATACGGCAGTAAAAACTGGACAAAGCAGTTGGCGTAGGAATCCTTCAGCAACAGCAAATTTTTGTTCTGTTCATTGGGTGTGGAAATATCCACACGGGAAAAATTGCCGCCGAAAAATACTTCATAATGATCTTTCTGGTCAAGGGCGGTACTGTCATAAATGGAAGCCGTCTTCCTCTGCTCGTCAATATAGTTGACTACGCAGTCTGTATTCACGTCTTTGGCCACATAAATCTCAATAGTATCTTCCGCTTTATGGTAACCGCTCTTTGAGGCGAGAGTTCCGGAAAAAGTGGTGCTTACAGGATAAACGTCATACTCGATCACCGGATCGGTAATCCCCAGAGCCGGGCAGAGGGTGTCAAAAGCATACTTTGCTCCCAGACTTGTCCAGTGGTGGTCTGTCTTATAGTAAATATACTCGGTCTTATGTGAGGACATCGTATCCACAAGATCCACAAAATTCAGAGAATCCCCCACAACAGCCCGCGCGTTGGCAATATCCTGAGACTGATCCCTCACCGGCGCATTATTTGGCCGAAGCTGATCGCAGATGTAGGCTGCATTTGGCACCAAAGTCATGACCGTATTGATATCCACATGCCTCTGTGAAAACTCCCGAATGGCATTCAGATTATTTTCCAGCGACTGAGTGTTTGGTTCATCGGGAATTTCAAGAAGGGTATCCTGCTTGCCAATGTACACGCCGTTGGACTCCCTTTTTCCAAGAGCCATGTCCTCAAACAGCTTCAGGCTGATCCACTGATCTCTCAGGACAAACTGATCCGCCACATAATCTTCCATATCGGACATGAAATCTCCACTGATCAGACTTGACAGAGAAAATTCCGGTTTCTGAGCGAGAACACGGTTTTCCGACTCAGAAAAGGACTTATCCCCGGAGATCAGATTGGCCACAAAAATCACCACAATAAAAAAGAGAAATACACAGGTCACTTTTATATAAACTTTTCCCCGGCGTTCCCGGAGGATTTTTTTCTTTTTCCGGCGCCGTTCCTCAGGCGTCATCGCTGTTTTTTCCATATAAAATCTCCTTTGTTAAAACTGGAAATACAAAAATGGGCTATATGTAGCATTAACAAGATAAGCCAGGGAAAGGACGATAATTGCCGTATAAATTCCTGCCGCCGCCACAGAACGCCACGCACCTTTCTTCAATGCAATCCTGCTGTAATGCTTCCACACAAAAGGCGTGGAACAGAAAAAGCAGATGACCAAAAGAATCAGATTGGCGCCCAGATAATAAAGTCCTGTGCTATCCACAAGTCCATGGCCGCCGATCCCAAACATATTTCCAAGGAAGGTAAAGGCACCGGAAAGTGACGTTGCGGAAAATAACACCCAGCCAAAGACGGCAAAAATAAAGGCATATATCTTCTGGACAATTCCCGGCAGTTTCTCCAGATATTTTGCCAGAAAATACTTTTCCAGCAAAAGCAGAAGGCCGTAATAAAGCCCCCATATAATAAAATTCCAAGCGGAGCCGTGCCACAGGCCGGTCAGCATCCACACAATAAGAATATTGGCCACATGCCGTCCCACTGCGACTCTGTTTCCACCCAGAGGGATATAGACATAATCTCTGAACCATGATCCAAGTGAAATATGCCACCGGCGCCAGAACTCAGTTACACTTTTTGAAATATATGGATAATCAAAGTTCTTGCCAAATTCAAACCCAAACATCTTTCCAAGGCCAATAGCCATATCGGAATAGCCGCTGAAATCGAAATAAATCTGCATAGTATAAGCCAGGGCCCCCACCCAGGCAGTCAGCACAGACCGCTCATCTCCGGGAATGGCAGCGATGGCATTAAAGGCAGCGCTGATATTGTCCGCCAAAAGCACCTTTTTTCCAAGGCCGCGGATAAATAAGGTCACGCCCTGTCCGAATTTGTACCATGTATGGCGGCGCACAGTCAACTGTTCAAAAATATCTTTATAGCGGACAATAGGGCCGGCCAAAAGTCTTGGGAACATCGTCAGATAAACGCCAAAGGAAATAAAATTTCTCTGGGCCGGCACAGTGCCTTTATAGACGTCAATAATATAAGAGAGGGCCGAGAAGGTATAAAAAGAAATACCCACAGGCAGGGCCAGCGTCTTATAAGGGATGTCCACAGGCAGGATCGCGTTAAGATTATCCAACAAAAAGCCATAGTATTTAAAAAATCCCAGCATTCCAAGATTGACAATTATGGTAAACCAGAAACAGATCCGAAGCCATCGCTGATCTTTTACCTTCCGGTAATAATCCAGTTCCAGGCCGCTCAAATAGTTAAAGCAGACACTGAACAGCATCAGAACAATGTAGATTGGCTCCCCCCAGGCGAAATAAACAAGACTGATGAGCAGGAGGACAAAATTTTTCAGTTTCCACGGAACTATAAAATATAAAAGCAATGCAATTGGAAAAAACACAAACAGGAAGAATACACTGCTGAAAATCATAATTTTTAAACCCTTTCCATCTCTTTCTACTAATTCTGCCGCAGGACGGGCGGCAGGCCCCGTACTTAAAGGCTGTCCCGAAAAGCCTGATCAGCCGCGCTGGCATTTGCATGGACAACATAGAGAATGTAATTGCCCCGCACATCAATAATGTGATGATTATCCAGCAGGTCATACTGTTCCGGGGCATAGCCCTCAAAGGTATTCTTCTGGGTATCCAGACGGTTGGTAATGGCAGCTTGCACAGCTTCTGCCTGGGAAGTGTCCGCCAGTTTGACAATCAGCAGTTCTTCCGCGTCCATATTGGTCACAGGTGCGTAGAGAACAACGCTTTCATAATCACTGGCATTAAGGCCGTAAAACTTTTTAAACATACGATCCGTACTTTTTTCCACTGAATCCATAGTGATGGAGCTGGTCACAGCGGCCTCCACATCTTCAATAGCCGCCGCGCTGACTCTGTCGCCCATCTGCAAAGATATGATAAAAACCAGCAACACAACAACCATCCCGATCCTTACAGGACCAAAAATGGACATTCCATTACTCAGCTGTAGTTTCTTGTTCATCGTCATTATTTACCTCCGCGATCATATCAATAGCCCAGTATTCATAGAAGGCTTTCTGCATATGTATTCCATCCACATCATAGAGATCCTTATGTTCTTCCACTGTGGCCGAAATGTCAATATAGTGGATGCCGTTTTCCTCACAGTGGGCCTTAATCGCCGCGTTCCAATCCGGAATTTCACGCCACTTTTCAGATTTCTCAAAGGCCGGATCTGTGGCAGGAATAGTAGAATTTACATAAACCTCCACACCCGGAACACTTGTCTTTACCAGGTCAATCATAGAATCCAGCTCGGTGATATACTCCTCCACCGTGTTCCAATACCCGATGCTGATATCGTTTAATCCAAAGCAGAAAAAAACAATGGATGGATTAACGTTTTGAAGCTGTTCGATATGATCCGGAATGTTTTTCAATGTTCCGCCAGAATCAGCCAAAACTCTCCGGTCTTCCACGAAGCCAAAAACAGAAAAGCCCATTGCTCTGGAATCTCCAAAGATCACCGCGTCGCCAAACTGCTGCCAGACGTCCAGCTCACCGTTCTCCAACGCTTTGCGCCGTTCTTCCTGTCGGATATCTTTAATCTGCTGCTCTACCGGCGCCACGTCCGCCGCCTCAAGCTGATGGATATAAGCTACCCCGGCCTCCGTACTTACCTGGGGCGTTCTTCTTCGAAAAACAGTGGACAAAATAATGGCCAGCACCACCACAATGACCACCGCCATAATAATCAAACGTAAAGTTGGATTTTGAAGATATGGCCTTACAAGCCCCTGATTGTTTTTTGACACTCTCTTTGGATTTTCTCTCATTTCACATGCCTCTTTATCTATAAAAATTATAAGATGCCAGGGTCAAAAGGTCATGCGTTTCATGCTTGCATGAAAAAGCATGACTTTGAGACCCGAAAAACATGAGAAAGCAGCCATTTTTCGAAGAAAAATGAGCGATTTCGAATGTTTTTAGGATTTCGAGAGCGCAAAGCGCGGAGAAATCCGTGGCATCATGGGGTCAAAAGACCTTTTGACCCCAACATCATTATAACGATTCAACCATACATCTTAAAAGCCCCGCCGCTTACGCGGCTGAATCCTCGATTGGGCTTGGCGCCATATGTCTGATTTTGTAAAAAATCCTCTGCAAGTAATCTTGCGCGGTATTTTTATTAAACCAGCCGCATGGCTGAAAAGTCATGAAAAATTTTGTAATTTCTGTATGCTGCGCACATTAATTTTATCATACTACTTTCAACGCCGAAAGACAATATTCGACATCAACAAAAAATATTTTTTGTCACTATTTTGCCATGCGGCTGGGTACACACACCGGCGGGTTATCTTTATTATCTCACCGGAAATTAATGGTAGACACGCCCACTGATCTGTGATACTCTTTCATTTATGCGAAGGTGAGCCGTACAATGCCCTGTCCCCGCTGCGGACATTTTATGGGGCAAATTTGGCTCGTTACCTGATGGAATAAGTAAGAGGTGTGAGATATGATTAAAGATATGACAAAGGGTTCTCCCTTAAAGCTGATCATCAGCTTTGCCATCCCCATGTTTCTGGGAATTTTATTTCAGCAATTTTACAGTATGGTGGATACCATTATTGTGGGTCAGTTTCTCGGCGTAGGGCCTCTGGCCGGCGTAGGGTCCACATCATCCTTAAACTTTATGGTCATCGGCTTTTGTACCGGTGTCTGCAGTGGTTTTGCAATCCCTGTGGCACAGATGTTCGGCGCCCGCAATGAAGAAGATCTGCGCCGATTTGTCGCCAGCAGCGCATGGCTGTGCGTTATTTTTTCTCTGATCCTTACAGTTGTCACGGCTCTGTGCTGCCGAAAAATCCTTGAGATCATGAACACTCCGGAAGATATTTTTGAGTATGCCTACATTTATATACTGATCATTTTCCTGGGCATTCCTTTTACATTTTTATACAATATTGTAGCGGCTATCATTCGCTCCCTGGGTGACAGCCGCACGCCGGTCATCTTTCTCGCCCTGGCGTCCCTCATCAATATTGTCCTGGACATTGCCTTTATCTGGCTTTTTAGCATGAACGTGGAAGGCCCGGCCCTGGCCACAGTGATCTCCCAGGCCATCTCCGGCTTTGTCTGTCTCCTCTACATGAGAAAGAAATTTACCATACTAAAAATGTCCAAAGATGATTGGCGCATGAGAAGCCATCACGTAAAGATCCTATGTAAAATGGGTATCCCCATGGGCCTCCAGTATTCTGTTACCGCCATCGGCACACTGGTAATCCAGGCTGCAGTCAACAGCCTGGGAACCGCTGTTGTCGCCGGCGTTACGGCAGCCCAGCGGCTTAACTCTTTTATCTCCTGTCCGGTGGAAGCTCTCGGCCAGACTATGGCTCCATACAGCGGACAAAACTGCGGTGCCGGGGATTTGAAACGGGTGGGCCGCGGTCTTTTAGCCTCCAGCTTATCCGGCTTTGTGGTTTCCGGCATACTTCTGGTCATTGTGGCCATTACAGGCCGGAGCCTGTCGCTGATCTTTCTGGACAGCTCTGATCCTGTGATCCTGGATTATTCTTATCAGTTCCTCATGTTTTCCTGCGGAGGATACTGCCTGCTGACTTTAGTCAATACAGTACGCTTTACCATTCAGGGCATGGGATTTTCAGGGCTGGCCATCACCGCTGGGGTTATGGAGATGGCCGCCAGAACTTTCGCCGGCCTTTGTCTGGTCTCATGGCTTGGATTTACTGGAATATGCATGGCCCATCCCCTGGCCTGGCTATGCGCCGACATTTTTCTTATACCGGCATTTTTCTTCTGTAAAAAGAAGCTTTCAAAACCGGTCAGGGCATAAGAGCAAAAATATTTTCACCGCCGGCCATTCCTACCCGCTGGCGGATTTGCCCCATGTCTGTTGTATATAAACCTTTTTCTTTCATCCGGTCAAACAAAACAGAACCGGAAAAAGTATATTTCTCCCGGCGTCCGGCCTCAGTCTCCATCTGCTGCCCGATCCATCGGATAGCGTCGCCGCAGGCAGTCTGCTGGGGATAGGCCCACAAAGATTTTCCCATGGCTTTGCGCACAGCGTTGTACCCCGCAAGGACACCTGTGACAATGGCCTCTGTGTGGCCTACAAAATTTCCGGTTTTTTCTCCGGCACAAAACAAATTTTCCATTCCCCTGACAAGAAGGGTATCTTCTCTTAAAACAGAGGCGGTAAGGCGGACCGAATTGCCTTCGCCGCCGGCATAGGGATCTTCATACCGGGCCCATTCAAGGCCCGGTATTTTTCTCAGTTTTTCCAGAGGAAACCAGGGTGCCATCATCTTGGCATGTCCTGTATCCAGCAGTACGATGTGTGTGGCATACTCCGGAAGAGCATACTGGCGGCATGCTTTAAGAGCCAGATGGTCTTCTATAAGATCTTTTGGAATATCAATGATAGCTACCCCCTGCTCATCCAGCGACTTTACAATTTGTGGAGCCAGGGAATCTTTCATCAGTGAACAGGAACCGCTGATGGCCCCTTCTTTCCCCTGACTTTTGGCAGAAAATTCTTCAATGCCGCACAGATCGCACAGACTGACCCTCCCGCCAAATACCGGGCAGCGGAGAATACAGCACACGCACCCTCTGCCGTATCCCCGGCACTTTGACGGCGGTCCCCCGGTACCCGTGGCGTCAATAAAGGCGTCCCCCTCGATTACAGCGCCGTATTGGTCTTTTACTGCCATCAGACGCTGCTTCCCCTCATTCTTCCAAAGATGATGAACGGAAATGATCCGGGTCTTTAAACGGATATCCACTCCCGCCCGCCGGAGGGTCCGCTCAATTTCCGCGCCGGTCTTTGCCACATCAAATAAACTGGCATGGGCCTGTCCGAAAAATTCCACATTTCTGTGACGGATATTCTGATCAATGATGAAAAAAAGCTGTCCTCCGCCCATGGCGGTCATCTCCCCGGCGGCAGTATAGCGGCCGTTATTATACATGATTCCCCCAACGGCCCCGGTTCCACACAGCATATCCGTTCGTTCCGCCAGGATCACTTTCGCACCCATCCGTGCAGCCTGCAGGGCGGCAGCGCACCCGGCGAATCCCCCTCCCGCAATTACAATCTGCATATAACCTCCCTTTCCACATCATCCCTCTGGCATACGTCTGCCAGTGATGTACAAAAAAAATACAATTATTTGTTCGGGTATCTATTTACATTTTATTTCTATGAGTTATATAATATGATTTTGTAATTAGAGGGAAACTATTTTCAGAGTCCTGCTTCTCATGGCAGGATAAAAGGGAGTCTTAACATGAAATATTTATTCCAATTTACGATCATCGGCGTAATCACCGCCATCGGCGAATTGCTGAACCTGCTTTTGCCTCTGCCGGTTCCCGCCAGTATTTACGGCCTCGTCCTTTTATTTGCAGCCTTATGTTTAAAAATCATAAAACTAAGTCAGGTGGAACAGGCCGCAGATTTTTTCCTGGCCATCATGCCGATTTTATTTGTGCCGTCCACAGTCAATTTAATGAATTACTGGGGCGTCCTTAAAAGCAATGTTGTTGGACTTGTGATCACCTGCATTTTATCTACTGTTGGAGTTATGGGACTGACCGGTACCCTGGCCCAGCTTATTATGAAAAAAAACACCTCCCGAAAAATTTCCGAAGAGGCTTTAGACGAGATGGAGGCTGCGGAAGTTCCCATCCTTGAATCTGAAGGTGTTTACGAGGAAAATGAAGAAAAGACAGAGAAAGGGGGAAAAGACCATGAATGAACTTTTACAGACGTCCTCCTATTTTGGTCTGGCTCTGACACTTTTAATGTACTGGATTTCCTGCAAAATTTCCCAGAAGACAAAAGTACCTGTCTTAAATCCCATCCTTGTAGCCAGTATTGTTATCATTGTCATTTTGCTTGTTTTTAATATTGATTATGAGACTTATGAGACCGGCGCCAGCCTGTTAAGCGTTCTCCTCACACCGGCGACGATCTGCTATGCGGTTCCCCTCTACCGCCAGATCGAGGTGCTGAAGAAAAACGTGGCTGCGATTATTATCAGTGTGTTATGCGGCAGTTTTTCATCGGTTGTCATGGTATTTATTTTCTCCATGATTTTCGGCTTTGATCACCAGATCTATACGTCCCTGCTTCCAAAATCGGTGACAACCGCCATTGGTATTGGTCTCTCCCAGGAGATGGGCGGTCTGACTGCTATCACCATCGCTGCCATTATGCTCACAGGAATTTTCGGCGGCATCGCCGCTGTAGGAATCTGCCGCCTGTTCCACATTACCAACCCGGTAGCCAAGGGTCTGGCCATCGGCACTTCCTCCCACGCGGTTGGAACATCCAAAGCCATTGAACTGGGGGAAGTGGAGGGTGCTATGAGTGGACTGGCCATTGTCATTTCCGGACTTATGACTGTTTTGTGGGCGTCCATCGCTGCCGGCTGGATGTGATCACGCAGAGCAGATTGTCGGTTGGATCAGAAAAACTTTTCCATATCATCCAGCCAGACGGCAGCACTCGTCCCCTCTCCCAGTCCGACACCGTGTCCTCCCGTAGGATACAGACAAAGCTTATGGTCTGCCGTTTTATTTTTCAGGCTGTCAGCCATCCGCACAGCATTGGAAACAGGGACAACATCATCGTCCTGGCAGGCCCACAGAAATGTCTTGGGATAGTCCTTGGATGTGAGCATTTCTGCCGACAACGTCCGGCGCCGTTCCTCCGGCACATTTTCTCCCAGATGATGGATGCAGCTTCCCTCATGGCTGTCCTCCAGAAAACTGATCACCGGGTAGGAGAGACAGATTTTGTCCGGCCGGGCACTAATCCCGTCATAACGGTGGGTCTGATCCTCAATATGATCATACAAGGCACCAACGCAGGCGCATAAATGTCCCCCGGCGGAAAATCCCATGATCATCACATTTTCCGGGTCAACGCCAAGTTTTTGGTGATTGGCTCGGACAAAACGAATGGCACGGACAAGGTCCTGTTCCCCCTGAGGGTAAAGATGAGGATAAACTCTATAATTAAGAAGAAATGCCTGATAGCCTCTTCGATTCAGTTCTTCAGCCACAGGGATGCCTTCTCTGTGGCTGGCCACACGGGTGTAACCGCCCCCCGCACATATAATGACACAGGGGGCTTTTGTTTTATCTTTTAATAAGAAAGGAATCAACACAACATCTTCCGCCGCTTGTGCCGCCTCCCCCTCCAGATCTTTCCACACCGGAATGCTGACCAGTTCCCCAGCCTCTCTCCGTGAAATAATAAGGTTGGCGCACCGCAACAGCCCCTCGGCAGGAAAGGGCCGGCCCCAGGATGTCTTCACCAGACGGATCATGTGTTTCAATTTAAGTTTTTGGAAAAAAGGACGTATATTCTCATAGTACAACGGACTGAAAAGATAGTGGAGTTTTTTATTAACTCTTTCATTATTTAAAATCTCATATAAACTGCTGTTCATCGTAAATAATTCACTCATTGTTTTCCTCACTGTTTCTGCTGTGTCCTAAACATCTGCAATACTGCGGCTCATTCCGCAGCATGTCGGTTTATTATAATACTTTTTTCCACAAAACGTCAACAGCTTTGCCGACCGGAGTCATCCCGCCTATCCCTGATAGCCGAACTGTTACAAAAAAAATCCGTATAAGATCCATGGATGCGGACATAATACTAATGTCCCTGAAATATCTGATATGCGGGATATTCAGGGATCATTGGATTCCCCCTCCAATTCATTCAAAAGTACCCAAAGAACACAAGAAAAAAATTTTGAGTACTTATCCTCCCCTTGAAAAAAGGATGCAGACATGCTCGTTAAAAGCATGTTTCTGCATCCTTTTAATGTTTATGATACAAGCGTCAAAAGTATTTTTACGCCCAGTTATCTTTTTCTTCCGCGTAAACGGACGGCAGAATTGCCGCCAGGTTGGTAAATTCCGCAAAGTTGTGGCCAAGAAGCTGTGCCACTACCTCTTCCGGGAACACCATTGTATCCGGAATCATTTTTTTCGCCTCTCCGTCAAAAATTTGATATCCCATCCAGAATCGGGATCTGAGTTCACATCCGCCCTCCACATCTCTGGCCATGTGGGTCATGACTACAGGGATTTTGGTGCCGTCTTCCAGAAGAATCAGTACATTGGAGCATACTAAAAATGAGCATGCGTCTGTAAAAATCTTTGTGGTATCATAGCCCATATATTTAGGATTTTTAAACTGAATCAGCAGTTTCATAGGCTCTGTACCCATAACAAGAGATTCTGTCACAAGATGATCCACATCGTAGCATTTATCTGCAATAGAAACATTGGGATCAAGCATCTTCTGGCGGGCTTCATCGTTAATTTCCAGATCATAATGATCATATGGATCCCATATGGCATATCTTAAAGGATCAAGTCCATGCCATGCAAACCACCATTGGAGCATACTGCCTTTGCAGTCTTTAAAAAATGTATTGTTGCTCACAACGCCTGTACCATTTTCCAACATAAAATAGCCTTTTTCATCAGAAAGATACCCTGGATCAAAAAGTTTATTCCGGTCTTCAATTTTTAATGCGTCCTCAGCTTTCCCTTTGGGATTTTTCAAAAATTCCTGTTTTTCCTCCGGGATGGGTGTCATCTCTCTGAGATAATATTTATAGTAGCTTCTTTTTTGAGCCCCTTCTTTTAAAGGAACTTTCTTTGGGCTGGTCATAAAAAATCCTCCTCCTTACGTGTTTTCAATGGCCATCGTCTCTATTTTTTATTATTATATATAAAAATTTTTTCCATGTAAAATGAAAGAATCCGCCGGATTTATTACTGACAGGAATAAAAAAATCCGTTATAATAAAAAGAGATTTTTTTGAGGTGATCCCAATGACATTCCAGCTTTCCGATATTACTTTTATGCAGGTTCTCATATTTATAACCGTTGCCAAGGAGTCAAGTTTTTCAAAGGCTGCGTTAAAACTTCACATGACCCAGCCGGCGGTGACAAAGAGCATTGCCCGCATGGAGCGTCAGCTTTCCATCCCTCTCTTCATCCGTACGACCCGGCAGATCGATCTGACCCGTGAGGGCGACTATTTATACCGCCAGTGGAAACCTGTATTTTTTTCCATGGAACAGGCCTTACATACCGTCCGTCTCTGGCAGGAAGAACAGCAGATGCGCCTTCGTGTCGGTCTGACCAGCACTACTAACCCGGAGCTTTATTTCTGGCCTCTGGCTGACGCCTTTCAAAAAAAGTATCCGCAAATACAGCTTTCTGTGGAGAGTGATTCCATGGAAATCCTCAGAGACAAACTTTTATCCGGCGAATACGATCTCGTATTCCTCCCGGATTTCGAGCGCTACAGTCTTGAGGACCAAACCCTGGGGTGGCGCTGGGCGGCCAGAGATCACGTCTGGGCCTACATGTCTCCAGAGCATCCCCTGGCGGCAGAAAAGAACCTGACTCTGGCGCAGCTTGCCCCCTATGGACTTATGGTCCTTTCCGAAAGCAACAATCCCAACTATATTAAAGATCTGACAGAAATGTTTCAGAAAGAGAATCTTACTCCCAAAATCACCCGCTCCATGAAAAATGCCTACACCATAAAATCCAGTATCCGTGATCTGGCCGAAATCATCATTGCCGACGCCTATTTTGATATTCCAACTGGCTCCTCCATCGTTCGCCGTCCCGTCGTTGGCCATGAAAATGGAATTATCTGCGCTTTTCACCGGGATCACACACTGACCGGAGTAAAAGATTTTCTTGAGATGCTTCCATGATTTTTTAAGAAAGGCTTTATACTTATTTTATTTTCCGGACAAAATTTGGACACATTTATTCTTTATAATAAAACCATAGTAATCAAGAGAGATTACTATAACAGTTTGATTTTTTCATAACATTGTCTGGCAGGCCGCACTGCCAGACCTCCCTCGTCTCTTATTCTACCAGATGAAAGAAGAGCTGTCCTATATGGCAGCTCTTCTTTTCATTTATATCTGATATATCGTTACTTTTCACACAGCAGCCAGACATATCCCCTGATTTTTTCGCTCCCGGTAATCCGCGGTCCAAGACTTTCCGGAGACACCACAGTGATCTCCTGATATTCCTCCTCAAGGCTCAGTCCGATGACAAGGTCGCCAATGGTCAAACAGTTTCCTGAAAAATTATTTTCAAACATCTGTCTCAAATAAATCCCGATGGAACCATTGACAATATCATCCAGGGCGACAATGTCTCGTGCCGCGCCGTCGGCCATACATACAAGAACCGTACGGGTAAACTCCTGGTGCTGCCGGATATATTCAAGAATTTCTTTCATTTTCCCCGGCTGGGACATAAGATCCCGACCGAAAACGATCATCTGGAGCTGGCCGTAATCCAGGCGCCGGCTGGACCCAGCGGCGAAGGCTGCCTCCACCGCTTCAAGATTTTCCCCAAAAAGTGTAACCGACGGATAGTGGATATTGTCTCCGCTGCCGGTAAGGGCTTTCAGATCCGGAAAGCCATAGCTGACATACAGCCCGCCTTCAGCCTCATCAATCCCCATACACATCACATAGTTTCGGTCCTCGATCTGGGCGTAATTTTTACATCCTCCCAAAAATACCATCCCTGCAGCCACCGCTATAAGCAGGGCGGTCCATTTAACCCATTTCATCTTTTTCACCGTCCTTCTTCCCACAGCTTTCCCGCAGCTTTTTCCTGTGTCCTGCCAGCCAGAGGATCAGCGGCGATATTACCGCCAAAGGCATATATATAAAAGTCATAAATCGAATCATGATGCGGGTGGCGTCCTGAAGATAAATCCCCAAAAATACCACCAATATAAACAGGGAAGGAAAAAGGATCATCCACGGTTTACATAATTTTTGATGTATTCTTTTTAAACTTTCCATTCCATAATAAATATTTCCGCCGATGAGCATAAACATCCCGGTCATCCAAAACGCCAGCATAAGCCCGTCCTGGCGGGATAAAAAGCCGCCTGGAAAACGGACGATCTGCATAAGGATCACTACCGGCCAAGATTCCCGGTTCATTCCTTCCACGGAAAAAATCCCGATGCACACACACAGAATCACAATATTTAAAACTGCCGGCCACAAAAGCCCGGCAGCAACAGCTCCGGCGGCTTTTTGTGTTTTCCTCACATAAGGTTTTAAAAATAGAAGCCACTCAATGACAGAAAACATAGAAAAAGTAATAACTGACGCCCAGGCAAATCCCTGAACCCCGCCTATATTTTCCATCTCCTCCACCGCCTGCTCCGGTTTTAAAAAAGTAATGGGCCACAGCCGTCCGGGATTCACCTGGGGCAAGGACAAAACAACGATGACAAGGATAGGGACGATGGCCAGATAAAAAAGAAGTTCTCCCATGCGCGCCCTTGTCTCAAGGCCCTTAAATACGGCGTAAACGCATAAAAGGAGAAGCGCCGTCCCAAGGACGCCCCTGGGAATATCTGTAAGGAAGGTGTGATTGACAATCTGGGCAAAAACAGCTAAAAGCATGGCCGCCATCAAAAAAAGCCGGACACAATACAGGGCCATAAAGATGGCTCCGCCCCATTTTCCAAGAGTTTCTTTACAGTAATCGCCGTAACTTCCCCTGAAATTTTTCCCTATGCGGATAAGAATAAAGGCAAACAGCCCGGCGGCCGCACAGCCGGCGGCAATGGCAAAAATTCCCGAAGTTCCCGCCAACCGGCATACCACCGGCGCTAGAACCAGGCTTGTGGCGGCAAAAAGATCCACAACAAGAAGCCTCTTCATCTGGCGCAAAGCCACAATATGATTTTCTGAAAACATCATTCTTCCTCACTGATCACGGGTATAGTCTTTAAAAATCAGACGGCGCCTCGCCCCGTTTTTAGTAAATACAGGACGCCGGTTCATCTTCCGCAGAGGCCATCGCATAATACCATCCTTTTTATCGCTGCCCCCGTTGACCTCCCCAGCGGCAAAAGGCATTAAATAAGGTACACCAAAGCTGTCCAGAGAAGCCATATGGACTAAAAGAGCAAGCACTCCCAGGACAAATCCAAAAATTCCCAAAAACATACCTAAAAAGATCAAGAAAAACTTTACAAGGCGAAAGGCCGAGGCAAATCCTTCATTGGGGATCGTAAATGAACACAGGGCCGTCAGCGCCACAATGATCACTACAATAGGACTGACAATATTGGCATCCACCGCCGCCTGCCCGATAATCAGGCCTCCCACAATGCCAAGCGTCCCTCCCATAGCTCCCGGAAGGCGTATTCCCGCCTCCCGCAATAGTTCAAAGGCAAGTTCCATAATAAGAACTTCCACCGCCAGAGGAAAGGGAACCCCCTGACGGGAGGCCGCAAAAGACAGGGCCAGACTTGTAGGGAAAACTTCCGGGTGAAAAGCAGCGATGGCAATATAAAGTCCCGGCAGGGAAAAAGCCAGCACTGAAGCCACGTACCGCAAAAACCGGGTAAAAGAGGCGATGCCGGATCTGTCGTAATAATCGTCAGATGCCTGGTAAAAACAGCCTGCCACCGCCGGCAGCATAAGGACCTCCGGAGAATTGTCTGCCAGCACTACCACCCGTCCTTCCAGAAGGGCTGAAGCAGCCTTGTCCGGCCTCTGGGTGGACTGAAACTGGGGAAATGGGGAGTACCATTTTTTCTCTAAGAGCTGCTCCAGGCTTCCTCCGTCCAAAATCCCGTCAATCTCGAAACAATCTAAACGCCTTTGAAGTTCTGCAAGAATCTCCGGCCGTACAAGATCTTCCATATACATAATAGCAATATCCGTTTTGGATCGCGCCCCCTTGACGATCTGAATCGTCTTTAGGCGGTGATCTTTAATGCGCCGGCGCACCAGTACCGTATTAAACCGCACCGATTCTGTAAAACTATCTTTGGCGCCGTGGACGGACACCTCCGATTCCGCTGTCTGGACGCCCCGGTTGGGGTAACCTTTACTGTTAATGACAAGAACGCCCTCCCCTTTGTCTGCAAACAAAAGAGTATCACCGCTCATCATATTTTTCAGCGCCTTATTCAGATCCGTCTCAACGGCCACATCCGCGGTGATCATCCCGTACTTTAAAATATCATCCAGCGGGCGATCCCATGAGACCGGCCCCATAGAAAACATAAGATTTCTGAAAATATGGGTCTCCACCAGTTCCCGGTTAATCATTGTATCCATATAAAGAGCATAGACCGGATAGTGATTTTCACCAATCCACATCCGCCGTTTCACCACATCGGCGCAGTCTTTATACAAATCTTCGATAAGACGAATATTTTCTTCAAGGGATGAAAATACCTCTGTCACATTTTTGTGCATAAATCTCCCTCTTTTCCAGAATAGTAAAAAAGCTGTCACATTTTCATGCAACAGCCTTTGATAAAAACAGTTTATGCAGTTTTAATGATTCTATTCCCCAGCCTGTCGGCCAAAAACTCCGCTTCCGGCTTTTTCAGCTCTGACTGATGTGGCGAATCACAGAAATTTCCTGATTTTCAATATGGGCCCTGACAATAGCGGCGGCCAGCTCCTGGTCTTTGGCCTCAATAGCGGCGGCCAACGCCCGGTGTTCCTGAAGAAGCCGCTCATGACTTGAAAAATCTTTTAAATATTCCAGCCGGTAACGGTACATCTGCTCCCTAAGGTTATTGAGAATCTGCACAAGACGGGCATTCTGTGTAGACGCGAAGATTACATCATGGAAATCCACATCGGCGCCGGCGATAGCTGTGACGTCTTTCGTCTTTAACACATCCTTAAAATGCTCCAATGCCTGATAGAGGTTTTCCCGCTGCTGGTCATCCATCCGTTCACAGGCCAGCTTTGCCGCCAGGATTTCCAGGGAAGTTCGGACTTCAAGAACATCCTGGAGATCTTTTTTCGTGATACTGGCCACATGGGCCCCTTTGCGTGGAATCATCACCACAAGCCCTTCCAGCTCCAACTTTCGGATAGCTTCACGGATCGGTGTCCTGCTCACTCCGAGACGGTTTGCCAGGGCGATCTCCATAAGCCGCTCCCCCGGCTCTAAATCTCCCCGGAGAATAGCTTCCCGCAATGTGTTAAATACCACATCTCTTAAAGGTAAATATTCATTGGCGTTCATTGTAAATTCTTTCATGATCCCATTCCTTTATCATTTCTGCGAATGTATGCCTCACGGATTAAAAGGTTTCACAGCGTAAACCTGCCGGGCCATCCCTCTCTCCCTCACGGCTTCGGCGGCACTGCGGCACTCCCGCTCATTTTCAAAAATTCCGAAAACTGTAGGGCCGCTGCCGCTCATCAGGGCGTTGACTGCTCCCCGTTCTCTCATAAAATTTTTAATTTCTTCAATCTGAGGATGTTTTCTGATCGTCACAGTCTCTAATACATTTTCCAGACGGGCACACATAGCCTCAAGATCACTGTCTTCAATGGCACGTACAATACCATCAATATCCGGATGCCGGTCAATCTTTTCCAGATGAAGGTTTTCATAGACAAACCGGGTGGACACGCCAAAAGGCGGGCGGGCAATGAGTATCCAGCAGTCCGGCATGGGCGGCATCGGCGTCAGCACTTCACCGATACCTTCCGCCAGAGCCGTCCCTCGCATAATGCAGTAAGGCACATCCGCTCCAAGTTTAAGCCCCAGTTCCATCAGCCGCTTTTGCCCCATTCCCAGTGAAAAA
Source organism: Catenibacillus scindens (assembly GCF_014202115.1). Classification (GTDB taxonomy): domain Bacteria; phylum Bacillota; class Clostridia; order Lachnospirales; family Lachnospiraceae; genus Catenibacillus; species Catenibacillus scindens. The sequence goes on from NZ_JACHFW010000004.1 coordinate 87,507, forward strand.
AGACGGTTCATTCCGTAAAGGACTGCCGCCCCGTCGGTACTTCCCCCGGCCATTCCCCCGGCCACAGGGATATGTTTTTCCAGAGATATGGAAACCCCCTGGTCAATTGAAAATTCATCCATTAGCAGCTTCGCAGCTTTATAGACGATATTATTTTCATTGAGCGGCAGGAAGGAAAGATTAGCTGTAATACGTATCCCAGGCTGATCTTCCACAGTGATGCCCACTTTATCATACAGACTTACCGTCTGCATAACCATACGCACTTCATGGTAGCCGTCCGGACGGCGGCGTACTACATCAAGCCCCAGATTGATTTTTCCCATAGCTTTTAATTGTATATTTTTCATCATACCTGTTCTCCTTGGCAACTTTAAAGATCCTGTACCGGAAATCGTTATATCAGATGCGCTCCTTTATGGCGCAGTCACTTGTTTTGTATACATTATATTTGTATACATTATACATGAAGATTCTTCTTCTTGCAACACTGTTTTTATACCCGCGCAGCTATCCGGAAGGGGCACGGTTACTGTTCACAAGTTGCTGTTCGCTGGCTTGCCAGTGAACAGTAACGGGGCGCGCCTGAATCACGATTTCCGGCTATCCATGAATAGTGATTACCAGCTTCTGTTTGGGTGAGAGCTGTTCCTGTTCCAGATTATTTGTTGACATAATGTCCTCCATCGTCGTATTAAACTTTTTCGCCAAGGTCCACAGCTCATCTCCCGGACGCACAATATATCCGATAATACCGGGTATATTTTCCGCCTGATGCTGGTCGCAGGCTTCTTCTTTAATATCCTCAATAATGTCCACCTTCATTCGCTTAAAGACAATAGCAGACAGCACAAGCATCATTTTGATTTCGATTTCTTCACTGTCAAGCATATTGGAGCTGACCTGCTCAAGAACCGGTGAAATCTCATAGGTACAAGTATTATCCATTTCCGGTATCTCAATCTGGCAGGAGAATGGCACCATCCCTTTTAAAGCATTCACCGGCATACGGTCATCGGCAGCCACATAGAGGATCTGGACATAAACCACACCTTCCACAAGGATCCCGCTCTCATTGATCTGGGTCCGGTCTACTTTTACATGGCCTCCGGCCTGGCAGATCTGAAGGATTTTTGCCTGGTCATTTTTTATCTTAATCCGCTGATGCAGCCGCATATCCGACTGATTTTTCATGAGAATATTATCAAAAACCGCGGGCCGGTACACAGGTACAAGCTTTTTATCAAGGGCATAGACATCGCTTAATAGTTCTGTTGTTTCGTCCTCGTACACAGCCATCTCCAGCTCAAGCACAACCTCAATGCCTACATTGCGTGCCTCCATATCGGAATCCCGGCGTACCTCAATTTCCGTATGTATGATCCTGGCCGTAATATGTCCGATCATCTCCTCTTTAGCTCCATGACATTCCAGATTTCCGGAAAACGGGGATGTTGTATTGAAAAACTGGAGGGGGTTTTTTTCCTCCTCACTGGAATACATGACAAAAATTCCCAGTTCTCCCCTCAGACTGATCTTATCGTCCATAAGCCGGATATCCAGATTATCCACTGCGGCATCATTCCACAAAATTTCCATAATATTGGGCTTATTGGCAGGCACAGTGATCTCATCTTTTATGCGGAATGTATCTTTTTTCTGAATATGTATCTGGCTTGTATCTACACGTCGGGTCCGGCTGCAGACATCCTTTCCCCCTTCCACATTCAGGGCGGCTTCAATCTCCACAATACAACTGGCGTTTAAGGTCAGGGCGATAATGGAGCGCACGCTGAGCTTCCGGCTGTTAATCAGACTGGTACGCAGATCTTCCATATCCCACGAAACCTTCACATCATCCCCTTCAGCCACATTGTCCATATTGACAACTTCCTCAAAATCAATACATCCGTCCATATGATGTATTGGACGGGAGTCATATCCGCTGATGTAAAGAACCGCAAATTCCAGCTTGCCGCAGATGCTTACCTTTCCTTCCATCACTCTGACTTCCGTAATTTTTATATCCCCATTTTCCTCAATGATCTTATCAATATCCGGCCTAACGTCAGGCACGTTAAAATCATCGTCCAGTGTCACCTGGGTAAATGCCCGGCCTTTAAACTGATTGGTCCGAATGCGCTTTTTTAAGATTTCCATAAAAATATCCTCCCTGCAATGATATCTCTTTTAAAGATATTCCGCCAAAGAGGATATTATGACTGGATCGGAGCCTAACTTTCCGGAAAGACCACTGTTTTATCCAGATTTTCAATTTTTATGACAATATACGGATAGGACGGCTCCATCACCTGCTCCTCCCCTTTTTGCGGGCCAAGAAGATCGGTGCTGACGCAAATGGTATTTTCTGTATCATAAACCTCCTGCACCTGAATGCTGTAGCCGCCGGTTTCCTGTCGCCCATAGCCGATGACAATATATTTATAATTGCCGTCGCTGTAAGTCATCTGAAAAGGATTTTCCTTTTTCTCATCAATAAGTTTCTGGATATCCTCCTCGATATTATCGTTAGAGACAACGGTGTAATCCAGATCCGAAAGCTTGGCCTCCGTTGTGTGAATACTTCCGCAGCCCCAGAGTATAAACGCGGCGGCCAGCAGGGCGGCGCCCATCCAGACAAACTTTTTCATATTTACCTCCATATCACCTGGTCTATTTAAACCTATGTCAGGAGGCGGATAATTATGATAATCGGATAGGGGAAAGATCCCTTCCCCTATCCGATTATCGCCATGCCCCGATCATCTCGCGGCTTTACATCATTTCATTGATCATATTAAGGACAGCTTTGCCTAAAGCGGCAGACTTTTCATCGGCGTCCGCCAGGGATGTCCCTTTAACACCATAGTAGAATTTAATCTTCGGCTCGGTGCCGGAGGGCCGTACACAAAGCCATGTATCATCATTCATATCATAGTAGAGAACGTTGGATGTGGGCAGCCCGGTAGGTGTTACCTTGCCTGTAGCCAGGTCAACGATCTCATCCTTCTTATAATCTCTTGTAGAAAGCACCTGATATCCGCCCAGCTCTTTCGGCGGGTTATTTCTCAGCGTCTCCATAATAGACTGGATCTTTGCCAGACCTTCGATACCTGAGAGGGAAATGGCCTTCACGTCATCTTTGTAATAGCCATATTTCTCATACATATCAATCATCGCGTCCCACAAAGTCTTGCCCTGGGTCCGGTAATAAGCGGCAGCCTCGCACAGAGCCATAGTTGCCACAATGGCGTCTTTATCCCGTGCATGAGTACCGATGAGACAGCCATAGCTTTCCTCAAAACCAAACAAATATGTACCTTTGCCTGTGGTCTCAAAGTTAAGAATCTGCTGTCCGATATACTTAAATCCGGTGAGGCATTCAATAAGACGGATATTGTAATATCTGGCAATGGCGTCCGCCATATTGGTCGTTACAATCGTCTTGATCAAAGCCCCGTCTTCAGGAAGTCCCTTTAATTCCTTCCACTGGCTGATGGTATATTCTGCCAGCAGGCAGCCAGACATATTTCCGGTCAGGCAATGGTACTCGCCGTTTTTGTCTTTCACCCGCACGCCGAGACGGTCCGCATCAGGGTCGGTGGCAAGAACAAGATCCGCGTCCAGCTTTTTGGCCAGCTCAAGGCCAAGGACAAAGGCTTCATCGGATTCCGGATTGGGATAACTCACTGTAGGGAACTCGCCGTCGGGAAGTTCCTGTTCAGGCACAACGTAGACATTATTAAATCCGATCTCCTTGAGGATTCTTCTTGCAGGGATATTGCCTGTACCGTGGAGAGGTGTATAAACGATCTTTAATTCATCGCCAACAGCCTGAATACTGTCAAAATGTTTCACCTGTTTTTTCAGCTCACCAATATAAGCGTCATCTACTTCCTGTCCGATGGTCACATATAGACCTGCGGCAACAGCGGCGTCCTTGTCCATAGTGAGGACATTGTTATAATCGGTCACTGCCTTAACCTCGTCCATAATACCGGAATCGTGGGGCGGTGTGATCTGGGCGCCGTCTTCCCAGTATACTTTATAGCCGTTATATTCCGGCGGATTGTGACTGGCTGTAATATTAATTCCCGCGATACATCCCAGATGACGTACAGCAAAAGAAAGCTCCGGTGTAGGTCTTAAAGACTCAAAACGATAAGCCTTGATGCCGTTGGCAGCCAGGCACAGCGCCGCTTCCTCAGAAAATTCCGGGGACATACGGCGGGAATCGTAAGCAATGGCCACGCCCTTTTGCTCACCGCCCTGTTTTTTAATGTAGTTGGCCAGGCCCTGTGTTGTCTTGCGCACCACGTACTTATTCATGCGATTGATCCCCGCACCAATAATCCCTCTAAGTCCCGCAGTTCCAAACTCAAGGTCCATATAAAAACGTTCTTTAATCTCGTTTTCATCATCCTTAATGCTCAAAAGCTCAGCTTTGGTGGCCTCGTCAAAATAAGGATTTGAAAGCCATTCCTCATAAATCTCTTTGTAGTCCATTGGAATTACCTCCTGCATTCATCAAATGTGATGTAACTTATATGATTCAGATTTATTATAATACATTTTCACAAAAAAATAAAGAATAATTTAACCATTTTAGACATTGTTCATTAATTTTTTTCGACTTTTTTTGTGCAATTTTATGATTTTCTTACAAAACTTCCTTTTCAACATTCGCATAGCCGGTCGTAAAACTGCTGAAGAAAATCTTTTCTCACTTCCCTGCTCCTGATAAAAGCCTCAAGCTTTTCCTGATTTCTTCCGCTGGTCCAGCTTTTACGGGTATTATAGTAATGATTGGCAATTTTCCAGAATTTTTCCGGAAAAAGCATAAGAATATACAGATAGTTTTTTTCTTCTCTGCTTAGCGGCCGCTCCCGGTCATAGGCCTCCACAATGGAAATCCCCAGAGTCACATTCCAGTTGTTTTTCTCCATCACTTTCCGCAAAAATAAATACAAGTCATTAACCTGGATATTTATGTTCATTTTATCAAAATTTACAGTGGCCATGACCGGTCCGGTCAAATCATGACCGCCCCCCTGACTTTTTACATCCCCCTTTTTCATCAGGATTACATTGTGATGATTGTAATCCCCATGGCACAGAGTCCGCTCTTCTAAGGCCCGGCCTATCAGCTCCCCATACCCGCAATTTTCTATCCGTTTTTCTGCCGCTAAAGCCTGCACCTCAAATTCGTCATAATACTGCAGGTAAAGATTTTCAAAATCTTTTTTCTGTTTACGGTTTTTCATGTAGTTTCTGATTGCGCGCAATTCACGGCAATGTCGCTCCAGAAGGGATTTCATAGAACCGTAGCAGTATTTTCCCGCCATATCCGGAGAAATGGGTACCCAGGACATAACTTTGTGGAGCTTTGCCAGATTCACCGTCAGCGCCAGAAGATCCTCCCTGGAACGGGTATCGCACTCTCTGCCTTCAAACCATTCTTTCACCACATAATTTTTATCGTATCGGTTTTTTGTGACCAGCTCCCCATCCCGATTCACCACAATCTGATCCACGTTCATATAGCCCCGGTCCCGGATCGTATATTTTACAAGGGATTCAAAGACAAGGCGGGACGGCGCTAGAAAGTACTCCCGTACAATGCGCGGCCCCTCATCGGTACTGCAGATAAACGCCCCCCGGCCGCGGCTGACACTGTCCACATGAAAACTGTATTTATCAACGATCTCTCTGATTTTTTCATCCACAAAAAATCCCTCCATACATAGAACCAGAACCAACAGTTTCTGTCTAACATATGAAGGGAGAAGGGATTTTATACCATGCAGATATATTGCCTCTCACTGGCTATCCCTATACTTTTTCCGGTATGCCATAGGGGTCAGCCCGTTTTCTCTCTTAAAAAGCCTTCCTCAAAAGACCTCTGCAAAAGCTGTTCGGAGAAGCAATTTCCCAGAGATACATAGGCGTTCACTCTCCGATAATCTCCTGGATTTTCTTCAGGATTTGTATAGGCCAGACGAAGAAAATCCTCATTTCCCGACATTACTTGTAAAATAAAACTGTTAAGGACAGTCAACTCTTTATCTAACTGCCCAATCTGAACAGACAAAATTCCCTTTCTCTCTGAAGCGGCATACCGGTTAATATATTGGGTAGCATATAGATTAACGCCAATATTCTGAACAAAAATCAGCGCAATAAGAATACACAGAAAAATGACAAATTTAGAAATATGTGAAGCGTTCTCTGCTTGTTACGGATATAAACACATATCGCAGTTCCCGAAAATGAGAACTGCGATAAACTTTTACAATATTCTAAATGTAACCATTAAAAAATATGTACATTTCTCCTTGCATCATTTTTACTTTGCCCTTCCTTTTTCTAAACCTTCAGCAATCCACTGTTTTACCTGGTCAACGCTGACATTCATTCCCTGAGCAATCTGCTCAACAGAAATTCCCAGGTTTGAAAAGGACACCGCATTTACTTTTTTATTCTTGAGTTCTCCCTGAGCTATACCATAGGACACGCCCTCATTATACAACGCTTCCATTTCTCTGCACATCCGCTCTATTCCATCCTGTGTCTCTTTTAACTCACGAACCCGGTCTGCCAAAATCTCACTGTACATATCGCTGGCATTTTTGCAATGAAAATCATGCATTAAACGGCCAAGCTCCGTATCCTCCTGTATGCCGGAATTGACATAGATAATGTATGCCTTATCATCAAAATCCTGCCCTGCCCTTTTATCTTCTGTAAAAATGTCGTTTTCCTGAATTTTCTTTTGTCTTATCATCCATCGGGAAAAATAACAATATTGCGCCAAAAAATTTAATGTACAAAATCCCGCCAAAATAGATTACCCTATTTCTGCAGGATTTCATAGACATCACTTTATGGGGAACGTCATAATAATTTTTATTATGACGTTCCCTGCGCCGATTTTTGCTGCGCCACGCGCAGATCTTTCCTTACAAAAATCGTGCGCATCCCCCGGAGGGTGTATAGGGGCTGTAAAAAATGAGAAATCATTTTTTACAGCCCCTATAAATATTTATATTTCCATAGAATAGACAGGACATACGTCCCAGGGCCATTACAGAAGCCAAACCCCTTTGGCCTCGCACTCTTCCACCACGCCGGCGGGCCAGAGAGAAGACTGAACCTCGCCCACATGAGCTTTTCTCAGGAAAAACATACAGATTCTTGACTGACCGATACCGCCGCCGATCGTATACGGCAGCTCGCCGTTAAGCAAGGCTTTCTGGAACGGCAGATTTGCCCGGTCTTCGCATCCTCGGATCTTTAACTGGCGCATAAGAGATTCCTCATCCACACGGATACCCATGGAAGAAAGTTCCAAAGCCATATCAAGCACCGGATAGTACACTAAAATATCTCCATTTAAAGACCAGTCGTCATAGTCCGGTGCCCGGCCGTCATGAGGCTTTCCAGATGCCAGATTTCCGCCGATCTGCATGACAAACACTGCGCCTTTTAAACGTGTAATCTCATTTTCCCGCTCCTTTGGTGTCTTGTCCGGATACATATCTTCCAATTCCTGGGATGTAATAAAATAAATTTCATCCGGAAGGATCGGTTTTATGTAGCCGTATTTTTCAGACATATACTTTTCCGTATAGCGAAGGGCGTCATACACTCTGCGCACTGTGTCTTTTAATGTATCAAAATTCCGTTCTTCCTTGTCAATAATTTTCTCCCAGTCCCACTGATCCACAAAAATAGAATGAAGATTGTCTGTGTCTTCATCTCTGCGGATAGCATTCATATCGGTATAGAGGCCCTCGCCGTGATGAAAGCCGTAACGTTTTAAAGCGTAACGTTTCCATTTAGCCAGAGAGTGGACAATCTCTACCTCATGATCCGCCTGCTCTTTAATCCCGAAACGCACCGGGCGTTCTACACCGTTTAACGTATCGTTCAGACCGCTTTGAGGTTCTACAAATAAAGGCGCAGACACACGGGTCAAGTTTAACTGATTGGCAAGCTCCCGCTCAAAATAGTCTTTGACATATTTGATGGCAATTTCTGTCTCGCGTATATCCAAAGGCGATGTATAGCCTTCCGGTATGATCAGATGTTCCATGTCAATCCTCCTGTTAATGTTTTATATTTTCAATTCAAGACTCGCGCGCGAGTCTTGGCGCAGTCTCCGGGTCAGCGTCAACTGACATCTCTCAATCCAAATCTCTGCGCTTTATGTTCCACTCCGGTCATCACCATCGCGGATCGTAGACTTTTAACTTCAACATTACCATATTATCACGTTAAAGCGGCACATGTCAATGAAATAATGTCAAACGCAGCATTTACAGGTAACAATTCGTTACTGTTCACACAGCAGCCAGACACTTGCTGTCTGGCTGCGTCAGAATGTGATTCAGGCGAGAATGTGATTCAGGCGTTCGCAAGTTTCTTTTGCGCAGCAAAACTTTAAATAAACCTGCGAAAGTTACTGTTCGCTGGCTTGCCAGTGAACAGCAACAACAATTCAGCTATCAGGGATGGGCGGGACTGAACTGTTATATTTACTGAGGTGTAACGCCGTAAAAATCGGATAATGACTTGTCCGCCTCAAATAAATGATAATACTGGAGCGAACGGTATTGTTCCAGTTGTTCGGCGTAAGGATTATCTTGAGAATTATAATAATTCCCTTCAGCGTCAATGTAAACATTTGCCGTAATCACCGGAAGTTCCTGGAAAAGATCATATAAAAACTCCTGATATCCGGTTTTTTCAAGTCCGGCCACTTCCAGAACAAGGCCGCTCAGGTAATTTGCGCTGATGCGGTCAATCTCTTTCTCCTCAATATCATAGTTGGCCCAGATCACAAAAGGTGTAATATATCTTTGCTGTTCATATTCCAGGGAATCGTCGTCTGAAGTCCCGCAGTATTCCATGATGGGTTCCGCAATAATATCCGTGGGCTGGTGATCGCCAAACATTACAACAATGGTCTTTTCATCCTGGGCGCTGAAATACTCTATGAGCATCTGAAAAGCCTCATCCGTTTTTTTAATAAGAGACAGATATTGCTCTGTGTAATGCTTTTCTTTAGCACTTTCAGGCTCAAACTCCAGAGAGATCTCTGGAATAAAATTATCGTAATCATTATAGTAGCCCCCATGATTTTGCATAGTTACCTCAAAAATAAAAACCGGAGTATCCTCATCTTTATTTTCATACAGATCAATGATCTGTTTAAAGGAACTTTCATCAGAAACATAGGTGCGCAGCGTATCCCTGTATGTAAAATCCGGATAAAAAAGAATGGTATCAAAGCCAAAATACGGGTATACTTCATCTCTGTCCCAACCGGAAGCATTGAAAGGATGAAGGGCCGCTGTGGCGTAGCCCATACTTTCCAGCCAGGAGGTCAGTGTAGGTTTAGCCTCGTGGATATACTGCTGATAGGCTATACTTCCCTGGGGAAGAAAAGCCATTGTATCCCCTGTGAGAAACTCAAACTCTGTGTTGGCCGTATTCCCCCCTTTAACGGAAACAAAAAGGTTGCCCCGGACAGTATTTTCCGTGAGACTTCTAAAAAAAGGCATATAATCCATATTCACCGGAAAATCACCGAGAACTGACAGATCGCTGAATGCCTCGTTCATAATCACAATAATATTTGGATTCTCAGAATCCTGTGTCTCCCCAGCCAGACTGTCCCCGGTTTCCGGTATCTGAACCACAGTCTCTTCCGATTCCTGTGTTTCCTGGAGGGAGGCTGTCTCATCCGTTTCCCGGCTCTCACTGCTCTCCCCTGTCAGGGAAGTGTCGGAAGAACCATTTCCCACAATATTGCGCTGTTCATCTTTCCGCTGAACCTGGGAGCCTCCGGCGCTGTCCTCTCCCTCATCTTCCATATAGGGGGCCATGATCTGCGCTACGGCGTCCACGGAATAATCCTCAGGCTTGTCTACCTCAATATATTGTAAATTATAAATAAAACTTACGGCAAAACCATTGGTGGCATAGAGGGAATTGGGCATAAACAAAGTTTCGTCCAGGCCGAGAAAACTTTTAAAGCTCCCTGTCTGTAATCCTAAAAAAATACAAAACACTGCCGCCACAGACAAAAGCGCGCCGCAGCACCTCCCTGCCAGCCTTTTAAACGATGAACGCACAGGCCAGGAAATATCCAGCTTGGACGCTACCGCCATGAGCAGGACAAAACCAAGGGACGTAAGCAGCATAGCGTATTCTACAGTAAACTGATAATTATCGCTGACGCTGGCCGCGGTCCCCACTGACAGAAGATCCCAGGGCAGTATGGGTGATCCCCGGAAACTCACCGTGTAGTCATTGGCAATGCCAATCACCATAGGCAGGGCACAGCCGAGAACACCGGCAACTCTCCCGCTGCCGGTAATAAAAAAGAGAAGAGCAAAAAGCATGTAAAAAAATAAAATATTCAACACCTGCAATACAGCGCTCATCTCAAAGGCATTATGAGAATAAGATTCCAACATATAAAAAGAAAGCGGCGGCAAAAGAGCCATCCAAACAATCCCGGCAGCCTTTTTCAGTCGTATATTCAAATTTAAAACACATCCAATGGCAAGGATCAGCCCCACACATTTCAAAAACCAGGGCCAGGAAAAACCTTCCGTTGACAGGCTGTATAGATATACGCCCAACAAAGCCAGGACAATGCATCCATTGACAATCATCTGTTTTCCCGGCTTTATAATCATTTTTTTCATTTTCTTGTCTTCACTCCTGTCCTTTCTCTATTGTAAAACCTTCTTTTTTTTAAATTTACAGGAATATTACAAATTTTAATTATAACATCCCGAAGGAATCTTTCAAGAAGAAGACATGAAAATTTAAAAAATTATCACATTTTTTTAAAATCGTCCAAATCTATACTGTTTCTCCCTTTCTTGGCGGCTTCAATTTTGCTAATTATAATTATATTGTAGAATTTGCAGTTATTACGCTGAAGTATTCCCCAGGTGGTATGGAAAAAGTCCGTCTGAATATAGGACAAGTGATTAAGCGCCGAAGGGAGAGAACTTCCTTACGAAGCCTCTCCCTTTCCGAAATTCTTAAAGCAGATGTATCTCAGCATCCGCATTTTTCAATAAGCCACTGGCCTTTCTCAGCATAAATTTTTTGAAAATCTTCACTTTCCCCAAGACCGTGAAGGCAGACCTGAACATTAAAGCCATGGAATTTGAGGATATTATACCAGGAATCCCCGTCTTCCCCGGCCATATCGTTGCGGGCGTGATCACCGGCGACAAGCATAAATGGCATCAGATAAACCTTCTTCACACCCTCATCCTTTATCTTAGCCATAACTTCCGTTAGGACCGGAGGTGCTTCCACGTTGGCCACATAGACAGCCCTGGTTTTAAGCTGATCCAGATAATGCTGAAGGGCAAAATAAGAACTGTTGGAAAAATGCTCTGTCCCATGTCCCATCAAAAGGACAACTTCCTGGCCGGATGTTTTTGGCATCCACGCCTCAAGAGCCTGGGCCGTCTGCTGATAATCTCTGTTTTCATAAAGGAGGGGCTGTCCAAGGATCACTTTCATATCCGGATGCTCTGTCCGGAATGCTTCCACCTCTCTGGCGAGATCGTGGTATTCTGTTCCCGCCAGAATATGAGTTGGCTGCACCGCCACCACTTTATAGCCCTGGCCGGCAAGAACCTGGAGAGCTTCCCCCGGTGAAGGAATGGCAATCTTAGAGACATCCTTCAACTTTCTGATGATCATCTCCGAAGTAAACGCCCGATACACATCAAAACCGGGGGCCGCCCTTCCAATGGCTTGTTCTACAGGGGATATGCAGTTTTCTATAGCCTGAAGATAGCTTGTGCCAAAACTTACCACAAGCAGCGCTTTCTTCACAGTATTCATAGTTTTCTCTCCTGTCCTAAATTCTTATGAGCAGACTGCCCCATGTAAGCCCGCCGCCGAAACCGGAAATCATGATCTTATCGCCCGGTTTTACCTTGCCGCTGTTCATCAGCCTGTCCAAAGCCAGAGGGACGCTGGCCGCGGACGTATTGCCATACTCGTCAATAGTCATAATAAACTTTTCCATAGGAACTTTCAGCCGCTTTGCCACAGATTCAATAATCCGGAAATTGGCCTGGTGGAGAACAAAATGATCAATGTCATCCACCGTCAGATTTTGCTGCTTCAAAAGCTGACAGATACTTTCCGGCACCTTTTTTACGGCAAATTTAAAGACTTCCGATCCGTCCATATAAACATAGCGGGATCTGGGACAAAAATTCCCCTCCCCGTCAGACTCCATATTAGCGGTTCTGCGCTGATCGTCATTCATAAAAGGATTGTCAATATCCCGCTCAAACATACGCAGCGTATAGCCTTTGCTTCCGTCAGTCCCCATGACCATGCCGAGAAATCCCGGCGTCTGTCCGGCCCCCAAAATGGCGGCGCCGGCCCCATCTCCAAAAAGGATACATGTTTTCCGGTCTTTCCAGTCCACAATTTTTGACAGGACTTCCGCACCGATAACAAGAACATTTTGGGCAGCCCCGCCTTTAATATACATAGCTGCGCATCCCAGAGCGTAAACAAAGCCGGAGCAGGCGGCGGACAAATCAAAACAGAAAGCGTTCACCGCGCCAAGTTCCTTCTGTACAGCGCTGGAAGCATTGGGTAGGGGTTCGTCCGGCGTAAGGGTTGCCACAATAATCATATCCAGATCTTTGGCATCAAGATTTGCCGCTGCAAGCGCCTTTTTCGCCGCATCTACGCTCATTGATGTTAATGTTTCTTTGGTAACAATATGCCGCCGGCATATGCCTGTACGTGTCCTTATCCACTCATCATTGGTTTCTACCAGCCCGGCCAGTTCATCGTTGGTTACAACCCGCTCCGGTACGCTTGCTCCTGTGCCTAATAACATTACTTCTGACATTTATACTACTGACGCCGGCCCGCATTTCCGGCGTTTGCCTCCTAAATACTTTGATACTCAAAGTATATGCCCTGGAATATGGAATGTCAAGGATTTTCCATCAATCGCCTGACTAAGGCTACAGCGCCCACAGCATCCTCTGAATATCCGTCGGCACCGATCTCATCGGCATAATCCTGGGTAATTACTGCGCCTCCGATAATAATTTTCGCGCCAATGCCCTCCTGGCGGGCCAGATTCACCACATCCCTCATCCGCTGCATAGTGGTGGTCATCAGCGCCGACAGGGCGATAATGTCCGCGTGATGCTCTTTCGCCGCGTCAATAATCTGGCGTGCCGGCACATCTTTACCCAGATCAATCACATTAAAGCCATAGTTTTTCATCATCATAGCCACAAGGTTTTTCCCGATATCGTGAATATCCCCCTCAACGGTGGCAATAACTACCGTCCACCCTACAGACCGGGCATCTTCCTGGAGGAGGGGTTCTAAAACCGCCACCCCTTTTCGCATCGTCTCCGCTGAGATCATAAGCTGAGGAAGAAAATAGGTCTTGGCGTTAAAATATTCTCCCACCTGGTTAATGGCCGGGATCAGCGACTCATCCAGAATAGACGCAGGGGACGCGCCTTTATCAAGAGCCCCCTGGATATGCTGGGAAATCATTTTTTTTCTTCCTTTAATGACATCATCGTAAATGTCACCCATCACCTCTCTCTGGACTTCCTTTACAGAAAAAGGCTCCGTTTTTTTGGTGTCTGCCCCGACAGCGCTTCTGTCACTCCCTTGCGTATTTCCCGGCTCTCCGGATTCCTTCTTATAGCTGGCCGCGTTTTCAATGTAGCGCAGACTGGCCTCCGGCTTATTCATCACCAGATCCGCAGCAAAAGCGCTGCGCATGAGAAGCTCCTGGGAGGGGTTGGCGATTGCCATAGTCAGTCCCCTGGAGATGGCCAGGGCAAGGAATATGCTGTTGACATAGCTTCTGTCCGGCAGGCCGAAAGAAATATTTGACAATCCGCAGACTGTGGCGATCTTTAAGGTATCATGGCAATACCGGATGGTCTGTAAAGTATCCAGCCCTGCTCCGGCATTGGCTCCCAGAGTGGCCACAAGGCCGTCCGCCACCATATCTTCCCTTTCAAACCCCAGTTTCAGCGCCTTGTCCATGATCCTGTCCAGATTTTCCCGGCGCTGCAAAAAATTTTCCGGGAGTCCCTCGTCAGTCAGGGGCAGCATAATAAACATGGCCCCATATTTTTTTACCGCGGGAAGAAGCTGCTCCAACTTTATTTTTTCACAGGACACAGAATTGACCAAGGCTCTGCCGTGATAGCGGCGTAAAGCCGCCTCCACTACTTCCGGATCGCTGGAGTCAATGCACAGCGGAACATCCACAACTTCATTGACAGCATTCAGCGCTTGAAGCATGGTCTGTTTTTCATCAATTCCGCTCATCCCCACATTAATATCCAGGATCTGTGCGCCATTTTCCACCTGGGACACCGCCATCGCCTGAACACTGTCGTAACAGCCTTTTTTAAGTTCCTCTTTCAGCACCTTTTTTCCTGTGGGATTAATCCGCTCCCCGATCACCTTAAAAGGCCCGTCCAAAGGAATCTGCAAAAGGCAGCGCTCCCCGGTGAGAGCGCGGACGCTCTTTTTATCAGGAATAAATACATCCATTCCCTGCACAGTCTCCCTGAGGCGGCGGATATACTCCGGTGTTGTTCCGCAGCAGCCGCCTACAATGGATGCTCCGGCTTCCACCAGAGCTTTCATGTGGAGGGCGAAATCCTCCTTATCCATAGTATAGGTTGTCTCGTTTCCGGACAGCACCGGGAGACCGGCGTTAGGCTTAACTACCAGGGGGACAGTGGCATAATCCCGCATCTTTCGGATCAGGCTGATCATCTGATCGGGTCCGGTAGAGCAATTCAGACCTACAGCGTCAGCTCCCATACTCTCAAGAGTGACAAGAGCCGCTGCCGCAGATGTGCCGTACATGGTCCGCCCTGAGCTTTCCACAGTCATAGTTACGATCACCGGCAGGGAACTCACTTCTTTTACGGCAAGAAGGGCCGCCCTGGCTTCGCCGATATGCATCATTGTTTCAATAACAAACAGATCCACCCCTGCCTCTTCCATAGCCTTAGCCTGCTCTTTATAACAGTCCACCATATCGTCAAAATCAATATTTCCCACAGGCGCCAGCATTTGTCCGGTCATAGTTATATCTCCGGCTACAAGACAGCGGTCCCCCGCCACTTCCCTGGCAATTTGGACAAGGGTTTTATTCATGGACTCCACATGGTTCTCAAGATGATATTCTCCTAGCTTCATTCGGTTGGCGCCAAAAGTTGGAGCGTAGATGACCTGGCTCCCCGCCTCAATAAACTCTCTCTCCAAACGCTGCATAACTTCCCGGTTTTCAATGATCCACTGTTCCGGACACACCCCCATGGGCATACCCATTTTCTGAAGATTGGTTCCGGTAGCTCCATCAAGGATCAGCGGTCCGTTTTTCAGTAATTCCCTGATATTCATTTTCTCCTTGTCTCACTTTCAAATTGTTCAATGATCTTTCCGATCATAGTTGCGCGGTTAAAAGGCACCATAAAATAATAGCCGTCAACAACATTTTGCATTTTTTCCATCAGTTCCAGGGCGCAGATAATGCCTGTCTTCTCCCCGTCCTCCCGGCTCATATCGGGAGAGTATCTCTGAATGACCTCGTCCGGAACATGAATACCGTAAATCTCATTTTTCATAAAGAGAGCGTTGCGGTAGCTGACTAAAGGCATAATGCCGCCGAAAATTTTTGTATGCACTCTGGATTTGATATAGGCGATGCGGTCCACATCCTCCTGAGAATAAAGAGGCTGGGTGAGGAAATAGGAAGCTCCCGCCCGGATCTTTTTTTCCATACGCTCAATTTCTTTATCCAGATTTTTTCTCCCATAGTTGAGAGCCCCGCCGTAAACAATAGGATCCTGAGAAAAATATTCCTCATTCATTTGTTTTAAATACTCCATCAAAGTCACTGAATTAAAATCATATACCGACGAAATTACCGTCCGGTCTCCTGCCGGAACCGGATCCCCGGTGACAATGAGGAGGTTGCGTATACCGTTTAAATGAGCGCCCAAGAACGCGCCGCCCATGGCGATTTGGTTTCGATCCCTGCATGTCAGGTGAGGCATCACAGGAAAATCCAGCTCCCTCTGAACTTTAGCGCCGGTCATAATAGAATCGGCCCGCATCTTTCCCATAGGTGAATCTGAAAGAGTGATCATATCCACCGGATATTTTTTTAAAATCTCCACCGCCTGGATCATTTTTTCCATATCCCCGTTATAAGGAGGATCCAACTCCACAATGATCGCCTTCCCGCCCTGTTCCAGACGGTCAAGCAGGGGATTCTTCTCCGCCTCCCGCCCCTGTCCGCTCTCTGCAAGAACGTTGGCCGTATCAGCATTTTTCTTCCCCACCGGACGTTTTTCCAGGGGCTCCTGGACAAGGGGCGCCAATTTTCGTATATATTCCGGCGTTGTGCCGCAGCATCCGCCGATGATATTCACACCAAGCCTTGAAATTTCAGCCATTTTTTCAGAAAAATAGTCCTCATTTTCCTGGTAAACGCTTCTGTCCCTGATGGTATCCGGGTACCCGGAGTTTGGAGCCACAAGAATAGGTTTCGTCCCCCAATCCATGCGTTTTAAAATCTGATACATGTGGGCTGCCCCGATACCACAGTTAAAACCCGATGCGTCAATAGCACTCTCTTCTTCCACGGCCTTGAGAAGTTTTTTGGCGCTGATACCAGATTTCGTATACCCGAATTTGTTGAGGCAAAAACTGGCAATAACAAAAATATTGCTGTGTTCCTTAATATACTGGGCTACCGGGACAATATATTTTAAATCCGAAAAAGTTTCAAATAAAATAATATCGGTCCCAAGCTGGATAAACGTCTTTGCCATGAGCAGATATTCATCCAGTATCTCCTGCTCGTCCCTGCCTCCGTACTCCGGCACAGGCCCTATATCCGCAGCGATAAATGCGGGGCGTCCGCAGGCGTTGACCGCATCCCTGGCAATATTAAATCCCCAGGTCAGATTTCTTTTGACCACTTCTCCAGGATTATGGCTTTCCCCGCCATAACCGGACCGCTTTAATGTCTGATAATTGCTCGCAAATGTATTAGTCCGGATCAGATTCGCCCCTGCTTTTATATATTCCATATGTATCGCCCGGATCGCATCCGGCGCGTCAAAATTGCCGATCTCTGAAGGTTCCCCCCGGCGGGCGAATTTCTGAGCGTAATAAGTTCCCATAGCGCCGTCCATTATGAGACGGTTTCTTTTTAAAAAATCTTTGATCTGGTTCATGTTCTTTCCTTTCATACTGCTGCCCAGGGGCAGCATCCCCCTTTTACGTGCATAGTTATAACGGTTCAGGACGGCGCATCTGTTTTCCCGCCGTCCTGAACGGTTACGAATAGTTACGAATATTTCTTATTTTTACATGAAATCTCCAAAAATGCAAGAAAAAAGAACCGGGCCGTCAAATACAGCCCGGTTCCCATCGTCCTCATACTATCTTCTGCGGTCTGCCAAAAGGGCAGCCTTTACTTTTTTAAAGATTTTTTCACGCGGATCGCCGCCACAACAATAATAGCCAGAAGGGAAATACCGATCACCGTCCACAGCGCCCACACTGGTGTGTCATCCCCAGTCTTTGGGGTGTCTATACCGTCGGTACGCTCAAAAACCACGTAAATAGAATGATCGCCGTTGACTTTTGTGAACGTATACTGATTTCCCTGGACAGCTGCCTCTTTCCCGTCAATATAAACTTTGGATATTTTATAATTTTTATCCGCCGTCATAGTAAAGGTATAATCTTTACCCTGGGTGATCTTCATCGTCCCCGATGGCGTCACCGTTCCTCCTTTGGCTGCTGTGGCCTTCATCGTAAATTCTTTCGCGATCACGTTAAAAGATGTGGTCAGCATATTCTGAGCCCCTACAGCTTCCCATCCTTTATCCGTATAGGTCTCAAGGCCAAAAGTTACATTAATCGTATACTTTCCGGCTTCGATCACCGTGAAGGATTTCTCAAAGGGAGCCTCGCTCCATGTCCCCTGACTTCCGCTGCCCCACTGCCATCCCTGCGGTCGCCATCGGCTGTCTCCCACTGAAGGACTTCCGTTAGCCATACCGGTTCCGGAAGCGGTGATGGTAAATGATGTCCCCGCCTCGTAGGTAGCATCGGCTGTAACTCCGCCTATAGCGGAACCTTCAAAAGCGATAAAAGTCTTCACATTTAATGGGGCGCTGACCTGGCTTTCCATTGCAATTGCCGGATCATAAGCCATCCGGGTTACGACTGCATAGGTTGTGTTGGTATTTAACCCGGCAAACTGTCCGCCGGTCTGCCATGCTCCGGCCTTTCCATCAGTCCACAAAGCGTACTCCTGCCCCGAAACAGCAACGACAGTCAGAGAATTTTCTGTACGTTCAGACAATTGAGGTGCCGCCGGAGCCGGAGCCGCCGACTTTAATGTATGTACGCTTAATCCCTGAGAAGGCTTGCCGGAATCATAAACCTGATCCCCATAAGTTCCGGCCTTCACCCGCGCCGTCACTATATAATCCGTGTCCGGTGACAGCGAGGAGAATGTGGGACTGTCCTGGTAATCCTTTCCGTTGATACTAAATTCATAACAAAAACTTCCGTCTGTCCCCTCAGCCAGCCCTGCACTGATCTGGGTATCAGTCACACTGACAAGGACCGGCGCTCCGGGCGCTTTGGCTTCTATAGGCTTAGGAGCCTCTGTCTCAGGATTCTTTGTCTCCGGAGATTCTGTCTCCAAAGGTTGGGTTTCCGGTATCTGAGTTTCAGTCTCTGGCTCAGATTTTGTCTCATTTTCATACTCTGGCTGTTTCGTCTCAGACTTCGCACTTTCAGGCTGAACGCTCTCCGGGGTTTTTGTCTCAGGCTCCACGCTCTGAGGCTGAACGCTCTCCGGGGTCTTCGTCTCAGACTCCGCACTTTCAGGCTGAACGCCCTCTGGGGTCTTTGTCTCAGGCTCCACGCTCTGAGGCTGAATGCTCTCCGGGGTCTTCGTCTCAGACTCCACGCTCTGAGGCTGAACGCTCTCCGGGGTCTTCGTCTCAGGTTTTGTAGTCAAAGCGTTCACTGGAACCTGATCTTTGGATTTTTGAATTTTTGTCCTATCAGATTCCTTGCTTTCCCTCTCTTTAGTCACTATTTCTCCGTTATCCGGCGCTTTAGTCTCGGACTCTTCAGTCTCTTTGCTCTCAGTCTCCTTTGTTTCAGATTCTTTCGTCTCAGACTCTTTTGTCTCCGTCTGCTCTGTCTCTTTGCTCTCAGTTTCCGAAGTTTCGGTCTGCGTGTCTGCCGCACTGGTGTCATCCTCAACATCTTTCGTTCTGAAAACCGCCGTCTCCTTCTCATCAATCTCTATTGTCTCCGACAATTCTTCCGACTTCAGGCATCGGGCAAATATATACTCTGTGCCCGCCTTTAATCCGTCAAAGACAACCGTCCCCTTATCCCCGTCATACTGGCTTTTTTCGGCCCAGTGCCAAATCGTATCCTGATCTTGTGTTATCTGAATAGCATACGCATAATCTTCGTCCGCTTCCAGAACAATCTGATCTTCAAACGCTTCTGCCAGAACAATCGCCGCCATCTCCCCGTCTTCATCTTCCGGTGGAACTTCCCCGGCAAAGGCTGTGGCGAGGGTACAGGAAAAAACCATAAGGACCGCCATAAAAACAGACAGAATACATCTTGCTTTCTTTTTCATACTACCACCTCTTTCTCCAAATGTATTATCCGGTCCAACGATTTTATCTATAATCTGATTATACCAATAATTTAAGAGAAAGTATAGATATTTAAGAAAAATGCAAGATTTTTTCCAACGATTGTCGCTATTTAATAATGATATCAGTTAGTTTAAAACACTGAATACCAAATAAAATCCCCCATCACCGGGACATACACCACACCCTGACATGAAACGTTTCATTTCCAGGCATAACTCCTTCTTCGACCTCACGAACATAAAATCCGAAACTTTCATAGAGTTTTTTTGCAGGCTCATTTCCCCAAAGCACTTCTATAGCCCCAATCCCCGGCTCACTTTCCAATGCCCGTCTGATCAACGCTCTGCCAATTCCCCGGCAGGCCATCCATGGAGCCACGTAAAGCCATGCAATCTCCTCATCTGTGTAAGCGATAAACCCCTGAACCTGGCCATCGGCAACAGCCACCTCAATATGGGGGTATTGAAAAAAATCTTCCCGCTCTGCCGCCTGTGAAAAAGGAAGAAAGGCGTCCTCAAGTCCTGCAAGGCACAGCTCTGCTTTTCTTGCGGCGTCGTGGATTGCTCCAAGCCGCCCCTTATCTGACGGCCTGTAAGGTCTGATTTGTATTTGCGCCAAGTCTTCACCTCCGCTTTTTCTTTTTTAAATATCGCTGAACATAAATATCCGGTATGGCAATCACCTTCTGAGGAATGAGAAGCACACACATAATCCCCAGGGTAATGGCCACGGCAATCTTCAGTGTCTCCATCCCTTTTTCACCAGCCATAGCCAGCTCGTTCATGATCAGATAATAGGATGTATAATAAATTCCCACGCCTGGAACAAGGGGAAAAATACCAGACACCAGAAAAATCGTCACCGGAGCTTTGCGCACAATAGCAAATATCCTTGACAACAAAGTGATCACAACAACTGCGATAAATGTAGCTACGACCACCCCTCGCTGCCCGGACAGCCACCAGTAGATCACCCACCCGGCGCCGCCTGTAAATCCGGCAAAAAACCATTGATTTTTCGGAATATTAAAAATAACAGAGAAAGCGGCCGTGGCAAAAAAAGCCACGACAAACTGAATCAGCAGCATATGTATCATCCTTCCGCCCTTAGGGCATTGTTTTAGTAAAAAACCCGGTAAACAACGCCCACGCCTATGGCCATACATATAGCGACCAGTAAAGCGTCAATAAGGCGTATCGTCCCCGACAGATAATCTCCATTAAAAAAGTCCCGGATCGACGTGGTCAAAGGCACTCCCGGAACAAGAATGATCAGCCCGCCAATAGTAATACTGTCTCTGTTCAGCCCGGCAAATAACAAAGCAAAAAGTATACCGCCCACAGTGACCGCCATACTCCCAAAAATGGTCTGCATCACTTTGGAGATCCTGGCCTTACCCATGGCATACTGAAGCAGACACAAAATAATCCCCACCGGCGCCGCAGCCAGACTGTCCAAAACGCTGCCGCCAAACAGATAGCAAAAACACGCGCTTCCCAATGCGCAGGCACCAAGCTGCCATCCCAGAGATACGCCCGTATCTTCGGCAATCTTTTTCATTTCGTCTGTAGCCTGGGACAGAGTATATCTGCCCTGACAGATTTCACGGGAAAGCTGGTTGATCCGGGCCACTTTTCCAAGATCCGGTGTTGACAAAGGCACATACTTGACCTGCGTACACCGGGTCTGGTCATCATGATGCATAGTGACAAAAATACCGTTGGAAACTGCATACACATCCACATCGCTTTTGCCAAAAGCCCTTCCGGCGATCACCATGGTCTCCTGGACGCGGGCGATCTCCGCCCCGTTTTTTAATAATTCTTCACCCATCATTGACACCAGGTCCAAAACCTGGCGCCCTGTATCTTTTTCCATGGATTCCCCTCCTTGCCCTACCATCATAAAATAAAACATATGTAAAGTAAAGAGTCTTAGGCAGGGAAGTCAAATATCCCTTCCGGGATAAACAATCTAAAGTGTTTTTGGAAACGGCTGAACCGTTTCTTTATATTATTTTAAGAAACTTTTTCTATAAAAGCCCTATATATTGTGATATACTTTATGTAATTCAAGGAGGGAATCGGATGGAGCTTAACAAAAACAACATTAAAAAAATTATTTTCATTGTGATCATCGCGATTTTATTTTATACGGGACTTAATCACCTGGATATGATTTACGCTGGCATACGGCGGATCATATCCCTGCTTTTTCCTCTTCTCTTAGGCATGGGGATCGCTTTTGTCCTTAACGTACCTATGCGCGCCATTGAACGGACACTTTTTGGCAAATATAAAGGTCGCCACCAAAAACTTGTGGCAAAGATCAAGCGGCCGGTCAGCTTTATACTGACACTGGTGTGTATTATCGGCGTTATCTGCATTATCATACTGTTTATTGCACCTCAGCTCGTGCGGACCTTCCAGTCCATCATTACAGGAATCCCTGTATTTTTCACCCGCACGCAAAACAGTATTGATCAGTTTCTCAATGAATATCAGGGACTCGCGGACAAACTGGGTAATGTAGAGATCGACTGGGCGTCCATTAGCTCCCATATTACAGATTTTCTCAGGAACAGCGCGGAGACTATCTTTTCATCCATGGCCGGTATTGTCAGCTCCATCATCAACGGTATTGTCAATTTTTTCTTTGGCTTTTTCTTCGCCATGTATATTTTGTTTCAGAAGGAAAAACTGGCCAGACAGTGCCGCAAGCTACTGTACGCTTATATTCCCGAACGCAAGGCCGACCATATTCTCCAGATTGCCACATTGTCCAACCGGGTATTCTCTAAGTTTCTCTCCGGTCAGTGTCTGGAGGCCACCATTCTGGGTACCATGTTTTTTATTGTTCTGTCCATACTGAGGATGCCCTACGCACTCCTGATCGGCGTACTTATCGGCTTTACCGCCCTTATCCCCATTGTAGGCGCCTTCCTGGGCTGCATTATCGGCGCTCTCCTCATGCTCATGGTAAGCCCCGGAGATATGCTGCTTTTTGTCATTCTCTTTCTTGTCATCCAGCAGATCGAAGGGAATTTTATCTACCCAAAAGTTGTGGGCAATTCTGTGGGTCTGCCTTCCCTGTGGGTGTTGGCTGCGGTAACTGTAGGCGGAAACCTGTGGGGTGTTGCCGGTATGCTTTTATTTATTCCGCTCTTCTCAGTATTTTATACACTTCTCAGAGAGCGGACTCACCTGCGGCTGCGGCAGAAAAAGATACGCAGGAACAAAATTTTAAAAGACTAAAAAAGGATGCTTCGCATTTTGCGAGGCATCCTTTTTATATTCCTGAAATTAACGGTCTGGCTCTGCTCCCAGTTGGCCGATATTCTCACAGGTATACAACGGCTCAAAATCATCGGTATCGCTGCACACCATGCCGCCTTTTTTCTCCAGCACTTCTCTCATCACCTTGCGGACAAGGTCAATATCCCCCTGTTCAAAACTAATCTGGTAGATGGATTTCACCTGATGATCCTTAATATATTCCAGATCCAGCGGATCCATAAAGCACTCCTGTCCGTTCTGAAAAATCAGAGAATCGTTGTCCATGACCACTTCCAAAAGATCAAGCTGAGGCCATACCTCAATCTTCTCCTCCGGAAGGACAGTAATGTTCAGGGAAATATCTTTTGCCGTTGTATCCTCCGGGGTCATATAATAATATTCCAAAATCTTTTTGGTGTTTTTTTTGACGCCGGAAATCTTTTTAGATGTATTTTTAATTTTTTGATTTTTTTTATTGGCCATGATCAACAGCCTCCTTCATAATATTGGCAGCCGACTTCATAATTTTTGCTGTCAGTCCCCAGATCACATGCCCGTGGATCTTAGGGTAAAAATAAACGCTGCTCCATCCGCTGCTCCATGGATAGCGCTTCCCGCCGGGAATTTTGTCCAGAGGAAAATCCCGATCCGGCTTTGTAAAGATGTGGTTTTTATAGCTTACCGGGGGATTCTCCCAGAAAAAATCCACGGGCACATAAAATATTTCATCCACTTCCTCAGGATTAAACGTCCCCTGATAATCCAAAAGCCGGAAAAGGTAGGGAAGGATCATCTGTCCTGAAGCAGAGACATACATGTCCATGGGAGCGATCACCTGGATCTGACTTTGCTCTATACACAGCTCCTCACAGGTCTCCCGCACCGCCGCTCTCTCAAAATCCTCGTCCGTCTCCACATGTCCGCCGGGCAGGCATACCTCACCGGGCTGACGTTTCAGAGATCTGGCGCGCACCTCAAACACCACGCTCAGTTGTCCACCTTTTTCCACAAGAGGAATGCCAAGAGCATATCTTTTATACTCGTTAAAATCTATAAGCCCCGGTTGTCTTCCAGCCAGACTTTCAAACAAAAAACATCATCTCCTATAAAACCTTTCATCTCTATCTATGAAGTATCTTATCACAGTTTTTCACGAAAGAAAAGAAAAACAAACAGGCGCAGCTTCAATCTGAAACGATTGAAAACCGCGCCTGCCGTGAGGAATTTTTTATTTTAGGGATTGTTCCCTTTTTACTGTTTCGATAAAATCATAGCCGCCTGCCCGCTCAACCTGCTGGTTGAAGGGCTGGGAAAACCTATTCCGCAGTTGTCTCTTCAGCAGCCGCTGTGTCTGTGGAAGCGCTGTCAGAAGCTGCAGCGTCGCCATTTTCCGCAAGCCATGCGTCAAACTCTTCCTGAATATGAGCGATATACTCGTTTACACCGGCGTCCTCAAGTCTGGAGATAAATTCGTTATAATAATCTTCTGTGTAAAGACCATTCGCGAAAGTCGGACGGTACTGCTCGATCACACTTGTAATGGAAGCTACCTGATTTTCATAGCCTGTTGTTGTAAAGCTGAAGCCTGTGTACGGAGATACATAGGCGTTCATATTCACTTCATACTGCTGATCTCTCAGGCCAGGATCGCTGCCAGCCCATACTTTTGCGAGGAAGCCGTTGCCTAAGATGGCGGTCTCATCGCCAAGATAATATCCGGAGGAAGTTGCATCCTGTCCATCCATAAAGTCGATGGTGCCATCCTCTAATGTCTGGTAATGTGTGCCCTCAATACCCCATGTGAGAAGGTTTACAATCTCCTCATCTGTAAACAGAAGGTTCATAAATTTCACTGCTGCCTCAGGCTCTGTGGCGGTTACTGGTACAGCCCAGGAGAACTTACGGAGAGAACCGGTGTTGATCTCCGGAGAATCATCAAGCCAGATGATGGTCATATCATGACCGCAGGATGCTGCTAAACTGGACTCAGAACCTGTGGCGAAGGTCTTAAACAGACCGAAAGCTGTGCCGCCAGCCACAAGAGTTTCTGCTGTTTCATCATAGGTAGCGCCGTCTTTGTATACCCAACCGTTGTTGTACCACTCTACGAAACGGGTGGATGTGTCAATATATACCTGTCTTGTGTAGTTGTTCTGAATGGTTGTCCCGTCGCCGTCCATAAGGCCGATAAGGGAGTTGTCGCCGTCGCCCAGGCCGTCATACTTTACAAAGTTGCCGTCAGCGTCGATGAGATATGGAGCGGTGAGGATCTTCTGGCTTCCTGTACCCACAGGAGTGAGACTTGAATCAATTTCCTGCACTGCTGCAAAAAGTTCTTCCAGATCATTGGCGTTCTCTATTGTGGACGGATCAATGCCGGTCTGTTCAAGAATGTCTGTACGGCAGGCAAAGCCCAAAGGTGTGGCCTTATCGCCAAAGGATGTTACAGAATAGATCCGGCCGTCGATCTCGGTGCCGGCAAGCCAGCTCTCAGGCACTGTCTCAAGAAGTTCCGGAGCGTACTCGGTCAGAAGATCTGTGATATCCATAAGCTGGTTCTGGGATGTCATGGAGTTAAAGTGAGCGGAATCGCCAGGCAATGTAACCATAAGATCCATCTTCTCACCGCCGGAGATGATCAGGTTCAACTGCTGGGTATAATTGCCCATCTCCAAAATATTCAAATTAACTTCTGTGTTAATCTTTTCACGTGTGATTTCGTTAATGGCTTCCTCAACCATATCCACATCTGACGGAATCACGTTCAGTGTCCAGAACATAATCTCAATCTGAGCAATATCTTCCAGTTCGCCGTCATCTGCTGCCGCAGCGTCATCGCCTGCCGCAGAATCATCCGCCGCTGTGCTGTCCCCCGCAGCCGCTGTTGTGTCAGCGGCAGAGCCGCCGTTTGAGCCTGAGGAGCTTTCAGAATTACCACAGGCCGCAATGCCTGCAACCATTGCCAATGACATAAGAATCGCTAAAAGTCTTTTTGGTTTCATCGCGTTTCCTCCTTCAAAATAACCCTAAAATCTATGTTCCGTATCCTCCGTAAGAACATAAAGGTATTATAAAATGATTTCGTAAGAATTTCTATGTAAAAATTAATATTTTTTTCTAGTATTTTTTTCATATTTCAACTTTTGTCACTTTTTCAAAATAATATATTAATTATTCACCTCTTTTTATTCATATTTTCTTGTCATATTCCGGCATTTTTGATAAAATAAAAGTAAAATCGGGAACAATTTTTTGTAAAATGGAGGGATAACATTGAACCGTCAGGCCCAGTCGCCTTTTAAAATCGCTGTATGTGATAAATATCCTCAGACCATCGAAATGAACCAGGCATTTACTATTATCGCCGTACTCAGAGGGAAAATTCATCTTTTATGTAACCAGGAAGAACATGAATTGTCCGAAGGCATGCTTTTTCTTCTCAAGCCTCAGGATTATTTTTCCACGAAAATTGATAAGGTGCCGCCATCAGCGGCAGCTTTTATCTCCTTTCAGTACAATTTCTTTTTAAAAAATATTCCCTATGCCATAGACAGTCTGGATCTGGATCCTAAAAATTATCCGCAGGAAACCTATGACGCTCTTTTTTTCCGCACTGTAGATTTTATCGACAAATATTTTACGGAATCTGAAGATCCTGACGCTTTCCGCAACCTGAACGCCTACGATTATGTATGCTTTCTTCAGGGACTTGGTGCTGACCGGCCAAATTCTCCTGTATCCTCAGATAAAAAAGCCCAGCGCATTTTTCATATCAAAGATTTCATTGAACGCAACTATGCCTCCTCCATCACTTTAAATGATCTGGCCGAGGAATTAAAGATCACTCCTCAGTATCTGGCCTCATTTATGCGCCGGCATATGGGAATGACGTTTAATCAGTTTTTATATAAAGTGCGCTTATCCTACGCTGTCCGGGATCTTGTCAACACCACAGAGAGTATCACCCATATTGCCTTTAATTACGGATTTCCCAATCTGGCCTCCTTTAACCGGATCTTCAAAAATGTTTATAAAAAGACTCCTCTCAATTACCGGATGCAATATAAAAAGAACATGGCATACCTGGATATTCTTCCGCCGGATATTTATGATTATGAAAAAAGCAAAGGTGTATACCGGGACTGCCGCATAAAAAACCCGGAGGGCAGCGCCTATCCTGTAGAGTTGTCTATTGAAAACACACTTGACGCCCCGCTGTCTCATGTGTGGAGCCGGATTTTAAACGTGGGCTATGGCAAAGAACTGAATGATTTTATCCTCCATGAACACATCGCCTCTATTATGAATCATTTTTCTTTTGAGTATGGCAGGATTTACGGACTTTTTCACCCGGATCTGATCCCCTACAACGAAAGTGACCGCACATGGAATTTTCACCAGGTTGACACACTGTTAGATATTTTAAAATATTTTCGTCTGAAGCCTTTTATCGTCCTTGGCAAACCGGAACCTGTATTTGGCGAAAACGGCCAGCCGGTTTACACTTATACCAACCAGGATTTTCCCGATTTCTCCAGGGCTTTTAAAGCGTTCATGAACCACTGCCTCCACCGCTATGGCATTGAAAGCGTTGAACAGTGGATTTTTGAGTACTCTTACAACATGGTGGAGGAAGGATATTTTTCAAAAAATCAGTTTTACTATACATTTTTGAAAAACAGCGCTGATGCCTACCGCATCCTCAAGTCCATCTCCCCGGCAATCATCTTCGGCGGCCCCGGCCACCGGATGGCACAGAATCCCCAGCCTTTGTTCCACCTGCTCAACTGCTGGCGGCAGGAAGGCATCTCCCCGGACTTTATTACCGTCAATGCCTACGCTATGGAAAGAACACCGTTAAAGCCCCTTCCCTCCCGGCATAAATATTCCACAGACCCGACCATCCACAGGAGACATTTGATAGAGCTTCAGACCGCCCTGAAAAAATTTTACCAGAAAGATCTGCCGGTGTATGTTATTGAGCTTGGCTTTACTTTTATGATCAAAAGATATTTTTCAGATTCCCGTTTTAGCGCCTGCTATATTCTCCAAAACATGTTAGATCTCTGCGATTTGTGCCAGGGCATCGCCCTGCCTGTTGTCTCTGATCTCCATTATCTGCGTCTTGGTATCTCCCGGCTGCTGTGCGGCGGCAACGGCATATTAAGTCCTGACGGTATTCGGAAACCCGCGTTTTTCGCTCTAATGTTCCTCCATAACCTTGGTCAAGAGCTTTATGCCAAAGGTCCCGGCTATGTGATCACTCATCATAAAGATCACAGTTTCCGTCTCCTGCTTTGGAATTATAAACATCCCAACAACTATTTCTGCGCCCACTATGATTATCAGATTACTGCTGACAATTTTGAACATATTTACACCAATGACCGGCTGGCAGAGTATCATCTCCGTCTTGGACATTTAAAAGCGGGAAAATATTTTATTGTTGACTATGCCCTGACGAAAGACCATGGCAGCATTTTGGACAAGTGGCTTCAATGCGGCGTGGACGTTCCTCTCCTTCCTCATATAATCGCCCACTTGAAGGAACATACAGACGTAGATTTCTCGTATCGGGTTCTCACTGTATCTTCAGACACCCTGTTTCACTATATGCTGGAACCCCATATCATTAAAATGATCAGTATTTTCCCTGCCAACTGATCTTGCAAAAAAGAAAGATAAAATCTAATAAACACTGTCGCAGGCAATGGTCAGATGATCTTCGGCGTATGTCTCCACACCTATATTTCCCATATTCATCTTGATCTCCACGTCAGTCCCCTCTATGAAACCGCAGGACATACTTTTAAATATAAAATACCCCTGCCTGTTCTTTTCAGAACGAGACAGGGGTATTTCCCTCTTTCTTTTATAGCTTCGGGGTATTTGACTAGGCATTAAAAACATACCGGTCCAGCCGGTCAAAAGCTTCCACAACTCTGGAGTATGGCAAAGCAAGATTCATACGGATACTGTAAGGCCGGTTAAAGGGCCGGCCATCCTGCCAGATCACGCCCACAGACACGCCGGCCAGCAAAAGCTCATCCAGTGTCTTGCCATGATCCTCACACCACTGGCGGCAATCCAGATAAAGCATATAAGTTCCCTGCGGCTTTGCCAGACTCACACCTTTAAAGTGAGACTTTATAAAACCATAGGCATAGTCGGCATTCTTGCCGAGAACCTGACATAGCTCATCCACCCACTGACGCCCTTCGGGTTTGTAGGCACCAATAAGAGCGTGCATAGACAACACATTTCCCATATTGTAATGGCTCATCTCGGAAACTTTAGCCACCCGATCCCTCAAAAGAGGATCGTAAATCACATGGTAAGAACCTACCAGACCGGCCAGGTTGAAGGTTTTACTTGGCGCGTACACTGCGATCGTGCGGTTTTTAGCGTCCTGAGAAACGCTCTGTGTGGGGATATGCCTGTGACCCGGAAGGATAATATCCGCCCAGATCTCATCAGAAATAACGACACACTCATACTTTTTGTACAGCTCCATGGCTGTCTCAATCTCTTTCCGCTCCCAGACACGCCCTGCCGGATTGTGTGGAGAACAAAAAATAGCACAGTGGATATGGTTCTCCCGGATCTTTCTCTCCATATCCTCATAATCCATGCGCCACACTCCGTCCTCATCCCTCACAAGGTCACTGAGAACGATCTTGCGGCCGTTATTATTTAAAGTTCCCGTAAATCCGATATAAGTGGGGGAATGAAGAAGAATAGCCTCCCCCGGCGATGTAAACGCCTGCACTGCGGAAGCCACACATCCCAACACGCCATTTTCAAATCCAATGGCCTCACTTGTCAGTCCGTCCACCCCATAACGATCCCTGTGCCATTGGATAATACTGTCAAAATAAGCGTCACTGGCTTTAAAATAGCCAAAATGATGATGTCCAATCCGCTCCGTCAAAGCGTCAATAATGGTGGGCAGCGTCGGAAAATTCATGTCCGCCACCCACATGGGAATCGCATCAAATCCCTCTTTGACTTTCGCATTTTTATAGGGGATCACATCTACGGCAATGGCGTCATGGCCTCTGCGATCCATCACTGTTGTAAAATCATATTTCATTTGTCAACGTAACCTTTCGTTTTTAAGTATATAGGACTGCCTGACCACTCATCGCGCCCATGTTGTCCTCTGCCTCCTGGAGAGCTTCTTCAGGGCTTTGAGGAAGCATCTCAAGTTCCTCCATAAAAATGCAGTGATCCATTGTATTTTCCCGAACCATAGCTTTACATTCATCCAAAGTCATCCACCGCACCTCATCTACCTCGCCTTTGTGAAGTTTCAGATCCTCCAAAGCCACGTCCCGGATCATATAAAAGACACTGCTTACCTGATTATCAATAAACTTTCTTCCGTGGAACATAGACTCTGTATACATCGTCCTTTTTCCGCAGTAATGCAGTTCATCTGCTGAAGCGTCAATCCCCAGTTCTTCTTTTAATTCCCGCAATGCGGATGATACCCAGCCGGAGCCAGCCAGAATGTGCCCTGCACTGGAAATGTCGTAGCATCCCGGATTGGAATCTTTGGAAGCGCTGCGTTTTTGTAAAAGTATCTCAGGACCACTTTCCCCCCAACGCATGATCCATACATGAGATGTCCTGTGACGTATACCTTCCCGATGAGCAATTTCACGTTCCACCACCATCCCAGTAGGATTCCCCTCTTCATCTACCACATCTAACATTTCCATAGATTTATCACTCCATTTCTGTAACCTAAGCAACAAAACTGTGCCATCCTTTTACCTTTATAATTTTATCACAATTTCTTAATGATTTCCACGAAATTGTAACGAACTTTCCCGGACTCTTTTCCCATTTTTATGTGAAAATTGTAACTATTCAGGATGGACTATCTTCTTGTCAGCCTTTATCCTGACAAGATCCATCGAAATTTTCCAAAAAAGACAGAGCCCGCTTATTCAAAAGAATTTTGCAGGCTCTGTAAAAATTCTGTTGTTAAGATTACTTTATTCCCGCAGGCAGTAAGCCAAGCGTACGCACTCGCGCGTCCATTTAGCAGTGCTAACTATTTCCATGCCCCGTCAGATTGCTGCGGGGTACTTCACTTTACAGACAGTACAGGGTCATCCTTTGTCACCGCGCCCTCGGCAAGCAGCTTAATCTCACTGTAATCGTCGGTGTTTGTGATGATCACCGGCGTCACCATGCGGTATCCGGCCCCTTTGATGGCCTCCATATCAAATACCGCCAGAAGATCTCCCTGTTTCACCTTATCGCCATCTTTCACCTTTACATCAAAATACTGGCCGTTAAGCTGAACTGTATCAATGCCCATATGGAGCAGCAGTTCGACACCGCCTTCCGCAGTCATGCCAATGGCATGTTTCGTGTCAAAGACCATAGTAATCTGTCCGTCTGCAGGAGCATAAAGCTTCCCTTCATCCGGCTCGATGGCCATGCCATCCCCCAGCATTTTTTCAGAGAAAACGCCGTCGCCCACATCCTCCAGGGCCATAGCGGTTCCCTTTAAAGGCGCTGTAAGGATCAACGCTGCCTTCTCATCAGAGATCTCTTTTGATTCTTCCCCTGGGCTTTGCGCGGGTTCTGGGCTTTGAGCGCCGAAAAGGCTGTCTTCACTCACCTGATCGCTTGCCGGGCTGTCAAGGAAGTCTTCCAGATTGGATTTGATCACTGCAACCTGGGGCCCGTAAATCACCTGGACGCCCTGTCCCTTTTTAACAATCCCTCTGGAACCGGTACTCTTTAAAATATCATCCCGGACTTTTTCGGAATCTTTTACGGTAATACGCAGGCGGGTTGCGCAGCAATCCACATCGCTGATATTATCTTTGCCTCCAAGGCCCAGGGTAATGGCCGCGCTCTTTTCATCAAAGGCTGCCAAAGTTCCTTCCTGTTCGCCGCCGGACTTTTTCGCTTTATAGTCTGCCTTTGTGTACAGCTTTGTCTCTGTGTCATCATCTTCACGTCCCGGCGTTTTAAGATTGAATTTCTTAATAAGGAAGGTAAAAATGAAATAATACAGAAGAAAATATATAATACCGCAGGGAATAATCAAAATCCAGCTTGTCTTTGCGTTGCCCTGCAAAATACCAAAGAGCAGCAGATCAATAAAACCGCCGGAGAATGTCAGACCAACAGCAATATTGAGTATATGGGCCACCATATAACAGGAACCGGCCAGGATAACCTGGACACCGAAAAGCATGGGGGCTACGAAAAGAAAGGAAAACTCAATAGGCTCTGTAATACCGGTAAACATACTGGCCAGGGCCGCTGAGAGAAGAAGACCTCCCGCCTGTTTACGCTTCTCAGGCTTGGCTGTTCGGTACATGGCCAGGGCTGCGCCGGGCAGACCGAAAATCATAAAGATAAATTCTCCGGAGAAATACCGGGTGGCATCGGCACTGAAATGGGTCACTGTAGGATCAGCAAGCTGGGCAAAGAAAATGTTTTGTCCGCCCTGGACAAGCTGCCCGGCCACTTCCATTGTTCCGCCAACGGCCGTCTGCCAGAAAGGCATATAAAATACATGATGAAGGCCGAAAGGAATCAATGCCCTCTTAATCAGACCAAAAATCAGTGTTCCAATATAGCCGGTTCCTGTGACCAGGCCGCCCAGGGCATAAATCCCGTCCTGTACAAGAGGCCATACAAAATACATGGCAATACCGACAAACAGGTACACTATTGTAGAGATAATCGGCACAAACCGTGAGCCACCGAAAAATGACAGGGCATTGGGCATCTGTATCTTATAAAAACGGTTATGAAGAGCCGCAACTCCAATGCCAACAATAACACCGCCGAACACACCCATCTGGAGCGTTGGGATACCGCACATACTGGCAATCGTTCCCTCCAGTACATCCTCGGCCACAACACCGGCGGCGTCCACCTGCCCGGAAAGCTGAAGCATGGCATTAATTGCCGTATGCATAACAAAAAAAGCGATCATAGAAGAAAGCGCCGCGACTTCCTTCTCTTTTTTCGCCATACCAATGGCCACGCCCACAGCGAAAATCAGGGGTAGATTGTCAAAAATAGCGCTGCCTACACGGCTCATAATCGTCAGCAGGCCGTGAAGGATCGTCCCCTCACCCAGGATCGCGCCCAGGTTATAGGTCTCAATCATGGTAGCGTTGGTAAAAGAACTTCCAAGGCCCAAAAGCAGTCCGGCCACAGGAAGGACGGCAATGGGAAGCATAAAGCTTCTCCCAATCCGCTGGAGAACGCCAAAAATCTTGTCTTTCATAGTATCATCCTCTCTCTTATTTTTTTATAACAACCCTCCGGCCTCATCCGGAAAGGCAGTTTCAAAATCACAGTTCGTCAGAAGACACCCGGCGCAGATGGACTGTGAGAAAGGTCATCTCCTCGGTCCCCACGTCTTTATGGTACTTTTCCAATATATACATGCGTATCTTCCGGGCGCAGGCATAGTCAAAAGCGTAGCGCTCCCTGATCATCTCATGAAATCCCGCCTCATCTTCCTTTAATTCCAGACCGAGGCATTTGTGAATCTCCTCCAGAGCCCACAGCCCCACCTGATACTCCTGGGCATAATAGGCTCGGATCTCCCACAACAGAGGATTTACATATTCAATGCCTTTCAACTTCCGCTCCGCCGCGAAATGGATGTGATCAGTCAAGGTTACATAAATATTTTCATCCAGCGTCTTCCCCAACACCTTCCTCGCATGATCAATAATCCTTGCACTGACTTCTATATACTCCGGAGGCATATCCTCCAGAAGGTCATAGAGTTTGTTTTTTGTCTGAGGCTTCTCCAGAACATAGATTCCCTCTACATCTCCGGCCGCGACAGTCATTCCGGCCTTTTTCTGAAAACC
Organism: Catenibacillus scindens; assembly: GCF_014202115.1. Lineage (GTDB taxonomy): Bacteria > Bacillota > Clostridia > Lachnospirales > Lachnospiraceae > Catenibacillus > Catenibacillus scindens. The sequence continues at coordinate 121,428 of NZ_JACHFW010000004.1, forward strand.
GATGCCCTTGCCCCGCAGAATGATCTCATCCCCCCGCTCATTGACGGAAAAGACTACATTATTATTAATAATTCTCAAAATCTTATACGCTTCCATAATCCCGCGTCCCTCCCGGAGGGTTATAGTAAAAAATATATGAGTTGTCCGACAAATAGGCATGAGACACGGATTGCTCCGCACTTCGTACTCCGCGTCTTTGCTCCGCTACAGCCGGCGCTAGACACTACTGGCGTCTAGCGCCCTAAAAACACCTCAAATACATTTTATCTTTATAATTTTCCCAACAAAAAAGACCGGGGCTGTACGTAAATAAGAGGCAGTCTATGCTGTCTGTCTCATATTTCCTACATCTCCAGTCTTGCCTGCTTTACCAGTAACAATCTTTCAGATCTATACGGATTGTTCTATTCACTTGTTTACATTATAGGGCTATTTAGTAAATCTGTCAATCTTTTTCTGAATTTTCTTCAACTTTCTGCGCACTTTGCTGTACCATTTCATCTTTCTTACTGTCATGAACCTTTTTAATCATCAATAATACACCGAAAAGAACCACAAAAATGGAGATAAACTGGGATGTTGACAGATTTCCCACACTTCCCCGGATCAGGTCGCCCCTGAAAAATTCAATGACAAACCGTCCCACGCCGTAAATGATCAGATAGAGCGCGCTGGTGAAACCGGGCTTTTTGCTCTTTCGTGTAATCACATAGAGAAGGGCAAAATGGGCAAAATCAAAAACGCTCGAAATGATCTGTGTAGGCACCAGAGGCACCCCGTTTGGCGCGAATTGGGAGTTGGTAAATGTCACCGCGCACCAGCTATCAGTCTCCATACCATAGCAGCAGCCTGCCAGAAAGCAGCCGATCCGGCCAAATCCCTGGGCCAGGGCAATGGAAGGCGTCGCGCAGTCCAGATAATCCCAGAAACTGATCTTTTTCACGCGGCAGGTTAAATATCCGGCCAAAATACCGGCGATAATGCCTCCGTACACCACAAATCCGTCACCGATATTTAAAAGAATAGACGGATCGAGAATGATCTGGTCGATCACTGTAATATAATATAAAAGCTTTGCCCCCACAAGACCGCCGATAATACCAAAAACAAGGAGGGAAAATACCGGGTCCGGGCTTAGGCCCTTTTTCTTGGCCAGATGCTCGGTCATAAGGTAGGCTGCGATAATACCGATACCGATCATCAGCCCATAGCCGTGAACCGTAAAATTTCCTATAGTAAATAAATCGTTATACATGTCTTCCTCCCTTCATGAGTGATCGGGCGAAATCCAGCAGTTCCTGGCTTGTCTCCTGGACAAGAACCACATCTTTCACCTGGGGCAGTTCTCTGATTACTTCCGCCCGGATGATCTCCTCAGTAGTAATAAACGCAGAAGGACATCCGCTGCAATGGCCTAAAAGACGTATCCGGCACACACCGTCCTCATCATAGGAAATCACTTCCACGTCGCCGCCGTGGGCCTGGAGCTGGGGACGGACATTTTTTTCAATAACAGCCTCTATGGACTGAAGCGTCTCATGATTATCCATACAAACCATCCTTTCCTGTTAATGGCCTCTGACGGACAGGTAGGTCGGAAAAGACCTCGCCATGTTCCGGCTTACCGAGGCAACTGTGTTTAGTATACCTGAATCACTTTCTTACGCCGGAAACAGCAAATGTTTCCGGCTACCGTGAACAGTAACAGTATACTCTATTTTAGATTAAATGTCAGCCCTTCTTTGCTCATTTTATTATTGATTCGTAATTATTCTGGCACGCTTTTTGCTGTATATTATAGTAAACGATAAATGGATTTGTCGTTACTATAAACCCTCCGGGGGATGCGCACGATTTTTGCAAGGAACAATCGGCGCTTTGCGCAGCAAAAATCGGCGCTGGCAATCCCACTGAAGAAAGGATGATGGACATGCCTTTAATGACAGGCGAACAATATGTTGAAAGTATCCGAAAAATGAATATGCAGATTTATATGTTCGGAGAAAAAATTGAAAATCCGGTGGACCATCCCATTTTGCGTCCATCCTTAAATTCCGTGCGTATGACCTACGATCTGGCTCAGATGCCGGAATATGAAGATCTTATGACCGCTACATCCCATATCACCGGTGAAAAGATCAACCGTTTTACCCATATCCATCAGAGTACCGATGACCTCTGCAAAAAGGTAAAAATGCAGCGGCTTTGTGGTCAGAAAACAGCGGCTTGCTTCCAGCGCTGTGTAGGCATGGATGGTTTTAACGCAGTTTACAGCACATCCTATGAATGCGATCAGGCCCATGGCACCCATTACCATGAAAATTTCCTGAAATTCGTTGAATACTGCCAGACCAACGACCTTGTTACCGACGGCGCTATGACCGATCCTAAAGGCGACCGTTCCAAAGCGCCTCATGCCCAGGATGATCCGGATATGTACCTTCACGTTGTGGAACGCCGTCCCGACGGTATTGTTGTCCGCGGCGCAAAAGCCCATCAGACAGGTATCATCAACTCCCATGAAGTTCTCGTTATGCCTACATGCTCCATGGGCGAAGCGGACAAAGACTACGCCGTAGCTTTCGCCGTACCTTCTGATACTGAAGGCATTTACATGATCATCGGCCGTCAGTCCTGTGATACAAGAAAGCTGGAAGGCTCCTCCATGGACGTGGGCAATCCTGAATTTGGCGGTGTTGAAGCCCTCATTGTATTTGACGATGTGTTTGTTCCCAACGACCGTATCTTCTTAAACGGCGAGTATGAGTTCGCCGGAATGCTTGTTGAGCGTTTTGCCGGTTATCACCGTCAGTCCTACGGCGGCTGCAAAGTTGGCGTCGGCGACGTTCTCATCGGTGCTGCAGCTCTTGCCGCAGAGTACAACGGTGTTCCAAAGGCGTCCCACATTAAAGATAAACTCATTGAAATGATCCATCTTAACGAGACCCTTTACTGTTGCGGTATCGCATGCTCCGCTGAAGGCGAAGCAACAGTCTCCGGAAACTACCTGATCAACCTGCTTCTGGCCAATGTCTGTAAACAGAACATTACCCGTTTCCCATATGAAATCGCCCGTCTGGCCGAGGATATTGCCGGCGGCCTTATGGTTACAGCTCCGTCAGAAAAAGATCTGAGAGATCCTGTCCTTGGACCTGTTGTTGAGAAGTATTTCAGAGGTTCTTCTTCTGTATCTACAGAAGACCGCTTAAAGATCCTTCGCCTCATCGAAAACCTGACCCTTGGAACCGCTGCCGTAGGCTACCGCACAGAATCCATGCATGGTGCAGGCTCACCCCAGGCTCAGCGTATTATGATCTCCCGTCAGAGCGATCTTAACGCTAAGAAAGAGATGGCAAAAGCTCTGGCCCATATTAAATAATCAAAATAGAAGAGTCGTTTAATACAGCCAGCCGTCGGAACATTTTCTTCGGTTCCGACGGCTGGCTGTCTTTTATGTCACCGGAAACTGGGTGTCCTGTGGCAAAAAAAGCAGTACCGTTGCAAAAACAGTACTGCTTTTTTGTTCCTAAATCCCCCCAATGCAGGCATTGGGGGGGGGATTGTTACATTAATATACGCCGTATTTATAAACACGGTCAGGAACATCTTTATTGATCTTATCTTCGTCGATGAAAGCAACGGCACGAACGATTGTACCATCGCCCATGTACCAGCGAAGTGGGAATGCGCAGAACCAGAATCTCTGGCCTTTAACTTTCTCAATGTCACCGCCAAGGTTTTCAATACCCATAACGTTGTTTCCGAGAAGGATTGTATGAACCGGCTCCCACTCTGGGAAGTCTTCCAGCGGAGAATGACCGAACTCTTTAATATACTGCTCTACAATTCTTGGAACATATGGGCCAGGGCCATGTTCTGCGGCATATGTATAGAGAATATGGTCAAGAGCCTGAAGGTCGAAACCTACACCTTTAACTTTGTGGTCAACCATCCAGTGAGCGCCTTCGATGGACATACCAGGGCTGTATGCGAAATAATCATCATTCTCGCCCCAGCGTTTGTTCATACCTGTGCAGATAAGAACCCAGTCGCCTTCTTTGATTCCGCCTTCTACTTTCTTAGCGGCGTTTTCAATATCTTCAACAGTGATCAGTTCCCAGTGTTTTTTAGGAATGTCAAGGCAGACAGCTTCACCGCAGTAGTTTTCCAGAGGAAGCTCATGTGTATACGGAGCTTCAGGAATAACATGAGAAGGAGAATCCGCATGTGTACTGTTGTGCATATGGAAATCATTGAATGTCTGGAGCAGTCTATAATGCATAGGCATATGCTGTACTCTGTCAATATGGAAATCGCCGTTGGATGGCCATAATGGATTTCCTCTGCCAAATGGATGAGATAAGTCAACTAATACTGTTTTTCCCATAATAATATTCCTCCTGTAAATCATTTTGCTCAAATACTTCGCATACCCCTGCAAAGTCTCTGATTTTTTCTTCATTTAATATATAAAGCAAATTTCGTGCCAAAAAAATATTCCGCTGCATCAAATCTTATACGCCCCAGTCACCGGGGCACGCCGCAAAACAGCTCATACACGTTTATTTTAAAAAGTCCCAGAAATTTGTGAAAAACTGTGAAGCCATACCGCTATTGTGTTGCAAAAATGCACAGTTTTTTATGATTTTGTTGCCAATTTGCAGCATTTTATACAATACCAGTGTCATCCCTGATAAAAGGAAGTCCAAAGTATGTCTAAGCAGCGGCGTAAGCTACAGGCCTGCGTCTGCGCAGGCCTTTTGGAACGGCAGGCTAAACTGTCATGTAATACAACAATGTTTTCGTTTATGTTATTTACTTTAAATAAATTCACTGGTATACTTTAATTTAATCGGGGTCTGTTGCCATATGCAGACAACCGTTGATGATTGACAACAACACAGTCTGATTCTGTGTGAACAGGGGATGTTTTTATGAATCAGTATTTGGCTATCTGTAATATACGCAATCTGCTCAAAGAAGCGATAACATTGTCAAAAGATGAAAAAGTCAGTGGAAAGCTGGAGACTATCGACAAAGAATTGTCTTACTTCCTTCAAAAAGATATTGACTTCAAAGAAGTGGTCGACGGCGTAGATGACAGCATTTTCATTACTGACGCCAAGGGAAATGTACTTTATGTCAACCCGGCTTACACAAAAAATACCGGCATTGAACCAGAAGAAGTTCTTGGGCATAATATTTCACAGCTCACCGGACGAAATAAGCTTTATACCGGCGGCGCCGTGGCCGATGTGATCAAAACGGGGAAAAGCGCCTTCCGCCTATCAACAACCTACAAGACGTCACCGCCCCAAACCGGTTACGTTGTAGGTACACCTATTTTTGATGACCAGGGAAATCTGCGCCAGGTTGTCGCCATCAGCAGAACCATCGTCTCTTTGAAGGCATTGAAAGATGATTTTCAGACCTTTATCAAAGAAATACACGCCCTGGCCTCCAAGCCCATCGACAAAAATTCCAATGAATCTTTGTCCGGTGATATGATCGGCAAGCATACAAGCCTTGCCAATATATGGACGATTATCAACCATATTGCCCCCTCCGACGCCACTGTACTTATTACCGGAGAATCCGGTGTAGGCAAGGAAGTCATTGCCGATGAAATTTTCAAAAACAGCAAGCGGAACAAAAAGCCCTTTATTAAGATCAACTGCGCCTCCATTCCCGCCAATCTTCTGGAATCAGAGCTTTTCGGTTACGAGAAGGGCGCATTTTCCGGCGCCAGCGCCAAGGGAAAGCCCGGCCTTTTTGAGCTGGCCAACCACGGAACCCTCCTTCTGGACGAGATCGGGGATATGCCTATGGATCTCCAGGTCAAACTTCTTCGTGCCATCCAAAATCAGGAGATTACACGCATCGGGGGAACAGCCCCTGTCAAGCTGGATATCCGTTTTCTGGCGCTGACCAATTCAAATCTGAAAGAAAAGATCAAAGAAGGGACTTTCCGCCAGGATTTATATTATCGGCTGAACGTTATCCCTATCTATGTGCCGCCCCTGCGGGAGCGCATTGTAGATCTGGAGGAACTGTGCAATTTCTTTATTAACAAGTTCATCGCAAAATATGATTGTCCTTTTCATCTCACCGCTAAACAGATGGACTATATGAAGAAATATGAATGGCCCGGTAATATCCGCGAGCTTGAAAATATTATGGAATATCTGGTGCTGTGCAGCGCCGGAACTGGCCAGGTAGATGACAGCATCCTCACCGGCCTGCTCAATATTTCCTATCCCAAGGAATCTGCAGAAAATAATATCAGCCCGGACATGGATTTTACCAGTGCCGTGGCCGCCTTTGAAAAAGAGCTGTTGGAGAAGACACTGAAAAACTCCCGCTCTCTCAGAGATGCCGGGCAAAAGCTGGGGATCAATGCTTCCACCATTTCAAGGAAGATCCGTCAGTACAATATTGACTATCCTCATCAAAATCACCATGACTAAAAAGAGTACGTCTTTGCCGGCTTTGCTTTGGTTGGCGATACTTTCCAATAGCACGCATCGTCCCGCCGGTCACACAAAAAACCCAGGAAAGAAAGCATTCGCTTTCTTTCCTGGGTTTCCCTGTTACTGCTCACAGTAACAATTATTTGCCGAACTTCTCATCAGAAGCTTTCATGACCATCTCGTCCCATGTCTGAAACTGAGTGCTTTCTTTTACAAAATTATCCATCAGCAGACGGGCGTAGACCATCGTGTCCGCGTTCCAGTTAGTGATCACAGCACTGGAATACTGAAAGCCTTCAAAATTATCGAAGTTGGTATATTTTTGCATAAACTCATCGGTAAAAATTGTCTGAAGAAGTTTTTTAAACTTCTCATCCGCTTCTACACGTACATATCCATCATCCATAGCTTATTTCTCATCCGGATGTTCTTCGTAGTATTTCTCGGCAGCTTTAAATACATAATCACGCCATACGGCAGCATCTCTTGCCATACATGGGCGGATGATCTCCTCTTCCTGATCGCCCATACCGTTGATAACTTCCTTGCGCTGGATGGTCAAGTACAGAGCCGGCTCGTTTGGAGGGCATCCAAGAATCCAGTATGCGTTTGGATGATCTTTCAGGTATTTACGTGTACAGTTTCCGTGAAGTACGATCTTCTCATCAGGAATATCTTTTGGAATCTCATTCTTTCCACCGATAACTACTGTCATTCCGGCATTCTTATCATACTCATCAACAGCTTTCAGTTCTTCCATGTTGATGGCTAACAGAGCCTGGCAGCTTGAACATGCGCCTTCGCAGCGAACGTCATATTCCGGCCAGCGTGTACTCATGTCGCCGATATATGGAATCCACATTTTCTTGTAGCATTCTTCAATAGTATTGCCGACAACTTCGATCTGATCCATATCATAATTTCCAAGGCCAGTCTCAGCGGCAACTTTAAAATAGTCCACACATGTTGTATCAATACCGGTAACTTCGCAGGCTACACGGTCGATAGCTACAGGGTCTTTGGAGCCTAAGATCATGTTTGTGTCAATTGGCACCGGCATATGCGGGCTGTAACCGCTGGCAGCATGCATAGCGTCCATAATATTAATATCGGCACGGCATGCGGACCATACATCCATCATAGCCATAGTCAGGTTCTGCTGATGCATCTGCATATGTACTTTATCCTGAACAACACCCTTGATATTTTTAAGGGCGCCGGAAAATACCATGCTGGCGTGAGCTTTTAAGATCGGCAAGTTGATCAGGTGATCTGCTTCAAGTAAAAACTTAGGTAAAAGCACATGGTCTATATTGGAGCGGTATCCGCGAACGGCAATATTTACCAGATCCTTGTCTCTCTTAATATCTTTGAGTTCAACGCCTTCCTCGTTGGCAACAGCTTCAATACCGCTGACTTTGAAGCATTCCATTGTATCGCATCCGATGGCGGCTGCCTCGGCAACGATAATGCGCTTAGGCTCAGCTTTCTTTACTTCACGGATCACCGCGCGTACAACTTCCGGATTGGTACATACAGATGTTTCAGGCGGCTCAGCATGACCCGCGTTAGGTTTTAAAACAACGGTGCTGCCTTTTCTGATCACATTCTGTACACCGCCCATCAGGTCAAATACTTTTGTGACATTTGCCTGAATATCTGTGCCCTTGGCAAGGGCAACTAAAGATTTCTTAGCCATATTTTTTCCTCCTTTTGTGGGGTTTATTTCTCCGTAAAACGGCGTCTGGATATTTGGCCTTTTGTAAAAAAGCACGATATAGCGTCAAAAATTTTCAACGCTTACAATACTATTATAGCAATATCCGTGCCAAAAAATCAACCGATTGCCAGGTCAAACATTGCCTGAACATCCCGTCGATACATTTTTTCGTAATTTTCGCCAATATAAGCGTCCTTACCGCTGCCATCAAATAAAAGAGCCGTCAGGGCGCTGCTATCCGCATCGCCAATCCCCGCCTCCCTGAGAGTCACAGGCAGTCCGCAGTTACATACAAACTGCTGAAATCTTGAAATACCCTCCTGGGCCATATTGACTACGCTATCGCAGTTACGATCCACCCCCCAGACATTGACGGCGAAATCGGCCATATCCTCCGGATGATCCACCATGACATATTTACACCATGCCGGCATCAGAATGGACAAAGCCATGCCGTGGGGCATATTGTACTGGGCCGTCAAAATATGAGACATGGCGTGGCAGGCATACACCCCTTCTTTGCCAAGGATATCACTGTGAGCCACTGTACCGGCCCACATAAGCTGACTGCGGGCATCATAATCTTCAGGCGCTTTCAAAGCTTTGGGGAGTTCAATGATCACTGTCTTCATCACGCTCTCGCACATAAGATTTCTCAGTGTTCCCCGCTGTTCCCTGTGAAAATACCGCTCAAAGGCATGGGAAAAGATATCTAATGCCCCGATAGCCGTCTGCTTTGGCGGCACGCTGTAGGTCAGCTCCGGATTCATCAGGGCAAACGCCGGGCGTATAAGGGGACAGGTGAGCGCAGCTTTCTTTCCTGTGTTGTCTTTTCGCAACACAGAAACACCGTTTGCCTCGCTGGCGGTGGCGCTGTTGGTCAGCACCACCCCCAGGGGCAGCGCTTTCCCGGCAGTCACCTTTCCAGAATAAATATCCCAGAGATCACCATCGTAACAGTATCCCAGGCACACAGCCTTGGCTGCGTCGATGACGCTGCCTCCGCCCACAGCAATAACCATATCGGCATTAAAGTCTTTCGCCTGAGCAACCCCTTCCAGCACCCAGGACAGCAAAGGATTTTCGCAGACGCCGCCGAAAGGGCGGGAATCCACGCCGGCATCCTTCAAATGGCCCTGAAGCTCATTCAAAAGGCCGTTTTTTATAATCCGCCCGCTTCCATACACAATAAGGGCCCGCCGCCCAACACCTGCTGACATAGAGCCGATCTTATCCTGAGCGTTTTTCCCAAAAATAATTTTTGTCGGCAGAGAAAATTCAAAGTCTTTCATATATACTTCTCCTATGAAAGCCCCGTCGCCGTTTATACATTTTCGATGATTATCGCGGTTCCCATGCCGCCGCCTGCGCAGAGCGTTGCGATTCCGTAACGTTCATTGCGCCGCTTCATCTCATACATTAATGTGATCACGATCCTGGAGCCGGTAGCGCCTACAGGATGTCCCAGGGAAATACCGCCGCCGTTGACATTTAACCGGTCTAACGGAATGCCCAGTTCTCTCTGGCAGGCAATACACTGTGCCGCGAAAGCCTCATTGATCTCAAATAATCCAACGTCGCTGACAGTCATATTAGCTTTTTTCAATGCTTTCTGTGTGGCACTGATGGGGCCGATGCCCATTAACTCAGGTTCCACGCCGGTGGTCGCTGTGCTGACAATCCTTGCCAGAATGGGAAGTCCAAGGCTCTTGGCCTTTTCTTCTTCCATAATCAGCACACCGGAAGATGCGTCGTTCATACCGGAAGCGTTGCCAGCAGTCACTTTTCCGTCTTCCTTAAAGGACGGGCGGAGTTTTGCCAATTTTTCCAGAGAAGAATCCCTTCTCGGATACTCATCTACGGTATATACTGTATCCCCTTTTCTTGAGGAAACAGTCACAGGGATAATCTCCTCCTCAAACTTTCCGGCGTCAATGGCAGCTACAGCTCTCTGCTGAGAAAGGAGAGCGTATTTATCCATATCTTCACGGGTAATGCCGTATTTATCCGCCACATTTTCAGCAGTAATACCCATAGCCGGGCCTACGCCCAGGTTTGTGAGGGAATCCCACATAGAGTCTCGCAGTTCCATATGGCCGTACCGTTTTCCATATCTGGCATCAAATACCATATGTGGAGCTGTACTCATGCTGTCGGCGCCGCCAGCCATAATGCAGTCGGCCTCCCCTGCCTTGATCTGATAGTAGCCCATCTGGATAGCTGACATAGAAGATGTGCAGTTTCTGTGAATAGTAATACCCGGAACAGTCACCGGAAGTCCGGCCTTAACCGCGGCTACTCTTGCCAGGTTATTTTCTTTATAAGTTCTCTGATAATTGCATCCCCAGATCACATCGTCGATCATGACTGGGTCAACACCGGAACGCTGGATCAAATTCTGCATAACGGGAATGGAGAGATCCAGAGCTGTTAATGTTTTAAACTGGCCGCCCATAGTTCCGATGGGTGTACGGCAGCCTGCTACAATGACTACATTTCTCACAGTAAATTCCTCCTGTATTTTAATGATATTGCCCGACAAATGGGCATAAGACGCGGATTGCTCCGCGTCCGGCGCGGCATATCTTTTTACAGACGGCCCAGGGCTCTTGCCACTTTGATCAGGCCTTCGGTCAGCTCTTCGTTGGCTCTCTTCACATCTTCCGCTGTATATTCTTCAAGACCTTTTAATGTCTTAAATCCAAGATTTCCTTTGGCAATGTTGTCGGTGAGCAGTTTTGAAGGCTCTGTGGAATTTTCCAGGTGCGGGAACAGATATTTATGAATATTATAGGTCAGATCCAGACCGCCCATATCCATAACTTCCACCGGAGCGCAGATGCCAAGACGCATACCGAAACCATATTTAATAGCGTCATCCACATCCTGCGGATCAGCGATGTCATTTTCAATAATGGACAGAGCCTCGCGGAAAAGAGCGTGCTGCATACGGTTGGCCAGGAATCCCGGAACATCTTTCTTAACGATAACCGGACGTTTTCCGGCTTCTTTGAGAAGATCATAGGTTGCCTGAACTGTCTCATCAGAAACATATTTTGTGCGGATAACTTCAACCAGCGGGATCAGGTACGCTGGATTCCAGTAATGTGTTCCAATGATTCTCTCTTTATGTACTGATTTTTCAGTGATCTCTGTAATAGACAGAGCGGATGTATTGCTGGCAAGGATAGTGCTTACCGGGAAAATGCTGTCCATTTTCGCAAAGTATTCCTGTTTTACTTCCAGTTTTTCAACAATACATTCAAATACAATATCAGCGAAATCCGCAACTTCTTCGATAGTATCTACAAAACCGATACGTCCCAGAATTTCAGGGATCTGGGCCTCATCCAGAGCATCATTGGCCGCCAGCACTCTCAGATTGTCTTCCACAACGGCTCTTGCGTCATAGCGGGTCTTATCATCATAAACATAGATCACCTTTACATTATATCCTTTTGTTGCGAACAACTGGGCAATACCCAGGCCCATTTTTCCGGCGCCAAGCACGGAAACATTTTTCTTTGAACTCATAATCCTTCACTCCTTTGATGATTATCTTATCCTCTCACCGACAGCCGGTAAAGGCATGTCAATGAACTCTGCTGCCCATATTTTTACGCAAATCCTATGCCAATTTTTTATGTTTTTATAGTAAACGTCATAATAATTTTCATTATAGCGTTACTATTCACAGTCGATTTAAAGCAGGAACCTCCACCAAATGAGCAATCATAGCTGCGGCAGCAGAGGTAAAGCCTGCAAAGCAGGCGGGATTTCCTTGCATAAATCGTATACATCTTCCGGAGGGTTTATACGAATATTTTATTTTAGACATACATCCGCCGACAAAATGCGACATAGGATATAGTGGAAAGTTTCTTTCCTTAAGATCAATATGACACAGATGGACTGCAGCGGCGTTTTGAGAGTCACACTGGCCCTCGCCGCCGCTCCGGATATTTCGATGAAAATAATGCCGTCACATTTCCGGAACCTGAAGTTTTTGTCCAGTGCGGCATTATTGTCCATCCAGAGCCCTGCCCTGTCCCTATTGACTTTTCCATGGAAGGCTGCCAGGATTCTCTCAAACTGGATCTGGGAGATGTGTACCTGGAATCCCAAGGCCGCATTGTCCAATTTGATCTCACTTTAAAAAATATCTGTCCCGGCAAACGAACCGCCCTCGCGGTGATATTGACAGAAATCGACACAAGCGGCAATGAACAGCAGCGGGGACTGAAAACAATAAAGCAGCGCTTCGGTCACTGATGAACCGAAGCGCTGCCTGACACTGCTTTGCCCCGATAAAAGTCTCCGGGCCGCAGCTTGATTTTCTTATTCATTATCTGCTTTTGTCGATAAGGGTTTCAGCCGGGGATGCGTATTATGTACAGAATAAAACGGCGTCTTTGTCCCTACCTTATCAAATGGGATAAGTCTTCTGAACTTTCCTTCTTTTTCCGCTTTTTCAAGAACCATACAGAACAGCTCTGAACCGTGATCCTGCCCTGCCGGTGCCGCCTGTTCATAGGGGATTTCCGGGTGAATTGCGCCTGTAGGACAGAGCATTTCACAGTAAGTGCATCCGTGTCTGTCATCACAGCAATTTCCCTCGCTGCCATATTTTGGGGGATCACAGGAATAGTCGTTGTAACCCATGGTACAATGGTCTATACAAATGTGACATTTCGGATAAAGACATTTCTCCGGATCTCTCACCAGCTTTCCGTGGACATTGTGAAATCCCCCCAGATGATCAATAGCCGCGTTGGCGTGCATGGGCATCATATTTGGCATGGGCGACTTTGGCAGCTCTACGTTCTCGCCCCGGCAATAAGCGGCCCCCATCTCTCCCATTTTCTTTCCGAAAGCAAAGGCATCTTCTAAGTCTTTCTCATCAGGATGTCCCGCTGTATAGTAGGGTTCCGGGAATATCTGAATAGAACAGTTGCCGTACCATTTGTCCCATCCAAGAACTGTAAAGCCCTTCTGCATAAGCCTGGGAACAGCTAACGGGAAATAGAGATCGGGCATAGTTCCATGGGTACAGAAACAAAAGGCCGGCTTGCCTTTCTGATCCGGAAGGCTTTCCACAAACAGACGCATATTGGGCGTCATCTCATACCACACCGGCGAGCCGATTCCCACAAGATCATAGTCCTCCAGATCTTCTGCCTTTGTGTTTTTCAGCAGGGATACATACACCTCCCATCCGGCGGCCTTCAGACCGTCCCGGATCTTTCTTGCCGCTTTCTGGGTATTGCCTGTCTGGGAATAATAAACGATCAGTGCTTTCATCTTTGTCAACCTCCATTTATTTTTATGGATATACTGCAGTAACCGTTCAGCCATCTGGGATGCGTGGACAAAACTGTTACATACTGCAAGTATACTCTATTTACAAAGCGTTGACAAACAAAGATTCTAAAGGAATGCCTTTTCTCGCTTTTCCGATTAATTTTCCGCGTAATAGGCGTCTAACTGTTCCTGGTAAGCGGCAAGATATTTGTCGCCTCCGGCGGCGGATAAAGCTTCCAGAAATCTTGGAATTTCTGTCTCAGGATCAACCGATCCGCTTTCAATTCCCGGACGATACTGCTCAATGACATTATTAATCTGGGGCATTTCCATAGAGTAGTCTGTCTGGTCAAAGGAAAAAGCGAGGCTCTGGGATTTAGGCGTATCTTTCAGCACCTGCTCCCGCTCGGCAAGGAGATCAGGATCATTGCCCTCCCAGACTTTGCGGATAAAACCGTTGCCGTAAAACCAGTAGGTAAATGTATAATATCCGGAGTTTTCCTGGGTCACGCCTTCCGGGAAACTGATGGTCCCATCGCCGTTGTCAACATAATGGACGTCTTCCACGCCGTAATTTAACAGATTGACGATCCGCTCGTCTGTGTACATCATATTTGCAAACTGAAGGGTATTGTCTCCTAGGCGGTCAAACTGCACTGGATCGTCAAAGCCGTTTAAAAAGTAGTAATCGCTTGTGGTCAGTATTGCGCCGCCAATATAAGCATTGGCAATAGGGGAAATATTGGATTCATTTTCAGCGATCACTGTGAGAACAGCCTCCATATCATCAAAAGATTTCACCGACTGAGCCTGCTCTGTCAACCCGTATTTTTCCAGAAGGTCTTCCCTCATATACCAGATCACACTTTCCGCCACATCATAGTAAGCCGGGATGCCGCAAATACTTCCCTGGTAAGTTGTGGCCTGTAAGATATCTGATCCCACAGTCTCCGTAAGCTGCTGGCCATACTCTTCCAGAAGATCATCTAAAGGAATAAACACGCCCTGGGTCGTCACACCTGAATAGCTGGCGGACCCGCCGGGAAATGTAAGCATACAGTCCAACTTCTCGCCGCTGGACAGCATGAGATTCATCTGCTGGGTGTAACTTCCCACTTCCACCGTAAAAAGTTCCACCTCAGTGTTGATCTCCGGAATTGTAATCTCATTAATGGCGTCCTGCACCATCTCCAGGTCTTGCGGTATGGTTCCGTTAGTCGGGTAGGCCACAACAATCTGCGCGATATCTTCCTCTGTTCCGGATGCTGCCTGACCGGCGCTGTTTTCCGCTGCGGCGCTCCCCTCCGTTGCCTCCTGGGATGCTGACGCAGTTTTGGATGTGTCCGCCGGCTGGCCGGATCCTCCGCAGCCGCTTAAAGATATCATTCCCAAAGAAAGGGCTAAAAAGGCTGCCGTTGTTTTCCCCTTAAATCCTACATGACTAAAAAACTTCATAAATATCTCCTCCTTTTTTTCGGACATTTTTGTCCTCGCAGAAAACCCTTCTGGAATTTTCTCTGCTTTAAATCATGTGATCATTATAGGGATAAAGCAAAAACAAATCTTTTAATATTATTACTCAAAAAACCATAAAAAACAGACTTTTGAGATTGGAAGGACATCTTCCTCAAAATATGTCAAATATTTATCATCAGAAAATTGACCTTTTTTTATTTTCACCTGGGGAGCGCTAAAAATATCAAAATAAACATTGGGTTATGTTTAATAAAAAGCTATATTCTGTCACCGCCAACACCTATAATAAATACATCATCTTAGAAAAATATTTTGATCAGAGGAGAACTGCTTATGGGAAATGTATCTTACTATCCAACTGGGGTTTGCCTGTACAAACCAGAAAAATGTTACAATGGATATACACTTTACGCCTGCCCAGGGGGCGGCGCTGTTATTATTGATATGCACGGCAACGAGTTCCGCAGGTTTGAGAATATTACTGGATTTCCCCTGAAAATGCTGCCAAATGGCCATATTATGGGATCATCCGCCGAAATCCCCAATCATTTACAGGACATGGCCGATTTAATTGAAATTGACTGGGACGGAAATATTGTCTGGAAATATGATGCTTTTACGACCTGGACTGCAAATGGCCAAAAACCCGTTCCAGCCCTTCGTCAGCACCATGATTTCCAAAGAGAAGGTACCCCCAACGATTACTGTCCTCTAAAGGATGGGGAAGTGTTTGAAAAGCGGGGAAAAACATTGATCCTGTGCCATGAAAATGTGGAAAATCCAAAGATTTCAGATAAAATGCTCCTTGACGATACCATCATCGAAGTGGATGAAGACGGTCATATTTTATGGCGCTGGTCAGCCTCTGAGCATATTGATGAATTTGGATTTTCGCCGGTACAGCGGGAGACAATCCGGAAATGGCCAAACTATGAGCCCCGATCGGGCTGCGGCGACTGGCTTCATATTAACTGTGTATCATGGCTTGGAGAAAATCCATGGTACGACCAGGGGGATGAACGTTTCCGTCCGGAAAATATTCTCTTTGGCAGCCGTGAAGGCTGCGTTATGTGCATTATCTCTCACGAAACCGGCCGCGTTGTGTGGCGGCTCGGTCCTGATTTTTCTGAAAATGAGACGTTGAAAGCGATAGGATGGATCATTGGTCAGCATCACGTCCACATGATCCCCAAAGGGTTTCCCGGCCAGGGCAATATCCTTTTATTTGACAACGGCGGCGCTGCCGGCTATGGGGTTCCCACTCCATACAATCCCACCGGAAATAAAGCGATCCACCGGGATTATTCCCGCATCCTTGAAATTAACCCTGTAACCCTAAAAGTTGAGTGGGAATACAGCGCCGCCCAGGCCGGATATTTCGGCCCGCTGGAAGGATTTCGCTTTTATAGTAAGCTTGTCAGCAGCGCCCAGCGCCTCCCCAACGGAAATACACTGATCACCGAAGGTGTTGACGGCCGGATATTTGAAGTAACAAGAGATTTCGAGCTTGTATGGGAGTTTACCAATCCTGTCTTTAACGGAAAGGGCAACGGTTCTGCTTTTCAGCCGCCGTATATGAATATGCTCTACCGCTCCTACCGAATCCCTTACCCGTGGATTCCCCAACTGGAACCACCCAAAGATCTGCCGCCCATTACACCTTTAGCCAACAGCAATTTCCGGGTTCCCGGATCTCCCGCCCTGTCCCGGACAAAACCAGTAAAAATCAGTTAAAACATTCCCCGATTGTAATCTTTTTCATCCTGTGCTAAACTTGATAAAAGATTACATCGGGGATTTTTCATGAAAAAGGAGTTGAAGCGTCCATGACCTGCAGCGATTTACCCGTAAAAAATGTGCAGATTCTTTCGTCAAACAACGAAAATGTTCTATTTTCTAAAGGTATCCGGATTTTATACGTACTGGAAGGTTCCTGTTCCTTTGTCATCAATGAAAGGTCAATCTACGGCCAGTCCGGAGACTTTTTCTTCTTTCTCCCTTCCATTCAGCCGGGATCAGTGCTGCTCTCTGGCAGCGTCAGCTCACGGCTCATTTGGATTGCCTTTGATATGTCATTTTTTTACGAACATGTCCCCGGATGGGAAGGCCTTCATGTTGAACTTTCAAAAAACATTGAACGCCACAGGGAAGTATTCAGACAAATCTTAACCCAGATAGCTTCCGTCTGGTTCGGTTCACCCAAAAACCGTGACCTGATTCTTCAATCTCTGAGCTTTAATCTGGCTGTACTTCTCTCAGATATTTTGCCCATCAGTGTTTCCAGGGATCAGCTCCCACATCGCTCTGACCAGATTACATTTTATCTTGAAAATAACTATGAGCGCCCGGTCACTCTCAATGAGATGGCAGAGTATATGCATCTTTCCGGAGCATATTTGTCAAGGTACATTAAGGCTCATTTTCATAAGGGTTTTCATGAATATCTGACCTCTATACGTCTGGAACATGCCAAAAAAGATCTGGAATCCACAAAAACATCTGTGACGAATGTGGCTTTAAATAACGGATTTCCAAATGTTTCCTCATTTAATAAATGTTTTAAAAGTGAACTGCAAATGACGCCAAACCAATATCGGAAACGATATTTTCCGGCCAATCCTCCCCAGGAAATCTCCGGCAAAAAAGAAGTCTCTCAGGCGGAAGAAGTTCAGTATTCTTCGGTTCTGCCTCTGCCCGTCCCTTTATTTTCCCCTGAAAGCTCTATTTTTTCAGAAATATCTGTGGCTGGAGAGACCGTTAATATTTTAATGCAATCGGAAAAATACGAAAATCTGGATACCAAATGGCATGATATGATCAATCTGGGCTTTGGTCTTCACTGCGGACAGACAAAATTTCAGGAGCAATTAAGTGAACTCCTGGTAAAAATTCCTTTCACCTATGGCCGCATCCAGGGCATATTCAAAGATTACGCCGCAACAGTGAATGCTCCAGAATCTGCCTATCCTTTTTCAGAGCTTGACAGTATTTTTGACTTTTTCTCCCGGCTACATCTCCTGCCCCATATAGATTTTGCCTGTATGACCCACGATCCCCAATACGCTGGCTGCCCGCCGGACATGGGACTTATTGAAAGTTTTCTGAAATACTATATTAAACGTTATGGTCAGCAGGTATTGTCCCAATGGCGTTTTGAATACAGTATGCCCTTTCAGGAACCGGGTATGGCGGCTTTTTCTCCGGGAGAATATGCTCTTTTTTGTGAAAAGCTGGAAAATCTTATACACCGCCTGATCCCTCATGCTTCTTTCGGCTGTTTTTTCGGTTCTCCTATGCTTCCCTGGGATTTTGTTGAATCTATGGTTGAAGAATTGTCCCGCCGGCATATGAACCTTAACTATATTTCCCTCCACCTTTATCCCTATGAACCGCCAAAGGACGCAGGCCGCCATCATCTGATTTTGTCCACAGATCCGGATTTCTTCTTAAACTACATCCGGAAATTCCGAAAGATTTACGCCAATTATTTTTTGGAACCGCTGCCCATTTATGTAACCTACCTTCAAAATGAAACCGCTCCCTGCCCATGGACAAATGACTCCGCTTTTATGGCTCCTTTTTTGTTTAAAACATATATAGAACTTTACAGAGATGTGGCGAATATCGCTTACTCGGCTTTCTCAGATATTATTTATAAAAATAACAGCGATAATCCTTATTTTTCCGGAGGAAATGGTATTATTACTTTCCACGGCATCAAAAAACCTTCATATTTTGCCCTATTCATGTTGTCCAAAACGCCAGACCGGATCTTTTACCATCACAAGAACGCTTTTATTACTTCCATGGACGAAAATACATGCCAGATACTTATGTACAACTATGTCCATTACACGGCAGCCCACTGCCTGAACAGCCAGGAACAGTACCCGGTTTACCAGATTTATGAAAAACTTCAGAGCGGAAACATTATCGAGTTTTCCTTTGATTTTTCTCAATGGCCGGAAGGCAGTTACCGCATACAAAAGTTTATTTTAGGACCAAAACACGGCAGTGTCCTGGATGAATTTATCCGCCTTGGCATACATGACGATATGCTTCCCATTGAGTTAGATTATCTTGACAGAAATGCAGGTATGGATATTTCCGTGGAATATATTCATGTGGACAGGGGAACCCGCCTGACCGCCCGGCTTGCTCCTTTGGAAATATGTGTTTATGTGGTCTATCCTATTTTATGATACAAGTTTGTCCGAGCTTTTTTGTCATGTTCTCACAGCTTAACGCCATGCCAGCCAGACTTCGCTTTGCTCATCCAGCTGCGACTGGCGCCGTATGCTTTTATATAATTTTACATAGCCATGCCATCAGGACGAAGCAAAGCTTCGTCCTGATGCGGGCTGCGCCCTATATTTTCATGTTAAAAAAAGCTCGGACAAGCTTTCAGCTTGTCCGAGCTTTTTTACCATGAAAATGCATGGCTTTGCTATTTCACATTATTCGATGATTGTGGCAACACGGCCGGAACCTACTGTACGGCCACCTTCACGGATAGCGAATGTAAGACCCTGCTCCATAGCGATCGGATGGATCAGTTCGATGGTCATTTCTACGTTATCGCCAGGCATGCACATCTCTGTGCCTTCAGGAAGCTGAATTTCGCCTGTGATATCTGTTGTTCTGAAATAGAACTGAGGTCTGTATTTGTTGAAGAAAGGTGTATGACGGCCACCCTCGTCTTTTGTTAATACGTAAACCTGAGCTGTGAATTTTCTGTGAGGATGTACGCTGCCTGGTTTAGCAAGAACCTGTCCTCTTTCGATTTCGTTTCTCTGAACACCACGAAGAAGGCAACCGATGTTATCACCAGCCTGAGCTTCATCAAGGAGTTTACGGAACATCTCGATACCAGTTACAACAACTTTACGTGTTTCCTCTTTAACACCTACGATCTCAACTTCTTCGGAAAGGTGAAGTGTACCACGCTCTACTCTACCTGTAGCAACTGTACCACGGCCTGTGATGGAGAATACGTCCTCTACAGGCATAAGGAAAGGCTTATCTGTGTCACGCTGCGGATCAGGAATGTACGCATCAACTGTATCCATGAGTTCCATGATCTTGTCGCCCCATTCGCTTGAAGGATCTTCAAGAGCTTTAAGAGCGGAACCTTTGATGATCGGGCAGTCTGTGAATTCATACTCTTCAAGAACTTCTGTTACTTCCATTTCTACTAACTCAAGAAGTTCTTCGTCATCTACCATATCGCATTTGTTTAAGAATACTACGATATAAGGTACACCTACCTGACGGGACAGAAGGATATGCTCTTTTGTCTGAGCCATAACACCATCAGTAGCAGCAACAACAAGGATAGCGCCGTCCATCTGAGCAGCACCAGTGATCATGTTCTTTACATAGTCAGCATGGCCTGGGCAGTCAACATGTGCATAGTGACGTTTTGCTGTCTGGTACTCAACGTGAGCTGTAGAAATTGTGATACCACGCTCTCTCTCTTCCGGAGCTTTGTCGATATTTTCAAAGTCTACTTTTTCGTTACCAGGAACTCTCTCTGCTAATACTTTTGTGATAGCAGCAGTTAAAGTTGTTTTGCCATGGTCAACGTGACCGATGGTACCAATATTACAATGTGGTTTGCTTCTGTCAAACTTAGCTTTTGCCATTTTGATAGTCCTCCTTAATATAATTACCCCTAAAGGCAAGGGCATAATAAACTGACATACCGCAATGCGGCATCACCGCGGATACAGGCCACCCCATCACAAAAAATAATGATTCAGCCCTTCTCTATCCGCCTAGCTAAAACTAATTATATTGCATTTGGGCCGGATATTCAAGCCCGATTTTGATTATTTTGCTTTTGCGGCAATAACCTTTTCCTGTACAGATTTTGGAACTGGCTCGTATTTTTCAAAGAACATGGAGTAGTTACCACGGCCCTGTGTTCTGGAACGCAGGTCTGTAGAATAACCGAACATCTCAGCCAGCGGGACGAAAGCCTTAACCATCTTGCCGCCGCCGATATCATCCATACCTTCAATACGTCCACGACGGGAGTTGATATCACCGATAACATCACCCATATATTCTTCCGGCATTGTCACTTCAACCTTCATGATCGGCTCAAGTAAGATTGCGCCAGCCTTGTTCATAGCATCTTTGAATGCCAGAGAACCGGCGATATGGAATGCCATTTCGGAAGAGTCAACTTCGTGGTAGGAACCATCATATACAGTAGCATGAACACCAAGTACTGGGAAACCGCCGATAATACCAGCTTTTGCAGCTTCCTCGATACCTTCGCCGACAGCCGGGATATATTCCTTAGGAATAGCTCCGCCCACAACTTCGGAATCAAACTTGAATGTTTCTTCGCCATTGGGGTCCATAGGCTCAAAACGAACTTTACAGTGACCATACTGTCCACGTCCACCGGACTGTTTTGCGTACTTGCTGTCCACTTCCACAGTCTTTGTGAATGTCTCTTTGTAAGCAACCTGAGGAGCGCCGACATTAGCTTCTACCTTAAACTCACGCAGAAGACGGTCAACGATGATCTCCAGATGAAGCTCACCCATACCGGCGATGATGGTCTGTCCTGTTTCAGAATCTGTATGAGCGCGGAATGTTGGGTCTTCCTCTGCAAGTTTCGCGAGAGCTTCACCCATCTTGCCCTGTCCGGCTTTTGTCTTAGGCTCGATCGCCAGCTCGATAACCGGTTCCGGGAATTCCATGGACTCAAGGATTACCGGATGCTGTTCATCACAGATCGTATCACCGGTTGTGGAAACTTTGAAACCAACAGCAGCGGCGATATCACCGGAGTAAACTTTGTCCAGCTCAGAACGTTTGTTGGCATGCATCTGAAGAATACGTCCAACACGCTCTTTTTTATCTTTTGTAGAGTTATATACATAGGAACCGGAATTCATTGTACCGGAATATACACGGAAGAATGCCAGTTTTCCTACGAACGGGTCGGTCATGATCTTGAATACAAGAGCGGAGAACGGTTCTTCATCAGAAGAATGTCTCTCGATCTCATTGCCTTCCATATCTACACCTTTGATTGAAGGAATGTCTGTAGGAGCAGGCATATATTCAATGATAGCGTCCAGAAGTTTCTGAACACCTTTGTTTCTGTATGCGGAACCACAGCATACAGGAACGGCTGTACACTCACATGTACCTTTTCTTAACGCTGCCTTGAGCTGCTCTGTTGTAGGTTCCTCGCCTTCCAGATACTGCATCATAAGGTCGTCATCCAGTTCACAGATCTTTTCGATCATGTCTGTTCTGTATAACTCAGCGTCGTCTTTCATATCATCAGGAACATCAACGATGGAAATGTCATCGCCCTTTTCATCATTGTAGATGTAGGCTTTCATTTCAAACAGGTCGATGATTCCCTTGAAGTCATCTTCTTTGCCAATTGGCAGCTGCACAGGAATCGCATTCTTGCCCAGACGTGTCTTAATCTGTTCTACAGCACCGTAGAAATTTGCACCCATAATATCCATCTTGTTGATGAATGCCATACGAGGTACATTATAAGTATCTGCCTGACGCCATACGTTTTCGGACTGTGGTTCTACACCGCCCTTCGCACAGAATACGCCGACAGCACCGTCAAGCACACGCAATGAACGTTCAACCTCTACCGTAAAGTCAACGTGTCCAGGGGTATCAATGATATTGATACGGTATTCCTGAGCGCCTGGCTTTGGTTTGTGAAATTCCTGAGGTGTCCAATGGCATGTGGTAGCAGCTGAAGTGATCGTGATACCTCTCTCCTGCTCCTGTTCCATCCAGTCCATGGTTGCAGTACCTTCGTGAGTATCACCAATCTTATAGTTAATACCAGTGTAATAGAGGATACGCTCTGTCAATGTGGTCTTACCAGCATCAATATGAGCCATGATACCAATATTCCTGGTTCTCTCTAATGGATATTCTCTTCCAGCCAAGGATAATTCCTCCTTAAATTAGTTACGAAGCCAGTGGCAAATTACCATCTGTAATGAGCAAATGCTTTGTTGGCCTCTGCCATTTTGTGCATGTCTTCTTTTCTCTTAACAGCGGAGCCTGCGTTATTAGCAGCATCCATAATCTCGTTGGCCAGTCTTTCTTCCATTGTCTTCTCACCGCGCTTACGTGCGAACAATGTCAGCCAGCGAAGGCCCAGGGCCTGTCTTCTGTCAGCTCTTACCTCGATAGGTACCTGATATGTGGCACCACCGATACGTCTTGCCTTTACTTCAAGTACAGGCATAACGTTGTTCATAGCTTCCTCAAATACTTCCAGAGCTTCTTTGCCAGTCTTGGCAGCGACTCTGTCAAACGCGCCGTAAACGATCTTCTGGGCAATACCTTTCTTACCGTCTAACATAACGTTATTGATAAGCTTTGTTACGATCTTGCTGTTGTAGATCGGATCGGCCAGTACGTCTCTTTTCTGGATATGTCCTTTTCTTGGCACGTTACTTCCCTCCTTAATAATATAGATTAGATCATCGGTACTCACATGGCCTAAACGCCTGTAATGTGTTCGCGCTCGAATTGCTCTCTTATATTAAACCAGCAACCATCCGTTACTATGGTAAAATAATGCTACATTCGTCGCAAATAGTACAGATTGAAAACAATTACTTCTTAGCGTCCTTTGGTCTCTTAGCGCCATATTTGGAA
Source organism: Catenibacillus scindens (assembly GCF_014202115.1). Taxonomy (GTDB): domain Bacteria; phylum Bacillota; class Clostridia; order Lachnospirales; family Lachnospiraceae; genus Catenibacillus; species Catenibacillus scindens. Next base: position 145,065 of record NZ_JACHFW010000004.1, read on the forward strand.
CGTGCCTGACGTCTCTTTGCAACGCCTGCTGTATCAAGTGTACCACGGATGATATGATATCTTGTACCTGGTAAGTCCTTAACACGGCCGCCGCGGATCAGAACAACGCTATGCTCCTGTAAGTTGTGGCCCTCGCCCGGAATGTAGCTTGTTACTTCAATACCGTTGGAGAGACGAACTCTGGCGATCTTTCTAAGAGCTGAGTTAGGTTTCTTAGGAGTAGCTGTCTTAACTGCAGTACACACACCGCGTTTCTGTGGAGAGGACATATCTGTTGTCTTCTTGTGCAGAGAGTTGTAGCCCTTCTGAAGAGCCGGCGCTGTGGATTTCTTTTCTACAGTCTGTCTTCCCTTTCTTACTAACTGGTTAAATGTTGGCATTATTTTCACCTCCTGAAATATAAGTAAAAGTGGCTGCCGAAAATAACTATCTTCGGTAATATGTGCGCAAAACAGCTTCACCGCTTGCGCACACTCATTGAGTATAGCAACTTTTTTTTCACTTGTCAATCAGATTTTTGAATAAGTTCAGCCATCGAGAATAGGGCGGGATGACTTATGCCTGCATAAGAATCAGACCGTCTATTCACTGCAGTTGAGCGGCCGCTCCCACCACAGTGTTTCCGGCCATCCCTCCGTGTCAAAACTCCGCCGTATGGTCTCGCTCATAACGGTAAGCTTTTGGAGGATGTGAGAAGACTCAAAGTAGGCGCAGCCGGGATACATCCCCATAGCGTACTCCATGATCCTTGCCCGGTCTTCTGTGGGAAAGCTCTTGGAATAAATATCCACAAACCAGGCTTCCTTGGGGCTTCCCGGTCCGTTAAAAATGTAGTCCCAGGACGTATCCATGGCATTCTCACGGTATCCCCAGGCATAAGAAAAACCAGGCGGATTCATCAGATTCCACAAAGCAGAGGTATAGTTTTGATCACCATCCCCGGAAATCATATAATCTATGGCATGGCTGATCTCATGGTAGATCAGGGTCTGCAAACGCCCTGGCGAATCTATGGAAATTGCAATATACTGCCCGTTTCTTCCCCCATAAAGCCCAACAGTAGATGACAAGCTGTCATCCCCGTCAGGAATCAGCCTTTTTACCAGATAAAACTCCAATTTTCCACCGCATCCATCCTGGAGCTGTTCAAAAAATCCATCCGGGTATTTTGAAAGGCATTCCTCCATAAATTTCAGGCTCCGGTAAATTTTAGGCACAGAATTTGAAATTTCCGCCTGATATCCGGACAACTGTACCGGGCACTCATCTCCAAGAAGAATTTCCACGCCAAAACGCTGTTCCAGCCCAGCGGCATAATCTTCAAGCTGTGCAAAAAGCTGAGGTTCATAAGTATCCGCCGGGATATACGGAACACGGTAGCTTTTTCCTTCTCCACAGATTGTATCCTCATTTAAAGTATTCCATACATAAATTTCATCGGGCCTGCTGCTAAGATAAAAGACAACCTGACCTGTATCCGCCCGATAGTCTGCAAAGACCGGCCAGACTGCGTTCACCGCCTCATCATCCTCAATATCCACCGGCCAGCAGGCCACCTTCCTTCCGCTGTCCATATCATACAGAGACAACACTTCCCTTGCTTTGCCATCAGAAGTTTCTTCGGTATACGATGTACACAGACGGCGCTCCTGGGGCCAGGCAAAGACATGATCATACTCCTCGTAATCATCAAAGAGAAACTGCCAGGTCATATCCGGCTGGGAAAAATCACCGAAAACCGCCTGATCCAGCATCCCATACAGTGTTGTATAGTACATACTCCCGCTTCCAGTCACCGGAGAAAACGAACTGCTCTCATAAATATTGCCCCCGGACAGATCCACATAATTTTTCACGCTGCGGAAATTATCCAGTCCGTTGTCTGTTTTTTCAAGAATCGTTCCGGTCACCGCCAGCAATGTCCCATTATTATAAATTCCTTCAATATAAGGCGGTTCATAGAAATCAGCTCCAGGATCAATTCTTTTTTCTTCGCCAGTTTCCCGGTCTTTTTGCAGAATCTGCCCGCTATAGTTTACATAATACAGATATTTATTATTCAAATCCATTCTGGGCGCTGAGACATAATCCCCGTCTACAAAATATTCCGAGACGATGTTAAAATTTTCATCCATCCACAAAAACTTTCCGGATTCCAAATCAAAAATCCGAAGAAGGGACGGCCGGGTCTCCGCTTCCGGCTCACTGTTAAAAATTCCGTCCTGTATCTTAATTTCATTTTGTCCTTCATGTCCGGCAAATTCGGAAAGAAGGGTTACATTGTCCTGGCAAAATTCAATCTGAAGCTCCCGGACAAAAGACGGTTCGGTCTGGCCCAACGTCTCCCCAGTGGCGCTGTCCACCCGGCAAAGCATATAGTACCCGTCCGCATAATAATAAATAAGAAGATCTTCATTCCAGGCATACACGCCCATAATGGTTCCTCCCGGCGCCGGAAGCACTGTCATAGTCTCCGATTCTGCCGGCCCGCCGAAAGTTTCCTCAAAAGAAATCCCATCCGAAATTTCCCCCACTCCCGGAGCGCTTTGGGCACGACAACCAACGCACAAAACAGAGACTGTAAGAAAACACAAAAACCATGGCAGCCAAAAACTTTTACCACATTTCAATCAACATCCACCACCCCATGGTACCGGCTGTATCACGCTTCTTTAAAATAATGAAGAACCACAGCCATGGCAATTTTAAATCCTTCCTCGACACTGGACAGATCCACCCATTCTTCTCTTGTGTGGGCGCGCCCTCCCCGGATTGTTCCAAGAGTATTGGCCGGTATCCCCATAGACAGAGGAATGTTGGAATCTGTGGAATTTGCCCCCACATCACAAGGCTGACCTGTGATCAGTTCTGTAATGTAGCAGCTTCTTTGAGTCAGCGCTTCCAGCTTTTCCCTATTCACATCTCCCGCGCAGGGACGGATTCCCATCACTTTTACATCAAGATCCATCCCCATATGGCGGTACATCTCAATGACAGAATCAAAAAATTGTTCCATCTCTTTCAGACAGTCTCTGGACTCTGACCGAAACTCATAGAGCATGGATGCCTCCTGGGCAATAGAGTTCACAGTAGTCCCGCCGGAAATAGTCCCTACATTATAAGTTGTCTTTGCCGCTGTGGGCACTTTTTTCTCATACAATGTTCCGATAATGGAGGCGAGAGACACAATGGCATTGCTGTTTCCAAAATTTCCGAAAGAATGTCCGCCCTCGGTTTTAACAGTCACCTGGTACCTGTGGGAGCCAACTGCGTCGTTGGTCACTCCGCCGGTATAGCCGTCAAAAGATATAAACTCCTTCACCCGGCTGCCCCAGGTATCTATAATCGCTTTGCTGCCTTTAAGATTTCCAAGACCTTCCTCACAGGCATTGGCCACAAATAAAATTCCCGTCTCCGGTTTCTTTTTATTTTCAATAATGTATTTTACAGTCATTAAAAGCTGTACAAGATTTGCGGTATCATCGCCGATGCCGGGAGCGTACATTTTTCCATCCCGAATCTCCAGACAAAGAGGCTCAAGATCAGGAAAAACAATATCCATGTGAGCCATGATCACCACAATATCCTCATGATCATCACAGCCTACAGGATAGATCACATTTTTTGCCTCATCAATATAAACGCCTTTGGCCCCCTGAGCCTCCAGCCAGGATTTTACAAATGCCGCCCTTTTGTCCTCCTGGTGGGACGGCGCCGGAATCCGGCCAAGCTCTGATAAAAGATTAATATTTTTTTCTACGTGGCTGTGAATATAATCCAAAGCTTGCTCTGACAAAATGTTGTCCATAAAAAACATCCCCCTTCTCCATTATCAAAAATCCATGGCGGCGCTTTTGCGTCCCTCCTCCAGCACCCAGGCGGTATCCAGCGTTGCCTGCATCAGTGCTTTGCACCGCTCCATATCGCCATCATAAAAGAGCCGGTCCAGGCTCTGAAATTCGTAATACCATTGATTTCCATCGGGCTGGACGTCGTATATCTTTTCCGAAACCTTTGTAACCACTTTTACAGGACCGCTCTCATTGGTACTCCCAGCCACGAAAATATAACCATCTTCCCCCTGGATCTGCACGCCGTTGGCGCCCCATGTATCTTTGGCGCCTGTACACTGGCAGACAAAATCCGGATAAATCATCATAAGGATCCCCGAAGTATCAATGCCGTTTTTATACCGGTTGGGATAATAAACAACCTGGCCCGGACGGCCAAAAAGGGCGGTAACGGTATATATATTGTAATAATTAATATCCATGAGGGCTCCGCCGCAAAACGCCGGATCAAACATATTAGTCACTTCATCTTTTCTAAGAAGATCATACCTGGAAGAATACTGACTGTAGCTGCACAGCACAAGGCGCGTACGCCCAATCTCTTCTAAGTGTTCCTTCATAATGGCAAAGTTGGGGGCATGGCCGATAGTGGACGCTTCAAAACAAAGCAATCCTTTTTCAAGAGCCAGATCAAATAATTCTTTTGTCTGGCCATAATATGGGGTCATGGGTTTTTCCACAATCACGTGCTTCCCATGTTCCAGAGCCATCTTTGCCTGGCTGTAATGGAGACTATTGGGTGAAGCGATATAAATAATGTCAATATCCGGAGCATTTAAAAATGCCTCCATATCTGTGTAAACTGCGGGAATCCCAAAACGTTTGGCCAGCGCCTGGCCTTTCTCTTTTGCGCGGGAATAGACTGCCGAGCATTTAAGATGTCTGGTCTTTCCAATACTCGTCAAAATTTTCTCCACAATCTGTCCTGTGCCAATGGTGCCAATAGTCATAGTAAGCCTCCTTATCATTTTCTCAACGTTTCAGCCATGGAGCCGGATCGCCGCTCATTTTCCATCCCAGAAAAAGTCTTTCTTCTTTTCAAAAATATCCGGGCTGTCTTTTTCTTTTAAAGCCAAAGGGATCAGTTGATCTTTTGTATTTTTCTCCGGGCAGTCGATCACCCGCTCCGTAAGCCGGTCAAGGACCGCTCCCAGCAGCGGACCTTTAGGTACTCCCGCCGCGATAAGATCCTGTCCTCCCACAGCCAGCATTTTTACGCAGTAGCATTGGCCGCTCTCGATGACCTGATGATATATTTTTTCCTTTTTCTCCAAAAGAGCCAGTTTTTCCCCGATCACAGCAGGATTTTTGGCCATAATATCTGCCCGCTGTACTTTGATAAAATCATCATAAAGATCTGCCCCCACACGGTTTAGCGCCCTGCGCACATGAACTGGCGTGGCGTCGTATTTTAATCCGTGCCATTTGACCAGGCGGACCACTCGGTCTGTCGTCTTATTATCCATTTTCAGCCGCTTCATAATAGTCTTAGCCATCGACGCGCTAACTTCCGGATGCCGGTAAAAAATATCTCTCCCATCCACCGTTTTTTTCACCAAGGGCTTGCCAAAATCGTGAAAAAGCATAGTCAGACGAAGCCCCGGATCCGGTTCGATATTTTTCAGTGCTTTACAGGTGTGGACATCCACAGTATAAATATGATTGGGGGTATTTTGTTCCACGCCAACAATCTGGTCATATTCCGGAAGGATCACCCCGGTAATGCCAAGACTCCAGGCCAGATGGATCTTTTCCGGCCAGGGGGAAACGAGAAGTTTCACAAGTTCCGCCGCGATCCGCTCAGCACTGATATTTTTCAGTTGTCCGGCCTGCTCCCGGACAGCCTGTGCTGTGAGTTCGTCAATATGAAAGCCTAACTGGGCGGCAAAGCGCACCGCACGCATCATCCTCAGAGCGTCCTCATCAAAGCGCTGCCTGGGATCACCCACGCAGCGGATACATTTCTTTCTCAGATCCGCCTCTCCATTGTACAGGTCAACAACCCCTTTTCTGGGATTATAGGCCATAGCGTTTATAGTAAAATCCCGCCGGGCAAGATCTTCCTCAAGACTTGACGTAAAAGACACCTGTTTTGGATGGCGGCTGTCCTCATACTCTCCGTCCACCCGGTAGGTCGTCACCTCAAAGCCTTCTTTATCCAGCATAACCGTCACTGTTCCGTGGGCGATCCCTGTATCTATCGTTCGCTCAAACACTGCCTTGACCTGCTGGGGCGTGGCAGATGTAGTGATGTCCCAGTCGCCGGGAACCCGTCCAAGAATACTGTCCCTGACACAGCCGCCCACAGCGTATGCCTCATACCCATGATCTTCCAGCTCTTTAATAATATATTCCACTTTCTGTGGTATCTGAATCTTTTCCATACAGTTCCTCCCGGCAATCCTCATATTGACAGTAAATCTCATACCACTGTTCACAGGCTTCCTGCCATTTTAGCAAAGCCTCCTCATAGGCTTCTTTTTCATCCCCCGCCTGCTCCCAGCTTCCACCAGAGCCAAATATTTTCCACTGTTCCACAGATTGTATCTCAAGCTGTCTCCAAAGCTGCTGCGTTTTTGCCCGGCACTGCTCCATCTGTTCTCTGGCCAGCCTAAGCTGCCAATCCATATAAGCCTCCTCAGTATTTACCGTTTCCATGTGGCGCTCTGCCTTTGGCACATCACGAAACTCCTGGATCATGGCCGCCTCCTGAGCATCCATACGGGCCCTTAACGTCTGTCCGTCCCCGGAATCCTCATACTTTCGCCGGGCATAATGCTCATAGCTAAAGGGATAAAAGGAGGCCTCCCCATCCTCAAAAATAAGGAGGGCATCGGCTACCTGGCTGATAAAATACCGATCGTGGGACACAAACAGGATCGTTCCTTTATAGGCCGAAAATGCCGACTCCAATGTCTCTTTTGCCGGGATATCCATGTGATTTGTAGGTTCGTCAAGGACAAGGAAATTAGGGCGGCTCTGAAGGATCTCACACAGAACCAGCCGGGCCCGCTCCCCGCCGGAAAGATCCTTCACCCGCGCTGACGCCCGCTCCCCGCCCAGCAAAAAGGCGCCTAAAGTCTGATAAACTTCTTTTTGAGTCAGCGCCGGAAAAAGATCATGAAAATGACCGGCCACCGTTTTTTCCGAGGAAATATTGGCGCTGTGCTGATCAAAATATCCTATAGAAATCTCATTGCCGATATCACATTTTCCTTCCATGGGCAAAATCTTTCCCACAACCGTTTTTAAAAATGTGGTCTTTCCCGCCCCGTTAGGCCCGACGATTCCCACTTTCTGTCCCCTGCGCAGTCTCCAGGTCAGTTCCAGCAGAGGGCGGTCATAGCCTATTTTCAAATGTTCACATTGAAAAACCCATTTGCTTCCCCGGTTTAAGGGCAGGATTTCTCCCGTAAATATGTGGCTCTCCTCCGGCTCCGGCCTGGACACTTTCTCCATGCGCTCCACCATTTTCTTTCTGGACCGGGCGAAGGCCGCCTTTTTAGGTTTATTTTTAAAACGCCGGATCAGCTCATTTTGCCGGTTCACTTCTGTCTGCCAGCGCTCATAGGCTTTGTTTTGTATCTCAATATTTTTTCGTTTCTGCTTCCTGTATTCTGTGTAATTTCCCACATACCGGACAAATTGTCCCCTGGTTAATTCGTAAGTTACCTGAGCGGTCTGATCCAGAAAAAAACGGTCATGGCTCACCATCACCACCGCTTTTTCGTAATTTCTGATCTGTTCCTCCAGCCATCTGAGAGACCCCATATCCAGATGGTTGGTCGGTTCGTCTAAAAGGAGAATATCGGGCTTTTGCAGGAATAAAAAGATCAGTCCGATCTTCGTCTGCTCCCCTCCGGAAAACTCTTCCAGCTTTTTATTCTTATCCTCAGTGGAAAATCCAAGGCGGGTAAACATCCGGTCAAAATCACGCTCAAAGGCATACATTTCCGGCAAAAAACTATTCTCCCTGCCAAATAGGCTGTGGAGATACTCCTCTAACACCAAGCTCTTGTCTTTAAATACATCCTGCCGCAGTATCCCTGTTGTCAGCGCTCTGGCCGCTATGATCCCCGGATGCTGCCGCCGGTCATCCCGGTCCGGTGTCAAATCCCCGCAGATCAGCTTTAGAAGCGTGGTCTTTCCCGCGCCGTTGCGGCCGACAACAGCGATTTTTTCTGTGCCGTGGATCTCAAAATGAATATGATCCAAAATCTTTGCGCCGCCCACCATCACAGTGACGTCATTGATCTGATATAGCATAGGATCTCCTCTTTTTCTCTTCTATCCAGGTATTATTTTAATCAGTATACCACTTCCCACCCTCAATTGAAAGTTTTTCTTTATACAGAAAAAGCAGGCGGCACAACGCCGCCTGCTCTTAAAATTTTCTAATCCGTTACATTCCCGGATTCTGACCAGACATCTGCTCTTCCTGTTTTTTGATCATCCGGCGCACCATTTCGCCGCCGATAGATCCAGTCTGAGCGCTTGTCAGATCGCCATTGTAACCCTGTTTTAAATTCACACCAAGTTCATTGGCAATCTCCATTTTAAATCTGTTCATTGCTTCTTTCGCTTCAGGTACTTCCATACGACTTCCGTTGGAACCTGTTCCACTTGTGTTAGACATCGTCTTTTTCCTCCATATATATTATGAAATTTATCAGACATGTTCATGTCTGTAATGGTATTATCTGCAATCTTCATAAATATATGTTGGAAAAATCGGCCAGGTCAGGATTCCCGTCTGTAAACGTCAGGGTCTGCCTGGCTCATGACGCTGTTGTGATATTTGGAAGACCATGTCACATCCTCGCCAAACCAGGGCAGCGGAACAAAACTATTGGCCTCCTCCACAGAGGAAAATTCCACCTCAGCGATTACAAGCCCCTGAAAACATCCCTCAAAAATGTCCAGCTCCACTGTCCACTTTTCCCAGGGGATGCAGTATCTTTTCTTTGTAATCAGATTTCCGTCAGTTTTTTTTCGGAGATGTTCATAGGCCTTTGCTGTCAGAAAAAGATTATATTCCTCCCTGGCCATAAGCCCGCCGGATTTATAAGTGAGATAATAGCTGTCATCCTGACGGCGAATACGCACCACAGGCTCTGTACATAAATATCCCTGTTCAATGTGGAGACATGGATAGCTTTCCAGATTTTCCGGCAGCCGGTTCACTAAAAACTTTCTCTCAATTTCCATAAAGATTTACCTGTCTTTTAAAGGCACATAAGGCAGATGTTCCTGTACAGCCTTGTATGCGGGACGGATGATCTTATCGGAATTGATCAGCTCTTCCAGACGGTGAGCGCTCCAACCCACAATACGGGCCGTGGCAAACATCGGTGTAAACAATTTTGTGGGGAGATCAAGCATACTGTACACAAAACCGCTGTAAAAATCCACATTGGCACTGACGCCTTTGTAAATCCGCCGTTCCTCGGCAATCACTTCCGGAGCCAGGCGTTCGATCATGGAGTACAATTCAAAATCAGCTTCTCTGTGCTTCTCAAATGCCAGCTTCTGCACGAATGCTTTAAAAATAGTAGCACGTGGGTCAGAAATGGAGTAGACCGCATGTCCCATACCATAAATCAGACCCTTCTTATCAAAAGCCTCTTTGTGAAGGAGCTTTTTCAGATAAGTGCGCACTTCATCCTCATCTTTAGGATCGTTTAAATGTGCCTTCATATCCTGGAACATCTCAACCACTTTAATATTGGCACCGCCATGTTTGGGTCCTTTTAAAGATCCCAGCGCCGCCGCGATGGTGGAGTAAGTATCGGTTCCCGATGAGGACACCACATGGGTCGTAAATGTAGAGTTATTACCACCGCCGTGATCCATATGGAGAACCAGGGCAAGGTCAAGAACCATGGCCTCCATCTGAGTATAACTCATATTAGGGCGAAGCATACGCAGGATATTTTCAGCAGTAGACAGTTCCGGATCCGGATTATGTATATAAAAACTGTCCCCACAGATGTAATGATTATACGCCTGATATCCATATACGGAAAGCATAGGAAATACGCTGATGAGCATTAAACACTGACGAAGTACATTGGGAATAGACGTATCGTCCGGCTGTTCGTCATAGGCGTACAGCGTCAGAACGCTTCGGGCCAGAGTATTCATCATGTCATTGCTGGGCGCTTTCATAATGACATCACGAACAAAGTTTGTGGGCAATGTCCGGTAAGAAGCCAGTAAATCTCTGAAATCTTTCAATTCCTGACTATTTGGAAGATCGCCAAACAAAAGCAGATACGCCACTTCTTCAAAACCGAACCGTTTCTCACTGATAAATCCGTGAACAATATCATTGATATTAATGCCTCTGAAATACAATTCACCATCGCAGGGTACAGACTTGCCATCAACCTCTTTTGAAGAAATAATATCCGAAATATGAGTCAAGCCAGCGACAACACCTTTACCGTTAATGTCTCTTAACCCCCGTTTTACATCATACTTCCCATAAAGTTCCGGGTTGATCGCTCCGCTCTTGCTACACATTCCGGCATATTCTATAATTTCCGGGGTAATCTCATTGATGTCTACGTTTGCCATAAGCCACCGCCTTTCTGAAAATAGCGTTAAAGTTTCCATCTATGACATCATAGACAAACTTCAACATTTGTTTATAGGTATAGATTCGGGATATTAATTATTATTCTACCCCGAAACAGTTTCTTCTGACACATCTTTTCGGGTAAAATCTTCTGTTTGAAAAAAGATTCTTATTGAAATGATGAAAAATCCAAAGTCTTTTATAGATCTGTTAAACTTTCTATTTTCTCATTATAAATTAAGTTTTGTAAAATTGTCAACTACTTAACTATATTTTTTGTAACTATTCAGCCATGCGGCTGAGGAAGAAAAAGCGGAGCAAGTTTACTTGCGAAGACTTTGTCCCTTCACCGACCGCGAAAATAAAGAAGTTCCGGGCCGCTTTCCCGGAACTCCTTTATTTTTCCAATTATTTTGCCTGAAATGTGGCGCAGCGTGTCTCATCACATACACTGGCGCTGGGGCCGCAGATATTTACAGCCTCCGCCCGGCAATGATAGTTTTCATTGTAGACACAGTGACAGGCTTTGCACTCAATATCCACCATAGGATTGGGACGGCTCTGTCCGCAGGCGCTGTTCATTGCCATACTACCTTTTTCCTTGAAATTGTCGCAGCATGTTTCCGCTTCCGTCATTGCCTTTGTGCCGCCTACACAAATATGTGAAATACAGCAGTAAGGCGCGTCGTTGTGCATACAGTTTTTTGCATCGCATGATAAAGTTGCCATAATTTCATTCCTCCTTTACCTTTACAGGATGTCCAGTTCGTAAGAAATTTATAACTGCTCCCGTGCAAAAAACAGCCTTTTAAAAACGGTTGACAAAGTCCACGCATTTTGCTATTATTATTATCGTTTCACAGACTTATTTTATTGGGCTATCGCCAAGCGGTAAGGCACAGGACTTTGACTCCTGCATTACGCTGGTTCGAATCCAGCTAGCCCAGTCGGCAGGGTAATTTTTACCCTGCATTTTATATGTGTTTATGCGGATGTGGCGGAACTGGCAGACGCGCCAGACTTAGGATCTGGTACTTCGGTGTGCAGGTTCGATTCCTGTCATCCGCATTTTTAAGGCTGAAAGCAAGGAAAATCCTGGGATTTCAGCCTTTTTTCTGCCATTTCTCACACTGTCTTTTACATTTTTCCACATACCAGGCTTCATTTTTTCTCGGCGATATGTATTCCATAGATCTTTTCTCTGTAAAATAGGACTGGCTCTTATGGGTACATATTGGGCTCTGATCCAATTTGTAATTATGCTTTGCGCAATCATAACTCTTGTTGTTTTGATTATTGATAAGTGCAAAAAGCAGCGCCCTCGCTCTGGTAAAGTAAGACGCTGCTCTTTGTAACTCTTATTCGCCTTTGGTCAAGTATACTCTGACCAACAGCCCTCTTGTCAAGTATATTCTATGCCATCATGAAGAAATTTTCAATCTCACATTATAAACCGCCCAGTGCGCAACACAGGAGCGGCCATACCACCCACAAGGAATGTGTACTGTTCAACATTTTATATATAAAAAAAGGCATCTTCTCATCAAAGATGCCTTCCAGGGTGGATACAGGGACTCGAACCCTGGGCCTCCAGAGCCACAATCTGGCGCGCTAACCAACTGCGCCATACCCACCATATCAATATTAAATTGATAAACGAGCCTGAAGGGATTCGAACCCCCGACCCACGGCTTAGAAGGCCGTTGCTCTATCCAGCTGAGCTACAGACTCATCCACGCTTCATCAACTTCGCCGGGCAGAAATCATACCGCCTCAGCACAAGATGTATCATAGCACAGAACAAATACCTTTGTCAACAAAAAAATACAGGTTTTTTTGAATTTTTTTAAATGTTTGTAAAATTTTTGTTATTCCCGATCTGACTTCGTTTTGCTCCGGACTTTTCCATAAATTTATTATAAATTGAAAAACCCCCGCTGTCAAACAGATTCATTATAATATTGCCGAAATTTTACAGCATCTTGACCATCAGGTACATCACTGACAAACTATCACAAATTTTATAAGAGTTTGGCCTTCCATGGATGGATGGCCAAACCCTCGTCTGATCTTCGGCTATGAGGCTGATTTACCCCAATATGCTGCCACAAAAGAGCGGAGTATTGGATATTCTTGATCCTCGCCGAACTGTCCGTCATATACCTTTATCATGAAATCCCATATCCCGCACAGATCTCGCGAAATTCCGGTGAATCAGCAAAGCCGTTAAATACATGTTCTCTGCTCTGACCTTCGGCAAGGACGTTCAGCCATGCATCAAGCCCCGCGCCGTCAGCCTCTCTGTCCATAAACACTCTGTACAGCGTTCTCACGTATTCCTCATCGGACAGATTTTTACCCTTAAACTCATCAGAGAACACGAAGCCGTAAGCTGCCTGTTTGGCTGTGTTTGCTCCCGTAAGGATCTGATTGCACCATGCGTTAATGCCGTCGGTATCTGCCTTGCGTCCAAGGCAGAGATTGTAGCAGCGGGCCACAAACTTTGTCACGCCCTCATTCTGATCCATCGGCGCCGTCAGCACTGCGTTTCCCCGGATAATGCCGTAGTTCTGGCAGATCGCCGTAAACTCATTGGATTCCGCAAAGCCTTTAAACACATGCATCCGGGACAGACCGCTGTCCAGAACGCCAAGCCATGCATTTAATCCTCCCTGATCCGCCTCACGGCCTAAAAAGGCACGGTACAATACTTTTATGTATTCCTCATCGCTTAAATTTCTTGCCTTAAATTCATCGCTGTCCACAAAGCCCTGAGCTACTTTCGCGCCGCTCTCTTTGCCGGAAAGCAGAACGTCGGCCCACTCATTCAGCCCGGTCTGATCGGCAGAACGCTGGAGAATGTTCACATAGAGCTGCTGAACAAAGTTCTGAACCTGCTCCACCCGCTCCGGTGTGGCGTCGGGAACGGTTGTTTCCGGCGGCGTTGTTTCCGGTGGGGTTGTTTCCGGTTCCGGGTCTGTAGTTTCTGGTGGTTTGACAGCTTCTGCTTCCAGTTTATCTATATCTATAAATTGGAGCCTATCCGGAAATTCTTGTGTAGATATCACTACATTCTCCCGGTCCGGAACTACATACTGAATTTTATTGTCCGAAAGAACCGTGAGCTGTCCTTTGTCTGGGAAATACCACACATCTCCATTAAAATTCAAGCCATAAGGGTACTGAGAATTATAAAAATCAGATTCAGTCTCTGGAGCAAATGAAATTAATGAACCGTGGAACCATGAATCTGTTCCTTCTTCACTTTCAATCTCCAGCACTGTCCCCGGCGCAAAATTGCCGAATGAAAGGCTGCCTTTCTCAGTTATTTCCACCGGAGCGCCATCGGCAGACAGGATTTTCATATTTTCCTGAACATAAACACCGCAGGTACTGTTTTTACTAAGCTTCACAGCATAAACAGCCAGCTCTACAGTATTAGTATTAATCATCTCCTGTGTAACTTCCAGAGTAAATGTAGAGTCATGTTCTCCCGGAAAATACTTATAAAGTCCTGCCGCCATTGGAGAAAACAGGCCATTATAAAGAAACCATCCGTAGGATGCTCCTGGTTCAGGATCTTTTACCTGAAATGTTATCTGGCTGCCTGCCCCGTAGAAATAATCACTGGCATACCCTCCCTCAATAGGATATAAGACCTTATGTTCATTATCAACATAAATATCACCGGTTTGATCCAGGATTTCAGTAGTATAGGCAGGCGCGATACAAACTTTTCCCACGGCTTCCGGATAGCGATACTCCGGCGAAACCATAAGATATTTTCCATCCATTTCCTCGGTAATGGTTAAGATTGTTTCTGATGAATATTCGCTTGACAAACAATCCCTCACTGAAATTGAACCATATGAATCAGGATTATCGCGGTCGGCAACAAGGGCACTCCACCTTGAAAAAGCAAGGTCGCTGCTCAGGCTGTCTTCTGCTTTAAGTGTAAACGTAGTTCCTACCGGATACTCTCTGTCAACGAGGTCTTCCGGTCTGTCCACAGCTTTTCCATTAATAGCCACAATTTTATACGGCTTTTCATCTATAGAAGAAGCCCATCCTGCCCCATAACCATGCCATTCGACAGCCACCATGCCAGCGCTCACATTCATATTCTCAAGTTCTACGTTTTCCTCTGACAAAGACTTTTCAATCTCCTGTCCATTGCCATTGTCCGAAGCCGGAACCCCCGCCCACACCTGCATTCCGCCAAAGACCATAGTCAAAGCCAGAACAAGGCACAGGCCCATCTTCATTTTCTTCAGTTTTTTCAGTTTTTTCATTTTCACTCCTTCTTTCCCATATCAATTTTTTTATAACAATTCACCTACAGCCAAAAGTCCAAGCCCCCGCGAGAATACAGGCATAGATGAATGGTTATCCTTTTTTACAATATTTCACATTCATAATATCTCAATTCGAGATATTTGTCAATAATCTACAAACACCTTGCTATGATAGAACCTATAATCTCAGAAACATAACTGCCGACTGCCAGAAGCAGGATAAAAGCAACTGTAACAGTCCAGCCGCCAACACTGCGCCGTGCCTACGCGCTGCCCCTTTGCTCATTTCTGGCGCTCGGTTTATCAGGAGTAGGACAATGACATATTATGAAAGAATCAGGGCATTAAGAGAAGATAGCGATTTAACACAAAAAGATATGGCCAATTATTTAAAGATCGCCCAGAACACTTATTCTCAGTATGAAAACGGAAAAAGGCAAATTCCCCTGGACATACTAATTGAAATCTGCCGCTTTTTTCATGTTTCGTCAGACTATATCCTGGGGCTTTCTGACAGAAAATAAAAAAGCTCTGAACGTTATCAGAGCTTTTAAAAAAGCGGGTGATGGGAATCGAACCCACGTATCTAGCTTGGAAGGCTAGTGTTCTACCATTGAACTACACCCGCATAATATACCATATTCTGTTATGGACGTCGGGGTGACAGGATTTGAACCTGCGACCTCTTGATCCCAAATCAAGCGCTCTAGCCAAGCTGAGCCACACCCCGGAAAAGCCTGCGTTTCAGTGGTTTTCCCGAACGCAAGATATACTTTACCATAGCTTTACCGGGATGTCAACACTTTTTTTACAATTTTTTTCATTTGTTTTTTATAACTTGGTTACAGTTCAGCCATCAGGGATGGGCGGGATGATTCGTGCTTGCATAAAAATCAGCCCGCCCCATTCCTGATGAGCCCGGCACCGGATCATGAACAAAGGAGCGGCGTCAGCCACGTCAGCCACGGGTCAGCGGGTCATCGCAGCGCAGCGTAGGCGCAGGCTGAACTGTAACATAATTTGAGTTGCCCGCCAAATGGACGCGCGAACACGTCCGCTTGGCTCACTGGCCGCAGGCATAAAACGCCCTTGCAATTCTTCCCCCCTTAAAGATATAATAAAAAAAAGACCACCTAAAAGCAGTCAAAAAGGAGGATACCAATGAACAGCATTTTTCACAGGATCAGCGTCCGCAAATACGAAAATAAAATGGTAGAAAAAAATAAAATTCTTCAGATTCTCCGGGCCGGCATGCAGGCTCCCAGTGCCTGCAATCAGCAGCCCTGGGAATTTTACGTAGTCACCAACCCGGATAAAATCCAGGCTTTGTCTGAGATCAGTCCCTACTCCTCATGCGCGGCCGGCGCTCCGGTTCTGCTCGTATCGGTTTACCGTAAAAACGGCCTTACAGCCCCAGAATTTGCTCCCATTGACATGGCTATTGCCCAGGAAAATATCTGGCTGGAGACCGATGCACTGGGACTGGGCGGAGTCTGGTTTGGCGTTGCCCCAAACCGGAAACGCATGGACACTGTTCACCAAATTATGGATCTTCCGGAAGATGTAGAAGCCTTTGCCGTTTTCGCTCTGGGCTATCCGGCAGAAAGCCGCCCACAACAGAACCGTTACGATGAAAGGCGCATTCATTTTATAGAATAGACGTCAAATTATATGATACCAGGGTCAAATAGACATGCGTTTCATACTTGTATGAAAAAGCATGTCTACTTGACCCGCAAAAACATGAGAAAGAGCCATTTTTCGGAGAAAAATGAGCGATTTCGAATGTTTTTAGGGCGCTAGGCGCCAGTGACGCCTGCCCATTTGTCGGGCAACTCATTATATAGGAAACGTCATAATAATTTTTATTATGTATGACGTTTTCTGCGCCGATTTTTGCTGCGCAAAGCACAGATCTTTCCTTGCCAAAATCGTGCGCATCCCCCGGAGGGTTTATAAATCCCCATAGTCTCTGGGACATTCAATATTTACTCCCCATATTGGCAGTCATATAGTAAATGAGAAACGACGGTTTCTTCTGATCATCAATATTCATGATCATATAAGATGGACGGCGGTTTTTCTGTCTCGGATAGGAAATGCTCCCTGGATTTACAACAGTCACATCGCCGTATTCCTCAATATCCGGACAGTGGGTGTGGCCGTACATGGCGACCTGGCAGTTTTGCTGCCGGGCTGCTTCCGCCAAGCGCTGTGTTCCGTAGGAAACACCATAATTATGTCCATGGCACACAAAAATACGGATACCACCCACTTCAATAACTTTCTCACGGGGATAAGGGGCGAAAAAGTCATTATTTCCGCAGACGATTTCCACAGGGCAGGGAGCGATTGCTTCCAGAAGATCTTCCCCGCCTTCCAGATCTCCCAGATGAATGATCAGATCCATAGGACTCTCCTGTTCAATTGCCAACTCCATACGGCCATTTTTTCCGTGAGAATCACTGATGACTAATATTTTCATGATCAACCTCGACATTCTTTATCTTTTGCGCCCATTTAATAGGGCCTGTTTTGTTTACATAACACAGAAACTTATGTGAGCGAACCAAAACACCGGTCTGCAGCAACGGATCTATCCGACACTCTCCCCGCCGCCACCACGAATTGAGCCGGGATTTTCCGCGGCGTTAAACCTGAAGATACTCTTCCAGTACCTTTTTCATAGCCTCAAGAGCCTTTCCCCGGTGGCTGATCTTATTTTTGATTTCCGGCGGAAGCTGGGCTGTAGAACATCCGTATTCCGGAACATAGAATATAGGGTCATAACCAAAGCCGTTTTCCCCTGCAGGTTCATATCCGATCTCTCCCTCGATCACGCCCTGACAGGTCTTTGCCGTCCCATCAGGAAAAACCGCTGCGATAACACATACAAACCTGGCACTGCGCTCCCCGCCTTTTGCCTCTCTTAACTGGTCGATAATATATTGATTTTTCACGGCGTAGGACGTATCTTCTCCCAGGAATCGGGCAGAATAAACCCCCGGAGCTTTATTCATATAATCCACCTCAAGCCCCGAATCATCGGCCAGTACAAGCTCTCCCGTAAGATCATGGATGGTCCGGGCCTTGATCAGGGCGTTTTCCTCGAAAGTCTCTCCATCCTCCACAATATCCGAGTTAATCCCCGCTTCTTTTAAAGACAAAACCTGTACGGGAAGATCTTCCAGGATCATACGGATCTCTTTCATCTTTCCCTCATTTCCAGTTGCAAAAATTATCTTTTTCATTCACTTTCTCTCCTGTTGGTAAACGCTTTCAGACAGGCGTTGGACTGATATGTGGACTCAATATTTTCCCACGTTCGCCCGTCATAGCTTAAATAACCCTCGCCGTCACTGATATCCACACTGTTGGTCCACTCTCCGGTCTCATATTCAATAGCCACCGGTCGGAGACTGTCTTTGGTTGTCAGATGAACGACAACGGCAAAACGGCTTCCGGCCTCCAGCGGGATCTCCACTGGGAAATCCACCGTATAATAACCGCTGTTTTCAATATAGCCGCTTTTTACATATTCCATTGTATCAAAGGATTGGCTGTCTGTAAAATCCCTGACGACAAAAATATCATAATAATTTTCTCTCCCGGTAGTGTAAAAAGCGGCAGCAGCCAACGCCTCATCCCCCGATGCAGTATAAACGTTGGAAAACCACGCCCCCGGCTCGCCATATCCCATAGTCCCCAGCCATCCTAAAAGGTCGCTCTGATAAATCTGATCATAGTTATCCGTACTGTCAACTCTTGAATATACAAGGTTCGTCATGGCTATATTGGTGTCCTCATAGGAAATATAAAAATATCCGCCATCGCCGAACTGGCTTCCCCAACTGTTCCGGCACAAAAACGCGCCGTCCTGGTCCGGATAGACGTTAAAGTTTTCCCGTGGATACTCATCATCCCAGCCTACGATCACAATATCGTGGTTGGCTATATTTTTTCCCGGATAGTAATAAGACGCGTTTTTTGCGTTATAATAGCTGGAATTGCTGGTAGCAAACTCCATATCCGAGTAAAAAGAGCTTTGGACGCCGCCCCATCTGAGAATGGCCGTCTTAATGGCCTCATAATCCTTCTGGGGCAGATTGACAGCTTCCTGAAGATGAACTTTGGCCTCCAAAAAATCAGGCGAATACCCATCACCATAAGGATCATCTTCCTCCAGCACAGGACCTTTCCAGGCTGTCAGATAGGCCAGGGCCATATTAAAATCTCCTCCGTCCTGCTGGCTCATATTATAGCCGGACATAAAGCTCATGTGATCGGCGGAAAATACCCATGGATGAGCCGGCATCAGGGAGGATTCCAAAGCCCCAAGGGCGGCAAAAGCCCAACAGGTTCCAAGATTTCCCTGATCCTGTACCGGCGTCAATCGGCCCTGAACTCTCATATCATAGGACACGGGTAGAGGCGTCATTAAATTATCCGGAGTGCTGCCGCTGACAAGAGTCACTGTATTTGAGTCGCTGTCCCAGGAAAATGTCCCACCAAAAGCTTCCGCCAGCATCTTAGCCGACACATACAGCCTGTTATGGTAGCGGATCAGCGGTTCCTTACCCTCATAATATTGGCCGTCCACCTCATAGCCGGATTGGTCTAAGGAGGCTGTCACTTCGTGGCCATTGGCGCAAAAGCGCAGAGTAACTCTCCCCTGCACTTCCACCGTTCCATGAAATAAAAGAGGAACAGTATCCACAGGAACTGTCAGTGTCATACTCTGAGTCATATAGGGGCGCTGCCTTGTAGAAATTGCCAACACTTCCCCATCTTTGCGCACGTTGATCGCACTGCTGTTTACCGCGTCCGCTTTTTTTACGTTATAAAAGACTTCCAGGGCGGCAGATGCCCCTTTCATGCCGCTTTCCCACGGACGGCACAGACACAAGACAATACCGCCGATCACAATAAGTACGCTAACAAAAATCCGTCTAACAGCCTTCACGCCAAGCCTCCTGTTATCTTTTCTAAATCTTTGTCTTTGGCGGTTTAGGCCCCAAAAACTGATAAAAATACGCCTGGATCATCCCATTATAAATCTTACGGTTTCGTTCAGCCTTCTGGCCCATATATTTCTGTGCGTCAACATAGGAAGTTAATATGTAAAATGACCATGTATCCAGCCGCTTTCTCGCCTCCCCGATTTCTCTGTAAAGACCAGGAAGGGTCTCCTGATCTTCCAGGCGCTCCCCATAAGGAGGATTTGTAATAACAAAGCCATATTTTTTCGGATGGCTCAGAGCGCTCACCGGTCTTGCCTGAAAATGGATCAGGTGATCCACACCGGCCTCCTGAGCGTTAGTCCGGGCAATGCGGATCACATCCCCGTCAATATCATATCCCTGAAGATCCATCTCCACATCATCCCGGATCAGATCTGACGCCTCTGTCACAGCATCATACCACATTTTTTTCGGAATAAGATTTTTCCATTTTTCCGCTGTAAACTCCCGGTTCATCCCCGGAGCAATATTGGCCCCGATCATAGCCGCCTCAATGGGAAATGTACCGCTGCCGCAAAATGGATCGACTAAGATGCGGTCTTTATTCCACGGCGTCAGCATGATCAGCGCAGCGGCCAGAGTTTCAGACACCGGCGCTTTGGCGGTCAGCCTGCGGTATCCCCGTTTATGGAGAGATTCCCCGGTAGTATCCAATGTTATGGACACCTCGTCTTTATGGATAAATACCCGGATCGGATATGGGGCACCGTCTTCTGAAAACCACTGGATATTATATTTTTCTTTTAAGCGCTCCACAATAGCTTTCTTCACAATAGACTGAATATCTGAGCTGCTGAAAAGTTTTGAGTTTTTTGTTGTGGCCTTAGTCACCCAAAAACGGGCATCGTCAGGGAGAAATTCCTCCCACGGCAGCGCCTTTGTGCTTTCAAAAAGCTGATCAAAGCTATAAGCTTTAAACCGCCCGACAGACAGCATGATTCGCTCCGTGGTGCGCAGGAAAATATTTGCCCGGCAAACCGCACTTATATCCCCCTTAAAAGTCACCCGGCCATCGCTGACCCGCAGGATATCATAGCCGAGATCCTGTATTTCCCTCTTTAGCACTGCCTCCAGGCCAAAATGGCAGGGGGCGTCAAATTCAAACTGTTGATTCATTTGTATTTTGGGACAAAACAGAACTGCTGGCTGTCCCGCTCCTTTCAAAATTTTTACAGAACAATTAATCACTCATAAGTATATACTTTTTCTCATTTTCAGGCAACCATCGAAAAACAGATTATGTGCCATATTCTGCCGATTGTCCTGATTTTCTCCTGATCTATTTCAAAATTCCGTAACGCTTCATCCGGCAGCAGGGCAAAAGACACAATTGCCTTTTGCCCCGTAAATTATCCCAGTCCGGCAAATCCGCTTATGCCAGCCAAACGCCCCATTCCATCGAAGCTGTCCATGCCGGCCTTATCTTTCAACAGGACCGTCATAGGCCGCCAGACCTCCGATGACACTGAGGACATTGTACCCATGATCAAACAGTTTTCGCGCGGCCAGAAGGCTCGTAGCGCCCCTGTCACAGTACAGTACACAGGTTTTTCCCGGATCAATCCCGGACAAAGGAATCGTCATTGTATCATAGGGGATATTCACCGCTCCGGAAATGTGTCCCTGTCTGTACTCATCAGCGCTGCGCACATCAATTAAAGTATATCGCAGCCGATCCATATATTTATAAAGATCCCTGGCGGAAATCGTATCAAATCTCATAAAACCACCTTTACTTAAATTTCAGAGCAAAATGACCATATTTTTATGCATCGCTCTTATTACAGGATATTCATTTCGATCAAAAAAGAATCTTACTTCTTAGGATTCTCCGCCGGCGACAGTTTTCTATGACAAAAAAACACCGCCCCCAAATGATCACAATATCATTTAAGGGCGGCATTTCATCTGCTTATTTCTAATCTTGCAACCGTTTTGCTCTCCTGTCCCAGATGGCCAAACTGTTACTCCATTTTATCTGCAGTCCTCATAGGAACTTTCTGTGTCCTGCCCATTAAAAGT
Organism: Catenibacillus scindens; assembly: GCF_014202115.1. Lineage (GTDB taxonomy): Bacteria > Bacillota > Clostridia > Lachnospirales > Lachnospiraceae > Catenibacillus > Catenibacillus scindens. The sequence goes on from NZ_JACHFW010000004.1 coordinate 166,834, forward strand.
ATTCTGGGCATTTGTATAGGCACTGTTTTTTGCATTGTTCTTTGAGCTGTTTTTTCCACAGTTCTTAGAAGCAGTGTTTTTTGCGCTGTTTTTAGTTGCGCTGTTCTTTGTACGATTTTCTGACATGAAAACTTCCTCCTTTAACAACCGGCAATAAAAAGCCTGGGACACATAATTTGCATGTATCCTATACGGCTCTCGCCTTTATGCCGTGCCGGATACTGCGGCATATTAGCCTGAAAGTCAGATGTGACTTTCATAGAAGTAGTATGAGCATGTCAGAAAGATCTATTCTGGAAAAATGTGGCCCGTCAGACTGGGACTCATTTTCCCGGATCAGTATTTTCCCTTAGGCAGCAACACTTTTCTTATATACTTGAAAGTATATCTCTGTCCCCGCTTTGCCAACATTTTCAAAAGTTTTTCAAGAAGTGCTTTCGTCTGGGGATGGATCAATATATAATCCTTTGTCAGATTAAAATATTCCAGCGGCGCGCTGTCCGTATAATTTTCACCTTTATATACTCTGGACGCCGCAATGCGATCCATCACCATCTCTATAACATAATTCAGTGGCATTTTTACCCCTACAATCACCTTGTCTTTTCCCACATCATTCCAGTATTCGTAGTGATGCTTATTTCTTCCTTTGTGGTGAAGCCAGGCGGATGAATATCCGAAAAGTTCACGCTGAGCCGCATTAGGGCTGCGTTTTCCGCCCTGATAATAGCGCACACCCGGTAAAAATTCCGAAGGGCTGTACTTGGAAAGATCATGGAGCAGTCCCTGACGGTATAATCCTACACTGAAACAGTATTGCATGACAAGCCATTTGTGATATGTAATTGTTTTAAAATGCCCGATGAGTTTATTCATAGTTGCTTTGGTCCGTCTCCTATCTCTACGACATAAAATTGGGCGGCGTACCCAATACGCTTTTTATAAATATCTCCTACATTTTTAATAAACGCGTCCACACAGTCCTGGCGGACAATGCTCACGCTGCATCCACCAAATCCTGCGCCGGTCATTCTGGCGCCAACAACGCCTTCCTGCTGCCATGCCGCCTCCACAAGAGTATCCAGTTCAATGCCTGTCACTTCATAGTCATCTCTCAAAGACACATGGGAAGCGTTCATTAACTGTCCAAAGGTGGTCAGGTCATTATTTTCCAGTGCTTTTACTGCCTGGATAGTCCGCTGGTTTTCGCTGACCGCATGGCGGGCCCGTCGCCCATTGACCGGATCTTTTATAGCATGGGCAAGCCGGTCAAACGCCTCCACTGTAAGTGCCCCAAAGGACTGGACCGGATATATTTTCCGTATATCAGCAAGGGCTGTCTCACACTGGCTGCGGCGTTCATTATATTTTGAATCCTCCAGCCGGCGCACTTTGTTTGTGTTGCCAATAACAATGCGGTAGCCGGCAAGATGGACAGGTACATATTTATACTCTAAAGTGGCCGTATCCAGAAAAATCCCGTGATCCGCTTTTCCCATGGCAATAGCAAACTGATCCATAATACCGCAGTTTACGCCCACGAAATGATTTTCCCCGTACTGCCCCAGCTTCGCGGCCTGTACGCCGTCAACATCAAATTTAAATATATCAGCAATTACTTTGCATGTCAATATTTCCAGAGACGCCGACGAAGATAGACCGGACTTGTTGGGAATGTTTCCCACACAGACAAAATCCATGCCGGTGTCTATAGCCATCCCCGCTTCCTTAAAAGCCCAGATCACGCCTTTCACATAATTTGCCCAGTCATCTTCTTTTTTATAAACCAGCTCTGAAAGATCGCTCTCAATCATCCCGATAGACTGAAAATTCAAAGAATAAAATCTTAATTTCTTATCTGTTCTTTTTCTCGCGGCTCCGTAAGTTCCCACAGTCAGGGCGCAGGGGAATACATGTCCGCCGTTGTAGTCGGTATGTTCTCCAATAAGGTTCACACGCCCCGGCGCAAAAAAAGTATAAAATTCGCCTTCCCCACCCATAGTTTCTATAAATGTCTGTCTGAGTTTTTCTATAATTTCTGACATCAAAATCCCCCTCTTACTATGCCTGATTGACCGTCTCAATAAAGGCATCAAAGGCCTGTTGTCCCCGGTCGTTTCTTTTGAATACGCCGCACTGTTCCAAAATCGCCGCGTAAATCTGTCCAATTTCATTTTGCAAAATTCCGTCAATATTTTCATCATCCATTTTAGGATAGTTTTCTTTTAACCGAGCCGCCCACCGGGCATGTTTGACAATTTTTTCTTCCCCTGCTACATCTTTGCCCTCCAGCAGGAACTTCTTTAAAAGGGCTATCTCATCGTTCAGCCGGGCGGGAAGAACTGCCAGCCCCATCACCTCAATGAGACCAATATTTTCTTTTTTAACATGATGATATTCCTGATGAGGATGATAAATGCCGTCAGGATACTCCGGTGTTGTCATATTGTTGCGAAGCACCAGATCCAGCTCAAACTCCCCGCCTCTCATGCGGGCGATGGGCGTTATTGTGTTGTGAGGCTGCCCATGAGTTCGGGCGTAAATATTGACACTTTCATCAGTATATTCCCGCCAGGCGCTCAGTATTCTATCTGCGAGATCTGTGAGCCGTTCACAGTCCCCGCCCGCAAGACGAACCACTGACATGGGCCATTTTACAATGCCCGCCCGGATATCTTCAAAGCCTTCAAAAACAACTGGCCGCTCAACAGGCGCCATCTCCATAGCAAACTTGTAACGTCCGCCCTGGAAATGGTCATGGGTGAGAATAGATCCGCCCACGATGGGAAGATCCGCATTTGACCCGACAAAATAGTGGGGAAACACTTTAATAAAATCAAACAATTTGACAAATGTACTCCTGTTGATCTTCATAGGGGTATGCCGGCCGTTTAAAACGATACAGTGTTCATTATAATAGACATAAGGTGAATACTGCATATACCACGTCTCCCCGTTGAGTTTCAGAGGGACGAGGCGGTGATTTCCACGGGCCGGATGGTTTGGCCGTCCGGCGTACCCTTCATTTTCACGGCACAAAAGACATTTGGGATATCGGGAAGGCGATGTTTTTAGTGCTGCTGCGATGGTCTTTGGATCTTTTTCCGGTTTTGAGAGATTAATTGTCAAATCCAGGTCGCCATAAGGTGTATGCGTTGTCCACTTCAAATCTTTTTTAATACGGTACCTTCGGATATAATCTGTATCCTGAGAAAACTGATAATAAAAATCCGTGGCCTTTTCAGGACTTTGCTCATAGCAGTTCCAGAACTTTTCAATAACCTGGGATGGGGGTGGCACAAGGCAAGCCATAAGTTTTGTATCAAAAAGATCATGGCCTGTAATTCCCTGGTCTTCGATAACCCCTCTGCTCACCGCATCCGCCACAAGATCGTCCAGAACTTCTTCCAGCGGCGCTATAGCCATTAAAGGCTTCTCCCCCGAACCTGCCTCCAACTCATACGCATCCAGCCTTAATACTTCAAGGATCCGGTTAGTTGTGTATATCCGGTCATTTTCACCAATCAACTTTTTCTCCACACCATAATTGACAAGCTGACATATTCTTTCGCTGACAGTCATTGTTAAAATTCATTCCTTTCATTGACAACATACCGCCCCTGGCAGATGGACGGCCAAACTGCTATTTTATGAAAGCTTTCATTAAATCCAGTGTAGTCATTTTCCCGTATCAATTCAATATAGAAATGTATTCTTCATATGTCTTTTTGTTGCATATTTCCCCAAAATATTTTATATTGATGACAGAGCATCCGTCAGGGAGCGTCGGGAGCAATGATGCTGCATAAAAATCATCGCGCCCCAGCTCTGACGGCCGGGAGATATTCCCGACAAAGAGGTAAATTATGGAAAAAAACGCAACAGTCACATTTAAAGATTCCTATAAAAATCAGTCCCGGTCTTCGGCCGCCCTGTCTGTATACAACACAGGACGGCAGCAATGTCCGCCTAACTATCAGTGGGGCCCCGGAATCCGCGACCACTATCTGATGCACTATGTTATTTCGGGAAGAGGTTACTACACAGTCAATGACAGCACATTTTCTTTGAGTAGCGGCGATCTTTTTCTGGCGTTTCCCGGCGTTCCCATTACCTACAAAGCCCATGGCCGCCATCCTTGGGAATACTGCTGGGTTGGTTTTAACGGCAGCGACGCCCTGCCTGCCCTCCTGGCCGCCGGTTTTTCCAAAGATCATCTGATCATAAACAATCTTTCCTGCGGCCCTAAATTTCAGTCTGTACTTACACAGATCTATGAATGCCGTGGCGGCGATTTCAGCCATACCCTGGAAATGACAGGAAAACTGTATTCCGCACTGGCCCTTCTTGTAAAAAGCGCGCCTGTTAAAGGGCATCCGGAAAGCACCTATGTTCAAAAAGCCGTGGAATATATCCACGGACACTATGCCTATGGAATTTCCGTGGAAGAAATCGCAGACTACACCGGTATCAGCAGAAGTCAGCTTTACCGTGTGTTTTTGCAGGAAACCGGTCAATCCCCAAAAGAATACCTGACCAACTTCCGCATGAACCTAGCCTGCCGTCTTTTAAAAACCACATTCCTGCCGGTTGGCACCATTGCCGCCTCCACAGGCTTTGAAAACAGCCTGTACTTTTCAAAAGCCTTTCACAAAATTTACGGTCAGAGTCCGAGTATGTACCGGAGAAGTCCCAAAAAAGAATAGAAAAAAGCAACAGTTATACCTGCACCATTCCTGATTAGCGAAACTGCTGCAAAAAATAAAAGGCACTTTAATTTTGGCAGCTCATGGCTCGCAAATTAAAGTGCCTTTTTTATTATTCCCAGGCTGTTATCCAACCCTGTTCTGTCTCATTGATCACATAGTAGGCTTTATTATCTTCAACTTTGAGATAAATGACAAGATCTTTCAAATCTTTAAGCATATTTCCCTGTGACTTCCACTGATTTTTAATACGGTTAATAATCTCCTGGCGTTCCACCTGATGCTGGGAAAACTGGCAGAAAATATTTACCTTCTGTCCGGACTTACCTGTGGACAGTCCTTTATCCTGCAATGAATCCACTGCCGCCGCTTCCGGCTCCTGATTCATCAACTGCTCATCCATCACCGGCTCTTTTGTTACCTGTACATTTTTTTTCACAGCCTGCACGCTTTTTTCTGTTTTCTGTACACATACTTTCTCAATCTGACCAGCGTCCAGTTGAGTCTGCACACATTCAGTCTGACGTTTTTTCATTTTTTTTGCCAAACGCTTCTTCACACCAACAACCTCCTGTTATCTGAGCTTTCGTAACTGTTCAGTCCATTCGCAGTTACAAGTTTATTATTATATAAGCTTTAGCGGAAGTTGTCAAATGCCGTGACCTGCTTTAGAGAATTGAAATGATCTTCTGTGCCTGATTTTGTTTCAGTTCTTCCTGAATAACCGGAATCAAGACGTCTAAAGCCTCGGTCCTCTGCTCTCCTGTTTTCATGTTCTTTACAGTGACTTTTCCTGAAGCGATCTCATCCTCACCGATAAATGCCGCATAGGGGATGCGCAGCTTATCAGCATAGCCGATTTTATGTTTAAACTTTTTCTGCTCAAAATAAATCTGGGTGCGGATACCGCTGTTTCTTAAACGAGTGGAAACCTGGATGGCACAGGACAAATCCCCGGTCATAGGAATCACAAGCACATCCGCGCCGAAAACGCTGTTATCATTTAAGTAATCCATGGTACTTAAAATATAAAAGAGACGTGTCAGCCCGATAGAGATACCTACTCCCGGAAGCTTTTTATCTGTGTAAAACTCCGCCAGATTCTCATACCGTCCGCCGGAACAAATCGAACCGATTTCCGGATGTTTGTTAAATGTGGTTTCATAAACTGTACCTGTGTAATAATCCAGACCTCTGGCAATACACAGGTCAATTTTATAATTTTTCTCAGGAACACCAAAAGCGGCGATGCCTTTAACGACTGCTTCCAGCTCGTCCACCCCGGCATCAAACATAGTATTGGCCCCGCCATAGCTTCTAAGACGGGCAATGACTTCCTCGGTACTTCCCGAAATACCGATAAATTCCAGGATCTGATCACACTGATGGGATGTGGCACCGAGAAGGGCAAGCTCCTCGGCCACTGCGTCTTTGCCGATCTTTTCAATCTTATCCACAATTCTTAAAATATCTGTAACATTCTCTGAAAGTTCAAGGATCTCAAAAAATCCGGACAGCACTTTCCTGTTATTAATACGGATAGTGAAATCGTCCAGCCCCAGATTAGTAAAAATATTGTAGATAATGCTTGGGACTTCGGCATCATTGACAATATCCAGTTTTGTATCACCGATAATGTCAATGTCTGCCTGATAAAATTCTCTGAAACGACCTTTCTGTGCCCGCTCGCCCCGATACACTTTTCCAATCTGGAAACGTTTAAAGGGGAATGTCAGATTGCTGTAATTTTTTGCCACATACTTTGCCAGAGGTACGGTCAGGTCAAAACGCATCGCCAAATCTGTATCCCCTCTGTTAAAGCGGTAAATCTGCTTTTCCGTCTCACCGCCGGCCTTTGCCAGCAGAACCTCAGAAGATTCAAGAATCGGCGTATCCAGCGGCAGAAAACCGTAGGACGCATAAACGTCCTGCAATGTACGGACAATCTTATCAAATTTTAACTGTTCCTGGGGAAGTAATTCCATAAATCCAGAAAGGGTTCTCGGTGTTACTTTATTTCCCATTGGGTAATCTCCTTCCGATCATAATGTCAAAGCAGCGGCCTCAATGCCGCGGCCACTATGAAATCAACATTTTTAACGTCAACATCATAACATAATCCCATATTTTTTTCAATATTACTGCATCCTCTCCAGAGGCAGCACTATTTTTTCCACCGCCCATGTACGGCTATTTTCGTCGATTTCCATGACCGCCATGGTTACTTCCCCGCCAAACCTGGAATATCCGCAGGAACCGGGATTTAACCATAAACGCCCGTCGATCATCTGCTGAAAGTATTTATGGGAATGCCCAAAGATCACAACATCCACATCGTCCAGCCGCCGATCCACATCTTTTTTATTGTGAGTCAGGAAAAAACGGATTCCCCCGATCTGAAACCGGAGTGTATCTTTCAAATATCCCGCCCAGCTTTGGTCATTGTTTCCCCGGACTACATAAATATTTCCCAGCGGCCGAAACGCATCCAGCACACTCTCCCGTGAAAAATCCCCGGCATGAATGATTGCCTGACATCCTGCGGCGATTTCCAGCACCTGGGGCCTTAAAAGATTGTGTGTATCCGACAGTACAGCAATTTTTATCATAATCTCCTCCCTCCATGCTACATCAGATCGAAAAGACTGAGCTGCCGCCCACCAGACAATTTCCGTGCTGTCTGTGCGTCCCGGATCTTTATATCTTCTGGCAATTCGCTGATAAATTTTGATGGTTCCCCGGAAAATGTGATCACCAGCTCTTCTCTGGCTCTCGTGATTCCCACAAAAAACAATCTCCGCTCTTCCTCCTCGCTGGACGGATGGCGCTCACTCTCATAGGGCAGCGCGCCCTCCTGGGCGCCATATAAAATGACTACAGGAAACTCCAGCCCTTTAGCTCCGTGGAGAGTCATAAGGGTCACAGCGTCAGCGGTATATTTTTTCCCGCCGCAGCGCATAAGATCACTCTCAATGCCTGTATGGATGGCCTCCATAAATTCCTGAGCATTTTTATAGCACAAAGATGTCTGCAGCAGCCGCCCCATGGCCTCATTACCATCCATTCCCATATCCGAGATCCACGCCTCAATAAGTTTTCCCGGCCGCCCTTTGATCAATGGTCCAAACGCCTCCCCATATTTCTCCAAAATCTGCCGTGTGAGGGGCTGATCTTCATAATCCCACATCAGCTTCAGGCAGGTTTTCGCCGCCACATCATTTGCCGGATCTAATAGCCAGTCAAAGAAGGCCAGAGAGCCTCGCACTTCTTTTTCCGCCAAAAAGTCATCCCGACCGGCAACAATATAGGGAATCCCTTCATTCTGTAAACACTCCTCCAAAAGTCTTGCCTGACGGTGCGTCCGATATAAAACTGCTATATCGGAAAAGCTACGCGTTTTCGCATCCTGTATCCGCTCCGACGCATCTATCATATCTATACCGCCAATATACCGGTTCACTTCATGGGCCACAAAAATCGCCTGAGACTTCTCACTTCTGGTCCGGACCACATCCACTGAAGGACCGGATGGTCTGTGGGCTTTAAGGACACGCTCTGATCCCGGATTATGATTGATCACAGAAAGGGCACTGTTCAGAATCTGCGGCGTACTTCTGTAATTTTCCACAAGCCGGATCTCTTTTGTCCGTGGAAAGTCCTCATAAAGTCTGGAAAAGCACCGGTCATCAGAGCCCCGGAAACCATAAATAGCCTGATCACTGTCACCGATCACAAACAGCTCCACGCCACCTTCATTCCAAAGGCGGAGCAATTCATATTGTACAGGGCTGATATCCTGAAATTCATCTACGAGAAGATAATCAAACCAAAGTACATGCTCCTGCTTTTTGCCAAGCTCCAGGGCCTTTAAAAGAAGATCGTCAAAATCCAGAGCATTTTGCTGTCTCAGCCGTTCAGTGTAAGCTTTTTCCGCAGGCAAAAGGCTTTCATCCGCCCCGGCAAGGGGCTGTCCGCTTTTTATGTACGACACCTTTTGAAGAAACTGTCCGGCGGACATTTTCAGATGGTATTCCTTCACAATTTCTCCTGCCAGATCCATGGTCATGTAATTGTCCGCCAAAGTATAAGCACAGCCCCACCGTTTCAGAAGTTCCATGGAAAGGGCGTGAAAAGTTCCCGCGTGGAGCCGCCGCAATGCTCGCTTATTATCAGGATTCTGGGAAAGTCTCTGCCTAAGCTCTCCGGCAGCTTTATTTGTAAAAGTGACCGCTGTAATATGCTCAGGCTTTACTCTGCGCGTTTCCAAAAGATACTCGATACGGGCAATGAGCGTCTTTGTCTTTCCCGTTCCCGGCCCGGCCACAACCGCAACACATCTCCCCGGCGTCTGGGCGGCTTCTCTCTGCAGTTCATTTGGCAAAGGCACCCCGGCTTCCCCGACACTGTTTTCCTGGAACGCTCTATCAATAAGCGCATCGCCGCAGCGCTCTCCTCCATCTCTTTTCGGCTCATCCCCGCTCTTTTTTTCTTCTCCGCTCTCCAGCTTGAAATTATCCCCAAATGCCATTGTTGGCATGGCATCAAAAAGGCTGAGCTGGCCGTCCACATTTTCCCGTTCTTCTTTTGTAAACAGGCGGAGTGTCCCATATTCTCCGTCAAAACCCGGAAGCCATGTAGCCTGCCCGTCCCGAAGCCGCTTTATTCCGCTAGCAATAAGATTTCCAAAATGCTTGCGGATATCTTCACAGGGTACGCTTCTCAGTATTTCAAATTCCGGGCCAAGAGTTCTTAACATTTCCTCATATTGTTTTGTCACTCCGGCGCTGGTGGATGCGTGTCCCGTGGCCGCCCCCACAACTTCCGGCAACGGCACCAGGCGTTCAAATGGTCGGGCATTGGGGGACACAGTTCCTTCCGGGCGATCCGCAAGGGCCTCCACCCGATGGGAAACACCAATAGTCAGCCTGCGTCCGCATACGGGACACTTGCCGCCATATTTTTCAGTCTGAGCCGGACTTAAACACACATGGCATTTGCGGTGCCCGTCAAAATGATATTTGCCCTCTTCGGGGAAAAACTCAATAGTCCCATAAAGGCCCTCGCCCCTTTGTATCGCTCCATACAGGCCATCATAGGCAAGATCAATATCCAAAAAATTTGCCTCCCGGCCCAGTTTTGCCGGTGAATGGGCGTCTGAATTAGAAATCAGTTGAAAACGGTCCAGGGCAGATACACGCCAGTTCATAGGCGGATCCGAGGACAGACCGGTCTCTATGGCGTGAACAAAAGAAGCCATATCTTCAAAACAGTCCTCTACAGTATCAAAACCGGAAAAAGCACCGAACATAGAGAAATGAGGCGTCCAAATATGGGCCGGTACATAAATAGCTCTGGAGCATTTTTCCAGAGTAATTTCTAAAAGATCACGGCAGTCAAGACCAAGAATAGGCCGGCCGTCAGAGTGGATATTTCCAATAGCTTCCAGTTTTGCCGACAAATCTGAAGCTGCATCCAGACTTGGAAGTAGAATCAAACTGTGTACTTTTCTTACCTTATCCATTTTCTTGTAAATCGAACTGATCTCCCCGGTAACCACAAAACGGGGAATAAATGCCTCCGTCGCCGCCGGATCATGAATACGATACTCTTTCTTCAGCACATAAAGCCCGTCCTCAGCCGGACAAAGTTTTTCCTTTAGTTCCTCTCGCCAGGCCGGATGAGTAAAATCCCCGGTTCCTATAATGTGGATTCCTTTTTTTCTTGCCCACAGATCCAAATACTCCGGCACACAGTCTTTGCTCGTGGCTCTTGAATAGCGGGAATGAATGTGCAGATCTGCAATATACATTTTTTCTGCCTCCTGGTCCATGTCAAAATTTGTCATTATCTGATCTTAGTATACTCCAATTCTATCAAGTTTGCATCCACCACATTGCTTATAAAAGAAAAATAGAGTAAAATAATAGTCACGGTTCACCCGGTGAACCGGGTTGGATGACATACATCAGTATTTCTTTTTCAGGAGGTTTCGTAAAAATGTCTTTTCCGGAAATAAAAACAGTCATTGAACTGGTTCACAAAACCCGTCCATTGATTATGAATACAGAAAACAGCCGCCATGTCACTGTCAAAGGTCCTGCCGATTTTGTGACAATGGTGGACACCAACGTTCAGAACTTTTTAAAAGAAGCCCTTTATGACCTGGCTCCCCAGGTTCAATTTATGGGCGAAGAAAATCATATGAATCAGATCAATCCCAGGAAACCGTCCTGGATTCTCGATCCCATTGACGGCACGACCAATCTCATCTATGGCTACCACCACAGTGCCGTATCCCTGGCCTACTATGATGGAAGTCAGGTGACTATGGGGGTCATTTATAATCCATTTACAGAGGAAACTTTTTATGCCGCTAAAGGCTCCGGCGCGTTTTTAAACGACACCGCCATCCACGTTACAGACCACCCGCTCCTGTCCCAAAGTCTGATCTCCATAGGCACATCGCCTTACGATAAGGAGCTTGCGCCGGACAACTTTCGGATCTTTCTTGGACTGTTTCAAAACTCTCTGGATATCCGCCGCAGCGGCTCTGCCGCCCTGGATCTTGCCTATGTAGCCTGCGGCCGCCTTGACGGATATATTGAAAAAAATCTCAAGCCTTGGGACTTTGCCGCCGGCGCAGTGATCCTGGAGGAAGCAGGCGGCAGGATCACTGACTACCAGAATAATCCCCTGAACTTTTGTAAAAATCAGGATATTATTGCCAGCAATAGGCATATACACAGAGAGCTGCAGGTTTACACAAACATCTCCGTGGATAAATAGCGATCGCCATTATCCGGCAAAATTACGACAATATTTTTTCCCTTATTCTCAGGCAGGGCGGCGAGCTGTGCCGCCGCGAACACTGCCGCCCCTGCGGAAATGCCGATCAGCAGACCTTCCGTATGAGCGATTTCCCGACCGGTGGCAATGGCGTCCTGATCGGATACCGTTACCACTTCGTCATACACCTTGGTATCTAATGTCTCCGGCACAAAACCGGCGCCAATCCCCTGTATTTTATGAGCGCCGGAATGCCCCCGGGTCAATATTGGTGATCCTTCCGGTTCTACTCCAATAATACGGACAGCGGGATTTTTTTCTTTCAAGTAGGCCCCTGCGCCGCTGATCGTTCCGCCGGTCCCTATGCCCGCCACAAAAATATCCACCTTGCCATCCATATCACGCCATATCTCCGGTCCTGTAGTTTTTTTATGGATGGCCGGATTTGCCGGGTTGGAAAACTGCCCCGGTATAAAACTTCCCGGAATAGAATCGGCAAGCTCCTGAGCTTTCTCTATGGCTCCCTTCATTCCCAGAGTGCCTTGGGTCAGCACCAGTTCAGCCCCGTAAGCTTTCATCATATTCTGGCGTTCCACGCTCATCGTATCCGGCATGACAATGATCATGCGGTATCCCCTTGCCGCTGCCACACTTGCCAGGCCGATCCCCGTATTACCGCTGGTAGGTTCAATAATCACACTGTCCGGTGTCAAAAGTCCCTTTTCCTCAGCATCGTCAATCATGGCCAGAGCCGCTCTATCCTTAATACTGCCTCCCGGATTTAAACCTTCCGCTTTGGCGATAATCCGGGCGCAAAGTCCGTGATTTTTTTCAAAGTTTCCTAATTCCACCATTGGGGTATTGCCGATCATATCTGCCACTGATTTATAATATGCCATATTTATCCCTCTTTTCTTTTTTATCTTCACATCAAATCATGAAGTCCATGACCTCATCCAATTGCAGATCAGTATATGACTTCAACTGTTTCATTAATGCAGTTTAATCATATCATATGGCACATCAAACCGCAACTGCCGGGAAATCTTACCATTCCCTGTCAATCAGAGCTATGGCAATATATATAAAATTCCTCCACCGGAATACGGTAACCGACAGAGCGAACACAGCGGATCACCCGAATTGCCGCTGGTTGTATATAATTTTAGAAAAATAAAATTACTGTCATTTTCCACGGCAGCCTCCAGCCCTGATAAAGCCCCATATAAGCTGGCAAAACTGGTGGCGTAGATCAAGATCAATATAATTATAAATCGCCGGCTGGTCAGATGATCCGCCAGCTCTTTTTTCACCAGTTGCGCTAATCCGGCAGAGCTTTTAACCTTCAGTATTTCCGTCTCTTTTGGGGACTGCTGTTTCTCTCTTTTTTCTAAAAAGAACGCTAAAGCTCTTCCGCTTTTTCTTTTCCATTCTAATGCTTTCATCACTCTGCCCTGCCTTTTCAAAATATCGTCGGTAAATTTCATCAAGATCCGCGCCCTTCTGGTGCATGTGCAAAATCGTGGAGCCATTTTGTCCAAAATACTGTGTCACGGCCGGACGAAGATCTCTTTCAGATTCTATAACGATACGCCCATTTTCTTCTGTTATATTCTTTACACCTTCCATCCGCCCAAAGTCTTCCCACACTTCCTGGTTTAGAGAATCTATCTCCAACTCTAATATGTAGCTGCTCTCCTTTTCAATCTGTCTCCCCAGTTCCTCGATCCGGCCACAGGCCACAAGACTGCCATTGACAAAGATTCCCACTCTGTCACAGATCTGCTGAACCTGATAAAGCTGATGGGAGGAAATCAGAAGAGTGCGTCCGTCCTTTTTGGAAAGCTGGGAAATCAGATCCAGCAATTCACGCATTCCCTCAGGGTCAATACCAAGAGTAGGTTCATCCATAATAATAATCTGCGGGTCTTTCATTAAAACATCGGCAACCCCAAGCCTCTGTTTCATTCCCCTTGAATAAGTCCCCGCTTTGCGGTCTGCGTCCTTTGTCATCCCCACCCGCTGAAGAAGCATTTCGATCCGTTCTTCCAACAAAGGGCCCTCTAAACCATTCAGTCTCCCGGTAAATCTCAAATTCTGCCTCCCGGTCATATCCGGATAAAACCCCACATTATCCGGCAAATATCCGACAATCTGTTTAACTCCCACAGGATGGCGCGTGCAGTTCATTCCACAAATCTGAGCGCTGCCCTCGAAAGGTTCAGTCAAGCCAAGGAGCATAAGGATCGTCGTGGTTTTTCCCGCGCCATTTGGCCCTAAGAGTCCAAAGACTTCGCCTTTATTAATGGAAAGATTCAACCGGTTCACTGCGACTTTACCGCTGTAAATTTTTGTCAGATTTTGTGTCTGAATAATACTTTCCATAAGTTACCTTCTTCCGTATTTTTTAATTACAAATCCGAGAACCCCTACCAGAGCCACAATGATAACTACCGCAAAGATTCCCCACACGGTACGGGTTTTTACCGAGACACGAAACTGGGCCTCTGAGGACACTTCATCATTGCTGATACTTAAAGTCGCTATATAGTCTCCGGTTATGGCATCCTGATCCGGCGTGATATAAGCCGTCACCTCCACAGACTGCCCTGCTTCAAGGGTTTCGATCTCAGACTGGTCAAAAGATACCTCCCAATCTGTAGGCAAGTCCGAGGAGAACGTGAGATTCTGCAATGCTACATTTCCATTATTTGTCACTTGAAGTGTCACAGACTTTTCGGCATTGGCATAGGCATCCAGACTTAAATTTCCTGTAGGTGTGGACAAGGTTACATCATAGGTTCCTGTGATTTCCACAGTGAGATCAAGTTCCAAAGTCTCACTGGCAGAAACAGCAGTCACTGGAATGGTGTATTCCCCCATCTCCACATTTTCCGGTGGAGTAATATTGACAGTCATGGACTGACTGCTCCCGGAATCCACAGTCACACTGGCAATCTGAGTGCTGTCATCAGATGCGTTAAAGCTGACCTGCCAGCCATCAGGCGCGTCCGCGGACAAGTTATAAGACTGCTCAGAACTGCGGTTATTATTCAATGTGGTGTCAAAGCTGAAACTTGTCCCTGTAGATCCTTCCTGAGAATCATATTCAGCGCTGAAATTTCCCTGACCGTTCTCTTGCTCCGTCAAGGTGACCTCCAGGGTCAGGGCATCTGAATAATCACCCCCCGCGTCTGCCAGAAGTTCCACCTCATAAGTCCCTACCTGGGCGTCTTCAGGAACACTCAGGCTGAAAGTCACTAAAGAGGTGTCCGATGCCGCTGCTGTCCTGTCCACATGGACACGGGTAATTTCTCCATCAGACCCATTAAAGTTTCCTGTCCATCCCTCCGGAATAGACTCTACGCTCAAATCCACATCGTAACTGTCGCCGGTAAGACTGGAAAAATCCAGTTCAAAACTGACACTGTCTCCGGCTTTAGCCATAATTCCCGGATAATCCGTACTCATATCAATGCCTTCAGCCGCGTAAGAATATGTCACCCCACTTAGCGAAAAAACACTCAAGGCTATGGCAGTTGCCGCCGCGCCTCCCAGTTTTTTCAGCAAATTCTTCATTCCCTTCATGTCAAAAGGCTCCTTTCCTTCGTGATTGCTTTTTTATTGTATGAAGTGAATGTGAATCTTTATTGATGTCATTGTGTTTCAATTATAAAATAAAAATAAATATTATAAACAAATAATAAACCCATTATCAACGCAGTAATTGTAAATTGTTGCAAAAAGCCTTAGATAGTCTGTCCGAAATCCACAGATCTCATCATCCAAAAGATCCGTGCATATTGTATAAAGCCCATCATACTGTACCTCTTCTGCAATCTTCCCTTCATCCAGGTATTTCTTGATATCTGCAACTTCTCCATCCTTTGTAACAGCCATCTTTCCAATAAAACGTGCCGGGCTATTGGGGTTCTTCCGGTTCTTTTTGGCATTCCCTGAATCTAACATTTTTTGTGCCATTTATATTTTTGTTTCAGTTTCCGACAAATTTTATTCATCTGCATCTGGTAATAAATGGACTGAAGGAAAAGATACCCACCCCGGTAAAAAACTGTTAATCATAATCTAACTGTTTGTGTTTTATATGCCTGCATTTTTCATACTTGCTTCACATATACTGGCATTGAACTGAATTTGCAGGATTGACTTTTCAGTCCAGTTTTGCTATATTTAGTTCAGTGATCGTACTGGAGAAACTTGTGAAGCCTCCAGTCCGGAAGGCTCCTGCGGGGGCCTTTCGTTATTTTACAGCAAAAGAAGGTGGGGAAATGGCAAAGCCTTTCAAATCATATGAAGATTTACTGATCTTCTTACAAAATGATAAGAACTTGATTATCGAAGATTTTGATGCGGCTAGGCATATTTTATCAAAGACAAGTTATTTTTCCCTTATCTCTGGATACAAAGATACTTTCAAAAACCCAACAACAGGAAAATACATTGATGGGACGACCTTTCATGATATTTACCGTTTATATCAATTTGACAATGAACTACGCAGTATTTTTCTGAAATATATCCTTATCGCTGAACACAGTGTGAAATCTTCTCTTGCCTACCATTTTTCAGCTACATACGGAGAAGATCAGCAAGAATACTTATCTTTATCCCACTACATGGTTACTGGCTCAACACAAAAGAAGATACAGAAGCTCATCAGCATTTTTCAGTATCAGTTAAAACTGAATAATGAATATGCTTATATCAATCATTATAAGTCGAAACACCATAATGTTCCTTTATGGATCATGATACAGGTATTAACCCTGGGACAGGTTTCACATATGTTTGATTACCTAAAAGCCTCTGTTCCAATTAAAGTCTGCAATGATTTTAATCAAATCGGGCGAAAAGATTTGCACTCTTTTCTTTCCATTATGACAAAACACCGGAATGTGTGCGCACATGGAGATCGCTTTTTCAATTACAGGACAAAAGACAGTATCACTGATACAGTCATACATAAGAAACTGCACATTCCACAAATCAGCGGACGCTATCAAATGGGAAAAAATGATCTTTTCTCAGAAGTCATTATTTTGAAATATCTTCTGGACAAAGAAGATTTCCGGAATTTTTATTATGAATTAAAAAACTGTCTGAAAAAGCAGGCTCCTGGGAAAGATATTTTATCCCTCATGGGATTTCCGGATGACTGGATGTCCATTCTTAGAATAAAATGCTGACAGTCATTGCAAAAAAGAGGAAGTGGCCTGCTTCAGATAGAATCGTATTCAGCGCTGAAATTTCCCTGGCCGTTCTTCTGCTCCGTCAAGGTGACCTCCAATGTCAGCCCATCTGTGTAATCACCACCTGCGTCTGCCAGAAGCTCCACCTCTGTAAATTGTTGCAAAAAGCCTTGCATTTAAGTAAATGCATGATATAATATATCGAATAAGGCGTTCTTTAATGGCCAATATTTTACAGCCTTTAAACGCCGCGTACAGATACAATATATTTTTGGTTAAAGCAGAGTAGGATTTTGCGCGTTTACCGAAAGGTATGTAGTGCCTGACGAACGGGGAGTTGTCGTCAGGACGAACAGGATGCCGTCTTCCACATGGAACCGGTGTTGTACTGACGGTGCAGAGTCCGCATCCCGTTGCTACATAACCAGATGGAATAAGTCCGTTTTATTGCCTCTTTTTATGTAGCCCTGACTGCGTAATAAGGAGGTTTTTTTATGACAAATACTGTACGAAAGATTACTATGATCGGTATGCTCATTGCCGCGCAGGTGATTACCGGCAGATTTATTTCGATTTCCCTGCCTATTGCCACCATTGGTTTCACATTTCTTCCCATTGCCATTACAGGCATTTTATACGGCCCGGTATGGGGCGGCGTTTCAGCAGTCCTTGGCGACCTGATCACCGCGCTTTTAGGCCCTTATGGCTACTTCCCACCCATGGGGATATCCGCCCTTTTAACCGGAATGATCTATGGTTTTTTCCTTTATCGAAAAACAGCCAGCATCCGGCGTATTTTTCTTTGTGTTCTGACTGAAAGTATTTTGATCAGCGTATTCTTACAGACATTCTGGTTGATGCTGCTTACAGGAAAAGGCTACCTTGTACTTTTGCCTGTCCGTATTTTACAGAATCTTATCACTATCCCTGTCAGCGTCATTTGTATCTGGCTTGTCGCTTACCGGGTCGTTGCTCTTATGCCAAAAAACATCCGTCTCCCTGAGCCGTCATTTTGGAAAAAGCATACGTCCCCTTCAGGGAAGATCGAAACCCATAAAAAAGGTTAATGGTGACGGGCTATGTTTTTAGATCATTTTCGCAGCGCCCTTGCCCAGACGGTCGATCAAGGCGTATTTTTCGATAATGCTTCCATGGGCCCGGTGATCCCTGCTGTTACGGAAGCTATGTGTGACTGTATGCGGCTGCGCCAGTCCATGCCTATGAAATATTATCAATATGCCAATGAAATTTTTCCCGCCTGTAAAACGCGGCTGGCATCTCTCATCAACGCTTCGCCGGAGGAGATCGCTTTTACAGAAAATGTTGCCTACGGCATTAACTGTGCCGCAGGTTCCATTCCCTTTTCTCCCGGCGATAATGTAATTGTCTGTGATCGGGAATTTTCTTCAAATATTTATCCATGGATGGTGCAAGAACACCAAAAGGGTGTCCACCTTCGGATCATTCCCGCGGCAATATCCGGCTTAGACACATTCCAGAAACTGCCCTCTCATCATCCTGACTTTTTTCCAGGCGGAGGGCTGACGGTGGCTCTTCTTGAACGCTATGCCGATTCCCGTACACGGGCGGTTTCTTTAAGCAGCGTCGAGTTTTGCGACGGTTTTTCGGCTGATCTCGAAGCTATCGGTCAATGGTGCCGCCAACGCAACATTTACCTTATTGTGGACTGTGCCCAGTCTCTCGGTGTTATGCCTATGGATGTAAAAAAATATCATATTGATTTTCTGGCAGGTCTGTCCTCTAAATGGCTCCTTGGACCTTTCTCCACCGGTTTTCTTTACGTGAGAAAAGAATTGCTCCCCACCCTTTTCCCTCCCTTTGCCGGTGCAGACAGCGTCACCATGGATGTAGATTCTGTCCAATACCGTCTGGAATTTAAACCTGACGCCACACGTTTTGAAACAGGACTTCCAAACGCTCCCGGCATTGCCGGTCTCAACGCGTCCTTGAAATTTATGGAAGATCTGGGATTTGAAAACATTTACCGCCAGGCATGGGAGGTCAGCGAATGGTTTATCCGCGCATTAAACGAGCTGCATTTATCTGTGGCTCCGTGTACACGGCAAGCTAATACCCGGTCGACCATTGTAACATTTAAAACGAAGGATTCCAGTTCAGCCTACAAATATCTGAGACAGCACAACATCGCCTGTTCTTTTCGCTGCGGCTGTATACGCACAGGAATCCACGGTTATAACACCCTCCATGAAGCCGCTCAGGTTATCGCCGCTTTGGAAAATTATCTGAGGAAACAAGAATAAAAATATCTTTTTTGTCCATGCTTTTCAGTGAGGTGAAAAGCATGGATTTTTATTATAATGAATTAATTCCTCTGGGTCTTGCCGTAGCCGCAATGGATGATAGTGTAGATCCGGACAAAGTTGAACATATGACAGAGGCAGAGAAAGAATCCCTTCTCAATCAGGTCAAAGATAAAGGATCCAAACAGCAGGTACAGATATTAATCAACAAATTATCCGATGATTGATCATCCTTGCTTTATATTTTCGGCTTATGGTGTTTTTTGCGGAATCGAATCAAAAGACTGAGCCCTAAAACAGTCAGTCCGGCTCCGCTCCCAGCCATAAGCCCCACCGTTGAGGAAAGACCGGTCTGGGGAATTTCATGATCTGATGTGTCCGGAATATCTATTGTCACAGTCTGCCCCATATCATTGATATCCTCATGTACAGCAATCTCAACATCTTCATAAAAAAGAGATTCAAAAACTACCAGCGACTTATTCTCTAACCTGGTACCATCAAACTTAAATTCCATTTCCACAGTTCCTTCCGCCTGTTCTGGCACAAAAGTAATCTGCGCTGTTACTGGTTCTCCATCCACCAAAAAGGGGGCCTCTGTATCTTTATCCATTAAAACCCCCTGCACCTGATACTCTCTGTCCGGGATAAGATTTGTATAGCTGACCGTATCAATAATAGTTACCGTCTCTTTAGCCTCAGCCTCATGGGTGCCGCTGTCCTGATCCCTTGCTTCAGTCCCCAGATCGACTTTAGGATAATTCACAGTCTGTCCCTCATCGGTCAGATCTTTATGTCTTCCAACCTCTTTATCTTTGTAATACAGACTTTCAAATACAACAAAGGAAGTATCATCTTTAATATCGGTGCCGTCAAATACAAACTCAAGAGTGACCGAACCCTCCATGTTTTTAGCGATAAATGTTTTTTGGGCCCTGACTTCCTGGCCATTGACCATATAGGGCTCTCCGGTGGATTTATCCATCAGGACGCCTTCTATGGCGTATTCATGTCCGGTTTTAACTCCCTTATAGGCCACTTCGTCCACAAGCACCACATTTTCACGGACAAATCCCTGATGAGTTCCTGTGAGCTGATCGGTGGCGGTAGTGCCAATCTGGGGATAATAGACCGTCTGATCCTCATCGCTGATATCAGCGTGGGTTCCCACAGAGACGCCCTCATAGGTCACATCCTCAAAAACAACTGCTGCTTTTCCCATCAGCGCTTTTCCGGGAACTGTGAATGTCAGCTCAATGCTGCCATTGGCCTCTTCCGGGATAAACGTTTCCGTTGTTGTAAAAATCTTTCCGTCATAAGTTAATTTTTTCCCGGTGGATTTATCCATCAGGGTGCCGCTCACAGTGTATTCCTTGCCTGGGATCAGGTTGGTGTATGTCACCGTGTCAATGATGGTCACTTCCTCTACAGCGGCATTGCCCATATGGTCCCCGGTTTCAGAATCTGTTGCGGTTGTCCTGATATCCGGGAAGTGGACCGTCTGGCCCTCATCCTCAAAATCCTCGTGGATAGCAATGATATGTCCATTCACAGACAGACGTTCAAAAACGACCAGATCTTTTCCGACAACGGTTGTCCCGTCAAAGGTAAACGTCACTTCCACGCTGCCGCTGCTCTTCTCCGGGGTAAAGTTCACTTCTGTGGTGACCGCAGTCTCGCCAATCAACAGAGCTTCCCCGGTAGACTTATCTATCAATGTTCCAGTTAATGTATACTCGGTTCCCGGTTCAAGTTTTTCATAAGTGACGGTATCCACAAGGGTGACTTCGCTGTCCGCCTTACCGATATGATCTTTAGTTTCACTGTCCAGGGCTGTTGTCCCGATCTTCGGGAAGTGGATTGTCTGGCCCTCGTCCTCAAGGTCTTCATGGGACGCCAGAAGGGTTCCATCCAATGTCAGTTTTTCAAAGGCCACCACATCAGAGCCGTCCAGGGCCGAAGCGTTAAAGGTAAACATCATCTCAAGACTGCCATCAGAAGTCTTTGGCGTAAACGCTTGGGTTACGGTCAGAGGTTCTTCCCCACCCATGATCGGCTTTCCAGTTCCTTTATCCATCAGGGTTCCGGTCATCACATAAGCCCGTCCCGGAAGCAGACCGGTATAGGTGACCATATCCTTGATCGTCACCTTTTCATCCGCCAGAGCGTAATGGGTTCCCGTCACGCTGTCGGTAGCCACAGTGCCGATCTGCGGATAATAGACCGTCTGATCCTCATCGTTAATATCGGCATGGGTTCCCACAGAAATTCCTTCATAGGTGACATCCTCAAAGGCAACCACCGCTTTTCCAAGGAGGGCTGCGCCTGGAACGGTGAAGGTCAGGTCAATGCTGCCATTCGCTTTGTCCGGTGTGAACGTTTCGGTTGCAGTAAAGGTCTGTCCGTCATAAGTTAAAGCCTCTCCAGTAGACTTATCCATGAGGGTGCCACTCACCGTGTATTCCTTGCCTGGGATCAGGTTGGTATAAGTGACGGCGTCAATGATGGTCACTTTCTCCACAGCGGCATTGCCCGTATGGTCCCCGGTTTCAGAATCTGTTGCGGTTGTCCTGATCTTCGGGAAATGTACCGTCTGGCCCTCGTCCTCAAGGTCTTTATGAGACGCCAGAAGATAGCTGTCCATGTAAAGTTCCTCAAAGGCCACCAGATCTTTTCCTGCCACGGTTGTCCCGTCAAATCTGAAGGTTACATCCACGCTGCCGCTGCTCTTCTCCGGGATAAAGGTCACCTCAGTAGTGACAGCTTTATCGCCGATCATCAGGGCTTCTCCGGTGGCCTTATCCATCAATGTTCCGGTTAAAGTATATTCGGTTCCCGGTTCAAGGTTTTCATAAGTGACGGTATCCACAAGGGTGACTTTGTCATCTGCCTTGCCGATATGGTCTTTGGTTTCACTGTCCAGGGCTGTTGTCCCGATCTTCGGGAAGTGGATCGTCTGGCCCTCATCCTCAAGGTCTTTATGAGATGCCAGGAGAGTTCCGTTAAGGGTCAACGTTTCAAAAACCACCACATCAGATCCGGACAAGACCGAAGCGTCCAAAGTAAAGGCCATCTCAAGGCTGCCATCGGAAGTCTTTGGCGTAAACGCTTGGGTTACGGTCAGAGGTTCTTCCCCATCCATGATCGGATCGCCAGTCCCTTTATCCATCAGGGTTCCGGTCATCACATAGGTTTTTCCAGGAATCAGTGTTTGATAGGTTACGGTATCTTTGATAGTGACTTTTTCATCCGCCAGAGTGTAATGGCTTCCTGTCACGCTGTCGGTGGCGGTGGTGCTGATCTGCGGGTAATACACCGTCTGATCTTCATCGCTGATGTCGGCGTGTGTTCCCACAGTGATCCCCTCATAAGCCAGATCTTCAAAGGCAACTACAGCTTTCCCAAGGAGGGCTGCGCCGGGAACGGTAAATGTCAGTTCAATACTGCCATTGGCTTCTTTTGGTGTAAAGGTTTTCTCTGCTATAAAGGTCTTTCCGTCATAGGTCAGGGCTTTTCCGGTGGCTTTATCCATCAGGGTTCCGCTCACCGTGTATTCTTTGCCAGGGACAAGGTTTTCGTAAGCTACGGTGTCAATAACCGTCACTTCTTCCACTCCGGCGTTGCCCATATGATCCCCGGTCACACCATCCACAGCAGTGGTGCCAATCTTCGGGAAGTGAACCGTCTGGCCCTCATCGTTGATATCCTCATGGGTAGCATAAACCACAATGCCTCGGCTCAACTGCTCAAAGACAACGACGGACTTTCCGGCAAGGTCCGAGGTGTTTAGGACAAAGGACATATCCACGGTGCCGTTACTGGACTGTGGGATAAAGGTCTTTGTCACTGTGATCTCCTGTCCATTGGCGGACAGCAGGGGCAGCCCGGTGGCCTGATCCATCAATGTGCCGGTCAGGGTGTAGGAGCGTCCGATCTGAAGATTGGTATAAGCCACAGTATCCACCAGCGTTGTGCTTTCCTGCAGGGCGCCAATATAGGTTCCGGTAACTGAATCGGTGGCAGTGGTGCCGATGCCTGGAAAATGGATGGTCTGGCCTTCATCTTCAAGGTCTTCATGGCTGGCCACTTCCTCACCCTCATAAAACAGTTTTTCAAAGACAACAACATCAGCTCCGGAAAGGCCGGAAGCGTCAAAGACAAACTCAACATCTATGGTTCCATTTTCAAGGATGGCCGTAAAGGATTTTTGGGCTGTTACCGGTGTGTCTCCGTCCATCACCGTTTCCCCGGTTGCCACGTTCATCAGCGTTCCCTGCAAGGTATAGGTTGCCCCTGGGGCCAACCCGGTGTACGTCACTGTATCAATGATGGCCGTACCCGCCTGGGCGATACCGTAAGCGGTTCCGGTGTCTTCATTGCGGGCGGAGGTATAGATGGCCGGTGTGTTCACTGTCTCATTCTCGATATTTCCCATATCCACCATGTAACCGTCACGGGAGATGGTCAGGGTGCCTTTATACAGTACCTTGTCTGCGTTGGCTTCACAGCGCAGTTCTTCGATGGTGTAGGTATCGAAAGGGAGGGCTCCCAGGTCATCGTTGACCGCCACCTGATTTCCCTCAGCGTCCAGGCCAAACCACAGGCCGTCCTGTGCGCCGCCACCATTGGTATTGTAGCTGTGCAGGTTCCATGTGGAAGCGGAGGAATAGAACCCGTTGGCGTCCGTGGTAAAGGTGTGGGATTCCCCGGTAGTGTTGGATGTGATCTTAAAGGGGATATTGACCATGGCATTCTGGGTGTCGGAATCAATCTTCGTCAGTTCAAAATCCCCGCGAATCACCTGGTTGTGGATGGCCTGATCCTCCCCGGTCATGTCCACGATCACGCCATCCTCGCGGATGGAAAACGTCCGCTCAAGGATACCTTCGCCAAGATAGCCTCTGGGCGGAGCGATCTCTGTGATCTTATAAGTGCCGTAGGGCAAAAGATCCGGTGCGGTCTGGGCCAGGCCGTTTTCATCGGTGGTCATCTGCGCCACTACTTCATCCGGTTCATAGGATTTTCCATCAACAATCACGGGATTTTCACTGATGTTCGTAATGGTAAATACAGCCCCTTCAAGGGTTGCGCTGCCTTCCGGAGCGGCATCGCCGGACTGAACATCCCTCTTCTGGACTTTGACTCCGCCACGAATCACGTCATTAAGGATCGCATGGTCTTTATCGGTCATGTCAATGATGACGCCATCCTCGCGGATAGAGAACGTCCGCTCCGTCACGCCTTCACCAAGGTATCCGGTAGGCGCTCCCGTCTCTTTGATCATATATGTACCATAGGGCAGGAAGTCTGACGCGGTCTGGGCTAAGCCCTGGTCATTGGTGGTGATGGTTGTCACTACGTCTCCCGGTTCATAACCTGTCCCATCCACAACCACCGCGTTTTTACTCTGATTGATGATCTGGAAAGTCGCTCCCTTAAACGTAGCATCTCCCTGGGGGGTGGTACTGCCGGTTTCATTATCCCTCTTCTGGACTTTGACTCCGCCACGGATCACATCATTGAGGATCGCCTGATCTTCCCCAGTCATATCTACAAGCACGCCATTTTGGCGGATTGAAAACGTCCGCTGTGTCACGCCCTGGCCAAGGTATCCGGTGGGCGCTCCAGTTTCTTTGATGGTGTAGGTGCCGTAAGGCAGCAGATTGTTCGCTGTCTGGGCTAAGCCCTGATCGTTCGTCTTAATGGTCGTCACAACCTGACCTGGATCATAAGACTTTCTGCCCACCATCACCGCTTTTGCACCGGAGTTGATGATCTGGAACGCGGCATCCTTAAACGTGGCGTCTCCCTGGGGGGTGGTACTGCCGGTTTCAGCATCCCTCTTCTGAACTTTGACTCCGCCACGGATCACATCATTTAAGATCGACTGATCTTCCCCGGTCATATCTACAAGCACGCCATTTTGGCGGATTGAAAACGTCCGCTGTGTCACGCCCTGGCCAAGATATCCGGTAGGTGTTCCGATCTCTTTGATCTTATAGGTTCCATAAGGTAAAAGATCGTTTGCCGTCTGGGCGATACCCTGGTCATTGGTCCGGATCATGGCGATCACCGCTCCCGGAGCATAGGTCCGGCCATCCACAACAACATCAGCCGCGCTCTGATTCGTGATCTGGAAAGTCGCACCCTCAAGAGTTGCGTCACCCTGGGCCACAGTGCCGCCAGTTTCAGCGTCCCGCTTCTGAACCTTCACGCCGCCCCGGATGACCGGCTCGGTCAGGCTGTTTTCCAGGGATACTATCTGCCCGACGGTTTCAATCTCAAAGGACTGCACCGTATTGTTGATCAGATATCCAGTGGAAGCATCCACCTCACCAATCTTATATTGTCCCAGGGGAATGGCGTCATTGGAGGTGCCAGCCTGCCCTAAGTTGTTCGTCGTCAGGAGTAAGAGTTCTGCCCCTTTGTTATAAGTCTTTTCGTCAATGATCACCGGAGCGTCATTATTGTTGATAATGGCATAGACAGCCCCTTCAAGACTGGCGTCGCCCTGGGCGATCGGTTTTCTTGTGTCCGCGTCAACTTTCTGAATTTTGACACCGCCGCAGCCAACATAATCACCGGCAATATAAACATTGCCGCCCTCAAGATGGGCTGCCGCCCCCTGAGCTTTAATCTGAGCCACATACATACCAGTGACACGCTCACCGCCGCCGGAAGGCTCAAGGTAAGCTCCGTCCAAAGTGTATCCGTCAGGGGCTTTTGTTTCCATGACCGATATTGTTCCCAGTGGCAGTACAGACTGCCCTCCATCATAATAAAAATCATCGCCGGACACTTTACAGTCCTCTGACAAAGATGCCGTATAAGATGTTTTTCCGTCCTTCACTATTTTTTTCGTTTCAATAACCCATGTCCGGTCAGGTGTTTGGGGAAGGTTATCTTTGGTGTAATAACCATCATAATACTTAATCGTAAACTGAGCCCCAGCCAGGGCAGTCCCTCCCTGAGCGCCAGAAGTTCCCGTCTGAGCGTCTGTTTTGGTGATTGAAATGACCAATGGGTCATTGAGCGGTTCTTCTACGGACTGGACAACCACCGGCTGAGTCTGAGTGTCGTTCATCGTTACAGGAACCGTATAGACTGTGTCATCTAAGGCAAAGCCTGGCGGCGCCTCAATCTCTTTCACATAGTAAGTATCTGCCTCCAGGGCAATGGTTTCGCTGACTCCCTGGTCATTAGTCGTTAAGGTATCAATCAGGTCCATGCAGCCCTGATCGGAATAGACGCCATAAACTCCCCCTTTCAGAGTATAACAGCCGTTTCCGTTGGTGATCGCCTTATTAGCCGAGGATTTTTCAATTCTTAAATAGCCCAGCGGCACATTGGCAGACATGATAGTCATAGGCTGAGACACATCGCTGTGCCGCTCGTCAATGACAACTTCGTAAACCGTTGGGTCAAGGGCATAGTTTTGCGGCGCCCGCGTCTCCTTAATGTAATATGTACCATAGGGAATAGGTATTTTTCCTGTGGCATAACCATCGGGGATTTCCAGGCCATAGCTTTCCACTCTGAAAGTGGACGCATTATCCCCGGCAAGGGTGTAGGCAGGATATTTACACTCTTTATCCGCATAGATTGTGTAAAAGGCCGGATCCCGGTCAGGATCATAAGTATAATTTTCGCCTTCAAATTTTTTATAAACCTGAAGGAAACCGTAATCTTGTTTCGTTGTATCTACGGATTCAATCATCACCGGAGTAGTCTCATTATTTTCCTCCTTAATTTCAACTGTATAAATCTTCGGGTCCACATCTAAGCCCGGAGGCGCCGAATATTCTTTCACATAGTATGTTCCCAGAGGATGCCAGGATTTTTGAGAATAGCCATCGGCTCCAATGTAAAGATTTGCGACGACCTGAGTACACTGCGGATCTGTGTAAACTTTGTAAATCGCCCCTTCCGGGCTGATCTTTCTGCCATCATGCAGATGACCTTCCACTGTTTTGTGAACCTGGAGCCAGCCATCTTTTTCTTCCGGCTCTGTTTCCACCTCCCAGTACACAAGATCCTGCATTGAAGAAGAGCCGGAAGTCAGGCGATAAACTTTTAAGGAATCCGGAGCATTGGCGGCATTGCCAAGGGAAGACAGCCAGTCCACCATGGCTGCGCCATATCCATAAAAGTTATCATCACCGCCGTAGGCGTAGGAATAGGCCAGAGATGTATAGCGCCATAACCCCGGATCATCCAGACCAAAACGGGCTTTCGTTTCTTCTGCCCGCTGGCCGCTGTAACCGTAGAAAGCAATACGGCGCATCATTGTAGAAAGCCATGTGCTATTATCGGACCAAATCTGAGCCGTCGTCATTCTCCGTCCGATAATGGGCGGATCGAGGGAATGCTGCGTACACCAGGCTAAAGTGCCGCCGTCAATCTCAAAGTAACCCACCATTAAAGAACCCTGGTTCATCATCGTACTGTAATTTGTAACTGTATGAGTGGTTCCTATGGAGTTGGCCATTAATGTGATCCATCCATAGGATGGAGTAACCGCTACATCCGATTCCGGCATAATAAAACGATACATTCCGCAAGATACATCATAGGCAGTTTCCAGAGATTTCTCATCCGAAGTTCGAACTGTAATACCGTTAAAATACATTCCTGCCGACATGTTGTCTGTATCTGCCGAAACATATACCGTCTCCCCAGGCAGAGCAGATGACTTTCCGCCAACACTCAGACAAATCCCTGAAAAATTTTCCCGAACTATTATATTGTAAGAGTGCTGATCCGTCAGTTCATCCTCCTCATCGACAGTGGATTCAGGTATTTCTTTTTTTTCGGTCTCTGAAACAATTCCCATCTCTTCGGAAGTTTCTGTCTCTATTAGAGTTTCTGTCTCTATTAGAGTTTCTGTCTCTGAAAAACTTTCCTCCCCGCTCTTATCATCTTCCACGCTTTCAGTTACAGACTCCGCCGGTTCTGTATCTGGCTGGCTATCAATCACCGTATCCGTTGACTCTGTATCTAACTGGCTGTCAATTACCGTATCTGTCCCAGGCAGGGGGTTCTTTGGAAGAACCGCTCTGATCCACGGGAGACGTCCCCTTTTTTCTCTGACCGCTGTCTCAAGTTCGTCAGACAGCGCCACATTTTCCGGCAGACGGATCTCCCATTCATATATTTCGCTGTCCCGGCTCACAAGATCCCAGGAAACCGACAACTCTGATGATTCTCCGTTGGACCATATCGCCTGTACATTTTCCGGCAGAGACGCTATCTCTGGATCATAATCATCCAACTGCTGATAAGGTTCTGTGCCATAACAATCAAAATTTTTAAAACCTTCAATAACCAACAGACTGCTCTGTCCGGTCTCTGCCGCGAGTCCTGGGGAAGACAGCATAGATACTGCCATACAAAAGGTCAGGAAAAGGCTCACCATCGCTCTAAACTTTTTTCTCATTTTTATGCACTCCTATTCAATAAGTCTGTTGTCAGACTGTCGTTGTGGGTTACATTGTCTTAATGTCTGAAAACAGTGATCTGACACTAAGTTTATGCGGTGGTATATTATTGACAGCACCCAATGACTGCCTTTTCTCTTTTTGTACAGTACAAATAATGCTCTCCCTGTCTGAGGGGAAATCGTGTTGATGATCTATATAAACAAAAAAGAACTTATACAATTTTTCTGAACTGTTACATGATGTATACCGTTCTTTTTTGACAAATTTTTCCGGATGATCTTATCCCGCTGCTATAGATATCTTTGAATCATTTCCCTACACACTGAACGATCCGCCTCAGGCTGTCTGAATTTTTCGGGGGACATGTAACTAGAGTTAAAATTTTCTCTCCAGTTTCAAGCATCTGCATATCCGCCCATCCATGATCATCTGCCTCATTTTTGATTATCTGAACATACTCCCCAATTTCCGTCACATCCTCAAAAGATGATCCTGAAGGTGAACACAGATAGCTGGCCGCAGGTATAAATTCATAAATATCCCCCTCCGCTGTATAAAAATAGACCGAATGATCTTTGGCAAAGTCCAGAGCGTCAAAGGAATTTAATATTCCAAACATCTGGCCGTCAAATGTCCGGTGTCCGTAGAGAAGGACGTGCCATTGATCATCAAAATCCGTCTCATTACAGGTAAAAATCGCTCCTAACGGACTATACTGTCCCTGATAATCTTTGCTTAAATATTCGTCCCCATAAAGAACCGGGTAATTGACCACAGTCCCAGGAACATAGATCCACCCGCAAATATCCTCATTTACTTGATTCAGTCGGTCAAAATCCAGCATCGGCAGATTTTCTCCCCAGTCTTCCTGATCTTCTCCGGCGTTCTCCGGCGTTGAGACATCTACAGATAAACCCTGGTCTTCTATATCTTTTTGGACATAATTTTGAAGTCTGAGTATTTCTTTCTTGTTTTCATAATAGGGTGAATACTGACAAACAGCCATAATACACAGAACAATTCCTGTAATCAGGCAAAAAATTCCTGCATTTCTCCCTTTTCCCATAAGCAACATCTCCCTGACGAAAAAAATGTGTATATAGAGTTAAATAATAGTGAAATCCTTATGAATACTAAAAAATAGAAATGTAGTGTTACTGAACAGGAATCGCTTATCCTGCAAAAGAAAAGCCAAAATATTCTTTCATGGACTCTTATTGATATTCACTTGATAAAAACTATGTTGTGGAATTTCTCTAAACAGAACTTTTGAAAAATAAGATATTTTTAAGGAAATGAAACTTCTATATTTACTATTCTAGCACTTTTATTGTGAGGATGCAAGACCTTTCACATATAAATTTTTGTAGGTTAACAGTTCTTCCGTCAGAGATAGGCGGACAGATTGCCAGCAACAAAAGTTTTTCTATTTTTCCTGAAATATTTTTATCAAAATTTTCTTAATATTATTTGTTAAGCCGGTCAATATACATTGGACGGTTCTGTGTGCTACAATTTATTTACACCTATTCTTTCAGTAAATCAGGGAGGGTGGGAATCTTGATGACCAAATTATGTATTATATTTATTTTATGGATAGTACTTTTATCGGCTTCCTATCCTATCAACACAAAAACTAATCTTGAAAACTCAGGAAAAACAAACTCCATGAGCTTAAATAATATTCCGGATGCCAATGCAGAACTTATGATCGCGCCGCCACAGATTATGCCAGGCTATTCTACAGAAATTACATTTTTGAACAGCTACGGGTGGGAAACATTTGAAGCAACAGCTTCTTTCGGCTATTTAACTTGCGGTACACAGAGTAAACGTCAAAAGGTAACATCAAATATTTTTGAGCAGCAGGAGGGATATAAAATACGGAAATCGGTAATTTATCATAAATTGGTATTTGAAAAAATTTCAGGCATATTGTTTTTTCAGCCGTCATATGCTATAATGCCAGTAGGCAATGAAAGATAACAAATAATCCATGTAGACACCTCCTTTCTGTGCCAGTATAGGAGGCGGCAACAAATGGATTATAGCATAACTAATTATTTTATTCTATTCTATATCTATTTCCCTTGGAAAATCTCCGATTTCGCTAGTATATCCAGTTTTCCCTTTATAAACCATTCCTGTTTATTTTGAAACAATATAAAATTTATAACCCTAAGTAAAAAAATGCCGGAACATCTTATAATCAAAGATGTTCCGGCACTTTCACGGTAAAATTTCATCGGAGTGACAAGATTCGAACTTGCGACCTCATGAACCCCATTCATGCGCACTACCAAACTGTGCTACACCCCGGTGAGAAATATAATACCAGAATAGGGGTCGATTGTCAAGAATAAAATACATTTTTTAACAACAGTTCAGCAATCAGACATAGCACAGACAAACTGTTGCCTACAGGCGTGCAGGCCCGCCATCAAGGACAGGCCGACTAAAGCGCCCAGCTTATACGGTACTGCTGCCAGCCTTCTGCTGAGCCTGCATCCTGCTGATAAGCCGCATTTCAAAAGAAATCAAAACAACCGTCGCTATAAATGCCATCGTATCTGCCACAGGGCCGGCAAACATTATACCGTCAATTCCCATAAACAGCGGAATGATCAGGATCAGCGGAATCAGGAAAAACACCTGGCGGGTTAAGGACAGGATCATGCCTTTTAACGGTTTCCCAATGGCAGAGAAGAAATTGGATGAAATCAACTGGACTCCATTGGCAATAACCATAAAAAGGAAAATCCGCATAAATTTTACAGAAAATTCAAAATAAGCCTCGTCGCCAGTACCAAACAGGGATATGATCTGTCTTGGGAAAAACTGGAACAAAATAAACCCTATGGCGGATACTACCAGGTTACACACTATAGCCAGCTTATATGTATCTTTCACCCGCTGGTACTGCTTTGCGCCGTAATTAAAGCCTACAATAGGCTGAGAACCCTGGGAAATACCAATAATAACCGCCAGAAGGATGGCGTTTGTTTTCATAACGATACCGCAGGCCGCCAGAGGAATTTCCTTTCCATAGACAGACATGGCGCCATAATAAGTCAGGGAATTATTCATGACAATCTGCACAACCGTCAAAGCCACCTGATTCAGACTGTTGCTCATTCCCAGTGTCACCGTGGTCAGACATAAACGCAGATTCAGCCGGAAATGCTCCCGTTTCAGTTCCACAGATTTGAATTTTCTCAGATATCTGAGGGCAAACAGAAAGGAAAAAAACTGTCCGATCACAGTGGCCCAGGCGGCCCCGGCAACACCCTGATGAAATACAAAAATAAAAACAGGATCCAAAATCGTGTTGATCACCGCGCCGATGAGCATACAAGTCATGGAATATTTGGGGCTTCCATCTGCCCGGGCAAGGTTGCTGATGCCGTTGGTCACAATAAGGAGGGGCATACCGATGGCCGTGATCCGGGTATAGCTCTGTGCATAAGGCAGCACATCCGGTGTTGAGCCAAAAGCGTTAAGCATGGGAAGGAGAAAGATTTCGATCACAACCGCATAGATTATGCCAAACATCAGCATCATACACACTGCGTTTCCTGTAATTTTTGCCGCCTTCTCCTTATCCCCGCCTCCAAGGGAGAGTGAGAAATTGGACGCACTTCCGATACCGATCAGCAGTGCGATCGCCAGACATATGGTTGTCAGCGGATAGGATACGTTTGTCGCCGCATTTCCCAGATACCCTACGCCCTGTCCAATAAAAATCTGGTCTACAATATTATAGAGCGAACTTACAAGCATGGCTATAATACTTGGTATAGCAAAACTTTTCAGCAGTTTTGGTATTTTTTCATACCCTAATGGGTTTTTTATCATTGTCTGTTCCATAGTATCTCTTAATTAACCTCTTTCCTGAAAAAAATCTTTCGATGTCTGCAAAATCACTTTTTTCCCGGCATCCTCCAGCCATTCTCTCAACCATCTGGCCTGGGAATCATCAAGATGATCCGTCAGATATCCTTCCATATCCGCAATGATCTTTTGAATTTTTTTATTGGCCTCTATAGCTCGCCGTGTGGGCCAAAGCCGCCATGTCCTGCGGTCTCCCGGATAACTTTCCCTGCGTATAAACCCATCCTTCTCCAATCGGGCCAGAGAACGTGTAATATTACTGGGATTAACATAAAACAGTTTCAAAAACCGATCCTGGGTAATTCCCGGTTCCTGACATACCCGGATGACATACATATACTGGCTGCTGTTTAAATTCAAAGGCGCCAATTCTTTATCCAGATATATTCGGGTATATCGGGCTGTGATGGACAGCCATTTAATAATTTCCATACTTCCTCCTCCCATTCTTATACTGCCGCGCTCAGTCCGGCATATATGTTTGCTCTATTAAGTATACTATCATTTATTTGCGTGCGCAAGCAATTTTCTCTTGTGATAATTCTAAGCAAATATCTATTGTATTTCTCCAAATGGGCCTTATCTCCAGCGTTACTTTACCGCCTCATAAGGTCCTATGGCCGCACATCAAAAAACAGGCGCCGGGGCGGTAAAATTCAACCGTCTCAGCGCCTTAAACTTATTCTTTTATTCCTTTCTTTTCCAAAATATCTAAAAGCTGGGAAATATTTTTCTTTCCAAAATAAACATCCCTGTCATTGACTACCATACAGGGGACGCTCATAATCTGATACTGTTCTTTCAAATCCTCATAATGAGCCAGATCAAAGACCTCCGCACGGATTTTTGGATTTTCCAGGGCGATCTTCTGGGCAGCCATGACAAGTTCCGGACACATCGTACATGACAGGGAGACGGCAAGTTTAAGATCCAGCGCTTCTGACAAACTGTGGATACGTTTTTCCAACCCCGTATCCACAGGCTGCCCCGGTCCAGCCGCATTATACAAAGCAATAATAAAAGAATTAAATTCGTGGCCGCCAGGTACCCCGTGAAATACAGCCCCAAGATCATGGCCGGCATCATCACAGATTGCCATAGCCGGCATCCGGTATCCGCCGTCACGGTCTTTGATCTTTTCGTAGCGGACTTTATCGCTCAAAGGTTCCATTTCTGAAACAAATCCCTCTACTTCCCTGGAAAGACGGGAATCGTCCAGATAGACACGGACCACAATGTTTTTCTCAAGCCGCCCAAACACCGGAGCCAGAGTTTCTCTCATCTCCCCTGTAATAAAACGGTCATCTTCATTTTTTTCTTTCCCAGGCTGGGCCTGAACTGCTTTGGGAGCGACTCTGCGCTCTGGCTTCTCCCTTTTTATGTTCAGCTTTTGATACATAGCAAATAGATCTTTTTCAAGGGATGTGGCCGCCACCGCTCCGTCGGAAACAGCGGTCACCACCTGGCGAAGCTGCTTGACACACACATCTCCCGCCCCATAAACGCCAGCGGCGGAGGTTTTCTGATTTCTGTCTGTCATAAGATATCCCTCTTTGCTCAGTTCAAGCTGATCTTTAAACAGTTCTGTGGCCGGAGCATATCCCGCAAAAACAAAGATGCCGAAATTACTTTTTTCCGGCGTCTCATAGCGCCAGGTCTCACCTGTTTTATTATTATAAATTTCGGCATACTGCAAAAGTCCGTTTCCTCCTACTTTCCGGATCTGAGTATTAAAATACACCTGGATATCCGGCGTGGACATCACTTGATCCACAATGGACCCGGCACAGGTGAAATTTTCTTCACGGACCAGGATAGTCACCTTTTTGGCATACCGTGTAAGAAAAACCGCTTCCTCAGCCGCTGCGAAACCGCCGCCCACCACAAAAACGTCTTTTCCCGAAAAAAATTCTCCGTCGCAGGTGGCGCAGTAAGCCACGCCGCGCCCTCGAAATTCTTCTTCCCCGGCAAATCCGGCCCTGCGGGGACTTGCGCCTGTGGCGAGGACGATTCCAAAGCATTCCACCGTCCCTTTATCGGTATCCACCAATTTTTTATATCCATCCAGATGAAGGGCTCTCACATCGGCCAGTAAAAAATCCGCTCCAAAACTCTGGGCCTGACGGCGCATTTCCTCAGTCAGCCGCTTTCCGTCTGTGGAATAAACGCCGGGATAATTGACCACCTCTGATGTAATGGTGATCTGGCCGCCGATTTTTTCTTTTTCAATGACCAGGACACTGTACTGTGCCCTGGCCAGATAGATGGCTGCCGACAAACCTGCCGGTCCGCCTCCCACAATAACCGCGTCATAAAAATTTTTCATAATAAACCTACCAGATCAAGACTGGGTTTTAAAGTCTCCTCTCCAGGCTGCCACCGGGCCGGGCACACCTCATCGCCGTGTTCTGCCACAAACTGTGACGCCTGTACCCGTCTGAAAATCTCATCGGCGTTGCGCCCTACATTTCCGGCAGTGACCTCGTAGGCCACAATAACTCCATCAGGATTGACAATAAAATCACCCCGCTCCGCAAGTCCGTCCTCCTCGATCATCACGTCAAAGTCTCTGGTCAGTTTGCCGGTAGGATCGGCAAGCATAGGATACTGGATTTTTTTGATGCGTTCTGACGTATCATGCCATGCTTTGTGAACATAGTGGGTATCACAGGAAACAGAATAAATATCACAGCCGATTTTCTGGAAATCTTCATATTTATTTGCCAGATCTTCCAGCTCTGTGGGGCAAACAAAAGTAAAATCCGCAGGATAGAAGAAAAATACGCTCCAGCGCCCCTTCACATCTTCCAGAGTAACTTCCTTAAATTCTCCGTTAATATATGCCTGTACTTTAAAATCACCGACTCTTTTTCCAATTAAAGACATTTTTGGATCCTCCTCTTTCATCCTCTTCTTACATTAAATGCGTCAAATCCCGGATAACTTCCGCTCTGCCCAAGTTCCTCCTCAATGCGCAGAAGCTGGTTATACTTGGCCACCCGTTCGCTTCGGCTGGGCGCTCCGGTTTTGATCTGGCATGTGTTTAACGCTACCGCCAGATCCGCAATAGTTGTATCTTCTGTCTCCCCGGAGCGGTGGGAGGCGATGGCGGTGTATCCGGCTTTGTGGGCCATTTTAATAGCCTCCAGAGTTTCTGACACAGAGCCAATCTGATTAAGTTTAATAAGGATAGAATTTCCGCACCCCATGGAAATTCCTTTAGCCAGCCGTTCTGTGTTGGTCACAAACAGATCGTCCCCCACAAGCTGTACTTTGCCGCCCAGCTCCCTTGTAAGCATCTGCCAGCCTTCCCAATCCTCCTCGTCAAGACCATCCTCTATAGAATAGATGGGATATTTTTCACACAGTTCTTTCCAGTGCTGGACCAACTCCTGTGACGTAAAAGTCTTTCCACACTTGGGCAGGATATATTCCCCTTTTTTATTCCCTTTCCACTCGCTGGAAGCCGCGTCCATGGCAAGGACAAAATCTTTCCCCGGTTCATAGCCCGCTTCCTCTATGGCCTGCAATATATACTGAATCGCTTCCTCATCGCTGGAAAGATCCGGTGCGAAACCGCCTTCATCTCCCACAGATGTGGCAAGCCCCTTAGATTTAAGCAGATCCGCCAGGGCATGGAAAACTTCTGTACACCAGCGCAGTCCTTCTGAAAATGATGGGGCTCCGGCCGGCATGATCATAAATTCCTGGACATCAACAGTGTTGGCCGCGTGAGCTCCACCGTTTAAAATATTCATCATAGGAACTGGCAGACGGTTTCCGCAGATTCCTCCCAGAAAGCGGTACAGGGGAATATTCAGGGCGCAGGCCGCGGCTCTGGCGCAGGCGATGGATACCGCCAGTATAGCGTTGGCCCCCAGCTTTGATTTATCCTTAGTGCCGTCGGCCTGGATCATGGCCTGATCCACTGCATAAATATTCTGAGCGTCCATACCTTTTAATGTTTTGTCAATAATGGTATTAATATTTTTAACAGCTTTGGTTACACCCTTACCTTTATACCGGGTTTTGTCTTTATCACGAAGCTCCAGGGCCTCAAATTCTCCTGTAGACGCTCCGCTGGGCGCGGCTCCTCTGGCCGTCGTCCCATCGCTGAGCCAGACCTGAGCCTCTACCGTAGGATTTCCACGGGAATCAATAATTTCTCGTCCTATAACTTTTTCAATCTGAAGCAGTTCCATGCTCTTTACCCCTTTCAAGAGAATATAAATAAAATGATTTATCCACTGGGTTAGTAATAACTAACTAAGTGGATAATATCATTCTCCCTATATTTTGTCAACGATTCCTCAAAAAAATACGTCTGATGAAAGATTTTATCGTTACTGTCCGCAAATGAAACAGTAACGATTATCCAAAATTACTTTCCCCTTCTGCGGTCATAGCCCATCTCTTCATAATATCGCTTTTTGTCGGTGTACATCCGGGCTTCCGCTGTTTTTATCATAGATTCCACCTGAATATCTTCATTTTCCCACGCCAGCCCGATAGATACATGTATATCTTCTGAAACAAGCTCGGCTGTGAGATTGGCAAGTTTTTCCTTAATTTCAGCCTCATCTGTATCCACAACAAAAATAACAAACTCGTCGCCGCCAATGCGGTATGTAAAGCAGACTCCGAATTTTTCCCGGATCTGTCCGGCCACTGACTGGAGCATACGATCCCCCGCTTCATGCCCCTTTGCATTGTTGAGTTCGTGAAGGCCGTTCACATCAATATAGATACAGGCCAGAGACATCTCATACATATGTTCAAATCTGTCAATATCCATTTCATAGCGGTTCCTGTTATTTAACCCTAAAAGGATATCTTTTTCTCCCAGTTCTTTAATTGCATTGTAGGAACGCATATTTTTTGCCAGCATAGTAAAACTAAAACTGATACTTTTTATAAGTTCCAGATTACCGCTGTGTCTCTTGCAATTATATACATATAAAATACCGGCCACAGCGCCGCCAACATTTTTTACGGGCACCGCGATTATGTTGCGTATATTTTCTTTGTTTCTTAAAAAGCTCTGGATTTCTTCCAGGTTATCCATCTCAAAGGAATCATCGGTATGCCGAAAATATTCTAAAAGATAATACATATTCTCGTCAGTAAGGCTGGAGACGCCGCTGGAACAGGAAAATACCGCAGTCTTTTTATCCTGGCTTCCCACCCAGTATCCGGCCAGTTCGGCTCTGACCATATTAGCAATCTTTTTCAGTGCCGCCGAAATATTTTCTTGATTCTCATGAGCGTTAAAAAGAAGATTTTCTACATCATAAATATGGCTGATGGTGTCCAACTGCCGCTGTTTTTCTCCGGTCTCATGGAGAACATAGAAGATCATCCAGATAAAGTAAAGTACAAAAAGAACCACTTCAAATATAAGAAAGGCGCGGATGACCTGCCGGATGGCACTGGCATTGGCAAATACCGTACTTTCCGGCACAGACAGGGCGATACGCCAGTCATTAATGTCCATAGGTTCATAATAGAAATAGAGATACTCTCCAATCGTTCTTGACACAAAAACCACATAATCCGACTGGCCATGAATAAGGCCCTGCTTCAATTGCTCATGATCATATCCCGGCGCCATCTCCCGCTCTCCCAGATCCCAGATATTCCCCATTTCTTCATGCCATGTATCCACGATAAAATCGCCGCTTTCTCCCTCGATAATATAGATTGCCGCTTCCCCGCTGTAAGGTTTAACACGAATCTCTCCGGGGATATCTTTCAGATCAATAACACCGCACAGCATGGCAATGGTTTCCCCTCTGCGGATTACAGGAACGTAGTGCCGGAGAATATATCTTCCGCCATCGGTAAAATCCTCCTCCCTGTTGGTCACATGGGCGCCCAGCGCTGCCTGCTCAGAAAAAGACAATGTAGTCTGTACCGTCTCTCCGCCGGATGTTACAACAGAATCGTCGGGGAGGAGAAGATCCAGCCTTGACATCAGCCCAACCGACGTGTACCCGTCCAGCACATCCCACAGCCTTGGAGATGTAAGATCATCGTAGGTAGCCACAACAGAGGCAATCAATTCCAGTTGCTCCCTGTCACTTTGAATGCGCGCCTCGAAATCATCTGCAACTCTTCCCGCTTCCTCATAAAGCGTGGTAAATCCCCGTTCTTCCTCCATATGGTTGATCTGTGTTGCCGCCACAATAAAACCACTAATCATCAGTAAAATCAACACAAACATAATGCCAAAAGATTTATGCCAGTGTATTTTTTGAAGCTTGTTCATAATCTCCCCATCCATGAAAAATAGTCAAAAGCCGGCCTGAAAAATCTATTTACAGGCCGGCATACTGTTTTAAAGTCAAATACCCCGCTGCAATCAACGGAGTATCAAGTTAGCAGCGCCAAATGGACGCGCATGAGCGTCCATTTGGCTCACTGCCTGCGGGAATAAATGATAACAGCTCATCTCGCGCCATCTATAGATGGCCAGACTGTTCCCCTAAATTATTAAAGAATGTCAATATACTCTCCCGCCAGCGCTTTATTCATACTGCGCACCGCGCAGAATTTTCCGCACATGCTGCATGTATCGCTGTGATCATCCTCAGGGCTTCTGCTATCCCGAATCGCTTTGGCAGTTTCCGGGTCCAGAGCGCAGGCAAACTGGGCGTCCCAATCAAGATTTCTCCGGGCGTCAGCCATCTGGTCATCAATATCTCTGGCTCCCGGAATTCCTTTGGCGATATCTGCCGCATGGGCCGCAATCTTTGAAGCGATGATCCCCTGCTTTACATCCTCAACATTAGGCAAAGCCAGATGTTCCGCCGGAGTGACATAGCACAGAAAAGCCGCGCCGCTCATTGCCGCAACCGCGCCGCCGATAGCCGCTGTTATGTGATCATAGCCCGGAGCGATGTCGGTCACAAGAGGGCCGAGTACATAAAATGGAGCGCCCATGCAGATGCTCTTCTGCACTTCCATATTTGCCGCCACCTGATTTAAAGGCACATGTCCCGGACCTTCCACCATAACCTGGACATTATGATCCCAGGCCCGCTTTGTCAGCTCACCGAGGCGCACCAGTTCTTCAATCTGGCACACGTCTGTGGCATCGGCCAGACATCCTGGACGGCAGGCATCTCCCAGGGAAATAGTGACGTCGTATTCCTCACAAATATCCAGTATCTCATCAAAATACTCATAAAAGGGGTTTTCCTCCCCGGTCATACTCATCCATGCAAACACAAGGCTGCCGCCCCGGCTGACAATGTTCATCTTACGTTTATGCTTTTTGATCTGCTCAATAGTCTTTCTCGTAATCCCGCAATGGAGGGTCACAAAATCA
The DNA here is from genome assembly GCF_014202115.1 of Catenibacillus scindens. Classification (GTDB taxonomy): domain Bacteria; phylum Bacillota; class Clostridia; order Lachnospirales; family Lachnospiraceae; genus Catenibacillus; species Catenibacillus scindens. The sequence goes on from NZ_JACHFW010000004.1 coordinate 206,479, forward strand.
ACGCCGTCCTCCGCATGGAGCCGCACCACATCAACAAAATCTTTGGCCGTCAGGGTTGCCAGATCTCTCTGATAATGAATCACGCTGTCATATACCGGTACTGTTCCGATCATTACCGGACACTCGCGGGTCAGTTTTTGACGAAAAGGCTGTGTATTTCCATGACTGGACAGATCCATGATCGCTTCTGCCCCCAAATTCACCGCGCTCATCACTTTCTGCATTTCAATATCATAATCTTTACAATCCCTGGAAACGCCAAGGTTTACATTGATCTTAGTGCGCAGCATACTTCCGATACCCTCCGGGTCCAGGCATGTATGGTTTTTATTGGCACAAATCGCCACTTTTCCTTCCGACACAAGCTGCATCAGCTTATCCACTGGCATTTTTTCCTTTTTGGCCACCGTTTCCATTTCCGGTGTTATGATCCCTTTGCGGGCCGCATCCATCTGAGTTGTATAATTTCTCATGTATCTGCCTCCTTATTCTCTTGTAAACTTACACGCCATCCTGAACTGTTACGTGTATTTTTTATATGAGTTGCCCGACAAATGGGCAACTCATTATATATAACAAAATAGGGGCTCCGCCTGGGAACCCCTGCTATATCACGGTCTTCATCCCTACGTTGGCATTATCCAAATCAGGTCACGGGTCGAAGCAATCCAGCTTCCTCTCAGCCGGCTTCCTGCCAGCTCCCCTCAGTGTATCACTACTGCTATCTGAAGTTTTTATGCATTTATTATAGCGTGGCACAGTATATTTTTCAACAGCAAATTTTACTGTTACAGATTCATTGACACCGTGTGACAGGTTCATTATAATTAATAATAATACACTGTTAATCACAAATGTTAGGAGTGAGAATCTTCTATGCTGCTCTATCAATTTTTGCCGGTCACTGAAATGCTTATATTTAATCTGATTTCAATTTACCGCTGCTGCCATAAAAAATATTCTCTCCCACGAACAGTTTTTTTCCTGGTTTTATCATCAATCCTCATTTTTATATGTTTTATGGCACTGAGCCCGCTGATCCCCACCAGCGGCGACGGAAGTTCTGTCCTTTTTGGGCTTATCTTCCTGATTCCCTTTAAATTGCTATTTAAAGAGAACTGGCGGCTGCTGATCATCATTTCATGTACCTGCTGGGTTTATACTATGGGCGTATTATCTCTTTCCATTCAGCTCTCGCGAATATATTTTTCAGGGACTATAGCCGCCATATTGATCATCGAAAATATTATTTTTGCTGTTACAAGCCTGCCTTTTTTTCGGCAAATACTTCCAAGATTTATTTTTGTGACGAAACATCTGGAATCCTTTGACCGTCAATGGTACATATATATGACATTGAATGATCTTTTAGGTTTTCTGCTCCTTGTTTTTATCCACGGAATTTTTATCGCCTCGCAAAATTCCATGGCGAAAGTTCTGGTCACAGCCCTGCTTCTGGCCTTTATTTATATTTCTTATTACATTATTTATCGGATTGTTATTGACACGTTGAAAATGAACAATCTGAAACAGGAGACGCTTCATGACCCTCTCACCGGTCTGGGAAATCGGACGCATTTGTGGAATGAGCTGAATGAACTAATTCAAAAGGATGCCGATTTTTCCCTGCTATTTATGGATCTCGACCGCTTTAAGCATATTAACGATCATTACGGACATATGGTGGGGGATAAATATTTACAGCATTTTTCAAAAATAGTTTCCGAGATTTTTGATCGAAATGGGACCGTCCACCGCTTCGGCGGCGATGAATTTGTAGCTATTTATTCCGGTACTGTCCCAGATCATGTTTTTGACCAGCTAAAGGAATGTAAAAATTGGGATGAAGGCGCCCCCTGTCCCTTTAATGGAGTAAGCATCGGCGTTCTGTACTGCACTCCGCCCCACCATGACGCAGAACAGATCCTCCGACAGGTAGATCAGCTTATGTATCAGAATAAAGTCGCAAAAAAAACCTCACAATGATGTGCATTTTGCCAAAAAACGCCATAAAATTTTGTCTATTCTGTCTCCCGTACCGGCTCGACAAACGGTGCATGAAAATGCTATACTTAACTAAGTTTTTTATCAGTGTACTATGTTAAAGTCAAAAAGCTTCAAGGAGACATATATGATCAAAATAATTGTTTGCATGAAACAGGTTCCGGCGGGGACATCCGTGGAGATTGACCCTGAAACCGGAGCTATGAAACGGCTCGGAAGCGAGTCTTGCACAAATCCCTATGACCTGTTTGCCCTTGAAACCGCCCTTTTCTTAAAAGAAAAACTGGGCGGAACGGTCACTGTGCTGACCATGGGGCCTTTGCAGGCGGAAGAAATGATGAGAGACGCCTATGCTATGGGCGCTGATGACGCTGTGATTTTGTCGGACCGGAAATTTGCCGGGGCCGATGTTTTAGCCACTTCTTATACACTGGCCCAAGGTATTATGATACTTGGCGGCGCTGATCTGATTTTATGCGGACGCCAGACCACTGATGGGGATACCGCCCAGGTAGGTCCGGCGATCGCCCAGCATCTTGGCCTGCCCCATGCCGCATGGGTGTCTCAGATCACAGATGCGGATGATACAAAGATCCAGGTAAAGCAAGATCTTGCCAGTGTTACTCAGATTTCTGAAATTCCCTATCCTTGTCTAATCACTGTGGAAAAGGATATCTGCGTTCCCAGACTGCCATCTTATCTTTTACAGCGGGCCACCGCAAAAAAACCGGTTCATATTCTCACCTTCCGGGATTTTTATGACCAAGATGAAAGCCACTACGGTCTTGCAGGTTCCCCCACATCTGTGGAGAGTATGTTTGCTCCTCCTGAAAAAGAAAAGCAGGTCTATATAGAGGGAAATGCCATAGAAAAAACCGACCAGCTATTTTCCATCCTTAAGTCCAGGAAGATTATATAAGATGAAACAAGCGACAAAAGGAATCAAAAGTGCGAAGTCAGGAGCAATCCGTATCTCATGTCCATTTGTCGGGCAACTTATAATATAGGAGAAAGGTCTCATGGAATTATTAAAATTAGATATTGAAAAATGTACCCTCTGTGGGATATGTGTGGAAAAATGTCCTTTTGGCGCTCTGAGCCGGGAAAATGACGTTATCCATATACTGGATACCTGCCGAACCTGCGGCGTCTGCGTCAAATGCTGCCCTGAGCAAGCCATACATTTTGAGGAGCGAAAAAAAACTGTTGACAAATCTCAGTGGCAGGGCTTTCTCATTTTTGCGGAACAGGAAAGAGGCGAAATCCATCCTGTAACTTACGAGCTTATCGGCGAAGCACTGAAAATGGCCCAAAAGGTGAATTTTTGTGTCAACGTGCTGATGATCGGCGGCAATTCCACAGAAAAAAACGCAAAAAAACTGCTGGACTATGGCGTAGATAAAATTTATGTCTACGAGCATGAAGCCTTTTCCCATTTTCGGGCAGACTGCTACTCCAATGCCGCCATCGACTGTATTGCCCGGACAAAACCGTGTTCAGTTCTTATAGGCGCCACCGCCCTTGGACGGTCCCTCGCGCCACGGCTGGCCACCCATTTTCAAACCGGTCTGACCGCCGACTGTACGACTCTTGACATTAAACCAGATACAGATCTTGTGCAGATCCGGCCTGCTTTTGGCGGAAATATTATGGCCCAGATCGCTATTACCCGTTCCCGCCCTCAGTTTGCCACAGTCCGATATAAGGTCATGGACCGGGCCCAAAAAGTGAAAACTCCCCACGGGAAAATCCTGGCCTGCCCGGTGACAGAAGCGATGATCCAGTCACAGATCCGTGTTCTATCTTCCAGGATTCTTGAGAAGAAGAAAAGTCTGGAAGAAGAAGACATTATTGTTGTCGCCGGACGGGGCGTCCGCAGTGAAAAGGATGTGGAAATGTGCCGCAGCCTTGCCGATGCCCTCGGCGGCCAGCTTGCCTTTACCCGCCCTATGGTAGAAAACGGCCTGGGGGACAACGCCCATCAGATCGGATTGTCCGGACGCACGGTCCGCCCCAGTCTGATCATCACCTGTGGCGTATCCGGCGCCATCCAATTTACATCCTGTATGAGCAGTTCCCAGTGTATTGTGGCCATTAATACAGATCCTGAGGCTCAGATCTTTAAAGTGGCCCATTACTGCATCGTAGACGATTTATACCAGGTGGTACCCCGGCTGACCGAGCTGATCCGCCGGCAAAAGGAGGATTAAATAATGGCTTATCCATATAAAAAAATGACTGCGGATGATTTTAATTTTATCCGTTCAGTAACATCCCCAGAGCGGGTGTGGGTTGGCGAAAACATTGACTATGATTATTATAAAGATGAAATGCCGGAATACGGTGTTTTCCCGCCGGAACTTTACGTTGAAGTTTTAAACAAAGAGGAAATTTCTGCCATTATGGCCTACGCCTATAAAGAAAATATTCCTGTAGTCTGCCGGGGCGCAGGAACCGGTCTTGCCGGCGGCGCCACATGCAAATACGGAGGCATTATGCTGTCAGTCATGCGCATGAATAAAATCTTTCCTGTAGATCATAAAAACCAGACCATTACTGCGCAGCCCGGCGCCCTTCTCACTGACGTACAGGCGGCCGCTGCCGCAGAAGGTCTGTTCTATCCGCCGGATCCGGGTGAAAAGACCGCTTCCATCGGCGGAAACGTCATCACTAATGCCGGAGGCATGAAAGCGGTACGCTATGGTCTGACGCGGGATTTTGTACGATGCATAGAAGCTGTCATGCCCGACGGGTCCATTATGAATTTTTCTTCCAATGTAGTAAAAAACACCACCGGCTATGATGTCAAAGATCTGATCATCGGCTCCGAAGGCACTCTGTGCATTTTAACTCAGGTAACATTAAAGCTCCTGCCGGCGCCTACCTGTACATGTACCCTTGTCATGCCCTTTAACAGCCTGGAAGAATGCGCCGATATGGTGCCTAAGGTGCTGGAACTTCCTTTTGTCCCCACCGCCATCGAATTTCTTGAGCGGGAACTGATTGACATTGTGGAACGAACGCTCCACAAATATTTCCCTGTAAAGCAGGGTGAGGCTGTGCTTATTGTTATGTATGACGCCTCCAGCCGCCAGGAATTGGACAGCGCTGTGACCGCCGCCGCCGAGGCCGCTTTGGCCAACGGTGCCCTGGACTGCTGTATTGCAGGCACCCCTGAGCGGGCAGCCTCTGTGTGGGAAGTGCGCGGCGGTATTCTTGAAGGTATGAAGGCGGATTCTGTAGCACAGGAAGAATGCGACGTAGTCGTCCCACGAGCCAGAATCGCCGAGTATGTGAAAGCCGCCAAAACGATCGCCCTATCCCACGGCATCCGGGTAGAGCCCTGCGGGCACTGCGGCGACGGCAACATCCACACAGAACTTCTCCGGAGCGAAAATATGAGCGATGAAGAATGGAAAAAAGCCACTCACGCCTCACTGACTGAGCTTTACGCCCTCTCAAAAAAACTTGGCGGCCAGCTTTCCGGCGAACACGGTATCGGCAACGGCCGAATTGAATTTCTTGAAGAATTTGCCGGGCCAAGGATGATCCGGCTTTACAAAGCCATCAAGCTTGCTTTTGACGATAAGCTTATTTTAAATCCTGGAAAAATTATCGAATTTAATAAATAATATCCAAAACTTTGACATAGGTTTCAAAGCATCGAGGGCTGTTCCGAAGCCCCCATTGCACACTGACAAAAAAGAGACAGCGCCTTTCGTTGATAGAACAAAGGTCTGTCTCTTTTTTATTAAAAATCCGTCTCAGGCGTTCTAAAAATTTTTCTCAGACAGCCGCCTCTTCCGGGTCGTTTTCTTTCCCCATATCCCGGCAGACTTTTCGTATACAATAAATACACATCGGCACAATATACAGACATGCCATTATCCACGCGGTCTGATCTGCGCAGCAGATGGCCGTATAACCATAGGTGCCGACAAAAACAAAGCTGACAAAAATCCGGGCGATCATCTCAGTAACTCCTGAGAACACAGCCCGTCCTGAAAATCCAAGGCCCTGAGTACACATGCGGGCCACATTTAAAAATCCTAGACACCAGAAAAAGTATCCCATATAGCGCAAATATTTGGCGGAAGCATCCAGAACCTCCACAGAATCCGCGCTGACAAAAAGCATAGAAAGGGTCCGTCCCAGAAGGATCAGGACAATGCCCGCGCAGATACCGTACAGCACGCCAATACACAATCCCTGTACAAAACCTTTTCGTATGCGCGCCCCCTGTCTGGCCCCCGCGTTCTGGCTGCAAAACACGGAGACGGAGGTGGCGATGGCGTCAAAAGGAGACATTGCAAACTGCTTGATCCGAGCCGCCGCTGTAAATCCGGAGACATAGACGCTCCCAAGGCCGTTATTGGCCGACTGCATGACCATACTGCCAATGGCCGTAATGGAAAACTGGAGCCCCATAGGGACGCCCATGCCAAGCATCATACTGAAGGTACTTCTCTCCAGTTTCCGGTCATCTTTTGTCGGCACGAGCTGGCGGAATTTGTGAAAAATAAACACAAGACACAAAATACCGCTTATCGCCTGTGATGTGATAGTAGCGATAGCCGCCCCCGCACATCCCCAGGAGAACACAAGGACACACAGCAGATCCAGGCCAATGTTAAGGGCCGCCGAAAAAGCAAGGAATACAAAGGGTGTCCGGCTGTCACCTACCGCTCTTAAAATACATGAAAGCAGATTATACAGCAGAGTAAAAGGCATTCCAAGGAAAATGATCAGCAAATACCAGTAGGCGTCCGCATATATATCATCTGTAATTGACAGAATCCTTAAAATCTGCGGGCAAAGAATGGCGCAGGAGGCCGTAAGTATTACCGCGGCACCGGCGGTCAGCACAAGAGCATGGGTAATACACTGGCGCATACGCCCATAGTCTCCCGCTCCAAAATATCTGGCTACCGGCACCGCAAAACCGTTGCACATACCCATACAAAAGCCGAGAACCAAAAACTGTACGCTGCTGGTGGAACCCACACTTGCCAGGGCCTGAGCGCCTAAAAATCTTCCCACAATTGCAGCGTCCATCATATTGTAGGTCTGCTGCAAAAGATTTCCCATCAGCAAAGGAAGAGCAAAATAAAGCATCAGGCGTATAGGGCTCCCCTTTGTCATATCTTTTGTCATTATGTAGTCACTCCTTCTCCATTATGTTCATTGTTCCTCCAGACATCCAGCTCATCCCGGAGACTGGCCGGCATCCTCCGGGGACTTCTCACAGAGCTGACACCGTGAGTTTTTAGACGCCCCACCGGCAAAAATGACGGGTCAAAAGTTTCAATCAAACGAATCTTCATTGCTCTGCTGATCTTTATATTTCCATCCTCAAAGGTATAGGGAATATCCGTCTCTGTCACTTCACACTTATACAAGATTGCCTGAATAGGAGCGGTCATATATAAATATACGTCATCTCCCACAAAAATTTTATTTCTCTGTTTCCATAAAATCTCTCTGTGTTCCGCGAATCCTCTGCCTACGTCATAATATTTAGGATTGGCCGGGATTATCCAGTCCGACGGCCCTGCGGCAGTTTTCCCGCCGCTCTTTCCCGAACCTGACGTCAGATCAAAACTCATATCTATCAAAGGGAAAATTTTTTCTTTCGCCACTGTCCCATCCAAAAGCACAGTGATCCAACGGTCGTGCTGCATATGATAAGCCGGAAAGAATCCGTCACCGGACTTCAGCGCGGCACCGAACATAGGATCACATTTCACATTCAGAATGTCAATGTCATCCTCGTCATCCAGTCCAAGGCGTTTTCGCAAAACAGTCATGATCACTCCAAACCACTTCCGATTATCCTCATGGCGAAGGACTTCATAGTCTGGATATTTTATCCACGGATGATCCGGCCGTGTTTTATAGTTTTGCCAGGCATATTCCAATACAGCGCCCCGCAGAGATTTCTCACCTTTCCTGTCTGACATTTACAATCCCAGTCCTTCCATCTCCTTAGCCACGGAAGTCTCGCAGGAACGCATGGCAAGTATAGTCTTATCCATCAGCTCCTCCAGTGTCCAGTTCAGTCTCTGGGCTCCAGTTTCAATAATCTCTCTGGAGCATCCCGCCGCAAAACGTTTATCTTTAAATTTCTTTTTAAGGCTTTTGACTTCCATATCCATCACACTTTTAGAGGGCCGCATTTTCGCTGCCGCGCCAATTAGCCCGGTCAGCTCATCCACAGCAAAGAGAACTTTCTCCATCTCATGTTCCGGCTCTGCATCGGAGCAGATCCCATAACCGTGGCTGCACACAGCGTGGATCACTTCCGGCTGAGCGCCGGCTTTGGTCAAAAGTTCCACTGCCTTCTTGCAATGTTCCTCAGGATAAAGTTCAAAATCAATATCGTGAAGCAGGCCGCAGATCCCCCAAAAATCCTGATCGCTTCCATATCCCAGTTCTTGTGCAAACCAGCGCATACATCCCTCGACAGTCAGGCCATGCTGAATGTGGAAAGGTTCTTTATTATATTTCATTAAAAGTTCCAGGGCCGAAGCGTGTGTAAAATGCGTTTCCATAAGTTCATTCCTCCTGACAACATACTCCTTTAAGTATAAAACGATCTGGCTCCCGCGTCAAAGGTTTTCCCATGCAAAGATCGCTGCGCCGGCCGCAGCTTCCTCCTTAAAGGGTGAAAATCTCAGAGGCCGCCCAAATACCGACTCTACTTCCTCACACAATAGGGCGTTTTTTCCAAGACCATTGCCAGAAGAAACGATCTGTGTCTTTTCTTTTTTTACCTTTTCGGGGAAAATCTCATAGAGCTGAAAAAGTTCCACAGCCATGGCATGGACATAACTTCGGATCAGATCCCCAGGATGAAAATTTTCTTCTGTCAGTCCAAAAAATCCGGAGTTCTCCCCTGCCTTCTTTCCTTCCCTGGCACCATAGAGATTCGGGCAGGCAATCAGGCTGGTCTTTTTTTGTTCTGCGGCAATTTGCTCCATCTTTTCATAGATATCCGGCGTTATTCCGGTAAACTGCCGGCATACCTCCTGAAAAAACAGGGCCAGGCGTTCGTAAACCTTTCCACCATTTAACGATGCGCCTGTATACAAGTATCCTTCTCTGGGAAATGGGCGGATATCTATAGAAGAGCCTGTCTTTCTATCAAAAAAATCTGCTTCATCCAACAAATCCGAGGCATAGACCGACACCTGTGCCCCGGTTCCCACATTAACGCCGATACTTCTTTTCCGGTCCTCAACCGCAGCCAGAAAGCTGGCCTGATGATCCCCAAGGGCTGTAAATACTTTTTTCCCATGATAATGGCCCACAACCTCTGTCCACGTGCAGATCCGAGGATAAAACCCTATATTTACTCCCGCCTTTTCAATGACCTCCATATCAAAATTTCCCAGGCTGTTGTTAAAGCCGCCAAAACTTGCTCCTACACTGGGATTCACCACAGGGTTTTTAGCGCCAGTCAGTCTCATGGCCAGATAATCCCCAATATCCACAAATCCGACAGCGTCCCCGGAAATGTCCCCCGTTGTCTGAAGATAAAAATGGGTGACTGTACCATATCCGGTATATAAGGGATATCCGGTTCTCCCCGTAAGGTACCGGGCAAAACTTTCCCCATTTTTAAAAGTGCAGTTCCCCCATGGATTTTTCCATGTATACAAAGGTGACACAGCCCTGCCGGAATCGCTGACATAGACAATTCCGTGCATCTGACTGGAAATCCCCACGGCGTCAAAAGAAAAACTTTCCCATTTTTTAAGCATTTCTTCGACTTTTTTCACAATTTCATCAGCGTCCTGCAAAAAATTTCCTGCAGAGAGAAAAGCATTTTGAACGCTTTGCATCTCAACAATCTTATGCTTTTTCGGATCATATAAAACCATACAGATGGACGTTGTTCCAATATCAATTCCCAAAATATTCATTTTCTACCTCCCCGGCCCTCCTCATTACATTTTAAACTGCCTTGCCATTTCTGCAGATTTCTTGTTTTCTTATAGCACAATCTAATGGATATATCAAGAGCTGCAATGAAATAATTAATTAGCGGGGAACAGTTCTGCTCTGATTAGCAGAGCGCCTGAAAATGAGCAAAGGAGCGGCGTAAGCCGCGAATCAGCGCGTAAGCGCGCCGCAGCGTAGGCGCGGGCTGAACTGTTACATTAGCGGTAGAACAAATGAAAAAGAAATCCCCGACAGCCTGTCTTAGACTGCCGGAGGGTTTATAGTAAACGACAAATATATTTGTCGTTTACTATAAACCCTCCGGAGGATGCGCACGATTTTTGCTGGGAAAGAATAATTACTAAAAATGCAGTAAAATGGCCAGTTACCAACCTTTATATCATCAGACAAGTGTGTTCCGTCCTAAAATCTTTAATTGCGCCTGATGGCGGACACCGGGCAATGTTCAAAGCAGTTTCCGCAATGGAGACAATGTTCCTGGCGGATAATGCTGGGACTGCCTGTTGCAATGGCATTTTGCGGACAAACCTGTGCGCATTTCCCACAACTTATACACTCATCGGTAATAAAATAGCCTTTGGGAACAATTTTCCCGTTTCCAAGTCCGGGTATGCTTTAGGATTAAACAATCCCTTTTCATAGAGGAACAGTGTCCACAGATGATCTTTCAGGTTAAAGGTTGTCTCGCAGCCCCTGGCTTCGTATTTCTGGAATTTCTCCCAGCACTGTTCCATCATATTCCTGTATTCTTCCGGTGAACAGCACACATCCCTGTCCTCTTTTGACGGGCAGTATCTTGCGAAAGCAAAAATATCTGCTTTATTTTTCACAACTTCATCCACCAGTTTGGGAATATCATGGACATTCCATTTAGATACGGTAGTCATAATGGCCACGTCAATTCCCGCATTTCTGAGCATGGGGATCGCCGCCATGGTGGCATCATAGGAACCGGGCTGCTGGCGAATGCCGTCATGGGTTTCCTTCAGTCCATCCAGTGATAACTGGTATTTTCGGCAGCCGCACTCTTACAGACGGCGGCATACATCCTCTGTGAGATGAAAAGGATTTCCCATAAGAGCAAAAGGAATTTCCGACACTTTAAGAATTTTCATCAGTGTCCAGAAATTCGGATGCAGAATGGGATCACCGCCGGTTATATAAAGATAGGGAAGCCTCCCTGCTTTTTCACAAAAAGTTTTACAATTTTCAATCACTGTTACCATGTCTTCCAGGGACATTTCTTTAAATTTGGCATGACTTCCTAAAGCGTAAATATAACAATGCCTGCATCGCTGGTCACAGGCTTCTGTAATATGCCACTGAAACACAAAATATTCCATAGTATTTCTTTCCTTTCTCCTGAATTCTGTGATCCAGTATCATCGAAATATCCCCGCAGGTATAGGTGCCTGCAGGGATATTTCAGCCATTTACTTCTTGTCTCCAGTGCCGCACGCTGTCCCGCAGGCTGAGGTAGCTTTTTGCTCACATCCGGAGAATCTCTTTCTCCTGCTTCAATGTTTATCTTTAATCTTATATTAATCCAGCCCTGGCAATTGGTAAAGTAGGCACAACAAAGTGGTATAGTTACTTGAATGAAACCGTTGGAGGCGAAAAAATCGTAACAGTTCAGTCCGCGCCATTCCTGATGAACTGAACTGTCAAAAAAATCTCGGCGTCTAAACAGAACATATGTACTTTTATCCTTCCAGGTGCTATAATAGGGAAAAACATTGGAAACCCTGCAACTTATATTGGGAGGAGGCCGTCCCTATGATCATCAGCGTCAGCCGCAGGACTGACATTCCCGCTCTTTACTCACCGTGGTTTTTTAACCGCCTGAAAGAGCAGTATGTCCTTGTGCGCAATCCGGTCAACTTCCATCAGATCAGCCGCGTCCCCCTGTCCCCTCAAGTAGTGGACGCCATCGTGTTTTGGACCAAAAACCCTGTTCCCATGCTGGAGCATCTGAGCGAATTGAAAGACTATAATTATTATTTTCAATTTACCCTTACACCCTATGACCAGGATATTGAGCCGGGGCTGCCGTCCAAAAAAGACGTTCTCATTCCGGCTTTTATCGCTCTGTCCAAAGCTATCGGATATGAACGGGTAATCTGGCGGTACGATCCCATTTTGCTCAACAGACAGTATACTATAGACCGGCATATCCAATCCTTTCAGCAGATGGCCCAGACGCTAAAAGGATACACCAAAAAGTGTGTCATCAGCTTTATCGACAGCTACCGCAATACAGCCCGGCACAAAGAACGTCTTACCCTTAAAGAAATCCGGACTGAAGATATGTACCGAATTGCCGGACATTTTTCCGGCATTGCCCGTAATTGCGGGATGGAACTTTCCACCTGCGGTGAAGCTGTCGACCTTTCCCCTTACGGGATTGAACATGGCCGCTGCATCGACCCCGTATTACTTCACCGGATTACCGGGCGTCCACTCAATGTCAGAAAGGATCCCGGCCAGAGAAAAGAATGCGGCTGTGTGTCCAGTATTGATATTGGCGCGTATAATACCTGCATCAATCTTTGCGCCTACTGCTATGCCAACTACAATGAGCCGCTGGCCCATAAAAATTTTGCTCTCCATAACCCGGCATCACCTCTCCTCTTCGGGGAGATCGGAGGCAATGACAGGATCACCGAGAGGAAAATGCGGTCGTTTTTTACAGACAGAACAACTCAAAGCGGGCAAGATGAGGCCAGGCGGACAAAATGATTTTGTGACTTTTTGCAGGAAAAATTTGTAATGGTAAAATGCTATTAAATTTAAAGGTGAAGAATATGAAAAAGAAAAAAGAAATATCTATTGTGCGTTCTTCGGCAGCAGAGTATTTGACATTTATTACTGCTACGGGAGAAAGTGATGTTAATGCTATATATTTTGATGAAAATGTTTGGCTGACCCAGAAAATGATGGGGCTTCTTTACAATGTGGAAACTCACACGATTAATTATCATCTGAAGAAGATATTTGCTGATGGAGAACTAGATGAGAATTCAGTTATTCGAAAATTTCGAATAACTGCTTCAGATGGGAAGAGCTATAACACAAATCATTATAATTTAAAAGCAATTATTGCTGTGGGAAATAAGGTCGATTCTCCGCGAGCAGTTCAGTTCCGAAAATGGGCGAATGGAATTATAGAAGAATTCACTATAAAAGGTTATACTATGGATGATGAACGACTAAAAAACTTTGGAACTGTACTGACAAAGGACTATTTCGAAGAGCATCTGCAAAGAATTCGTGAGATCCGATTATCTGAAAGAAGATTTTATCAGAAAATCACAGATATTTATGCAACTAGTATAGATTATGATCCAAAGGCACAAACAACAAGAATGTTTTTTGCAAAGGTTCAAAACCAATTACACTGGGCGATTCATGGGGAAACAGCGGCAGAGGTAATCTATCATAGAGCGGATAGCGAAAAAGAACACATGGGTTTACAGACATGGAAGGATGCCCCTAATGGTAAAATACAAAGATTTGATGTTACAGTTGCAAAAAACTACTTGACCGAACAGGAACTTTCGGCTATGGCTCGAATTGTTAATGCTTATTTAGATTTGGCGGAAATGCGCGCAGAAGAACATATTCCTATGACGATGGAAGATTGGGCCGAGCAATTTGAGGGCATTTTAAGATTATCGAAGAAAGAAATTTTGACGCATGCAGGAAGTATATCGGCTCAAATAGCGGAAGAACATGCGTTAAGTGAGTTTGAAAAATACCGTGTAAAACAAGACAGGCTATATCAGAGTGATTTTGACCGTATATTGTTAGAAGCGAAAGATGAGGACAAACATTAGATAATAGTTTTGTTGAATAGGTATGAAGATAGTCAACTTCACATTCATAAAGAATAGGAGATATATACAAATGGGAAGAAAAAATATTTTTGAAATCCTAGCAGAAAAAGAAGATATTGCTTATCAACTTGACAGGATAGAAACATTATTGTCAAAGCATTCTATAGATGGATGGACGTTGGAAGAGATTATTGATGAGTACTGTATTCGAGATTGGAAATATAGGGGGAGGTGTACTAGTTGTAGAGAAATAAGAAAAAGTTTATGCATTACATTTGGTGAAGTAAAAAAGAATATTGAAGATATAAATGTTGTATTAAATTATTTAGAATATATTTCAAATTTAATATGGTTATGCAATGATAAATACATGTATATAGTAGAAGATTGTGATGCTGAATATCAGTATTTACAGGAGAATGTGATTGGACTTGTAGAAGATTTTGGGTATGAAATTAAAGTTTTAGATGAAGAAGAGAGGGTGTTGATAGTTGAAAAGAATCCGGCAGTTACAGCAGTATCAGAAATTGTTCCTATAGAACTTTCTAATAAAGTTATTGAATATAACCATTTTCGGCTTAAAGGTGAATTAGAAGAAAAAAATAGAAGGGTAAAATCATGGATCATTTTGAATTAGTATCAGAATACAAACCCACCGGCGACCAGCCCCAGGCCATTGAAGAACTGGTCAAAGGTTTTAAGGAGGGCAATCAGTTTGAAACCCTGCTGGGCGTTACCGGCTCAGGAAAAACATTTACCATGGCCAACATTATCCAGCAGTTGAACAAGCCGACACTGATATTGGCCCACAACAAGACCCTGGCCGCTCAGCTCTACGGCGAATTTAAGGAATTTTTTCCAAACAATGCGGTGGAATATTTTGTCTCCTACTACGACTATTATCAGCCGGAGGCTTATGTCCCGTCTTCCGACACTTATATTGAAAAAGATTCCGCCATCAACGATGAGATTGATAAACTGCGCCACTCTGCCACTGCGGCTCTGTCTGAGCGCAAAGATGTGATTATCGTCTCGTCGGTATCCTGCATCTACGGTCTGGGAAGTCCTATCGACTACCAGAAAATGGTTGTTTCTCTCCGTCCCGGAATGGTCAAGGACCGGGATGAGACTATACGCAAACTCATTGATATGCAGTATACCCGCAACGACATGGATTTTAAGCGTGGTACCTTCCGCGTCCACGGCGACGTTCTGGAGATATTTCCGGCAGCGGCCACCGATACCGCCGTCCGGGTGGAATTTTTCGGCGACGAGGTTGACCGGATCGCGGAATTTGACCCTCTCACCGGGGAAGTCAAAGCATATTTAATGCACATTTCCATCTTTCCCGCATCCCACTACGTTGTGCCCCAGGAACAGATGGAGCGGGCCATCAAAGATATTGAGGCGGAACTTGAGGAACGGGTGCGCTACTTTAAAAGCGAGGACAAGCTCCTGGAGGCCCAGCGTATCTCGGAGCGAACCAATTTTGATATTGAAATGATGCGGGAAACCGGGTTTTGCTCCGGCATTGAAAACTACTCCATGCATCTTTCCGGATTAAAACCGGGCCAGCCGCCCTACACCCTCATTGATTACTTTCCCGATGATTTCCTCATTATCGTGGACGAGTCCCACATGACCATCCCCCAGGTCAGAGGTATGTACGCCGGAGACCAGTCCCGGAAAACCACCCTGGTGGATTACGGTTTCCGTCTGCCCTCCGCCAAAGACAACCGGCCTTTAAATTTCCAGGAGTTTGAATCTAAAATTGACCAGATGCTTTTTGTCTCTGCCACTCCCGGAGATTACGAAAAAGAACATGAACTTCTCCGCGCCGAACAGATTATCCGCCCCACAGGACTCCTTGACCCCCAGATCAGTGTCCGCCCTGTGGAAGGTCAGATAGATGACCTTGTGTCTGAGGTCAATAAAGAAACAGCCAAAGGCAATAAGGTTCTGATCACCACACTGACAAAACGAATGGCGGAAGATCTGACCGATTACATGAAAGAGCTGGGAATACGTGTAAAATATCTCCATTCAGATATTGATACTCTTGAGCGGACAGAGATCGTCCGCGACCTTCGGATGAATGTTTTTGACGTCCTGGTAGGTATCAACCTGCTCCGTGAGGGGCTGGATATCCCGGAAATCACCCTTGTCGCCATCCTCGACGCGGACAAAGAAGGTTTCCTACGCTCTGAGACTTCCCTGATCCAGACCATCGGCCGGGCCGCCAGAAATGTGGACGGACATGTAATTATGTACGCGGATACGATCACCGACTCCATGGACAGGGCTATCAGCGAAACGAACCGCCGCCGGACCATCCAGCAAAAATATAATGAAGATCACGGCATCACTCCTCAGACAATCAAAAAGGCTGTGCGTGATTTGATCAGTATTTCAAAGACTGCAGAAAAAGATGAGAAGGAAATGGCCAAAGATCTGGAATCTATGACAAAGAAAGAGCTGAAAGAACTGGCCGCCAAGCTGACCAAGAAAATGCATTCCGCCGCCGCGGACTTAAATTTCGAACTGGCTGCCCAGCTTAGAGATGAAATGCTTGAAGTGAAACGATATCTTAACGATTATGATAAATAACCGCCTGATTATGGCGGGGTATTGGTCTGCCGGCTCACAGCCGCAGAAAATGCAACAGTTCAGCGCGAAAGCACACTTGCGCTTTCGCGCTGAACTGTTAGGCAAAAATTAATACGCTTTGCCCCAGTAAACCATAGCTTTAGCCGGCTTACCGCAGCACACGCACACATCTGAAATATGTTCCTGAGCAAAAGGCATACATCTGGAAGTTGCCGTTGTCTCTTCTTTAATCTTATCTTCACATGCCTGATCACCGCACCACATAGCTTTTACAAAGCCTGGTTTGTTGGCAATAATAGCTTTAAATTCTTCATAATTAGTTGCCGTGTAAGTGTGGCTGTCCCGATGGGCTCTTGCCCGCTCAAGCATTTCTCTCTGCATCGTATCCAGGGTATTGGCAACGCTCTCCTCCAGGGTATCCAGAGAAACTACCTGTTTTTCCCGGTTGTCACGGCGCACGATCACAGCCTGGTTCGCCTCAATATCCTTGGGGCCGATCTCAATACGGACAGGAATGCCTCTCATTTCAGCCTCGGCAAATTTCCATCCCGGACTCTTATCTGAATCATCCACTTTCACCTTGAAATTGGAGAGACGGTCTCTTAATTCGTAGGCTTTGTCCAGAACGCCTTCTTTGTGCTGGGCTACAGGAACGATCATCACCTGTACCGGCGCGATTCTCGGCGGCAGCACCAGTCCGCTGTTATCTCCGTGAACCATAATGATGGCCCCGATGAGACGGGTTGTCATTCCCCAGGATGTCTGATGTACATACTGGAGTTTATTATCTTTATCTGTATACTGAATACCAAAAGCCTTCGCAAATCCATCGCCAAAATTGTGGCTTGTTCCGGACTGCAAAGCCTTGCCATCATGCATGAGAGCTTCAATCGTATATGTGGCCTCGGCGCCGGCAAACTTCTCTTTATCTGTCTTGCGTCCCCGAACGACAGGGATGGCCAGAACTTCCTCACAGAAATCTGCGTACAGATGAAGCATCTGCTCTGTTCTCTCCTGAGCCTCCTGGGCTGTAGCGTGAGCTGTATGACCTTCCTGCCATAAAAACTCTCTTGAACGGAGGAACGGACGGGTCTCTTTCTCCCAGCGCACAACAGAACACCACTGATTATAAATCTTTGGCAGGTCTCTGTAAGACTGGATTTCCTTTGCATAAAAATCGCAGAAAAGCGTCTCCGATGTGGGGCGCACACACATACGCTCCGGCAGTTCTTCCAGACCGCCGTGAGTCACCCAGGCCACTTCCGGCGCAAACCCTTCCACATGATCTTTCTCCTTCTGGAGAAGACTTTCAGGAATAAACAGGGGCAGGTAAACATTCTCCACACCGGTCTCTTTAAACCGTCGGTCCAGTTCATGCTGGATATTTTCCCACAGGGCATAACCTGCCGGCTTAAATACCATACATCCCTTCACACTGGTATAATCCATTAAATCCGCTTTTTTTACCACATCCGTATACCATTTCGCGAAATCGTCTTCCATGGATGTGATGGCCTCCACTAATTTCTTATCCTTAGCCATGTTAATCTCCTTCCTCAACATTTATACCGCCCCGCCGCAGTGTGAGCTTTGCGGAGCATTTTTTGTATCATAAGAAACACAGTTTCCTATGAAAAAAACCTTCTGATCCCCGCTTACCTATACTGGTAAAACAAGGGACCAAAAGGTTTTATCATTTCCTTTCGGCGGTACCACCCTAATTAACCAGGCCAAAATGTCCTGGATCGCTCTTTTCTCCGTTAACGCCGGATAACGTCATACTCATCGCATGAAGCTCCGGGGCCGGTTCCGCTGCCGTCCATAAAGACTTCTCACCAACCGTCTTCTCTCTGTGGATAACTGCGCTGCGTACTATTCCCTTTCATCGCTGTGTACAGCTTATTCTATGCCAAAAAACAGGGTTTGTCAACTCTGTATTTTCACTCCCGATCACAGTTTATGTAACGATTCAGCCATGCGGCTGGTTTAGTCAAATACCCCGCTGCAAGCAACGGGGCATCAAGCTAACAGCACCCCAAGGGGCGGGGTATTTGGTCTTCACTCCGCTACGGTCGGTGCTAAACGTGTGCCACTGGCACACAGTACCGCCAAATGGACGCGCGAGTGTGTCCGCTTGGCCCACTGCCTGCGGGAATAAAAATACGGTGCAGGTTTACTTGCAGAGGATTTTTTATAAAACCAGACGTATGGCGCTTATCCACATTCCGCGTACAGATCTTCAAGCTGCTTTAGAATCTCCAGAATCATGACCATCCCAAGAGGTCCCAGAAAAATTCCCCAGACACCAAACAATGCCAACCCTGTAAACGTTGCCATAAGCATATAAAACTCATTGATTCCAAGCTTATTTCCCATAAGTCTGGGTTCCAGGACCTCCCTCACAATAGTGGCCAATACATACAAAATCACCAGGACAGCCGCTTTCACATAACTTCCATTAAGAAATACGAACACCGCCCAGGGCAAAAGCACTGTGCCGCTTCCGATAACCGGCAGCGCATCCAAAAAAGCGATGATAATGCCCAACAGCACGCCATAATGGCTGCCGGAAAGCGTCAGGCCGAGACTTAATATAACAGCGATAATGCCAATGATTGTCAACTGGCACCTGAAAAATCCGGCGCTGACCTGATAGATCCTGGCAGTCAGCGAAGTGATCTCACGGGCAAAAATATTGGATAAAAGCTGCCTTTTTATGCGCTGTTTATTTTTCATCAGCAACACCGAACCTACGGCAGCCACAACAAAAATCACAAAAAACTTTCCTGTTCCCCGAAGGAAATCTGCGGCAGCGCCTGCCAGAAACTCCGGTATTTTTTCCTGCGCTTTGGCAAAGATAGATTCTCCCCAGGCGCACAGTGCCGTGTAGACAGCCCCGTCCTCATCCCCGGCCATCGTTGATAAAAAAGTACAGATCTGATCCCAGGTGCGGTTCATCCATTGACCAAGCTGAGAAAAGCTGCCTGAAATCTGGCCAAGCTGGGTCAGCAGATACCAGCCGGCCAGACCGATCACAGCCACAACTGCCAGTGAAAAAAGCCCAACGCACAGCGCTGAACAGATCCCCAGGGGAATATGCGTCTTTTTCCACAGACGAAGAGCCCAAGGATAAAACAAACGACAGATAAAGTAAGCCAGAACAAAAGGCAGTACCAAAGGCAAAAGATATTTTAAAACAACATAAACGATCACAGCCACAAAAGTGACCAAAAAAAGCTTCTTATATTTCTGTGCGGACTTGCGGCTCATTAACCCACATCTCTTTCCATAAATCTTCGACAGTTTTTATGGCTTTAGTATGTGTGTTCTGAAAATATTCTATGCATGATCACTGATGTCAAAAACATCAGAAAACAATAAAAACGGTCCCCATTGAGGCTTGGCCTGAAATTCCATCATTTTCTTTGTCCCAGGATGTTTAAAAGACAGCTTGCAGGAAAACAGCCCTATATCCCGGAAATTCCCGGCATTACCTCCGCCGTAGCGCCGGTCGCCGGCCACAGGAGTTTTAGCGGCAGCCATCTGGACGCGAATCTGATGATGGCGCCCGGTTTCCAGATGGACACTGACAAGAGTGTATCCCTGGTCATTCCGGGCTAAAATCTTGTAAGAGAGACGGGCCAACTTTCCTTCCAAAGTTCCTGGAGGCACCACCTCTGAAACATTAGTTTTTCCGTTGCGCAAAAGCCAGTCTTCCAAAACCCCCTCCGATTTTTCAGGGCTGCCGCACACAACCGCCAGATACTCCTTTCTTACAGTTCTTCCGGCGATCTGACGGCTCAGTGCTGACGCCGACTCCGGTGTCCTGGCGTATACCATAACGCCGCCCACCGGACGGTCCAATCGGTGAACCGCCGCCACATAGGGGTTTTTTTGTCCTTCCTTACGGGAAATATAATTTTTCAGGTAACTGACCATATCCATGGCTGTGGACCGCTCCGGCTGTGACGCCATTCCCGGAGGCTTGACTACGACCAAAATCCACGGATCTTCATACAATATTTTCACAGATTCCAAGGGAATCACTCCTCGCTCTCCTCAATATTTTCTTCACCAATCAGGGTAACATTTAAAAGCATGGGGTTATGATCACTGTACTCAAATCCTTCATCTAACGTCTGGACAAGATTGACTGAAACATTTGGAGATGTTATAAAACCGTCCAGCATATAGTACTGTGTTGACGAATCTGACGGATCATAAGGCTGATTAAGAAGCCGGGCTGTGGGCACAGAATCATCAGCCAGAAAATTCCAGTCAGATCCAAAGAGACTTCCGTCCAGCACCTTGGCCTGGAAATATTCTTCGTTGATAACCGGATAGCGGTCTTCATCCACAGACGGCAGGAACTGATTAAAATCGCCCCCTGCAATACAGTAGTTTCCCTTCTCATACTCACTTTTTAAAACATTGGCAAGTTCTTGTGTCTGAGCAATTTTCGCCTCCCCGTCATCATAAGCCTCCAGATGGAGATTTACAATGACGAGCTGTTTATCACTGTTATGAATGGGAATACGCTCCAAGAGAAGGCACCGTTTAAGTTGTGCCACACGCACTGGCCAGGTATAAGTTGTGGGCAGCGCGATCCGCTCCGCCTCCAACGTCTGGAATTTAGACAATGTTACAAGACCAGCCTCCACCTTCCCAATGGGCGGAATAGGATAAGGTATAAAATCACAGCGAAAATTTGTGGCATAGGCAAAACTGTCATCTGCCTCAAGGCCTGCGTAAATCTCAGCCTGATCCACATGTTTTGACCGGTTTGAATCCCTATCTACTTCCTGTAAAAAAACAACATCCGCGTCCACTTCACTGATAATACCGGAAATACCTGCGATATTGGCATTCACCTGTTCCACAGAATCCGCGTTGACGCCGCTGCCGCCGTCCATAAAAAAATCTTCCCCAGCATCCAAAGCGCCATATCCTGTATTAAAGGTCAGCACTGTGATCTCCTCACCAAACCGGACAGTTTTTCCCCCTTCTCCTTCCACAGTGACAGCCTCAATATCCCCAGGCTTATATTCCCTGAGACTTAAATAGCCTACAAGTGCCCCGGCAGCAGCTACCGCAAGAAAAATCAAGATCAGCACTACCCCCGTAATTCTTTTAAAAATCACCCATCCCCTATGTTTTTTTGTTGTTTTCTCCTCTTTCATAAAATACTCCCTCCTCGTCTTTTCTCTATTTTACCAGGCATTTTGTCCAACGGCTAGTCCCAAGTCTATGTTTCTTACGCTTTTTTGTGCTTGACATTTGTACCTAAATGTATTATGCTAAAAAAAATTAATTTAACGCATTAAACCGATGAGAAAGAAAAGTAGGCTTTACAGACAAAATCACAGAGAGCTGCCGATGGTGGGAAGGCAGTATGGCGTCTAAAGCTGAATGGCCTTTCGAGGGCAGCCCAAAATCTTTTGAAAGTAGGCGCTGCCGGGAACCAAACCCGTTATCAATAAGGTGTGTATGTCAGTACATAAAAAAGAGGGCGAAAGTCAATTTGAGTGGCACCGCGGAACGAATCTACCGTCTCAAGCATTATATCATGCTTGGGATTTTTTTATTTCCGCAGGCAGACAAAATATCCCACCGGATTAAGGAGGTTGTTACGGTTCACTGACAAGTCAGTGAGCAGTAACTTTCGCAGGCTTATTTAAAGTTTTGCTTCGCCAAAGAAGCCTGCGAACACCTGAATCACGTTCTTACGCAGCCATACAGCAAGTGTCTGGCTGCTGTGTGAAAAACAACAGGAGGTTCTATTATGAATAAGAAAATGATCGCAGCTTTATTAACAATGACTTTAGGTATGTGTACTTTATCCGCCTGCCAGAGCAGTTCTACCAGCGCAGGCTCAGATACGGCCTCCGCCGGACAGACTCAGGAGGCCCAGAGCGGGGAAGCTGTCTCCGCCGACGGTGAAAGCTATAAAATCTGTATTACCCAGTATGCTCAGCACGGCTCTCTGGATAACTGCCGGGAGGGCTTTTTAGCAGGACTGGCAGAGGAAGGCATTGTGGAGGGTGAAAATCTGACGATTGATTACCAGAACGCCCAGGCAGATTCCGGTATGAGCAGCCAGATCGCTTCTAAATTTATTTCCGAAAATCCGGATCTGATCTGCGCCATCGCCACGCCAAGCGCTTTAAGCTGCTATAACGCCGCCATGGACACCGGTATCCCTGTAGTTTATACCGCAGTCACAGACCCTCAGGCCGCCGAGCTTGTAGATGACAGTAGAATGCCTGTAGGCAATGTGACCGGAACAAGTGATAAACTTCCTGTGGACGCCCAGCTTGAGCTGATCCGGAACATGCTTCCCGACGCCACAAAAATCGGCATTATGTATACCACCAGCGAAGTAAACTCTGTGGCAACCATCGCAGAATACAAAGAAAAAGCGCCGGACTACGGTTTTGAGATCGTTGACGTAGGTATTTCCACCAGCGCCGATATTCCTCTGGCCGCCGACAACATGCTGTCTGACGTTGACTGTGTCAGCAACCTGACCGACAACACTGTTGTCCAGGGCCTTCCGACTATCCTGGCCAAAGCGACAGAAAAAAATATCCCTGTTTTTGGCAGCGAGATCGAGCAGGTAAAGATCGGCTGCCTGGCCGCCGCCGGCATTGATTATATTGAGCTTGGCAAAAAGACAGGTCAGATGGCCGCCCAGATTTTAAAGGGAGAATCCACGGCCAGCGAGATGCCTTATGAAACATTTGAAAATTATAATACTTATTTTAATCAGGCGGTTGCCGATGAACTTGGACTGAGCGTTGATGCATCACTTTTAGAAAACGCTGAGATCTTTACAGAGATCACCGCCGAATAATCACTGGGGAGAGATTAAATCATGACTGTTCTTTTAGGTGTACTGGAACAGGGCCTGATCTACGGGATCATGGCTCTGGGTGTTTATATTACATATAAAATTCTTGATTTTCCCGATCTGACCGTAGACGGCAGTTTCCCTTTGGGGGCTGCCGTGGCCGCAGTTCTCATAAAAAATGGGATCAATCCTTACCTTTCCCTGCTGGCAGCCTTTGCCGCCGGGATTCTCGCTGGAATCTGCACCGGCCTGATCCATGTTAAACTTAAAGTCCGGGATCTTTTGTCTGGAATTATTATGATGACCGCATTGTATACCATCAATCTGAAAATTGCCGGTCAGGCCAATATCCCGCTTTTTACAAGCCAGACCATATTTAATAATGACTTTATCAACGGGATTATTCCCAACGGCCTGCGCCCATATATGACCCTGATCATTATTCTGATCATTACCCTTATCGCAAAATATCTTCTGGATCTGTATATGAATACCCGCTCCGGCTATCTGCTCCGGGCGGTGGGCGATAACGACACTCTTGTCACATGTCTTGCCAAAGACAAGGGACTTGTAAAAATTGTGGGACTGGCCATCTCCAACGGCCTTGTAGCTTTAGGCGGCGCTGTTTACGCCCACGAAGAAGGATACTTTGATATTTCCAGCGGCACCGGAACTATGGTCATCGGCCTTGCCAGCGTCATCATCGGGACAAACCTGTTTAAAAACGTTACTATCCTTCGTGTAACATCTTCCGTGCTAATCGGCTCCATCCTGTACAAAGCCTGCGTGGCCATCGCCTTAAACTTCCTTGAACCGGATTTTGTTAAATTAATTACCGCGGCGCTGCTCCTGATCATTCTTGTCATCAGCCATGACCGCAAAAAGAAGGTGAAGATCAATGCTTGAACTGAAACATATCCATAAATACTATAATCCCGGAACAGTAAATGAAATGTGCCTTTTTTCCGATTTTAACCTTACCGTCAACGACGGGGATTTTATTTCCATTATTGGCAGCAACGGGTCCGGAAAGACGTCCCTGCTCAACATTATCTGCGGAAGTATTCCCATTGAAAGCGGCTCCATTGTCATCCACGGCAAAGATATTACAAAAGCCAAAGATTTCCGCCGCTATGCCCGCATTGGCAGGGTCTTCCAAAATCCGGCTACAGGCACCTGCCCTTCTATGACCATCCTGGAAAATATGTCGCTGGCGGATAATAAAGGCAACTCTTTTAACCTGCGGCCAGGCACCAACAAAAAGAGGATCGGCCATTACCGGGAGCTTCTCTCCCAGCTTGGGCTTGGCCTGGAAAACAAGCTGGACACGAAAGTAGGCGCCCTGTCCGGCGGCCAGCGCCAGGCCATGGCACTTCTCATGTCCACCATGACGCCCATCGAGTTTCTTATTCTCGACGAGCATACGGCGGCTCTGGACCCGAAAACCGCAGATCTGATTATGGAACTGACAGATAAAATCGTCCGGGAAAAACATCTCACCACCATGATGGTGACCCACAATCTCCGCTACGCGGTAGAATACGGCAACCGTCTCCTCATGATGCACCAGGGGAATTACATTATCGACAAATCCGGCGATGAAAAAGCCGGGCTGACAGTGGATATGCTTCTCTCCCGGTTTAATCAGATCAGTATTGAATGTGGAAACTAAATATCCAATAAGAAAGGAACTCCCTCAATCATCAAATTAGATGACTGAGGGGGTTCCTCTTTTATTGACCAAGGGAAATCCTTCCCCACTGATCCTCATATTTCACCCAGGCGCCCTGGCCATGGGACGGCCGTGCCTCCTGAAAGATAAAGGGCGCGGCCACTGCGCCGCTCATATCCAGATACCCCCATATGCCGGCTTTTTTCACTGCCACCAGACCGTCGCTATAAGAATATGCCGGGCCCTGAACATAGCTGATCCCCTCGGAATCCGACAGGTTCAAAGCATTAGAGCCCTCATACTGACAGGGAATCACTTCAACGCCTTCCCCATTACAAAAGCCCCATAAGCCCCCACGGCAGACGCCAAGGAAGCCTTCCGTGGAGACAGACGCCGCTGACTCATAAATAAAATCTGTCACCAGGCCCCCGGAGCCGGCTACGGCATAAAGGGCGCCTTCAATAGTATAGTCCTCCCGTGTCCCGGAAATGACAGGCACCAGAACATTTTCTCCAATCTCACAGGCCGTCTCCTCCACGTAAGTCTCTTCCCCCTGACGGACAATACGATAAATCACCTGATCGTTTGTATCCCACAGATAGCTGTATACCGCGCCTGTATGACTGTGGGGAGACTGAGGATCTGCTGTATAATCACTGTTAAACCCGACGCTGCTGCCATCCGGAAGAATGCCATAAAGCTTTCCACCGCACAGCAGAATGTACCGGTACACCGGCTCTACCACTACTGTGCCGTCATCCCGGATCAGGCCTGCCTGTCCGTCCCGGATGATCATGCTCACATCCAGACTGTAAACGTCGTCCCCCTGGGCGCAAC
Organism: Catenibacillus scindens; assembly: GCF_014202115.1. GTDB lineage: Bacteria > Bacillota > Clostridia > Lachnospirales > Lachnospiraceae > Catenibacillus > Catenibacillus scindens. Next base: position 232,250 of record NZ_JACHFW010000004.1, read on the forward strand.
CAATGACCGGCAAAATATTATCCGCGACAACACAAGGCTCCAGTACCCAGGCCACGTCGCTATTGTCCGTGGATGTCTCCTCATCCAAAGGCGCTGTCTCCCACAAAACCTCCGGAGCGTCTGTCTCAGTTCCTGCCGTATCAGACGCCGGGGTTGTCTCGGTCTCCCGCGGTCTGCCGGCCTCCAGCGCCTTCGCCTGTTCCAGCAAATCACTGTTACCGGTAGCCTGGGCTCCCTGGCGCAAAATTTCGGCGCCCTGGGCCAGATCGCCCTGGGCCTCGTAAATATCCGCCAGGCCAAGATAGCTCTCCGTCCCTTTGGGATTAGCTCTGATGGCGTCTTCATAGCATTCTCTTGCCGCCGTATAGTCTCCTTCCTGGAAATACCTGTTTCCCTCCAAAATCAGATCCGCATATCCGGCGCTGCCTTTGCGTGATGAAATCAGCACAGAACACAGAACAATAAGGAGCGCCGCGGCTACAAGGCCAATAAGAATCCACAGCCACCGCTTCTTTCTACGAAAGCCGTCACTGCTCCCGCCGGAAGGGGGCAACGGTTCCGGTGTGGGAAGAGTGTCCCCGTCGGTCACATCCCCTTCCAGGAAAATGGGTTCCCCGTCAAAATCACTGTCGTCAAGACTTTCTTCTTTAAGCTCTATTTCATCCAGATGGAAATTGGTAAGATCCAGTGTGTCTTCAATGGCAGCTCCCCGGCTGTGCCGTGACAGATCCGGCAGCTCCCCGGTCCTCCCGTCCACAGAGGCCTTCCTGGACTTTTTCCCCTTTTCCAGCCGTCTTGTTTCCTCCCGCTCCACAGAAATCTTTCGGATACGGGAAGAAGCGTTGGACTTCTTTTCTTCTGTTTTATCCGCCGCAGGCTTCAGTGGCTCACCACATTGGACGCATTTTATGGCGTCGTCTTTGTTGTCCGTCCCACAATGACTGCAAATCATATCCATTCACCTCGCTTTACGAACTACACCCATTATACACGAAAACTCCGGGACGGTATACATTTTTTAATATTTTTATCAATTTTAGGCAAAATGCCCGCAGTACCCTATCGGTGCATATACCGGTTATAAGCGTCCTGATAACACTTTACCGCGTCTTCAAGACCCATCTGCGCCATTGTCTCAATATAGCGGTCCCACTCTTTATCAATATCCGAGGCGCCCACAATCATCCGGTTGGTCATTTCCTTCATATAAGGCTCAATATCCAGCATAACTCTGTCGTAAATCTCCTGTTCGGCGGCGGTCAGCGTCACTGACGGTATATAAATATCTTCCCCGTCCTTTGCCCATGTTTCACACATCTGTATTTCTTCCTCAGATATCCCGGTAAGATCTCTCCGGCTATCCTTTAGCCCCATCAGTGCTGTGGGAAGAAGACTTCCCTCCATCATCTGACGGGGCGTGTACTCCCCGCTTCCGGTAATTTTCTCCGTAAACGCAATCTTCCCGGCGTCATTGTAGATGTAGTCTTCCCCCTCAACACCATAGTTTAAATCAAAAGCGGTTTCAGGATCGTATAACTGGTCCAGAAAGCTTAAAACATGGGGAAGCTCCTCATCCGTCACCCCGGTAGTCACATATATTTTCCGTTTGCCCAAAATATCCAGCCGGTCTTTTCCTGGCGAGATCTGTCCTTCCTCAGTCACCGGATACAAAACAGCGCAAAACTCCGCGTCTCCGCCAATCTGAGCCTCCATTTCGCCGGCATAATAATAAATAGAAAGCATGGCTCCGGATTCCTCCCGGATACAGGCCTGGGCATCAATACCGTAAATATCATTGACCACATACTCGGCCCCAATAAGCCCCCTGGCATACCAGTCGGCCATTAAAGTAATATAAGCCTTCCATCCTTCCGTGGCCGTCCCATAGACCACCTTCCCGTCTTTCATCTGCATGGAAGGGATGGCTCCCAGACCGGCGGAAAATCCGGGAAACTGCTTGTTGTACCCCATACCGGGCATATAAAAGGGCTGAGTACAGCCGTAGCTGTCTTTAAATACGGTCAGCATTTCCTCCCAGTCTTTATAGGTCACCGGCACATCCAGCCCGGCCTCTTCCAGCCAGTCTTTGCGCACCATAAGCCCGCCCATGGTCACCGGCGAATCTGCCTTCTCCTCTGTCAGATCATAGGGAATCACTAAAAGTCCTACAATCTTCCCATCGTCATTGTAAGCCGCCCGACGTAAGGTTTCATCGGATGAAATAAGGGCATAGTAATTGGGCATATACGCTTCTGCCAGGGCCGTCAGGTCCCGGTAAACCCCGTCTTCAATAGCCGCCTCGTCCCCGCCTTTATAATTATAATTTCCGGACAGATATAAGATATCGCAAAAGTCCCCGGAAGAAAACATATCCCCCACGGTCTGGCTCTCGCTCCCCCAGGAAGGATGATAAAACTCAAAGTCGATATTAAAAGCTTCCTCCATCTTCTGTATGGTGGCATTTTCATCATATTCCGCAATGGCCATACTGGTGTCTTCCTCATAAAACACCGACAGCTTCAGCCTGTCCGCCATGCTCTCATCTTTTGTCTGCGCCACGCCAATATCCGGCGCCGATGACGGATGGCAGGCCGTTCCCCCCAAAAGCAGGGTCAGTATCAGCAAAAAAACACGTCTTCTTTTCAACAGCCCCGCCTCCTATATATTTTTATATTGTCCAGGCGTAATTCCCTCATACTTTTTAAAGGTGCGTATAAAACCTCTGGCATCCAGATAGCCCACCTTTCTGGCCGTATCCTGTACCGACATTCCGTTTTTTAACAGGCTTTTGGCCTGGCGTATCCGCTCCTTATGAATCGCGTCCAAAATCCCTTCTCCGGCATACTTTTTATACATTCCTGAAGCGTAGGAGGCCGTCAGATGGAAAGCGTCGCAGACACTTCCCGCGGTAATGGACGGATCTGTGGCATTGGAAATAATATATTCCCTAAGCTGCTCAAAGGTGGATCTTCCATCCGTATCCGGTTCTTCCTGTTCCTCCATCCTGGCCAGCATTGTATCCGCGGTTTTATACATCTCATAAAGGGTTCGCTCCGGGTTCGCATATTCACTGTTGCCAAACCGCTCCCGAAAAGGGATCTGAACAATATAGCGTACCGACTGCATCCGGCTCTTGCTCCGGTCCGGCTTCATATCCGGGACGTAAATATGCTCTGTCCATATCTTTTCCAGGAGCTTCCGGCTTCCCACATAATCCTGAATCAGAATCTGATGAATCAGCCGGTTAAGATCCGAGCGGAAGTCCTGGGGATTAAGATGGGCGTCCCCTCCGGACTCACTATACCACATCTGCCGCCGAAGCTCCGGGGTCAGCTCCACATATTCGATCATATAATCGGCGTGAAATTTTTCCTCCACGATTTTCTGGAAGGAAGACGTAAAGCTGCTGACGCCGCAGGCCACTTCAATGGAAAGCTGCCCGTCCACATAGGAAATCGCCCGGTCAATCTTTTCCCTGAGAAGCTTCTCCTCTCCCTGGAGAAGAAAATACACCCGGTCCCAGCCTTCCACAGGATATAACAACACATGCTCCGCCAAAATCTCCCCGAAAACATTCCGCACGCAAAAGGTCAGCACATTGGCGTCGGAAAGCTCGTTAATATTTTCCAGCCGTATTCCAAAAATATAAAAACCGTCCCCGATCTGATCCTTATACTGGGCCTCATAGGCCATCAGCTTCTTCCGGTCTTTTTCCTGACCAAGAAGAATCTGAGACAGCTCATTTTTATCCTGATCCTTTTCATAATCCTTCACCTTGGTGTTAAGAGCCGACAAATCCCGCAACATCTGATCATAGGACGTGGGAGCGCCGTGATCTCCGGATTCACTTAAAACAGCGGACATCCTTTCCAGAGGCTCCATATTTTTTCTTGTAAACCGCCAGGCAAGAATCACACTGGACACAAGGAGAGCCACTGTACTAATAACGGTAAAGCCCACCACAATCAGGGCTTCTTCATAGTAGGAAAGCGCCGGAATCACATAGACGTATTTCAGTCCCCCAAAAACAGAATCCGCAACCGAACAGGTATAGGGAACTCTGTTAAAAGTAAATCCCCCGCTTTCCCATCCGGGGCCTTCTGCTTCCACCATCCGCGCTCCCTCAGAATCTGTCCCGATATAGCCGGTTTCCTCACTGACAAGATAACAGATACCGCCGTCTTCTGATGTAAACAAATTTAACATGGACACGATATATGCCATGTCTCCTTCCAGAAGGATATAAGCATCCGGAACTGTATAAGAGCTTTTATACACCCCCTGAATCATAAACAGCCGTGCCTGGGACGTTCCACTGTGAATCACATAAAGCGCCGCCTTGTCCGGTGTTACCTGTGTCGTGAAAAATTCCCCGTCAAGACCCATGTCCTCAAGAAGCGCCGTACACTCTCCGTCATGATAGATATCCTGACTGCCTATCATGGTAGTCAACGCGGCATCTACAAAATAGATATTGTCAATCTCTTCATAAAGCTCCATATTGCTTTCAAAGGAATGGAGCAAATCCAGTACTTCCATCAGGGTTTCCCCGTAATAGTAGGGTTCCGGCGAAAAATCAGCGATACTCACTACCTGGTTGTCCTTACAGATCTGATCCAGCACATCTTCCATATGGCCAAAAATATTGTCCATGGCAAGCTTGGCTTTTTCCAGTTCTCCCTGTGATGACTGGACAATGGACCGTCCGGCCCGGATGACCATAAATATACACAGAAGCAGACCGACAAAAACAGAGATAAATGCCATCACCAGGTAGGTTTTTAACATATATCTCTGTATTTTTTTTTCTTTTGCAGTTTTTTCCTTCATTTTTACACCCCGCACATCCAGTCTTCTCCTTTTTGAATATATTTTATTATAATCCATCCAAAAAAAATAGTCAATTTGTGCGAAATCCCCGAAAAAGCAATCACAGCCCGGAAGCCTGTCCCTGCAACCGAACTGTGACAAAAAAGACTGTAATCATCAAATGTCCGCTTTATTGTTCTTTTATAAGATATTCTGTAATCATGTCTATTTCCCTTCCGGTTCTAAAGATCATCCCTGTCTGATTTTCATTAAACCGCATAATTCCCCGCTGTCCCTTCCCATAGGAATGCCACACCGGAAGTCTGTCGCCGGCGCTGTCTGCCGGCGTCCATACATTAAGATACAGGCTGTCTTCACTTTGCGGCTCTTTATATGGATAAAATTCTTTAATAAAAAAATCTCCGAATGGCGTGCCGCTCATTGGCCGGGGCTGAAGACTGATTTTTGAAAACTCATGACACTTACGTATCCCGTCCCATTTTTCCGGAGAAACAGGGGGCATAAACCGCAGCTTTCCCACCGGCGGGGCAGCATAGGGGATTCCCTTATAGACCATAATGCCGGCGTTATTTCCATGAACTCCTTCCACTTTTCCGTAGCATGTCCCGATCACATCTGGCATCATTGTTGTGTTCCCCCTTACTTGTAAAAATTCGGATAAAACTTGTTTTTAGGCAAGACGTCCCCGTATTTTGGAAGCACCACTTCCTGGAAAAACCGGTCGGCTTTTCTCAGACCGTCGGTGTACTTCTTCCAGTTTACCTTTTCAAAAGCTTCCCGAAGAAGCTTTTCCCCGATGGCCCCTTCTCTTCGCACATCTTCCCTGGTCAGAGGCAGTGGCTGGCTGCCGTGATTGGACCAGTCTTTAAAATAAATGGCCGTAGGCATATAGGTTCCAAGAAGCTCATGGAGGGTATCAAAGCCTTCAATGGGCTCAAAAGGCCACTTGTCGGGATTCCCAAGAGCCGCGTCACATAAAGAGCCTGGCTGGTGGTTGACTTCCTCTCCGGTGGGTACGTCGTCAATGCGGCCGCAGATCTGATAGCAGCCAAGATCCAGCGTGGCGCAGCCAACATGATCCTCATGGGTCACCGTATCTGTATCACAAAAATCACGCCTGGGCAGTTTAACCCCGTTTCTGTTAAGAGCGTCTCTCGGATCTAAAAACAGCATGGGGCATTTTGTCTCATCAAAAAACTGGCTGATGACCGCGTTAATAATGATTTTACTGTCCCCGTGAGCCGGCACAAGAATGATCCGGCGAAATCCCTGATTTTGCAGGCTGTAACAGATACTTTTTAAGTAATTCATACTGTCCAGCATATTCATATACACCGTTCCCCGGCCAATGACTGTCCCTCCGGCGGTAAAATAGACCAGGTTTGGAAGGACAAGGCCGTCTACCTGCTCCGCCATCAGGCGGGAGTAGGCCTCTGCCATGACATATTCAATATCCAGAGGCATGGCCCCGTGCATTTCATTGACCCCCACAGGAACAAAAATAATATCATTTCGCGTCAGATAATGCTCCACCTCATAATTGGTCATACTGGGAAGCATCCGTGTTCTCATTTTTATCTCAGACATGAATTTTCCTCCATTTTACAACAGTCCGGCAAAATCTGCCGGACTGTTGCTTATTTTTTTAATTGTTAAGTTTCAGCCTTTAATAGCTCCCATTGTAATACCTTTGACAAAGTATTTCTGGAATAAAGGATAAATACAAATTAAAGGCAGTATTCCGATGACGGCAATGGCCAGACGCATGGTGGTGGTCGGCACGCCCTCGCTTTGGGTCGTCAGCGTTGACAGATAGCTGGCGCTGTTATTAATACTGTTTAACACGTTCATAATACCCCACTTGCCATAATCGCTGATATAGTATGTACCATTCTGCCAGTCATTCCAGTAGGCGATTCCCTGCATTAAAGCGATGGTGGCCAGAATCGGCTTGGCCAGAGGGATGGCAATACGAATAAAACAGCCAAACTCTGAAGCCCCGTCAATACGGGCCGACTCATACAACTCATCCGGTATAGAACTCTGAAAATAAGATCGGACAAGCATGATCGTGTAGGCGCTGGTTACCAGATTCGGTATAATATAGGCCAGATACGAGTTTTTCAGATGGAAAATCTGAGTATAGTTGACATAGCTGGCAATCATACCGCCGTTAAACAGCATGGTAAAAATTAACAGGAAGGAGATCACCCGCCGCCCGAAAAGGTCTTTCTTAGACAGCATATAGGCACATGGGGCAGTCACCACAAGACAGAGAATCACGCCGCACACCGTAACGCAAATGGTAATCAGATACGCTTTTCCAAAAGTCTCCCACCGGCTTAACACATACTGATAGGCCAGTGTGGACCATTTCCCTGGAATCAGGCTGAAGCCGTGGTTCACCGCCCAGCTCTCATCGGTAAAAGACGCCGCGAAGAGAATCCAGAAAGGAACAATAATGGCAATAGCGACGAGGGTTAAAATAATATAAGAAAGTAACACAAACCGGTTCTTTTTCTTCAGTAACGTCATATCCGTTCCTCCCTTCTAAAAAATGGCGTCTTCCCGGCTGATCTTACGCACAATGGCGTTAAAGATCATCACCATGACAAAGCATACAATGGACTGGTAAAAAGCTGCCGCCGAGGACATGCCCATATTGGTTCCCGATGTGAGCGCCCGGAAAACATAAGTATCAATCGTATCCGTCACTTCATAGAGCATACCGGAGTTTCTGGTAACCTGGTAGAACAGGGAATAGTCGGAGCGGAAGATCATGCCCATTCCCAAAGTGACCATCATAATGATTGTGGGTTTTAACATGGGAATGGTAATCTTTGTTACCTGTTTCCATTTTCCGGCGCCGTCTAACTCCGCCGCTTCATAATACTCCTTCCCGAAGCCAACCAGTGTGGAAAGATAAATAATCGTATTAAATCCAACACTCTTCCAGCTATTGACAATGGTCAGTATAATGGGCCAGTATTTTGGCTCCGTATACCAACTGATCTTATCTATACCAAACAGGCCAAGGAACGTATTAAGAATACCGGTGTCGCTTAAAAATACAAAGACAACATACGCTAAAATAACAAAGGAAATCAGGTAAGGGAGCATAATCAAAGACTGGAAAAACTTTTTTGCTCGCCTGCCAATCACTTCATTAAGAAAAATGGCCAGAAACACAGAGATAATCGTATTTAAAATCAGCCATGTAAACTGGTATCCTACGGTGTTTCTTGTAATCCGCCAGGCGTCGGAGGCAAAGAGAAACTCAAAGTTTTTCAGGCCGCACCAGGTGCTGCCGGTAATCCCGTCAATGACCCGGTAGTCTTTAAAGGCGATCTGCAGGCCATAAAGGGGCATATAATTATTAATAATGATGTAAATCATAGCGGGCAGTCCCATCAGATAAAACGGGATCGACTTTTTAAACTTTCGCCACCGCCCTCCTTTTTTTGTTACAACTAATGTATCCATCCCTTACCTCAACCTCCAACCTGCAACTTACTTGGCTTTAGACGCGCGCCATTCATCAAACTGGCGCTGATTTTCCGCAATGATGTCGTCAATTCCCGCTGTCTTTAAGGCAGCCCGGAACTCTTCCACACGGCCTTCCACGTCTTCTACCATACCGCACATTAAGGACGGATTGTACTCGCCGATAACAGAAGAAACCGCAGCGACCTGAGTTCTTACAGAAGAAGAATCAAATACATATCCAAAGGCCTGAGAAAGCTGGGCATTTTCCGCGCTGTACTGATCCAGCGTCTCATACCACTCTTCAGTAAATGGCGCTCTCTGGTAAATTTCCGCGCTGTCGCCAAAGGACACAATCTGAATACCGTAGCCCACGTTGCTGGCGTCTACGCCTTCCGGATAGTCAATAATATGCTCGCTGACCTTTTCATAATGAACCCCTTCAATACCATAGTTCATCAGATTGGCCAGTTCCGCGTTGGTCATAACAAGATTGAGGAACTGAACCGCCTTATCGGGACGCTCGCTGGTCACTGTAACGCCAAGGCCGTATTCCGGAATACTTGTTCCTGTAAGGTAAGTATCTCCAAAGTTGATACCTTCCGTTTCCACGCCGGTAATCTTTTTATTGTTTGGAACATAAGTAGCATTGACCGACGCGATGTTGGCAATAACCTGTCTGGCCTGCATAGCTGCCACAAAGTTTGTTCCGCTGGTAAGGGAGTCCGGCACCATGACGCCGTTTTCCCACCATTCTCTTAACTGAAGGCATTCCTGAAGATATTCGTCCGTATCAAAAATATTTACAATTTCCGTATCATTGGCCATATCCATTAAGACGCCATACACCCCGTCTGATCCCATAGATGAGCCAAGCTTATCAAAATGAAGGCCGGTGATATTTAAAGAAACGCCATCGCCGGCAGAGTAAGCATAGCCGCCAAAATCACTGTCCATAATATTCTGGAAGAGGGCATTTTTATATTCATAGGAGTTTTCAGGATTTTCAGGAATTTCAATATTATACTGCTCAAATGTATCCGCATCATAAACGACCGTGTCTTCGATGGCCGGATAATAGTTTCCGGGAACACAGTAATAGTCGTCGCCCACATAGCAGGCTTCCATTAAAACACCGGCCTTTTCCAGCATTTCCGGGGCGTACTCTTCAAGAAGATCCCCAAGTCCCACTAACAGACCGTTGGCTACAAGATCGGACATACTGGTGGTGTATCCTACAAAGATAATGTCCATCCGATCCCCGTCAGAACCAAGAAGACCGATCTGGGTGGCATGGTCGGCGATAGTAATTTCACGGAACTTCACCGTACAGTTAATGGCAGGAACGGTAATCTCATTAATGGCGTCCTGAACCATCTCCACATCCGGCTGAGATACGCCGGAGCCGATAAGCTCTACCACAAGCTCATAAGGCTCTTCGTCGGCATCCGCCGCCTGGCTGCCTGCCTGGCCCGAATCGCCGCTGTCTTTTCCTTTATCGTAGTCATTATCGTTACCGCAGCCGTAAAGAGCGCCGGCCGCCATAATCATTACCAAAAAAAGAGCTAATATCCGTTTCTTCATATACTTCTCCTCTTATCGGTTTACATCTTATACCCAATCGCTGATTTTATTTTTAGGTAATGTTTTTCCAAATTTTTCCTTGATTACGGTATTTGTATATTCTGCCTGATCTGCCATCTGTTTGACAAACAAAGGCATATCCACAGCGTCGACCACCTTTCGTAACTGCTCCAGTCCGCTGGCGCAAACCGCATCTCTTTCCTCCGCTGATGAAAAAGCGCCCTGAGCGCCGCCGTGATCCTGAATATCTCCCATATAAAAGCCGATGGAGTAGGCAAAGCTTCCGAAGTTAATAATATGGGATATATTTTGCAGACTTTCCGGAAGTCCCTGGAAGGTATTGTGTCCCGGCTTAAACGTCTCTCCGCGCTTTTCCCTTGGTTCGCAGTTGGGATCAATAATCAGGTCTTCCTTCTGTCCGGTAATGGCATAAGAACCGTAGGTCACATCCTCAAAATTATTATATTTTGCCGATTCTTCCGGGCCAAGCCGGGTTCTTGCGAAAGCAGTCACCGTCATCTGGTCAATCCAGGCGATGGGGCGTTTTGTTTCGTCAAAGAAATCCCCCACCAGAGCGCCCAGTGTCAGCTCGGACGTGCCGTGGCCCGTAACATAAATCTGCCGCTTAAATCCCTGGCTCATCAGAGAATAGGCAATGGCCTTTAAATACATATAACCGTCGTGAACACTCATACGCACCGTCCCCTTTCCGGTAGCGCAGGAGCCGTTATAAAAGTATTTCAGCCCGTCTAAGACAAGCCCGTCCACTTTCTCCGCCATGGCAATGGCCATTCCCAGAGGCCCCACATATTCAATTTCCAGCGGGCAGCGCCCGTGCATTTCCGTTGGGCCTACGGGAATAAAAATAATGTCATTACGTTCCAGATAGTCCTCCACCTCATAGTTGCTTAATCTGCTTAAAATACGTGTACGCATTTCCATAGATGTAATTCCCCCATTCTTCGTTTATTTTAAAATTGGTAAAAGAGTTTTTTGTCTACCCTCCTTTCCGGTGTTGAGCTTATTATAGACACAGATTTATAAAATAGAAATCGCCAGGATTTCATATTTATGGCAAAGTCATAAAATTGACCATGGTGAAAAATTGTGTATTTCCGTGGAAAACCTTTATTCTTTCATCTTAAACATCCGCTCTTCCAGAATGTCCATATAGTCGATTTTTTCCGGACGGATATCATTCTCGCTCATATAAAGCCGGGTTTCGGATTCCTTTGTTACCGGATCCCACACTGGAAGGCCGTCGCCATTGGGATTGCCGGTTTTGGCGAAATTGGTCCAGTATTTGATCATGGCGTAAGACAGATCGTAGTGACGTCCGTCAAAGTGGCGCCAGCACCGGTTCAAAGTGCCGAACACATACCACAGCTCCGCGGAGTGATAGGCTTCCCCGTCAGGAACAAAATGATACTCGTCCCCATCGGGGATATAAGCGTCCATAAAGTATACATAGGCGGGAATCCTTCCCTCCTGAGCCTGCTTACAGCCAATAGCCGCGTCACCTAAAATCACCATATTTTCCACAGGAATCCCTTCCAGCCAGTCCAGGCTGGCGGACATTGGAAGACCGGTATCTCCTTTTACCGCTCCGGTAATTATCGGCACATTTTTCATATGTCCCTTTAAAAGAGCCATGCCCGGCGCTTCCTTATATAAAACATTGTCAATACACTGGCGTGGAAATGGCCCCACAACCTGTTCCGCTTCCGCCACCGCGTCATAAAACGCCTCCACCGGCATCTGCCGCAGATCTTCAACAGTCTTTCCAAGATAATCGCAGACTTTGACCCCCCAGTCCTGGGCGTCCTTTAATGTGGTGGTCATGGCGTAAGACATTACGCCAAAAGAACCGCTCTGAATAATGGCTTTATGAAACAGTCCGTCGGTTCTTTCTGTGGACAGATGAGATACTACGGAGCCTCCCCCGGCAGACTGTCCAAAAATCGTCACATTGTCCGGATCGCCGCCAAAAGCTTTAATATTTTCTTGTACCCATTCAAGGGCAGCGATCTGATCCAGCATACCGTAGTTTCCGGAAACCCCGTCCGGGCTTTCTGCCGAGAGATCCGGATGGGCGAAAAATCCAAAGTAGTTCACCCGGTAGTTAATGGTCACAAGAACGACTCCTTCTTTACAAAGGGCTTCACCGTCAAATTCCATTTCATGGCCATAGCCGCTTCCCAGGCCGCCGCCGTGAATCCAGAACATAACCGGAAGCTTATCCTCTGTTGTTTCCGCCGGCGTCCATACATTCAGCTTGAGACAGTCGTCCCCGGCTTTTTGCTCAAAAGGATAAAATTCCTTTCGGAAGAAATCCGCGAAGGGCAGGCCAAAGGGACCGCTTCTTTGCATACAGATTTCTGAAAATGTATCGCACACCCGCACTCCGTCCCATGGCTTTGGCGGCTTTGGCGGACAGAAACGGTTGGCGCCGCCGGTGGTATCCCCATAAGGGATTCCCTTAAAAACAGTAATTCTTGGATTGCCGCAGGCAACTCCCTGTACCACTCCAGTTGAAATTTTGGTTTGTCTGATGGGCATATGTTCTACCTTCTTTCTTCTATTATTTTAATCCGTGGCTATATTTGCCACAGTTTTTTCTCCGGTTTCCGGTTCCTTTGCCGGCTTGATCTTTTTAATCCATTTCCGGCTTTTCAGCCGTCCCAGACACCATACGGCTTTAATAAACTGATCCAGCTTCAGGCAAATAAATACGGCAAAGCCGCTCCACTGCCAGGACAACCCTGCCAGGGCGCCCAGTGGAATGCTGACGCACCATAAAAACAGAATATCCGCCACCATAAGGAAACGTGTGTCGCCGCCCCCTCGCAGCAGCCCTTTTGTGAGAATACTGTTCATAGCCTGGAAAATAATCACAATGCCCATGGCGTCCATAAGCTGATTGGCCAGAAGCCGTGTTTCCTCAGTAATGTTATAGAGGCTGATAATGGGATTTTTCAGTACAAGAACAAGAAGACAACCCACAACCCCGATAATAAATCCCAGAGCCGCAAAGGTAACGCCCTGCTCCTGCGCTTTATCGGCGTCCCCCTCCCCAAGAGTATTTCCTGTCATAATACAGCTTGCCTGGGCAATGCCCTGTATGACTACTGTGGAAAGCTGCTGGGTCACACTTGTAATGGCGTTGGCCGCCACAAAAGTAGCGCCAATATGTCCCATAACCGCCGACACCGCGCTGTTACCGATACCAAGAAGAGTATCGCTGACAAGCACCGGCATGGCAATCCGTATATATTCTCCAAGAAGATCCTTACATTTCATTTTCAGGTCCCGGATTTTCATACGGATATGGTCTTCCTTAAAGAAAAAGAATCCCATAATAAAGCAAAACTCAAACACGCGGGCGATCAGCGTCCCAAGAGCCGCGCCCCGTACTTCAAGTCTTGGGGCTCCCAGATTTCCGAAAATAAACACCCAGTTAAAAAAGACATTAATAAAAAAAGCGACAATGGACGAAAACAACGGGATATTGGCTTTTCCTACGCTTCGCAGCACAAGACTTGTGGTCAGTGAAAAACCAAGAAGATAGTAATTGGGAATGGAAATCATAAAGTAATCCACGCCAGCGGCAATAACCTGGGGATCGTTGGTAAATAATCCCATAATCACTGACGGAAACAAAAGGGTGGCAAGGGCAAAAAACGTGGATAACACAGCCACTCCCCGCATCATAAGCACAACGGACTTTTTCAGGCTGTCCATATTTTTCATGCCCCAGAACCGGCTGGTCAGCACACTGGCTCCCATGCCAAATCCCATACAACAGCACTGAAAAATAGAAATAAAGTTATTGGCCAGGGTCGCGCCGCTCATTTTAACCTCGCCCAACGTCCCCAGCATCACATTATCGGTCATATTCACGCCGACAGTAATCATGGACTGAAGGGCAATGGGAACGGCAAGAACCGCCAGGGTTTTGTAAAAAAATGGGTTTCTTACAAAAATCTTCATCGGCTACACCTTCCTTTTTCATTCACAGCCCTATTGTATCCTGAAAAAAGGTCAAAAAAAATCGCCAGGATTTCACATCCGGCGAAATAGTTTTAATATTGCCTATTTTAAAAAAACTGGTCATCAAAATTTGGGGGCGTTGCAAAACCGATGATGACTCATCTATGAAGCAATGTCCATTTTCTCATTCCTCACCGTACAAAATGCGGGGTGTTACCCTCAAAATTGCGGGACCCGCATTCCCAACCGTACAAAACAGGGGAACAAAACACTTGGAATTTCGAGAATCCCATTTTAGGCCGTACAAAAAGTGATGCCGGTACCCTCGGATTTGCTAAAATCCCATTTAAGGCCGTACAAATCAGGGATTCAGTACCCTTGAATTTCCATAATCGTCATCTGCGACCGTAAGATAGGGCGTTTTTATACCGTAGGATTCGGAAGAAGCCCAATCTCGACCGTATAGCAGCCTTTTTTGTACGGTACCCTTGACTTTTTATTTACAGGCTACCGTATCCATAGCCAAAACAAAAAGGAGGCGCCGCAAAATCATCCGCTATGGATGATTTTGCGGCGCCTCCTCAGTCATTAATGGTGGAACAGACGGATACCGGTAAAGCACATCACCATGCCATATTTATTACATGTCTCAATAACATTATCGTCGCGGATAGAGCCGCCCGGCTGAGCCACATATTTCACGCCGCTCTTGTGGGCCCGCTCAATATTGTCGCCAAATGGAAAGAATGCGTCGGAACCTAAGGCCACATCCTGCATCTGATCCAGCCATGCCCGTTTCTCCTCTTTTGTAAACACTTCCGGTTTTACCTTAAAGATCTTCTCCCATGCGCCGTCCGCCAGGACGTCCATGTAGTCCTCGCCGATATAGAGGTCGATGGCGTTATCTCTGTCAGCCCGGCCGATCTTATCCACAAACTGAAGACCAAGTACCTTAGGAGACTGACGTAAAAACCAGTTGTCCGCCTTCTGTCCCGCCAGACGTGTGCAGTGGATTCTGGACTGCTGGCCGGCGCCGATGCCGATGGCCTGGCCGCCTTTGGCATAACATACAGAGTTGGACTGGGTATATTTTAAAGTGATCAGGGCAATGATCAGGTCAATCTTGGCTGACTCAGGGAGATCCTTATTCTCTGTGACAATATTGGTCAGCATATCTTTGTCAATCTTTAACTCATTTCTGCCCTGCTCAAAAGTGATACCGAACACTTCCTTATGCTCCACAGGATTTGGACGGAAGTTGGGATCAATCTGAATAACATTGTAATTGCCTTTTTTCTTGGACTTTAAAATTTCCAGAGCTTCCGGCTCATAGCCCGGAGCAATAATACCATCGGAAACTTCTCTCTTCACTAACTTAGCTGTAGCCACGTCGCACACATCAGAGAGGGAGATAAAATCGCCGAAGGAGGACATACGGTCCGCGCCTCTGGCTCTGGCGTAAGCGCTGGCCATAGGTGTAAGTTCGCCCATGTCATCCACCCAGTAGATCTTGCGTTCAACATCGGTCAGGGGAAGGCCTACCGCTGCTCCTGCAGGAGATACATGTTTAAATGATGTGGCGGCCGGAAGTCCGGTGGCCTGCTTTAACTCACGTACAAGCTGCCATCCGTTAAATGCGTCCAGAAAGTTAATATATCCCGGCTTGCCATTTAATACAGTGATAGGAAGTTCCCCTTCATTCATATAAATTCTGGAAGGTTTCTGATTTGGGTTACATCCGTATTTTAATTCTAATTCTTTCATTATATTATTCCTCCAAAACCTTAACAGTTCGTAACTATTCAGCCATGAATCTCGGATTCCCGCAGCTAACACAGCTTTACCGCCGCTTACGCGGCTGAAAAGTTACATCAGTTCTTATTGACAATACGTGTCTCATACTTTCCTGTGGCAATATCAATGTATCTCACAAAAAGGGAAACTTTATTGTCCTCGTTAAGATTTTCCCATAAAAGCTTTGTATATGTGTCGATATCATTGTCCACATCCACCCTTTTTGGTTCACCCTCAAAACTTGGCAGAGGGTTGCCGTCGCACTTATAAGTGTGGATAAAATGTCCTTCTCCGGCGGTTGGATTATTGTAAGCAAAGGTAAAACGGCAGCAGCCGGAAGGATCGCCGTCATTGCTTTTTAAAATAGACATGGCATAATTGTATGTGCCATTTTCAATATGCATGATACCGGAAATCCGTGGAGTATAGTTGGGGGCGTCCGGTTCAAACTCTCTTGTGCGCAGCGCCTGCTCAAATGTCATCTGCTTATCCATCATCTCATAGATGGTATCGGTCTGATCGCCGTTGGTGACAATCGTCTTATTGCCAAGGACACGCACCGGCGCGTAAATAATCAGACTTGGATCCACCAATTTTGACTCATCAAATGCCTGTGTGCGGATACCTTCGCCATCCTCCACAAAAACCCGGTTTCGACTGTTCTCACTTCTGCCCATAATAAAATACGCGGTCACTGCTTTTGTTCCATCCGGTGTTTTCCCGATAATAATCCCACGTCCGGGATAGGCGTTGGATGCTAATTCATTGGCGATGGAAAGTTTCTCCATATCTTTTTCCTCCTTGCAAAAACAAACCGCCCGGGCTGTATTAAATCACAGGGAATACATCCCTGTCATTCATTTGGCCCAGGCGGTCGACACTCTTTTCCTGCTATACTCCCTTGCAGTTCCCTGCTTCCGCCAGTCGTACAGCTTCTAAAAATAGCTTAACTGATTTATGTGTGTTTGTCAACGAAAAAACTAAACCACTTCCTGATAACAGTATCGGTTCCGCCATACAAACTGTTACGCTTCCTGTTTTTCCGCCGCAGGATTTCCCGTATACAACTGATAATACCGTCCCTTCTCGGCAATCAGTTGATCGTGGGAACCTCGCTCAATGATCCGCCCGTTTTCAAGAACCATAATACAATCGCTGTTTTTAATGGTGGACAGACGGTGGGCGATAACAAATGTGGTTCTTCCCGCCATAAGTTTATCCATACCGTCCTGAACTAAACGCTCGGTCCGGGTATCAATGGAACTCGTTGCCTCATCAAGGATCAATACCGGAGGATCAGCCACCGCAGCCCGGGCGATGGAGAGGAGCTGTCTCTGCCCCTGGCTTAAATTGGCGCCGTTGCCGGTGATCACTGTCTGATAGCCTTCGGGGAGATGACGGATAAAAGAATCGGCGTTGGCCAGCTTTGCCGCGGCAATAACTTCTTCATCGGTAGCGTCCAGCCGCCCATAGCGGATATTATCCATAACTGTGGCGGTAAACAACTGGGTATCCTGGAGAACAATACCCAAGGAACGTCTTAGATCTGCTTTTTTTATTTTATTAATATTTATACTGTCATAACGGATCTTCCCATCCTGAATATCATAAAAACGATTGATCAGGTTGGTAATGGTGGTTTTTCCCGCACCTGTAGATCCGACAAAAGCGATCTTTTGTCCTGGTGTAGCAAACATTTTTATATTATGAAGTACAATCTTATCCGGATTATACCCAAAGTCCACATCATTAAATTCTACATTCCCTTGAAGTTCAATATAGTCTGTAGTTCCCGTTGCTTTATGGTGATGTTTCCATGCCCAATGTCCGGTTCTCTTATCGGTCTCTGTCAATGTACCGTCATCGTGCTTCTCAACATTAACCAGAGTAACATAACCGTCATCTACTTCCGGTTTTTCATCCAACAGCTTAAATATACGGTCAGCGCCTGCAAGAGCCATAATGATCGCATTAAACTGCTGACTCACCTGATTAATCGGCATAGTAAAGCCCCTATTAAAAGAAAGGAAACTGGCCAGCCCACCTAATGTGAACCCGAAAACACCATTAATGGCTAGGATACCACCCACAATTGCGCAAATTACATAACTGATATTACCAATCTGGGCATTGGCTGGCATAAGTATATTGGCAAATTTATTGGCGTTATCTGAACTTTCAAAAAGCTGATCGTTTCTGGCATTAAATTCATCCATGCTCTCCTCTTCATGGCAGAACACTTTGACAACTTTCTGACCCTCCATCATTTCCTCAATAAAACCGTCCAGGGCGCCCAGATCCTGCTGCTGGGCCATAAAGTAACGGCTGCTTAATCCGCCCAGCTTTTTCGTCACAATTACCATGATTCCTACCATCATTAATGTAATAATGGTCAGAGGAATATTCAAAATGATCATGCTGACCAGTACACTGATAATCGTAATAACACTGGAAAGCATCTGTGGCATACTCTGGCTGATCATCTGTCGGAGCGTATCAATATCGTTAGTGTAAGCCGACATAATATCTCCATGAACATGGGTATCAAAATACCGGATAGGCAGGCTTTCCATATGGGTAAACATATCATTTCTTAAATATCTCAATGTTCCCTGGGTGACATTAACCATAATACGGTTGTAAGTAAAGGTAGATAAAACACCAATGGCATAAAATCCTGCAACTCTTAAAATAGCACTCAGTAAAGGTCCAAAATCCGGCGCGTCAGCAGAGCGGAGCATTGGAAGGATGTAATCGTCAATGAGGGTCTGCATAAACATGGTTCCCTGAACATTAGCAAGTACGCTGACCAATATACATACGGCAACAATAATGCAGCTAAATTTGTAATGCTTCATTACATAGGCTAAAATCCGAATCAAAAGCTTTCCTGGATTTTTTACTTTTGGTCTCGGTCCTCTCATTCTTGGTCCCGGCATTACCTTTCACCTCCGTTTTCATCAAAATCGCCGCCGCTTGTCTGGGATTCATAGACATCTCTGTAAATTCCATTGGTTTCAAGCAGCTCATCATGAGTGCCAATTCCGTTGATTTTTCCGTCATCCATAACGATAATCCGGTCGGCATGCTGTACGCTGCTGATACGCTGGGCAATAATCAGCTTTGTTGTTCCTGGAATCTCCTCGGCGAAAGCCCTGCGGATCTTGGCGTCTGTCGCTGTATCCACCGCGCTGGTAGAATCATCTAAAATCAGAATTTTTGGCTTTTTTAGAAGGGCTCTGGCAATACACAGGCGCTGCTTCTGCCCGCCGGAAACATTGGTACCTCCCTGCTCAATATACGTCTCATATTTTTTAGGAAACTTCTGAATAAATTCATCGGCGCAGGCTAACTGACAGGCACGGATACATTCTTCCTCCGTAGCGTTTTTATCGCCCCATCGAAGATTATCCAGGATTGTTCCAGAGAACAGCACATTTTTCTGAAGGACAACCGCCACTTCATTTCTCAGCGTTTCAATATCATATTTTCGCACATCAACGCCGCCCACAGACACAGAACCTGCCGTCACATCGTACAGGCGGCTGATGAGATTGACAAGGCTTGACTTTGCACTTCCCGTTCCTCCAATAATACCGATCGTCTCACCAGGACGAATGGCAAGATTGATATCTTTAAGCACCGGTTCCTCGCTGTTTTTCTTATAGGCAAAATCCACATGATCAAAAACAATACTGCCATCGCTGACTTTCATTACAGGATTTTCAGGGTTCACAATATCACTTTTTTCATTGAGAACCTCGGAAATTCGCTGGGCGCTGGCATAACTCATAGTAATCATGACAAATACAAAGGACAACATCATTAAACTCATGAGAATATTCATACAGTATGTAAGCATACTCATCAGCTCGCCTGTAGTGAATGTGGAATTTACAATCATCTTTGCCCCAAACCAGCTAATCAACAAAATACACGAATAGACTGTAAACTGCATCAACGGTGCATTTAACGTCAGAATACTTTCAGCTTTTACAAACATTTTATAAACATTTCCGCTGGCCTTAGTAAATTTTTTGTTTTCATAATCTTCCCGGACATAAGCCTTTACTACACGAATGCCGTTAATATTTTCCTGAATGCTGGCATTAAGATCATCATAGCGGTGAAATACCTGCTGGAAATATTTTGTTGTACGGCTCATGATCAGAAACAGACAGCATCCCAAAACAATTACAGCAATCAAATAAACACAGGCCAGACGGGCATTAATGAAAAAAGACATCGCCATGGCGCAGATCAGGCTGGCTGGAGCCCGGGTACACATACGCAGTATCATCTGATAGGCATTCTGCATATTCGTCACGTCTGTGGTCAGACGTGTAACAAGACCTGCTGTACTGAATTTATCAATATTGGAGAAAGAAAATGTCTGTATGTTTTCATACATAGCCTTTCTCAAATTTCTGGCAAATCCGGTCGACGCCCTCGCGCCAAATTTTCCTCCCAGAACACCTGCGATCAGACTGACACAGGCTGCCAGGACCATCCATATCCCAATAGTATAGATATGATGGATGTTTCCCGCCTCGACGCCGTCGTCAATAATGGACGCCATCAACAGGGGGATGACCATCTCCATAGCTACCTCCAGAAGCATAAACACCGGAGTCAGTATAGAATCCTTTTTAAATCCATTAATATGCTTTGCAAGTGAACGTATCATGGATTTCTCTACCTCCTCATCTCTCATTATGATCTTCAAGGTTTAATTTCATCTGATGAACAAGTCTGAAAAACAACTGCAGTTCATCATCAGAAATCCCCTCGCGAATATTTTTTTCTAATTTATCAAGATTTTTTACAGTACCCTCATGAAGCTCACGCCCTTTTTGGGTCAGCACCAGTTTTTTCAGTCTGGCGTCTCTCTCCACAGATTCACGGACAATATATCCCTTCTTTTCCATCAGCTTTAATATTCCGGTAACCGTGGATTTAGCTATGGAAAATTCGGCTTCAATATCTTTCTGGAAAATTTCTCTGGATGGATTTTCATATATAAAACCAATGATCCAGCCATGCATCACCGTAACCTCATCCACTCCCCGACTGGCTTCATAAGCAAATAAAGTTCTGAAAATCATATTATTCAACGTGCGTACTTCAATACCCACACTTTCGTTGAACTGTCTCATTCCCTCCTCTTCCTCTCTCAATTTAATAAGTAGTAAACTTTTCGTATTCGTATAATTAAACATTTAATTGTTCGCTACCAAACTTATTATATCCACAAAATTAAAAAAAGTCAACAGCATTTTAGGAAATTAATTTTACTATGACCGCGGCAGCGGGCATGATATAATAGACATAAAGTGACAATTATACTGCGTCTTTTGTCCCTTTGAGAAAGGATAAATTTATGAACAATTTTACAAATGACTCCATTCAAATTACATTTTCCCAGCCCAACCTGGATCTTTTCCAGATCGCGGATTCCGGTCAGTGCTTCCGCATGATCCCATTGGAAAGTGAAAAAAACGGAGATACAAAAGAAATTCCGGGGTTCAGCGTTATCTGCAGCGGTCGTTACTGCGAGTTATATCAGAAGGGCGAGAAAATCACTCTCCTTTGCATGCCACAGGATGAAACATTTTGGAAAAACTATCTGGATATAGATACTGATTACGGCACTATTATCGCCTCTGTGGATCCTTCGGACAAATATCTGTTAAAGGCCGCCGATTTCGGAAAGGGTATCCGTATTCTGCGCCAGGATCTCTGGGAAATGATCATTACTTTCATTATTTCTCAGCAAAAAGCCATTCCCCAGATCCGGCAGGCCGTGGAAGACCTGTGCCGCTCTTACGGCACAGCTACCGTCAATTTCCGCAATCATACATATTACAGCTTTCCTGATCCATACCAACTCTCCCGCGCCTCCCTAGAGGAATTAAAAAAACACCGCCTTGGATACCGGGCAAAATATATTTATCAGGTCTGTCAGGACGCCGCCGGTAAGCACATGGATCTTGATGCCCTCAAGTCCATGCCCTATCGCCAGGCCATGGATTATCTTATGCAGTTTTACGGAATCGGTGAAAAAGTGGCCAACTGTATCTGTCTTTTCGGCCTGCACCATGTCAATGCCTTTCCGGTAGACACATGGATAAAAAAGATACTCATGAAGGAATATTGGCAGGATGCCTATAAAGACCTTCCCAAAAACCGCCTCTACACTACAATGGTCCATGATCATTTTTCTATGTACGAAGGCTGCGCCGGCGTCATGCAGCAATATATCTTTTTTTATGAGCGCCGGGGAAATATGTCCCACCTTTTCTGATGGCAGTTTCATAACAGTTCAGCACGCATCATTCGCAATCTCACCTGCTTTTCAGGCTTTACCGCTGCTGCCGCAGCGATGATTGCTCATTTGATGGAGGTTCCTGCTTTAATTGACTGTAAATAGTAATATTTTTTAAGATTCTTAAATTTTTCCAAAGATGTCCCATGGCAGCGTATTTGTGGTATACTATAAATGTGGTGAGACCAGGATGAACTTGCCTTTCTCCCCATTCAAGACTCGCTCGCGAGTCTTGGCGCGGGATTCGGGTCAGCTTTAGCCGACATAATTCCTATCCGAATCCCTGCTCATCCTCGCGGAGCGTATATCAGACGGGGGATTGACCCCCGCCACTGATACGAATTTGTTGCCCACCGCCTATAGAGGCGGGGGCATCTCCCATCTGATATACGCCTATAAGTTAAGGAGGTCGATTTTATGGAACTTTCAGATGGATTAAAAAAAGTATTCCTTGCCGGTGTAGGTGCAGTAGCTACCACGGCGGAGGCCGCCAAAGACCTGGTGGATAATCTTGTAACCAAAGGCGAACTGACTGTAGAACAGGGCAAAGTTTTAAATGAAGAACTGCGCCGCAACGCAAAGAAAAAAGTAAATGACCATGTCACTGTTAATATTATCCGGGAATATAAAGATGTTATGAAGGCTGTGGATCATATGACCAAAGAGGAGCGGGACCAGCTCCGGGAGCGTCTAAATGCCGCAGACGCTGAAGAGACATCCGATGACAATACTGCGGATAACAGCATCGAACCGGAAAGCTGCGATAACCCATCTGCGGCCGATGATCCGGAAGCCTCAGACGTTGCCAAGGATGAGGCTGCTCCTCAATGACCGGAAAAAAGGGTTCTGGGAAGCGTCTCAGGGAAATCCTTGGTGTTTTAAAAAAACATCATCTTTCTCAGGGCGTTTCTCCAGAAAAACTCAGGGAAATCCTGGAGGATCTGGGACCTACCTATGTAAAACTGGGCCAGATCATGTCTATGCGTTCAGATATGCTCCCGGAAAAATACTGCCGGGAGCTGACCCGTCTTCGCACGGAGGTGCGCCCCCTTCCTTTTGAAACGATCCTTCAGATTATCAAACAAGAGCTTGGACGCCCCTTTTCCCAGATTTTCAAAAAAGTGGAGCCACAGCCTTTAGGTTCGGCGTCTATCGCCCAGGTTCACGCTGCCACCTTGCTGGACGGCAGGAAAGTTGTTGTCAAAGTTCAGCGGCCTGCAATCCACGAAATGATGGAAAATGACATTCGCCTTATGAGAAGAGCTTCGGGACTCTTAAAGCTGACTTCCGTGGGCAATTTAATTGATTTTGGCACGATCATTGACGAACTGTGGAAAACATCCCAGGAGGAGATGGATTTTAAGCAGGAGGCTAAGAACTGTGATCTTTTTTTTGAAAACCAGAAAGATATTGTCTATATCACCAGCCCCCAGGTGATCCACGAGCTGACAACTCCCCGGCTTCTCGTCATGAGTTATATTGAGGGCATTCAGATTGATCGTGTCCAAGAACTTACAGAGCTTGGCTATGATATGAAAGAAATCGGTGAAAAAACGGCAGCCAATTATTGTAAGCAAATTCTCGACGACGGTTTTTTTCACGCTGACCCTCATCCGGGAAATCTCTGGATCAGCGGCGGCCAGATCGCCTGGCTGGATCTTGGAATGACCGGACATCTTTCTGGACGAAACAAAATGCTCATACAAAAAGCGGTTTACGCCCTTCTCCAGAATGATATTTATGGTGTAAAAAATGTCCTTCTCTCTATGGGCGAAGCGAAAGCGCGGATTAACCACGCCGAACTTTATACAGATATTGATGACATTGTCAGCAAATATATGAATATGGGCTTTGGGGAGATGCGCCTTGGTGAATTAATTGAGAAACTTCTTGATCTTGTAAAAAAACACCACATTGCCATTAACACAGATATCACTATGCTGGCACGGAGCATGATCACTATTGAAGGCACATTAAGTGCCTGTGCGCCTCAGGTAAATCTGATGCAGATCCTTACATCCTATGTATCATCCTCTGTCCTTGAGCATATTGACCTGAAACGAGAACTGCGGCATAAAATCCGGCAGATTTATACATCCACCGATAAGATGCTTTCCATCCCCGCGCTCCTTTCAGATCTTTTAAATATTACCAAAAATGGTCAGACCCGGCTGAATATAGACATTACGGAATCAGATCGGCTGCTGGGCAGCTTCCGCCGCTCTTTTGACCATTTAGTTCTGGCTTTACTGACCTGCGGTATTTTCATTGGCAGCGCTCTGCTCTGCCTCTCCGATCAGCCCCATACCCTGTGGGGACTTCCTGTAATCAGTGTCATAGGCTTCTTTCTATGCCTGATATTTGTTCTGTGGCTGATCATTCAAATGTTTCTTCACCGGAAAAAATAAGACAAAGCGTTACATTTCCAATCTCCGTTCCAGAGAAAAATAAACGTTTTGTCTTATTTTTCTGTTTTATCTCTTCGTATAGATCTAATTATAATCCTTACTTTTCCGACGCCTGCTCCTCAGGCTGAGCGATCTCTATGATCCCCCATTTTCCATCCTGCTTAACAAAGGCCCTGCCGTTATGTACCGGACGGGCTTCCTCAAAAACCATCCCCGTGACACACTGGCCATCCATGTCATAATATCCCCACTGACCATCTTTCTTCAATGAAATATAACCTTCGCTGTAAGGATAGGGCTGCCCTTCCGCCAGCAACACAGATCCGGGATTTTGGGAAATCCCCTCGAAATCCAGATAATTTGCCCCTTCAAATTCAAAGGGGATCACCTCATTTCCATCGGTATCAATGACGCCGTATTTTCCCTGGGACAGGGCCACCATGCGCTGGTCAGATGCCGTGTATATCCTGTCATATAAATAATTTTCATCCACAGTCCCCTCCGGCGAACAGATACCGTAAACAACGCCTTCACCGACATTGATCTTATCAAAATCCGCCCCGGCGATATCGTCTACAACTACTGCCGGAACTGCTTCCCCGGAAGAATTTTCAGTCAGGGTGTAACCATCGAAAGATAAAGCGTATAATTTGCCGTCGCTTCTGGAGTACACCAAGATACTTTCATTGCCACCATGTCCCTGATGAGTTCCTTCCATAGTCTGGCCGCTTTCAGGATTAATGGCTGACGCGGACCACACATCACTGCCGGCAAGTGAGGCAAATAAAGTCTGGCTGTCATTAGCCTGACAACTGAAAACACAGTTATACAGAGGCTCGGAAATAACCTTTCCGTCATAGTCAATGAAACCAAGTTTTCCGTCTCTCTCATACACGGCCAGATCATACTGGCCAGCCGTAACGGCAAGAGAACCATGGGAATCATCCATAATCACCGGCATATCCTGAAACTCCAGGGAAGGTTCCAATATCCAGGAAACCTCGGAGACTGGCTGCTCCTTTGAGGGATCTATATCACTTAAAAATCGGAACCACTCCTTGGCGGTAAATGGAATCAACACTGAAAGATTGATGTTTTCTTCATTATAAGTACTGCAGTACAGTCCTTTATCAGTCAAATAAAAATTATCCGCTCCCTCAAACATCAACCGGACAAACTCTTCAGCCGGGACATTCTCATTCTCTTGTGGGAGATAATACTGGGTGATCAAACTCTGGATGTCTTTCTGATCACCATATAAAACATCAGACATACTCAACTTCTGACCATCTGACTCATTAAAAATGAAACCTCCCCCAATATTATCCTTGCCACTTCCGTTATTAGCTGTCCCGGCAAAAGACATGGAAATCATTCCGTAATCATTATAAATAATCTCCACCGACGACTCATAGTACAGCGGAAATTCATAATCTTCCTCCCCTGTGAGTGCTTCTGTGGCATTCTCATTCTCACTTGCCTGGTCAATGTAGGCTTCCATAGCTCTATTGATAGCTTTCTCCCCGTCTGTATCTCCAAGCAAATAAGGATAAACTACTTTTGTGTAGCCGCCCACACTTCCATCATCAAATGTAGCGCTGCTCTCATAAGTTAAAAGCCTGTATTGGAAATTTCCAACCACATAAATACTATCCTGAGAATCACTCTCCTGTGTTTCCTCTGGCAGAGAACTTTCCGATTCGCTCTGTGATGGCGATTCGCTATCTCCAGTTTCCGGTGCCTGGGTCGCCGGCGGGGTCGTCTCGCTTTCCGGCGCCTGAGTGGCCGGCGGGGTCGTCTCGCTTTCCGGCGCCTGAGTCGCCGGCGGGGTCGTCTCGTTTTCCGGCGCCTGAGTCGCCGGCGGAGTCGTCTCGCTTTCCGGTGCCTGAGTGGCCGGCGGGGTCGTCTCGCTCTCCGGTGTCTGAGTCGCCGGTGGGGTCGTCTCGCTCTCCGGCGCCTGAGTCGCCGGCGGGGTCGTCTCGCTCTCCGGTGCCTGAGTCGCCGGCGGGGTTGTCTCGCTCTCCGGCGCCTGAGTCGCCGGCGGGGTTGTCTCGCTTTCCGGCGCCTGAGTCGCCGGCGGGGTTGTCTCGCTTTCCGGCGCCTGAGTCGCCGGCGGGTTTGTCTCACTCTCCGGCGCCTGAGTTACTGGCTGAGTTGTATCATTTTGCGCAACCTGAGATTCTGATTGAGAACTCTTACTGTCTTCCTGCTGTGACTCAAATTCCTCTTCCAATTCAGGAGCCAGATTATAAAGCTCCTCTTTCTTTTCCTCAATGCGCTCTTTACTTCCACTGACTTTACTTCCCTGCTGAAGTATTTCCGCGGCTTTCCGGTATTCTTTATTTTTAATATAGGCATCTGCCAGTCCTACATATGCGTCTTCTTCATTCTTGTCAATTTCAATAGCATCCCGAAAAGCCTCAATGGCATCGTCATAGTTGGAATTTTTTATGAACTCTTCCCCTTGCGTTACCTGATTTTCATAAGCATCTCTCTGCCTTTTTCCCGGAGATAACATAAAAATGATGGCAATAATGATAACCACTACAACAACTGCAGCAGCTACAATGCCCACAACCAGCCACAAAACTTTCTTCTGTTTTGGCGCTTGGCCACTGTCATCTTCATTATCATTATCATTGCTATTACCGGGCTCTATAGGCCCTTCAGGACCCGAAGGGCTTCCTCCTGAACCATTGGGTTCCGGTCGAAAGCCTCTGTCTGCCACCTCCTCCACAAAATTCATCTCAGGATTAGCCAAACTTTCCTGGATATCATTAAATACAGCCTGCGTATCATCACTGGAAGAATGCTGCTGCGGATTAGTTGGAATAACAACTGTCTCCTCCACATCAGAAATTGGAATATTGTTATTCACATTGCTCGCTATATCTCTACCTGATATATCTCCATTATTAAGATTAAATGTTGTTTGATTATGTAAATCACTTTCATCAGAAATCACTTTGGCACCACAGTTTGTGCAGAAAGCAGCGCCTTCCGGCAGCTTGCTGCCACAGTTTGTGCAGAACATACTGACGCCCTCCTTTACTTTAATAGTTTTCATGTAGATTCATGAATAACGGGGTCAGGATTAAAAATCGTTTAATCCCAACATCATTATATACAAAAATATAGTACAAATTCAAGTCTGGGTAAAAACAAAAAGCCCTGAAAATTCAGGGCTTTTTAAGAAGCGTGCGCAAGAAGATTCGAACTCCCGACCTTCTGATCCGTAGTCAGACGCTCTATCCAGCTGAGCTATGCGCACATATTCAATTATAAAGATTTCGAGTGCCGGCGACCGGAATCGAACCGGTACGGGAGGTAAGTCCCGCAGGATTTTAAGTCCTGTGCGTCTACCAATTCCGCCACGCCGGCATCCAATGGGGCCTACAGGGCTCGAACCTGTGACCCTCTGCTTGTAAGGCAGATGCTCTCCCAGCTGAGCTAAGACCCCATAAAAATTATCTCACACCTAGTGCTTGATAAACGACCCAGAAGGGACTCGAACCCTCGACCTCCGCCGTGACAGGGCGGCGCTCTAACCAACTGAGCCACTGGGCCATATTCTTTTTTTAATGGACCTTCGGGGACTCGAACCCAGGACCGACCGGTTATGAGCCGGTTGCTCTAACCAACTGAGCTAAAGGTCCGAAAAGCCGATGATCGGACTCGAACCGATAACCTGCTGATTACAAATCAGCTGCTCTGCCAATTGAGCCACATCGGCACATCCTTATGAATAAACCGTCACCGGATACTAAAAGATTCACCGATGAATGACTCCAAGGGGATTTGAACCCCTGTTACCGCCGTGAAAGGGCGGTGTCTTAACCGCTTGACCATGGAGCCATACTCCCCCTGCCGGGCTCGAACCAGCGACACTTCGGTTAACAGCCGAATGCTCTACCGACTGAGCTAAGGAGGAATAAAGGTGTTGTACCTTCAA
>NZ_JACHFW010000005.1 GCF_014202115.1 Catenibacillus scindens
ATCAATGAGTCCTTCCGCCACCGCCTGCTCACCCACAAGGATCGTTCCCACATCTTTTGTCAGTACCCCTGTCTCCATCATCAGTGTCTCGATCCTCTGAGACGTCATCCTGCTGTGTTCTGTAATAAAACCTACGATCCGGTCCTGGATCTTTTTAAAATAGTCATAAGTCTGGGGAACACCGATAATCATTCCGTTCATCCGGACCGGATGGATAAGCATGGTTCCGGTTTTAACAATAAAAGAATAATCTGTGGATACAGCCAGTGGAACGCCGATGGAATGACTGCCT
Source organism: Catenibacillus scindens (assembly GCF_014202115.1). Taxonomy (GTDB): domain Bacteria; phylum Bacillota; class Clostridia; order Lachnospirales; family Lachnospiraceae; genus Catenibacillus; species Catenibacillus scindens. Next base: position 293 of record NZ_JACHFW010000005.1, read on the forward strand.
CCAAGAACCAGGGACACTGTAGGCTTTGTCAGGGAAGCGATCATTTCCGCGATGGCAAGTCCCGCCTCAACATCACCGCCCACAGTATTGAGAAGCACCAAAATCCCGTCAATCTCCTCGCTGTCCTCAATGGCAGCCAGGGCGGGAAGCACATGCTCATACTTTGTCGTTTTTGTCTGAGGAGAGGATATCTCATGCCCCTCAATCTCACCGATAATGCTTAACAGGTGGATTTTATGTTTTTTATTATTCTGATCCAAAAGCACCTGCCCCTGCTTTTCAATGCGCTCATCCTTCGCTTTCTGCTCCTGAGCTTTTTCCTCCGGCCCGCTCTGATCCTGGTTTTGCCCGACGGGGTATTCATTTCCAGTAAACTCTCCCATAGATTTTTTCGTTTTCATATACACATTCCTCACTTTCTATACTGATACCACTATGCGTCAATTCGGCAGAAATATTCATAATCAAACCATAGAAAAATCAGAAGAATGTGCTATACTATATAGAAAGATGATGCCGGAGCAACGTATTCTCCGGAGCAACATAAAAGAAAGTATCCTCAAAGGAGAATCGGTTATGAAAGCAAAAAAAATCTTACAGCGGGCCGGTATGTTAGGTCTAAGTGTTACCGCGCTGATAAACGCGGTGTGTACTTATATTTTTTTCCAGGCTTTTGGCCGTAAAAAGGAACGTTCATTTCGCTTACATTCTAAAAAATCATCCTCTTTGCAGGAAAAGAAATACGACGCCAGGCTTTCCTCACGCAAAACCTGGCTTTCCCACCAGCCTTTCGAGGAAGTGTTTTTAAACGCCTATGACGGGCTTCGCCTTTATGGACGGCTTTACAGTCCCCAGGACCCCCAGGCAAGTGAGAAAGATTGCGCCCAGAGTTCATCTTCCCGGAAGTCATCAAAGGAACCTGCGACAATTTTGCTGTGTATCCACGGCTACCACTCCGATGGCATTAACGATTTTGCCATATTTACACCGTTTTATAAGAAAAAAAACCTGACTTTCTGCCTGGTAGATGACCGGGCCCACGGCCGCAGTGATGGCCACTATATCGGTTTTAGTTTCCACGACCGTTACGATTGTCTCACATGGGCGAACTATCTTGCCAATAGATTCGGCCCGGACTGCCGGATTTTCCTCCACGGTCTTTCCATGGGCGCCGCCACTGTGCTTTCATGCAGCAACTCGGATCATCTCCCCTCTCAGGTGAAAGGGATCATCTCCGACGCCGCCTTTTCCAGCGGCTGGGATCAAGTAGCCCACGTAATGAGAGTCCGGCTCCACATACCTGTATTTCCTATGCTTTTATTCTATGACAAAATATGCCGGGCCATTGGCGGATATAGCCTGAAATATATCCGTCCTGTGGATTGCGTCCGTCATTCCCGTGTTCCCATTCTCTTTATTCACGGGGACGCCGACAATTTTGTTCCAACATCCATGGCCTACAAATTGTACAACGCCTGCAGCGGCCCCAAACAGCTTCTTATCGTCCCTGGCGCCGCCCATATTATGTCTTATATCACTGATCCGAAAGCTTACCAGAGAGCTTTTACTTCCTTTATAAAAAAATGTATCCATAACTCTCCCCACAAGGGCATAGAGTCCGGCGCCAAATAACCGGGGTATAACCTCCCTCTTCATCTGGCCGGACTTTTGCTGCAGTTGCCCAGGTGAACATTCACAGTCTTTTGCGCACCGCAGGAAAAAAATCTGTTGTCCTTGCCATTCCCAGAAAGCTGCGCTATAATAGAAAAGGCAGGTCAGTTCCGGGAGGAGTGCGCCGCAAAAAGCGGGCGTATAGCCGGTGTCTAAGCTCACTTAAAGATTATTCTTAGAAACACGCGGCTGCTGAGCTGTCTTTTTATGTATTTGGAATTTTATAACGATTCATCTCTATTTCAAGCTTCCCATGCAGGAAAAGATGTGTAATCTATGCCATTACCAAAAGATCCATCTTATACGATCAAAGATATTTATAATCTACCTGACGGCCAGCGCTCAGAACTGATCGACGGCGTAATGTATGATATGGGCGCCGCCAAGTTATATGCATCAAAAATTAGTTTCGCAATTAACCAAAGTCATTGGAAACTATATCAATAATCATAATGGTTCTTGTGAGGTGCTTCCGGCGTCCGTGAATACTGCATCGCAGATCTTTTGAACTAAACAGGAAGCCGGCTCCTGGGGCAGCAGGGGCCGGCTTTTTACACTGTAAGATGTACTAACTGCTCTTTTTACTGTTTTTGAAAACGGCAGCGCAGTGTTTCGGCGATCTTTTCGTATATAGGGAGGGTAATTCCCGCCTTTTTCGCCATCTCAGGTACCGCATATACAAGTCCCTGAATCTCACTTGGTTTTTGATTCCACAGATCTCTCTGCATGGAAGCGCAGGCATCGGGAAGGAGACTGTCGATCAGGCCGAGATTGATCTGTACAATATCTTCCGGCAGGGAGATGTCCATCGCTCTGCCAAGAGCGGCGATCTCTTCTACAAGGGCTGAGAAAGTCTCTCTTTCCTTTCCCGGCGTTTGCACAGCGCCAATACGGACATCATAAAAGGCTCCGCAGGCCGCCATGGGAGATATCAAAGAAAACTTCTGCAGTCCATCTTTGGAAATGTTGTCTGACCAAATCCCTTCGATTCCACACTCCACCAAATCACCGGCGACTTTTCCTAATATTGGCCGTTCATCTTTCTTATCCCTGACTCCATAGACAACTCTGAAAATATCCCCTTTCTGCACAACACATCCGGGACTTTCAATTTCCGCAGCGATATAAATGCAGCCATCGGTCACTAGGGGGCCGGGCAGACGCTCAGACAGCAGCCGCCCGGTTCCGTAAACGTTGAGAATAGGGATAATGACCGTGTGTTCATCGGAAATCTTTTGTAAAAAAGGAACCAGCGCCTCCAGTGAATAAAATTTAACGCACACAAATATAATATCCGGTTTTTTCAGAATTCCCCGTTCCGCTTTCCTCAGATATTCTTCTTCATCAAAAACCATGACCGGGGTTATTGTAAAATTTCCCCTGCTTGTGGTTTTCATAGACAATCCGCCGTGCGCCATTGCTTCCTTATGTCTGCCTCTGGCAATAAAGTACACATCTTTGCCTCCATATGCCAGGAAGGCGCCAATACTTCCTCCGCATCCTCCGGCGCCGATGATCATGTACTGAAGATTTGCATCCTCTGATGTTGACTGTTTTATCATCAGTGTCCTTATCCCCTTCCTTGTTTACTTATTTTTTTGTGCTTCTCCCTACGCCAGGTCAAATCCCCCACTGCAAGCAACAGGGCAGCGAACTAGCAGCGCCCCAAGGGGCGGGGTATTTGCTCTTCGCTCTGCTACGGTCAGTGCTAAACATGTGCCACTGGCACACAGCGTCCGCTTGGCTCACTGCCTGCAGGAATAAAAATCTGTTTATTATATTCTTGCCGACTGATGCAGATATTTTTCCCGGGTAGCCAGCCCGCCCCGTATATGCCGCTCGGATTTGTTTACGTCCAGCACGATCCGCACCTGCCTGGCCAAAGATGGATTAATGGTATTTAATCGTTCGGTGACGTCCTTATGTACCGTTGACTTGCTGATCCCGAACTTTTTCGCAGTCTGACGCACTGTGGCATTATGGTCTATAATGTAATTGGCAATATCTACTGCCCGCTCTTCGATATACTCTTTCATTGAGCCGCCTCTGAGAACGTTTTTTACATCATATTAAATGCGCAGGACGATTATGACTTTTTATATTTCTTGAACTTTCCTCCCTATGACCGATATCTCTATCCGGTCCTTTTCCCTGATCATAAATCCGGCCATCCAGCGAACCATCTCAGGCGGCTGAAAATAAAGGGAGGAACAGGATGTGTGAACATCTGATTTCTTTTTCCCGGCGGAAACAAAAACGGATGTAGGGCCATCGGCGCCGCCGATCACAGCGGCAGATGCCGCCGAAGGAGACGCTCCATCCTGCCCCGCCGATCTTATCACCGGGCGGTCGCCATCCTCCATATCCCGGATGATCAGCTCCCCGCCATCCACCTCCGGTTCCACCATATAGGACAACATTTCGTAATATGTGGGATAATTTATGGCTGCCGGAACGGTACCAACCTCTTTATTGAAAGTCCTTTCATCTTCATCTTTGAGAATATTTTCATCCAGCTTTTTGATGTCCCTGCCCCGGATCGTCAGCGAATATACATGACCGGTAGTCGGATGGAGCAGCAAGATTACCTGGCCCTCCTGTGGATTTTCAATAGATGCTGTGGGAACAAACACCGGAGTACATTCCATGGACAGATGAAGAGTCTCTATTTCTTCCACCGGTCCAAACGCCCAGGAAAATGAATGCCGGCAGATGGTCCATCCCCACAGAGGGTCAAGACCATAGTGATCCAGAACCCTCTCTGCCTCCGCTTCTTTTGCCTCCATGCCCTGAAGGCACTGAGACGGTATCCATGATATGCCGCAGCCATGGTCATTTTTCAGCATCTTCCCATTAACAGTCACCTTTGGAAGTATATCTGTCCTCAGGGGATGCTCTCTTTCCATTTGTTCCTGCTCCTGCCGTGAATAAGAGTGTTCCTGTTCATGGATGAGATCCCACCGCTGAATATAATCGGTAATATCCTCCGGGTCCGCCCTTTTGCATAAATCCATGACCAGACCTTCCCGGCAAAGATAAACCGCAGGGATATACCAAAACTCTCCCTCCCAGGAAAAATTCTTTTTCACAGGAATCTCCCGGCCAGCATCCCCTTTTGCTTTCCAGAAGCTGCCGTCAAAAGTAACCTTCCAGAGATCCGGTTCCATGCCGTTTCTCCCTTTCTGATTTTTTAAAAACCTGCAAAGCTGTTCCCCAAAAATCCGGTGTCCGGCTTCCGTAAAATGCACGCCGTCAAAAGCCAAGACAATATTCCAGGCGCCTCCATCGACAAACATGACACCGGTCCGGCGGGCCAAAGTCTCATAATCTTTCCCCAGCTTTTGAGAGTTTCTTATGATTTCCGTGTCATCCACCCATGTTCCCGACTCCATTGGCGGCGGAGCGATCAGCAGTATTTTGTCATGGGGCAGATGGATACTCCCGATAAAACGCTCCATTTTTTCTGTCACCGCCTCATGGGACATCCCGCCTAAAAGATCGTTAGTCCCAAGCATAAGGATCACAAGATCTGTATCCTGTGGGAGGGCTGCTTCCCCCATGGGAATCCTCCGGCCATTGAGTCCCCGGTTTTCCACCTGCCATCCCGTTTTATCCGCCACAATATCCACCCAACGGTTTTTGGGCGTGTACCGGTCCCCCAGATAGGATCTGGGATCATAACCGTATGTATTAGAATCGCCGTAGCATATCACTTTCATTTATATTTTCAGTCTTTCCAGATAAAATTATGTTTAATAGATTCTCCACCGTCCACAATAATGCTTTGTCCGGTACAAAAAGTATTGATCACCGTGAGAAAATAGGCCCACTGGGCAATCTCCTCTGTGGAGGCCCATTTTTTCAGAGGCGTCTCCTCCATGATCTGAGCCCACAGTGTTTCATCATTGATCACGCACTCATTGAGAGGCGTGAGGACGCCGCCGGGGTCTAAACTGTTGCATGTAGCGCCAAATGGGGCGATCCGCATGGCCGTGTTTTTTGTATATGCCAGAACGCCGCCTTTGCTGGCACAGTACATAGGAAATTCCGAGCCTGTATGGGCGCTGGCTGATCCGATGTTTAAAATCGACCGTATCTGACCCTGAATCCCGTACTTTTCAGTAATATAGATCAGGGCTTTCAGGTTAATATCAATATCATCCTCATTTTGAGTCCCGGCATTGTTAATGAGAATCTGAACCCCATCAATATCCGGCAGATGATCGTGATCCCGGATATCCACCTGGTAATGGGTATAACTGCCGTGCTTAATGGACGCTTCCTGCCGGTCAATGCCAATGACCTGATGATCTTCATTGAGGAACTTTTCGGCGATCGCCTGGCCTATACCCTGGGAAGTCCCTGTAATAAGTACTTTCATTAATTATATTCCTCCTCCATATAGGTGAGATATTCCTGTCCCACATGGCGCTCTTTCCACTTTGTGACAACTTTGTAGCCCAAAGGTGAAAATACAATTTCCATGATCAGTTCCGCTGCCGCCCCGGTAATGGCACAGGTCACGCACTGAAGGATTGTCCAGTGAAAACCGTCCCAAAAAACAGGCGCAAAAATAACAAACACAATGACAGAAAAAATAAGATTGTCAATAAACTGTCCGATAAAAGTGGATATATAGGTCCGGACCGCAAAGGCCAGCCTTCCATCGGGATTTTTGTGAAAAGCCCTGCCAATGGTCCAGTTAAGAAAATTGTTGATGACCGCCGATACAAGAAAGGCCACGGTACTACCCAAAAGGATAAACCATGTGCCGCCAAGGATTCCATTGAGAGCGGTATAGTCGTCGGCATCGGATGGGATAATGCTGGCGATGTAAAAAATCAGGCAGGTCATAAGGTTGATAGCTGCCGCCAGAATGGCAATGGTGCTGGAAGCTTTAGGACCGAAATGTTTTGTGATCATATCCATACACATAAATGACAGCCATGATATGAGTATGCCGCCGTCCAGAGCGATCCAGGACGTCTGGACAAGGGTTTTGTTGGCAAGCAGATTCATACAGATAACGCTGACAACAAATAGGGAAACAACTGTTGCCGGAATACATCTGAGCAGAAGGGCTGTTTCTTCTTTTTCTTTTTTCAGCCATATTCTGAAAGTATTGACTGAAGATAATGATGGTGAATACAGGTTGTTCATAATTTTCCTCCAATTAGCAGTTTTTTCACCACCAGCAACTGCCTTTTAATGGAGTAATTTTATTTCATAGGAGCGCAGTTTCCTGCGAAGTCAAATGGACATGCAGGCATGTCCTTGGCTCGTTGTCCGCAAAAATAAAAAGGGCTCTGCAAAACGCAAAGCCGCTATCCTTTCACCATATATGAACAGCAGTCCTGGTTTTGTTTAACGACAGGATGGTACAAACGAACTGTCGGTATCTGAAAAATACTTTGCCATTATACAGCATAATTTTCATAACTGCAATACTTTTTCGCAATGATTATGATACAATAATAAATCATGATGCTGCTGAGGTCAAATTCAAAGCCAGTTTTTATCAATCTCTTCTTTTAAGTCACAGAACATTTGATAAAAATGCTTTTTTGATAAATTACTTTCCCTTCCCGCTGAATCGACGATTTTAGCTCCGGCTGCATATCCTGATCCAGATTTACAATATCACTTGTTTTTCTATAATCTCCCCTGGCCCGTGAACCAAACAGGAGAACCTTTTTCACACGATACTTTTGTGCCAATTCCCGAATTTCCCCCAAAACGTCAGGGCGGATTCCCGTTGTTTTTTCCAATGTTTCATCCGGCTGCTGTCCGTCATGGGCCTTCCACTGGCACTGTGCCAGCTCCATATTTGAAAACACTGCCGTAAATGATGAATTTTCCGGGGAACAGGCATAAATGCCAAACCGGATCTTTCCGCCGGTATGGCCGTGGCAGCCCAGTCTGAGTAGCCGCCGTTAGGCACAACGCTCCCCTGATGACTAAAGCTGTCATTTTCATATTCCACTGAAGCCTTCAGCCAGTTTTCACTGTCCACAAAGGGCAAAATGTGCCGGCATCCGGGTCCACTTAAATCTTGTTAAATCCATCATTGACACCTTCGCCCTTTTTTACTGTAAAAGCCACCAGCTTTTCTTCCATGCCCTCCATCTTCACATAGAGCCTCCCGGTTCCGGCAGCGCCCACAGTGCGGACATAGCATCCGCCCCAACCACCGCACAGGGATGTCTGGGCCGGACCGCACAGCTCAATGGGGCCCTCGGTTCTCAGGGAAATGCCATTCTGGCAGTAATTTAAAACATTGCCGCAGGTATCCCTGGCAGAAAAGTTCACAGTGGCCATATCCCATGCCGGACCGTCTACAAGAACTTTTGTATCCGAATGAATATCCAGGATCATTCCCTCAAACGGCAAGCGTTCACGGACAGCAATAACCTGTCCTCCTCTGACAGCCTCAAAACGCCATGTCCGGTGCTTTTCTCCCCAGCCGCCGATATATTTTCCAAATAGTTCCCTCATTTTCCCCTGGTCGATATGCTTCACTGCCAAAAGCCAGGCCATTTTCAGGCGGAGCTTTTTAGGCAGTCCGTCGGGGCCGTACTTAACCACACCGTAAAGACAGTCCTTGACCATACGGGCAGTTTTTTGATCATAGCCCTCTTTCCGCTCAAGAAGGCTTCCTACAGTATCTTCAATGATCACCGGTGGGTGCTTCATTCCGCCATAAGCGGGGCTCGGACCATAACTTCCAACATACTCATCGTTTTTATAGAGGCGGACAAAATCTCCGTTGGTAAAGACAATCACCTTTCCAAGCTGTCCCGCCGGATGGTCACCGATATCCATAGAGCTGGACACTTCAAGAACCGGCGTCTTATTCTGCTGGGAGGCGTAGACAGCCGCCGCAAGTTTAGGATTGCGGAACATATCCATAACGCCGTGGTAACACACCCGGTCGCCGCTGCCAAAATCCCGGTGAGTATTATAATCAAACATACACCATCCGAAACTTCCGGCAATGTCTCTGTTTTTTCCCACGTCGGCAAGAACCCTGGCGTGACGCAGGGCATGTTCTGTCCGGTGTTCCTCACAGTCATAATTTTTCGTGGGGAACATATGACCGCAATATTCCGTGATCATATACCCTTTGGACATGTCCGAAGTGACATTTTTCTTTGCCTCACATCCGGCATTGTGACCACTGTGGACAAAATCATTATATGTATAAACATCTTCCAGCAAGCGGCTGTTTTTAATACAGCGCACGCCACCGGTGGGCCTTGAGGGGTCAAGACTGCGGGCGATGGCGTTTGTCCTCTCGTAAAACTCATCATCGTCTGCGCTTTCATTTATGCGTACGCCCCACATAAAAATACTGGGGTGGTTGCGGTACTGGGTGACCATCTCCCGGACATTTTCCATCGCCTGATTTTTCCAAGCCTCATCCCCGATATGCTGCCAGCCGGGGATCTCAGTAAAAACAAGAAGGCCCAGTTCATCACACCGGTCAATAAAATCCTGGCTTTGCGGATAATGGCTTGTGCGAACCGCGTTGCATCCCAGCTTTCTCTTTAAAATATCCGCATCCAGGCGCTGACCTCTTGCCGGCACTCCATAGCCCATATAGGGCCAGCTCTGATGACGGTTCAGTCCCCGCAGTTTACACCGCTTACCATTTAAGAAAAATCCCTGATCGGTAAAGGCAACTGTACGAAATCCAAAGCGTACATTCAAAGAGTCCACCACCGCTCCATCTCTAACCATCTCAAGGGACAACGTATAGAGCCATGGCTGAGACAATGTCCATGGTTTAATGTTTTCCGGTTTCAGGACAATTTTATCCGCAAAGGGCCTCTCGCTGATCGCAGCCGCCTCTTTCTTTTCCCGGTCAAGGACGTGTCCCCGGATCACCGTGTTTTCCGTATGGACTCCCCTAATCTGGATTTCCATCATACCGTCCATTTCAGCCCGGACAAATACATCTTTAAAATGGCTGTTTTCCCGGACAAGAAGCCACACCTGCCGATACAGGCCGCCAAAGGTCAGATAGTCGATCTGGCCGCCAAAGGGCGGCACATTCAGACTCTCCCGGCTGTCCAGCCGAACGGCAACTGTGTTTTGGCCGCCAAAAACTACAGCGTCGGTAATATCCGCCTCAAAGGCGGTGTAACCGCAGCCGTGGCGGCAGATTTCCTGGCCGTTGCAGTAAACCGTCGCCTCATGAGCGGCCCCCTCGAAGAAAAGGGTAATATTTTTTCCTTCCCATTCCTTTTTAATATCTAAATGGCGCATATATGTGCTGACCATCTGATAATCGTCCTCATTACAGTAATTTCTTGGAAAAAGCTGTACTGAGTGAGGCAGACGGACTTTTTCAAAATTTTCCCACTGATCTCCGGGAAGGGTCATCAGTTCTGTATCAAAATAGCGGGTAAAAAACCAGTCGTCATTTAATGAATATTTCATGATCATCCCCTCTTTCCAGTAACCGGATAAGGCTGTCACACAAGAAATTTTATCCTCATGCGGCAGCCCATTTTTTATAATGATTTCTTTAATTCAATTCCGAAATCTTCCATTGCTTTAGCAAGTGTCTGAACATGAGCCTCCTCCATAGGCGTCAGCGGCAAACGCAGAGAACCTACTTCCTTGCCCATTAAATTCATGGCGGCTTTCACCGGGATCGGATTCACCTCGCTAAACAGCGCGTTAATGAGAGGGATGGCTCTCAACTGCATCTGGCAGCTCTTTGCCACATCCCCGTTCATGTAGCTCTCAACAATGTCATGGGTATACTGAGGAGCCACATTGGACAACACCGAAATCACTCCAATGCCTCCCAAGGACAGAAGAGGAACGATCTGATCATCATTGCCTGAATACAGATCCACACAGCCATCGGCCAGATGCATCAGCTTTGCAATCTGGGAAATATTTCCTGAGGCTTCCTTCACGGCTACAATATTGTCGCAGGTCTTTGCCAGTGTCACGATGGTTTCCGGGGCAATATTAACCCCTGTGCGGCTCTGGATATTATATAAGATCAGCGGCAGGTCTGTGTTTTTTGCAATCTCTGAATAGTGAGCGATCAGACCTTTCTGTGTAGCTTTATTGTAGTACGGGGAGACAAGCAGCGCCGCGTCAGCGCCGGCAGCCTGAGCTTCCTGTGTGAGATAAACTGCTGTCTTTGTATCATTGGAGCCGGTTCCGGCAATCACTGGAACTCTCTTTTTGGCAGCGGATACAGCCACACGGATACACTCTACATGTTCCGGCTCTGTCAGTGTGGAAGACTCTCCCGTTGTACCGCAGATAATAATGGCATCTGTTCCGTTTTCAATCTGCTCGTCAATAAGCTGTTCAAGCTTTTCATAATTCACACTTAAATCTTCATTCATAGGTGTAATAATCGCTACACCGGCGCCCTTAAAAATAGCCATATGCTTCCTCCTTGTTTATCGCAACTGTTTCCGGCAGTTTAAAATTGGAATGTAAAAAGAAGGGCCGGCAGCGTGCCGACCCTGGAAAGTTACATACTCTCATCCGCTATGGCGGATCACTTTCAATCTGTTAAGCAGCACTCCATCTTGCGATGACAGTCACCCAGCTATTCACTGTGTGCCCAGAAACGCCACCTCAGGCATGTACGTTTCTTCGGCATCGTACCCTTTCACGGAGGTTCATCTATGCCTGCCATATCCGCCCCGCTACTGATGCAAAATGCGCCTCTACTTATTCTTTTTATAAGCTATTTTTAGATTAGCATGTTTCTAAATGTATGTCAACGCCTTTTTGCCATTGTTACTCGGCGCACTCGATCTTGCTCACTGAAATCTCGTAGGCAGTGCGCTTCTCTACGGTGTCCGCGTCAATCTTTTTTTGATAAGTGCGGCTCTGTATCCGTCCCCACAGATGTATATGCTCTCCTACCTTAAATTTTCCGGCAAACCGGGCATTTCTGCCCCAGCAGATACATGGAAGATAATCCGACTTTCCATAGGGGCGGTTCACCGCCAGCAAAAGGTCTGCAATCTCTCTTCCCAAAGGCGTCATACGGTAAACAGGCTGTTTGCATATATAGCCATTGAGATAAACACTGTTTGGTTTTGTGCAGACCGCGTCCTCCTCAAGAACCTCAAACTCCCTTACAAATACAGACAGGATCAGCCGGTTATGCCCTTCCTCATGTTTATTATAGGACCGGAACTGCCCCCTTGCCTGTACAGTTTTGCCTATGTAGCACTGTGTCACATCTACCAGTCTCTCAGAAACCATGAGCGGTATCCGGTCCGCCATATTGCTGAGACGATTCACAACAATCTCCAGCATATAAAATCCTTCGCCAAATACCTCATGGCTGTAAGTAAATTCCGAGTCCACCACACCTGTCACGCTCACCTGATTATTTTCCAGCACCTTATCCGCCATTGCTTTTGTTCCCCTTTCTGATCTTGAAAAATTTTTTGTATTTCTGGCCTGGCATAAATACAACTAGGATACAGAATATATCTATTCGCCAGTCTTGCATTTTAGAACTGAAAGTATTTTTTCCTTTCGGATTCCCTTACTGTCTCAAGCACACTCTAACCTTAGCACAGAACGGCCAAATCAGAAATTATCAACCATCGACGGCTTTTTTCTCACTTCGCCATGATCAAAAAAAGTGCGGGGCGAATCTCTGCTGTCACTTTTCATTCATGTCCTTTTATGTCACAAGTTTGTGTAACACTCAGTCACACATAAAGGCAAAATTAATTTATAGCGGGCAAAAATCTGCTTTAGAAATGGTCAAAGAGGAAATAGTCTCCTCTCGCGGCTGAATAGTTATAAAAACACCTTGAAAAAATCATCCGATATGGTAAAATAAGAGGGTTGCGAGATAAAATGGAATTGGAAATACAAGTCTTGAATCTGAGACCGCCCCGAAAATTCCAGGGCAGCCGGTCTCAGACCTAAAAAGGAAGGATATATAAATGAAAATCAAACGGGAAGATATAAGAAATATAGCCATCATCGCCCACGTTGATCACGGAAAGACAACTCTGGTAGATGAACTCTTAAAACAGAGCGGCGTTTTTCGTTCCAACCAGGTTGTACAGGAACGTGTCATGGACTCCAACGATATTGAGCGGGAGCGGGGCATTACCATACTTTCTAAAAATACCGCTGTTTTCTATAAAGATGTAAAAATCAACATTATTGACACCCCCGGCCATGCGGATTTTGGCGGCGAAGTTGAGCGTGTCCTTAAAATGGTGGACGGTGTTATTCTTGTTGTTGACGCCTTTGAAGGGCCCATGCCCCAGACAAAATTTGTCTTAAAAAAGGCTTTGGAGTTAAATCTGTCAGTAATTGTCTGCATCAACAAAATTGACCGGCCGGAAGCCCGCCCCAATGAAGTAATCGACGAAGTCCTTGAGCTTCTTATTGATCTGGATGCCACCGACGAGCAGTTAGACTGCCCCTTTGTCTTTGCCTCCGCCAAATCCGGTGTAGCTGTCCTTGAAATGTCCGATGAAGCCAAAGACATGCAGCCTTTATTTGAAACCATCATCGAACACATTCCGGCACCGGAGGGTGATCCTGACGCAGATACACAGGTGTTAATCAGCACCATTGACTACAACGAATATGTGGGACGCATCGGCGTGGGCAAGGTGAGCAACGGCACCATCCGTGTCAACCAGGACGCCATTATCGTCAATCACCATGACCCGGACAAGTTTAAGAAAGTAAAAATCAGCAAGCTTTACGAGTTTGACGGGCTGAAAAAAGTGGAAGTCGAAGAAGCCACTGTAGGAGCCATCGTGGCCATCTCAGGTATTTCAGATATCCACATCGGCGATACCCTCTGTTCCGTGGATCATCCGGAGCCGATCCCTTTCCAGAAGATATCTGAACCTACTATTGCCATGCAGTTTATGGTCAACGACAGCCCTCTGGCCGGGCAGGAAGGCAAGTATATTACATCCCGCCACCTTCGGGACCGTCTTTTCAGAGAGTTAAATACAGACGTAAGTCTCCGTGTGGAGGAGACCGATAATACCGACTGCTTTAAAGTTTCCGGCCGCGGCGAACTTCACTTATCGGTACTCATCGAAAATATGCGCCGTGAAGGCTATGAATTTGCCGTCAGCAAAGCGGAGGTTCTGTACAAACATGACGAGAAGGGACATCTTTTGGAGCCTATGGAAATCGCCGTCATTGATGTCCCCGAAGATTTCACGGGAATTGTCATTGAAAAGCTCAGCTACCGCAAAGGAGAGCTTACCGGCATGAGCAAAGCCAGCGGCGGTTATGCCCGCCTGGAATTTAATATTCCGGCCCGTGGACTGATCGGTTACCGGGGCGAGTTTATGACCGATACAAAGGGAAACGGTATTTTAAATACCCTCTTTAACGGCTACGGACCTTACAAGGGAGATATCGCCTACCGCCAGACCGGATCTCTCATCGCCTATGAGACCGGCGAAACCATTACCTATGGCCTCTTTAACGCCCAGGAGCGGGGCATCCTTTTTGTCGGCCCCGGTGAAAAAGTTTATCAGGGCATGGTTGTGGGTGAAAATCCAAAAGGTGACGACATTGAGATCAACGTGTGCAAGCGCAAACAGCTCACTAACACCCGCGCCTCCGGTTCCGATGAGGCTCTGAAACTGACACCTCCTAAGATTTTAAGTCTTGAACAGGCGCTGGATTTTATTGAAAACGACGAACTTGTGGAAGTAACGCCAAAAAATATCCGCATTCGCAAAAAAATCCTTGACCCGAAAATGCGCATGCGTGCCAACCGCAAATAAAAAAGGTACTGGCGCATGAGATGATAAAATTTCTCATGCGCCAGCACCTTTTTTTATTCTTCTTCCACATGATACAGCGGCTCAAACACCCGCTTGGGCTCATCGTCCCCCTCATCGCCGACTGCCTCCTTGATGGCCTGCTGGCAGAAATAATCCTGGGCACAGATCAGAGTCTTGCCCCGCTTATCCACTTTCTCATAGGAGCCGTCAGGCTGGAGAATATGGGCCTTCACATTATCCGCAAGCTGCACTCTGAGGACGTCCATCACCCGTTTTTTGCATGCCTCATCCTCCACAGGGAAGGTGATCTCCGCCCGCTTGTCCAGATTTCTCGGCATCCAGTCCGCGCTGCCCATATAGACTTCCTCCCAGCCGTCATTGTAAAAATAGAAAATACGGGCATGTTCAAGGAAGTTTCCAACAATGGATCGGACTGTGATATTTTCGCTGACTCCGGGGATTCCCGCTTTCAGGCAGCAGATGCCTCTGACAATCAGCTCAATCTTTACCCCTGCGTTGGACGCCTCATAAAGTGCCAGAATGATCTCGGCATCGCACAGGGAATTGACCTTGGCGATAATATGCGCCGGCTTTCCTTCTTTGGCATTGGCGGTCTCCCGGCCGATCAGTTCAAGGAAACGCTTTCTCAACCACAGAGGGGCCACCAAAAGCTTATGCCAGTGGAGAGGCTCAGAATAGCCGGACAGCATATTAAACACTGCTGTGGCGTCCTCACCGATAGGGTCCTGGCATGTTAAAAGTCCAAGGTCTGTGTACTGTTTTGCCGTGGCGTCATTGTAGTTTCCTGTTCCCAGATGGACATAGCGGCGGATGCCATCCTCGTCCCGGCGAACCACCAGGGTGATCTTGCTGTGGGTCTTTAAGCCCACAAGGCCGTAAATCACGTGGCAACCGGCTTTTTCCAGCATTTTCGCCCAGATAATATTATTTTCCTCGTCAAAACGGGCCTTTAACTCCACCAGAACCGTCACCTGTTTCCCATTTTCGGCGGCTTCCGCCAGAGAAGCGATAATCGGTGAATTTCCGCTGACCCTGTAAAGGGTCTGCTTAATGGCCAGGACATTAGGGTCTTTGGACGCCTGACGGACAAAGTCCACCACCGGGTCAAACGTCTGGTAAGGGTGATGAAGGACAATATCCTGACGGCGGATCTGGGTAAAAATATCCTCCTCATGATTAAGCTGAGGCACCGGCTGAGGGATATATTTTTCATATTTTAAATGTTCAAAGCCTTCCAGGCCGCTAACTTTCATGAGAAAAGTCAGATCCAGGGGGCCGTTTACTTTATAAATATAATTTTCCTCGGCGGCAAATTCCTTTTTCAGTATGCGCAGCAGGCGCTTATCCATCCCGTCTTCCACTTCCAGGCGGATCACTTCACCCCACTGGCGCTTTTTAAGCTGCTTCTGTATCTCTTTAAGGAGATCGGCGGCCTCCTCCTCCTCAATGGTCAGATCCGCGTTGCGGATGATCCGGTAAGGGTGGGCGCACATAACTTTATAATTTAAAAACAGCTTGTCAATATTTTTCTCGATGATCTGCTCCAGCAAAATAATGGTGGTGTCCTCTTTATCCTCCGAAGGTATGCGGACGATCCGGGGCAACCCTCCTGGCACTTGAACTGTGGCAAAGTCATAGTTGGCCCGGTCCTTATCGTCGTGGCTGCAGATCAGGGCGCCGATATTTAATGTTTTATTGCGGATTAAAGGAAATGGCCTTGAGGAATCCACTGCCATAGGTGTCAGCACCGGATACACGTCCCTCATAAAGTAGTCGTCCACATATTTGGACTGCTCCTCGTTTAAATCCTCATAGCTGTCTATGATGACTAGATGGCTGGCCTTTAGGGCCGGCACAAAGGAGCGGTTGTATGTGCTGTACTGGACGCCGTACATTTCATGGGTCTTTTCGTAAATTTTTTCAAGCTGAACCTGAGGGGTCATGCCGGCAATATCTTTTTTATTATATTTGGCATGAACCATATCTTTTAAGGACGCCACCCGGATCATAAAAAACTCGTCCAGGTTAGAAGCGGTAATACTTAAAAATTTCAGCCGCTCAAACAGAGGAAGGCTCTTGTCCCTGGCTTCGCTTAACACACGGTAATTAAATTCCAGCCAGCTTAACTCCCGGTTCCAGAAGTTTTCAGGTTTATTTAACGTATCATTCATATCTCCATCCCCTCTCAATTATTGCGTTTCTGCCGCAACACCGGCACAAGTCCGAAAATTTCCTCAAAAGTCTGGCGGCGGGCATGAACCGTTCCCTGCTCAAGAGTCAGGTCATAAAGGGAATCCGCCGTGATCTTTAGTTCATTTCCCTTGACGCTGATGCGTATACCCTCAATCTTCTGCTTGTGACTGCGGTCCATACTATTGCACAGGCGAAGCATGGCCGCCATTTTGATCACCGCAATAAAATCTTCCTTGGTCATCTGAAGATCCTGCTGGTCATAATCAGGAATTTCCGGATAGGAGTTGTACAGGATAATATAAGCCACCATCTCTTTTTCCGTCTCTGACAGTCCGATAATCTCCGTCATCTGGATCAGTTGGAAAGAAGCCTTGATACTCTCTGACATACTGATATACTTGCCGCAGTCATGAAGAAGGGCAGCCAGGCGCAACAGGAGCCGGTGGCGCTGGTTCAGGCCGGAGATCTTTTTCATGCCGTCAAAAAGCTCCATGGCCAGCATTTCCACGTTACTGATATGATCCGTGCTGCTCTCATATTTTTCAGTCATATGGCGCATACAGCTTAAAATATCCCGCTCAAAATCATGGGACAGCACAAACTTTTCCACACGCTCACTGTAATCCACCGCCAGGCCGTCGCACATATCTGCTTGGGGTTCCCACAGCCGGTCCACGCTTGTGGCATCGGCCAGCCGCTTATAAATAATGCTGGATGGCACAATGACCGAGGCCAGCTCATAGGGAATCCCATATTTGTCAGCGATCTCCGATGGCGTGGATTTCAGCAGTTTTCCGTAAATTTTATTAAACTGCTCTCCTGTGAGAAATTCTTTATTTTTTGTCATATTCACATAATTAATGATGGATGAAAACTCCTCACCCACAACAATCATATGGCGGACTTTATGGTTTTTCAGCCGCAGCCTTCGGAACGTGCGCATATCATTGCCGATATAATCTTCCATGACATTGACAAAGCTTGTGGTCTTATCTTCCATCTCTGAGAGGATTTCCCGGATACGCACTGATCCCAGCTTAATATTCTGGGTGGAAGTCAGAACGCCGTCCTCAAAACAGGACACCTGAAGACTTCCCGATCCAAGATCCACAATGGCGGCCCCTTCCTTGATAAGCTGCTCAAAATTCTGCATTTTATAGGCCACCGATTTAAAAATGTAAAAACGCTGCTGGGCATTGCTAATGATCTTTACGGTAAGCCCTGTTTTAATGCGTATCTGATCCACGATCAGATCTCTGTTTTTCGCCTCCCGGAGTGCGCTTCCCCCCACCGCTGTATAGCCGTCTACCTGATACTCTTCCATCTTAAAACGGAACCTTTTTAAAACCTCACAAAGCTCATTGACCTTTTCAAAGCCGATGATCCCTTTGGAATAAGTGTCCACCCCAAGGCTGAGTGTGGATCGGACATGATCCAGCTCACGAAATCCCAGCTTTTTGGAAATCTCATATACTTTCATGGAAAGCTGGCTGGAGCCCACCTCAATGGCAGCAAATGTTTTTATGGCCATTCATTTCACCCCTTATCTGTGTTGTCTGTAGTTAATGCCTGCATCCCCGCCAGATGATTAATAAACTGCTGGGCGGTACGTCCTGACAGACCGCCGTGGCGCATCTCCCACACCACCGCTTCTTTGCCGATCTCTTCCTCATCCATAACAATGCCATAGCGCTTTGCCAGAGCTTTGGCGATAACTACATACTCCTTCTGGCTGGGCGCCCCGTAATAAATGGTCTCCCCGAAGCGGGTGGCCAGTGAAAGCTTCTCCTGCATAGAATCCCCGCCGTGGACATCGTCGCTGTTTTGACGGCGCTCTCCCCATGTCTCACGGATGAGATGGCGGCGATTGGATGTGGCATAGATCAGCACGTTATCCGGCTTTGTCTCAAGTCCGCCCTCGATGACAGCTTTCAGATATTTATATTCAATCTCAAACTCTTCAAAGGACAGATCATCCATGTAGAGGATATACCTGTAATTCCGGTTTTTGATCTGGGCAATCACATTGGGGATATCCTGGAACTGGTGCTTATAGATCTCCACCATGCGCAGCCCGTCTTTATAATATTCATTGAGAATGGCTTTAATGCTTGTAGATTTTCCGGTACCGCTGTCGCCAAAAAGCAGCACATTGTTGGCCCGCTCACCACGGACAAAAGCCTCAGTGTTGTCCACCAGCTTCTTTTTTTGAGTCTCATACCCGATAAGATCGCAAAGGCGGATTTTTTCTGTGCGGGTGATCGGCACTACGATGGCCTCCTCCCCCTTCTTTTCCACCTTAAAGGCCCGGTGAAGGCCATACTTGCCCACGCCGTAATCTTTATAAAAATCCGTCAGCACTTTATACATAGCTACGGCGTCCTCTGCCTGGGACAAAAGCAGGTTCAGCTCCTCGATCCTATCCCGCAAAGCGTGACTGTAGATCACCCCTTTATTCTGGCTGCTTTCATAATTGCTGATCAGACTGAGAAAATGGATGCCAAGGAGCTTCTCCACAGCTCTCCAGTCCATATGATAGGCCTCATAGAAGATCTGAAGATCATGGAGGGCAAAATCGTTTAGACTGCCCTCAATGGCTCCCACCTTCTCGCAGGACATGGAAAAGGCGTTTTCGTTAGTGATAAGAAGCCACGTCAGATAACCTTGCCACAGATTGCCGTTAAATCCGTGATCTCGGGCAATGGTGATCAGCTCGCTAATGCATCTGTAAATATCATCCACAGCTTTATTCCGATCCAGATCGGTCGCGTCAAAAGTATTGGCCACATGGGCCATGGTATGAAATACGGGTTCGTCAAAATTTCTGTATAAGATAAGTTCGTTATTTTTAATGCGCACGTATAAAACCTTCTATCTTCTTTTTTGTATAGTAACAATCATTCCACATGGATATAATTGCCGAGAATGCGGAAATTATCTGTCTCTGAAGCGATACCGGTCAGAGCGTTGCGTACCTGGCGCTGAGACAGGCAGCCGTCAAAATCCACAAAGAAGCGGTACTGCCATTTTTTTCCGGGAATAGGGCGGGATTCAATACGGTTCATATTCAGGCCGTTAAAAATAAAATGGGACAAGATATTGTACAAAGTACCGCTGGCGTGGGGCAGCTCAAAGCAAATACTGATCTGGTTGGCCTCTTTTAAGTATTCCCTACGGTTCTGGATAATAATAAAACGGGTGGAATTATTATTAAGATCATTGATCTTTGAGGCAAGGACTTCCAGCCCATAAAATCCGGCAGCCATCTCGCTGGCAACGGCGGCCTGGGTTTTATCTTTCTCATCTCTAACTTTTTTCGCAGCCGCCGCCGTATTGTTCAGGCTGATCTGCTGCCAGTTCTTCCCTGAAAGAAAGCTCCGGCACTGTAAAAGGCCCTGAGGATGAGAATACACGGTCTTAATATCCTCCATGGAGGCCCCTGGACAGGCAAGGAGGGCGTGGGACACCCGCACCACATATTCTCCTACGATATAATTGTCATAGACGCCCATGAGATCATAGACATCGGTAATAATCCCTGTAGAAGAATTTTCAATAGGCAACACACCATACCGGGCATCCCCATGTTTAATGGCGTCCATACATTCCCGGAATGTAGCTACATTAAAGCAATCCACTTCCGGGCCAAAATACCCAAGCATGGCCTGATGTCCATAAGCGCCCGGAACGCCGCTGTAAACCACCTTTGTCCCTTTATCAAAGGGCATCCGCAAAAACGGCACATCTTCAGCAGCCGCGCCTTCCCGCGCCTTCACCGCCATTCCTGAAACCGGCATGAATCCGCTATATTCGCTGCTCTGTCCGGAAATAAGCATATACTGGCGCATACGGCTGATGGTCATAAGCTGGTTAAACAAAGCCTCAACCCCCTGGGCGTTAAATTCCGAATGGGCCAGTTCACGGACTTTGCCGATCTTTTCCCGCTCTCTGTCAGAGTCTAAAACGTCCTTGCCGATTTTCTCTTTGTAGGCTGCCACAGATTCCGACACAGCCATGCGTTTTTCAAACAGCTCCACAATCTGAGCGTCAATGGCGTCAATGTCATTGCGAAGCTTTAGTAATTCATCCATGATAAATCTCCTTCAGTAAATATCTTAGTCTTTCCTTTTGCATAGCGGGCAAAAACGCCGCGTCAATGGCGTATCCGTTCATCTTTTCAAAATCTGCCGGGCCCCATCCAAAAGTATCTTCCAGAAGCTTATATTCTTTCTGAAGGGTTGTGTCACAGACAACCATATCGTCTGTTCCAACAGTAACCCGGACGCCGGCGTCATAATATTTTTTAATAGGGTGGTCATGGATATCCGCCACCACACCGGTCTGGAGGTTGCTTGTGGGACAGATCTCCAGGGCAATATGCCGCTCCTTAATCAGCTCCACAAGATCCGGGTCCTCAATGGCGTGAATGCCATGGCCGATGCGCAGCGCCCCGTTTTTAATGGCAAGACGGATGCTGTCAGGTCCGGCCTGCTCCCCGGCGTGGACGCAGAAGGGAATACCTTCCTGGTTAAGAACCTGGAACTGATCCACATACATATCTGTGGGGTATCTGGCTTCGTCGCCTACAAGATCCATGCCCGCAACACCTTTTCGCAAATACTGTATAGCCTCCACGATAGTGGCAAAATTATCCTTTTCGTCCGCCCCACGGACGGTACACAGGATAAGATTGGCCCGGATACGCTTCCCATCCTCAATGCCCCGGTTCATTCCCGCCAGGGCCGCCTCCACCACCTGGGACTGGCGCAGCCCCCGAAGGGTGTGGTACTGAGGAATCATCCTTATCTCGGCGTAAAGCACGCCCTGATCGTCCAGATCCCGGACAAGCTCGTATACCGCCCGGCGGATCGCCTTCTTTTCCTGAAGGACAGTAAAGGCCAGGTCAAATCGTTTCAGATATTCTGACAGATCAGTGATCTGATTTGGTACTCTTAAATAACGGGAGAGGGCCTCTACATCATGGGTAGGCATGTACGCTCCCTGCTCCCGGGCCAATTCCAGCAATGTCTGCGGCCGGACAGAACCTTCCAGATGAATGTGCAGTTCGATCATTCTTTAGTCCCCCTTAATATTCATCGCAAACCTGAAAAATATAGAATTTAAGATAATAGGATTCATCTGCGGACCACAAGATGGGATGATCCGGAGCCTGTGTGCGAAATTCCACCTGACGAAGCCGTTTGTGGACATTGGCAGCGGCCTGATGAATCGTCTTTGTAAACAGTTCGTAGGTCATAAAATGGGAGCATGAGCATGTGACCAAAAATCCTCCTGGGCGCACCAGCTTCATGCCCCGAAGATTAATCTCCCTGTAGCCTTTCACCGCGTTCTTCACAGAATTTCTTGATTTTGTAAAGGCCGGCGGGTCTAAAATGACCACATCGAACATTTTATTTTCCTTTTCCAGCTTTGGAAGAAGTTCAAAGACATCGGCACACATAAATTCCACCCTGTCAGACAGACCGTTTAAGTCCGCATTTTCCCTGGCCTGTTCTACAGCCAGGGCTGAAGCGTCCACACCAAGGACATGGCTGGCTCCTGCCACCCCGGCGTTGAGGGCAAAAGATCCGGTGTGAGTAAAACAGTCAAGGACGCTGGCCCCGGCACAAAGCTTCTGAACCGCCAGCCGGTTATATTTCTGATCCAGGAAAAATCCTGTCTTCTGTCCATTTTCCACATCCACAATATAGCGTACCCCGTTTTCTTCAATAGGCACTCTGGTGTCAAAAGGTTGTCCGATAAAACCTTTCACCCGCTCCATTCCTTCATTGAGCCGCACTTTGGCATCGCTGCGCTCATAGACGCCCCGGATCTCAATGTGATCTTTGTCCAGAACCTCTCTGATACAGTCTACGATCATCTCTTTGAGCCGGTCAATACCAAGGGCCAGAGATTCCACCACTAAAACATCGCCAAATTTATCCACGACAATCCCAGGAAGGAAATCCGCTTCCCCGAAAATGAGACGGCAGCTTGACGTGTCCGTCACTTTTTTCCGGTACTCCCAGGCATTTGCCACTCTCTGAAGAATAAAATCCCGGTCGATAACAGCGTCCTTTTTTCGGGTAAGCATGCGCACAGTAATCTTTGACTTTGTATTAATAAAACCCTGTCCAAGGATATATCCGTCAAAATCCTTTACAAGAACAATATCTCCATTTTCAAAACTTCCCATAACTGTGTCAATTTCATTATCAAAAATCCACATTCCGCCGGCTTTTAACGCGCGGCCCTCGCCTTTTTTCAGCGTAACATAAGCATTACTCATGAAATCAATTCTCCTTTTCTACCACTTTATCATCCCTGGAAGAATTTCGCAAGTGCAAGTGACACCAACTGTTCTAAAAAGTAGCAATTCAGCCCGCGCCTGCGCTGCGCCGCGCTTGCGCGCTGATCCGCGGCTTACGCCACTCCTTTGCTCATTATCTGGCGCTCTGCTCATCAGGGATGGGCGGGCTGGTTCTTATGCAAGCATAAACCATCCCGCCCATCCCTGATGGCTGAACTGTTACTTAAAAAAGCTGTCCGCCCTTTAAGGGCCAGACAGCTTCAGAGCATCTTTTTCTTTTTAAATATAATAATACAGATAATGATTACAAGGACACACAGACATATGATCATGGGATAACCGTCAGTAAGCTCAGGCATGTTCTGGAAATTCATTCCATACCAACTTGTGATCAGTGTTAAAGGGAGAAAAATAGTGGAAATAATAGTCAAGAACTGCATATTATTATTCTGCTGGGCGTCCACCTGAGACTGGTAGGCATCGGTCACCTGCTTGGCGTAATCAATCAGGTGCATAGTCCGCCCCATAAGCCGGTCCGCCCGGTCTGTCAGCGTGCCAAAATACTTGAGCTGCTTTTTTGCAAAAAAACGGTTCTCATTTTCCTCAAAAGCCTTTCCCACTTCCACAAGCTGCTCATAATAACTGCGCAGGATGAGAAGCTGGCGCCGTATAGGCATCATCTGGTTCTGGTAACTTTGATAAGTCAGGTTCTTTTCATGGAGGATATTGTCCTCCATATCCATAATACTCCTCTCAAAATTCTCCAGGACTGTATTATCCCTGCTCATAAATTCCCCGAAAAAGTTGTAGAGAAAATGAGCTTTTGTCTCACCCTGGCGAAGCTTTTTGCGCCTGATCCGCTCTAAAATCCGCAGTGAAAAACCCTGATCATCCACAATGACGATGGAATTGCGGTTGACAAAAAGCAGCATCCGGTACCGGTCCCCAAGAACATCCAAAAGTCTTGGTATGGCCAGGGTGCCGTAAAGGCAGTCCTGCTGCGTCTCCAGCTTACAGAAATAAGCGTCATCCAAATTGATCTCGCCCTCATAAGTGATCCCGGCTTTTTGCAGAACCTCATAACAATTGGCTGAGGTTGTAAGATATATAGCAGGAATATTCTCCTCAGCCGCCTGCTCAAGTGTGATCTCATGAAGCTGTTCCCCCAGTGCGAATATCATAACATCCTCTCCTCTCATACTTTAATCCTGCCGGCGCTGCCAGGCAGCCGCCCGTAATTAACATTACGTCAAAGTATGGCATCTGTCAAGAAGATTAGGGAAACAGTTCTTCAATAACTTCATCCACCGTCATGATCCGCTCCGCCTTCCAGGCATTGGCCCCGCAAAACAGCAGGGCGTGATCAACATCCCCTTTCGCCGCGTTGATCAGCGCGTCAGTAATACAGTAGGGGATTTTTGACGGCTGGCATTTTTCAAGGCACTTATGGCAGTGGATGGCTGGACGCTCTCCCCTCTCCACCTTAGCCATAAAATCGTTGTATATGGCCCGGCCGGGCATACCCACCGGACTTTTTACAATGCGTATATCCTCTTTAAAGGCGCGGATATACGCCTGTTTATAAGCCATGGGCGCGTCGCACTCCTGTGTGGTCACAAAACGGGTGGCCACCTGAACGCCATCCACCCCCATATCCAGATAATGGCGGACTTTTTTTGCGCTGTCAATGCCGCCGGCCACAGCTACGGGAATCTTCTGGCCGTATTTCGCCCCGTAAACCCGTGCCGTATCAATGATCTCCAGGATCTCCCTGTCATAATCGTCCATATCAATATGTTCCAGACTTTCCGGTGAAAAGCCAAGATGGCCTCCGGCTAAAGGTCCCTCGATGATCAGAAGGTCGGGGACACGCCTGTATTTTTTATCCCACAGGCGCAGGATGACCCTGGCCGCCTTCAGTGAGGAAATAATGGGCGCGATCTTTGTCTTTGAGCATTTGACAAACTCCGGAAGGGACGCCGGAAGTCCGGCTCCGGAAATGATCAGATCCACTCCGGCCTTCACCGCCTCGCGGACATACTTCTCGTAGAAACGGGTGGCCACCATAATATTGGCGGCGATCATTCCTTTGCGCCCTTTGTATTTTTCCTGTTTCTGTTTTTCTTCCATAATAGCTCTGGCTTTTTGGACGTGAGTCCCGATGGCCTTCAGATTTGTGCCGAGAGGATCCGCCTCCCAGCCCTCCTGATCAAAGCCGATCTGAGCTGTGGAGATTACCCCCACGCCGCCGGCGCCGGCCACGCTTCCTGCCAGGCGGCTCAGGCTGATGCCCACGCCCATGCCTCCCTGGATCAGTGGCAGGGACACCTGCTGTCCTCCGATACATAACCCCTTTTTAATATTTGCGAAATCTGTCATATCGTTCTCCCGCGATTTCTTCCCCTGACTTCCCGTCATAGGATTTTAAGAAACGGATAATGCCTTTTTTCATTTTCGCTACAACCAGGTCACCGGTCTGGGGAGTAAGAAGTTCTTTTTCACCTACAATTTTATCAATAATGCCAAGGCTCTTTAACTCCCTGGCTGTTATTTTCATCGCTGACGCCGCTTCCTTCGCCCGCTTGCTGTCTTTCCACAAAATGGAGGCGAATCCTTCCGGCGATAAAATGGAATACATAGAATTTTCCAGCATCCATACTTCATTGGCTACAGCTAAGGCTAACGCGCCGCCGCTGCCGCCTTCACCAATAATAATGGATAACACAGGCACTTTAAAGGCCGACATTTCCAGGAGATTTCTGGCAATGGCCTCACCCTGGCCCCGCTCCTCCGCGCCGATACCACAGTAGGCGCCGGAAGTATCCACAAAACAAATGATGGGACGGTCAAACTTATTGGCCTGCTCCATGAGCCGCAGTGCCTTACGGTAGCCTTCCGGATAAGGCATACCAAAATTACGGAAAATATTTTCTTTTGTCGACCGGCCCTTCTGCTGTCCGATCACCGTTACCACACGTCCATTGATGGAGGCAAGGCCACCCACAATAGCGCCGTCATCTTTATAATGGCGGTCCCCATGAAGTTCAAAAAAATCGTCAAATATATTTTCAATATAATATAACGCTGTCGGTCTGTTTTTTCCACGGGCAATCTTCACCCGGTCCCACGGCGTAAGACTCATTCCATTCCACCTCCCAATGGAGACTGTTCTTTTTTGCTGTGCCACGAAAGCAGCTTTCCAATAACTTCTTTCTGGTCTTTACGCTCTACAATAGCGTCAATGAGGCCGTGTTCCAGCAAAAACTCCGCTCTCTGAAAACCTTTGGGAAGCTTCTGTCCAATGGTCTGCTCGATCACCCGCGGCCCGGCAAATCCCACTAACGCTCCCGGCTCGGCCAAGATAATATCTCCAAGCATGGCAAAACTTGCGGTAACGCCGCCGGTGGTAGGATCCGTAAGTACCGTCAGATAAAAAAGTCCTGCGTCGGAATGGCGCTTAATGGCTGCGCTTGTTTTAGCCATCTGCATCAGGGAAAACATTCCCTCCTGCATTCTGGCCCCGCCGGAACAACAGTAGATCACCACGGGTAGTTGCTGGCTCGTGGCCCGCTCAATCAGGCGGGTAATCTTTTCGCCTACCACATGGCCCATGCTCCCCATAAAAAAGGAGGCGTCCATAACGGCGATTGCGGTTTCCTGGCCCATAATATTCCCTTTTCCGGAAATAACCGCCTCTTTAAGACCGGTAGATTCCTGGGCTTTTTGGATCTTTTCCGGATATCCTGGAAAATCCAGAGGGTTTCCTGTTTCCAGGGCGTTGTCCCACAAAACAAAAGTTCCCGGATCAACGATCATCTCCATCCGGGTCCGGGCGCCCATGCGCAGGTTATGACCGCATTTTGCGCAGACTAAAAAGTTGTCCTCCAGATCCTTTGTATATACACTCTGCCCGCATTTGGGGCATTTGGTCCAGAGCCCTTCGGGGATCTCCACAGTCTCCTGTGGAGTTCCCGCCCGGTCCATCTCTTTTTTGACTTCGCTTGTGATATTAATATATGTGGTTTTTTTAAACATTCCCTTTAACATAAATCATCACCTGTCTATTTTCTGGCCCCA
Organism: Catenibacillus scindens; assembly: GCF_014202115.1. Taxonomy (GTDB): domain Bacteria; phylum Bacillota; class Clostridia; order Lachnospirales; family Lachnospiraceae; genus Catenibacillus; species Catenibacillus scindens. The sequence goes on from NZ_JACHFW010000005.1 coordinate 27,341, forward strand.
CTAAAAAAACTTATGCTCTTCAATGAAACCCGTGTCAAAGCAGCCCTGGATAAAATCGGTATTGCTCACAATGTCAAACTGAAAATCCAGGTTGGTGTCAATGCCCTGGATAACAAACTCGCCCAGAGCGCTGCGCATTTTCTCAATGGCTTCTTCACGGTCTTTCCCATGAACAATCAGTTTAGCGATCATAGAATCATAGTTTGGAGGAATTCTGTACCCTGGGTAAACTGCCGTATCCACACGGATACCGTTGCCTCCGGGAAAGTGGACCTCTGTAATGGTTCCCGGTGAGGGGCGGAAGTTCTTTTTGGGATTTTCCGCGTTGATCCGGCATTCAATGGCATGCCCCCGGACGGCTACGTCTTTCTGGGTAAAATCCAGTTTAAGCCCGGCCGCGATGCGGATCTGCTCTTTGATCAGGTCAATACCTGTGACCATCTCCGTCACCGGATGTTCTACCTGGATTCGGGTATTCATCTCCATAAAGTAGAAATTTTTGCTGCTATCCAGGAGAAACTCAATAGTACCCGCGTTCTCATAACCTACAGCTTTTGCCGCGGCAACCGCCGTCTCTCCCATGCGGGCCCTCAAAGCCGGGTCAATAGCGCAGGAAGGAGATTCCTCCAGAACTTTCTGGTGGCGGCGCTGAATAGAACAGTCACGCTCTCCAAGATGAACCACATTGCCAAACTTATCTGCCAGTATCTGGAACTCAATATGGCGGGGATGAACAATATATTTTTCAATATACATGGTGTCATCGCCAAAGGCATTGATGGATTCCATCTGGGCAGTGTGGAAGTTGGGTCCAAAACTTTCCTCATCTTCCGCCACCCTCATGCCTTTGCCGCCGCCGCCGCTGGAAGCTTTGATCATCACGGGAAATCCGATCTTTTTAGCGATCTCAAGACCGGACACAGCGTCATAAACCGGCTCTTTAGTGCCGGGAACCACAGGTATCCCCGCCTCCATCATCGTCCGCCGGGCCTCGGATTTATTTCCCATTTTATGGATCAGATCTGATGAGGGCCCGATAAAGGTAATATTGCACTGCTCACACATTTCCACAAAACGGGTGTTTTCCGATAAGAAACCAAATCCCGGATGGATGGCATCGGCGCCGCTGATAACCGTGGCACTGATAATATTTTCCATATTCAGATAGCTGTCCCTGGAAGGTGCCGGCCCGATACACACCGCTTCGTCGGCAAGCTGAGTGTGAAGAGCATCGGCATCGGCTGTGGAATACACAGCCACTGTCTCGATGCCCATCTCACGGCATGCCCGTATAATACGCACCGCGATCTCGCCCCGGTTTGCGATCAATACTTTTTTCATCTCTTCACCTCATCCATCAGCCTACCATAAATGTTAATTCGCCTTCCGCCACGAGGGTATCACCGTCGTAAGCCTTTCCCGCACCGACACCCATAGGGCCTTTCTGGCGGATCAGCTCCACTTCCATGCGCAGCATTGTTCCAGGTACCACTTTTTTGCGGAAACGAGCCTTATTGATACCGCCAAAGAAAGCGATTTTTCCCTGCATCCCTTCCTGAGAGAGGATCACAATGGCGCCTACCTGGGCCATAGCTTCCATGATCAGTACCCCCGGCATCACCGGTTCCTGGGGGAAATGTCCGGCAAAGAAAGGCTCATTGTAAGTCACCGCCTTATAGCCCACAGCTTTTTTCCCCTCTTCCACAATCTCGGCCCGGTCTACGAGCAAAAAGGGCTGTCTGTGGGGAAGGATCTCCATAATATCTTTTATATCCAGTGTTCTCATCGTTTAATCCTCTTTACTTTACTTTGAATAAAGACTGACCGTACTCTACGCTCTGGCCGTTTTCAACGAGGATCTCCTCAATCTCGCCCTCAACGTCGCTCTCGATCTCATTCATCAGCTTCATGGCTTCAACAATACCTACAACCTGACCTTTGGAAACTTTATCTCCGACCTTTACAAAAGGTGCCTCTTCCGGTCCCGGAGCGCTGTAAAAAACACCTACAATGGGAGATGTGATAAATACGGCGTTTTCTTCACCGGCCTGGGAATCATCTGTCTGGTCCGCCCCTGACTCGGCCGCGGGCTGGGACGCTGGAACCGCCGGCGCTGCCACAGTCACAGGAGCTGCAGGGATCTGAGTGACCGGTACACAAACTTCCTGGTTTCCTTCCACGGCCACGGCCTGGCCCTTGCTTTTTTCAATACTGATTTTAAGACAGCCCTCTTCCACAGTGAGATTTGTGATCCCGGAAGCGTCCACCTTGTCAATAAGCTGCATGATCTTATCAATATCCATAGTCAACCATCCTTTCTCCAAAGAATCTTATTTATATTTTCTCACAAGGAGTGTGGCGTTATGGCCGCCAAATCCCAGGGAATTGGTCAGTACCACGTCCACATCCGCCTCGATGCCTTTCTCAGGTACATAGTTGAGATCGCACTCCTCATCGGCGACCTTCAAGCCTGTTGTCGGGTGGATAAATCCATCCTCAATGGACTTAACGCAGGCGATAAATTCCACAGCGCCCGCCGCGCCCAGGAGATGTCCAATCATAGACTTTGTGGAGCTGATGGGCACATGGTAAGCCGCATCACCTAAAGCCCGCTTAATGGCCCGGGTCTCAAACAGGTCATTGTGATGAGTGCTTGTCCCATGGGCATTAATATAGGTCACATCTTCCGGTCCGACGCCGGCCTCAGCCATAGCCTCTGTCATAGCTCTGGCAGCCCCTTCACCATCCTCCGCCGGAGAAGTAATGTGGAAAGCGTCACTGGTAGCGCCATATCCGGAAATTTCCGCGTAAATGTGAGCGCCCCTGGCCAGGGCGTGATCCAGGCTTTCAAGGACAACCACGCCGGCGCCCTCTCCCATAACAAACCCACTGCGCTCCTTATCAAAAGGAATGGAAGCTCTCAGAGGATCTGCAGATGTAGTCAGAGCAGTGAGGGCGCCAAACCCGGCAATACCGATGGGGCAGATAGCGCTCTCTGTGCCGCCGGCCACCATCACATCCGCGTCACCATACTGGATGGAGCGGTATGCCTCACCGATGGAGTGGGTACCTGTGGCGCAGGCAGTGACAATGTTAATACATTTTCCTTTCAGACCAAATTGGATAGATACATTGCCCGCCGCCATGTTAGAGATAAGCAGAGGAACCATCAGAGGGGTGATTCTGGAAGGCCCCTTTGTCACAAGTTTGTGTTCCTCGCTCTCCATGCGCTGGAGGCTTCCCACGCCGCAGCCTATGGATACGCCCACTCTGAACGGGTCTTCTTTTTCCATATCCAGTTTGCTGTCCATAAGCGCTTCTTTTGCGGCTGCCACAGCGAACTGTGAAAAAGCTTCCATTCTTCGGGCAGCTTTAGGATCCATATATTCTTTGGCATTAAAATCTTTAACCTGGGCCGCCAGTTTTGTTTTATAATCTGTAGTGTCAAAATAGGTGATGGGGCCGATCCCTACTTTTCCCTCTTTCAGTGACGCCCAAAAATCGTCCACTGTGTTGCCGATGGGGGTGATCGCTCCCATACCTGTAATAACTACTCTCTTTTTCATAAAGAACCTCCTTAACCCATATACAGGCCGCCGTCCACGCTTAATGTCTGGCCTGTGATATAGCGCGCTTCCTCAGATACAAGGAAAGCCACGGCATTGGCCACGTCCTGTGTGCTGCCAAGTGTCTGAAGAGGAATATTTTTTAAAATCATTTCTTTTTGTTTATCCGATAAAACGTCGGTCATCTCTGTGGCGATAAATCCGGGGGCTACGGCATTGACAGTGATCCCTCTGCTTCCCAGCTCTTTTGCCGCGGACATGGTCAGTCCGATCACTCCGGCTTTGGAAGCAGCGTAGTTGGCCTGTCCGGCGTTGCCCGCCCGGCCGACAACAGAGGAAATATTGACGATGCGGCCGCTCTTTTGGCGCAGCATCTGTCTGGAGGCATGTTTAATACAGTTAAAAGTACCCTTCAGATTAATATTAACCACGGAATCAAAATCATCCTCGCTCATGGCCATCATCAGCGTATCTTTAGTAATTCCCGCGTTGTTGACAAGGATATCCAGGGACTTATAAGTTTTAACAATCCATGTAACCATTTCTTTTACCTGGTCATGGTCGGCCACATTGCACTGATAGCAGGCGGCCGCCCCGCCCTCCCCGGTGATCTCCTCCTGGACTTTTGCTGCCGCGTCAGCGGAACCGTTATAATTAATAATCACTGTGGCGCCAAGACCCGCCAGAGTTTTTGCGATCTGACGCCCGATACCTCTGCTGGCTCCTGTGACCAGAGCTACTTTTCCTGTCAGCATACAATATCCTCCAATTTTTTCAAATCTTCATATTTATCAATGTTTATGGCTTTGACACTGCGGTCAATCCGTTTTAAAAATCCACACAACGTTTTTCCCGGCCCGATTTCCACAAAGACGTCAATGCCTCTGGCAATCATCTCCCGGATACTCTGTTCCCAGCGCACCGAAGAGGACACCTGGCGGATGAGCAGATCTTTGATCTCGCGGCTGTCTGTCACGTAGCGGGCCTGTGTGTTGCACACATAAGGAATGTCTGAATCCTTAAAGTCCACTTCCTCCAAAGCTGCTGCCAGACGCTCCCCGGCTCCGGAAAGCATGGACGAATGGAATGGACCACTGACCTTTAAAAGTGCTACTTTCCGGGCTCCAGCTTCCTTTAAAGCCGCTCCCGCAGCCTCCACTGCCGCAGCTTCACCGGAAATAACAATTTGTCCCGGACAGTTATAATTGGCAAGTTCCACAAGACCCGGCGTTTCTTCGCAGATTTTTTCCACAACAGCCGTATCCAGACCAAGCACCGCAGACATAGCGCCGCCTTCCGGCACAGCTTCCTGCATGTAAAGTCCCCTTTTGCGCACAAGGGACATAGCACAATCCATGTCAAGACGCCCTGCCGCCACTAAAGCCGCATATTCCCCAAGGCTTAACCCTGCCGTCACCTGGGGCTTAAATCCTGCGGCTTCCACAGCCTTTAACATAGCAAGTTCTGTGGTCAGCAGACAGATCTGTGTGTACTCTGTAATTCCAAGCTTATCATTTTCCTCAAAGCACATTTCCTTTACAGGGATGCCTGTAACATGCTGCGCCAGATCAAAGACAGCGGCGCTATCCGGGCAGTTTTCATAAAAATCTTTGCCCATGCCGATATACTGGGCCCCCTGTCCGGGAAAAATCATTGCAATTGCAGCCATAATCTTACCTCATTTATCTTTACTTTGAAATTCAAACTATTTCTTTGAAAAAAGAGTGGGCCAAAGCATTTTCATGCTCCGCACCCACTGCTTTCTACCGAAGTCGTAACGTTCAGTACCTTCACAGTTACCCAAAATCATCCAAAAAGAACAGAACGTTCTCTCATCACCTGTTTTGCTTCATCCACAACCTCACAGATAATCTGCGCGCATGTCTGCTGTTTATCTACAAGACCGGCAATCTGTCCGGCCATGACTGAGCCGTTTTTAACGTCACCGTCCACAACAGCTTTGCGGAGTCCTCCCAGGGTGAGATGTTCCAGTTCCTCGAAACTCGCGCCGTCCTTCTCCAGCTTCAGATACTGCCGTGACATAGCGTTGCGCAGAATACGCACCGGATGTCCAGTTGTACGTCCGGTAACCTGTGTATCAATATCAGAGGCTTTCGCCACCCGATCTTTATAATTCTGATGAATATTTGTCTCTGTGGCAAGAAGGAAGCGTGTACCCATCTGTACACCGGAAGCTCCCAGCATAAATGCCGCAGCCATTCCTCTGCCGTCGCCGATACCTCCGGCAGCGATCACAGGGATATTTACCGCATCCACAACCTGAGGTACGAGGACCATGGTTGTCAGTTCTCCAATATGTCCGCCGGACTCTGTGCCTTCGGCCACAACCGCGTCAGCGCCATAGCGCTCCATGCGCTTAGCCAGAGCCACGCTTGCCACCACAGGGATCACCTTCACTCCGGCTTCCTTCCACATGGACATATATTTCTCAGGACTTCCGGCGCCTGTAGTGACCACCTTGACACCCATATCAACAATGGCCTGTGCAATAGCGTCGGCGTCTGGATTTAAAAGCATAATATTTACGCCAAATGGCTTATCTGTCAGTGCCTTGCACTGCTTGATCTGCTCCCTGACCAGGTCGGCCGGCATTCCCCCGGCGCCGATAAGTCCCAGGCCGCCGGCCTCGGACACGGCTGCTGCCAGATGGTAATCCGCTACCCATGCCATGCCGCCCTGGATCACAGGATAGTCAATTCCTAAAAGTTCCGTAATCCTGGTCTTCATGTATTATTCCTCGATACCGTGTTCTTTAAGATAGTTCATAACATCGCCTACAGTCTTTAATGTCTCAAGTTCTTCTGTAGGGATCTCGATGCCGTACTCTTCCTCAAGATTCATAACAAGTTCAAACAGATCCAGGGAATCTGCTCCAAGATCGCCTTCAAATGTAGCGCTCTCAACAACCTCGCTTGGGTCAACATTTAACTGATCCGCAATAAGTTCTTTCATCTTTTCTAACATAATTTTACAGTCTCCTTTTAATTTTCCTTAATTACTTTGATAATCAAAGTATATCATCTTTTTCTCTGCTGTCAACTGTTTTTTCTCAACAATTGGCCCCGGTCTGTCCGCCGGATAGCTTTGCAAGACTATTATATACAATTTTTTCCCAAAGCTCAACTGTTGAATAAAAAAAGAAAGCGGCGGAATAATAAAATGAAAGGTTACAGTTCAGCCATCAGGGATGGGCGGGATGATTTATGCTTGCATAAGAATCAGCCCGCACCATTCCTGATGAACCCGGCGCCGGATCATGAGCAAGGGAGCGGCGTCAGCCGCGGGTCAGCGCGTTAGCGCGGCGCAGCGCAGGCGCGGGCTGAATAGTTACAATGAGATTAAGAAAGTCTCAGATTAGTCTTTATTTTTTTTTGGAAATGGATTATAATGGTTACATTAAGGCGGGGATGTCCCACCGTCCTGAACTGTTATGTAAAAAAATGAATGGAAGGTGTTTTAAAAATGAAAAAGTTTTTTAAAGTGTTTGTAAAGACCATCGCCATCGCTGCTTCCATCGCGGGCATTGCCTATGTCATCAAACAGATTCTCGATAAAAAAGCTGAAAATGATGATTTCGATGATGACTTTGATGACGATTTCGACGATGACTTTGATGATCTTGACGATGAAGATTCTGAGAGCCAGCGGGAATACATCAATATTCCATCCAGTGAACAGGTGAAAGACGCCGCTAAAGATGTAGCCGATGCCGCTAAAGACGCCGCCAAGGATGCTGCCGACGCTGTAAAGGATGTGGCAGACAGCGTAAAAGACGCTGCCGGTACCATCGCCGGGGGCGCCAAAGACGTAAAAGATGCCGTCAGTGAAGCAGCAGAGGATATGGCGCAGAACTAAAGTGTTGAAATCAAGACTTACTGCCGCATGAAAAACTGACCCATGCGGCAGTTTTTTGTGCGATACTCCCGGAGAGGCGCTGCGTGCCACTGGCACGCGTTTAGCGCCGACCGGAGCCAAGACCATCTCCCGGCATATCCGGGAGATGAGCAAGGTATCGCGGTAATCGGATGGGGAAGAAATCTTCCCTCATCCGGATTTTGAGAAAAGGAGCATACGATCATGAGTGAAGAAAAAGAAACAATGGAAACCTATGAAAAAGAACTGGAACAATCCCTTGCCACAGTAAAAGAAGGGGATATGGTTACCGGCACCGTGGCCGGCGTTTCAGACAGCGAAGTCACTGTGGATCTGGGGATTTACAGCGACGGCATTATTAAATTAAATGAGCTGAGCAATGATCCTAAATTTTCTATTAAAAATGACATTACCGCCGGAGATACAGTTAAAGCCATCGTATTATCTGAGGACGACGGTGAAGGCCATATCCTTCTGTCCAAAAAGAAAGCTGACGATATCCTTGCCTGGGACGGTTTAAAAGAAATGATGGACAATGGCACTGTTCTCACCCAGAAAGTGGGCGGCGTTGTCAAAGGCGGCGTTGTCACTTACGTGGGCGGCGTCAGAGGTTTCATCCCGGCATCCCAGTTATCCTTGGGCTATGTGGAAGATCTGAACACCTACTTAAATCAGACCGTGGAGGCAAAGATCATCACCGTAGATCCCAATAAAAAACGTCTTGTCCTTTCTGTAAAGGAAGTTGAGAAAGAGAAAGCCCGCCAGGAGCATGAAGAATTAATGGCCCGTATCCAGGTCGGCGACGTGATGGACGGCAAAGTGGAGACAATTACCGGCTACGGAGCTTTTGTAGATCTTGGCAATGGTATTTCCGGTCTTGTACATATTTCCCAGATTAGCCCGAAACGGATCCAATCTGTCCATGAAGTTTTAAAAGAAGGGGATCCTGTAAAAGTAAAAGTTATTGCCATTAAAGACGGCAAACTGAGCCTGAGCATGAAAGCTCTCCAGGACAACGCTCCCGCTGAGAACACCTCCAAGGAAGAGTCTTTCCACTACAAAGAGGAAGGCCAGGCCACCACAGGGCTGGGCTCCATTCTCGCCGGACTTAAACTGGATCTGTGATCCGGCTTCCCGGAAAATAAGCGGCATTGCCGAAAAAACGAAAAAGCCTTCCAGTCTCACAAAAGAGACTGGAAGGCTTTTTCGCCTCAGTCGATCACAGTAATGGATGTGATCACCGGCTGATTTTCTGCGGCCACGGTTCCGTTGGTATCCTCAACACGGGTGTCCTCGCAGATCTGATCTACAATATCCATTCCGTCGGTCACCACGCCAAAGGCAGCGTACTGTCCGTCCAGGTAGGTACTGTCCTGTTGGACAATAAAAAACTGGGAGCTGGCGCTGTCGTAATCCTGGGCGCGTGCCATGGATATAACGCCCCGCGTGTGTGACAAAGAGTTGTCCACGCCATTGGCAGAAAACTCCCCTTTAATGGTATTTTCCGAGCCTCCCATACCTGTCCCTGTAGGATCTCCTCCCTGGATCATAAAACCTTCAATGATCCGGTGAAAAGTCAGACCGTCATAAAAACCCTCCTGAGCCAGATTCATAAAATTGGTCACTGTAATGGGGGCGATATCCGCGTCCAGCTCTACGGAAATCACACCGTAATCCTGGACTTCAATCTCCACATGATGCTTTCCAGAAAACATTCCATCCTCGCCGGTCTCCAGGGCCGTATTTTCAGTTTCTCCCTGGGGCTGTGTCTCCCCGGTTCCATTTTCTTCTGAAGCAGCCTGGGAATCTTCCTTCTGAGCAGTATCCTGGCTGCAGGCGGCCACAGACATGGCCAGACACAGACAGGTTCCAACGGTAATCAACATTCTAAAAAGTTTATTCACCACTATCATTCCTTTCATTCATAGTCTCTTGTCAGCCTGGCGTTTGAACACGCACAGCCGGCGGCGGTTAAAACCTGTAAAATCCGGAACGGTTTTTCTTATGGGCAAGAGTATCAAAGAGCAGTTCCTTTTTATGATTGGCCACAAGGTATTCCGGAAAATTCACCTCTTTCAGAACATCCCTGGCAAATGGAAAACGGCCCACATCCCCGGCGAAATGGGCGTCGCTGGAGACAATGACAGGCACCTCCATAGCTTTGCACAGGGTAAGCATCTTTATATCGTTGATCCGGGTATTTTTCCGGAAACCTTTAGGATTTAATGAAGAATTGTTAATCTCAAGGAGCGTTTTCGTCTCCTTCGCCGCTGTGACCACCGCCTCATAATCCAGAGGATACCGCCCGTCATCGGGATGTCCGATGATATTAATATATGGATTTTTCATGACATTAATGACCGCCTGGGTATTCTCCTCCATACCGCCCGGCTCAATACAGGGCGTGTGAAGGCTGGCCACAGTAATGTCCAGACCTGCCAGCACATCCTCCGGCAAATCCACAGCGCCTTCAGGATTGAGAATATTTAGCTCCGCGCCAAACAAAAGCTCAACGCCCTCCATGCGCCGTGGAATCGCTTTAAAATTCTGGAAATAGTAAAGCTGGCATGTCCCCGGCATCTTCGGCGCGTGTTCTGTAATTCCAAGCATATGCAGCCCCGCCATAGCCGCAGCATGAACCATCTCTGTGATGGTGCTGTAGGCGTGACCGCTGGCCAGAGTATGGGTGTGTAGATCCAGTAAAAAATTCATATGTGTTCTCCTCTTTTCTTTCTGCTGTCAAAATAAACAAACCGGTCAATGGCGTCAAGAATATCCGCGAACTCTTCCCGCCCGGCCAGTTCAATATATTTTTCCAAAAGTTCCTGCTCTTTGTCTTTAAACCGTCCGTAAAAAATATCAAACAGGTTATGTCCGCGCATATAAATTTTAAAGGATTCATAGTTTTCCTGCAAGTCTTTTATTGAATCAATATTTTTCCCCAAGATCTGAACCAGATGTTTTCCACTGGTAAGCCGGTGTAAATATTCTGTCCATTTGTCAAAAAGAGTCTCCCAGAAAGCCTCCTCGCTCTCCACAATCCCAAGCCTGACCATGATCTTTGGATTAAGAAAATAATTTTCAAAGGAATAATATTTTAAGATCAGCACATTTTTAGGCGTAACCCTGGGAAGCCGGTCCACATCCTCAAGATTGCGCTCCTCGTAATACTTGCACAACTGGCGGGCAAGCACTTTAGGGTCTTTCCCGTCGCCGTCCCTGATCATGAGAAACTGATCTTTAAGGTAGAGCTTGTTAATATACTTTAAATTGGCATACGTCTTAATATTGGTACAACTGTTGGTGGTAATAATAGCCACCCTTGAAAATGTGCCGTCCTCATTATAAATCTCAGAATAGTATTTTTTCAGCAGCAGGGGCAGCCGGCTTTTATCCTGGCGCCCTTCTACAATAAATACAAAGCTGACGTTCATCAGGTCTGTGGCGGTGTAGCCCAGATCGTCCAGGATCACATCAATATCTTTTGGGATACAGGCCACAGAATAGCAGTCCTTATCCAGCAAAATCTGACGTATCTGGCGGGATGTAAAGTTAAAGATCATATTGGGCGAGTGAGTTGAGAAAAAGACCTGATTTTTCTTTGACAGGCGGTAGAGAATCTCCGCCGCCGATTTCTGAAGCTGTGGGTGGAGAAAAATCTCCGGATCCTCCATAAGGATAATGCAGGCGTTGCGGCTCTTCTCATCAATATAGGCTTCCAGCAGGGAGAGGATATAAATACTGCGCATACCTTCCCCAAGCTTTGTCACCGGCACCCGGCTTTCCCGCTCTTTATTGACAGCGATACCCTGGATTTTCAGCAGCTCGCTGGACTCGATCCCGGCCCGGTATTCGATCCGGTCGGCAAATCCGCCGTTTTTGGCAAAATACTCATTAACCTTTTGGGCAAAGCGGCTCAGGTTAGATGAGTACAATTTATACTCTGTCAGCCGCATAGCCTCCATCACATTCAAATCCCCCGCTTTTTTTTGCTGGATCAGCCCGATACACTGAAAACAGTGGCGGCACTGGTGGCGGCTGTTAAAAATACACTGCTGGTCTTTCAGCCGCTGAAGAGTCTCGTCATCCTGAAACAAGATCAGGTCATCCTCAATCTCATCAAGGTGTCGGAGGCTGTCAATAAAATAAATTTTCGGCAATATTTTAGGAATATCCGTATTATTCTTTTTATGGCCGTCATCATAGCGGATACGTCCCCCGCTGCCGGCAATGAGGGAAAACTCAAGACAGTCCCCACATAGGGAGGGAAATCGGGCCATAAATACCCTCTTCCACGCCTCAAAGCTTTTATACCGGCAGATCACTCCACGGCTGTGAAGTTCCTCATAGTCCTGGACCTCAAAAATAATCTTGGCCCGAATGACGATATTTTGTTCCGGCTGAGAAAAATCCTGGACACTTAAAGGGTACTGGCCGCCAAGGAGGCGGACCGCGTCCAGGACCACCGTCTTTCCGGTATTGTTTTTGCCTACAAGAATAAGGGCGTTTTCAATATTCTCCAGAGTCATATGGCGAATGGACTTAAAGTTGTGGATTTCAAGGCGTCCGATCTTCAAATGGCATTCCTCCCTTCATCAGAGTTCCTTTTGGAGTTTATTCTACCATGCCAATAAACAAAATGAAACATTTTTTATCAGATGGGATATAGGCTCCATAAAGGCAATACCTCCGGCCTATCAGCCAGAGGTATTACCTTGTTACGACTATTTCTCTATTGATAATATAATTGGGGAATACGCCGCTGCGATCAGCCCTTCATAACAACGGCGGCAATGCCTTCCCCGTCCAGCCCGTATTTATGGATCAGTTCCTTGGCCGGACCTGACTCACCGAAAACATCATTGATACCGATGCGTTTTAAAGGTGTCGGGCATTTTTCCCCAAGAACCTCGGCCACAGCGCTTCCAAGACCGCCGATGATAGAATGTTCTTCCACGGTAAATACCCGGCCGGTTTTTTGCGCTGCTTTAATCACCAGTTCCTCATCCAGAGGCTTGATGGTGTGGATGTTGATTACCTGGGCGCTAATTCCCTCCTTTTCAAGGATGCCGGCGGCCTCCAGGGCCCCGGACACACAAAGTCCTGTGGCAATGATAGTGCAGTCGCTGCCCTCCCGCAGTGTAATGCCTTTGCCGATCTCAAATTTGTAGGAAGCCTCATCGTTGATCACCGGCACGGCCAGACGGCCAAAGCGAAGGTACACAGGGCCTTCCCAGGCATAAGCGGCCTCCACCGCGGCTCTCGCTTCCACGTCATCGCAAGGGTTGATGACAACCATTCCGGGGATTGCACGCATAAGAGCGATATCTTCATTGCACTGGTGGGTGGCTCCGTCTTCCCCCACAGAAATTCCAGCATGGGTAGCGCCGATCTTTACGTTGAGATGGGGGTATCCGATGGAGTTTCTCACCTGCTCAAAAGCTCTGCCGGCGGCGAACATGGCAAATGTACTCATAAATGGTACAAAGCCACAGGTAGAAAGCCCTGCCGCAATGCCGGCCATATTGGCCTCGGCAATACCACAGTCGATATGCCGGTCAGGAAATGCCTTTTTAAATACGCCGGTCTTTGTAGCCGCCGCCAGGTCAGCGTCAAGAACAATAAGGTCTTTGTGGGCCTCCCCAAGTTTTACAAGGGCATTGCCGTAACTTTCACGGGTAGCGATAGGTTTTAATTCTGACACAGCGCTTCACCAGCCTTTCTCAACTCTTCCATAGCAATGGCATATTGTTCGTCATTGGGAGCCGTGCCATGCCAGCCTACCTGATCTTCCATGAAGGACACGCCCCTGCCCTTAACTGTGTGGGCAATAATGGCTGTAGGCATACCATTAACAGTTTTCGCTTCGTTCATAGCTTTGCGGATCTCATCGAAGTCATTGCCGTTAATATTAATCACATGAAAATTAAAACTCTCAAACTTTTTGTCAATAGGATATGGGGAACAAACCTCCTCCACAGGGCCGTCAATCTGGAGTTTATTATTATCTACGATGACACACAGGTTGTCCAGCTTTCTGGAACCGGCAAACATAGCCGCTTCCCAGATCTGTCCCTCCTGGATCTCACCGTCGCCGCACAAAGCGTAAACCCGGTAAGATTTCCCCTGAAGTTTTCCGCCCAGAGCCATACCTACGGCACAGGACAATCCCTGACCCAGAGAGCCGGAGGACATATCTACGCCTGGGATATGCTTCATATCCGGATGGCCCTGAAGGTATGATCCTGTATGGCGCAGTGTCTTTAAATCTTCCACCGGGAAATATCCACGGTTAGCCAGGGTTGAGTAAAGGCCCGGCGCCGTGTGGCCTTTTGAAAGGACAAAACGGTCCCTGTCAGGATTTTTCGGGTTTGCCGGATCAATATTCATTTCTTCAAAATACAAAAATGTAAAAATATCGGCCGCGGAAAGGGAGCCGCCCGGATGACCGGACTTGGCGCTGTGAACAGCGGTGACAATTCCTTTGCGTACTTCTACAGCCGTCTGCATCAGTTTTAAATTATCCATTTCTTCTCCTGTCTGCCGGCACTTGACCGGCCTAAATCAATCACCGAAAACAGCTCTGTAATCTTTCTGGAATTTTTCAATACCCTGATCTGTGAGAGGATGTTTTGTCATCTGCTCAATAACCTTATATGGGATTGTGGCAATATCCGCTCCCGCCAGAGCGCAGTCCGTTACATGGATAGGATTGCGGATGGAAGCAGCGATAATCTCTGTCTCATAGCCATAGATATCAAAAATATCAGCGATGGTGCGGATCAGGTCAATCCCCGGCTGGTTGATATCGTCCAGTCTTCCGAGAAACGGAGATACATAGGTTGCCCCTGCTTGGGCTGCCAGCATGGCCTGGTTTGCCGTAAAGATCAGCGTCACATTTGTTTTAATGCCCTCCGCAGATAAAACTTTCACCGCTTTGAGCCCCTCAACAGTCATAGGAATCTTTACAACCATATTGGGATGGATGGCGGCAATCTGACGTCCCTCCTGGATCATGCCTTGTGCATCAGTAGTTGTGGCTTTAACCTCGCCACTGATAGGGCCGTCTACGATGGAAGCGATCTCTTTAATTACTTCATTAAAATCTCTGCCTTCTTTTGCGATGAGGGATGGGTTGGTGGTCACGCCGCAGATCACACCCATATCATTGGCCTTGCGGATATCCTCTACATTTGCTGTGTCAATAAAAAATTTCATATTTTTTTCTTCCTTTCCTAATTTATAAACTCCTCCCAAAACAGGGGTAGCCTCACAGATTTTGTCCCGCTCCGGGGAACTTGGCGCCGCTTTGGATCAGTGTTCCTGACCGTAATAAGCATTGGCGCCGTGTTTACGGTAGTAATGCTTATCCTGAAGAGACTGAGGCGCAGGCATGACCCGTGGATTGATCTGTTCACAGCGGGCCGCCATTTTAGCCACTTCCTCAAGGACAACAGCGTTATGTACAGCCTCTTTGGCATCCTTTCCCCATGTAAAAGGGCCGTGATTTTTACACAGGACCGCCGGCATAGCTATATAATCCAGCCCTTTTTCCTCAAAGGCGTCAGCGATAAGAATACCTGTATTTTTCTCGTAGGCTTCCTCAATCTCTTCTCTCGTCAGATTCCGGACACAGGGCACTTCCCCGTAGAGATAGTCCGCGTGGGTGGTGCCATAGCAAGGAATCCCCCGTCCCGCCTGAGCCCAGCTTGTGGCCCATGACGAGTGGGTGTGAACAACACCACCGATCTTTGGAAAACGCTGATATAACACCGCGTGGGTCGCCGTGTCGGAAGAAGGATTATACCGGCCCTCTACTTTATTTCCATTAAGGTCCACAACAACCATATCCTCCGGAGACAGCTTTTCATACTCCACGCCGCTGGGCTTAATGACGAAGAGCCCAGACTCACGGTCAATACCGCTGACATTGCCCCAGGTAAAGGTTACAAGTCCGTACCTGGGCAAAAGCATATTCATCTCGTAAACTTCTTTTTTCAGTGCTTCAAGCATATCTATCCGCTCCTTTACTGCCGCTTATTCCCGCAGCAGCAAGCCAAAGGAACGCGCCTGCGCCTACATCCGGTTTGCTGCTGCGAAATCTTTTTAATCCTCAAGATCCATCAAAGCCGCTGCTGCCGCAGCCTCAGCGCCAAGCCCTTCTTTGTAATGCCGGATAAAGGTTTCAAAACCTCTCACGCCTTCCGGGTCAGGGGCAAGACTTGTTCCTCTGTCGCTTCCGAATACTTTTTCAGACAGATAGTGTTCCAGACTTTCTCCATCCTCTTTGTAAAGCATATAGGATGCCAGGAGAGCCATTCCCCAGGGACCTCCCTCACCGGCGGTCTCCATAACTGAAACCGGTGTGTTGATAGCGTCCGCCAAAATCTGCTGGCCCACACCTTTTGTTTTAAATAATCCTCCATGGCCAAGAATGGAGTCAATGGCTACCTGTTCTTCCTTGATGAGGATGTCCATTCCAATCTTCAACGCTCCAAGGGCTGAGTAAAGATGGGTTCGCATGAAGTTTGACAGAGAAAAAAGGCTTTTCGGGGAGCGCATAAACATAGGCCGTCCGTTTTCAATACCTGTAATATTTTCTCCGGACAAATATCCGTAGGATATCAGCCCTCCGCAGTCACAGTCCCCCTCCATGGCCTTATTGTACAGCATGCCGTACAGCCGGTTCATATCCACATCAATGCCAAAGCCTTCGGCAAATTCTTTAAACAATCCAACCCACGCATTGAGATCAGATGTACAATTGTTGGCATGAACCATGGCTACAGGGCTGCCGTCAGGTGTAGTCACCATGTCAATCTCCGGGTGAACCTTCTTTAAAGGCTTCTCCAAAACGACCATGGCAAATACTGACGTTCCCGCAGATACATTTCCTGTCCGGACAGCAACGCTGTTTGTAGCTGCCATACCTGTCCCGGCGTCGCCCTCCGGCGGGCAAAGAGGGATGCCCGCTTCAAGCTTTCCGCTCTCGTCAAGGAGGGCCGCCCCTTCCTTTGAGAGATATCCGGCATTTTCCCCGGAAATGAGGACACGGGGAAGGATATCTTCCAGCTTCCACGGATAATGACGATCCGCCACAAGAGCGTTAAACTTTTCTGCCATAGCCCCGTTATAGGTTTTCTTTTCTGAATTAATGGGGAACATTCCTGCGGCATCGCCAATACCGATGACCTTTTCCCCGGTAAGCTTCCAGTGGATATAGCCCGCCAGGGTCGTTATATAGTCAATATCTTTTACATGATCCTCGCCGTTTAAAATCGCCTGATACAGATGAGCGATACTCCAGCGCTCAGGAATATTATATTCAAACAAATCTGTCAGGCTGCGGGCCGCCGGCCCTGTTGTGCTGTTGCGCCATGTGCGGAAAGGTACAAGAAGCTCTCCGGAGGCGTCAAAGGCCATATAACCGTGCATCATAGCACTGAACCCAATGGCGCCTGCCCGATGAAGTTCCTCACCGTACTTTTCCATCACATTTTTGGTCAGAGCGCTGTAGCTTGCCCGAAGTCCCTGCCATATATCTTTCAGGGAATAGGTCCAATAGCCATTTTCCAGACGATTTTCCCACACATAATCTCCTGAAGCCACAGGACTGTGGTCTTCCCCCACAAGCACTGCCTTAATCCGGGTTGAACCCAGCTCAATACCTAAAACAGTCCGCCCCTGACGGATCATTTCTTTTATAGAACGCACTTAAATCCCCCTATTCTTATCTTTCATATATTATGAGTTGCCAGACAAATGGGCATGAGACACGGATTGCTCCGCACTCTCGAAATCCTGCCCTATATATTTATAGGAAACGTCATAATAATTTTTATTATGACGTTTCCCGCGCCGATTTTTGCTGCACAAAGCGCAGATCTTTCCTTGCAAAAATCGTGCGCATCCTCCCGGAGGTTTTATAGTAAACGACAAATATATTTGTCGTTTACTATAGAATAATACGCCTCAATCGGTGTGTCAATAGCTGAGAGCAATATTTTGTTTATTGATTAAACTATTTTGTCCGGCAAATTGTCAGTTGCCCGAAAAAAACCGGTAATAAATTCCGTAGCGTTCCTCATCTCTCAGGAAATGAGGGCTAAACACAAGGCTCTGGCCATCCGCTCCGGTAAAAATAAATCTTCCATCGCCGGCAGGCCATGAACCATGAGAGCCCGCTCAAAGGAAATTCTAAAGGTCAGCCCATCGAACCAGCAGCCATAAAAGACCACATAGCCGGATCTGAGGAGGTTTGCCTGCAATGAAAGCTCCGTCTCCTGCTCCTTCCATAGAAAACGGGCGTCTTCAAAGCGATTGATCCACAGCCTGTGTTCATCCTCGAAGGCAATGCCCGCCCAGGGCTTTGAAAAATTCTCCATGCCCGTTCCGGTACAACACCAGAACTGATCAAAGGGCCGGGAGTAGACTTTAAAATATTCTGTGGCCATCGGCTGAAAATAGGTTGTCATACCGCTCTTATGGTTTTGGGATGACAAAATAGCGTTAATATAGGTCTGTTCATCATAGTCGGCATACTTTTTCTCTCCGGTAAGAGAAAATAAAAGCCGTGACAATTTCAGCATATTATATGTATTACATGTTTCACAATTACACTGGGTCCGCTCCCCGTTCAGAATATCCGGCGCCCCTAAATGTTCCCACTCACTATTGCCACCGGTAATATATGTGTGGTGTCTTGTCACGATCATCCAGAAGTTGGCCGCCGCCTTCAGATAAAAATCCTCTTTCCTTCCGGATACGATATACCGCTTCAGTGCCCCGGTCATTTTAGGAATGGTGGTGTTTGCGTGTTTTCTGTGGCTTGTGTGCAGCCTTCCCATTGTGACTATCGGCGCATCCACAACAGCCCTCTACTATTCATGTATGAAGCGTATCCGCACAAATGAAGGGTATGTGAGCCGGAATTTCTTCAATGCCTTTAAATCCAATTTCCGCCAGTCTACACTGATCTGGCTGGGTCTGGCGGCCCTGGGACTTATCCTGTTTTTTGATATGCGCATCGCCATAGAGGCTAAAGGCATCATCGGCCAGTTTATGGTGGTAAGCTGTTCTGTGCTGATTATTCCCTTTGTCCTTGTCGCTTTATATATTTTCCCAGTCCAGACAAAATTTGAGAACCGCATTCGGGATAACCTGAAAAACGCGCTGCTCATGTCCCTTCAGAACTTCCATCTGTCCCTGCTCATTATTCTCATCATCGGGACTTTTGTCTGCCTGACATTATTTTTCCGTCCATTTATCGGCCTGATCCTTGTCTGCGGCGTTGGTCTGGCGGCCTACCTCACCTCCGGTATCTTTGTTTTCATTTTCCGCAAATACATTCCCAAAGAGCTTAACGAGGCCAGGCGCAGCGTAGATGCGGGCTGAACTGTTACCGTTTAAACGATATCTTTCATGGAAGATTTTGACCATAAGAGGATTTTATGCTATACTCTTTGTTAGAAACGCAGACCCGTGGGATTGTCCCGCCTAAACGTCTGTAAAGCACTTTTTGAACAATAATGAGGAGATGCATCCGATGAACGTCTTACAAAATCTGACCACTTTTTATGACCAGCTTCCCATAGACAGTACTTACCGGAATGTTGCCGGGAAGATTCTTGAAAACCTTGCGGAGGCTTCCAACGCCACAATTTTTGAACTGGCAGCCATCACCGATTCATCCCGGACGACCATCTACCGTATGCTGCAGAAAATGGGCTACGCCAATTATCTTGATTTTCACCACGATTTAAAACAGGCGGTCAACAATTATACTTATTATAACCGGATCATCCCGCCGTCGGATATTCTGGACAGCAGCGATATTCCCTCCTACTGCAGCAGGCAGGTTAATATTACATCTGAGGCAATTGAAGAACTGTTAAACTGGGGGCGTATGGAAAAGATTGTCCACGAGGTTATGAAAGCGCCTGTGGTTTATTTTTTTCTCAGCCATCAGAGCGCTGCGGTCAACTCCTTCCAGCAAAATCTTGCCCTGGCTGGAAAGCCGAACGGGATTTACTGTCTCTACCCGGATCAGTTGACGGCCGCGAAAGAGATGCCGGAAAAAAGCATTGTTTTCATGAATACTATTGAATTTGCCGAATCCCAGGATGTAACTGAGATTTTTAAAGAAATGAAAAGCAGAAAAGCTAAAATTATTTTAATGTCCACGTCAGAATCCCGATATGAAAAATACGCGGATTCCTACTTTGTCCCACTCCATGACGGACTGTCCATTCTCACTTCCCTTTTGCTTGAGGAAAGTTTTTTCTTAGTGGTCAGCGAACTGCTCCGGTATCATTATATCGAAAATAAATCCTGAAAAGAGGCGCGGCTTTGGGCCGCGCCTCTTATGTTTCGTCTGATCAGCCGGAATTAATCAAAGTAAACAACTTCGCCGGTTTCAGCAGATTTGTAGATAGCTTCGATAACCCTTGTCACAACAGCGCCCTGCTCCGGCAATACAGCGGGATCTGTGTTGTTTTCAATAGCCTCAACCCAGCGGTGCAGGTCATACTCAAACATGTTGACTTTATCTGTGCATTCGATAGTCTCATTTCCAAATTTACCGTCTTTTACGCCGATCACTCTCACATGATTTTCAAATCCGGGGCCAACCATGTCAGCGCCGGCCTTTGTTCCCACAACAGCCGCTGTGATGCCAGGAGCCGGCTGAAGCATGTTGATAGCCCATGCAGTTTCCATATGGATAAGCATACCGTTCTTCATTGTGATCTCAGCGATGGCTGTATCCTCAACATCAAAATTGTCGGGATCCCATGGGCCAAGGTCGTTGCCTTCCGGATGATTTTTCATCTTATCGAAAGTTTTTCCGTAAACGCATTTTACATCATAGTTATCTGTCAGCCACATCGGAAGGTCGATGGAGTGAGGGCCGCCGTCCATTAACACGCCGCCGCCGTTTAATTCTTTGTTTGTGTAAACGCCGTAAGCAGGAAGTCTTCTCGGACGGAGCTGCTGGGAATTAATGTAGTAGATATCTCCGAAAACGCCTTCTTTGATCATTTCTTTCATCTTCATAGGCGCCGGATTATATCTCCACTGTGTACCTGTCGTCAGCTTCTTTCCAACTTTCTTTGCCTGCTCGATCATCTCAAGGCAGTCACTGTATTTTAATGCCATAGGTTTCTCGCAGTATACATGTTTGTTCGCTTTGAGAGCTTCCATTGTCATTTCATAGTGCAGTGGGTTCGGTGTTAATACATGAATCACATCAACATCCGGATCTGCTGTAACTTCATGCCAGTCAGTCGTTACTTTGGCATTTTCCAGACCGTAGTCTGCCTTTACTTTCTCAGCCTTTTCCTTGTCGATATCACATAAAACAGTGATCTCTACATTGTCCATCTTGGTTAATACCGGAAGATGTTTGTCTCTTGAAATAACACCAGTGCCAATAAGTCCAACTCTTAATTTACTCATTTTTACTTCTCCCCTTTGTTTTAAATAATTTGTTTATCGTTTCATTTGATGATTTGATTATATAGCTTTCACAAAAATCCGGGGCGCTTATAGAGCGACTTTTGTCTCATCTGACAGTAATAATTCTTTTCCCTGGCGCATTTGTTTCATTTTTGGTACTTCACGCATATGATAAACCAGTAGAAATCAGGAGGATGTTCATGAAAAAAAGATTATGCGCCCTGCTGTGCCTTTTGGCACTGTGTTTCGGTGTTCTTTCCGGCTGTGGGCAGGATGAGAGCGGGCTCACAAAAGTCACACTCAACGAAGTGGCCCACTCTATTTTTTACGCCCCTATGTATGTAGCCATAGAAAAAGGCTATTTTGAGGATGAAGGCATTGACCTGACCCTTGTCAACGGCAATGGCGCCGACAATGTTATGACCGCTCTCATCGCCGGCGAGGCGGATATTGGCTTTATGGGGTCCGAGGCCAGTATTTATGTGTATCAGGAAGGATCCAAAAACTACGCCGTCAATTTTGCACAGCTTACCCAGCGTGCCGGAAACTTTCTTGTAGGCCGGGAAGCCAATGAGGATTTCACTTGGGATGATCTTAAAGGAACCACCGTCCTTGGCGGCCGGGCCGGCGGGATGCCCCAGATGATCTTTGAGTATATTCTCAAAGAAAACGGCATTGACCCCCAGACGGACCTTGAAATCATCCAGAATATTGACTTTGGCGTCACCGCAGAAGCTTTCGCTTCGGGAACCGCGGACTACACTGTGGAATTTGAACCCTTCGCCACGTCCCTGGAACAGTCCGGCAACGGCTATGTCCTGGCCTCTCTGGGGGTGGACAGCGGCTATGTGCCCTACACCTGCTTTAGCGCCCTTGAAAGCTATATGGAAGACCATCCGGACGTTATCCAGGGCTTTACCAACGCCATACAAAAAGGTATGAATTATGTGGCCGGACACACACCCCAGGAGATCGCCCAGGTCATCGCTCCTCAGTTTGAGGAGACGGATTTTGACGCTCTTGTCACCATTGTGGAGCGCTATTACGCTCAGGACACATGGAAGACCGACGCCATTTTTACTAAGGAAGCCTTTGAGCTTCTCCAGGATATTTTAGATCAGGCCGGGGAGCTTTCCCAGCGGGTGGACTACAATGTTCTTGTGAACACCGAATTTGCCGAAAAAGCCAGGGAAGCTAATTAAATCGTTGACAACGCGCCCGCCCTCATATAAGATTAAGATGTACTGAGCTTAAAGGTTATTCCTGAGAGTAAAGGCGCGAAAACAACAACTCAATCGGATAGTGGGAGATTCCTTTCCCTATCCGATTACCACAATATTCCGCCCATCTTGCGGCTTTGCCGCTGGCGGTAGCCTTGGGGCTTTTACTTACGCTGCGCCTGTACCCTATTTGCCGGTACAGGCGTTTTTTCATATCACAGGAAATCCCGTTTCCATGATGTGAAAACGCTGCGCAAGAACCGCGCCGCGGCCAAGCGGCATAAACGTTTACAAAGCAGGAGGTAGATTATTTTGGAAGCACAGCCATCCAGAATCGCAGTCATCGGCATTATCGTGGAGGATCCCGGATCTGTGGAGAAATTAAACGCCACGCTCCATCAGTACAGCGCCTACATTCTTGGCCGCATGGGTATCCCTTACCGAGAAAAAAATATTTCCATTATCAGTATTGTCATGGACGCCCCGGCCAATGAGATCAGCGCCCTGTCGGGGAAACTGGGAATGATGCCCGGTGTCAGCACGAAAACCGTATACTCAAAAATTTCTTCCGATCCGGGGAAAGGAGCATAAATATGACATTATCCCCAGGGGATACATCCACAGAGTTTTCAAAACATATTCCCGGCCTGATCCGACGTCTGGCCGACACGGGGGACCTCCCCGATGAGGAGCTTTGCCGGCTTCTGGAACAGCTCTTTTGTCATGAGGCCGAAGAATATAGAGACATCCTTTATAAGACGGCCCGGAAAGTGAGCGTCCAAACTTTCGGAAACAAAGTCTATGTCCGGGGACTGATCGAATTTACCAATTACTGCCGGAACAACTGCTACTACTGCGGCATCCGGGCCGGCAACAAGAAGGCGTCCCGCTACCGCCTCACAAAAGAGGAGATTCTTTTATGCTGCCGGGAAGGCTGCGCTTTAGGACTGCGCACCTTTGTCCTCCAGGGCGGCGAGGACATGGCTTACTCTCCCCAGGATATTGGAGATATTGTGGCGGCCATAAAACAAACCTGGCCGGACTGCGCCGTCACCCTCTCCATCGGTGAACACAGCCGGGAAGATTACCTTTTATGGCGCCAGGCCGGGGCCGACCGCTATCTTTTGCGCCATGAAACCGCTGACAACGCTCATTATGGAAAACTTCACCCGCCAAAGCTTTCATTAAAGCACCGCGTCCAGTGTCTTTACAGTTTAAAAGAGCTGGGCTACCAGACCGGTGCAGGATTCATGGTGGGCTCGCCGGGACAGACCATTGAGTGTCTTGTAAAAGATCTGCGATTTTTAAAAAAATTACAGCCGGAAATGATCGGCATCGGGCCTTTTATCCCCCACCGGGATACCCCCTTTGCCAGTGAATCTCCCGGCTCTCTGACACAGACGCTTGTCCTTTTGTCCATAGTCCGCCTTATGCACCCCAAGGCGCTGCTTCCCTCCACGACAGCTTTAAGCACCATCGACGAAAAAGGACGGGAGCTTGGGATTTTAGCCGGGGCCAATGTGGTCATGCCCAACCTCTCCCCGGACGGCGTCCGGAAAAAGTACATGCTTTACGACAACAAACGCTCTGAGGGCAGCGAGGCGGCCCAGCATCTGGATCAGCTCGCCTCCCGCTTTGCCGCCATCGGATACACCATTGACTTCGGGCGGGGCGATGCCCCCTCCTTCCGGTAAACAATCAAATCAAAAAGGAGTGAACCTTATGTATACTTACAACCCTAAATCTATGATCGCCGAAGAATTTATTAATGATGAAGAAATCCAGGAGACACTGGAGTACGCGAAAAAAAATAAGAATAACCGGGAACTGATCCACCAGATTCTTGAAAAAGCCAGAGCCATGAAAGGGATCTCCCACAGGGAAGCTGCGGTTTTGCTGGAATGCGAGCTGGATGATGAAATACAAAAAATGTTTACTCTGGCAAAAGAGATCAAACAGCGCTTTTACGGCAACCGCATTGTTATGTTTGCCCCCTTATATCTTTCCAATTACTGTGTCAACGGATGTACCTACTGTCCATATCACATGAAAAATAAACATATCGCCCGCAAAAAGCTGACCCAGGAGGAAATCCGCCAGGAAGTCATCGCCCTCCAGGATATGGGACACAAGCGCCTGGCCCTGGAATCCGGCGAGGATCCGAAAATGAATCCTATCGAATACATCCTGGAAAGTATTCAGACCATCTACTCTATCAAGCATAAAAACGGAGCTATCCGCCGGGTAAATGTGAACATTGCCGCCACCACTGTTGAAAACTATAGAAAACTTAAAGAAGCCGGCATCGGTACATATATTCTTTTCCAGGAAACCTACAATAAAAAGAGCTACCTGGAACTCCACCCCACCGGGCCAAAGCACGACTACGCCTACCACACAGAGGCCATGGACCGGGCTATGGAAGGCGGCATTGACGATGTGGGATGCGGCGTCCTTTTCGGTCTGAACATGTACAAATATGATTTTGTTGGACTTCTTATGCACGCCGAGCATCTTGAAGCCGTGTGGAACGTGGGCCCTCACACCATCAGCGTCCCAAGAATCTGCCCAGCGGATGACATTGACCCCACCACATTCTCCAACGCGGTACCCGACGCCCTCTTTGAAAAGATCGTCGCCCTGATCCGCATTGCCGTTCCCTATACCGGCATGATCATCTCCACAAGGGAATCTCAGCGGATGAGAGAGAAAGTGCTGGCCCTTGGTATTTCCCAGATCAGCGGCGGATCCCGCACAAGCGTGGGCGGATATGTAGACCCTGAGCCGGAAGAAGAAAATTCCGCTCAGTTTGACATTTCCGATTCCAGAACTCTGGATGAGGTTGTCCGCTGGCTGGCCCAGATGGGACATATTCCAAGCTTCTGCACCGCCTGCTACCGGGAAGGCCGCACCGGCGACCGCTTTATGAGCCTGTTAAAGTCCGGCCAGATCGTCAACTGCTGCCAGCCCAACGCCCTTTTAACTTTCAAAGAATATCTGGAAGATTACGCTTCCCCCCAGACAAAAGCGGTGGGCGAAAAACTTATTGAAGACGAACTGCTGCATATCGGCAGCGATAAAGTCCGCCAGATCACCAGAGAACGGCTGGGACTTATCGCCCAGGGGCAGCGGGATTTCCGCTTCTGAGATATAACAGTTTTGTCATCAGGGATGGGCCCCTTTTCTGATGAGGGAAGCGCCAGAACATAAGCAAAGGAGTGAGATAAATTTTATGAGCTTAAATGATACACCAAGAGCCAACCGTCTCCACATCGGCATTTTCGGCAGCACAAACAGCGGAAAGTCCTCCCTGGTCAACGCCCTCACCGGGCAGGACACCGCCCTTGTATCAGATATCGCGGGGACAACTACCGACCCGGTGTATAAATCTATGGAAATCCATGGCATCGGCCCATGTGTGTTCATTGATACTGCCGGATTCGACGACACCGGCGCTCTGGGTGAGCTTAGGATCCTGCGGACCAAGGAAGCCCTCAAAAAGACAGACATCGCTCTGATGGTCTTTTCAAAAGCCCCGGACGTCCGGGAAATTTCTTGGCTGAAAGAGATCAGGGACAACAACATTCCTGTGATCCCGGTATTAAACAAATGGGACGACGAGAAAGTCCGGGAAAGTGAAAAAGCCATTGAGGAAGTCTGTTCTATGGCCCCTGTCAGAGTCAGCGCCCGGACAGGAGAAGGCATACCAAAACTTCGTCAGGCCATGATCCGGGCTCTGCCCGCCGACTATGAGGCTGAAAGTATTACCGGAAAACTGGCCAAAGCCGGGGATGTGGTTTTGCTTGTCATGCCCCAGGACATCCAGGCGCCAAAGGGCCGCCTGATCCTCCCTCAGGTTCAGACTCTCAGGGAGCTTTTAGACAAAAAATGCTCTGTTTTAAGCTGTACCACAGACCAGCTTGACCGGGCGCTGTCCAGCCTTAAAGAGGCGCCGGATCTGATTATTACCGATTCCCAGGTTTTTAAAACCGTATATGAAAAAAAGCCGGCAAAAAGCCGGCTCACCTCCTTCTCCGTCCTCTTTGCCGGATATAAAGGAGATATTCACTATTTCGTCCAGAGCGTCCGGGCCATCGACCGCCTTACTCCCCAGTCCAAAGTCCTGATCGCCGAGGCGTGTACCCACGCGCCCCTGGCGGAAGATATCGGCCGGGAAAAAATTCCAGCCATGCTGAGAAAAAAAATAGGCAGCCAGCTCACAGTGGACGTGGTTTCCGGCCCGGACTTTCCCAAAGATCTGTCCGGCTATGACCTGATCATCCACTGCGGCGCCTGTATGTTTAACCGGAAATACGTCCTCTCCCGGATGGAGGAGGCCAGGGCAGGCCATGTGCCCATGACCAACTACGGCGTTACCATCGCCTATCTTTCCGGTATCCTGGATAAAATTGACCTTGAAGCATGAGAGCGCCCCGCCAAATCAAATATCCGCCGCAAGCAACGGGCCTAAGCTGCACGTTCTGCTCGGACTTATATCCTCTGCAACAGCTCCCGACAGGAGCTATTGCAGAGGTTAAAGCAGATCCTGGCATGCTCGTCCGGCTTCGCTTTTTTCCGGGCCTTTAAATTTACACGGATTCGTCACTGTGTTCTTCGTTATGATCCAGAATCTTCTTTAACTCATCCATGAATGTATTCACATCTTTAAACTCACGGTATACTGAAGCGAAACGCACATAAGCCACCGGATCAAAATTTTTCAGCTTGTTCATGACGATCTCCCCGATAACATTGACGCTGATCTCACGCTCCTCCCGGTTAAAGATCTCCGTCTCGATCTCGTCCACAAGCCGGCGGATCTGATCCGCGGAAATCGGACGCTTATGGCAGGAGCGTACAATTCCGGCTTCTATTTTCTGACGGTTATAGGGTTCCCGGTTATTATCCTTTTTGATTACAATCAGCGGGATCGTCTCTACTTTCTCATAGGTAGTAAATCGTTTGCCGCAAACTTCACATTGGCGTCTTCTGCGGATGGCGCTGTTATCATCTGCAGGCCTTGAATCAATCACTTTCGTATCATCCGCGCTGCAAAACGGGCATTTCATATGGATGATGTCCTCCTCATTCACATTTATCATTGTCGATACAGCCGGATCTTCTGCTTTTTCGGCGTGTATTGTTAACATAAGTATTATAAACAATTCCCCTGAAATGGTCAACCGTTTTTGCAGATCCCCTCGCCGCAGCGCCGCTGAGCCATCTCCCCGTCCACATCTACAAGAATGATGTCCGTTCCGATCTGCCGGACACAGTTCCACCCGATGACGCACTCGCTTTCCCGCCCAAACAGACCGCACAGTTTTCCCGGCCCCGGAATGATCAATTGGCAGATTTTTCCGCAGGCGGGATCAAACTCAATATCCGCCACAAATCCTAGCCTCTGGCAGTCACGGACGTTAATGACTTCCTTCTGTCTCAGCTCACAAAATCGCATAAGCTCCCCCACAGCCTGGCCGGCAGAACTTTCATTCCGGCCTTTTGGCAGCCCTTTTTATATAGTCTATGCGCTCCATTGAAAAATGTTCGCCCCCATAAAAATCCTCTGTGCCGGTGACTTTTCTCTGTTCCTGAATCATCTTCTTACCGCCTAATTAACAAATGCTGGGCCTGTAGTCAACTCCCCCGCAGCAAGCTGACGGGATATGAAAATAGTTAACGCAGCGTAAGCTGCGGGGTATTGACCCTCGCGGCGTTCGCCAAATGGACGCGCAAGCGTGTCCGCTTGGCTCACTGCCCGCGGAAATAAACCATCAGCGAAAATCTCTAATTGCATAAAAAAGGCAGGCGGATGGGCATATTTTTTATGCACATCAATCTGCCTGCTCTATCAGTAACCTTCTCCAATTTGTACTGCTTATACAGCATAACACAATTTATGGTATTTTTCTATAGTGAATATGTAAAAAAAGAGGCTCATAATTGTACAATATGACTATGCATTTTCTTATATTTCCGGTATAATAAAAGTATACGATAATTTTTTCCGGTCTTACATCACCAAAAGGAGGATTTTATGAAGTTCAGACCATGTATTGATATTCACAACGGACAGGTAAAACAGATCGTGGGCAGCAGTCTGAGGGATGAGGGCGACCAGGCCAAGGAAAATTTTATTTCCCAGAAAGACGCGGTCTGGTACGCGGCTTTATATAAAGAGCGCTGCCTCACCGGCGGACATATGATCCTTTTAAATCCCCCAGACTCCCCCCACTATGAGGCAGATGTGGCCCAGGCCCGTCAGGCCCTTTTGGCCTATCCGGGCGGTCTCCAGGCAGGCGGCGGCATGAATGAGGACAATGCCGGACAATTTCTTGACTGGGGAGCTTCCCACATCATTGTGACGTCCTACTGCTTTAAAGACGGCAAAATCCATATGGACCGGCTCCGCCGCCTCAGTCAAAAGATCGGCGCCCGCCGCCTTGTCCTTGATTTAAGCTGCCGGAAGCGCCCGGCCAAAGCTCCGGGTGAACATCGGGATGACAACTACTATATTGTCACTGACCGCTGGCAGAAATTCACCAACGTCACTATCTGTGAAAAAACCTTCGCAATGCTGGAACCCTGGTGCGATGAGTTTCTTATCCACGCTGTGGACGTTGAGGGAAAAAACACCGGTATCGAAACAGAACTCATCGCCTCTATAAGTTCTATGACCAGCCGTCCCCTGACCTACGCCGGGGGCATCCATACCATGGAAGATATCTGCGCCATTGACCAGCTTGGAAAAGGCCGCATAGACTTTACTGTAGGAAGCGCTCTGGATCTTTTCGGCGGTTCACTCTCCTTTGACATGCTGTGTTCCTTATAACTTTGACAGACTTTTGTATCTATCTTTCCGGGCTCAGATAATTTCTCATAGACTTGAGGGCATTTTTTTCTATCCTCGAAATCTGAGCCTGGGAGATTCCCAGTTCCCGGGCCACCTCCATCTGAGTCTTGCCCTCAAAAAAACGCATATTAATAATGCTGCTCTCCCTATGAGACAGCCTTTTCATAGCTTCCCTCAGGGCAATGCTCTCCACCCAGCACTCCTCGTCATTTTTCCGGTCGCTGACCTGATCCATAATACACAGGGTGTCGCCCCCTTCTGTGTACACCGGCTCGTAGAGGGACACCGGGCTTTGAATGGCGTCCATGGCAAAGACAATATCCTCTTTGCTGATCCCGATCTCCCCGGCAATTTCCATGATGGTAGGTTCTTTATTATTTTTCTTAATATAGGCTTCCTTGGCGTAAATAGCTTTATAGGCTGTATCCCGGAGGGAACGGCTGACACGGATACTGTTGTTATCCCGCAAATATCGCCGGATCTCCCCAATGATCATAGGGCAGGCATAAGTTGAAAACATGACCTGCTGGCTCAGATCAAAATTGTCAATAGCTTTGATCAGTCCTATACAGCCCACCTGGAACAGATCGTCCACATTTTCGCTGCTTCCTGAAAACCGGCCGATCACGCTTAACACAAGCCTTAAATTTCCCTTGATAAATGTCTCCCGTGCGGCTTCATCTCCTGCCTTAATGCGTTTCATCAGTTCATCTTTTTCTTCCTTTTTCAGCAGCGGAAGCCTGGAGGTATTGACGCCGCAAATTTCAACTTTATATCCTGCCATAGAAATATCACCGACCCATCCTGTAAATTTTTTGTGCTACATAAATCATGCTCATTTCAGGAATGGTTTATACGAAAATCCCTATGGTTTCATTTACCAAAAAAGCCGCCGGTTTTTCGTTTTCACGAAAAACCGGCGGCTTTTTTTACTCCCATGATACCACGGATTTCTCCGCGCTTTGCGCTCTCGAAATCCTAAAAACATTCGAAATCGCTCATTTTTCTCTGAAAAATGGCTCTTTCTCATGTTTTTTCGGGTCAAGTAGACATGCTTTTTCATGCAAGCATGAAACGCATGTCTATTTGACCCTGGTATCATTACAAATATTTTTTCAACATCTCTTCCCGGCACTGGGACATATCTGTCTCAAGGATGATCTTACGCAGACCAAGAATCCGTCCCGGTGAAACAGAAAGCTCATCCACCCCCATGGCCAGGAACAGTTTTGTCAGTTCAGGGTCCGCCCCAAGCTCACCGCAGATACCTGTCCAAATGCCTTCCTTATGGGAATTTTCCACCACTTTGGCGATCAACCGCAGGACCGCTTTGTGATGAGGATTATAGAAATCATCAAGTTTTTCATTCTGACGGTCAATGGCCAGTGTATATTGAGTCAGATCATTGGTGCCGATACTGAAAAAGTCCACTTCCTTAGCCAGAAGGTCACTGATCATGGCGGCTGCAGGTGTCTCGATCATAATACCCTGCTCTACCTCACCGAAAGCAATCTTCTGATAGCGAAGTTCATCTTTAACTTCCTCCACGATCTTCTTAATTTGAAGCACTTCCTCCACGGAAGTAATCATTGGATACATAATAGCTACCTTGCCGTAGGCGCTGGCCCGGAATATGGCCCTAAGCTGGGTTTTAAAAATCTCCGGCTGGGTCAGGCAGATACGGATCGCCCGGTATCCCATAGCCGGGTTGTCTTCTTTGCCCAGATTAAAATAATCGGCCTGCTTATCCGCGCCAATATCCAGGGTACGGATGATGACTCGCTTTCCGGCCATAGTCTCAGCCACCGTCTTATATACTTTAAACTGCTCCTCCTCTGTGGGGAAAGTCTCTTTATCAAGATAAATAAATTCACTGCGGAACAGGCCGATACCGCCGGCATCATTTTGCATAACCATGCCAAGGTCTTTCAGATCGCCGATGTTAGCGTAAAGCATAATCTTCTGTCCGTCAATGGTGACATTTTCCCGGCCTTTTAATATCTGAAGAAGATTACGTTTTTCCACATCTTCCTCAAGTTTGGCTTTTTTCTGAGCCAGAGTTTCCTCGTCCGGCTCCACATAAATGCGGCCCTCATAGCCGTCCACAACAGCCATCTTGCCTTCTACCTCATCTAAAGGCATATCTGTGCCGATAAGGGCGGGAATATTCATGGTCTTTGCCAGAATAGCCGTATGGGAATTAGTTGAACCGTGGAGGGTGACAAAGGCAAGGACTTTCTCCTTATCCAACTGAACAGTCTCACTGGGCGCCAGATCGTCAGCGGCAATGATCACCGGCTCTGTGGCATGGAGGGCGTCCTGATGGTTTCCGTGAAGAATAGACAAAAGTCTCTCGGAAACATCCTTCACATCCGCCGCACGTCCCCGCATATACTCATCGTCCATGGAAGCGAAAATGGTCTGGAAATTGCCACTGGTCTCTGCTACAGCAAACTCCGCGTTGACAGACTGTGTCTTAATAATATTCTCAATAGATTCCACATAATCCAGATCTTCCAGCATCATCTGATGAACTTCAAAAATAGCCGCGCTGGCTTCTCCCACTTCTTTTACCGCCTTGTCATAAAGCTTTCCAAGCTGGTCAGCGGCTACATCTTTCGCCTGATGGAAACGTGCAATCTCCCCGTCCACGTCATCCACTCTGGTGCGCTTTACCTGCTGCTCTTCTTTATGATAAACACAGACTTTTCCAATAGCGATTCCTCCAAATACACTTTTTCCCTGGTAAATATCCATATGTTTCACTCCTTTACCTTCGCGCTAGTAATTCACATTAACAATCCAGACATCCGGCATGAACTGAACTGTTACGTTTCATATTAGTTATTTTATCCTACGGGCTATTGTTCGTCAATGGTAGATTTAATCCTGTCTGAGTATTTCTTTTTTAAGACGAATAATGATCTTTTTTTCCAGCCGGGAAATGTAGGACTGGGAAATTCCTAGCAGATCCGCTACCTCTTTTTGGGTTCGCTCACGCCCGTCTTTTGTGCCAATGCCGTATCTGAGCATAATGATGGTCTGCTCCCGCTCCGACAATGTCTCCAGCGCTTTTTTCAACAACATCCGGTCCACTTCGTCCTCCAGTTCTCTGGACACTTCATTTTCCTCTGTTCCCAAAATGTCCGACAAAAGCAGCTCGTTTCCGTCCCAGTCCACATTGAGAGGCTCGTCTATAGATACTTCCATGCGGGTTTTATTATTTCGCCTTAAATACATTAAAATCTCATTCTCGATACACCGGGATGCATAGGTTGCCAGTTTAATATTTTTCCCTGGGTTAAAAGAATTTATGGCTTTGATCAGTCCGATGGTGCCTATGGAGATCAGATCTTCCACCCCAACTCCTGTATTATCAAATTTTTTCGCGATATACACTACAAGCCTGAGATTATGTTCAATAAGAAGGCGCTTTCCCTGCTGCTCCCTGCTTGTACCGATCATCTCTATGGCCTGCTGCTCCGCCTCCCCCTCCAGAGGAACCGGAAGCACCTGGGCTCCGCCAATATAATAAATCTCCCCGCTTTTTGGATATAAAATACTATAAAAACCATGGAGCATTTTTGAGTGAAGCCTTTTGGATAAGTTAACATTTTTTAACATTTCAAATCCTCCTGCCTTTTTTCTTTCTTTTTCCGGAGGAAAGGGGTACCGCGCTGGCAATCACATCTCTGTGAAGGATCGCGCGGTACTGCCCTGATTTCTGAAAATGTCCGGGATAAATCCCGATAACGGCATTTTTATACTGCCATTGCCGGCCATTGCCGCGGATGGTCATGACATCCACGATCACGGCCTGAAGGGTTCCCCGCTCACATCCCACAGAGTGAAAAGGGACATACAGAAATGTTCCGGCCTTTTCTTTTGTAAAGTCCCGGCCATATTGATCCTCAAAGACCGTTTTTTCCACAATGGTCACTGGCCGCCGAGCCTTTGGCTCATAAAGCCGGTTTCCAGTATCCAAAAGGGCACGCACATGCACTTTTTTATCACCAAATTCCAGACACAGATCATATAAATGATCTGAAATTCCCTTCCACATATTTTTGTGCCTGATCAATGCCAGGCCGCAGAGAAAGGACGCCGCCGCCGAGAGGACTAACAATCCCCATGACCGGGCCATTCCCCCGATACCGGACGCCGGCTGTTTTTCTATTAATATCGGACTGTTGGATATTTGAAGATTTTCAAGGAATAAAAATACTCCTGCGGTAAACAGAGCAGCTCCGTAAAGGACAGCCACATTTTTCATCAGGAGGTATTTATTATGTATGCCAAATGCAAGAAATATCATCAGCATACACATAAGAACGTAAGAAATGATCATACTTGCAATATTTTGTAAAAAAACCCCCAGCCCGGATAAACCAAAAGCCGGGACGTCCACGACCTCCGCCGTGATCAAAGTCCATCCGCAGCAGTAAGCGCTCCCCGCGCCGGCCGCCATAAACAATCTGAAACAGGTTGTAGGCTGACCAAGCCACAGACTGACAAAAAGCAGAAGAAAACTGTTCATCATCAAATTCTCGATAAACAGAAGATCCAGATAAATATTGATCCTCCGACCACCTCCCCGATGTCCCGGCTTATTGTATGAAAACAGTATACTCCATTTTTTTAAATTAAGGTGTCAAATACAGGGATGAAATCACTCACATCTTATCTCCAATTTTCCCTAAAATTTCTATGACGCCTTTATTCCCCGCTGTGTCCGGCGGATGACTTTATCCGAAAATGATCTGACGCAGTATATGACCAGCATAATAATGCCGGCGGGGATCGCCAGAATCCCAATAAGCCAGATCAGCATCCACGCAATAACATTACAGCATATTTTTCGAAGCTGCCACATTCTCTTCGCCATACCAAAACCTCCCATCTGTTTATAAATTTATTGTAGCAAAGGTTATTTTAAGTCTCTATCGTTTTAACTTACATTTAAAAGAATAACCTTACAAAATTGCAACACTCCCCCGATTATGCTATACTAAAGCCTGGACATCCGATTCAAGTCTTTTGATCCCGGCATAAAGTTGTAACCCAAGGAGGTCTTTCCATATGAAAAAAATGTTATCACGGACGCTGTCCGCAGCCTTTCTTCTTATGTTTATTCTGTCCGTCCCGGCTTTTGCCGCGTCCTCAGATAACGCTAAAATCCCGGCGCAGGAAACCATGGCAAAAGAACAGACGGACACTGATGATAATTCCATCTCACCTTTAGTCATCGCCGTCATATTTATCCTTCCGGTAGTATCTGTCGGCCTGACCATCGGAACTGCAGTCATTGTCCTGCGCCTCCATAAGCCCTCTCCTCCCGCCCCCGAAGATCAGAGGGAGCCGGAAAATGGCGATCTTCCTACAGACGTATCGCGCAAAAACTAAAAGCACTGCCGTCCCATCAAGGCGAAAAAAACCGGCGCATAAATGTGCGCCGGTTTTTCACATGTATATGATCATTGCGTGAGATCAAAAATTGTACAGATTCAGCCCCGTCATTTCAGACGGCGGACTGAATTTATTTTTTCTGTAAGAAACTTGGAATCTGGATCGTATTGCCTGTAGGTGTCTCTTTTCTCGGAGCAAAACTGGGCTGTACCGGATGGGCTTTGCTGGCACCGCTTCTGAAAGATGAAGAGGATGCTCCCGAAAATCCTGGCTTATCAGCTTTCTTTGCATAAGAAGCTCCCTGTCCCGCGCTGGCCACTTCCTCAAGACCTGTGGCAATAACCGTGATCTTGGCAGTATCCGGCGTGGAATCATCATACATAGCGCCGAAAATAATATTGGCAGACTCGCCGGCCAGCTCCTCAACATAAGTTGCAGCCTCGTTAGCCTCAATGAGGCCGATATCGCCGGAAATATTGATAATGATATCTGTTGCGCCCTCAATCGTTGTCTCAAGAAGAGGACTTGTGATGGCCTGTTTTACAGCGTCAATGGCCTTATCATCACCGTGGCCCTCACCGATACCAATATGGGCGATACCTTTGTCTTTCATTACAGTCTGGATATCTGCGAAGTCCAGATTGATCAGTCCAGGAAGATTAATAAGGTCGGTAATACCCTGAACGCCCTGCTGAAGCACTTCGTCAGCTTTCTTTAAAGCTTCCGGCATACTTGTTCTGCGGTCAACAATCTCCAGTAACTTATCGTTTGGAATTACAATCAACGTATCTACATTAGCTTTAAGGTTCTCAATCCCCTGAAGAGCGTTGTTCATACGCTGTTTTGCCTCAAAACGGAAAGGTTTTGTCACTACACCTACAGTGAGGATACCCATCTCTTTGGCAATCCCGGCGATTACCGGAGCCGCGCCGGTTCCTGTTCCGCCGCCCATGCCACAGGTAACGAAAACCATATCGGCACCTTTCATAAGCTCGGCAAGATCCTCCTGATTTTCCTCGGCAGCCTTTGCGCCAACTTCAGGTTTTGCCCCGGCGCCCAGACCTTTAGTCAGTTTCTCGCCAATCTGAACAAGCTGTCCGGCCTTACATAACTGCAATGCCTGCTTATCTGTATTGATCCCGATAAATTCAACACCAACAATATTTTCATCGACCATTCTGTTTACTGCGTTATTTCCGGCTCCGCCCACGCCGATGACAAGAATTTTAGCGGCGGCGTCCATTTCGTTTGTTTTTATCTCAAGCAAGAGTACATCCTCCTTTAATATTAATCTTCTGGTTAAGTCTTCTATACTATATAATATATTTTTTTTTTTGATTTTTCAACTACTATTTATGATTCTTTTGAAAATTGTTACAAGTTACCATCTATCTTTCTGTAAAGATCACTGATGTCTGTGAGGAATCATAATTTTCAAGATGGAGCACCCCCTGTCTCCCCTCCAGATTTGACCACAGATTATTTACTTCAGCCATCTTATCCTCCATGTTGGACCCGGTTCCCAGCATGACCTGAATCTGACCAATTTGTAACGACAATGTCCCGTCCGTGGAAAAATCTATCGAATCTGCCGTAAGACTGTACTTTTGAAGGAGAAGGGTAATGTTAAGCAGCATATCGTATACACCGTTATCGGTAACCGTAAGCACCTGATTCAGCGCCGGAGCTTCGTACTCCAGGCCGGTAATCAGCGGAATATCTTCCGGCGGGTTTTCACTGATATCACAGACAACGCCTCCTGTGTCGATATAAATGTAACTGCCATTATCTTCAATACATCCAATGACAACTTTCTCAACAACCTCTACGTTGATTGTTCCCGCTCCGCCGATCTCCATGTAAAGAGCATCAATAAAGGGCATACTCTCCACATTAATATTTCTGTTTCTGAGATAGAAAATAATTGTATTATGATATTGCTCATCATATTGGATCAGATCAAGGATCTGCTCCTGTGTATACCGGCTATTGCCGGACACATTGACATTTTTCAGACGGAAGCCAAAAATGAAAATGAGAGCCATCACCGCCACCGCTGCCAGAAAGATAATCAATCCTTTAAGAAATCTTCTTATCTTCTCTTTTCTTCGTTCCAGCCGAATCTTGCGCCCCCGCAAAGCCGCAGGGCTTAAACTGCGTTCTTCTCTTTTCTTTTCTTTTTGTTTTCTGCTTTGTTCCCTTGCTCTGTTTTCCATGGAATATCACCTGAATTTGTAACTATTCAGCCATGTATCTTAAAATTCCCGCAGCTAACGCGGCTGAATAGTTATCTAAATTTTATATCCTGCTGATCCTGGCTCCCAACTGTCCGAGATCTTTACAAATATCTTCGTACCCCCGCTCAATAAAGGATGTACCTGCCACCTGGGTTTCTCCCTGAGCCATCAGCCCGGCAATGACCAGAGCCGCTCCACCCCGAAGATCCTGGGCTTCTACGTCAGCACCGCAAAGTGTCTGGCGGCCCTGAATAAAAGCTTTGTTTTTGTGAATCTGGATTTTTGCCCCCATCTTTTTTAATTGTGGGACGATTTTAAAGCGATCCTCAAAAATATCCTCCCGGATCTCACTGTCCCCCATAGCCGCCGTCAGACAGACCATCATCTGGGACTGCATATCTGTGGGAAATCCGGGAAAAGGCCGGGTGTGTATCGTATCCGGCGCAAGCATTGCCTGGGGAGCGATGACCTGCACACGGGAGGGGCGCACAATAATACCGCATCCCATATCCGCCAGCACATCCAGCACTGAACAGATGTCCCGCTCCCTCACACCGGCCACAGTCACATTTCCGCCGGTGGCCGCGGCCGCTGTCAAATATGTTCCGGCCACGATCCGGTCTGACATGATCCTGTATGAGACATTTTTTAGTCTTTTCACCGGATAGACAGTGATACATCCGGTTCCCATGCCGTGGATGGAGGCCCCCATTTCATTGAGAAAATGACACAGATCCACCACTTCCGGCTCTTTTGCCGCGTTTTCGATCACCGTTGTCCCCTGAGCAAGGACCGATGCCAGTATAACATTTTCCGTAGCGCCCACACTGGGATAAGGAAATTTAATATGAGTTCCCCGGATCTGAGCGCTCTGACATTCCAATCCCGCTTCTGTGGTCTTTACAGATATGTTCATCCGGGCCAGGGCATCCAGATGAAGATCTACCGGGCGTTTTCCTATGGAACATCCGCCGGGCCACGGAAGGCTGACCCTCCCCAGACGTCCTAAAAGGGCACCTAAAAGTGTCAGGGACGAGCGCATGGCCCTGCTGTCTTCCTGTGAAATTTTCCCGGTAATAGCCGACGATGTATCAATGACTGCGCACTCCCTCCCCAGACTGGTACGGCACCCCATATTTTCAAGTATTTTCAGCATATTATAAACATCCGCGATGCGCGGACAATTATAAAGCTTTGTCACACCGGGGGCCAGAAGGCAGGCTGACAGTATGGGCAGCGCGGCATTCTTTGATCCCTGGATCGAAACTTCTCCGTCAAGGCAGCACCCTCCGCAAATCTGAAAGGATGCCATACAAACACCTCCACAGGCTATGCTGTAATAACAGTTTATGCCGGCGTCTCCTTTTGTGTGCATAAGGCTACCGTTCCAGACGGATCTGACGCGAGACGCTTAAAACCAGGCCGATCTCACACAGCAAGATAGCCACAGATGTACCTCCATAACTGATAAAAGGCAATGTAATACCTGTGTTGGGTATAAAGTTTGTGGCAACGGCGATATTAATAAACGCCTGAATCCCGATCTGGGTCATAACGCCCACAACCAGGAGGGCTCCAAAAAGATCCGGCGCGTTGTTGGCAATAATCATACAGCGCCACAGCAAAATAATAAAAAGCAGGATCACAGCCGCCGCCCCGAAAAGTCCAAGCTCCTCGCAGATAATACCAAAGATCATGTCGTTGTGAGCTTCAGGAAGATAATCCAGCTTTTGGATACTCTGTCCAAGCCCTTTTCCGAAAATGCCGCCGGAGCCGATGGCGTACAATGACTGGCGGATCTGATAGGCGCTATCGTCAGTCTCAACGTTGAGCCATGCCGTAATACGGCCCACACGGTAGGGGAACATGAGAAGCCCTCCCACCATACCTGCCACGCAGACGCCAATAATTGCCAGGAAAGGTTTATATCGGTCGCTGGCCACAAAGAGGATAATAAAAGTGATTCCCAGCAAAATAATAGCTGTACTTAAATTGGTCATAACAACCACACCGATCATGGGCACAGCCATGATCAAAATCTTTCCGATCCCTGCCAGACTGTGAAGACTCTTTACCGTCCGGCTGCACACGTAGGCCAAAAACAGGATCAGAGCCACTTTGGAAATCTCCGACGGCTGAAACTGCAAAGGCCCGATGACGATCCAACGACTCTGGCCGTGAGTCTCGGCGCCGCTGCCGATAAAGGGGGTCAGAGCCTGGATGATCAACATGACAATATAGGCAAAAAAGGCAAATCTGGAAAAAAAGTGATAGTCGATCCGGCTGATGATCACCGCGCATATCAGGCCCAGAGCCGCGAATATTCCCTGGCGCACAACATAATAGAAGGAATCCCCGTTATTTTCCACGGAAGATGTATAAGCTGTCGTGCTGTAGATCATCACAAGGCCAAAACAAACTAAAAATAAAACAACAAAAAAGAGGCTGTAATCAAAAAACCGCTCCGGCTTGCCCTGTTTTCTTTTTTCTCCCCCGCTTCTGGCCCACAGGCTTTTTTTTCGCTTCATTATAAATCACTCCCTGAGCTTTTTGCTGCGGACAGCCAAACTTCTTAGCCCTGTTTTAGAAAACGGCCAAACCAGACAGTCCGGTTTAGTCTTCCAACTGGTTAACATAGTCTTTAAAGAGGCGCCCCCGTTCCTCATAGTTTTTAAACATTCCCCAACTGGCGCAGGCCGGGGACAAAAGCACGGCGTCTCCGGGTCTTGCCCGGCCGGCACAGATCTTTACAGCCTCCTCCAGAGAATCCGCTTTGACGATCTGGTCAAAGCCATGTTTTCTCGCACAGGCTTCGATCTTATCTGCGGTCTGTCCGAGAAGGACAAGGAGATGGACCTTATCCCCGAAAGACTCTATCCACTGGTCATACTCTGACTGCTTGTCATACCCGCCGCCAATGAGAAGTGTGGGGCGCACCATAGCCTCCACCGCCTTGATAGCCGCGTCAGGATTAGTTCCCTTTGAGTCGTTATAATAGGCAACGCCCTTCTTCTCCGCCACAAATTCAATGCGGTGTTCCACCGCCTTAAATTGGGTGAGGACTTTAAAAATAACGTCCTGGGGAACTCCAAGGCTTGCAGTGATAGCCACGGCAGCCATAACATTTTCCATATTGTGCAGACCCAGTATATTTAAGTCACTGTCATAGCAGATGTGGCTCTTCTCACCGTTGTGAGCGTAAATGATCTCATGATTTTTAAAATAATAGCCCTCGGTAAGTTCCCGGCGTCCGGAAAAAAAGATCACTTTTGCCTTTGTATCCCCCGCCATGGTCCGGGTCACATCATCATCATAATTTAAGACCACAAAATCGTCTTCTGTGGCATTTTCAAAAATACGCTTTTTTGTCTCTATGTAGCATTCCATGGTGTGGTGCCGGTTCAGATGATCCGGCGTTATATTTAATACAGCGCTGACATGGGGATGGAAGTTCTCAATGGTTTCTAACTGGAAACTGGAAATTTCCGCCACCGTCACACTGTCATCCTTTGTCTCAAGAACCCTCTGTGTGTAGGAGTTTCCAATATTTCCCACAACAAATACTGACGGCCGCCATGCTTCCATGATCTGTCCGGTGAGAGCTGTAGTCGTTGTCTTTCCGTTAGTCCCAGTGATAGCCGCCACAATACCCTTCCCGTAATGCCAGGCCAGTTCAATCTCACCCCAGATCTTTATACCCCTGCTCGCCATTGCCTTCACAAAAGGCGCGTCCACAGGAACCCCTGGGCTTAACACCGCCAGATCAAGGGTTGCCATCACTTCCGGTAAAAGTTCTCCGGTGATCACCTTTACATTGTCCACCGGTCTGTCAAGCCGGGATAAAATTTCTTCTTCTTTCAACGCTTCGTTGCTGTCATACAAAACCACTTTGGCGCCAACAGCGCCAAGAAGCTCTGTGGCCCCGATGCCGCTGATGCCTGTACCGGCAACAAGTACCGTTTTATTTTTTAAATCCATGATCCTTTCCTCCGATGTAATCCATTACAGCGCCAAAAATCCAATCAGGCACAAAACCGCGGTGACAATAGCAAACACTGCCACTACCTTTGTCTCCGCCCATCCACACAGTTCAAAATGATGATGGATGGGAGCCATTTTGAAAATACGTTTTCCATGGGTCGCCTTAAAATAAGTCACCTGCAAAATGTCTGACAAAATCTCTACAAGGTATACAAGACCCACGATAGCAATGAAAATGGGCATATTCAGCATAAACGCCATAGACGCCACAAAACCGCCCAAGGCCAGGGAGCCGGTATCTCCCATAAAAACCCGTGCCGGGTAAGAGTTAAATAAAAGGAAACCGAGCAAAGCACCCATAACCGCCCCGGCCACCGGATGAAGTCCACTTCTGCAAGCCACGGCAACCACCATGAAAAAGGCGGCCACAAGGACAGTTACATTGGACAGCAGGCCGTCCAGACCATCGGTGAGATTGGTGCCGTTGACAGTGCCCAGCATGATGATGAGAAAAGCCGGGATAAAAAGCCACAGCGGCAAATGGAGATAAATGCCATTTTCAAAGCCGCCGGTAAAAGGAATCAGCATGGCTGTCCCGGCGTCGCTGTAGCGGATCAGGTAAAATCCAAAAACCGCCGTGACAGCAATCTGAGCAATCAGCTTCTGTAACTCTGTCAAACCGAGATTTCTCTTTTTTACTACTTTAATATAATCATCTACAAATCCAATGATTCCAAAACCGAGAGTCGTAAACATAACCGGAACGATCTTCGGGTAATCCTTAATAAAAAACAGTGAGGCCACCATGGCGGCAAGGAGAAAGATAATACCGCCCATCGTCGGCGTTCCCGATTTTTTCTGATGTTCCTTAGGTCCGTCCTCCCGAATATACTGTCCAAATTTAAGTTTATGCAGCCATGGAATGATCACCGGCCCCAAAATGGCGCTGATGGCGAAGGCAATTAAAATTGGCAGCAAAATGGAATATTTCAGATCAGAAAACATGTATCTTACCTCTCTTATTTG
Organism: Catenibacillus scindens; assembly: GCF_014202115.1. Classification (GTDB taxonomy): domain Bacteria; phylum Bacillota; class Clostridia; order Lachnospirales; family Lachnospiraceae; genus Catenibacillus; species Catenibacillus scindens. The sequence continues at coordinate 68,979 of NZ_JACHFW010000005.1, forward strand.
TTTTTTCCCTTATCTGTCTCAGGGTACTTGGATCTTAGCGTCTTCCTGTCAGGCTATAACCTGACATAAAGATACGCCGTCCTGAATAGTCACAATTATAGTACAAATCCGTACACTTGTAAAGGCGGGGCTTACGTCTCCCATTCCGCTGCCTCCGCCGTTTTTTCAATATTCAAATAAGGCAGCACATTTTCAAAAATCTCCTTCATCACCGGCGCGGCAATAGTTCCGCCATAATAAGTCCCTACAGGCTCGTCAATAAAGATCAGGCCGATGACCTTAGGATCATCTGCCGGCGAAAAACCCAGAAAGGAAGCGATATACTTTCCTGAATTTCTCGGAAGCTTCTGGGATGTGGCCGTCTTTCCGCCAATGCGGTAGCCTTCAATATACGCCTTGTTTCCCGTACCTTCAGCCACCACTTTTTCCAGCATCATTTTTAACGTCTCACATGTAGCTGGCGACAGGCCGCTGGCTTTTGTCTCATAATCAAACACTTCCACCTGGGTCAGATCAGCGCTCGCGGCTTTTACTCCAAAGTGTGGCGTCACCAAAGTGCCTCCATTGATCACCGCGCTCACCGCCCGCAAAAGCTGAAGGGGCGTGATCTGAAAGGACTGGCCGAAAGAAATGGTGGCCAGTTCCACTTCCCCCACATTGTTTATATCATGCATGATAGACGATGATTCTCCGGGGAGATCCACCCCGGTTTTTTCAAATAATCCCAGATTGTTAAAATACTTATACAGTCCGTCGATCCCCACTCTGGCCCCTACATCCATAAACACAGGATTGCATGAATTCATAAATCCCTGTAAAAATGTCTCTGTGCCGTGGCCGGCTGTTTTATGACATCGTATCCGGCGGTCTTTTACAACGCGAAAACCCGGACAGACAAACGTATCATTTAAGCTGACTACCTGTTCTTCCAGGGCTGCCGTCGCAGTGATGATCTTAAACGTCGACCCCGGCTCATAAGTGTCATTAATGCTCGTATTACGCCACATCTGGTTTAACTTGTCGTTGTCACTAAGTTGTGCCAGGTTTTCATCTGCTGTCACAGCCGCGGTAAATGTGTAAGGTTCATTAAGATCAAACTCCGGAGCATTGACCATCGCATAGATTTCCCCGTTTTGGGGATCCATCAGTATAATGGACACGCCTTTGGCCTCTTTTTGCTCCAGCATCCGGTCAGCCACCTGTTGGGCGTAAGCCTGAATATTGTAGTCAATACTTGTATACAGATCCAGGCCATCCACCGGATCTACCCGCTTTTCGGCTGTATTGTCCACTTCCAGGCCGCGGACGTCTGTCGTGGTCAGGATCAGCCCCTCTGTTCCCTGAAGATACTGGTCATACTTGACCTCCAGACCGATGATGCCCTGATTATCGCTTCCCGTAAACCCCAAAACTTTCGAGGCCAGGGTGCCGTAGGGATAATATCTGGAATAATCTTCATCCACATTGACGCCATCCAGCTTATAGCTGCGGATACGGTCGCCAAGAGCTTTAGGCACATTAGAGAGAATGCGTTCAATAGAACTGACCTTTTCCACCCGTTTGCGAACAGTCTCTTCATCCAGGTCAAGTTCCTGGGACAGCACCTTGATCACTTTCTCAGGGTCTGTGATTTGATTGTGGATCACAGTGATGGTACACACCGACTGATTGTCTGCCAGTATTACCCCATTTCGGTCAAAGATCCTCCCCCGGGCCGCCTTAATGGTCCGCTCCCGCTCATGAAGATCATTAGCTCTCTGCTCATAGTAACCGGACTGGGGGATCATAAGAAATATGAGCCATATCAGCAGGGCCGCGGCAGTCACTATAAATACCCACATACATATCCGGACCTTTTTCCGGTGATAATAATGCACCCAGGATTCCCACCTTTTACAGTGTGCTTATGGAATTATTTTATGACTGGCCACCTTTGGCTATGCATACATTTCATAACAGTTCATTGGGATTCCTATTGGGCCTCACCTCCTGACTGGGAGTCTTCCTCAGACTGGGATTCTCCATCCGATTGTGATTCCCCGTCAGACTGGGATTCTTCTTCCGCCTGAGATTCGGATTCCGCCTGAGCGGCCGCCTCCCTCTCTTTCTCAATAGTATCCGCTCCCGGCCTTACATCAGTGCGCTCATAAACATTGTTGCGCACGCCAATATATTCATAGAGAATACTATCTTTTTCCTCGTCAGACAGATGTTTCCATACATCGGAAGCTTCCTCATCGTTTTCCACCTGGGAAATTTCACTGTCCTGAGAAGTTTCATTCTGAGAATCGCTTTCCCCGGTCTGAGTCTCTGATGTTTCACTCTCTGACGTCTCACTTTCTGCCGTCTCTGATTCCTGGGTTGTAGTTTCTGTACCGGTGTCTATATTTGGAAAAATCTGAAGATATGGAAGCATTCTCTCATAAATTTTTCGTGTCATAATAGTCGCCAGATAACTTGCCGCCTGATCTTCAAGCTGAGGTTCATCCACTACAACATAGACAACCACTTCCGGATCTTCGGCCGGAGCGCAGCTTATAAAAGAAACGGTACATTTTTCATCGGAAATCGGTTTTTTCTCCGCTGTTCCAGTCTTCCCGGCAATAGTGTATCCCTCGATATATGCCTGGTATCCACTTCCCTGAACCCAGTTGCCGTCCGCGTCTGTGGTACCTACAGTTTTTAACAGGGCATCCCGTATAAAGGCGCTTGTACTCTCTGAAATGGTGGTGCGCACCAGTTCCGCCTCCACAGTCTCCACTGTACTTCCTGACTCTGTTGTAATGGAGCGAACCATGTGAGGCTCATAGTAATACCCCCCGTTAATCACCGAGCAGAAAGCCGCGGTAAGCTGAAGAGCCGTACAGTTAAATCCCTGGCCAAAGGCGTTTGTTGCAAGCTCCACAGGTCCCATAGTGTCTTCATAGTACAACAGTGTGCTGGCGCTGGCTTCACCGGTGAGATCCACATTGGTCAGTTGGCCGAAATTAAAAATGGACTGATAATTAATAAAGTTCTTTGCCCCCAGCTTGTCTACAATCTGCATAAGGGCATCGTTGCAGGATTGCATCAGCGTCTCTTCAAGGGTCAGAGTACCATGGCCGCTTTCCTCGTTGCACCATACATAGGTCCCGTCCTCAAAGACCTGTCCGCCGTCACAGTAAAATGTATCTGAAGCTTTTACCGTATCCTCGTCCAGAGCCGCAGCCACAGTAAAAACCTTGGCTGTAGAACCCGGCTCGTAGGTGTCGGATATAGCAAAATTTCTCCATAGTTCATTATAAATAGTCATCTGCTCTTCATCAGTGTAGGCGCTCAGTTCCTCATCAGTATAATAATTGCTCAGATCTCTTGGCTCATTAAGATTAAACACCGGATAGCTAGCCATGGCCAAAATCTCCCCATTATCCGGGTCCATAACGATCACTGATGTATTTTTAGAGGGGATAACCTCATTTAATTGCCAGATTTCATCTTCAATAATCCGCTGGATATTGACATCCAGTGTGGTCTGGATATTCTCTCCGTTGACCGGAGCGATCGTTGTGCGCTCCAGGCTTGTATCCTCGGTAAGGTAGCCGTACTCCCGGCCATTCACCCCGTTTAAAGTATCATTATAATACTGCTCTAACCCGTAAGTTCCCTCATTTCCCGCCACTGTAAAACCGATGACGTCGCAGGCAAGGGTGTTGTAGGGATAGCGGCGGATATAATCATCCTCAAACCAGATTCCCTTGACATACTGGCTGACTTCCTGATCCCCCTCATCCTCTGAATTGATAAATGCATAGTAAGGCTCCAGTTCCTCATAGGTAAGCTGGCGGGATATGATCTGATATCTGCTCTCTGGATTTTCATCAACAATCGTCTCAAGTTCATCCCTGTCCAGGCCAAAATACTGTTCCAGAACATCCAGAGTCGTGTCCACACAGTCCCCCACCTCTTCCACCCGGGAATTAGTCAGAACATAGACATCAAGAATGAGATTATATACTTTCTCGCTGGTGGCCAGGATCGTGCCGTTTCTGTCGGTAATATCCCCTCTTCTGTAGGGAATGGTCGTGCTGCTGTAATTTAACTGGGACAAAACCTGACGGCTGTACTGGGTACTGCTGGTAGCGTTAATATAAGCCACCCGCACAATAAGTGTTCCCAGCAAAATAACCATGCCTCCGAAGGCAAATGCCAGTTTAATCCTGTTATTCATGACAAAACGGCGGGGCGGACGTTTTCTTCTCCGTCTCACTTTTCTGTTTCCCTTTGGCCTGTCTATGGGTACAATATTTCCTGACGGCGCAACCTTTCCCGGCCGTCTATTTGCCGGGCGCCGGCCCCTCCTGTCTTTTTCCATAAAATGCCTCCATTTCCGGGTTTCCCCTATATGGAAAACGAGGTTGCCGCATATCCATGCAACAGCCCCGTCATTATCATCTTTCATTAGTAATTTTGCCGCGCTGCAGGCGGCATAAAACGTTCACTGCCAGATCAGTTGCCGGACTGAGGGATCTCTTTATACTGCTTTACATAATCGTCACTTGTACCGGAATAATAAATGATCTGGTCCTTTGTAGGATAGTGCATCCCAAGTTCTTCGGTAGCCAGCTCATAGACTTTCTCCAGATCTATGGCATTATTCAGCCGTTCCCTGGTCGCCTGATTGGCGTCCGTAAGCGTCGTCAGTTCACTTTTAAGCCCTGAAATGTTGCTGTTAAGAGAGGTAAGACGGCTCTGAAGATTTAAATAATAAACACACATGAGCAGTGTCACCACTACAGCAGCACCTAAAAACAGCGTATATTTTAAGTCAATCTTAATTACCCTGGCCTGATTGCGCACTGCAATCTGCCGATTGTGGTCCTGCTGCGCCCTGCGGCGCCGCTCTGCCTGCTCCCTGCGGGCCCGCTCTCTTTTCCGTCGCTGATCTTCATAAGGAGCCGGCTCTAATTTGCGTACTGTATTCCCATCCACATATCCCATATTATACGTTCTTCCTGACGGGCGCTGTCTGCGCACCGTCTGTCTGTTCTGTGGCATGCCTGTCACTCCTTTTTTTAATATTCCCCGCGTTTAAGCCTGGGTCTTTTTTACAAAGACACGCAGCTTAGCGCTTTTGGACCGGGGATTTTGCTCCATCTCTTCCTCCGATGGAATAATCGGTTTACGGGTGATCACTTTTCCCTTTGATTTTTTCCCACACATACATACCGGAAAATTAGGTGGACATTCGCAAGGATTTTCATTCTTCTTAAAGATGGTCTTAACAATCCGGTCCTCAAGGGAATGAAAGGTAATAATACAAATGCGTCCGTCTTCCTTTAAAATGTCGATCATATCATTAAGGCTGTCTTGCAGCACGGAAAGTTCCTGGTTCAGCTCAATACGTATGGCCTGAAAAGTCCGCTTTGCCGGGTGGCCGCCTGTCGCCCGCATCTTCATAGGAATAGCCCCTTTTATGATCTCCGACAGTTCAAAGGTCGTCTCAATAGTTTTCATCTGCCGCGCGCGGCAAATGTGTTTCGCAATATTTTTCGCGAACTTGTCCTCACCAAAATCCCGAATGATCCGGTATAATTCCTGTTCACTGTAGCCATTGACAATATCTCTGGCAGTCATCTCCTGCCGCTGATCCATGCGCATATCCAACGGGGCGTCTTCCCTGTAAGAAAATCCCCGGTCCGCGTTATCAAACTGATAAGATGAAACTCCCAGATCCAGCAGGATACCATCCACTTTGTCAATTTCCATCTGCCACAGAAGGTCCTTCATATGGCAGTAGTTACTCCGCACAACAGTCACTTTCGGGCCAAATTCCGCCAGCCGCTTTCTGCTGGCCTCAATCGCCGCCGCGTCCTGATCAATCCCGATCAATCTGCCCTTGGGTCCAAGCTGCCTGCAAATATGCCAGGCGTGTCCGCCGCCGCCCAGTGTACCGTCCACGTATATTCCATCGCTCTTTATATCCAGATTTTTGATCACTTCATCCAACATAATGGATACATGCTTAAATTCGGTCTCCATCAACGTGCCTCCACATTAGAATGTAATTCCAATATCTTCCATATGTTCCGCAATATTGTCCATATCTTCAATATCCACATCACTGATCTTTTCCCAGTTACTGCGGCTCCATATCTCGATACGGCTGGATACGCCTACAAGCACTGCATCCTTCTCAAGTCCCGCAAATTCCCTAAGAACGGCGGGAATCAGAATTCTTCCCTGCTTGTCTACTTCACAGGAAGCAGCGCCTGCAAGGAAAAAGCGGGAAAACTGGCGGGCATCTTTTTTGGTCAGTGGGAGTTCTTTTAATTTATCGGTGAACGCTGTCCATTCTTCCATGGGATATACAAACAAACATCCGTCAAGCCCTTTGGTCACTACAAACTCATCACCTAAGGCCTCACGGAACTTTGAGGGGACGATCAGACGCCCCTTGGAATCAATTGTATGATTGTATTCTCCGATAAACATACTCCATCACCTACCCGGGAAAAGGAAGTGAAAACCACCTTCATTCCATTTTCCACCACTCTCTACCACTTTTCACCACTTATGGTACTATTGTATATTAATCCAGGAATTTTATCAATAGAAAAATTGTTAAAAAATTTTAAAATTCCCTGAGTTTATCACGGTTTGCGGGATTTTTCCCATGAATTACCATCACACTGAATCGAAGAAAATCACAGTCATTTCCCACTTGATATTCATTTTTCCCCTTATTTTTGTTTTGATAATGCACCACTTTTTTATAATCCTCAAATTTCTCTCTGTTTTTTCCCATTTCACATGATTTTATGGGATGAATCCCCACCAGTCTCCGGTGTGAATGCGGCCATGCGCCAAGGTGTGAAACACTCTTGTCAACCGCCGCTCTTTTGTGTTACAATGTCTCTCTGGAATGAATATATTATGATGAAGGCGCAAAAGCTCTTTTGACGCCTATGATATACAGATCGCGACCTGCTATCGCACTCTCACGTCTTCGCTCCGCTTCAGCCGGCGCTGGGCAGGCGTCGCTGACGCCTGGTATCATCATATTATATAATAGGAAGAAAATAGTAGCCCTGAGGGTGGATTTATACCTGGAAAGGATGAAAAGATTATGAAATTAGGAATCGTAGGATTGCCCAATGTGGGGAAAAGCACACTTTTTAACTCCCTGACAAAAGCCGGTGCTGAATCTGCCAATTACCCCTTTTGTACGATTGACCCAAATATCGGCATTGTCACTGTCCCAGATCACCGTCTAAACGACCTGGCCGGACTTTATGACTCAGCTAAGATCGTCCCAGCCGCCATCGAATTTGTGGATATCGCCGGTCTTGTGAAGGGCGCCTCCAAAGGTGAAGGTCTTGGAAACCAGTTTTTAAGCAATATCCGCGAAGTGGACGCCATTGTTCATGTAGTCCGCTGCTTTGAGAATTCCAACATTATCCATGTGGACGGCTCCATCAATCCTCTGAGAGATATTGAGACAATCAATCTCGAACTTGTCTTTGCCGATATGGAAGTCATGGAGCGGCGCTACTCTAAAGTATCCAGAGCCGCTAAAAACGATAAGAGCCAGGCTAAAGAAGCAGATCTTGTCAAACGTATCATTGACCACCTTGAGAACGGACAACTGGCAAGAAGTTTTGTTCCCGGAGACGAGGACGAGAAAGCCCTCCTTGAAAGTTTTAATCTTTTAACATACAAGCCGGTGATCTACGCCGCCAACGTCAGCGATGACGATCTGGCCGACGATGGTGCTTCCAATCCTTTTGTGGCCCAGGTCCGTGAATATGCGGCCAAAGAAGGGTCCGAAGTGTTTGTCATCTGCGCCCAGATCGAACAGGAAATTGCAGAGCTGGATGATGACGAGAAAAAAATGTTCCTTGAAGAGCTTGGGCTTAAAGAATCGGGCCTGGAGAAACTTATCAAGGCCAGCTACAGCCTTCTGGGGCTGATCAGCTACCTCACCGCCGGCCCCACAGAGACCCGGGCCTGGACCATCAAAAAGGGAACAAAAGCTCCTCAGGCTGCCGGAAAGATTCACTCTGACTTTGAACGGGGCTTTATTAAGGCTGAGGTTGTCAGCTACGAAGATCTCATGGCCTGCCAGAGCTATACTGTCGCTAAAGAAAAGGGGCTTGTACGCATGGAAGGCAAAGATTATGTTGTCAAAGACGGCGATGTGGTGTTATTCCGTTTTAATGTATAAACTGTAATTTAAGCGCGCTGGCTCGTCCCGGTGTCCGGACAAACTGCCGCAAAGTTCTCCGTAAAATATAAAAAAAGCCCCGGCAAATGCGCCAAGGGCTTTTTTTATTTGCGCGATATGTTCAAAGGGGCGCTGTGTGCCAGCGGCAAGCGTTTTGCAAAGGCCAAAAAGCAGCGAAATGAGCGGGGGGATCACATAATCGGATAAGTGAGGACACTTTTGAGGACAGATTTTTTTATGAACTTTTTAGACTTTTTTCTTAATTTTTGATATGATAAGTTTCGACATTAACTTTTTTGGAGGCCGTAAACCCATGAGCGAATTTTCTTCCTACCTGAAAGAATATATTGCCCTACATAATATTAACGTGTCCACAATGGTAAAATACTGTAACATGGATCGAGGGACCATGTACAAATATATTAACGGCAAGCTTTTGCCTCCCAGCCTTGAGCTGATACAGCGCATGGCTGAATATATGCAGCTCTCCCCAGCGGAACAGGGAATATTTTTTGAAAATTACCATATCAGCAAAGTAGGCCGCTATACTTATCTTCGCAGAAAAAAAGCGGAACAATTTCTGACGGAATTTCTGGACAGCACTGTGCATCTGTCCATGAAAAATATGTCTGCGATACCGGCTGCCCCGTCGGCGTCCGTCACGGCGCCGGACGGCTACGTTTCCTGCCTAGCCTTAAATTCCAGCAGCGCTCTCAATGGCCAGGTATGTCAGATACTGCAAAACGAGATGGGTACTAAAAATCCGTGTCTGGCCTTGTTCTTACAGCCGGAATACAGTTTCATTATGCAGTACATGGCCGCTCATATTGAAACCTATAAGTCTATGGAAATCACTCATATTTTTTGTCTGGATCAGGTCCATTCTGTCCAGAGCGGTCATACTTTTGAAAATATGGACTATTTAAAGAAAATTCTTCCTCTGTATTTTGGCTCTTTAAACTATCGTCCATATTATTATTATGAAAACATCCGCTCCCATTTTAACAGCTTCAACTTTTTCCCCTGCCTCATCCTTACAACACACGAAGCTGTCACCTGCACATCGGATTTTTCCCAGGGAATTTATTACAGCGAACCATCCGTAGTTCAATTGTTCTGGAACTTTTTCAACTACTACAAGAGCAAATGCGCCCCCCTATTATCCCCCGCTGCATCTATCCTGGCTGAATGCCACACTCTGATCCCGATGATCAGCAATATCCGCAGCTATTCCATACAAGGAGAACCTTGTGTAGTTCCCGTATTTCCGGAAAATTTACTGGAGAAATATGTACGGAAAAATATTGAACACCGGGATGAGCTGATCCAGGCCATATCCCTGTATCTTCGCTCCAGCAATGAAACTCTGTATAAATGCAAGTGCCAGATCTACTGTACCCTGGACGGGCTTCGCACATTTCTGGAAACCGGATTTCTTGACGAACTTCCTGCAGAAATCAGACAGCCCTTTGATATGGCAGACCGCCTTACTTTAGTCAAGCAGATCTACAAGGCGGCCCAGGCCGGCTGCTACTATCTTCTGAATGATATTCTCTCAAAAGTACCGGTTACTCTCCACATGAGCATCAACCCTCACGGCGGTTATTTTCTTCTGAAAAATAATCAGGGGCAAACCATCTACCTGTTAATCCAGGAGCCATGGCTGATCGAGACGTTCTATGATTATGTCAGCGAACTCCCGCCGACACATACCTATACCACAGAAGATTCCTGCCGGATGATCTGGGATCTTATCCGGGAATTTTCGGACCGTAACAGTTCAGTTATCAGGGATAGTGCGGACTGATCTGTTGCTTCATCTCCTCACCGAATTAAAAAACGCCCGGTTGTTTGCCGGCCCCACGGTCTGAGTATTTCAGACAGTGGAGGCCGGTATTTTTTACCGAGCGTTTTATATCAAAATTGACAAAATCCTTATACAAAGGGACGTGCCACACCCTTAATACTGCCGTGGAAACTTGTGATCACAGGACTTACAATGACTTGATTGTTTGGCTCGCACCAGGACTCAATCACCTGATTATTGCCAAGATAGATCGCCACATGGATCACCGCCCCGGTGGAAGCGTTCTGATAAAAGATCAGGTCGCCCCGCTGTCTCTGGGAATAGGGCACTTTCATAAATTGTGAGGAAGCCCACATGCTGGCCGACTCGTATTCATATCCCGGCTGGGAATGGCGGATGGGATTAATAGGGCTCACATCCATCCCGGCAGCATACAGGGCCTGCATAACAAGGCCGGAGCAGTCTACGCCTGTGCCGGGAGCCCCGGAAGCGCCCACCACATAAGGCGTGCCAAGATACTCGTAAGCTCTGGCAATCATAGCTTCAATACAATCGCTGCGGCCGCTGAGCGGGGTGATCTGATTGGGCGATACATAGGCACCCATATAATACCAATCATCCTTAGAAAATCCCATGGCCAGCCATGTCTCAAGATCCACAACGCCTGTCTGAGGCAGTCCTTTGGCTCTCTGGAAGCTCTGGACCGCAGACTGTACAGCATATGTATACCGGCAGGCAGTAACCATTCCTTTATACCGTCCGCCATTGACCCCAAGTCTCTCAATGACTTTGGCAACTTTCAGTCCCATATGGCCGATGGACAGATTGTAGTCGGCAGTGCCAATATTTGGCGTATCGTTACTGATCTGATAATACTGAGCCGGGTTTTGATAAAGCCGGTCGGAAGCGTCAATACTTCCCCGGGTAATGCCATATCTGGCACATAATTCCGTAAACTCCGGAGATTCCACAAATCCTTTTAAAATATAATCTTTCGGATATCCCTGATCTAAAAGAGCTACCCATTCTCCCAGTCCTTCAGCGTCCGGTTCCCGGTCCAGGAGAGTCCGGTAAAGAACAGACGCATAGTCGCTGCTGGACAAATTTTTCCCGGTAAATTCAGGGCTGTCCACAAAACCTTTGACAACATGGGCCGCAGTCTGGTTCTTATCCGTCAGCACTTTTGTCCATGATTCCCGTCCGTCCACATCAAAAGGACGCCCCAGAACCAGTTCATATAAGCGCATGACAAACCGTGCCACCTCCGGGTGCTTGTCCACGGCTGTTGTCAGGGGAATCTCTCCCACCAAAATGCCGCTCTGTTCACACAAACCTCTAAATTCCTGGGACTGTACAAACTGTGAGCAGACCATCAGGCGTCCAAAGCCTTCCTCGATAACGCCAATCCAGTCGGATTTCCCCTCTGCGTCCGGTTCGCGGCCAAGGATGGTTCTGTACAAAACAGTGATATATTCATCGTCGCTGAGTTGGTTATCCTTAAACTCATCGCTCCACAAAAAGCCGTAGACTAGATCAGCGCCGGTCTGTCCCCCGTTTTTAAGCTGATTACACCAGGCCAGAAAGCCCTCCTGATCCGGCTCTCTTCCAAGGGTAAGCTCATAGAGACGAGTGACAAAATTTCCAATAAGTTCATCTTCGCCGCCAACACCGAAAGTGCCATAATCAAAGCCGTCATCAGGAACCTCACTTTGAACTTCCGTCTGAGTCTGCTGATCCTGCACGCCCTCCATCGCCTGGGGAACGGTTACCTTCTGAGCCGTTGTCTCCGGCGCTGTTGTCTCTGGAACTGTTGTCTCCGGCGCTGTCATCTCTGGCGCCGACGTCTCTGGAACTGTTGTCTCCGGCACTGTCGTCTCTGGCGCCGACGTCTCAGGTACTGTAGTTTGCGGTACAGTTGTCTCAGGTGCCATGGTTTCAGGTACTGTCGTCTCCGGCGCCTGGCTTATTTCCAGCGTCTGCCCATTTACCTGAACCGGGACTTCAGAGGCATATACGCCGGGAAGTCCGGTCATGGACACGGATAATGTGAGCATAGCAGACATAAGCATTACAGATTTTTTCATTTTCCTTTTTCTTCCTTTCCCTGGAACTCCCTTCCTTGTGTATCTGCAGCGATCAGCCCGCCAAAAGCAGGTAGATTGAAGGCTGCGGATATCTGCTGCAAATATTGTCCAGTTTCTTCTTCTACCATTATATCATGGTATTTTTCTTTCTCAATGTATTTTCCTCAAGAGGACATTTTTGAGGAGAAAAAGCTGATTCATTTTCATAACATCAGTCTTTTGTCTCAAGAACTATGGCGATGCCCTCTCTGACAGTCAGCACTGCCCTGGCCCCGGTGATCTCATTGCTGACACACAGACTTTCCCCCTGATAAACCCGGTGGTCTTTTAAAGGATATTTCACGCCTTCCAAAGTAACCCCTTCCAGTGTCTGAGTCAGAGGGATCAGGGACAGATAATGGCCAAACTGCCCCTCCCTATCAATAGCCATAGAACCGGAGAGAAGAAAGATAAGATTATTCTTGTCCTGAATATAAGCAGGTATTCCCGCTTTAAACGGCTGCAAAAGCATGGAAATATTAGCCAGAACATGATCCAGCCGCGTTCCGGTGGCCCCCAGTATCCATATCTGAGATGTGTCGGGACATTCCCGGCACTTTGCTATGGCAAGTTTGAGGGCGATATCTGTATCCGTGTAATCTTTTTCCGGGTTAAACCGATGGATTACCGGGCCATCGGGCATTTCTCTGTAAAGCTTCAGAATCTCTGGCTCCACAGTGTCAAAATCTCCCACAATATCTGTCAAAGGCGACGCAGCCAGCCTGAAAGCCGTTTCCAGACCACCATCTACAGCGATAATCTTATCAAAACAATGCTTTTTCAAAAATCCTGCGGCAAATTCTTCGTCTACAAAGCCGCCGGAAAGCAGCAAGATTTTCATAAGCTTTCTCCTCTTTCCATTGTCTATCCTTACTATTCATGAAAGTGAACAGTAACAGTTTATCTCTTATATGTTTCAAAAATGTTTAAAAATCCTTTCACATTGTCTGAAAGAACTCCTTTAAATACCTGTGACCCAGCCACGATCACATTAGCCCCGGCCTCAATGATCTCCCTCACATTATCAAGGGTAACTCCGCCGTCCACTTCAATATCTGTGTCCAGCCCCCGCTCCTCTATTTTCCGGCGCAGTGTCCGGATTTTTTCTGTCACAAAAGGAATATATTTCTGTCCTCCAAAACCGGGATTCACACTCATAAGAAGGACCATGTCCACATCATTCAGGACATAATCCAGAGCCGACAGAGACGTGGCCGGATTGAGAACGACGCCGGCCTTTGCCCCGGCATCTTTGATGGCTTGGATTGTTCTGTGAAGATGGCGGCAGGCTTCCACATGTACCGTGATAATATCCGCGCCGGCTTCCCTGAAATCCTTTACATAGCGTGCCGGCTCATCAATCATGAGATGAACGTCAAAAACCCGGTCTGTACAGGGCCGGATTGAGCGGATCACCGGAAGCCCCAGAGAGATGTTTGGCACAAAAGTGCCATCCATCACATCAATATGGACGTACTGGGCGCCAGCCCGGTCCAGGGCCATAACATCTCTCCCAAGGTTGGCGAAATCTGCGGACAAAATTGAAGGTGCCAGTTTGAGCATAATCGTATCCTCCCTTATATTTTATAGGAAACGTCATAATAATTTTTATTATGACGTTTCCCGCGCCGATTTTTGCTGCGCAAAGCGCAGATCTTTCCTTGCAAAAATCGTGCGCATCCCCCGGAGGGTTTATAGTAAACGACAAATATATTTGTCGTTTACTATAAAGCCAGCGGTATCAGTAACGCCGCTGGCTTTTAATTTCATTATAGAACGCCACATAATCCTCGTATCTGCTGCGGCTGATCTTTCCCTGATCCAAAGCGGCTTTTACCGCGCAGTCCGGCTCGTGGATATGGACACAGCCGTTAAATCTGCACTGATCTTCATAGGGAACAAATTCCGCGAAATAATTTTTCAGATCATTGGCTTCAATATCATTAATATATAAAGACGTAAATCCGGGGGTATCCATCACATAGGTCGCCCCTTCCAGATGAAAGAGCTGGGAGTGGCGGGTAGTATGACGTCCCCGCTGGATCTTGTGGCTGATATCGCCAGTGGCCATTGCCGCCTCCGGTTTGAGAAGGTTCATCATGGAAGATTTCCCCACCCCGGAAGGGCCGGCCAGCACAGTCGTCTTGTCTTTGAGTATGTTTCGGATGGTTTCAATGCCCCTGTCCCGCTCCACACTGGTAAAGACAAGACGGCTGCCGCAGTTTTTATAAATTTCTCCCAGCCGGGCAACCTCGCTGTCATCACTGATGTCCGTCTTGTTAAAACAGATCACCGTATCCACATTCTGACGCTCCATAGTGATCAGAAAACGGTCCAGCATATTTAAGTTCGGGGCCGGGCTGGTCACCGCGAAAACGATCATGGCCTGATCCACATTGGCCACTGCCGGCCGGATCAGGGCATTCTTTCTCGGCAATATTTTAATCACATTGCCCTCCCGGTCCCCCTCATGGGTAATCTCATATTCCACCATATCTCCCACCAGAGGTTTGATCTTTTCATTTCTGAAAATACCTTTGGCCTTGCAGGCATAAACGCCTTTATCGGGATCGTGGACGTAGTAGAAGCCGGCAATCCCCTTAATGATCTTTCCCTGCATATGTCCCTCTTTCATCTGGATCAGTTATTAACCACCGCGCCACTGCTAACAGCGGCGCCGTTAATGTAAAGCTGCCATGTGGCCGGGGCCCCGTCGCTGCTGGTGACTAAATACTGGCTTTGCCAGTCTCCAGGCCCCATGGTCAGATCTCCCGTTGTCCACACCAAAGTCCCGCTGGCATTGTAGACATCCACCCGGACTGTGGCCTTCTCATTTTCCCCAAGTCCGCCGATAGGATTGCTCAGGCTGCTGAAATCCACTGTCCCTGTGTAGGTCTGCTGAGTACTGGACTGGGACTCCTCAGTGGCCTGAGTCTCCGGCCCCAGGCTGACAACAAGATCCACATAAGTGCCTTCCGCCACAGTGGAACCCTGGGTCACACTTGCCCGGATCACCCGGCCCTCAGCCATGGAATCGCTATGTTCATAAGTTACATTGCCAGAGTTTAAGTTGTACTGAGAGAGGGTTGACTGGGCATCTTCCAGAGTCATCCCCTCCACCATAGGCATCTGTGTGGTTGTCTGGGCCGCGCCCTGGCTGAAATAAATCATCACGCCCTGTCCGCTCTCCACTGTTGAGCCTGCCGGCGGATCGGTGCGGGTCACAAGATTTTCCTCCACAGTATCGCTGTTTTCATAATCAATGCCGGATATCTGGATACCTGCTGCATTGAACGCGTTCAGGGCCTGATCGTAGGTGTAATTAGTCACATCGGGGACAACCAGTTCTTCCCTTGTGTTGATCCACACGTCAATGGTATCCCCCCGGTTCACCGTCGTTCCCGCGTCGGGATTCTGATCATAAATCTGATTTGTTTCCACGTCGCTGTTTTCGCCCTGCTGGATACTTAAATACAGCCCGTAATCCCGGAGTATAGACTGGGCTTCCTCCTGGGTCCGTCCATAGAGATCCGGAACAGGGACAGTTTCCTCACTCTCGGTCTGACTTTCCGTCTCCGTCTGGGACTCGGTGGAGGCTGCGGTATCACTTACACTTTCAATAACCGTCTCGCTGTCACTCTGTCCGGCGCCGGAGAACAGGCCGGCGGCCCTGCCGATTATAAAGAAAATCACTACCACAAGAATAATGGCGCCCACAATTCCAAGGACCATCATCAATTTTTCCAGCGCCGGGTTGACGCTGTCATCATCCTCATCATCATTCCGGGACGATCCCCGACGGCTGGTATTGGTTCCGTTTGTGGAGCGGCTGACCTGGGATCGTCCGTTTTGGGACGACTCTTCCGTACGTCCACCGCTGCCGGACGTACTTGTGCTTCTCCCCGAAGATAGGGATGTACCCTGGACGCTGCTTCTGCCCGGTGCCGAACTTCCCCCGGATGACGGCGTTCGTGTCCCGTGGATTCCCGCATTATCTAATAGAACCGTCTGCTCATTGGCAATGGCTGACGGATTGTTCAGATGGACATATTCCCCGTCAGGATGGGTCAGAACCTTGCGCAGATCCGCAATCAGATCTCTGGCTGTGGCGTAGCGGCGCTCCGGCTTTTTTTGGGTACACTTTAAAATAATCTTCTCAAAGCTCCGGGGAATGGAGGGTTCTAACTTTCTCGGCGGAACCATCTCCCCCTGAATATGGAGGAGCGCCACGGCTACGTTTGTCTCTCCCTCAAAGGGAACCCGTCCGGTGAGCATCTCATACATGGTAATGCCCAGGGAATAAATATCACTTTTCGCGTCGGAATAGCCGCCTCTGGCCTGCTCCGGCGAAATGTAGTGGACACTTCCTGCGGCGTTGGTCGTCACAGTGGTAGAATCCGCCATCTTTGCAATGCCGAAATCTGTCACCTTCACCTTGCCGTCCCTGGACATAATAATATTCTGGGGTTTTATATCCCGGTGTATAATCCGGTTATCATGAGCAGCCTGGAGACCGGAAGCGATCTGTACAGAGATGTTGAGAGCCTCCTTAATGTCCAGCTTGCCTTTCATTTCAATATATTTTTTCAAGGTGATTCCCTGAACAAGCTCCATAACAATATAGTGGATACCGTTCTCCTCACCGACGTCATAAACATTTACAATATTGGGATGGGACAGACCGGCCGCGGCCTGAGCCTCTACCCTGAACTTTTTAACAAAAGTCTCATCTACACTAAATTCCTGTTTTAAGACTTTGACAGCAACCAGGCGGTTTAATTTATGGTCTTTCGCTTTATATACATCAGCCATACCGCCGGAACCGATCTTCTCAAGGATTTCATACCGGTCTGCCAAATACATACCTGGAACTACCATCAGTCCACCTCCTCATTAAAGGGATCTATCACAATGGCTGTAATATTATCAAGTCCGCCATTGGCTTTCGCTTCATCAATAAGCGCATCTGTCACTTTTTCCATGGGCGTATTTGTAATGATCTCAAGCAGGCCCGGATCATCTACCATATTGGATAATCCGTCGGAACACATGAGTATCCGGTCTCCCGGCTGCAGATCGACTTCAAAAAAATCCACACGAATATCCCAGGAAGCCCCGATGGCCCTGGTAATTATATTTTTGTCGGGATGATGCCGCGCCTCATCCGTTGTAATCTCACCGGCCCGCACCATAGCGCCCACATAAGAATGGTCCTCAGTCACCTGATGGATCTCACTGTCCACAAGATAGAGGCGGCTGTCTCCCACATTGGCCACATACAGCGTCTGGTCCATAATAAAAGCGGCCACAAAAGTAGTGCCCATGCCGCTTAACTCGGAATGCTGGCGGGCTTTCTCCAGGACAAGCTCGTTAATATAATGAATGCCATCATCCACCACCCTTATCGGTGTGTCCGGGGGCGCCTTCATCATATAATCAATGAAATTTTCCACAGACATTCGGGAAGCGTAATCTCCGGCTTTATGGCCGCCCATACCGTCAGCTACAATAAACAGGTTGGGAAGCTGGCCTACAGGCTCTTTGGAAAAATACATAAAATCCTGATTCATCTTACGCACAGAACCGATATCTGATCTGCCAAATACCCTCATTCTATTCCTCACTTTCCAGCGCATCTATGTAATTCTTTCTCAATTGGCCGCACGCGGCCTGGATATCTCTGCCCATTTCTCTTCTTATAGTAACATTTTCGCCGTATTTTTCAAGTTTATTTTTAAAATTCATTACTGCGCTGGCCTCAGACTGGCAAAAATCCCTCTCTTTTATGGGATTTACCGGGATCAGGTTAATGTGGGCATTGATCCCCTTCAAAAGGGCCGCGAGGGCCTTAGCGTCCGTCTCGCTGTCGTTGACTCCTTTCACCAGGCTGTACTCAAAAGTCAGACGCCGGTTATTATGGCTGTAATATTCCCGGCATGCGTTAAGGATCTGGTCAATGGAATAGGTGTTGGCCACAGGCATTAGCTCACGGCGGCGCTCATCGCTGACCGCGTGAAGAGATATGGCCAGAGTGATAGTCAGATCTTCCTTTGCCAGATCATAGATTCTTGGAACAATGCCGCAGGTGGACAGAGTAATGTTTCGCTGGCTGATATTAAGTCCCTGACTGTCTGAGAGCATTTTAATAAACTTCACCACATTGTCATAGTTATCCAGGGGCTCGCCGCTGCCCATAATGACCACATTGGAAATACGCTCACCCAGATCCCGCTGTATGGCGTAAACCTCTTCTAACATTTCCGATGGGGTCATATTCCGTTCCAGCCCCCCTAAAGTGGAGGCACAAAAACGGCATCCCATGCGGCATCCCACTTGGGAGGAGACACAGACTGAATTGCCGTGTTTGTACTTCATGAGAACGCTCTCAATAATATTGCCGTCGGGCAGCCGGAACAAATATTTGCGGGTGCCGTCCAGTTTGGATATGTAGCATTTTACAGTCTCAAGAACAGTCAGCGTACATGTGTCCGCCAGCTTTTTTCGCAGACTGGCGGAAAGATTGCTCATAACCTCAAAGCTGTCCGCCAGCTTTACGTGAAGCCAGTCATAGATCTGGCGGGCCCGGAAAGGTTTTTCCCCTAAAGTTTCTGTGACAAACTGTGTCAACTGGGGCAGATCCAGAGATTTAATATCTGTTTTTTCAATCATCCTTCATCCCTCCGGTTCCATTTTTCTAAATCGGGCGATAAAAAATCCGTCGCAGCCGTCGATCCCCTGGAAAAACTGGCGGGATTCTTCCAATTTAAAACCAAAATTTTTTTCAAACCACACCGCGTTTTCCATATTTTCCTCCGGCGTCACTGTGCATGTGCTGTAAATAAGAGTTTTCCCCGGAGCCACATAGTTCTGAACTACAGATAAAATCTGACGCTGAAGGGCGGCAAGCTGGGTGATCTGTTGCCGGGTAATCCGGTATTTAATATCCGGTTTTTTTCCGATAACGCCAAGGCCGGAACAAGGCAGGTCCGCCAGCACCACATCGGCCTTTCCCACATCCTCACTGTTTAGGACAAGGGCGTCCCTCACCTGCACCGTCACATTGGGAAGGCCCAGGCGTCTTACATTGTCCTCGATCAACTCCACTTTCTCATAGGACACATCTCTGGCATAAACATGGCCCTGATCCCCGGTTCCCTGGGCCATGGACAAAAGCTTCCCACCGGCATGACAGCTTTTCCCACCGGGGGCCGCACACACGTCCATCACTGTGTCCCCCCTGCAGATTCCGGCCATCTCCACCACCATCATGGAACTTTCATCCTGAACGGCATACCGGCCTTCCTGAAAACTTTTCAACTCACCGATAGAATCAAACCCGGAAATTCGCAGAGCGTAGGGAAGCAAGACGCCGGGATCAGCTTTAACCCCTTCCTGCTCCAGGATCTTAACTGTCTCTTGTACACCTTCTTCGTCCACACAGCGCACTGTCACCGGGTGGACCGCCAGGCTGTCCTTTAATATCGTCTCAGCCTGGTTAAATCCAAAAGTTTCAATAAAGTAACTGCCAAGCCACTGGGGCACTGAAAAGATAACAGACAGGTAAAGCTCCGGCTCCATTTCCCGGTCCGGCCATGGAATCTGATCCACATTTCGGCTGATATTGCGCAGCACACCGTTGACGAAGCCCCGAAGATTTTTAAATCCCCGGCGGACCGCCAGCTTGACAGCCTCATTGCAGGCCGCGCTGTGGGGAATGCTCTCCATATATAAAATCTGATAGACAGACATGCGCAGGATATTTTTAAGCACCGGTTTAATCTTAGACACTTTCACCGACGAAAACCTGCCGATGACATAATCCAGAGTGACCATCCGCTCCAAGGTTCCTTTAAAAAGCCGGCTCATAAACCGCCGTTCCTGCTTTTCCAGATATTGGTACTTCATAAGCATCTGGCTGTGGACCACATGGGACGGACGTTCCTGCCGGGTCACCTCCATAAGCATATCCAGCACCAGTTCACGTGTATTTTCTGACAATTTTTTCCTCCTACTCCCTGCGTCGGCCTCTGGTCAGGATCAGAAGGCGCAAAAGCTGCAGAATCATTCCTGCGGCGCTGGCCACATAAGTGAGTGCCGCGGCCCGCAGTACCTTTTTGGCCCCCTCATTTTCATCGCCCATAAGTATCCCGCTTCCAGAAAGAATACGCAGACCTCTGGCGGAAGCGTTAAATTCCACCGGAAGGGTAACTAAATGAAACAGTACCACCGCTGTAAACAAAACAATACCCACAGTGATCAGCGTCTGGTTAAATCCCATAAGAATGCCGATGAGGATGAGAGGCCACGAGATCACCGCTCCGAAATTGGCCACAGGCACAAGACTTCCCCGGATTTTTAAGGGCAGATAGCCTCCTGCGTGCTGAATGGCATGACCGCATTCGTGGGCCGCCACGCTGACCGCCGCCACAGAAGTGGAACTGTATACCGGGTCAGACAAAGCCAATGTTTTATTCCGGGGATCATAATGATCGTTGAGATTTCCCCGCACATGGATCACACGCACATCATAGATGCCCGACTGCGCAAGAATGTGCTGGGCCGCCTGGGCGCCGGTCATACCCCTGATGGTCGCCACTGTGGAAAAGCGGTTAAAAGCCGACCTCACCCCTGCCGACGCCCACAAAGACAGCACAACGCCGATAATGACTAAAAGATAGGTCCAGTCAAAATAAAATCTTGGGTAACCAAAACCAATATAGGCCATCATATCCATCACTCCAAACCATTAATCCGGGAGGATCTCCCCGGTTTTTAAAGAGTATCCTCTCATAAATGCCTGGGCATCCATGCGCTTCTTCCCTTCCATCTGAAGTTGGGTAACCGCCAACGCCCCTTTTCCGGTTTTAATAATAAAGCACTCTTTTGTGATTTCAACAATTTCTCCCAGCTCGCCCTCATATTCTTTATCCACCACCTGGGCTCTCCAGATTTTCAGCGTCTTGCCGTGGAGTTTTGTGTAGGCGCTCGGCCACGGATTCAGACCGCGGATGAGCCGCTCCAATTCCAGAGCCGGCTTTGAAAAATCCATCTCTCCCATGGTTTTTGTCAGCATTTTTGCGTACTGCCCCGCCTGACTGTCATCCTGGGGCGTGGCCGTCAAAGTTCCGTCGGCGATGGCGTCCAGAGTTTTTATGAGCAGATCCGCCCCCATTGCCGCCAGCTTATCATGAAGGCTGCCTCCGGTTTCATCAGGATCAAGGGCTACTTCCGTCTTCATGAGCATGTCTCCGGTATCCAGCCCCTCGGCCATATACATGGTAGTCACGCCGCTGACGTTCTCCCCGTTGATTACCGCCCACTGGATGGGCGCCGCTCCACGGTATTTTGGCAGCAGGGAGGCATGGACATTAATGCAGCCATACTCCGGAATATCCAAAATTTCTTTAGGAAGAATCTGACCAAAAGCCACCACCACAATGACTTGGGGTGCAAGATCTTTCATCGTCTGGATAAACTGAGGATCTCTTGCTTTCACCGGCTGATAGACAGGGATATTATATTCCACAGCCTTTTCCTTCACCGGCGAATAGGTCACCGCCTTTCCCCGGCCCCTGGCTTTATCCGGCTGGGTCACAACGCCGATGACCTCATGGCCGCAGTCAATAAGCTTTTGGAGGGTGGGCACAGCAAAATCCGGTGTCCCCATAAAAACAACCTTCATGATTACTCTTCGTCCCCTTTCTCCATCTCCTCTTCTTCCGGCTCATAGGTCACGTCTCTCAACGGACCTTCCACAAGTTCTGTGTAAAGATGTCCGTCTAAATGGTCAAATTCATGGCACATAGCCC
Source organism: Catenibacillus scindens (assembly GCF_014202115.1). Classification (GTDB taxonomy): domain Bacteria; phylum Bacillota; class Clostridia; order Lachnospirales; family Lachnospiraceae; genus Catenibacillus; species Catenibacillus scindens. The sequence continues at coordinate 90,921 of NZ_JACHFW010000005.1, forward strand.
TGGCAAACAACTCGGTTCCCTCCACCTCAAAAGGATTCATATCCTTATCGAAAGCTTTGGCTTTTACATAGTTTGGCCGTGTCACAACGCCGCACTTGCCGGGAACGCTTAAACATCCCTCATCTCCGGTCTGCTCCCCATCTGTAGCTATGATCTCAGGATTAATAAACACATAGGGCCCTTCCCCCACATCAATAACGACAATACGTTTTAAAATCCCCACCTGGGGAGCCGCCAGTCCTACGCCGTTGGCCTCGTACATCGTATCCAGCATATCGTCAATGAGCTGGCTCACTCTGGGAGTGATCTCTTTCACCACTTTCGCCTTTTTATTTAATATGGGATCTCCCTGATAACGTAAATTACGGATTGCCATAATCTATTCTCTCCTTTTCTACAGTTTTTTTATTCATGTAATGTAACTATTCTGCTACGGCACTGGTTTTGTATCAATACACAGACATGGGATCCATGTCAAATTGCAGGCTCACTTCCCTTGAATATTCGCTGGTTCTCATATATTTTTCCAGAAATTCCCTGGCCTGTATCAAAGCAGAATAATTTTTATGCTTTAAATAAAATACTTTTCGGTATACATCCTTGCCTTTGGAAATGGAAGCGTCCGACGGCCCCACAAGGATCATTTCACCGCCATGATTTTTCGCGGCAAAATCCTTCACCACGGCGGCCAGGGCATGGATCTGCTTTCCAACCTTTCCTTCATCTCTTCCAAGGGCCAGCACCACAAGCATATGGACAGCCGGCGGGTAATTCATCATGGCCCGGTAGTTAATCTCCTGGCGGTAAAAGGACAGGTAATCCTGACGGCTGGCGCAGACAATGCTGTAATGCTCCGGATTATAGGTCTGGATCACCACCTGTCCCGGTTTCTGGTCCCGGCCGCTGCGCCCGGCCGCCTGAGTCAAAAGCTGAAAAGTCCGCTCGGCGGCCATATAGTCGTTGGAAAACATGGAAAGATCGGCGGCCAGGACGCCCACCACGGTCACATTGGGAAAATCGTGGCCTTTGACAATCATCTGGGTTCCCACAAGGATATCCCCCTCATGGCGGCGAAACTTTTCCAGTATATTTTCCATACTGTCTTTTTGTGCCGTAGTATCCCGGTCCAGCCTGAGGACTTTCACTCCCGGCAATGTCTGATAAATAAGCTGCTCCACTTTCTGGGTTCCCAAGCCGAAGCCGGCAATATAGGGAGAACCGCACTGGGGGCATACTTTCGGCAGCGGCTGTTCCCAACCACAGTAGTGGCATTTAAGCATACCTCCTGTATGGACCGTCATGGACACGTCGCAGTGGCGACACTTAAAGACATAGCCGCAGCTTCGGCAGGACACAAATCCGGCGAATCCCCGGCGGTTTAAAAACAGAATAATCTGTTCTTTCCGGGCCAGAGCCTCCTCCATATATTTTAACAGTTTTCCGCTGAAAATACCTTTGTTATTCCGGCGAAACTCCTCCCGCAGATCTACCACGGACACCTGGGGCAGCCGGCTTCCTGACCGGGCTCTTGATGTGAGGGTATGAAGGCTGTAAATCCCCGCCTTTGCCCGGCCGTAGGACTCCACAGACGGCGTTGCGGAGCCAAGAACCAGCTTTGCCCCCGCCATCTTCACCCGCCAGGCTGCCACATCCCTGGCATGATAACGGGGCGTGTTTTCACTTTTATAGGCCCCATCGTGTTCCTCATCCACAATAATCATTCCCAGGCGGTCAAAAGGCATAAACAGGGCGGACCGGGGACCTACCACAATATCCACTTTCCCCCGCTTTGCCCGCAGATACTGGTCATACTTTTCCCCGTCAGACAGGCGTGAGTTCATCACTGCCACCCTGTCGCCGAAGCGGGCATGAAAACGGGACACAGTCTGGAGTGACAAGGCGATCTCCGGGATCAGGACAATAGCCTGGCGCCCTTTTTCCAAAATCCGGGCAATAAGGGCCATATACACTTCCGTCTTGCCGCTGCCGGTAACCCCAAAAAGCAGGTGAACCAGATGGGATGTGTCATTTAAAATATCATCCACAGCCCTCTGCTGCTCCTCATTAAGAACTACCGCCGCCTCCGGGGGCATATAAGCCTTCACGGGGCTGCGGTAACGGCGGAAGGTCTGTTCCACCAGTATTCCCTCATCAACAAGGGCCTGTACCACAGTTTTTGACGCCTTCACTCCGGCCTTTATATCCTCCATGGACAGACTAACGCCGCCGTCTTCTCCGGACAGCGCCGGAGCCAGAAAAAAGTCTATCAGCCTTTTTCTCGCCTCATACCTTTTATCATTTTTTATTTTCTCATAATACTGTGAAACTGCAAAGTGGTCCGGATTCAGGCCGTAAGTCCGCTCCACAATGGCTCTGACCTGGCGCCGCACTGGGATCACGGTCTTTAGAGCCTGGCTCATGGTCCCGCCGTAAACTTTTTTAATCTGCCAGGCCAGACGGATGAGCTGGCTTTCTATGGCAAGCTCGCTGTTGACCACCTGAGAAATTTCCTTTATTTTATTGACATCATAATCTGGCTGTCCGGTCATATTGACTACAAAACCCTGGATCTGACGGTCCCCCTTTCCAAAGGGGATCATCACCTGACTGCCGATATCCACCTGTCCGGCCAGGCGCTCCGGTATTTTGTAGGCAAAAACCCGGTCCAGGTTTCCTGCCGCAATATCCACCACAACATCCGCGTATACATCCGGCATCGCATCACACCTTGTTTTTCTCATGTTTGTCGGGATTGCGAACGCACAAAGCGGGGAGCAATCCGTGTCTAATGCCCCTTTATCTGGCAACTCATTCATATAGTATATCATTCAGAGCCTTAAACTGCAATCCGCCTTTGAAAGTTTTCCATAACAGTTGGTAACTATTCAGCCCGCCGCACTATATTTTTCTTACCGAATGTAGTAAACTGAAATTAATGAAAATCCAGAAAGGGCGAAGATGTATGATAAGTTCAAGCAGAACTTAGCTGCTCAGTTTTCAAATGACAGAAGCAGGTATATGGAGTAACCTTTCCGTCAAAAACGGCATCTCTATATAGTAAAACACTTTTGGAAGTGTCTTATGTCTAAAATCCTTATCGCCGCTGCCGGCCCGCGCTACGACAACTATGTCCGTGCGGTCCGCCGGCAGGGCGCTGATTCTGTTCTTTCCCTGTCCGCTGCCGGTCTGGCATCCTTTGACGGACTTCTCCTGCCGGGAGGCTATGACGTAAACCCGGTTCTTTACGGCGAAAAAAACACAGCATCCCGGCATATTGATGATTTCCTGGATCTCTCTCAACTCGCCCTCCTCGACCACTTTGTCCGGGCCAAAAAACCAGTTCTTGGCATATGCCGGGGGCATCAGGTGATCAATGTATACTTTGGCGGCACGCTGATTCAGCACATGGCCGGCGTAAACCTTCATCAGCATCCGGACAAAGATCTTCTCCATCCGGTGACAACCAGCACCAATTTTCGCCTCTATGATCTTTACAAAGGAAAAACTCTGACAGTTAATTCCAATCATCATCAGGCCATCGGACGGATCGGCAAAGATCTTATTCCCGTCCAGCGCAGCCCTGACGGTTGTATCGAAGCCATGATCCACAGATCTCTCCCTCTGCTGTCTGTCCAGTGGCATCCGGAACGAATGCCCTTAAAATATTCTCCCCAAGGCGAATACAGAGCAACATTGGCCGACGGTTCTCTGATCTTCAGGGATTTTATAGGAGCCTGCTCCCACCAGTAGTCCCTGCCGCCTCATCCCTGTTATTTTCCCCCTGGTTTTTCTTCTAAATACCAAATGGCCCTGTCCGGGTCAGGGAGCTTATCCGGACAGAGCCATTGGCTTATGCTTATGAGATGGTGTTGGGGGCCAAAAAGCCTTTTGACCCCCTGGCATCATGAGATTAAGTGGGCTGAGCGCCGGATCATGAAGTCATCGGACACGCAAAAGGGGCTGACACCTGGGAAATCAATTTCTCAACTCCCAGGGCCAGCCCCTTATCTGTTTTTAGTCCTTTATTTCATTTTTATCCGATGGCAGACCCAATGTCCTCGCGCATATCAATAACTGCCTGGCGTGAGGCGTCGGCAAAGTTTTCAGGTCCGAATTTGGCATACTTTTCCTGCTTGTAGGCCGCGATAATGCCTCTGGAAGAATTGACGATAGCGCCAAGGCCATCCTCGTTAAAATAGTTCACCAGATCGGAACCTTTGGCACCCTGAGCGCCGTAGCCCGGCACAAGGATATAAGTTTTAGGCATCAGCTTGCGGAGTACCGCGCCCATTTCCGGATAGGTAGCACCCACAACAGCGCCTACATAACTGTATCCGCATGTTCCCATATGCTGCTCTCCCCACTGTACAACTTTCTCGGCCACAAGTTCATAGAGAGGACGGCCATTCACTAACTGATCCTGGAACTCACCGCTGGATGGGTTGGAGGTCTTTGTCAGAATAAACATACCTTTCTTTTCAGGGACAGCCACATCAATAAAAGGCTGAACGCTGTCTGTACCCATATATGGGTTAATTGTCACGAAATCTTCATCAAAGCCGTAGTAGGATTTGCTTCCCACCATCACTTTTCCAAGGTGGCCTGTGGCGTAAGCGCCGGATGTGGAACCGATATCTCCGCGTTTAATATCACCGATCACAATAAGATCCTTGCTGTGACAGTAATCCACTGTCTTTTTAAAGGCCATAAGTCCCGGAATACCAAACTGTTCATACATGGCGATCTGGGGTTTTACTGCCGGGATCAGGTCATATGTGGCATCCACGATGGCTTTGTTAAACTGCCAGATAGCCTCGGCAGCCCCCTCCAGGGTCTCGCCAAAATCTTTATAAGCTTTTTCCTTGATATGCTCCGGCACATAAGAAAGCATTGGATCCAGGCCAACTTCAATGGGTGCCTTTGTCTTTTTAATCTTTTCTACTAATTTATCAATCACTGGGAAGCCCTCCTTTTTCTTGCATTGTAACAATTCAGCCATGCCTCTAAAAATTCCCGCAGCTAATGCTGCTTTACCGTCGCTTGTGCGGCTGAATAGTCACCTTGCATTACTGCTCACAAAGTGGACAGTAACCTCTTTGCCTCATTTTACCATAGGATAACCTGTGGCGCAACATTCTGTCATTGCTTTTCCCACAGGTTTCATGTATAATTGTAACGCTTCATCTACAAACACCGGGTTTTTCCCGGAAGCCGGCACAAACGGCGACAAAAACACTGCAATCAGGAGTAAATTTATGATATTAAATGTAAAAAATCTGAGTCATGGCTTTGGCGACAGAGCTATTTTTTCCAATGTATCCTTCCGTCTGCTTAAAGGGGAACATATTGGCCTCATTGGCGCCAACGGCGAAGGAAAATCGACTTTTATGAATATTATTACAGGGAAGCTCATGCCCGACGAGGGAACTGTGGAATGGGCAAAAAACGTGCGCACCGGTTATCTTGACCAGCACACCGTCCTTGAGCCTGGCATGACCATACGGGATGTATTAAAAAGCGCTTACAGCTACCTCTTTAATATGGAAGAAAGAATGAATGAGATATGCCAGCAGATGGGCGACGCAGGGGAAGACGAAATGACCGCCATGTTAGACGAGCTTGGCACGATCCAGGAAATGCTCACCCAGCACGACTTTTATAACATTGACGCAAAAGTTGATGAGATTGCCCGCGCCTTTGATTTGGACGCCCTGGGCCTGGACCGGGACGTGGAGGATTTAAGCGGCGGCCAGCGCACCAAGATCCTTCTGGCAAAACTTCTCCTTGAAAAACCGGACATTCTCCTTTTGGATGAGCCTACCAACTACCTGGATGAAAATCATATCCAGTGGCTCAAACGCTATTTAAACGACTACGAGAATGCCTTTATACTGATCTCCCATGATATTCCCTTTTTAAACAGCGTTGTCAACCTGATCTACCACATGGAAAATCAGTCCCTTGAGCGCTATGTGGGCGATTACGACCACTTTTTAGAAGTCTACGCCGTTAAAAAAGCCCAGCTTGAGGCCGCCTACAACCGGCAGCAGCAGGAGATCAGCGAATTAAAAGACTTTGTGGCCAGAAACAAATCCAGAGTAGCTACCCGAAATATGGCCATGTCCCGGCAGAAAAAACTGGATAAAATGGAAAAAATCCAGCTTGTCCGCGAAAAGCCGAAACCGGAATTTCATTTTAAGGAATCAAGAGCCTCAGGGAAAATGATCTTTGAAACGACAGATCTTGTCATCGGCTACGACGCGCCCCTGTCCCACCCCATTAACGTCCGCATGGAAAGAGGCGAAAAAATCGCCCTCACCGGAGCTAACGGTATTGGAAAAACCACCCTTCTCAAAAGCATTCTTGGCCTGATTCCTCCCCTGTCCGGCCGGGTCAGCCTTGGCGACTATCTTTATAAAGGATATTTTGAGCAGGAAGTCCGCAGCGATAACAAGACCACATGTATTGAGGAAATCTGGGACGCATTTCCCTCCTGGACCCAGTATGAAGTCCGGTCCGCCCTTGCCAAATGCGGACTGACCACCCAGCACATTGAGAGCCTTGTCCGTGTATTAAGCGGCGGCGAGCAGGCCAAAGTCCGGCTCTGTAAAATTCTCAACACGGAAACAAACGTACTTTTGCTTGACGAGCCTACCAATCATCTGGATGTGGACGCCAAAGATGAGCTTAAACGGGCCCTAAAAGCCTACGGGGGTTCCATACTTTTAATCTGCCACGAACCGGAATTTTATGAGGATATTGTGACCGATGTGTGGGACTGCCGCCAGTGGGCCACACGTATTTAACTTCAGTCTAAAAAAAGGGGGGCCATTGCGGCTCCCCTGGGATCATCATTTATTCTTCATCAAAATCCAGACTTTCCTCGTCGTCCTCTTCTTCATCAGAATCTTTCTCGTCATCGAAAAGTTCATCATCGTTTTCTTCCTCTTCTTCCAGAGATACGTCAAACACATCGTTGGTATGCTCAAGGATCTTGTCGTCATCCTCGTCCATATCATCCACGCTAAGGATTTTTACCTTACCTTTATATAACTCCTCCACAGCGATGGATAAAGGCTTTTTGTTCCTGCCATCTACCAAAGGCTCAGAACCGGCAATAATCTGACGCGCCCGTTTTGCCGCGGCGATAACAATGGAGTAACGGCTGGAAACAACCGGCTGCTCCCCTTCTTCCACATCACTGTTGATAACTTCCATTAAGTCTGTATAAGACGGATGTAACATATCTTTATTCTCCTTTCACTTAATATGCCACCGGACCAGAACCTCATCACCACTGATGAAGTTCACAGGTGAGCTGGTCAATAAATTCCTCCCGGCGGCACACTCTGTCCTGCTCATTTTCAATAATCTGATGGATCTGGTGAACCGCCCGCTCCACTTTATCATTGACAACAATATAATCGTAATCTTTCATATACACGGCTTCCTGAGCGGAACGTCTGAGCCGTCCCTCGATCTGCTCTTTTGTCTCTGTCCCCCGGTTTATAAGCCGGTCCAGCAGATCACTGGCCTTAGGCGGGACGATGAAGATCAGAAGGGTATCGGGGTACTGTTCTTTTATCTTTAACGCGCCCTGCATCTCAATTTCGAGGATCACATTGATCCCCTGGCTTAATTTCTCCCGGACAAAATCTCCCGGCGTGCCGTAATAATTATCCACATACTGAGCGTATTCCAGAAGCTTTCCCTCACGGATCATTGTCTCAAACTGCTCCCGGCTGACGAAAAAATAATTTTCACCGTCTTTCTCCCCCTCTCTGGGGGCTCTGGTCGTAGCAGATATGGACAGGCAGTACTCTTTCGGGTACTCACGCAGGAGGGCGGACACAATGGTTCCCTTCCCCACACCGGAAAAACCGGAGATGATTGTAAGTATTCCCTCTTTTTTCATAACCTCATCATCCTTATCTTTATAGAATGTATAATACCGGTAACAGTTCAGCTCACCAAACTGTTACGAATACCGCTGTTTCAGTTTTCAGCGATCCCCACGCCGCTGTGGGATTCCCATCGGCTTGAAATCGTCTCCGGCAGTAATGCGGACAATAAAATATGACCGTCATCCATGACCAGAACTGCCCTTGTTCTCCGGCCCTGAGTGGCGTCAATAGCCATCCCCGTATCCTTGGCGCTCTGAACAAGACGCTTGACCGGTGCCGAATCCGGGCTGATCATGGCCACGATCCTTGTGGCGTTTACAATATTGCCAAAGCCAATATTAACAAATCCAGTCATTGGCAGCCTCCCTATTATTCAATATTCTGTACCTGCTCACGGATCTTTTCAATCTCTGTTTTCAGATCAATGGCACAGTTGGACAATGCCAGATCGTTGGACTTTGACAGGGTGGTATTGGCCTCCCGGTTCATCTCCTGAGCGATAAAATCCAGTTTTCGCCCCACACTGTCCTCACCTTCCAAGGTTTCCTTCATATTTTCAATATGGCTCTTTAAGCGGACGATCTCTTCGTCCACACAGATCTTATCGGCGAAGATCATCACTTCCGTCAAAAGTCTGGCCTCATCCACCGCAGTATCTCCCAAAAGCTCCTGAACTTTCTGATGGAGCTTTTGCTGGTACTCCTTCAAAATCTCAGGAGAACGGGCTTCAATAAATGCTACTTTTTCAAGCATACCGTCGAGTTTAACCAAAATATCCGATTTAAGCCGGGCTCCCTCATCTATACGTGTCTGTACAAATTTCCGGCAGGCTGCATCTACCGCTTTCTCAACCAGCTTCCACAGTTCCTCCTCGTCAATGCTCTGCTCCTCAAGAGTAAAAACTTCCGGAAATCTTGCCAAAGTAGTCACTGCGATATCATCTTTAATATGGAGCTGATCTCTCATATCTTCCAGGCATTCAAGATATTCCCCAGCCAGCGCCCTATTGTATTTCAGACAGACATTATGTTCTGTATAATCTTCATAAGTAATAAATACATCCACCTTGCCCCGCTGAATGTACCTTTTGATCAGACTGCGTATAGAAGATTCAAAAAAGCCCAGCTTTTTTGGAAGCTTCACATTAATATCGCAGTACCGATGGTTCACAGCCTTGATCTCAACAACAATCTTGCGTTCATCGGCCTCTATCTCGCACCGGCCAAATCCAGTCATACTCTGTATCATCGGGTCACCTGCATTTCTCTTTTCTTTTATCATAATGAAGTTATCCCATGGCTTTATATGCTCCTGTATAACTATCTAAAACATTATAAATGAATTTGAATGCTCCGTCAATGGACATTTCATTTTTTTTCTGATACAATGAAGCCACGCCGGTTACTGTTCTGACGCTGGCTTGCCAGTGAACAGTAACCGCCAAGCGTTTACTATATAAAAAGGAGACTTAACTATGGCATTTGACGGACTGGTCATCGCGGCATTGACCCATGAACTCAATGAGGCTCTTGCCGGAGGCCGTATCAATAAAATTTATCAGCCGGAAGCTGATGAACTGATCCTTACCGTTAAAAACAACCGGACAAATTACCGGCTTTTAATCTCAGCCAGCGCTTCCCTGCCGCTGATCTATCTCACCGGCGAAACCAAATCAAACCCCATGACAGCCCCTAATTTCTGCATGCTTTTGAGGAAACACCTATCCGGCGGCAAAATTTTAAGAATTGTTCAGCCCGATATGGAGCGGATCATCCGGTTTGAAATCGAGCATCTGGATGAGATGGGGGATACCTGTATGAAATATCTTATCGCTGAGCTTATGGGCAAGCACAGCAATATTATATTCACCCAGCCTGACGGGACCATTATCGACAGCATTAAACATATTTCCTTAAATGTCAGCTCTGTCCGGGAAGTTTTGCCGGGACGAACTTACTTCATCCCTAAAACTGTAGAAAAGAAAGACCCCAAGTCTGTTGATCGGGACACCTTCTTTTCCTTTGTCTTAAACCGCCCGGCGCCGGTGAGCAAAGCCATCTACACATCTCTCACAGGCATCAGCCCTATCGCTGCCACGGAGATCTGTTATCGCAGCCACATTGATGGTGATCACAGCACAGACACTTTGACATTGGAAGAAAAAGAGCAGTTATTTAACGGATTTGAGGCGTTTATGGATTTGATCCGCCAGTGCCGCTTTGATCCCGCCATCATCTACCGCGACGGCGAGCCGGTGGAATTTTCCTGTCTCCCCCTGACCTGTTACGGGGACTTAAAAACACAGTTCTTTGACTCCATGTCCGCCCTTCTGGAAACTTATTATTCCCAGAAAAATACCATCACCCGGATACGGCAGAAATCCTCCGATCTGCGGCGCATTGTAAACACATCTCTGGAGCGGAGCCAGAAAAAATACCAGCTCCAGCAAAAACAGATGGCGGACACAAAAAAGATGGACAAATACAAAGTTTACGGGGAACTGATCAACACTTACGGGTACAACCTTGAACCTCAGTCCAAATCTCTTACCTGTGAAAACTATTACACCAATGAGACGATCACTATTCCTTTAGACCCTCAGCTTACCGCCCATGAAAACTCCGTCCGCTATTTCGAGAAATACAATAAACTGAAACGGACAAGTGAAGCCTTAAACACCCTTCTTGTGGAGACAAAGGAGGAGATCGACCATCTGGAATCCATACGTACGGCCCTGGATATCGCCCTCTACGAGGAAGATCTGGCCCAGATCAAGGAGGAGCTGACAGAATATGGCTACATCCGCCGCCACGGCCCCGCCAAAGGGGCAAAACGGCCGTCAAAAAGCCGACCTTTCCATTATATATCCTCGGCCGGCTATGACATTTATGTGGGCAAAAACAATTTTCAAAATGAAGAGCTGACCTTTAAGGTGGCCACAGGAAATGACTGGTGGTTCCACGCCAAAGGCATCCCCGGCTCCCATGTCATTGTCAAGAGCAACAACGAAGAACTGCCCGACGAAACTTTTGAGGAAGCTGCCCGGCTGGCTGCCTACTATTCATCCGGCCGTGGGGCTGATAAAGTGGAAATCGACTATATCCAGAAAAAGCATGTAAAAAAAGTCAGCGGTGCCAAACCTGGATTTGTTATCTACCACACCAACTACTCCATGATCGCAGCCCCAAATATTGACGGCATCCGGGACGCTTCTGCCAATTCTTAATTTGAAGCTACCACATCTTCCAAAATGGACAAAAAACGTCTCAATGGCGGATTAAGGGCGCTGCGAAGATAAGATACCCCGTAAGACAACGTGGGAAACTCTGTCACCGGAATATATTTAAGTCCATGCTGGCGGGCCAGAGGTATATCCGGCAGCAGAGCGGCGGCATAACCTGCTTCCACCAGAGTGTATACAATTTCCAGGTTATCGCAAAACATGACCTGCTCCGAGTCCAGACCGGAGATCACCCTGTTCTGGGCGGCCAGCAGAGCCGGCGGATGGACCGTGGGAGGGCAGACGGCGATCTTATGCCCCTCCCTCATCTGGCCCACAGTGAGGACAGACTCTCCTGCTAAAGGGTGATCCGGGGCACAGACACATACAATGGAACACTGTAAAAGCTCCTGGTATACCGCTTTTCGGGGCGCGCTGTCCTTAAAACAAGATATCACCTGCACATCCTCTTCCTCCAAAAGATTTTCCAGGGAGGCAAAAGGAATCAGGCGGACAACAGGATCAATCTGAGGCAATTCCCCGCGCATTCTGGCAAGCACCGGGCGAAGAAACTGCAGTTCCACAAAATTCCGGCATCCAATCCCAAGCCGTACTGTCATCAGCTCCCGGCACTCCTTCAGCCGGGCTTTGGACAAAGATGAAAGTCTTAAAATTTCGCTGGCATACTGAGAAAATATCAGGCCGGCCTGGGTCAGGCGCACGCTCTTGCTGGATCTTTGAAACAGCTTCACTTCCAGCTCATCTTCTAATGTGCTGATCTGATGGCTCACTGCCGGCTGGGTGATCCTAAGCTGCTCCGCCGCTCTGGAAAAATTAAGAAAATTTGCAACTGACAAAAAGCATTCTAATTGAGTCGTATTCACGCGGCTCTCCTTTCTTTACAAGCACTTACAGGGACTCTCCCTTTCAAAAAAGATGTAATCATAAGCATGTATTATAAAAATTTTTTATCAATTATAACATATTTGTATTTTACATACAAGGAATGATATGCTATAAAATATATGGAATCAAATAGTTATCATGCGAACAAATAACTAGCAAACGAGGTGAGTTCATTATGGAACCAGATCTGAAATCCATGGTTCATGATAACCGCAAGATCAGCATCCAGTTGGAGTGCCTGACGACAAAAGAGCTGGGCGCCCAGGGCTTTACTACTGCTCAGGCTTATGTTCTTTTGTATATCCTCGAACATCCCGACGGAACCTTCCTGACAGACATCCACCAGGAGCTTGGCGTATCCATGGCCTCACTGTCAAGTATCCTGAAGCGTCTGAAGTCTGCCGGCTACGTCCGGACAGAGCAATGTCCGGGGGATGACCGTCGAAAACTTCTCTTTGGCACAGACAAAGGGGAAAACGCCTGGGATTTTCTTCAGCAGGCCATTACCCGGTCCTGCAGTCAGGTTTTTGACGGTTTTTCAGCCCCGGAAATTTCCGAGCTGGACCGTATGCAGAAAAAGATGCTGTTCAATCTTTCTAAGTATGCGCAAAATCAACAACAGGAGGTATTGTAACCGTGAGAAAAGTTTTACAACAGCTCAAACAATATAAAAAAGACACATTCCTGTGTATCGGTTTGACCGCTCTGGAAGTTATCATGGAAATACTGTTGCCTTTTGTCACATCCATGATCATCGACCAGGGGCTTGAGGCCGCCAACCTTTCAGCGGTATACCGTTACGGAATCGTTATGGTCATTATGGCGGCATTAAGCCTGACCTTCGGCGCTCTTGCCGGAAAAAACGCCGCCAGCGCTTCATCGGGGCTTGCAGCCAATCTCCGTGAAGCCATTTATTCAAACATCCAGACCTTTTCATTTTCCAACATTGACAAGTTCAGTGTTCCCGGACTTGTCACCCGTATGACTACGGACATTACCAATGTGCAAAACGCTTATATGATGGTGATCCGGGTGGCCGTCCGCGCCCCGTTAAATATCATCTTCAGTTATGCCATGTGTCTGGTCATCAGTCCCCATTTAAGCGCCATGTTCCTCATCGCCGTAGTTTTCCTGGTGATCGTCATCGGCGGCATTATGCTCGTCACCCTGAAAATCTTTACTCAGGTGTTCCGCAGCTACGATGACTTAAACGCCAGTGTTCAGGAAAACGTATCCGCCATCCGGGTAGTCAAAGCCTTTGTCCGTGAAGATCATGAAAATATCAAATTCCACAAAGGCGCAAAAAAACTCTATGATCTTTCCGTAAAAGCCGAAGGACTTCTGGCCTTCAATAACCCGGCCATGATGGTTGCTGTTTATTTCTGTATTATTTCTGTATCATGGTTCGGTGCCAAATTTATTGTGGGCGGCACTATGACTACCGGTGACCTGACCAGCCTTTTCAGTTACATTATGGCCCTGCTCATGAGTCTGATGATGCTGTCCATGGTTGTTGTTATGATCAGTATGTCAATGGCCAGTATCCGACGTATCAGCGAAGTTCTCAATGAAAAGCCGGATCTGACCGACCCTGAGAATCCTGTGATGGAAGTGCCTGACGGACGTATTGATTTTAACCATGTCAACTTCTCCTACAAACACGGCAGCGGCAAAAACGCCCTGTCTGACATCAATCTCCACATTAAAAGCGGCGAAACCATCGGCGTTATCGGAGGCACCGGTTCAGGAAAGAGCAGCCTTGTCAATCTTATCTGCCGCCTTTATGATGTGGACGACGGTTCTGTCTGTGTCGGCGGCGTGGATGTTCGCAAATATGATACCGAAGTACTGAGAAATCAGGTATCTGTAGTGCTTCAGAAAAACACACTGTTTTCCGGTACGATTCTGGATAATCTCCGCTGGGGAAATCCTAACGCCACAGACGAAGAATGTATTGACGCATGTAAGGCCGCCTGCGCCGATGAATTTATCGACCGTATGCCAGACGGCTACAATACCCGCATTGAACGGGGCGGTGCCAATGTTTCCGGCGGTCAGAAACAGCGCCTTTGTATCGCCAGGGCCCTGCTAAAAAAACCGAAAGTCCTTATCCTCGACGATTCTACCAGCGCTGTGGATACAGCCACTGACGCCAGTATCCGCGCCGCGTTTGCCAGAGAGATTCCGGGCACAACAAAGATCATTATCGCCCAGCGCATCTCCAGCGTCCAGGCCGCAGACCGCATCCTTGTTCTGGACGACGGACAGATCAACGCTTTTGATACCCATGAAAACCTGCTCAAGACCAACGCCATTTATCAGGAGATCTATACATCACAGCTCCAGGGCGGCGGCGACTTTGACCAGCCAGCGTAAAGGAGGGAAAGATAACTATGAATGATAAGAAATCCAGACCCGAAGTGACCGCGGCAACCCGGTTGATCAGCAGGGTCATCCGATATATGCTTCATTATTATAAATTTCCGTTTTTACTGGTGATTGTCTGCATTTTGGTCACGGCCATCGCAACGGTTGTTGGTTCTACATTCTCACAGAGACTTGTAGATGACTATATTATACCTATGCTCAACACCGGTTCTGACGACTTTGCCAACCTTGCCAGAGATCTCATACAGCTTGTCTGCCTCATGGCAGTGGGCGTTGTCACAGCCTTTGCCTATAACCGTATCATGATTAATGTAAGCCAGGGAACCATGCTCCACCTCCGTGACGATCTGTTTAGCAAGATGGAAGCTCTCCCAATTAAATATTTTGATACCCACGCCCACGGCGATATTATGTCCGTGTACACCAACGATGTGGATACATTGAGACAGCTTTTAAGCCAGAGTATCCCCCAGATCATCAACTCCTCACTGACCATGATCGCCGCTTTGATCACCATGATCATCCTCAACCCGGCGCTGACGGTGATCTCCATTTTGACCGCCGTTGTCATGCTTATCGTTACCGCTAATTTCTCCAAGCTGTCCGGAAAATATTATATCCGCCAGCAGATGGATCTCGGCGCCGTGGACGGTTTTATCGAGGAAATGATGGACGGCCAGAAAGTTGTCAAAGTTTTCTGCCACGAGGAAGCCGCAAAAGCGGATTTCCACAAGATCAACGATCAGTTGAGAAACAGTTCCAATAAAGCGAACCGCTACGCCAACCTGCTCATGCCTGTCAACGCCAACATCGGCTGGCTCAGCTACGCCCTTGTGGCCATTGTCGGCGCAATGCTCGGCATCAACGGCCTGGCCGGCGTGACTATCGGTACAGTTATCACATTTGTCGGCTTAAATAAGAGCTTTACCAACCCGATCACCCAGGTCAGCCAGCAAATCAACTTCGTTGTCAACGCCGCAGCCGGTGCCCAGCGTGTATTCGACCTGATGGATCAGGAGCCTGAGGAAGACGAGGGCTATGTTGAGCTTGTCAACGCCAACATCGACGCTGACGGCAATATTACAGAATCTGAGAAACGTACAAATGTATGGGCCTGGAAACATCCTCACAAAGCTGAGGGCACAGTTACCTATACAAAACTGGAAGGCGGCGTTGTCTTCGATGATGTGGACTTTGGCTACGATGAAAACAAGATCGTCCTCCACAATATCAGCCTCTGGGCAAAACCCGGTCAGAAGATCGCCTTTGTCGGTGCCACCGGAGCCGGAAAGACGACGATCACCAACCTGATCAACCGTTTTTACGACATTGCCGACGGCAAGATCCGCTATGACGGCATTAACATTAACAAGATCAAAAAGCCGGATCTGCGCCGATCTTTAGGTATGGTTTTACAGGATACTCACCTGTTTACCGGAACAGTTATGGATAATATCCGCTACGGCAAGCTGGACGCCACCGATGAGGAATGTATCCAGGCCGCCAAACTGGCCAACGCCGACAGCTTTATCCACCGTCTCCCTGACGGATATCAGACCATGCTTACCGGCGACGGCGCCAATTTAAGTCAGGGACAGCGCCAGCTTCTTGCCATTGCACGGGCGGCTGTAGCCGATCCGCCGGCACTGATCCTGGACGAGGCAACATCCTCCATTGATACCCGTACAGAGAAGCTTGTCCAGGACGGTATGGACGCTCTGATGAAAGGCCGCACAACCTTTGTCATTGCCCACCGCCTCTCCACGGTCAAAAACTCCGACTGCATCATGGTTATGGAACAGGGACGTATTATCGAGCGCGGTACCCACGACGAGCTGATCGCCAAGAAAGGCAAGTATTACCAACTCTACACCGGCAACTTCGCCGACAACGCCTGATCACGCTTACACAAACTTTCAGGCCGCCTTTTGCAGCGGCCTGAAAAATAGTTTTCTTATAAATAAAAGAAGCCTCTCAAACTCTTTTTGAATTTGAGGGGCTTCTTTACTTTACAGCATCCGGTACAAATCTTCATAACGCCTTGCCGATGTATTCCAGGAAAAATCTCTGGCCATACCACGGTCAATAATCTTATGCCACTCCCGCTTGTTATTGTAGAACACATGCTTTGCGTAATTAATCGTATTGAGCATCTCATGGGCATTGTAATTAGCAAAGCTGAAACCTGTACCTGTGGACTCATACTCATTGTAAGGTTCCACAGTGTCCTTCAGGCCGCCGGTCTCACGGACAATAGGCACTGTGCCGTAACGAAGGCTCATAAGCTGGCTTAAACCGCAGGGCTCAAAAAGAGACGGCATGAGGAACGCGTCGCAGGCCGCGTAAATCTTGTGGCTACGCTCATTGGAATAAAAAATGTTGGCGGACACGCGGCCCGGATATTTCCACGCAAAATAACGGAACATATTTTCATACTTGGCATTGCCTGTTCCGAGAACTACAAACTGAACGTCATCGGCACAAATCTGATCCATAACATAATCCACAAGATCCAGACCTTTCTGGTCTGTCAGCCGGGACACAAGGCCGATCATAAACTTATCAGCGTTTACTTCCAGTCCCAGCTCTTCCTGGAGGGCGCATTTATCTTTATATTTTTCCTTTCGGAAAGTAATGGCGTTGTAGTGAACCGGAATCATAGGATCCGTCTCAGGATTCCACTCATCGTAATCAATACCGTTGACAATTCCCATAAGGCAGTTATTTCTCGCCCGCATCAGGCCGTCCAGGCCCTCACCATAAAAAGGCATCTGGATCTCCTGGGCATAAGTCTCGCTGACAGTTGTAATATAGTCCGCATAAACAATACCGCCTTTTAAATAGTTGGCGTCTTTGTAGGCTTCCATCTTATCCGGGGTAAACAGATAGGACGGCAGACCGGTCATACCCATAATAGTCTTGGGATCCCATGTTCCCTGGAATTTAAGATTGTGGATGGTCATGACCGCCTTAATATTCCAGTAAAATTCGTTATCATTAAATACATTTTTCAAAAATACAGGAACCAGACCGGTCTGCCAGTCATGGCAGTGGATGATATCGGGGTGGAACCCGATGGCCGGGAGGCAGGAAAGAGCCGCTTTGCTGAAGAAAGCAAACTTTTCCAGATCCCACAGACCGCCTTCATAAGCCTGATCGCCGGAAAAATAGTGTTCATTGTCTACAAAATAAAAAGTGACGCCATCGTACTGCATCTCAAGGATGCCCACATACTGATTCTGCCATCCGAGATCCATATAAAAGTGGGTGCGGTACTGCATCTGCTGTTTCAGATAATCTGGTATAATACGGTACTTTGGAATGATCACCCGAACGTCAAATTCGTCCTTATTAAATGCCTTGGGCAGGGAACCGGCTACATCCGCCAGACCTCCTGTCTTTATAAAAGGTACTGCTTCAGATGATACAAATAATATATTTTTCATCTTTACAAAATCCTCCCAGCCTGTAAATCTTTTTATATCTGACATCAATGGCATTATAAATTTCGGATATGTCATTACTGTCCATTACCCAGTCATTATACCATGTTTTTATGCATTTTAAAAGATATTTATTGTGTTTTATCATTTTTTTTATGTAATTTGACGATGTTTTCCGGCGATCCGCTCCGGGAAGAGCGCCCCGCACTTCTATCCACGCTTCTTATAATCCAGACGTATTTTATCGGAGATCAGAGCGATAAATTCAGAGTTTGTCGGTTTGCCTTTCCCTGTGTTAATGGTATATCCGAACAGATCGTCAATGGTATCCATTTTCCCCCGGCTCCATGCCACCTCAATGGCATGGCGTATGGCCCGTTCCACCCGGCTTGGTGTAGTCTTATTCATCTTCGCAATCGTTGGGTACAGCACTTTGGTAATGGAATTGATCACATCCCGGTTATTGACCGCCATAATGATGGCATCCCTTAAATATTGATAACCTTTAATGTGGGCCGGTACGCCGATTTCATGGATAATATCCGTAACGTCTGTTTCCAGATTATGTCCATTCGCCATATTGCCATCCTCCCCCTGAGATTGTCCTGCCGGGCGGATCGCCGCCGCCCTCTGGCTTTTGCTTAGCGAAACCTGTTTGATCTTATTGATAACCACGTCATTGTCGAAAGGCTTCATAATATAATACACCGCCCCCTGACAAAAAGCGTCCTCAGTAATACTCTCTTTCCCAATGGCCGAGATCACTATAAATGCCGGATGCTTCTTTATCGTCGTATCTTTATTGATCTTATTCATCACACCCAGGCCATCTAACTTTGGCATAATCAGATCCAGCAGAACAATATCCGGTTCCTGCTCCTTGATCAGCGACAGGGCCGCGATACCGTCGGAAGCTTTCCCCACAACCTCAATACTGTCGTCAGTATGCAATATATTGTCAAGCACATGAACCATTCTCTCATTATCGTCAACAATAGCAACATTAATTTTACTCATAACGGACTCCTCCTATATTTGTTATGAGTATTATATTTTCTCCAAAATTATTTATCAAGAATCAATGCTCGCATAATTCGCCATGAGTCACATATTTATCACAAATTTATATTTTTTCCGGCACAACATGAAAAAACTTTAGTATGTACTGTCTTAATACGGATAAAGCAGGCAATACCATGAGATTACTCCCTGTATTGCCTGCTTAAAATCATTCTGCCGCTTCCAGCATATTTTCAATAAAAATGCCATACCCCCTTGTGGGATCATTGACAAAAACATGGGTTACCGCCCCCACCAGCTTCCCATCCTGAAGAATCGGAGAACCGCTCATGCCCTGGATGATCCCGTTGGTCTTTTCCAGCAAAATAGGGTCTGTGATCTCAATAATAAAATCTTTATTGTCACCGCTGCTATTATAATCAATATTTGTGATCTTTATTTCATAATCTTTCACTGTCCCGTCCACACAACAGCGGATCAGTGCCGGACCTGCATGGACATCCTGCTTATATCTCAACTCCACAGCCCTGGAAGGATCATAGAACCACTCCCCGGCAGATATTGTGCCATAAATTCCAACGTCTGTATTTTTTTCAATAGTTCCGATACGGTAGTCCTGACTGTAATAAATCGTTCCCACCATCTCCCCCGGAGATCCGTCAGCGCCTTTAATAATACTCCCCACAGAGGCGGGGTAGAGAGCGCCGCCCTCAATCTGGATCATGAGACTTGTATCCACGTCGGTGATGCCATGGCCCAGGGCAGCAAAACGGTTGTTTTCATCCACAAAACTCAGCGTACCTATGCCCTGAGTGTCATCCCGCACCCAGATTCCGGTTTTATATTCGCCGCCAGGGCACAGTACAGGCTGTATGTCCAGTTCCAGCGGCTGGCCGTCACGAAGAACCTGGAGGATGGCCGTCTTTCCCCCACATTTTTGGATCTCATCAGTCATTTCAGAAATAGTATCGACAGCAGTGCCATTGACCGACTGAATGTAATCTCCAGATTTTACGATCCCCCTGGCCGGCTCACGGCTGTTTCCGCCAGCGTCCGTCACCTTTCCCGTACCCAAAACCATCACGCCGCTGGTGCGTATATGAATACCAACCGGAACTCCCACAGGCATAACCTTTTTAGACTGCACTGCTTCAACATTGATCTTTTTTAATGTAATTCCAAGAAACTGGAGATCTACACTGTAAGTCCCCGTCTCTGACAGTTCCACGCTAAAAGGCGTACTCAGATCAAGGGTAATATCCGACTTAGCCAAAGGCTTCTGATCAATGGAGACAACGCTTACATCCTCCACATGGGTTTTAGCTGTCAGAGGAAGCTCAAAGTCAAAATTTTCCGATGTTCCCACTTTCACTTTAAGCTGATCCGGTATTTTTTCATTTAACAGGTAATAAGCCCATGTAAAAATGCAGATAATATTCACAAAAAGAACTATAAAAAGCAGATACCGGTATTTTCGCCGGATATTCATGTTCCTCATCCTTTCGTACATTTTTCATCCACGAAATACCGCAGATTTTTTTAACCGCAACAGTTTTACCGCATTCCTGATTGCTAAACGGTTGCCGAAAATCAGGAAAGGATGATACTCTTTGTTAAGTACCATCCTTTCTTAGTATGTGAATGAGGCTCAATTTTCAAACCAGAATTTATTTTCCAGAAACTTTGCCGCTCTTTAACTGATCCGCCAAAGCCTTCATTTCTCTAGCGTTTTCGAGGACTGTGTCTGTAATCTGTACACCGCCAAGTAATCGGGCAATTTCTTCCACCATCATCTCATGGTCCAGAGGTGTAATGTGGGTTGTCGTCAGCGCGCCCTTAGGTTCTTTTTCAATGCGGTAATGGTTGTCCGCCATGGCCGCGATCTGAGGCAAATGGGTGATACAAAGCACCTGATGCTTTCTTGAGATCAAAGCCAGTTTTTCAGAAACTTTCTGTGCGGTGCGGCCGGAAATACCGGCGTCAATTTCATCAAAAATCAGCGTCTCAATGGAATCCACATCCGCCAGAACAGATTTTATAGCCAGCATAATTCTGGATAATTCGCCGCCGGAAGCTACCTGAGCCAAAGGCTTCATATCCTCCCCCGGATTGGTAGAAATCATAAAGCAGGCGTCATCAATGCCGTTGCGGGTATAATCCGGCAGACGGTCAAACTTCCATCCAAAACGGACATCAAGAAAATTCAGGTCTTTTAGTGCCTGAGTAATCTCCTGGGCCAGCTTCTCCCCTGAGGATCTGCGGATCTGTGACACTTCCTCAGAAATTTTTTTAAGTTCCTCTCGTGCCTTTTCCACATCCTTTCTCAGATGGTCCAGATAAATATCATAATTTTTCAGCTTGTCCAACTTTTTCTCCGTCTCACGGCCATAGGCCAGAATATCCTCAATGGTCTGGCCGTATTTGGCTTTTAAGCCGTTAATAAGATCAAGGCGCTGCTCCACCTGATGAAACTCATCATCGTCAAAGGAGAGCTGGGACATATAACCGGAAATTTCCCTGTTAAAATCATTGACTAAATTATCAATATCTTCAAGCTGCTGGCGAAAACCGGCCAACTCTTCGTCATAATCTTCCACACCGATCAGTTCCCGAAGGGCCCGGCCCACCTCGTCTCCTGCGCCGCTCTCATAGCCGGTGAGCCGGTAGGCCGATGAAACCGCCTCCATGATCTGGCGGCTGTTGCTCATCTTTTTATACTGAGCCGTCAGCAGATCATCTTCCCCCAAAGAAAGCCGGGCCGACGCGATCTCATTTTGCTCAAATTCAAGAAAGGAAATATCCCTGCGGCGGGCTTCCTCATCAACAACGCTCTGATCCAGCTCTCTTTTCAGATCCATATACCGATCGTAAGATTTTGCCATGACTTCTTTTTTTTCTTTAAGGCGCCATTTAGAGAAAAAGTCAAGAATTTCCAGATGGTGGTGCTTATGTAACAAAGACTGATGCTCATGCTGGCCGTGAATATCCACAAGCATCTCCCCAAGAGCTTTTATCGCAGCCGCAGACACAATCTCCCCGTTAATCCGGTTGACGCTGCGGGCCGGCGTAATCCTGCGGGACACAATGACCTGACTGTCCTGGACAGGAACCTGAATCTCATCCAGATATTGTAAAATATGTTCATCCTTAACATCGAAAAAAAGCTCTACCAAAGCCTCTTTCGCCCCTTTGCGGATCATATCCTTTGATACCTTTTTTCCAAGAGCGGCGTTGACCGATCCGATGACAATAGACTTTCCGGCACCGGTCTCACCGGTAAGGATATTTAAGTTAGGGGAAAAATCAACTTCAATTTCATCAATCAGCGCCAGATTTTTTACATGTATTCCCGTTAGCATGTTTCACCTCTGCAATTCTGTTCTGCAAGACATCTGTTACATTTTCTGGGCCACGACACGGTCAATGATCTCCATCACTTCCTGGGCCTGGGCCTCACTGTAAATGGCACAGAAAATCGTGTCATCTCCGGCGATACAGCCCACCATTCCGGGAATATCCATAGCGTCCAGAGCCGCAGCCACAGCCATGGCCATCCCTGATACGGTCTTAATAACTATAAGGTTGGTTGCCATGGAACGGGACACAAAGCCGTCCTGGAGAACACGTGTATATTTGTTGGCGTTGGTATTTTCTGATCCGGTAAGGGCGGCATATTTTGACCGCCCGTTATGACCGGCCACCTTTGAAAGTTTCAATTCCCGTATATCTCTTGAAATTGTCGCCTGAGTCACATTAAATCCGGCTTCAATAAGGCGCTGTGCCAGTTCTTCCTGAGTCTCAATCTCATACTGGCGAATCAATTCAATGATCTTTGCGTGTCGTTTTGCTTTCATGAAATCTCCTCACATCTTAATTCAAAACCCGCTCACGAGTTCAGCTATCAGGGATAGACATACCAAACTGTTGCTTTTGGATGGCTAACCTGTTATATAACGCCAAAAATTTATATTTTCATTCTCAGAATCTCATAAAATGTGCGGGAATTAACTTTGACTAAATGCACCCGCTCGCCGGCCCGGCGGATACGGATATAATCGCCGGACTGGAGTTTGACTACCGTCTGTCCGTCGAATGTAACCAAGGCTTCCTCCGGCTGAGTTTTCTGCCGGTGGCCGATCTCTATCTGCACTCTGTCCTGAGCGGAGACAACTATACTCCTGGCCGACAGGGAGTGGGGACAGATGGGGGTGATGACCATCAGTTCACTCTCTGGAAGGACTACAGGTCCTCCGGCGGACAGATTATAGCCGGTGGACCCAGTGGGCGTAGATACAATAACCCCATCCCCGGCATAATTGTCCATGACCACGTCGTTGATAAACATCCTCGTCTCCACCAGCCGTGAAAAACCGGACCGGGTGACAATAATATCATTGAGTGCCAGAGACTCTTCCACTTTTTTCCCCTGTTTATACACCGCTCCCCTCAGCATCATTCGCTGTTCAATGCGGTAATCGTCAGAAATAAGTTGATCAAGTCCGGGGTAAACTTCGTCTTTTTCCAGATCTGTCAAAAAGCCCAGGGTTCCCAGATTAATTCCGAGAATGGGAATATCATAGGCCACATAATCCAAAGCGGCGTGAAGCAGTGTGCCGTCACCGCCAAGGACAATAAGACACTGAGTTTGAGGCGGCAGAGGGCCATCCTTTGGCGTCTCGCACACACAGCCCCGTTCTCTGAGATAGTTCTGTATCCGCCTTGTGCTTTCGTAATTTTTATCCTTTTCCTTATTGGCGATAATATAAAATTTATCCATAATTTTTATCCATCATTCATCCAGCTTGTCATGGGCCTGCCTGACAACAGTCTCCACCAATCCGTCATTAAAACTGTCTTCTTCTTTATCCGTCTTTTGAATATAAAGAAGATACTCAATATTTCCTTCCGGCCCTTTAACCGGGGAAAAATCCAGGCCCATGACCGAAAACCCGATGGACCGGACATGATCCACGATCTTTTGGATCACTTCTTCATGGACTTTGGGGTCGCGGACAACTCCCTTTTTTCCCACTTTTTCCCGGCCGGCCTCAAATTGAGGCTTGATCAGGCAGACCATACAGGCCATAGGCCGCAGCAGTGTGCAGGCCACAGGCAGCACCTTTGTCAGTGAAATAAAAGACACATCCACAGAGGCAAAATCCAGAGGCTCGCCAATATCTTCCGGCGTCACATACCGGATATTTGTCTTTTCCATACAGACCACCCGTGGGTCCTGGCGAAGTTTCCAGGCAAGCTGTCCGTAGCCCACATCCACGGCAAAAACCTTCACAGCCCCGTTCTGAAGCATACAGTCGGTAAATCCACCGGTGGATGCGCCAATATCCATACATACTTTGCCGGACACATCAACGCCGAAAACTTCCACCGCTTTTTCAAGCTTTAAGCCGCCCCGGCTCACATATTTTAAACCTGGCCCTTTCACTCTTATGCGGGATTTTTCCGGGTCAAAACAGTCCCCCGGCTTGTCCTCCCTGTTGTCATTGACAAAAACATCCCCTGCCATGATCATGGCTTTGGCTTTTTCCCGTGAGGAGGCCAGACCCTGTTTTACTAAAAGTACATCCAAACGTTCTTTCATAGCTTTTTATATTCCTTTATGATCTTTTGTGTCACTGACAGGCTGTCAAGCCCCATACTCTCTTTGAGAAGATCCACATTGCCATGTTCTACATAAACGTCGGGAATGCCGATCTTTAACAGCCTTGCGCCGTATTTTTCCCGATCCTGGCAGCGCAGATCGCTCAAGTATGCCGCCACGGCCTCGCCGTAACCTCCTCTGAGTACGTTTTCTTCCATCGTTACAATGACCTCATAATCTCTGGCCAGCCATTCAAGGATTTTCCTGTCCAGAGGTTTGACAAAGCGGACATTGACCAGGGCCGGATCTATATTTTCTTCTGCCAGCCGGGCGCAGACGTCCCAGGCCGTCTCTACCATACTTCCCACAGCCAATATAGCCACTCTGGCGCCGGTGCGCAAAATCTCGCTCTTTCCATACTCTATGGGAGCCCGGAACTGCTTCAGGCCGCCGTAGGCCGTACCCCTGGGGTAGCGGATGGCCAACGGCGCGTCGAAGGTCCTTGAGAACTTCAGCACATCGTACAGCTCGTATTTATTTTTAGGGGCGAAAACATTCATCCCCGGAATGGAACATAAATAGGACAGATCCAGGATACCCTGGTGGGTCTCACCATCAGCGCCCACAATTCCCGCCCGGTCAATGCAAAAGACTACCGGATGCTGGGGGAGACAGACATCATGGATCATCTGATCGTAAGAGCGCTGTAAAAACGAAGAATAAATGGCCACATAAGGCTTCATCCCGGCGGCCGCCAGTCCGGCGGCAAAAGTCACCGCGTGTTCCTCGGCGATCCCCACGTCAAAGAAACGGTCAGGATACTGTTTGCTGAATTTATAAAGTCCGGTGCCATATGGCATTGCCGCACATACACCCACAATCTTTTCATCTTCCGCGGCCATGCGCAGCATCGTCCTGGAAAATATCTGAGTGTATGTGGACTGAGTGCTTTTTTTCAAAGGCATACCGGTCTTTACATCAAATTTATCCACGCCGTGATAAGCTGACGGGTCCTCCTCGGCAGGTTCATAGCCCTTGCCCTTCTGAGTGATCACATGGACAAGAACAGCTTTGCGTTTCCGCTTTGCCGCCGAAATCACACGGACAAGCTGAGGGATATCGTGGCCGTCCACCGGCCCCATATAATCAATGCCAAGATCCTCGAAAAAGCCTCCCGGCATTAAAAACTGTTTAATCGAATCTTTAGAACGCTTCACACTGCGGACCACGCTGCTGCCTATGCGGGGAATCCTTCTCAGCGCCGCTTCCACATCTTCTTTGAAATCAATATAAGATTCATTCATGCGGATGTCATTCAAATATTTAGAAACGCCACCCACATTTTCGGAGATGGACATTTTGTTATCATTTAGAATAATAATAAAATTTTTGTCCATGCGGGCCGCATTATTTATTGCCTCATAGGCCATGCCCCCGGTCAGGGCACCGTCACCGATGACTGCCACAACAGTGTAATCTTCGCCCAGAAGATCCCTCCCACGGGCATAACCCAGGGCCGCGGAAATGGACGTAGAACTGTGGCCGGTATCAAAGGCGTCACAGGCGCTCTCCCGGATTTTGGGAAATCCGCTGATACCTCCGAAAGTGCGCAGGCCGCCAAAGGCGTCCTTTCTTCCCGTAAGTATTTTATGAACATAGGACTGGTGACCCACATCCCACACAATCTTATCTTTTGGAAGATCCAGACACAAATGCAGAGCCATAGTCAGTTCAACAACGCCCAGATTAGAGGCCAGATGTCCTCCGGTTTTGCTAATACTCTCCAGAAGAAATTCCCGGATCTCCCCGGCAAGCTGATCATATTCCTTTGGCGGCACCTTTTTTATATCATTGGGCTGGCGGATATTGTCTAAAATCTTTGCCATATTCATACACCTGTTTCTTTATTTTCATACCATCCATCCGTTCAGGCTGACACTACTTTTCTCTGTGGATCAGCCACCGGATCAGTTCTTTAAGAAATGGATTTCTCTCAGATACTTCATATTCCTCCAGTATATCCAGAGCCTTGTAGGAAAGTTCCTCCACCTGCTCTGCGGCAGCGTCCATCCCCACCAGTGTGACCCAGGTGGTTTTCTCATTTTTAGCGTCGCTTCCCACAGGTTTCCCAAGAGTCTGGGTAGTTCCACTCACATCCAGGATATCATCCTGAATCTGAAATGCGATGCCGATGGCGTCGGCCGCCTTTTCCACCCCGTCAATCTGCTCTTTTCCGGCTCCGGCAAGGATTGCCCCGATCATCATAGCGCACTGGATCAGGGCGCTGGTTTTATTAGTATAGATAAATTTCAGTGTATCCAGGTCCAGGGGCTGTCCGCTCTTTTCAACATCAACGACCTGACCCCCGATCATTCCGTAAATTCCGGGTTTGCGGGCCAGGACGCATAAAGCCTGAGCCACTTTCTCAAGCTCCCATGGGCCGGCCTGGCTGACGGCTTTCGCCGCCGTCTCGTAAGCGTAATTTAAGAGTCCATCCCCCGCCAGGATGGCCATGGCCTCCCCGTAAACTTTATGGGTGGTCAGGCGTCCTCTGCGGTAATCGTCATTATCCAGGGCAGGAAGATCATCGTGGATCAGTGAATAGGTGTGGATCATCTCAATGGCTGCCATAAAAGGCCCGATCAATTCCTGTCTAGTGCCGCCGAACACCTTGGCGGTCTCCCACATAAGCATGGGGCGTATCCTTTTTCCACCTGCGTTTACCGCGTAATTCATAGCCTCAAAAACTGTTTTCTGATATCCGATCTCCTCCGGCAGAAACTCCCGGATCAACTTCTCGATCTGCCCTGCCTTTTCCTGTATCTGATTCTCAACCTTCATCGCTATCATCCTCTGTTTTTAACTCAATGATCTTTTTTTCAACTCTGTCAATGGAATCACTGCAATATTTCAAAAGCTTTACGCCTTGACGGTAAAGCTTTAAAGACTCATCTAAAGTCACCTGGGGATCTTCCAGGGCCGAGATGGTCGCTTCCAATTCTTCAAATGCCGTCTCCAGCGTCCTGGTCTTTGCCACGGTTATTCCTCCTTACATGTCTTATCTCTATCGTCTGCGCCCGGATATCTCCGTCCATGACCGAGATGGTCAGAACATCTCCGGGAGCCGTCTGGTTCACACTTCTTAAAAGTTCTCCCCCACTGCCTGTGACTGCGGCGTATCCTCCGGAAAGCCGGGCCAGAGGGGACAGTCCTTCAAGACGGTGTAGAAAAAGATCCCTCTTGTGTTTCTTCCCTGTAAGTACCCGCTCCACAACATGTTCCAGCTTGTCGGAAAGCTCCGCAAGATAAAGCTGCTGTTCTCTCATGCGGCGCTGTGGGCTTAAATTTTCCAGTTTCAGCTTATACTGCTTGACATACTGCCGGCCAAGATGAACTTTCCCCGCCAAAAGCTGATCCAGGGAATCTTCGTAATCTGAAAGCCTGCGAAATACTTCCCCTATATCCGGGACAGCCAGTTCCGCCGCCGCCGATGGTGTGGGGGCCCGAAGATCCGCCGCAAAATCCGCAATAGTCACATCCGTCTCATGGCCTACGGCAGAGATCACCGGAGTCCGGCACATATAGATCGCCCTGGCCACACGCTCCTCGTTAAAAGCCCACAGATCCTCCATGGAGCCGCCGCCCCGTCCCACAATAATCGTATCTACGCCATACTGATCCAGGGCCTGTATCCCCTTTACAATGGAAGACGCCGCGTCCTGTCCCTGAACACTGGCGGGATAAAGGACAAGCTGCAAAAAAGGATTCCGGCGGCTGGAAATATTAATAATATCCTGGATAGCTGCACCGGTCTTTGCCGTGACAATACCCACCGCTTTAGGATAGATAGGGATCTTCTTTTTATGATCCTGGGAAAAAATCCCCTCTTCCTCCAGCCTCTTTTTCAGCGCCTCAAACTTTTCATAGAGGGCGCCCACGCCGTCTCTGGCGATCTGCCGGGCGTAAAGCTGATATTTCCCATCCCGCTCATAAACGCTGATACTGCCAAAAACGATAACCTGCTGCCCCTGCTCCAGGCGAAAATCCAGACCGGAGCGGTTTCCCGCGAACATGACACAAGCAAGGGCGCTGAACCGGTCCTTTATAGTAAAATAAATATGGCCGGATGTGTGATATTTACAGTTGGAAACTTCGCCGCGCACATAAATATTATTCAGTCCGTAATCCGATACAAAAAGCTGTTTTATATATTGATTCAAAGCGGCAACGGAATAAATTTCTCTCATATAAACCTCATGCCAGTTTTGCCAGCACGCCGTTGACAAATGACGGTGATTCGTCAGTACCGTAGCGCTTTGCCAGCTCTACCGCCTCATTGATGGCTACGCCTGTGGGAATATCCTCATCGTAGAGGATTTCATAGAGAGCCAGGCGTATAATCGTCAGATCCACTTTCCCCATGCGCTGGGTTTTCCAGCCCACGGCCACCTGGTCGATGCTCTCGTCCAGCTCCTCCAGTTTTGCCAGGATATGGCGGACCTTTTCAAGTATGTATTCTGCGTCAACACCTTCTGGCTCTTTCAGATGGAGAACGTAAAGTTCTCCCTGTTCCTCCATTTCCTCTTTGCTGTGAAATTCCACGCGGAACAACAGCCGGAATATATGTTCACGTAATTCTCTTCTGCTCATAACTTTTCCTTTCTCTCTCCAAGACTATAGTAAAGAACAATTCAAGACTCGCTCGCGAGTCTTGTCGCAGGATTCGGGTCGGCTTTAGCCGACATAATTCCTAATGCGAAAAAAAGTAGCTGACTTCCCCAAACCCAATGAAGACAGTCAGCTACTTGCTCTCATTAACTATTTATCATTTTCCAGGTTCACATCTGCAACTCGAATATTTACTTCGGATACATTGAGACCGGTCATAGTCTCAATGGCGTTCTTCACCCGCTCCTGTACCGCTCTGGATACTTGGGGAATGCTGTAGCCGTACTCAATATTAATCCCCAGATCAACGGACAGTGAATCCTCGCCCACCTGGATCTTTACGCCTTTGGACAGGTTCTTCTTTCCAAGTCTGGCAACAAGCTCATTGGTAATATTGCCTGCCATAGATGCTACGCCTTCCACCTCTGTCGCGGCAAGACCTGCGATAATTGTGATCACTTCGTCAGAAATCCTTACGTTTCCGGCAACGCCTTCATCCTGGATTCTGTAAGTGCTTCTCTCCTCCTGCTCTTTTGCCATATTACTAACCTCCATCTGTGTCGCCTGCACTGCTTTTTACAATGAAAGCCCGTCTCTGACCGCGAGCCGTCCATGGCTTTCATCTGTGGTGTAG
Organism: Catenibacillus scindens; assembly: GCF_014202115.1. Lineage (GTDB taxonomy): Bacteria > Bacillota > Clostridia > Lachnospirales > Lachnospiraceae > Catenibacillus > Catenibacillus scindens. Next base: position 120,703 of record NZ_JACHFW010000005.1, read on the forward strand.
CCGCGCGCGGCGCGGCACATCAATTTACTAAAAAGTATTATAACAAATTTTATGCGCTTTGAAAAGCATTTATTCACTTTTCAGAGTAGTGATCACAATTTTGTCCGCCGTACACTCGGCTTTGCGGGTGACGATATCCTCAACCTGAGCTTTCTGGGCGTCTGTCATAGATTCCAGACAGATGACCACATCCACACTTTCATCATTAATGCTGACTACAGAATTGGAAAATCCTTTGGCCTCCAGAAGTGTTTCCGCAGCCAGTTCCCGCTCGGCGATCTGGGTCAGTTCCATCAGATCGCTGCTCGCCTGCTCCCTAATGTCCTGGGCCACGTTTTCATTGTCAATGACCTGCTGGAGCGTTTCTTTGTTTTTGGAACGGGTCTGTTCTCTGGACAGCCGCGCGGCAGAACAGAAATTTACAGCCGCCGACGAGTTTGTGCTTGTAAGAACCGCCTCACCGATCTCGCTGACATCTCCGATATCCTCCCCATCCTGGCTCGCCAGGGCGTCGCCGCCATCCTCCATGACCTGGCTTAAATCCTCCTCCGGGGCCACATCCACGTCCACCAGAGCGTCCCCGTCAGAGACTTGTTCCTCTGTAATATTTCCCAGATCATCAACATTTTGGGTCACTGTGTTAACGTCTGTCCCGTCCTGGGTGGTAGTCACTTTATCCGCGGTAAAGTTCAGATATCCGGCAATAATGATCATAATGACAAGGGATGTAATGATCACCTGATTTTTCCTGAAAATCCTCTTCAATTGTTTCCCTCCTGTTAAGATTCCATTTTTACTACTTTAATTTTATGCACGGGAAGATTAAATAGAACGCTTACCGCCTGAGTTATTTCATCTACCACAAATTCATCTCCGGCGCCGGAGGCGGCTACGACCACCCCTTCAATCTGAGGCGCCAGTTCTTTGATCACATAAGGTTCACTGCTCTGCCCGGAAGAGCCGTCGTAAAGGGACGTCTCGCTGTAACTGCTCTCGTCGGTAACTCTTGTCCCTCCTCCCGAATCGCTCTCGGAAATAGTGGACACACTTTGGGTCACATCTTTCTCCACCACTTTTTCCTTTGTGGCACTGGCTGTGATCATCACCTGCACATCCCCCGCCCCGCTCACCGACGACAATAGCCGGGTCAGCCGCTCCTCCTGAAGCGCTACATACTCTTCCAGCGTCTGTCCGCCGCCAAAACTTTCCACGTCCAAAAGCGCCGCCCCGCCCCCGTCCTCACTGCCGTTTTCCCCGTCAGCAGACGAAAGCTCCTGAGCTGTCCCTCCCTCCTGGGGAGATGACACCGGCCAGGCGATCACCAGAAGCAAAACCCCCACAAGCACAAGGATCAGCAGAGATCTTTTTTTATCCCGGCCGATCATATGGAATATTTTTTTCATCCTGTCATTCACCTGGATCACCGCCTTCCACAATGATTATATTTTCTGTGGAAACGCCATAGTTTTCCCCGATCATCTGTTTTATCCCGGCCGCCGTCTCCCCAGATATAAACGATTCTCCCTCATCCCGGTTCTGGACCGTGGAAGATCCATTTCCGATTTCCACTTTTTTTACAGGCTCCACCGTCTCCCCGGCACCGTCTTCCCCGGATGTTTCCTTAACCTCCGTCCCCACGTACAAAACGACCTGCAAAACACTTCCAAAGGAAGCGCTGCCCATATTTTCATCCACAGACACAGTCACATCCCTGACTGCCACCCCCTGATTTTGAGCCAGAAAGCAGATCTGCTCTTCTAAGCTGTTTTTATATTCCTGAAGGATCAGGCCGCTGCGCTCCTGTTCCAGAGATCCGGCGTCAAAATCATCCCCGTCAATGAGGTCAGCGTCCCCTATGGCAGTTTTAAAACTCTCCCACTGAAAGAAATAATCCATGGAGCCGCTGGCATTGAGAAGTTTCAGTACCGGCGAAAAAACTACCAGTATAAAGATCATCCCCGCGGCCATGCGGACATATTTTTTATTTTTGTCATCAACCAGCAGTTCTTCCACCAGGGTCACTGCCAGGAAAAAAAACACAATATTTTTAACCCAGGAAAAAATGCCTTCCATTAACCGCCTCCTATAGCCAGATTGGACGATGAAGCGATCACCGCCAGGGACAAAATAAACAGCAGGATGGCTGTTCCTGCCGCCATGAGAAGCAGTAGAACGCTGTCCCCCGTTTTTTGGATACAAGAGACGATCCTCGGATCAGACACCGGCTGTACCACCGCCTCCGTCACCTTATACATTAATGTGATCACTAAAAGTTTGATCAGGGGAATGGCGCAGACGATAAGGATCACAATAAGTCCGCCCACACCGATGGCGTTTTTGATCAGCACCCCGGAACCGATGGCAGTCTTTGCCGCGGCGTTTAAGGCGTTTCCAATACCGGGGATCACTGAGGACAGTTTAATAAAGGCCGAGCTTTTAAATGAATCAAAAGCCGGGAGGACCATACTCTGGATAATATTTAATCCCAGTGTCAGCCCAAGTATGGTCTTTAAAGACCATGAAATGATCGTCCGAATCAACTGGCACAGCCGGGAGAGGTAGTCCTGGACAGACAGATCGTTGGCCAGGGAAAGGATCATATAGACCTGGATCATAGCCAGAAGGATATGGCAGATCAGCCAGTCCACCGCCGTGATGGCCAGGGCAGTGACGCCGTAAAATCCGGCAGCGCTGCTTGTCCCTGATGCAAAGGCGATGGCCGTACAAAAAGCCGGAAGGAGGGCCGTCATAAAATCCACAAGAAAATCCAGCACCGACTGAGTGACTGAAAAGGCCGCGCCAAAAGACGCCAGCAGCAGGGAAAAAAGAAGGATATAGGTCATGTAAAATCCGGTCCGGGCTACATGATTTTTTGCGAAGGCCACGGAAAAATTAGTAAAAAGGGCGCCGATAATGGCAATCCCCATGATCTGACTCAGGGCTTTTTGATTCAGATGGATCTCCATAAAAATATGTTCATAAATATACTGACCCATACTCTCAAAAGACATGGTGATATTTCCTGAAAAAAGCTGTCCCACAATATCCCCGAAAGAAATCTCCGACTTTGGAGACATACTGTCGATGACCGACTGGATCTGGTCATACTCCCCGCTCTCACCGGGGATGTCTGGCCCAGAAGATTCCTCCGACTCTGTCCCGGAATGCTGGGCTCCCCACACTTTTTGTGTTTTCCCAGACCAGAACAAAACCGCCACCAGGCACAGAAGTACAGCCCAGCCTATCCGCACCATTTGTCCTTTATGCCTGCTTTTGTACCTGTTCCCCCTTTGTCCCTTCCGGCCTTTCATTGTAAAAAACTCCCCACAGTGTCCAAAAGGGCTAAAAGCACCGGCATACTCATGACAAGGATCGTCAGTTTTCCCGCGATTTCGATCTGTGAAGCGATAGTCTGATACCCGGCGTCTTTGCACAGGGACGCGGAAAATTCACAGAGGTAGGAAACGCCGATGATCTTTATAAGAATGCCGATATACTGGGGATTGACGGAAATATAGCTGCCGATCTGGCGGATCACCTGGATCATCGTATCCAGCTTCACCAGGATAAAGGTAAAAATAATGCCCCCGGCGGCCAGGCTTAACATGGTGGAATACTCTCCCCTGACCGGTTTCAGGCTCAGGGCCAGTATGGCCGCGCAGATCCCCAGGACCGCCGCTTTAAATAAAGTCATCCCATCACCTGCCTATAACGCGAAAAGAGAACGAATGGTTTCAAAAAGCTGATAAATATAAGGAACGATCCACAAAAGGACCAGGATCAGACCAGCCAGACTAATCATAAAGGCATGCTCGTCCCGCCCGGAATGCTTTAATACCTGTCCGAGGATCGTTACCAGAATGCCCACAGCGGCAATTTTAAAGATTAAGCTGATGGTCATAGAATCCCTCCCCGATCACTTCAGATAAAAAGGATCACAACAAAAATGCCTCCGATGACCCACAGACCGCCGTATACTTTTTTCTGGCTATCAATGGTTTCCCCCAGGCCGGCAATACGTTTTTCCAGATCTGAGGCGAACAGATCCAACACTGAAAGCTGCATCTGAACATCGTGACTTCCAAGCATTTCACCAAGTCTTTTCACCAGACGCACATCTCCCGGATTCAGCGGGCCTCCTATAAAACAGACGTCAGCCTGCGCGTTCCACACACTGGCCAGTGACTGGCCATGTCCCTTTTTCAGGGACCGGCTCACGCTCTCAAAAAAATCTCTGTAAACCGGGCCTGATCTTTGGGCCATGCCCTCTAAGATCACCGGGAGCGTCTCGGACATGCACCGTATTTCCCCGGCCATGGCAAGGGTCAGCCTTTGAAGCTCCCTAAGGGCCCCAAGGCGGCGGCTCATGCCCCGGCACACAAAAAAGCCCATGCCCCAACACCCCGTTAAAACACACAATGCCCCGCCTATTTTAAGAGCGAAGCAGATTACATCCAAAGGCATCAAACACCGCCCCTATACATCCTGCCCTGGACAGATCCCCAAGCACCACATACCGCTCAAAAAGCCGCTCCTCCACAAGGCGGCGCAGCACCGGGCGGCTGCGCAGATCGTCCACCGAACTGCCGTGGACGGTGGCGATAAGTTTGCATCCGCAGTTGATCACATACTCAATGGCTTCCAGATCTTTCCTGCTCCCAACCTCATCCACAGCCACCACCTGGGGGGACATGGAACGGATGAGCATCATCATGCCGTCGGCTTTTGGACAGCAGTCCAAAACATCGGTGCGTATACCCACATCATTTTGGGGAATCCCCATATAGCAGGCCGCGATCTCCGACCGCTCATCTACAACGCCCACGTTGATCCCGTCCGGGCTCTGGGAAATCTGCCGGATAATATCTCTCAATAAAGTTGTTTTGCCACATCTTGGCGGGGATATAATAAGAGTATGATAAACGGTTCCCCCGTCTTTGATCAGGGGCATAACCGGATCGGCGCACCCCTGGATCTGGTGGGACAGCCGTATGTTGATAAAAGAAATGTATTTAATATTTTTTATTTTTCCGTCTTCTAAGACAATCTTTCCTGCAATGCCTACCCTGTGTCCGCCCTGGATAGTAATAAATCCCTGGCGTATTTCATCTTCGTAGGCGTAGAGGGAGTAATCGCTGATATACTCCATGGTCTCCCGGATCTGGCTGGAACTGACAATCACCGCTTTATCCGCGTCTTTTTTAAGGAGTCCATCCCAGGTAACAAATGTTTCTTTATGGTCGTAAACCACCATCAGGGGACTGTTGACCCTAAGACGTATCTCCTGCATTTTTTCCATATCGCACTGTAAACGCTGAAAAAAAGGACGCAAAGAAGCTGCGAAAATACGGCAAATCTGAGTTTTCTTTGCGTCCATAGGTATGGACTTTTCCATTTTCTCACCTGCCTGCTTACAATATATGCAGGCGGCCTGTATAAAAGAACAGCGAGCCGGCCCCCGCTGAAAAATCGAGACAGGTCAGCGCATCCCATCCCTGGCCTCCGGGCAGCCGCGAAAAATCTCCGATATTTTCTTCGCGTAGATTTCCCAGCTTTTCCGGTAATCTTCCAACTGCTCTCTTCCCCGCTCCGTCACTATATAGTAACGCCGGTTTCTTCCGCCGTACTGCCGGTCACAGACTGTCAGACATCCGTCCTTTTGCAGCCTGCGCAGCACCGGGTACAGAGTCGATTCAGAAATATCTATCATCTCCCGAATATCCTGAGTGATTTTGTAGCCGTAAGCTCCCTCCGGCGCTTTGGCCACCACTGCAAGTACAATACCATCTAACAGGGACGCACCTGTATTAAAGACCATGGGTCATCCACTCCTTTTCTTGATTTCCCGTCTTTTCCACCTTTTTCTATGATACTATAAGACAGATTTTAACGCAAGGGCAACTGTTTTGCCACATTACACCCAAGACTCAAGAGTATATGTAAAAAAACAGTTGAAAAAATCGCCGTTATTATTTATACTAAAAAGAGCTAATACACAAAGAATAATTAAAGGAGGATTCAATATACATGGTATCAGCAGGTGATTTCAGAAACGGTTTGACTATCGAATTTGAAGGAAACGTTTATCAGGTCATTGAATTTCAGCATGTAAAACCCGGTAAGGGCGCAGCTTTCGTCCGTACTAAATTGAAAAATATCAAGAACGGCGGCGTTGTTGAAAAAACATTCCGCCCCACAGAGAAATGTCCTCAGGCTCATATTGACAGAGCGGATATGCAGTATCTGTACAACGATGGTGATCTGTACCACTTCATGGATACAGAGACTTATGATCAGATTGCTCTCAACACTGAAGATGTTGGCGACGCTTTGAAATTTGTAAAAGAAAATGAGATGGTGAAGATGCTCTCCCACAACGGACAGGTTTTCTCCGTTGAGCCTCCATTATTTGTAGAGCTTGAAGTAACTCAGACTGAGCCCGGATTTAAAGGCGATACATCCACCGGCGCTACAAAACCGGCGGTTGTTGAGACTGGCGCTCAGGTCAACGTACCTCTCTTTGTAGAGATCGGCGACGTGATCAAGATCGACACAAGAACCGGCGAATATCTCTCCAGAGTTTGATCAGATTATAGGAAACGTCATAATAAATTTTATTATGACGTTTCCAGCGCCGATTTTTGCTGCGCAAAGCGCAGATCCTTCCCTGCAAAAATCGTGCGCATCCCCTGGAGGGTTTATAGCAAACGACAAAGATATTTGTCGTTTGCTATAAAACAGTCCCCGGCTTACTGCCATGAGCGGCAAGCCGGGGATTTTTTTCATAGCGCATTCTGCCCCCAGACTGAGGAAACAATGGGCTCCAATTTAAATAATAATTTCTTTATTCTGTTTTTATCTTTAGCCTCAAATCACCGTCATAGATTGCAACCGGGATTTCGTCAGTGAATGAATATTGCATTAAAATATCGGTATCAAATTTATATACGATAACCTGATCTACCATAGGATCAACAATCCAATATTCCCTCACACCAGCGGTTTTATATTTTAATAGCTTTTGTATATTGTTTCTTCTGTTCCAATGGTATAAATGTCCCCCCCTTTTGCTGTATTTTAACATAGTGTAGTTCTTATCTCAAGTTTTCACCACGAGAATCTCGGATCAAATTCACTTTTCACACCCTGGCCAAAAATAAGCATCAAAACAAAGCCGAAGTCATGGCCGTTTATTATGTCATGATTTCGGCTCCTCCTTCTCTACTGCCCGTCCATCAAGATATGATTGATTGTCTAAAATTGAATTTGGCAATTCCAATAAGAATCCGTCCCATCATCATGCATAAACACAATAAACATTTCTTTTTCATTTAAGGGGTAACAAAACAGCGGCTCATTATTAAATTCTTCGCCCATATCCACGGTCTGCAAAGTTATCCCCTCAGAGGTAATTGTTCCGTAAAAAAGATTAAAGTAGTCGTCCACACAGAAAAAGTGTTCTCCGGTACTTCTAAAACGATACATCTGTTTGCCCGTTCGGCTTACAACGCGGGTATCATTCTCAAAGTCATAAGCCACCATGCACCATCCCTTGCCGTCCTGAGGGTCGTTGACATAAATAAAATAGTTGTCTGTCATTTCGCAATGTCCAATATAAGGATCTACAAGCAGTTCACCCAGAACCTCTTTCAGATTCCGAACCACATAAAGTATCTGTGTGGTTTCCGGCAGTTCCAGGGCATAGCAAAATTCGTCGCCATTAGACCGAAAATTAGAATCCATCAATTTTTTATCCGTACCTTCGTAAATATCCAGCGAATGTACAATAATCTCATCTTTGTATAAAGCAATCCCTTTAAGGCCGCAGGAATACTGAGTGTCACCTTCCACATTTTCATAGACATACACTGGCGTTTCCCCGGACATTTTTACCCATGGAATGTACCTTCCCATAGGTGTTGTCCGGCACATCCCCGAATCAACGATCTGCTGGCTTTCATGATCCACATAAACGACCTGCCATTGCTGTCCCGTATCGGAATAATCCATATTTTCCGGCATTGTCGTGTATAAAATACCATCTTCCCATGGAACCGCAGAGAATACAAACACACCCTCAATGGTATTAAACTGATCTATGATTTCTCCCCTGGAAAGATCGTAAAAATACAGCGTTTTTGTTTCGGATACCGGGCCATAATATGTATGATTGTCCTCACCTTTTCCCACAATGGCTATTTCATCACTCCAATAATAAAAGTCCACGGTGTTTTCATCAGTCAATTCCAAAACATCTTTAATCCCATTGGGCTCTGGTTTGACTGTAAGGATTCCTCCATTCTCATAGGATTCAATCCTTAAACGCTCTGTATCAGCAACAGTCTCCGGCGTCTGACTTTCATTTTCTATCCTGCTCTTCCCATTTGAAAAGATTTCGGTGTTTTCTCTATTTTCTGTACAGGCAGATATTCCTGCCATAGTACATATAAAGAAACAAATACTGACAATTCTTTTCATAATCCCCCTCATATGTTAATTCTCCCCGCTTTTCTAGTATAAAGGTATCCAACAGTATCACCTGCCTATCCCGGCAGGACTTCCCCAAGCACCCGCCTCACATTGCCATACCAGATCTTATCAATCACCCGTGGAGGAAATCCCGCGCGCTCAAGCGCCTGATGGAGTTTAGACATTTCCCCGGTGTTAGAAATCTCAAGCGGCCCTTCGATACCATCAAAGTCTGTGCCGATGGCCGCCACATCCTCGCCGCCCACACGGATCATATGGGACAGGTGGCCCACCATCCCTTCCACAGTGCTGCCCTTTTTCTCATCAAGAAAGGACGGACAGAAATTCAGGCCCGCTACGCCGCCCTTTTGGGCCAGCGCCCGGATCATATCATCGGTTAAGTTTCTGGGATGGGGACACAGGGCTCTGGCATTAGAGTGGGAAGCCACAAAAGGCTTTCTCGCCCGATTGGCCACATCGTAAAATCCTCCGTCGGACAGATGGGAGACATCCACGATCATTCCCAGGCGCTCCATCTCCTCCACCGCTTCAAAGCCAAATGGCGTCAGCCCCAGGCTGTTTTTCTCAGGGTCCCGGTGATTGGGATGTCCCAGGCAATTATCGTAATTCCAGGTCAAAGTGATCAGCCGCACGCCCCGGTCAAAAAGGACTTTCAGCCGCTCCATGGAGCCATTTAAGACGCCGCCTTCCTCCACGGTCAGCAGTGTTCCCACCGGTGACATGGAATTTCCGGAAAGAATCCTGTCCACGTCCTCATATTTTTCCACCTTGCGGCAGTCATTGGGATACTTTTTCCGGTTTTTCTCGTAATAATCCAAAGTCCTCATCACATAGTCCCACGCCTCATCGGGATTATGATCTTTAAAACGGCCCAGACAGACAAAACAGGCGAAAAACTCTATGGCGCCGCCATTGTTTTTCATCCGGGCCAGATCCACACTTAACCTGTTGCGCATCAGATCCCCGTCGGATCTGCCGTCCATAAGGGCGGTCAGCGTGTCACAATGCATATCTATAAAAGCCATCTCAAACTCCCCCAGTCTTTTTCACGGCTTCTTCTGGTCTTTCCCATAAAAATGAAGGACTATTTTTTCCAGATAGCGCTTGAGAACGATCTGGATTTCCTCTTTCGGATGAATGGGCCGTACTAATATATTCGGTATACCCGCCCTTTTAGCACCGTAAATATCGGTAAAGAGCTGATCACCGATAAACACTGTCGTCTCCGGCCGGGTACCCATCAGCTCCATGGCCTTTTTGTAATTAGCCACAGAAGGTTTCCCCGCCTTATAAATATAGTGGACATGAATGTCCTTATTAAACATCTCAACTCTGTGCCGGCCGTTGTTGGACAGCAGGCAGCACGCAAACCCCAGATCTGAGAGCCGCTTAAAAAGAGCTTTCGCCCGCTTGTCCGCCGGGGCGCCGTGGGGAACCAGAGTGTTGTCAATATCAAAGATCAGCCCCCGGACACCCTTTTCATACAGTTCCTCAAAATTAATGTCGTAGGTGGACGGACATATACAGTCCGGATAAAAACGCTCTAACATAATGCCTCCTGTCCGGATAAAACCTGAAGTATCTCTGACGCAATCTGATCCATATCTTTATGGTCGGTTTCAATAATATGATCTGCCGCCGCCCTGTATTTTGCCTCTCTCTGAGCCATAAGCGCCGCCATATCCTCCACAGTGTTCCGGTTTTTTAAGTTTGGGCGGCCCGTATCCCCGCCAATGCGTGAAAAAACAGTCTCAGGATCAGCGGTGAGAAGGATAACTCTGCCCTTTTTCTTCATCATCCCCACATTTTCTTCAGAGAGGACAGCGCCGCCGCCGCAGGATACAATAAATGTCTCCTTCCGATCGCCGCTGATCTCCCGAAGGAGGTCTGTCTCCACCCGGCGAAAATACTTTTCCCCGTCTTTTTCAAAAATTTCAGGGATACTTCTCCCCTCCCGGCGGACAATGGTTTCATCCATCTCAATGACAGGCAGCCCCGTCTTTTTTGACAGGGCGTAAGCCACGCTGGTCTTCCCTGTCCCCATAAATCCGGTGAGGAATATATGTCCCCCGGCCAGCTTTGTATCCGGGCCAATTTCAGACGCCTGTCTGTGGAGAAATCCAAGGGCATGATAAAGGGACGCCGCCTTAAACTGCCCCGGCGCGCTGGCCGCCCCGCTCTGGCCAAAGGTCACCGCGCTTCCAAAATACTCCCCGCAGACCCGGCTGATACTTCCCATAGCCCCCATGGACATGGTGATCAGAGGTTTTTCAAAAACGCCGGACGCCTTATAAGTCACCGATAAAAGGCGGAGAACATCGTTCATATCCTCTGGCATGACCGCCAGCTTTAAAATATCCGCGCCCCCCTTTGCGGCCGTCTCAAGGCGGGAAAACATCTCTTCCTCTGACGGCGTTTTTGAGAAATCATGGTAGGAGCCAACGACAAAAACTCCCCTTTCATGGGCTTTATCAATGAGCCGCAAGACAGCTTTCTCCCCCCGGTCCATTTCCACGTCGATGAGATCCACACAGCCGCTTTCCACGGCAGCCTCGCCAAGAGCTATATAGTCATCCACGTCAATCTTTGCGCCGCCCTCCGCCTCCGTGCGAAAGGTAAACAAAAGCGGCCGCTGCCCCACAGCAGTTCTCAGTTCCTTTAAGACATGATTCACCGAAGCTTTGGAAAATACATCCTCAAATGCATCTGCCCGCCACTCGATCAGATCCGCTTTAGGTGCCGCCGCTCCGGCCTGTTTTACAATATCTCCCCCGCTGGCCTCTGTCACCGGAACACATATTTTAGGTATCCCCAAGCCAATGGCCACGCCGCGTACAGTTATATAATTCATTCGGATTCCTCATTTCATATGATATGATACAAGCGTCAAAAAGTATTTTGACGCCATGATACAATTGCGCCATCATTTATATAAAATTGCCATTGCGCCATATGTGGCAATAGCAAAAAATCTTTCCAGCACTATTATTATACATGAGGGCCGCCTAAAATAAAAGCAAAACTGTCTCAAAACGGACATATTACGCCAAAGGGCCTTCCGCTGCCATCAAAATCCATTTTGTCCAGGAAAACCATAAGTTCCTTCACGTATTTACTGTCACCTTCCGCAACACTCTTAACAAATTTCATAGCAGTGGAAAAACTTGCGGATTCCAATAAAAAACAGGACATTAAAAACTTGTCGATCTTATTTGACGCTAAAAGCCATTTCATCTATAATTTAATATATAGCCACAGTTCAGCCCTCAGAGACAGCAAAGGCTGAACTGACAGGACGTATAGTTTACTCAAAAAATTACGTTACTTTTCTAAGAAATGAGGTATTTCCAATGATCCATATTACCGGGCACACAAAACTTACAGGGCTTTTGGGGAGTCCTGTGGCTCACAGTATCTCACCTATGATGCACAATGAGGCTTTTTCAGCTCTTGATCTTGATTATGTGTATCTGGCTTTTGACGTATCCCCACAGGAGCTTCCCCAGGCTGTGGAAGGTCTGAAAGCCATGGGCGCCAGAGGTTTTAACCTGACCATGCCCCATAAAAACGCCATGGCAAAACTGGCGGACCAACTCTCACCGGCGGCAGCCCTGTGCGGCGCTGTCAACACTATTGTCAACGACAACGGAATCCTCACCGGCTATACGACCGATGGCATCGGTTATATGCGGGCTGCCGAAGCCGCCGGCTTCCCTCTTCCCGGAAAAGTCATGACCCTTCTTGGAGCCGGAGGGGCCGCCACAGCAATCTTGGTTCAGGCTGCCTTAGACGGTGTCAGTGAGATCCGGGTCTTTAACCGCAAAAGCCCCACCTATGAAAAGGCCCAGGCTCTCGTTGAAAAACTCAATGAAAAAACAGATTGCCATGTTACCCTTCATGATCTCGATGACACAGACGATCTTTGCGACAGTATTTTATCCAGCCAGGTTCTTACAAATTCCACAAACGTGGGCATGGCTCCCAATGAGGACACCTGCCTGATTGGCGACCTGTCTGTTTTTCATAAAGATCTTGTTGTCTCGGATATTATTTATAATCCAAGAGAGACCAAACTGATGGCCATGGCCAAAAGCCAGGGATGCCCCGCCTTTAACGGCCTTTACATGCTGTTATACCAGGGAGCGGAAAGCTTTCGCCTGTGGACCGGCCGGGATATGCCTGTAGAGCTTATCCGCGAAAAATATTTTACCTGAAGAAATCAGGAGAAAGGCAGGAAAAAACAGTGATTGACTGTACCAAAAATCAGACTGTCACATTGTGGAAAGTGACCCCAAAAGACAGCCCAGAACTTTTGGAAATTTATAAACCCTACGTCACTGACACAGCTATTTCTTTTGAATATAATGTCCCTTCTCAGAAAGAATTTATGGAACGGGTATCTAATACCGTTAAAAATTATCCCTACATAGCCGCCCGTCAGGGAGATACCATTGTCGGCTATACTTGCGCAGGCCCTTTTAAAGAGCGGGCGGCCTACAATTGGGCTGTAGAGACAACAATCTATATCCGCCCCGGCTTTGTCCATTCAGGCATCGGCCGCCGCCTTTACACGGCCCTTGAACAATGCCTGCGCCTCCAAAATATATTCAATGCCAATGCCTGTATTGCCTGGCAGGGTGATGAAGACCGCTATCTGACTCATAACAGTGTGGAATTTCACAGTCACATGGGGTACACAATGGTTGGAACGTTTCATAAATGCGGCTATAAATTTCACCGTTGGTATGATATGGTCTGGATGGAAAAACATCTTGGCTCTCACCCGGCGATTCCTGATCCGGTCATTCCTTTTGAACAGCTTTCGCCTTCCCTTCTGAAAACATATGGCATCAATGTATAGCACCTTTGCCGCAGTGCGATCCTACGCGGAGCGTTTTTTTATGTCAAAGGAACCAAAGTTTCCTATGGCACAAAAAAGCCGGAGAACCCTGACAGGCAGGATTCCCCGGCTTTTTTAACGGTCTTTTCTTCTTAAAAGATCACCATCGCACAGAGGCGCACCCAGATCCACAAAAATCTGCTGTTTGGGATGGGGACAGCTTTCAATAGCATTGCCTTCGCTGTCAGCCATGGCCTTCACAGTCACTGTCAGATCATTTCCATCCGGTTTCATCACCTCGATGGTATCCCCGACGCAGAATTTATTCCGCTGTTCAAGGCCGTAAAGTCCCTGGGCATTCTGGCCGTTGATGATCCCAAGATAAGTATATTCTTTAATATAAGTGTTATTATCGTATATCTGGGAATTTTCATCAGGTTTTCCATAGAAAAATCCCGTAGTGTAGAGCCGGTAGGTTCCTTTGGAAATTTCTTCCTGATAATAGTCCAGGCGGCTCTCATACAATTTAGGATCTGTAAAATAATCGTCGATGGCCTGGCGGTATGTCCGCGTCACATCGGCCACGTAAAGGGCCGTCTTCATCCGCCCCTCCACTTTAAAGCTGTCGATCCCCGCCGCCACCAGATCAGGGATGTGGGTGACCATGCACAGATCTCTGGAATTTAAAATATAAGTTCCCCGCTCATTTTCAAATACCGGATAGTATTCTCCCGGCCGGGTCTCCTCCATAAGGGCGTACTTCCACCGGCACGGATGAGTGCAGGCTCCCTGGTTGGCGTCGCGCCCGGCGAGAAAGCTGGAGAGAAGGCAGCGCCCTGAGTAGGAAATGCACATCGCCCCGTGGACAAAGGTCTCAATCTCAAGATCATCGGGAATATGATCCCGGATCTGACGGATCTCCTCCAAAGACAGCTCTCTGGCTGTGACCACCCGCTTGGCCCCAAGATCATGCCAGAAATTAAAGGTGGCATAATTGGTGTTATTGGCCTGGGTGCTAATATGGATCTCCATGTCGGGGCAGACCTTTTTCGCCATCATAAAGATTCCCGGATCAGAAATGATCAGGGCATCGGGGCCAATAGTTTTAAGTTCCTCCAAATAACTTTCAAATTCATCTAAATCCCGGTTGTGGGCCAGAATATTGGCTGTCACATAAACCTTGACGCCGCGGGCATGGGCGTAGGCAATCCCTTCCGCCATGTCTTTTGGCGAAAAGTTTTTGGATTTGGCTCTGAGGCTGAACACTTCCCCGCCAATGTACACTGCGTCCGCGCCAAAATTCACAGCAGTCTTTAAAACTTCAAGGCAGCTTGCCGGGATCAATAACTCTGGTTTTTTCAATATTAAACTCCTATCTTTTTGTACTGATGGTTACACCATCCCCGATGGGAAGCACAACCGTTTCCAGGGAAGGGTGGTGGGTCAGCTCCCACAGATACTCCTGCATCCGGCTGTGGATCGTCCGGTTACGCCGGGTCACCGCGTACCTGGATTGGACAATATCGCCGTCCTGGAGGACGTTATCGCTGACAAGAACGCCGCCCTCTCCCAAAAGGCGAAGAATTTCCGGGAAGAAATGAATGTACTGTCCCTTGGCTGCGTCCATGAAAATAAAATCATAGGACGGCTCCAAGGTCTTTAATACTTCCATGGCGTCCCCGGCAATGAGGGTGATCTGCCCCTGCTTTCCCGCTTTTTCTATATTTTCACGGGCTTTGATGATTCTGGGTTCATAATTTTCTATGGTGGTAATCTTACAGTTTTCTCCGGCATATTCGCTCATGAATATGGAAGAAAAGCCCACGGCAGCTCCCACTTCCAGGAGCTTCCCAGGCTTTTGCATTGTTAGAAGGACCCGGAGCAGGGCGGCCGTCTCCTTGCGGATAATAGGCACATGTTCTGCTCTGGCCTTCTGCTCTAAAGTCCTGATCCAATCTTTTTCTCCATGATCCAAAGAACGAATATACGCCGTCATCCGTTCATCTACATTCATCGCGTAGTAACCCCGCTCTCTTCCTGGCGGATCTCCCCTTCTGTTGTGAGAATATGAAGAATTTCCTCCACAGACATGCTGGGACTCAGCTCAAAAGTTCCCGGCATGATCGCGTCACCCATCTCTTCCAGACGAACCCGGATGACAAAGGCGGATTCATATTTGATCAGGCCGTTTTTCTTCAGCTCATGAGCCACATCCGCCGCCGAATCTCCGTCATCTACCACTACAGTCACCGTCTGAGTGTCATATTTGGACATGACCGGATCTCCGAAAATATTATAAGAATAATCGTAAGCGAACACTGCCGCGCGGTAAACCAGAAAAATAACAAAGGCGTATATTAAAATGTGGATACAAAGCTCAAAAAAGCCTAAAACTACTTTCTTCATAGGTTCAACTCCTTCACTTCTCCGAGGAAACTCAGATCCAGCTCCACCGCGCTGCCAAGGCGGTCATAAATATCCCTGAACATGTGTATTAAAGCGGCTTCTGCGGAAAAATACTCCATCACCTGAGTATCGTCAAGGATATCTCTGTATTCCTGGTGCAGCTTTTCAAAATCTTCCCGGTGATCCCCGGCTGTATTTTGAAGCACAAACAGGTCGTGACGGAAATGGTCGATCCGGTCTTTGATCTCGGATTCATGGGCAATAAAACTTCTGAGTTCATTATAGGATTTATATTCTTTACTTTGCTTAATCACGTCAATTAATTCTTCGGTCTTTTCTATGACACCCGGCATTGTGTACGCTCCTTACCGGCATCGCGCCGTTATTCTACTTCCATGATAATGGGCAGGATCATGGGGCTTCGCTTCGTCTGCTTCCAAACATAATCCCCAAGAGCTTCCCGGACAACATTTTTTATCTTACCCCAATCGCTGCAGCGATGGCTCAGGCAATTTTCCAGAGCCTGGCTGACCACATGGCGGGCGTCCTCCATCAACGTTTCAGACTCTCTCACATAGACAAATCCACGGGATACAATGTCCGGCCCTGCAAGGATCTGATTGGTATATTTTTCCAGTGTAATGACAACAATAAGCAGACCGTTCTGTGAAAGCAACTGACGGTCCCGTAAAACAATATTGCCCACATCCCCCACGCCGAGGCCATCCACCATAACATCGCCGCAGTGAACTTTGCCTGTGATCTTGGCGCTGTCGCTGCTAAGTTCAAGGACGTCGCCGGATTCCATGACAATGATGTGATCTTTCTCCACCCCCATCATCTGAGCCAGCTCCGCATGGGCTTTCAGATGACGGAACTCACCGTGGACAGGGATGGCAAACTTAGGCTGGGTCAGCGCGTAGATGAGCTTGATATCTTCCTGGCAGGCATGGCCGGAAACATGAGTATCCTGATAGATGACCTCCGCGCCTTTCATGTAAAGCTCATTGATCACATTGGACACGGCCTTCTCATTGCCGGGAATAGGATTGGAGCTAAAAACTACTGTGTCGCCGGGGACGATAGATACTTTTCTGTGAACGCTGGCAGCCATTCTTGAAAGCGCAGCCATAGTCTCTCCCTGACTTCCTGTAGTGATCAGGACAATCTGTTCCGGCGGATAATTTTTCATCTGATCCAGCTCGATCAGCGTCTTATCCGGGATGTTAATATACCCCAGCTCCTGGGCAATACTGATAATATTCACCATACTCCGGCCTTCCACAATAACTTTCCGGCCAAACTTGTAGGCTGTATTTATAATCTGCTGAACACGATCCACATTGGAAGCAAATGTGGCAATGATCAGACGATTTTTCTGATGTTCGTTGAAAATATGATCAAACTGACGCCCAACGGTCCGCTCTGACTGGGTAAATCCAGGGCGCTCCGCGTTAGTGCTGTCGCACATGAGGGCGAGAACGCCTTTCTTTCCAAGCTCAGCGAAACGACCCAGGTCAATACGATCACCGAAAACCGGCGTATAATCAATCTTAAAGTCGCCGGTGTGGACAATAATGCCCGCCGGTGTGTAGATAGCCAGAGCTGTGGCATCGGCGATACTGTGATTAGTTTTTATAAATTCAATACGGAAACATCCAAGATTAATGGACTGTCCATGACGGATCACACGGCGTTTGGTACTCTTCATCATATTATGTTCTTTCAGCTTATGCTCAATGATCCCCATCGTCAGCTTTGTAGCGTAAACAGGCACGTTTACGTCTTTAAGAACGTAGGGGAGAGCGCCGATGTGATCTTCATGTCCGTGGGTAATAACAAACCCTTTGACTTTGGAAATATTATCTTTCAAATAAGTAATATCGGGAATGACAAGATCAATCCCAAGCATGTCGTCTGTAGGGAAGGCCAGACCACAGTCAATGACAATAATATTGTCTTCATATTCGATACAGGTAATATTCATTCCGATCTGCTCAAGCCCGCCCAGTGGAATGATCTTTATTTTTTCATTTTTCGTCTTGTCATGTCTAGCGTCGTTTCTCGTACGCCCTCTTCTGACGCCCGTTCTCTCATGACCTGTCTTTGCCGCGCTGTTCGCAGCACTGTTTGCTGTGTTGTTTGTTTTCAAAATCGCACCTCCGAAAATATTAAGTCACGTGCGATGCCGACAACAATACTTTGACAATTATTCATTCTCTCCACGGGCCTGGCTGCACTTACGGCACCACCCGTAAAACTTTACTTCGTGATCGCTTACAATAAACCCCATCGTCTCCCGAATCCTGCTCTCCAGCGCTTCCAGCAGATCGTCCTCAAATGTGAATACGCCGCCGCACTTTCTGCAGATGAGATGATGGTGATGATGTTTGGCTTTATCCCGGTCCGGATCTCCAATCTCATACCGTACAAATCCGTCATCCAGATTCAGTTTATCAATGACGCCAAACTCCGACAGTTTTTGAATATTCCGATACACAGTGGCCAGACCGATATCCGGCCACTTTTCTTTCACTTTATCATAGATTTCTTCTGCCGTAAAATGCCGGTCCGGTTCGCCTGACAGAACTTCAAATATGGCAAGACGCTGGCTGGTTGTTTTCATTCCTTTTTCTTTTAACAAACGTTTATACCATTCCAGCCCCTGTTCCATAAGCATCCCCTTCTTCCCTGGCATTTTCCATTGTCCGAGTATCGTGACTCATCGCATCAATGATGCCTGAACTGTCTATACTTCCAGTTCAATATCCATATCATCGACCATCTGGGCAAAAACTCTGGATATTGCATCCATCTCTTCGTCATCACTGACGATCTCATAAAAGGATTCTTCACCGTCTTTGCCTGAACTGGTCTCCTTTAAAATCAACGCTTCAGCCTCATCCTCCATGGAATCGGCCACAAGTATATAATTAATATTATTAATGCGTGTCTGCTCAATAATATAAAATTCTTCTTTTTCTCCTGTATCTGTTAATGTAAATTCAATTTTTCCCTGACTTGACATATAGGTCCTCCAAAGTCAATCCGGCGCATCCTCAGAATGCATCCGGATATAATCCAGATAGCCCTGCAAAATAAAGACAGCGGCTAACTGATCCACATAAGTTTTCCTGTTTTCACGGCGCACTTCACCCTCAATGAGTGTGCGTGTTGCCGCCATCGTACTCATCCGCTCATCCCAGAGTACAACCGAAAGTCCGGTCCGCCGTCTGAGCATATCTGCAAACGCACCGGTCTTTTCGGCCCTGTCTCCGATCGTATTATTCATATTCTTCGGATAACCAAGAACAATCAGACCGACATCCTGTTCTCTGATAATAGTCTCGATGCGGGCCAGTGTCTGTCTTAACTTGTTCTCGTCCTTCCGATGTATGGTTTCCATAGCCTGAGCCGTCATCCTTAATGGATCGCTCAGGGCAACGCCTACGGTCCTGGAACCATAATCCAGGCCAATGATCCTTCCTTCCATAGATCACTTCAGATTGACTTCAATATAATTTTTCAAAAGTTCTTCCAAGAGTTCGTCACGCTCCACCTTCATAATCAGATATCGTGCATTCTTATAGCTGGTCACATAGGTGGGGTCCCCGGACATAATATAACCGACGATCTGGCTGACAGGATTATACCCCTTCTCAGTCAGAGCAATATATACCGCCTCAAGAATATCCTTGACAGCGATCTCGGTCTCATTATTTACCTTGAAATATTGTGTACTGTTTAAATCTGGCATAGTCTCACTACCTTACTTTCTAAACTTCACATGCGGCAAAAACTTTAAGCCGGTTTTATCCTGCACGATAAATACCTTTAAAGGACAAAGGTATGATTAACTATTATATTAATATAAATTTTCAAATAATTCAATCCATTCTTTCGCAAATTACATATTCTTCATGGATTCTTAAAGAAAGCTTTCCTGAAAATACAGTATTTGCCTCCAGCCCTTCCCTTTCCGGAACAGCCACATGGATATATTCTTTGGTATAACCGGTCAGATAGTTTTTGCCGTCAATTTTCTCCCGCTCCTCAAGAAGGATCTGGGCCGTTTTTCCCTGCCACTGGCGGATAAATTCCGCCTGAAGCTTCTGATCCATCTGGATCAACCGGGCGCTTCGCTGATTTTTCACAGTCTCGTCGATCTGGCCCTCCATGGACGCCGCTTTTGTCCCCTGACGGCGGGAATATTTAAACACATGCATTTTGGCAAACCGGATATGCTCCAGGAAGGCCGCGCTCGCCTCAAACTCTTCCTCAGACTCCTGGGGAAATCCCACGATTACATCGGTGGTGATAGCTGGGGTGTCAAAATACTTTCTCAGGATCCTCACTGATTCATCATATTGGGCCGCAGTGTAGTGCCGGTTCATCCGGGCCAGGGTTGCGTCGCATCCGCTCTGGAGAGACAAATGGAAATGGGGGCAGATCTGAGCTACATTGCGCAAGCGGCCGGCAAATTCTTCGGTGATGATCCTTGGCTCCAGGGAACCCAGACGGATACGCAAAAGACCGGGAACCTGTCCCAGCTTTTCAATGAGACGGATCAGATGGCTATCCCGGCTGTGACGGTTATAATCTTCATTTTCAAAATCCAGCCCGTAGGAAGAAATATGGATACCGGTCAGAACGATCTCCTTATAGCCGCCATCAACCAGCGTTTGGACCTCAGAGATGATATCTTCCTCCCGACGGCTGCGGACACGGCCCCTGGCATAAGGGATAATACAGTAAGAACAGAACTGATTGCATCCGTCCTGAATCTTTATATAAGCGCGGGTATGCTCCCGCACATGGGAGACATGGAGGGCTTCGTAATCTTTCGTGTGATTAATGTCCATCACCGCAGCCCGTTCATATTCCAGATCCTTGCCGCTTTGTAAATGTTCTCTGACTTTCAGAGCATTCTCCACAAGAGAGACAATCTGGACCTTTTTATTATTGCCAACAATCAGATCAATATCCTGATCCGACTGTAGTTTCTCCCCGGCGGCCTGGACATAACAGCCCACAGCCACTACAAGTCCCTCCGGATTTATTTTTTTCGCCCGATGGATCATCTGCCGGGATTTGCGGTCGGCAATATTGGTCACAGTACATGTGTTAATAATATAGATATCTGATTTTTCCCTAAATTCACGAATTTCATAACCGGCCGCCGCAAACATTTCTTCCATAGCGTCAGTTTCATATTGATTGACCTTACAGCCCAGGGTGCAAAAGGCTACACTTTTCATATCATTCCTCCGTTTTATCGTATCCCTGATGGCAACACTGCGGGATTTCACAGTTCATCTCGCGCCATCACTGATGGCCCAACTATAGCAACAGTTCAGCCCGCCCATCCCTGATGGCAGCGCTGTGGGATGTCACAGTTCAGCCCGCGCCATGCTCTGATGGCTGAACTGTGACATCACATCAAGGTTACGAATAGGTCTTGACTTTTTTCCTCCTCGATTGTACTATATATTTGTAAAACATATGAAATCTATTTAGGAGGGAATTCTTATGAAAACCGTTCAGATACGTCTTGATTCCATTGATAAGGTTAAATCTTTTGTAAACATCATCACAAAATATGATTCTGATTTTGACCTGATCTCCGGCAGATATGTCATCGACGCAAAGTCTATCATGGGTATTTTCAGCCTTGACCTGTCCAGACCTATTGAGCTGGCGATCCACACAGATGATAACTTTGATGAGATCAAGGAAGTTCTTAAACCATTTATTATCGAATAAGTATTATTGATATTGTTCAGAACTGGTGAAAGGATGTCTCGATGACATCCTTTTTTTGTTCCTTTATGAGAGCAGTCACCGTTTACGGATATCGTCTTTGCAGATAAAAATCCAAAAGGTGCCGCTCCCTGTCGGTCATACCTTATTCACAAATAAGAACTTCCCGTGTTGTGATAGCAGTCTCCACCAATTCGTCGATCACATCTGCCAGGTGAAACTCTGAACGCTCGATGGCCCGGATATTTGGCTTTGTCACCGGGTGTTTGGCCACAAAAATGGTACAGCAGTCTTCATAGGGCAGGATGGATGTTTCAAAAGCACCAATCTTCTGAGACACTTCTACAATATCATTTTTATCAAATCCGATTACCGGACGGTACACCGGCATGGTACATACCGCATTTGTGGCGGCAAGGCTCTGCATAGTCTGGCTGGCAACCTGCCCGATACTCTCTCCGGTGACAAGTCCGAGACAGCCATCCTTTTTGGCAATATATTCGGCAATCTTCATCATATAGCGGCGCATAATGATAGTCAGCTCATCGTGAGGGCACTTTTCATAGATGGCCATCTGTATATCTGTAAAATTAACAATGTTTAATTTGATCGGGCCTGCGTAGCGGGCAACGATCTTAGCCAGGTCAATAACCTTTTCCTTAGCCCGCTCACTTGTATATGGCGGCGCATGGAAATAAGTGGCGTCAATGCGCACGCCCCTTTTGGCGATCATATAGCCGGCCACAGGGCTGTCAATACCGCCGGACAAAAGGAGCATGGCCTTCCCGTTGGTTCCCACAGGCATACCGCCGGGGCCAGGGATGGACAGGGAATAAATGTAGGTTTTCTGGCGAATCTCAATATTTAAAAGGATCTGAGGATTGTGGACATCCACTTTAGCCTGGGGAAAACGGTCCAGAAGATACTCGCCCATATCCGCACTGATCTCCATGGACTTTTTCGGATAGTTTTTATCCGCCCGGCGGGATTCCACTTTAAATGTGAAGGCTTTGTCCGGATAAACCGCGTCCATATAATCGCCCACCACTTTTGTGAGATTTTCCCACCGGTTGTCGTCACAGTGGACGACCGGGCAGATGGCCACAATGCCGAATACCCGTCCAAGGCGTTCCAACACCTCGTCGTAGTCATAGTCTGAAGTAAAATCTACAAATATACGGCCCTGCTCTTTGCTCACCTCAAATTCCCCGGTGCCATTTAAGGCAAACCGGATCTGGCGCATGAGGGCGTCTTCAAAGAGATATCGGTTTTTTCCCTTGAGACCGATCTCTCCATATTTTATTAAAAACGCTTTAAACATCATTTTATCTTCTTCCTCCCGGAGTAAAACGCCGAAGTACCGGAACGATACTTTTCAGCGCGTCAATACAGTCATCAATATCTTTCTGTGTTGTGTCAAAGCTAAAACTGAACCTTAATGTGGCGTCCAGATACTTTTTCTCCACGCCGATAGCCTTTAAGGTGCCGCTGATGGCCGGATGGTTGGATGAACAGGCGGAGCCGGAAGACACGTAAATCTTCTTTTCTTCCAGAGCGTGAAGAAGCACTTCCGCCCGAATATCCGCAAAGCTTACACTGACAATATGGGGCGCAGGGCCAAAAAATCCTTCCTGCCTGTGGGTGAACCCGTTGATCACCACCCCGTCCAGCTCGCAAACTCTCTGTATAAAATAGTCTCTCAGACTGTAAAGCTGATCCAACTTTTCTTCCAGGTTCTCAAACACTTCCTCCACAGCCTGGCCAAAGCCTGCGATCCCTGGGACATTTTCTGTGCCGGACCGCATATCTTTCTGCTGGCCTCCGCCCAGAATAAGGGGATGGACTTTGACCCGGTCTTTTATATACAAAAAGCCTACGCCTTTAGGCCCGTGAAGTTTATGTCCGCTGGCAGAGAGAAGGTCAATGCCAAGTTTTGACGGCCACAGGCGCATCTTTCCAAAGCCCTGGATGGCGTCCACATGAAACAATGTTTTGGGATTTTTCTCTTTAATCAGACGTCCGATTTTATCCAATGGCTGAATCGTCCCGATCTCATTGTTGACACACATAACAGACACAAGAATAGTGTCCTCCCGGATCGCCTTCTCAAGGGCGTCAAGGCGGACTGTCCCTGTGGAATCCACTGGAAGATAAGTCACCTCGTAGCCCTGGCTTTCCAGATACATCATGGGATTGTAGACTGAGGCATGTTCGATTCCTGTGGTGATAAGATGCTTTCCTGCCCGGCAGTTGGCCATAGCGCCGCCGATAATGGCCATATTATTGGATTCTGTTCCTCCGGAGGTGAAAATCAGTTCTTTTTCGCCAATCTTTAACGTCCGGGCGATATACTGACGGGCATTTTTAACGTAATGCTCCGCCTCCACGCCTTTCATATGAAGAGCAGAAGGATTGCCATAATCCTGGCGCATCGTTTTTACCATGATCTGGCAGACGCTCTCGTAGGCCCTGGTCGTCGCTGCGTTATCCAAATAGATTTCCATTTAATTATCCTCCAGTTCAAACATAAGTATAGACAAAACCGCCAGTCCCGCTGTCTCCGTCCTGAGAATCCGCTTTCCCAGTGTCATAGGCACTGCCCCCGCTTCCTGGGCCATAGAAACCTCAGATGGATCAAAGCCGCCTTCCGGGCCGATAAAAATCCCTATGTTTTTTTTGTTATTCATCTCTCGAACCGCCTTCCGGGCTGCATCCATGCCTTTGGCCTGCTCATAGGGCATAATCACAGCGTCCATATGGGAAGCCCTATTCAGGGCATCTTTAAAGGATGTAACCGGAGCCACTGTAGGGATGATCCCCCGGCCAGACTGCTTTGCCGCGCTCTCACATAAAGACTGCCACCTCTCCACCTTTTTCGGAGCTTTCTTAGGGTCCAGATGGACGATCGTCCGGGCTGTGACTACAGGTATGATCTCAAAAACTCCAAGCTCCACAGCCTTCTGTACGATCAGATCCATCTTATCCCCCTTGGGAAGGCCCTGGAAAAGATAAAGCTTCGCCGGAAGTTCCACATAGGAATCCCATGAATTTTCAATATGAAGGCACACCTGGTCTTTATCCAGGGACTCAATGGTGCAAAAATAATCTTTTCCCTGGCCGTCGCTGACAGAGACTTCCTCGCCGCAGCGCATTCTCAGAACATTTTTAATATGGTTGACGTCATTTCCCGTGATCACAATGGAAGTGTCATCCACCTGGTCCGGTTTCACAAAAAATCTCGGCATCCGCTCATCCCCTTAATCGCACTTAGAGTATCATATCATAATGTATTTAGAACTGTCAATCCGTCACTGACAGACATTGCTGCTGCTCCGGCAATCATTAAGCCCGGACTGTAAAGGATACCCACTCTCCACTGTAAGTCACTTCCACAATTTCAAAGCCGTTCTCCAAAAGGGCCTGGCGCACAGCCTCCTCCTTCATGTCGATAATGCCTGAGGAAACAAAAAGGGCTCCCGGCTTCATATGCTCCCGCAGCACTTTAGAAAGAGGAATGATCACATCTGCCAGAATATTGGCCACCACCATGTCATACTGTCCCATATCCACGGTCTCGCAAAATTCATTGTCTGAAATTACGTCTCCACACAAAAAGCGGCAGCGGGACATATCCAAGTGATTGCCTTTGGCGTTTTCCACCGCCGCGTCAACAGCGTGGGGATCAATATCTGTAGCGGTAGCCTCCCGACAGCCCAAAAGCATGGAGATAATGGTAAGGATGCCGCTGCCGCAGCCCACATCCAGCAGTTTGTACTCCGGCTGTAAATACTTTTTAATCTGGGTAATGCAAAGGCGGGTGGTATGGTGCATACCTGTGCCGAAGGACGTACCCGGATCAAGTTCCACCACAAGAGTACCTTCCGGCACATCGTCCACTGTCTCCCACGTCGGTTTGATAATTATAGCGTCATCCACCTTAAAAGGCTTCCAGTATTTTTTCCAGTTATTCATCCAGTCCTCATCGGCTGTCTGGGATTTTGTGATGGTGGCCTCCCCAATATCCACAAAATCTCTCAGCCCGTAAATTTCATTGAGGACTCTCTGAATCGTATCCTCATGATCCTGGCTGGGATCAATATAGAAAGACACCAGCGCTTTCCCGTCATCAGGACCAAGATCCGGCAGTATATCAATGAACATCTTCTTTTTATCCTCCTCAGATAGAGGCACCTTATCCTGGATCTCAATGCCCTCAATGCCCATTTCTCCCAAGGTATAGCTGATCAGGTCCACCGCCTGGGTTGTTGTACTTAACGTATATTTATTCCATCTCAAATGAATATCCTCCTTTTTCATCAGATTCTTTTCGTCTCAATGATCATAAGCTATGTCGTCAAAATAGATTCTAACTCTTTCATCATAACATAAAAACAGACAGTTCTCAAAATTATTTTGAGAACTGCCCTCATTTCAGTCTTCAAAAGCTTCTTTTACTTTATCCATAAAGCTTTTTTTCTTTTTATGTTCTGATCCTGATGCCTGAGTCCCGGCAGATGAAGCGGTGGGATTTTCGCCTCTCAGAGAAGCGTCCAACTGGCGGATCAGTTCTTTCTGCTCATTATTCAGCCGTTCGGGAACCTGAACGACTAAAGTTACATAGTGATCGCCGCGGATATTTTTATTCCTTATAGTCGGCACACCCCGTCCTTTTAACCGGATCTGGGTATCTGTCTGTGTGCCGGGCCGGATATTTTCCACAATATCTCCGTCCACTGTCTGAATAGTAATATCTCCTCCCAAAGCCGCCTGGGCAAAGCTGATAGGCACTGTGGAATAAATATCATTATTCTGACGCTGGAATACCGGATGACGGTCCACTGTAATACCTACAAGAAGATCACCTCTCGGACCTCCGTTAGTTCCCGGTTCGCCTTTCCCCCGGATACGCACACTCTGCCCGGAGTCAATACCTGCCGGAATTGGGATTTCAATGGTCTTTTTATTTTTCACATACCCGGTACCGCCGCAGTCTGTACATTTTTCACGGACAATCTTTCCTGTTCCGTGGCAGTCCGGACACGTCTGGACATTGCGAACAGTTCCGAAAAGAGACTGCTGGGTATAAACCACCTGGCCTTTACCGCCGCATTTCGGACATGTTTCAGGCTGCGTCCCAGGCTTGGCGCCACTGCCATGGCAGTGAGGGCATTCATCCTTCAGGTTGATCTCGATACGCTTATCCACGCCAAAAACGGCTTCCATAAAGGAAATCCGCATATTAATCTTTACATTGGCGCCCTGCATAGGGCCGTTATAAGCCCTGCGGCTGCGTCCGCCGCCAAACAGATCGCCAAAAATATCGCCAAAAATATCGCCCATGTCGCCGCCAAAATCGAAACCGCCAAAGCCGCCGAAACCGCCGGTGCCTCCGCCCTGTTCAAAAGCAGCGTGGCCAAACTGGTCATACTGACGGCGCTTTTCCGGATCACTTAAAACAGCGTAGGCTTCCGATGCTTCTTTAAACTTGGCCTCCGCCTCTTTGTCCCCTGGATTAATATCCGGATGATACTTTTTGGCAAGCTGACGATAAGCTTTTTTCAATTCAGCCTCGGTGGCCGTTTTGGACACACCCAGGACTTCATAATAATCTCTCTTTGTCTCTGCCATAACTTATCTCCATTCATACGAGTGTCATCCGTATTAAATTTAACGCGGATGACACGAGCTACTTACAGTAAGATGCGGTCTGCCACAACTGTGACAGACCGTATCCTTTTTGATGTTTTGCGCGTTTCAAAGTAATGCCTGCACGGACGCAGCTCCATAAACTTTTGGCGCCTGTATCATTTTATACTTCTTTGTAATCCGCGTCAACAACATCATCGTTGTTCTGGTAAGAAGATCCATTATCTGCAGAACCGGCTCCCGGATTTGGTCCGGCATTGCCCTGGGCATTGGCTCCGGCAGCTTCATACATCTTTGTAAATACGCCCTGAGCGGCATCCATCAGTCTCTGCTTTCCGGCTTTCAGATCATTGATCTGCGTATCTGTCAGTTCTTCAATGTTGGCTGTCTCCTCAAGGAGTTTCTTCAAGCTGTCAATTTCAGCCTGAACTTTGGCTTTATCATCAGCGCTGACTTTGTCGCCGACTTCTTTAAGAGCGTTCTCGGTCTGGAATACCATGCTATCCGCTTCGTTTCTTGCCTCAACGCCTTCTTTACGTCTCTTATCCTGAGCTTCGTAAGATTTAGCTTCCTGAACAGCCTTATTGATCTCATCCTCAGACATATTGGAGCCTGCGGTGATAGTGATATGCTGCTCTCTGCCTGTACCAAGGTCTTTGGCGGATACGTTTACAATACCGTTGGCGTCGATATCAAAGGTAACCTCGATCTGAGGAACGCCCCGTCTTGCAGGAGCGATACCATCCAGACGGAACTGGCCAAGGCTCTTGTTATCTCTGGCGAACTGACGCTCGCCCTGTACAACGTTGATATCAACGGCTGTCTGATTATCTGCCGCTGTGGAGAAGATCTGGCTCTTTCTTGTAGGAATCGTTGTATTTCTCTCGATCAGGTGTGTAGCAATACCTCCCATAGTCTCGATAGACAGTGTCAGAGGTGTTACGTCCAGAAGAAGGATGTCACCGGCACCGGCATCGCCTGCAAGCTTACCGCCCTGAATAGCGGCACCGATAGCTACGCACTCATCCGGATTAAGATTCTTGCTTGGCTCATGACCTGTAAGCTGTCTTACTTTATCCTGAACTGCAGGGATACGTGTGGAACCGCCGACAAGAAGTACCTTGCCAAGCTCGGCTGCTGTAATACCTGCGTCTCTTAACGCGTTCTGAACAGGGATAACGGTTCTCTCAACAAGATCATGGGTCAGTTCATCGAACTTAGCCCGTGTCAGGTTCATGTCAAAATGTTTCGGGCCTTCAGCGGTTGCTGTGATGAACGGAAGGTTAATGTTTGTTGTAGCTGCGCTGGAAAGTTCTTTCTTAGCTTTTTCAGCAGCTTCACGAAGTCTCTGCATAGCCATCTTGTCACCGGACAGGTCTACGCCTTCTGTTCTCTTAAACTCATCCAGCATGTAGCGTGTAACCTTCTCATCGAAGTCATCGCCGCCAAGGTGATTATCACCGCTTGTAGCCAGTACCTCGATAACGCCGTCGCCGATCTCAATAACGGAAACATCGAATGTACCGCCGCCAAGGTCGTATACCATAATCTTCTGTTCTTTTTCATTGTCAAGGCCATAAGCCAAAGCTGCGGCTGTAGGCTCATTGATAATACGTTTTACTTCAAGGCCGGCAATCTTACCGGCATCTTTTGTTGCCTGTCTCTGTGCATCGTTAAAGTAAGCCGGTACAGTGATCACAGCTTCGGTTACTTTCTCGCCAAGGTAGCTCTCAGCGTCACCTTTCAATTTCTGGAGGATCATTGCGGAAATTTCCTGGGGAGAATACTTCTTTCCGTCAATCTCTACTCTGTAATCTGTGCCCATGTGACGTTTAATAGATGAAATAGTGTTGTCCGCGTTAGTTACGGCCTGACGTTTTGCCGGCTCACCTACGAGACGCTCTCCCGTTTTTGTGAAGGCTACAACACTGGGTGTTGTTCTCGCGCCTTCTGTATTTGCGATAACTACTGGCTTACCACCTTCCATAACAGCGACACATGAATTTGTTGTACCTAAGTCAATACCAATAATTTTACTCATAATCAATTCCTCCTGTATATATTTCAAACATTCCGGCGGTCATCCGCCCTCAGTGCCATGGCCTGGGGGAAACAAAAAACCGCTCACATTATTCTGCAACAATTACCATACTGTGCCGAAGCACTTTATCTTTATACATATAGCCTTTCTGAAGTTCTGAAACCACATAGCCGGATTCATACTCTTCACTCGGACTTTGCATAACCGCATTATGAAAATTGGGGTCAAACTCCTTGCCGGCAGCGTCAATAGGCTCAACGCCGGCGTTTTCCAAAATGCCCATCAATTTTTTGTAGATCATCTCCATGCCTTTGGCAAAGGAATTTTCTTTCTCTTCATCGCTTAAAGCCTGAAGACCTCTCTCCATATCGTCAATGACCGGAAGGATCTTTTCAAGAATGTCGCTGGCTCCGCTGTCAAACATCTGAGCTTTCTCTTTCTCGGTACGTTTCCGGAAATTATCAAACTCAGCCATCTGACGCATAAGACGGTCAGTGAGGTCTTCGATCTGCTGATCCTTCTTATCTTTCTTCTTCTCTTTCTTTCCGAAGAAGCGGCTCTTCTTTTTGCCATCGCCGTCCTCCTGGTCAGTATCGACATCGGCATCCTCATCCTGAGAATCATCTTTCCCGGATACTTCCTCCGTTGTCTCACCCTCAGTTTCTTCCGGCGACAGTTTTTCCTCCTGGGCAATATCCCCATTGTCATTTTTCTGAGTTTCTTCCATAAATTCTTCTTCTCTATCTAAATCTGCCACTGCATTCACCTCTTTTATTTATTCTTCTTAAAAATAGTATCCAGTTGGTTCATCATCGTCTGAAGGTTGCCGACAACCTTTTGATAATCCATACGTTTCGGTCCCACAATACCAATGGTGCCCTGAACACCCTCTTCCAATTCATAGGTGGCAGTAACAATACTGCAATCCTTCATGGTTTTTACCTGGGATTCTGAACCAATATAAACCTGAATCCTGTGATCTCCCTGATCATCACTCTCCAGATTCTCCTCAATGAGATCTACAAGAGCCTGCTTCTCCTCAAATGTGGACATCAGCTCTTTTGCTTTCTCCCGGTCACCAAGTTCGGGATAGCTTAACAGGTTTGTGGCGCCGCTGGTATAGATTTCCACATCATCCTCCTCCTGAATAGCCTGGGCAATTGCGTCAATCACATCGCTGATCACCTTGCTGTGGCCCTGGGCCTGGACTTTGAGCTTCTGGATCATCTCCATATTAATCTCCTGAAGACTCAGACCCTGAAGGAATGTGTTCAATAATATATTTAGCTTCACAACATCTTCCTGCTCTACCGGTTCCTCTGTATTAATCAGCCGGTTTTTAATAATGCTGCTGTCGATCATAATAACGACAAGGATCTGCTGCTCATCAACTTTTGACAATTGAATAAAGCGAAGCTTATTGCGCTTATACTGGGGAGTTGTGATCAGCGAAGCGTAATTGGTGTTCACCGCCAGCAGCTTTGCCACCTGCTTGAGCAGTTGATCTACCTTATCCGCCTTCTCGATCATCAGTTCCTTCATCTCATCTACCTGGGCGATCTTATCCTTCATCATGTTATCCACATAAAATCGGTAACCTTTATCCGAAGGGATACGTCCCGCAGATGTATGGGGCTGCAAAATAAATCCCATCTCTTCCAGATCTGCCATCTCGTTTCGGATCGTCGCTGAACTTAAATTGAGATCCGTGAATTTTGAAATGGTTCTCGATCCCACAGGCTCACCTGTATCCAGGTACGTCTGGATGATGGCATTTAAAATCTTGGTTTTTCTTTCATCCAAATCCACAGAATCACTCCTTTCAGCCTGGTTATTAGCACTCGATAAGGTAGAGTGCTAATACCTTATGTACATAAAATATCACTATATTCCCCTTTTGTCAATAGGTCTTTGAAAATAATTTTCAAAAAAGTGTTACTATTCACAGTCCATTTGAAGCAGATACACAGATTCATCGAGCTTGCTCGTAAGAAGATGGGTATCTGTTTCAAATCGGACTGCGAAGCAGGAACCTCCACCAAATGAGCAATCCTAAGCTGCGGCAGCAGCGGTAAAGCCTGCAAAGCAGGCGGGATTGCGAATGCAGTGTGGAGGGGACTGTGAATAGTAAGCCAGCAGATGCAGCGCGGGCTTAAACTGCAGCAAAAGCCAGGTCTGTGCTATATGGCACAAATCTGGCTTTTGCTGCAGTTTACCAGGGCATCTTTGATTCAGACAAAATCACACAGAACATAGTTGGAAAGGTCAATACCTCTTTCGGTCAGATAAAGCTGTCCTGTTTCTTCTATATAATTAAGAAGACCTTCCTGACAATGTTTTCTCACAGGGCCGCCAAAAACATCCATCATCGAAAGGCCAAAAGTATCCCGAAAGGTATTGGCATTTACTCCTTCACACATGCGCAGTCCGAGAAACATAAATTCCTCCATAGCCTCCTGACGTGTCAGATGATGGATATTTTCATGGCTAAGGTCAAAGGCCCCAGCGGAAAGATCGCAGGGTCGGGAGGGCTCTTTTGAAAAAATATCCATATATTTTTCCAGATCCGCCGTATTTTCAAAACGTCTGCCAAATGAAAGACTGGCAGCGCCAAGTCCCAGGCCAAGATAGTCCCGTCTCCGCCAGTAACCTACGTTATGGCGACACTCATAACCTTTTTTGGCGTAATTGGAAATTTCATAGCGGCCATAGCCCCGGTCTGCCAGCATCTTCCCGGTTCTGGCATACATCTGCCTTTCCGTGTCCTCATCAGGCAGGGGTATTGTCGGGCAGGTACCTGCCCTGCCATAAAGCTCATAAAAAGGGGTGTTCTCCTCAATAATCAGGCTATAGGCGGAAATATGTTCCGGCCCTAAGTTTAAAACCTTTTCCAGAGTATCTTCCCAGGACTCTAAAGTCTGTCCAGGCAGACCGGACATAAGATCCACGTTTAAATTTTGAATCCCCGCCCCCCGGACAAGTCTGAAACTTTCCAGGAAATCTTCAAAAGTATGTATCCGGCCAAGACAGACCAGCTCCTTTTCCTGGGCAGACTGAAGTCCCAGGCTCAGCCGATTGATTCCCAAACGGGCTATAGCTTTGGCTTTCCCGCTATCTAACGTTCCCGGATTGGCCTCCATCGTGATCTCACAGTCCGAAGCCAGCCTGAAAAATGTCCGGAGCTGTTCCATCACCTGTGCCAGCTCATCTGCAGACATAAGCGACGGGGTTCCTCCGCCCATAAACACCGTGTCCACAACCCAATCCCTGTACAGAGGCGCCAAAAAGGCGATTTCCCGGCACAAAGCTTCTATATATAAATGTCTGCTCTTTTCATCCGATGGTCCGGATAAAAAATCGCAGTATCGGCATTTTTTTACGCAAAAAGGATAGTGGATATAAAGTTCCAGTTTTTCCATAAGATTACAACACCGTCTTGATCATACATCTATTTTACTTATCGTCCAGCTTGAGAACGCTCATAAAGGCTTTCTGGGGAATCTCCACATTTCCTATCTGGCGCATCCGCTTCTTTCCTTCTTTCTGCTTTTCCAGAAGCTTTCTCTTACGGCTGATATCGCCGCCATAACACTTGGCCAGCACATCCTTGCGCAGAGCTTTCACTGTCTCCCTGGCAATGATCTTACTTCCGATGGCCGCCTGGATAGGGATTTCAAAAAGCTGTCTCGGAATTTCCTCTTTAAGCTTTTCACACATTTTTCTTCCCCGCTCATAGGCAGACCCTTCAAAGACAATAAAGGACAGAGCGTCCACTTCCTCCCTGTTGACAAGAATATCCAGC
The DNA here is from genome assembly GCF_014202115.1 of Catenibacillus scindens. GTDB lineage: Bacteria > Bacillota > Clostridia > Lachnospirales > Lachnospiraceae > Catenibacillus > Catenibacillus scindens. Next base: position 153,688 of record NZ_JACHFW010000005.1, read on the forward strand.
TTCACCAAAGGTGATCTCTGATACCCTTTCATCTCATAGTCAAAAGAAGCATAACCTCTGGAGCGAGATTTCAGAGCGTCAAAAAAGTCGTAGATAATTTCATTTAAGGGAAGGACATATTTTAGCAGCGCCCGTGTCGTCTCCATATATTCCATTCCCTGATAAACGCCCCGCCGTTCCTGGCACAAGTCCATAATGGGGCCGATAAATTCTGTAGTCACCATGATCTCTGCCGACACAACAGGTTCCTCCATATATTCAATTTCGGAAGGATCCGGCAGGTTGGAAGGATTGGTCAGTTCAAGAACTTCCCCGTTGGTCTTATGGACTTTATAAATAACCGACGGCGCCGTTGTCACCAAATCCAGGTTGAACTCCCGTTCCAGACGCTCCTGGATAATCTCCAGGTGTAGAAGTCCGAGAAAGCCGCAGCGGAAACCAAATCCAAGGGCTACACTGGTCTCTGCCTCAAATTGGAGGGAGGCGTCATTGAGTTGAAGTTTTTCAAGGGCGTCCCTTAAATCGCCGTACTTGGCCCCGTCCGCCGGATACATGCCGCAATATACCATGGGATTGACTTTCTTGTAGCCGGGCAGAGGCTCTTTGCAGGGGTTCTCCAAATTGGTAATCGTATCGCCCACATGGGTGTCTTTCAGATTTTTAATGCTGGCAGTCATGTATCCTACCATGCCGGCAGTCAGCTCATCGCAGGGGATAAACTGTCCCGGACCAAAATATCCGACTTCCACCACTTCGAAGGAAGCGCCGGTAGCCATCATCTTCACCGGAGTACCTTTGGCAATACGACCTTCTTTTACCCGGAAAAATACAATAACGCCTTTATAGGGATCATAAACCGCATCAAAGATCAAAGCCTGCAGGGGCGCATTGACATCTCCAGTTGGTGCCGGGATCTTTGTGATAATCTGCTCAAGGACCTGATCCACATTTTCCCCGGTCTTTGCTGAAATTCTTGGAGCGTCGTGAGCCTCAAGGCCGATGACGTCCTCAATCTCCGCCACAACCCGGTCCGGATCCGCGCTTGGCAAGTCGATCTTGTTGATCACCGGCATAATCTCAAGATCGTGATCCAGGGCCAGGTAAACGTTGGCCAATGTCTGAGCCTCGATCCCCTGGGCCGCATCAACCACAAGGATAGCGCCATCGCAGGCCGCCAGGCTCCGGGATACCTCATAGTTAAAATCCACATGTCCCGGTGTATCAATAAGATTAAAAATATATTCCTCGCCGTCCTTTGCCTTATAGACAATGCGGACTGCCTGAGCTTTAATTGTAATGCCTCTTTCACGTTCCAGATCCATATTATCCAGCACCTGATTCTGCATCTCACGGCTGGTAAGCAGTCCGGTTTTTTCGATAATACGGTCCGCCAGCGTGGATTTACCATGATCAATATGGGCAATAATACAAAAATTCCGTATTCTGCTCTGGTCTACACTCACGTAAATTCCTCCTACTTTCTTCCACGTAAAGATGTTGAGGTCAAATTAAAATTAGACCTCATGATACCACAGCCGCGACCTGCTATCGCACCTTCGCGCCCTGGCATCAGTACATAAAATCAGTGTCAAAACAGCTTTGCGAGCCTGGCCGCCCCTGTTCTGGCACTGTCTTTTTTACATCAGTTTTTCACGTTATTATATCATAAATTTACTGACCGGACAATACACAGTACAATAAATCCGCCAGAGGTTCCATGGCATTTTGCGCTTCCTCTACGGTATTTGTCTGAGCGCCGCACTCAACCAGCAATGATCTCGGACACAAATGCATATTATACCGGTAATCTCTAAGGTATATGCGCCGGGTAAATCCCGGATATTTTTCCGCAGCCTTTAACTGCATTTGAAGACTGAAGGCCAGATTATCGGTAAGATAGGGATTTTGAAGATACCCGGCGGTATCATTATTGGCATTGCGGCACAGACCGTTAAAAAACATGATCTGGGCCGTAGGTTTTTTGTTGACCTCTGTTACCAGATGGGTGTCCTGGGCAACTCCGTCCCGGTGAAGATCAATCACCACTTTAATAGACGGATTTTGGGCCAATATAGAAGTAATCGCTTCCTGAGCCAGGGAGTAAGCTTCATTCCGGTCTTCTACTCCATCAATCATATCATAGACACCTGTATCGTGATAGACGCTGATCTTATATTTTTCCTGAAGAATGGAGGTCAACGTATTTCCCAGCCCCACCACGGTATCTTCCACATAGCCGTCACGGCTGTCCGCAAATTTTTCCTGAGAATGTGTATGGTAAATGAGAATAACCGGATCATCGCCGGTGAGGTCCAGTGTTAGATCACGGTTTAAAAGAGTTTCTCCATTAATAAGGCTGGCATCAGAAGATGTAGATGAATCGGTAATATAAAAATTGTTCATAAGAAAATTATAGTCATAAAGTGACTGTCTGGAATAAATAACCCCGTTGGCCGGCGTGGCCACCGCCGGGATCAGGGACTCGTCATCCCCCTGGGCTTTGGTTCCGTCCTGATCCTGGTCATCATTCCGGGCCTGAGTCTGATCCATATTCTGCCCAAAGTCCTCTTCATTGTCAAAATCACCGGTATTTCGGGCCATAGCCTCCAGCTCATCCTTCGGTGGATAATATTCGTCTGCGGTATAAAGATCCTGGGATTTCTCATAATCCAGGTCATAATCCTGAACAGGAAAAAATATATGACCGGCCATACGGGTGATCTTATCGGCGAGATTACCGGCCCAGTCCAAACTTCCTTCCTCATAGGAAGCTGCGGGAAACAGTGTGCCGCCTGCAATTTCTATGATCTTCTCTCTATACAGCGCAAAGTCTGCCCCTTGGCCGCCATCACGCCATCCCTGTAATAACACAGCCATCCCGCCAGCTACAGCCGCCAGCAGCAGGATCTTCTTTTTTTGCCGCAACACATCACTTCCCATCTCCGTCACCTATACCATTTTCCGGCATTCTGCCAAGACGGCACAGTACATTATATTCTATGACGGACAGGATATGTCACCTTCTATAGGATGACATATAGAGTTAATCGCCTCGGATATGGTATAACTGATCCTGCCAATGGTCTCATCAATATCTTTGGGTGTAACAAACATATTGGCCACTTCCGGCGCCATCAATTCCCTCATGAGCAAATATTTTTCCTGATGGTCGAAAGAACGTACAGCATCATAAACATCCTGATATACTCCCCTCTGTTCCAGGGCCTCCATGAGCGAGTTCATCGTATCGTTGACAATGGTGGCCGCGTCAATGACTGTCGGAATGCCGATGGCTACTACCGGAATTCCCAGTGACTCCCGGTTCAGTCCGTGTCTGTGGTTGCCAACGCCGGAACCAGGACTGATCCCCGCATCTGTCAGTTGGATAGTTGTATTTAACCGGCTCACACTGCGGGCTGCCAGGGCGTCAATAATAATCGCTACATCAGGATGAGTCTCATGGATGATCCCGCAGATCACTTCCCTGCCCTCCATTCCAGTCTGAGCCATCACCCCCGGTGCAATAGCGCTGACTGTGCCAAGCCCCCTGGTCACCTTGGAGTTTTCCCCGTATTCCCGGACAAGATGTCTTGTAATAAATAAATGATCCACAACCATAGGACCAAGGGCGTCCGGCGTAATCTCCCGGTTTCCAATACCTACAACAAGAATCTTTTTAGTGTTTATATCCGGAATCAAATGTCTCAGCTCCTCCATGAGAGCCGAGGTGATCTCCTGGTGGTACGACCGGTCCTCTTTGGCCAGATAGGGAGTCTCCAGAGTAATGTACCTTCCTACTGGTTTCTGAAGTTTTCTGGCACCGGTCTCATCTTTTATATGAACATGGGTAATGTGTATTTCCCCATTCTCCACATCCCTTTCCCGGACAGATACACCTTCCAGAGACTGCCCGCCTCTGGAAAAATCCTGGGCAGATTCAATGGCAAGGTCTGTCCGTATATATGCTGATCCTTCCCGCATAACAGCAATCCTTTCTTTCTGCTTTTTCTGTTACGATTCACAGTCCCTCCACGCCGTATTGGCAACCCGGCCTGCTTTTCAGGCTTTACCGCAGCTTCCGCAGCTATGATTGCTCATTTGCTGGAGGTTCCTGCATCAAATCGGCTGTGACATAGTAACGGTTTTATAACATTTTTCCACCAGCCGTAAAAATTATGTATTGACATTTTTAAGAATATTTAATATTATTATAGCAGTGTGTTTTCGTGAACGTCCGTGTCCGTGTCCGCATACGAAAACCAACAATTTATGTAACCCCAGTCATAGAGAATGACTGATGCGTTACCGTTTTATCATACCCATGGAGCTAAACCTTTAGGCTCCGCCATTATAACAGAGAGATCAAATCATAGTTGGAGGTCAGAAAAAAAGTATGGCTAATATTAAATCAGCAAAGAAAAGAATTTTAGTAAACCAGACAAAGGCAGCTCGCAACAAATCTATCAAATCCAGCGTTAAGACAGCTATCAAGAAGGTAGACGCCGCTATCGCCGCTAAAGATGCGGATGCAGCAAAGACAGCTCTTCTTGCCGCTACAAGTGCTATCGACAAAGCTGCAAGCAAAGGTGTATATCATAAAAATACAGCTTCCAGAAAGATCAGCCGTCTCAATCTTGCTGTAAATAAGCTTGCGTAATCAATAGCAGCCTTCTTTTCTAAAACAGGAAGACTGATGCAAAAAAAGGTTCCAGGAAACCCTCAGCCTGGAACCTTTTTTTGTGTTTTACGTCAGATGAAAAGAATTTTCTCCTGCCATTTCTCTACGCCGTATATTTATAAATCACCAGCTCGACGGCGATCTGATCTGGAAGTTTTCCGGTCTTAACATCTTCCTCCATCTGAGCGCAAAATTCTACAGCCTGGCGCAGTTCCTCCACAGAAAAGCGTCTCGCCAGCCCGGAATTTTTCTTCACCACAAATTCTTTCATCCCTGTCCTCTGGGCGATAATATGATTGGGAAATCCCTGTCCGGACAGTTCCCGAATCTGGAGGAGAGTGTTAAACTGGCGGCTCATCAGATAGAGAATACGCAGAGGCGGCTCCCGCAGTGTCTGAAGATCATTATACAATGCCAGCGCCTGGCGTTTATTTTTCCCCGCTACAGCACCAATCATGTCAAAAATCCTGCTTTCTGTGTGTACACTGCATACGGCTTTTATATCCGCCTCTGTCACCACATCCCTTCCCATGGTGTAACATACGAGCTTTTCCAGCTCCTGGCGAATATTTTCCATATCCAAAGATACCAGGGACAAAAATGTGATCACATCATTTTTTGTAATTTTTCGTCCATTCTGCTTGAGGATTCCGCCGATCCACTGCACCAAGGTATCCTGAGAAGGGCTTTCCATATTGGCCCCGTAGCCGGTCTGAGTGACCGCCTTAAAAAGTTTATTCCGGCGATCCACATTTTCCTCCACAAAAACAAGAATAGTCGTCTCAGGTATGGACTTGACAAAGGCGGCCATCTTATCGCTTGATGTTGCAAAAAACCCGGTATTTTCCATAATGATCAGCCGGTGCGGGGCGAAAAAAGGCATGGTCTGGGCCAGCTCAATCACCTCATCCACATTAGTCCCTTTGCCTTCATAGTAATTGTAATTGACCGTATCCCCTTCAGGAAGGACAGCGTCTTTGAGTTTATCTCTGTACTGGCGCCTCAGATAATCTTCCGGACCGTAAATCAAATATACATTTTTAAAAGTGCGATTTTTTATATGTTCATTTAACGTGCGCATAATCTCTATCCTTCCACCGGCCCACTGAAACGATCCCAGGAAGCAATGCAGTCCTTAAAGGTAAAGCGGATCTCATAAGTATTAACCGTCCCCTCTTCCTCCAGATCATAGACAAGTCTCCAAATTCCGTCTTCATTTTGATCCAGAGAAAACACCCAGGCATTGTCATTGAAAAGAAGGGCGTCTCTCTGCTCCTGCGGGGTCAGCGGGCGGTCCGGCACCGTCTCAAGAAGTTTCCCATCGGCATCATAATATTTATATCCTTGGAGAACAAACCCCTTCACATCCACCTGGTCGAAAAGAAGCTCCATTAAAACACAGTACATATCCTCATATCGGTTATTATTAGGGTTATCTCCACGGATTACCGGACCCTCAACGTTAAGCCGAAGCTGATCTGAAGACATGACGGCCAAAGTCAGCCGGGCATCCTTTAAAGCTATCGTCTTCAGATCGTTGACTGATTTATATTTCATAATGATGATCTACCTCCTTTTCCTATTATACCGGTCCCCCTGCCCCCAGACAACAGTTTTTATATACTTTCCGTCAGTTTCTATGATCAGTTCCCCATCCCAGGATGTAACGTATGTCTTACATTTAGCCATTTCCAGCCGCCTTAAAAGTTCTTCGTGGGGATGACCGTAGAAATTATCCCTGCCGCAGGAAATCAGGGCGATCTTAGGCCGGACGTGCGATAAAAAGTAATCCTCCGTACTGTTTTTAGAACCATGATGAGCCACTTTCAAAACATCACAGCCGCTTATCCCCCAGGCTTCCATCTGACCGACTATCCCACTCTCCACAGAAGCTCCTATATCCCCTGTAAAGAGCATGTCAAAGGCTCCATAGAAAATGTGGAGAACAAGACTTAAATCGTTTTTGTCCCCCGCAAAGTCCGACATCTCTTCTCCTGGCCACAAAACCCGGATTTTAACATCGCCAAAGGACAGTTCCTCCCCCGCACTGGCAGCAGCGCATACAGTTTTCCAGGGATCACAGAGGCGGCGCAATTTTTCATAGCCGTCATCATTTTGGGCCGTCCGGGATACAATAATATTTTTTATCTCAACACTTCCGGGAATCCTTAGGTCACCGCCCCAGGAAGACGGCCACACAGACGAGGAGAGAATCTCTTCCACGCCACAAATATGATCTTCATCCATGTGGGAGAGAAATACCGCGTCCAGCGACCTCACGCCTCTGGCCTTGAGAAAAGGAATAATGGTATATTTCCCCACATTTTTCTCATCGCTGCTTCCTCCGTCTACGAGAATATTTTTCCCGTCAGGAGTCTGAAGCAAAAAACAGTCTCCCTGCCCCACATCCACCATGGTCACTGTCATATGCTGCGGCCTTTGGGGTGCAAGGAGCAGGCATATGCCGCATAAAAGTGAGCATAAGGCGGCTGCCAAAAAGACCGGCTTTTTTCTGGCCCCCGCCGGACGCGCCCTGTGGTGGAAGACTGCTCCTGCGCCGAAAATCCCATAAAGAAGACAGATGGCCGGCACAGACATCTGACCGGTAATCATTGCAGCTCCGGGCAGTTTTAAACTCAGCCGGCACAAAGCCTCATAAAATCCGAGGATTCCCTCAATAAATCTGTAGAGAAAAAATCCGGCATGGCCCGCCAGGGGCGCAGTCAGAGCTGCTACAAGCATGGCCGGATAGACAAAATTCATGAGAGGGATCACCGCCAGATTAATGATCAGACTATACATGGAAATCTCATAAAAACATCCGGAAAGCACAGGAAACATTCCCGCCGTCACATATATGGGGGAAATCATGTGATTTTTCAAAAAATCCAGAACCCTCTGCCCATCCCACAGCCATCTTTTTTTTGCCCCGGATCTTTTGGTCCCGGAATTATCCTTATCCTGAGGTAAAGGGCCACTGCCCTGTTCTTCCGGACACAGCATCAAACAGCCCACCGCCGCGAATGACAGCAAAAATCCCGGCTGGGTAATCATCAGGGGCGACGGGACAAGAAGGATAAGCGCTGCCAGGACCAGCGCTGTTTTTCGGTCACAGGTCCGTCCAGTCCATCGGGCCCCCAGAGAAATAAGCGTCATGATCACCGATCTGCCAGTGGAGGACGCCATCCCGGTAAACCACCCATAAACAATGACGGCCCCCATCCCGGACAGGATACATAGTTTTGCAGGCAGCCGGAGTTTTCTCAGCAGTTGGAAAATTCCCATACCAAGAAAGGTGATATGCAGCCCGGAGATGGCCAGAATATGGGAAATACCGCTTTTCTGATAGAGAAGATCTACATTCGGGTCCATAAGAGATGTATCTCCGCACACCATACTTAAAGTGATCCCGGCACTACTCCCCCGCAGCCATCTCTGACAGCCATCTCTGATCCACAATCTCAGATTTTTCGCGCCAATCTCCAAAACGGAAGCACTTTCTTTCAGGACAGAGACCTGATCAGCCCATATCCTCGCCCGGATTTTCCGGGAATGATAGTACAGCCACTCATTAAATCCCCCCTCATTACCAGGCGGGGCAAACAACTCCGGTTCACCGGAAACACTTAAAATATCTCCCGGTGTAAAATCCGTTCCCGGAATGTCCAGCTCTGTTTTTTTAATGGAGACAAGGATCTGACCCTCGCTCAGCTCCTCGCACCCGGACATGAAAAAATACCAGCTATTTGTTTTTTCTTCCGTCCGCTCCAGTGTCCCTACAAAGGTTGTCCCCACCTCTCCCTCTTCAATTTTTTTCCGAAGGGTGTCATCGCTGTCCATCTCCCAGGACATTGCGCTATAGAAGTTTAAACATCCCCACAAAAAAAACAAGGGCAGCACTGCGAAAACTGCCAAATCCGCAGCTTTTATCTTTCGCAGTCTGCCCCATTTCCCAAAGGTCATCCCAAAAGCGCCATAAATTCCAAGGCATACTGCCCCGGACAGGATCATTCCGGCCGAAACTTCCGGGATCGCCCATGCCAGCAGCTCTCCTGTAATATAAGCCAGCCCAAGCCATAATACAGGACGCAATACCATAAGTACTCCTATCTAAAAAAAGCCGCTACCTCATTTTTCTAAGCGGCACTGTCATTTACCGTTTCAGACACCGAATCCGGAACCTGGGTCTGCTCCGCCGCTTCGCTTTCTGTCTGAGCAGTGTCACTCTCTGCCATGTCTGACATTTCCGTCTGCTCAGGCACAGCCGTGTCTGCCGTAACTTCGGTCTGCTCCGCACCACCGGTGCTGCTCTCCACCACCGGCGGTGTATCCGATGGCCGTACGATCAGATCTTCATTTCTTGAGAGGGGCTGCGCCAAAGATATGGTTTCATCGTTCCCCTCCACGATTTTCCCGTCAATCTTTATCTGTACCTGCTGAATATAATCCAGCTCCGTCAGAGAATTGACCACAGAGTAAACATTAATGGCAAAACTCTGGTCTTTGATCCGGTCTAAAAAGCGCTGATTAAAATCCACGGAACATGTGCCGTCAGTCACGCTGACGTCATCGTAAAGCTTCACGTCCGATGACATGGTAGGATTAAGATTTTCCGAGATCGGCCCGGAAATCAGACTCTCCACAATGACCCGCTCCAGAGACACATTTTTAGAGTAATGAACATAAATATCCTCTGCCACCAGCTTTGTCCCGTCAGAGCTGGCAAAGTAAAGGCGGATTGTCTCCTGATTGAGCCGTTTAACATCAGCACGGGTATTGTCCACGAAATCTGACTGCATCATAATCATCGGCTGGCCATCGCTCTCCGTCATGGCTGTGCCGTCAATGAAAAACTGAACATAGTCAATAACACCGTCAAACTGGGTCAGCGTCTTTACAATAGCAGCCCGCACAAGGATCTCCTGATTTTTGGGAATATTCCTGTAGGCGCTGTTAAAATAAAGATCCACCTGCTTTGTGACTTCGTCATAAACCTGATCCAACACCTCTACATCTTCAGGAATAGTCGCCTTGAGATTCTCATCCTCAGGATCTGCCTTTAAACTTTCCAGACATTCTTCCATAAGTTCCATGGCTGTCTCCGACGTATAGATTGCCGACACGCCTTCAATATGGATGTTATCATTATTCAGGTAATAAACTTTATATGTGGTATCTACCACAGACTTATCCACGATCCCGCTGGTGTTCTCCTGAGCGATACCGCCACCGTCCCGGCAGCCGGAAAGACAGAGGAACAGCAAGCAAAAGATCAGGCCAAAAATTCCCTTTCTCATAAACGCCTCCTGTCATGATCCCCGTTCATGACTCTACGGTCAGGGGGATACGCACCGTAAAGGTGGTGCCCTCATCTTCTTTGCTCTTAACTTTAATAGCGCCATCGTGCATCATAATAATATTTTTGGTGATGGCAAGGCCAAGGCCCGTTCCTCCAGTCTCCCGTGAGCGCGCCTTATCCACACGGAAAAAACGCTCAAATATCTTATCCTGCAGCTCTTCGGGGATACCAATACCGGAATCGGACACTTTTACATAAAAAAACTTGTGATCCGCGTCCAAAGACACCTGGACCCATCCGCCGGCAATATTATATTTAATGGCATTTTCCACAAGATTCGTAAATGCCAGCGTCAGCTTCATCTCATCGCAGTCTGCGGTCACTGTGCGGAAACTTTCAAGAACCAGTTCAATTCCCCGCTTTGCCGCCACCGGGCGCAGCCTCTTTAAGATCAGCTCCAGCATATCATTGATATTCACGTTGGAAACATTAAGATCTCCCGCTTTTTTATCCATTTTCACAAGGGACAGAAGGTCGTTGATAATGGCGTCCTCCCGGTCGATCTCCACAGCGATATCCTGCATAAACTCCTTGTAAAGTTCCAAGGGAGTGTCCGGCTGACTGTTGAGAGATTCCGCTAGGACCTTCATAGATGTCAGCGGTGTCTTCAGCTCATGAGACACATTGGACACAAACTCCTGCCGGGAGTCTTCCAGTTCTTTTAACCGTTTGAGCATGGCGTTAAAAGCGTCGGAAATAGTCTCGATCTCCGAATACCCTTTCAGATGGATCTCCTCGTCAAAATAGCCCTCATAGATCCGGTTAATAGAGCTGGCCACGTTTTTAAAAGGCTTTGTAAATGCTCTTCCGATCAACACGGATAATGCTGCCAAAATTACGGAAAAACCTATAGCGATCCACAGACTCATCCTCTCAATGGACTGATAGGTCTGGGTCAGATCCAGTGTGGATGCGTCTATAATGATCACGCCCCGAACCACGTTTTCGCTGTCAGTCACCGGGACTACCGTCTCCACCATATCATAAGTCTTATCATAAAAAGGTTCTGTCTCCTGACCATCCATGCAGGCCACCACTTCCGGGCTGATGACTTTCCGGTCATTAATCCGGGAATAGGAATCTCTCAGAACAGTAAAATTTTCATCTACGACGATCACACGCCCGTCGTAGATGGAATCCAGTTGAGTGATCAGGTTATTTATAATATTCTCGTTTTCCCCGTCAAAATAGCCCAGCTTGATCATCTGGGACGCCAGAAAGCTGCTATGGCGCTCAATACTGTCCACCCGCTCACTCCACAGCTTATCCTGTATATTCATAAGAAGGGTGCCACGGACAACAAACAGAGGGATCACTGTCAGAATCAGGGTAATGGCAATAAACCTGAAACACATACTGTGGAAAAAACCACTTTTTCTTCTGCGTCTTTTTTTACTTTTGGAAGAAATAACCAACACCCCATTTTGTATGTATATATTTTGGTTCGCTTGGATTTTTCTCGATCTTTTCTCTCAGACGGCGCACATGAACGTCCACGGTACGCACGTCTCCCGGATAGTCGTAGCCCCACACAAGGTTCAGCAGTTTTTCCCTGTTGTAAACCTTATTTGGGTTGGTGATGAGAAGTTCCAGAAGATCAAATTCCTTGGCCGTCAGATTCACTTCTCTGTTTTCAATAAATACCCTGCGGCTGTCCAGATCAATTCGCAGATCGCCGGAGACAAGGATGTTGGAGGGTGCCTCCGTGTTTTTACTCCGGCGGCTGTTAACCCGTCTTAAAATGGCTTTGATCCGCGCCTTTACCTCAAGAATATTAAAAGGCTTTGTAATATAGTCATCAGCTCCGTATTCAAGTCCCAGGATCTTATCCATATCGTCCCCTTTGGCTGTCAGCATAATAATGGGTACGTCAGAGAAATCCCGGATCTGCTGGCAGACTTCAAAGCCTCCGATCTCCGGCAGCATAACATCAAGAAGGATCATGTCATAATTATTGTTTTTAGCCTTTTCCAGGGCCTCTCTTCCGTCATAGGCCACATCCACATCCATATTATCCTGTTCCAGAGTAAATTTCAGCCCCTTGACGATTAATTTTTCATCATCCACAACCAATATTTTTCTATCCATTCTTTTACCTCAATTCACAGTAACGAAATCTTTTATCTTATCAAAAATCCCACTTTTTATCCCTGGAATATTCATCAGATCTTCAATGGAAGAAAAGTTCCCATGGGTCTTTCGGTAAGCGACAATATCCCCGGCTTTAGAAGCGCCAATCCCAGGCAGAGCGTCCAACTCCTCCAGGGACGCCGTATTAATGTTCACCTTCAGCACTTCTGTATCCCCGGCCTTTCCACCGCTGTTTTGGGGCAGGGGAATTGTCCCGGATAAGACCTCCTCTTTTGACGGTACATAGACCTGCATCTGATCTTCCAGCTTCTGGGCCATATTTACATAGGTCTGCTCGGCGCCGTCCAGAAGACCGCCGGCTGCTTCCACAGCCTCATAGATCCGTGAACCGCTTTTAAGGGCATAGACTCCCGGACGGGAGACTTGCCCGCATACATATACATAAATATTTTCACATACGGTTTCTTCTTGAAAGCTCCCGGACTCATTATGGGAATAGAACTCCTGACTCTCCGAAAGATCGCCAGTCTCTTCAGGAACGGCGGCGGCCTGAGACGCCTCCCCGGTCTGAAGCGCGGTAAGAACCTCTTCCGGAGCCTGACGGCATCCGGCATTGTAGGCAAGCCCCAAAAACGCGGCGATGACCACCGCGGCCAGACGGACAGCATACCTGTTGCACTTTAAAAAAAACTTTTTCACAAAATCCCTTCCTTTCTCTGAGGGCACGCCATCACATCAAGGAAAGTTTTCTGTATTTATAAATCATACAATTTTATTTTACATAATTCTCCGGGTAAAAACAAGCACTTTTAGTGCAAAAATGTTACTTCCATTTAAAAATCACGATCCCCGCTACAGCAATCCCAAGACCGATAAGTTTTGACCAGGAAAAGTCTGTTTTTTCCATACCGAAAAGGCCGAACAGCTCAATAACATAAGCCACAGCAAGCTGAGATACCACAATAAGCAGCGCAGCTTTTGCGGGACCTAAAGCATCCATGCTCATAATCACAGTAAGGGTGATAAAAGCGCCGATCACACCTCCCAACAATAGATATTTGTGATCCACCTGCAAAAGTTTCCCAAAACTATCCCGGCCCTTAATAAACCATGCCACCAGGCAGACAACAAGAGCTGAGAACTGAACCCAGCTATTGGATACCCAGATACTTGTCTGTTTTGTCACCTCTGTATTAAAAACGCCCTGAATACTCATCAGGGCGCCGGAAATAAGTGCTATAATGATACCCATCATCAAGACATCCCTCCATAAATTTTTTTGCGTTCCAGCCACCAGACTGAATGACAATACTCCTTTTACGAAAGATAGTCTGACCTTTAAAGGGCCAATTTATGCACTGATGTTTTTAATTATAAGCAAAGCTCCAGTTTACTGATCATCTCATCCACATGAGCTTTTGTGATTACCAAAGGCGGCACAAGACGAAGGACATCCGTTCCCGCTGTGATCACTACAAGACCGTTTTCAAGAGCCTTTGTCACGATCTCCCCCACCGGGCGGCCGCAGACGACAATACCCTGCATCAGGCCCCGTCCTCTGCGCTCTTTTAAGCAGTCATGCCTTTCCACAAGGCCATCCAGAGCTTTTTCTAAGTAAGCACCCACTTCCCGTACATTGTCAAGGATATGCTCACTCTCAAACAGGTCGAAGACTTTGCTCACCGCAGCACAGGCCAGAGGATTTCCGCCGTAGGTTGTGCCATGATCGCCGGGAACAAGAGATGCGGCGGCCGTCTTTTCATTAAGCACAAACGCGCCTACAGGTACGCCGCAGCCGAGAGCTTTGGCGCAGGTCATAATATCCGGGAGAACACCATATGCCTGGCAGGCAAACATCGTCCCGGTACGCCCCATGCCGCACTGGATCTCGTCAAAAATAAGAAGGATATCCTTCTCGTCACAAAGTCTGCGCACCCCTTCAAGGAACTCCAAAGTCGCCGGATAAATACCGCCCTCTCCCTGGACAGGCTCAAGGATGATGGCACATGTCCGGTCATTGACCAGTGCTTTGACGCTGTCCAGATCATTAAAATCGGCAAACTTTATTCCGCCGATCAGAGGCTTAAAAGGTTCCTGGTAGTGATCATTTCCTGTGACGCTTAATGCTCCCATACTCCGTCCATGGAAAGAATTGTTCATGGCAATGATCTCATGGTCCGTACGGTGGCTGTCTTTGAGCCAGGCGTACTTGCGGGCAACTTTAATGGCCCCTTCAATGGCCTCTGTACCGCTGTTGGTAAAAAACACTTTGGACAGGCCGGTGGCTTCCACAACCTTTTTGGCAGCTTCCACCGCCGGAATATTATAGTAAAGATTAGACGTGTGGATAATCTTATCTATCTGATCCTTTAAAGCGTCATTGTAGTCTTTATTGCCGTAGCCTAAAGCGAAAACGGCAATACCTGCAGCGAAATCAAGATACTGCTTACCATCCACATCGTATAAATAAACGCCGTCTCCCTTTTCAAAAACTACAGGATAGCGGTTGTATGTGTGGAGAATATACTTTTCTCCCATTTCCATATAATCATTCATTTTCATGGTAATACCTGCTTTCATTATCTCCTAAGATTGCCGTGCCGATGCCTTTATTTGTAAAGATCTCCAATAACAGACAGTGTGGAATCCGTCCGTCCAGGATATGGACTCTGGACACGCCATTTTCGATAGCCTCAATACAATTGTTCAGTTTTGGCAGCATGCCTCCGCCAATAAAGCCACTGCCGATAAGCCCCCGTGCTTCCTCAATGCGAAGCTCTGAAATCAGCGTGGATGGATCATGAGGATCTTTGTAAACTCCTTCAATATCTGTGAGAAATGCCAGTTTTTCTGCGTTCACCGCCCTGGCAATGGCGCAGGCCGCGTCATCGGCATTAATATTGTAAGTGTTGTAATCATCATCCATGCCGATAGGACACACGATCGGAAGGAAATCCTTTTCCAAAAGATCATAAAGTATTTTTGGATTTACCGACTTTACATCTCCTACAAAACCGATATCCTGTCCGTCAGAATATTTCTTCTCCACGTTGAGGAGACCGCCGTCTTTTCCGGAAATGCCCACAGCCCGGACGCCAAGCTGCTCCACAAGCTGTACAAGGGATTTATTGACCCGGTTTAAAACCATCTCCGCGATTTCCATAGTCTGCTCATCCGTCACTCGCAGGCCGTTGATAAATTTCGGCGTCATTCCGGATTTTTCCACCCACTTACTGATCTCCTTACCGCCGCCGTGGACAATGATCGGTTTAAAGCCTACCAGCTTTAAAAGCGTCACATCCGCGATAACGTTGCGCTTTAATTCCTCATCCACCATGGCGCTGCCGCCGTATTTTACAACAATGATCTTCCGGTTAAAACGCTGTATATAGGGAAGGGCCTCAATAAGCACTTCCGCCTTTTCAAGGTATTTATCCATACTTTTATCCATTTTTTTATCCTCCAAAACTGTCAGGAACGGTAATCCGCATTGATCTTTACATAATCATATGTCAGATCACAGCCCCAGGCTGTAGCTGTGGCGCTGCCCATTTTAATATCCGCCAGGACAGTAACTTCACTCTCAGACAAAATTCTTGTTGCCTCATCTTCACTGTAATCTGCGGCAACACCGTCTTTAAGAATCTGAATCTTGCCTGCGGCACTCTCAAAGAAAAGATCTACTTTATCGGGATCGAAATCCGCGCCGGAGTATCCCATGGCACACAGAATACGTCCCCAGTTGGCGTCATGTCCGTAAACCGCGGCTTTAACAAGACTGGATGTCACCACAGACTTGGCAAGGGTTACCGCCTGGGCCTTGTCGGCCGCGCCTGTAATCGTCACTTCCAAAAGAGCTGTAGCTCCCTCACCGTCAGCGGCGATCTTTTTGGCCAGCACTGTATTCACATAGTCCAGAGCCTCTTTAAACCGGGCATAATCATCGTTTTTCTCAGTAATTTCAGGGTTTTTCGCCATACCGTTGGCTAAAAGCAGCACTGTATCGTTAGTGGACGTATCGCCGTCCACGGAAACCATGTTATATGTATCCACAATACTACCGCTTAACGCTTCCTGGAGAAGTTCTTTGGAAATTGCCGCGTCTGTGGTGATAAAGCTGAGCATGGTACACATATTTGGATGGATCATACCGGAGCCTTTGCACATGCCTCCAATAATCACCTCTTTTCCGCCAATCTCCAGGCTCACAGCCACCTGCTTGGATACTGTATCTGTCGTCATAATAGCATGGGCCGCTTCGTCGCCGGCCGCAAGGGAAGATGATTTTCCCTGAGCTAAAAGCTCAATGCCCCTTTTCATCCGGTCCATGGGAAGCTGCATCCCGATAACGCCGGTGGAGGCCACCAAAACGCTGTTCGCCGGTATATCTAACATGTCTGCCGCCTTATGGGCAATATCCTGGCAATAATCCAGACCCTCTTTGCCTGTGCAGGCGTTGGCAATGCCAGAATTGATCACCACCGCCTGGGCCTTTGGGGAATGATAGACAATATCTCTATCCCAAATCACCGGAGCCGCCTTTACAACATTGGTGGTAAAGGTGCCCGCCGCTGCCGCCGGAACCTGACTGTAGATCAGGGCCATATCTGTCCGATCTTTATATTTAATGGCTGCTGCTGCCGCTGCTGCCTCGTAACCTTTCGGCGCTGTCACGCTGCCTTCAATGACTTTCATATTTACCTCCCGATCTGTTCTATACATGATCCTGATTAAATTTTACATATGATCCTGATTAAACACTGTCACATTTTCAGCGTTTAAGGGAAATTCATAATAATTCACATCTTCCCGTTCATCCCAGCCAATATCCTGCCAGAACGTATTGCCCACTTTATTTTTTGTAAAAGCGATGAGGGCCACTTTGTTAATCTTTTCAGCTTTTAATGCCTCCACGGCCTGATGGGCCATCGCTTTTCCAATGCCGTGCATCCGATAATCCGACCGGACGCAGACATGATAAAAATATCCGGTCCTCCCATCGTGTCCACACAAAATGCTGCCTACAATCTGCCCGCCGTCTTCAGCCACCACACTGGTCCTTGGATTTCTCTCTAAAAAGCGGCATACCCCTTCATAAGAGTCATCTATACTTCGGATACCAAAGCCTTCAATGCCAAGCCAAAGCTTTTTAAGGCCGTCATAATCCTCGATTGTCATTGTCCGAACTGTCATTTTTCTAAAACCCTTCCTGTCAATTTGGCGTAACTATTCAGTCTGCTAAAACTGTATGCCGCCCTCATCGGCGCCATCTCATACAATGCCAGGATCAGGGGAATAAAGGAACAAGGTCAAGACCTTCGTCTTCCGCCAGTCCGAACATCAGATTCATATTCTGAACCGCCTGTCCGGCAGCCCCTTTCACCAGGTTATCAATGGCGCCCATAATAATCACCCGGTGTGTTCTCGGATCCACTTTAAAGTTAATATCCACATAATTGCTGCCCTCCACCCAGCGTGTCTGAGGGCAGACATTTTCATCCAGAAGGCGGATAAACTTCTCATTGCCATAATATTTCTCATAAGCGGATCGGATCTGGGGCCAGGACACATCTTTCTTTAAGGACGCGTAAGCAGTCACCAAAATTCCCCGGTTCATAGGAACCAGATGGGGCGTAAAGCTGATAACAACCGGCTCGCCCGCCGCATATCCAAGCTGCTCCTCGATCTCCGGGGTATGGCGGTGGGTGCCAACGCCATAAGCCTTAATATTTTCATTGACTTCACAGTAAAGATTGTCCAACTTAGCTCCCCGGCCAGCGCCGCTTGTCCCTGATTTGGCGTCGATGATCAGCGACTGGGGATCAATAAGCCCCTCCTTCATCAGTGGGTAAGCGGACAAAATGGAGCATGTGGTGTAACAGCCTGGATTTGCCACCAAGCGGGCGCCTTTAATATCTTCCCGATTGATCTCACACAGCCCGTAAACAGCCTCTGGAATAAACTGGGGACTCTTGTGGGTAATCCCATACCACTTTTCATAAACAGCCACATCCTTAATACGGAAGTCCGCGCTCAGGTCAATGATTTTTACCTTATTTAATATGTCATCACTGACAAGGCTGGCACAAAGTCCCTGGGGCGTCGCTGTAAAGATCACATCCACCGCCTGGGCCAGTTCTTCCATATTATCATCCATACACTTGCTGTCTACCAGTTTAAACATATTGCCAAATACATCCGCATATTTCTTATCAATATAGCTGCGGGAACCGTACCAGACAATTTCCGCATATTTATGCCCCAGCAGAAGGCGCACTAATTCCTGTCCGGCGTAGCCTGTAGAGCCAATAATTCCAACTTTGATCATCCATCTCATCCCATTCTGTTTTTGTATTTTTATGCATTATTTGCATCCTTAGAAAAGTATACTGCATATATATTAAACCATCTCGACATGTTAGTAAAGACAATTTTTTCATAACTTTCTTCTAAAAATTTTTCATTTCATTGTCTATTCTGCCGATTATCGCGATTTTAGGAAATCAAAAAAACTCTGGATATTTCAGGCTTTTCCCTGCCCTTTTCCCTTTTCACCCAAAAAATTGCATAATCTCCATAAGATATACAGATAAAATTTATAAAAATTCATTTGCTTCAAAAAAGGTATTGCATTTTTATTCATATTCGTGTATATTATAGAGGACGTCATAATACTTTATTATTATGACGTTTCCTGCTCATTAAACGTTTTGGAGGTACATATATGAAAGAGAAAGTTGTTTTAGCATATTCCGGCGGTCTGGATACAACCGCAATTATTCCATGGTTAAAGGAGACTTTTGATTATGACGTTGTCTGCTGCTGCATCGACTGCGGTCAGGGCAATGAGCTGGATGGCCTGGAACAGCGGGCAAAGATGTCCGGCGCGTCTAAATTATATATTGAAAATGTTATTGACGAGTTTTGCGACGATTTTATCGTGCCATGTGTGCAGGCAGACGCTGTATACGAAAATAAATATCTTCTTGGCACAAGTATGGCCCGCCCGGTCATCGCCAAAAAACTTGTGGAGATTGCCCGCAAAGAAGGCGCTGTAGCTATCTGTCACGGTGCCACCGGCAAAGGCAATGACCAGATCCGCTTTGAGCTTGGCATTACAGCCCTTGCTCCAGACATTAAGATTATCGCTCCGTGGCGTATGACGGATGTGTGGACGATGCAGTCCCGTGAAGATGAGATTGAATACTGCAAAAAACACGGCATTGATCTCCCCTTCTCACCGGATTCCAGCTACAGCCGCGACCGTAACCTCTGGCACATCAGCCATGAGGGCCTTGAGCTGGAAGATCCTGCCAATGAGCCCAACTACGATCATCTCCTTGTACTGAGCGTAACTCCTGAAAAAGCGCCAGATGAGCCGGAATACGTGACTATGACTTTTGAAAAAGGCGTTCCTAAGAGTATTAACGGCAAAGAAATGAAAGTTTCAGAAATTATTATGAAGTTAAACGAGCTGGGCGGAAAGCATGGCATCGGCATCATTGATATTGTGGAGAACCGCGTTGTCGGCATGAAGTCCCGCGGTGTTTACGAAACCCCCGGCGGAACCATTCTTATGGAAGCCCACCGCCAGTTAGAGGAACTGATCTTAGACCGGGCAACAATGGAAGTGAAAAAAGAGATGGGCAACAAGCTGGCTCAGGTTGTTTACGAAGGCAAGTGGTTCACCCCCCTGCGTGAAGCCATCCAGGCATTTGTAGAATCCACCCAGCAGTATGTCACCGGCGAAGTTAAGTTTAAACTGTATAAGGGCAACATTATCAAAGCCGGCACCACATCCCCATATTCCTTATACAGCGAATCTCTCGCAAGCTTTACTACCGGCGATCTTTATGACCACCATGACGCTTCCGGGTTCATTAACCTGTTTGGACTGCCGTTAAAAGTCCGTGCCATGAAACTTATGGAAGCAAAGACAAATAATAAATAAGCTATAGGAAGGGCCCGTCACAAAAGATGATCTTTTGCGGCGGGCCTTATTACCTTAACCTTCCATAAAAATCTTTTCTTCACTCTGAGGCTGATAAATCCGCTCTCCGTCCCGGTTAAAATACAGAATTTTGCTGGACGGAATGTAGAGAAGGACATGGTTGTCAATATTTTCCCAGGAATTTTCACCCTTCACGTGGAGACGGCCTAATTTCGTCTTAACATCATAGAGGATATCGCTGCCCATTGGCTCAGAGACATTAACTGTTCCCGCCAGTTCAATTCCCTTTTCCTTTTTCTGGGAAAGATCCCGGACAATCTGTATATCTTCCGGGCGGATGCTGACATAGCCGAAATCTGTTGTAATAATATTGGCCGGGGGATTTCCGATAAATCCGGCGACAAAAATATGATTTGGATTGGTGTACATCTCTTTTGGGGATCCCTGCTGAACAATGTGGCCCTCATTAAACAGCACAATGTGATCACCCATAGTCATAGCCTCGGTCTGGTCATGGGTAACGTAGACAAAGGTTGTCCCAAGCTGTTTGTGAAGATTTAAAATGCTGTGGCGCATCTGATTTCTCAGCTTGGCATCCAGATTGGACAGGGGTTCATCCATTAAAAATACTTCCGGATTTTTGACAATCGCTCTGGCAAGTGCCACTCTCTGGCGCTGTCCGCCGGACATCTGTCCGGGCAATTTTTTATACTGGTCTTCCAGCTCAACCGTTTTTAGGGCCTCCATGACTTTCTGGTGGCGTTCTTCTTTTGGCACCTTTTTGATTTTTAAGCTGTACTCGACATTTTTATAAGCGGTCATGTGGGGATAAAGGGCATAGTTTTGGAAAACCATGGCCACCTTCCGGTCTTTCGGCTCCACATTGGTCATGTCCTGCCCGGAAATCCATATTTCCCCCGCATCGCTTGTCTCAAGGCCGCTTAAAATCCGCAGCAGAGTGGACTTTCCGCAGCCGGAGGGGCCAAGAATAATTGTAAAAGAGCCATCCGGTATATTCAAATCAATATCTTTAAGAACTTCCGTTTTATCAAATGCTTTGCTGATTCCTTTAATTTCAATATTACCCA
The DNA here is from genome assembly GCF_014202115.1 of Catenibacillus scindens. Taxonomy (GTDB): domain Bacteria; phylum Bacillota; class Clostridia; order Lachnospirales; family Lachnospiraceae; genus Catenibacillus; species Catenibacillus scindens. The sequence goes on from NZ_JACHFW010000005.1 coordinate 174,855, forward strand.
TATTATTCCTCCAGCATTTTCTTCCTTATATTTTCAATTTCCTCATCGGTAACGCCAATGGCTCTCATATAATTCACCGGGCCGTCATAGCGTTCGTCAAGATAATCCAGAGTCCGGCGCATTGTATTTGGATCAGATTCAAAAATTTCCACAGGAATATGTTTCAGGCCGCTCTCCTCAAGCTGCTTTAACTGTTTTGCCGTCACTTCCTTGTTATTTTCCCCGGAAGCAGCGTAATCAGCGATGATCTGTTCTTCACAGACATCACAGGCGGCAAGGATGAGCATGGCGGTCAGGCCAGTCCGGTCTTTTCCCGCACTGCAGTGGAAAATAATACCGTCATCTTCCCCGGAAATGATCCTCAGTTCTCTCCTAAGGGCGTCCTGATGATTTTCCAGAATGTCTATATATAATGTGTATAAAAGATCTTTCGGCTTACATTTCAGATCCACCGATCCCTCAATAGGAATAGCGTAATAAACCAGGTAATTGTGATCGTAAAAAGGATCTGTGGACTTTTTCTCCATGGAAGACCTAAGATCAATGCTGGCCCGGATGCCGTAATCTTCCAGACAGCTCAACTCATTGTCTGTCAGCAGGGAAAGATCCCCGCCTCTTAACAGTCTGTGTTTTTTTAAGGAAACGCCGTCTTTATTCACATACCCGCCAAGCTCACGGATATTATTGGCAATTTTAAAATCCATGGGAGCGTTTGCTGTATAAGTCATTATTTAATTCCGCCTTTCATAAATGAACTGATAATTTTGCGGCTCATAAAAATATAAACGATCAAAATGGGGATGGTGGATATGGTGGCCGCGGCCATAGACGCCCCCCACATGTTTGTATCCGTTCCTGTAAAGGACTTTAAGCCGATCTGTATAGGCTTTACCTCATCGGTACGTGCCACAAGAGTAGGCCACAAATAATCATTCCATGCCGTGATCACAAGGACAATACCAAGGGAGGCAATACTTGACTTCATATTTGGAAGGACAATATCCTTCAAAATCTGCAGCTCACTGCTACCGTCCATCCTCGCCGCATCAATGAGCGCCTTAGGTATGGAATTAAAGTTTTGGTACATAGAAATATTGGCAAATACAGAACAGCAATGGGGAAGAATCATGGCAAATAAAGTGTTGTTTAACCCCATATTAATAATTTCTACATAGTTAGGAATCATAATGGCCTGCACAGGTATCAGCCAGGTAATGGATAAAATCCCGTACACCACTATTTTTCCCTTAAAATTCCACCGGGTAAAAGCGTAGGCAAAAAGCACCGCCACAACAAGCTGGATCACAGCCGTTCCAAGGCTGACAACAACGGAATTAAGCATCATGCGAAAAAGAGGAACGGTAGTAAAAGCGTCAATATAATTACTGAAAGACGGCTGGGTAGTGATCATGGAATATCCGAAAATCTCCGGACTGCTCTTTAAGGATGAAATGATCATCCAGTAAATGGGGAACAGGGCAAGGAAAGATAAAAGAATCAAAATCACATGACCGGATACTCTGGATAATTTCTTTGTCATTTCACTGCACCTCCTTTAATTGTCATAAAATGCCAGACGATTAGAAATCTTTTGAAGCACAAGGGCAATGATCCCAAAAATCACAAGGAATACAAGGGCCGCCGCCGCGCTGACACCTACGTTGGAATTTCCAAAAGCATATTTATAGATCAGATAGTAAATGTTTGTGGATGTTCCGTAAGGACCGCCCTGGGTGAGGACGTCAATATAAGAAAAGGTCCACTGACTGGCAAAAAGAATGCTCATCATAATCATTAACATCATTGTAGGGGACAAAAGAGGCACTGTAATATCAATAAATCTGCGGAACCCGCCGGAGCCGTCCATTTTGGCCGCCTCATAATACTCCGGGCTCACATTGCTGATAGCTGCGGAAAACATTAAGGTGGCGAAGCCGATCATCTTCCAGCCGGTGATCAGAGCGATCATAAGCCTAGCCAGCCCTTCCGTCTGAAAGAAATTAATGCCATTTTCAAGAAATCCCGCTGAAACAAGGAGGTGATTGACCAGACCGTTAGTCTGATGTAAAAGCCACTGAAACACTGTAGCTGTGGCCACCGGCGGCATGATCATAGGCAAAAAGATCAGCGCGCGGTAAATCCACTGGGTGCGGGGCTTCAGGTTTTGAAGGAGCGCCGCGATGATCACCGGAAGAATAACCGCGAAGGGCAGCATCATTAAAATATAATAAAATGTGTTGAGAATCGCCGAGCCAAATTCCGGCGCGTTAAACAGCTCCGTGAAATTGCTCAGCCCGGTAAATTCCGGCATTGTTCCCGGCAGCATATTCCAGTCATAAAGGGTATACATAAGCGTCTGGATCAAAGGTTTGAGCATCCAGAACACAATAATAAGGATGGTAGGCAGCAAAAAAAGCCACGGTTTTATTTTTGACGAAATTTTTACCGGACGCTTTGCGGCTGTTTTTCTCATTGCCATATTGATCTGGACTCCCGTCTGTTTTTTAACCATTTCTGTCATTGTTTTTCTCCATATCCCATAAAATTTGCGGGGAAACAAAGAGGAAGTGTTTCCCCGCGCCGCAAAATTATTAAAGTTTGCTCCGCGCCGGATGCTGCTGTGCCCACCGGCGCAAAAACCGTTACACAAGATTACTGCTGGATGTACTGATTCATCTGATCCTGATATTCCTGCAGAGTCTGTGCCACATCCGCGTCGGTAGTCAGAGCTTTTGTGGACATATCCGCGTATAATGTGGTCAATTCTGCCGCGTGGTCTCCAGGCCAGATGGTTGCCGGCTGTACATCGGCAAGACGTTCAATGTTTGCCGCGATGATCGGATTGGCATCAACAAAATCTTTCAGATAGTTCTCATCTTCCGCGAGATAAGGGCGCAGAGGCAGGTAGCCGATCTCTGATGTAATGATAGTATAACCCTCATCACCGGTCACATATTTAATAACTTCCCAGATTGCCTGAGCTTTCTGCTCACTGTCCGGACGTACGACAATGGCACTTCCGGAGTTTGTCGGCACAGAAGCCTGGCCATTAAAGCCTGGCATAGGATAACCGTAAAGGGTCCATCCGGCAGTCTCTGCCGCGCTGACAAAAGAAGTGTAGACGGATGTGGACTGGATATGCATAGCCGCTTCCCCGGAAGCAAATGCCTGCATAGCTTCTGTATCTGTACCACCTACAGCTACGCCGTCGGTGTAGAATTTCTTCCATGTCTCAAACGCCTGAATACCTTTCTCGCTGGCAAATTCAACAGCAGTGCGGTCATCATTAAGGACTTTTGCGCCATTGGAGTATAAGATACTGTCAGTTACCCATCCGGTAGAGTTTGACGGTGACAGAGCAAGGCCATATTTTCCGGTAGCTTCTTTGATCTGTACGCACCAGTCATAAAGTTCATCCCAGTCTGCCGGAGCCTGTGTGGGATCAATTCCTGCCTGCTCTAAGAGATCGCCGTTGATGTAAAGCATCGGCGTACTGAAAGTAAAGGCAAGGCCGTACATTTTGTCATCCACTTTCCCAAGATTCAGGCAGTTTTCCGGAATGCCTTCAAAGTGGGCGTCCAGCTCTTCCTGGGGGAATACATCCTCGAAAGCGGAAATGCCAAGGGTATCTCTGTCTCCGTCAATTCCGGCAAAATAAGCCTGTACAATGTCCACCTGCTGGCCGGCCTTCACGTCCGTCTCTGCTTTCGTGCCGGTATCGTCGGCTACAAATTCAAGAATGACGCCTTTTTCCTTGCCGACGCCGTTATTAAAGTTATCCATCATCGTCTGGAATCCGGTTCCAAAGGCCGGGCTGGCATAACTGTAGGAATAAAATTTAACAGTCACAGGATTTTCCGGGTCCAGAAGATTTTCTGACCATGTTACGTCACCGGAAGCGTCTGCCTGGGAAGCATCCGCGGCAGTTCCCGCTTGTCCCGATGTATTGGCAGTTGTGTCGCCGGCGGCCACAGACTGGCATCCGGCAGCGATTCCCGCCAGCAGTGATAAACTAAGTCCCATTGTCAAAATCTTTTTTAACTTCATGTTTGTTCTCCTTTTCGTCTTTCTTACAGGTTTTAACGGTTAAGTTTAAGTTTTTAATCTTCGTGGTCAAGCTTCTTTAATTCCTCAGCGAAAATATCCAGGGGCATTTCCACAACGGCCCGGTCCCGGGCCATTGTTTCCTGATGGACAGAAATGGCGCGATCCCGGATCTCTACCACTGAGAAACCGCTTTTATCAGTAAAAGCCAGATTATTTTTCCGGATTTCCAGGGAAAAGGCGGCGGAATCCGCGGTGGACTGGAAAATCCCCTGATCCATATTGACAGCGTTGGTATGGGTATGTCCGCAGAACACGGCGAAGGCATCGCTTTCTTTTAAAATCTTCATAACATCTTTTCCGTTTTTCGCGGCCATAGTATCACCGCCTGTGGCAGCCCAAAACAGTGGATGATGTAAAAATACAATGCTCCCTTTGCCGTAAGGCTCTTTTAATGTTTCTTTCAGCCAGTCAAGCTCCTGTTCCACAATAAAACCGGACTCTTTTCCCGGAACCGCGGAATCCAGCATGATCAGACGATAGCCGTCAACGTATTGGATATAATAATAAGGCTCTGTTTTTTCTTCATTAAACATCCCTTTGTAAAAGGCGTCCTTTTCATCGTGATTGCCAAGAACATAAAAAAGCTGTACATTCTGAGGAATTTTATTCCGCAAAATTTCATTCAAATATGTATAGTCCTGAGCAACACCCTCATGAACAAGATCGCCGGTGACAACAACAAAATCTACGCCGTCCCAATCTGTCTCCTCAAGCATTCTTTCCATTCCGGGAACAATACTTTCTATCTGTCCCAGCATAGCGTCAATCCCGCTGTTGTCATAGGCTTTGCGGACATGGGTATCGGTTAAATGAATAAATTTCATACGTATCCTCCTTGCAAATCTGTAATGGATCTACTGCTCACCGCCTTAATGGCGGGAGGCATCTCCCATCGGATATATTCAACTCACAGTCATTATTTTATTCGTTCGCGGAATTTTATTCCACCAATTTTCCATAAAACTTTATTAAAATCTATGTAAAACATCTTTTTAGTAGCTTTTACGGAATTTAATTCCAAACCAAAGTAAATAATAACGATTTACGGAACACTTGCAAGATATTTACATGAAACATAACACAGAAAAATATTTTTATGATATGATATAAGCAGTTCCGCCATCAGAAATGGGCGGAATGATTTATGCTTGCATAAGAATCAGACCGCCCCATTTCTGATGAGCTTAAGCGCCAGATCATGAGCAAAGAAGCGGCGTAAGCCGCGGGTCAGCGCGTAAGCGCGGCTTTGCGAATGGCGCGGGCGGAACTGCTGCATATACTACCTCAGTTCCGCCATCAGAAATAGGCGGGATGATTTATGCTTGCATATAACCATGAATGAAAGGCTGATTTGTTATTTATGACTTCCTATAATGACAACCCGTTGAAAGATAATCCATTTATAAGGATTCAGAAAAAATATGACCAATTTCATAAAAAAGAAAAAGATATTGCTGATTACATATTAAAAGAGGCGGATCAGATGATCTATCAGTCCGTCAAAGAGACCGCTCTAAAGTGCGGCGTTGCCGAATCCAGCATTGTACGGTTCTGTAAAGCTATCGGCTACTCCGGTTACAGTGAACTCAAGACCGAAGTCGCTAAGGAGGCTGTAAGTATCCAGTACCAGCAGGAAATATTAAAGGCAGAAAACAGCGATTCCTTTCCGGAACAGCTCGGCCAGATCTTTTCCAGCACAGTCATGCTTTTAGATCAGGCACGGCTCCAGATGGATTATGATCAGATCATCCGCACCGCCGACCTGATCCTTAAATCCCGCCTGCTTCTCATCTATGGCAATATTTACTCCGGCCAGTCCGGCTTTATTTTCAGCGAGCGTATGAAATCCATCAACGTTCCCACTTTTATTGCCTGGGACCATATTTCCATGAAACAGATTTCCATTATGGCTTCCACCGATTGCGCGGCAATCTTCCTATCCCACAGCGGGGCCAGCAAGGACACACTGGAAAATGCCAGCCTGGCGAAAAGCCGGGGCGCCGCCATTATTGTCCTTACTCCTGCCCCTCAGTCGCCGCTGGCCCGGCTGGCAGATATTCTGATCACTATACCGTCTGTGGACGTCTCCATCTTTAAAGATTACTATCCTGTGGAGACGGCATTTTCCCTGATTTTAACCGCCATCTACACCGCCGCCTCCCGCCAGCGCCGCCATGACAACAGCGAATCCACGGAAAAATTTGAGACTGAAGTGATCAATGACGCTTTTGAGTTTCCGGAAATGTAAAACTTCGTAACTGTTCACTGCCTTCACAGTTACGATTCGCAAAACCATGAAAATCAGTTTTGCCGCGCCATTGGCAGGGGGTTGGAGCCCACCCGCTATATGTCAATCTCATCCCCTGTTCCAAAATATTCAAGCCGTTCCCCAAGCATCTCCTTTAGCCAGGTAAAGCCTGTCTCCCCGGTGCAGTGCCCGGTATAAAACCGGGCGCATCCGCTGCCTTTAAGTTTTCTTCCCAGATTTTCAATAATCTCCCGCGCTTGACTGCGATCTTCTTCAGGAACTTTTAGAATATCTTTTAAATGAAAGCCGCCAATCAAAGCATAGATATTTTTTCCCTGAAAGCTGGGGCGGTCTCTGACTTCCGCAAGGATATCCGCCGGCCCCCCGTGACAGCAGCTATTAAAGATCACCAGTCCTTTGTCCGTCTCAAAGACAAGGCTCTGCTCATGGGAAAAGTCATCAGGAATCATCCGGCCGTCCTCCAGGCGGTACATTCCGGCGGCCTCCCCTTTCTCCTCCATATTTTTCATGTGATGTCCCACAATCCATACTCCGGGAGCCAGGGCACAGTCTCCATGGACAAACACAAGCCTGGATTTACATTTTTCCAAAAAGCCTTCCGGAATGCCAATGTATTTTTTTCCAAAAGACGCCTGGCGGTAACAGTTTTCCTTACAGGCTCGCTGAAGATATATCGGCGCTTTCATATTGATCTGGCAAAAATTTTCAAGGCCTCCGCTGTGGTCATAATGGGCATGGGACAGCACAGCCAGATCCACAGACGAAAGATCAACACTAAGCGCTCCGCTGTTTTTGGCATACAGATCCGTTGTCCCCATATCAAGAAGTATTTTTTTACCCTGATATTCAATATATACCGACAGGCCATGTTCTCCCAAAAGCCCGCAGCCATCTTTATTTTCCACAAGGGCAATGGCCTTTAACATAATAACTTCCTCCTTACCATGCATAAACAAAACCTCACACGGCTCATACTAAGGATGGTACCTTATTTTTCTCTGACTTTCAATCCTTTAAGAGGTTTTTCAATGAATAAATATTTACAGCGCCTCCCATTGTCCACGATCATATTCACCGCCTCGGAGATGGCAGTCTATATCACCTATCTGTCCATTGACCTGACATTCGCTTTTTCGCCGGTAATCTCAGATATTTTTAAATACGCTGGCGTCCTTCTCTGTTTTTTATACATCCACTGGATTCCCGGCGCCCATCCCGCCATCCGCAAAAGCTTTCTGTTATTGATCTTCTCCGACTATTTTCTTTTGTTCACAGACAGCTATTTTGCCGGCGTTGTCCTCTTTGGGGCCATCCAGTGCCTTTACTTTATATACCACAGCGGACTAAAACGCCTTCCCCCAGGTCTTGCCGCCGTCAGTCTCATATTTCCCGGACTGTGGTTAATTTCATCCCTTTTAGGTTTTAGGGGAATACTTCCCGCAGCGGCGTCCATCTATCTGTCACTGCTTTTGACCAATCTGATCTTTGCCTTTCGCAGGGCCCTGGCCTCTAAAAATACCGGGCTCTTTATCTTTAGCGCCGGACTGGTCTTCTACCTGCTGTGCGACTTTAACGTGGGGCTGATGAACGCCCCGGACTATTTTCCCGCCGCTACGCCCCTTTGGCTTTCTTTCCTCCGGGTCAGACAGGTTCACCAGGGTACCGCCTTTGCCATATGGTTTTTCTATCTTCCGGCCCAGGTTCTCATCGCCCTTTCTCAGACTTCCCTGTCCCCATCTTTGGCAGCGTCAAAAACCTGGGACAGCCCCCGGGGCGTCAGTTCATAAATAGTATCGCACACCTGGGAAATATATTTCCGGTCATGAGAAATACTTAAAATACACCCTTTAAATTCTCTAAGGATTCTCCGGATCACCGGGTTGGACAAAGGCGAAAAATTCCGGGTAGGTTCGTCTAAAATCAGCACATTGGCTCCGTCCAGGATCATTTTCAGGAAAAACAGTTTGGCCCGCTGACCGCCGGACAGACTGTCAATAGAATGAAACATTTCATCGGGGGTATATTTCATACTCCCAAGGAAGGTGCGCGCCCGGCTGATCGCCTCCTTGTCCCCGGTATGCTCAAGAAATTCTACCGGTGTTTTTGAAAAATCCATACCCTCCTCATAATTTTGAGGCATGTAGACTACAACCAGATCTTTCCGCCCCAGGAGCTTTTGGGCCATCTGACGCAGCAGAGTCGTCTTTCCGGCGCCGTTTTTTCCGATAATACAGATTTTTTCCGGTCCGCGGATCTTTAGATGAATATTCTCCGCCAAAATCTTTTCCCCGGCATCCCCAGGCACTTTCAATACATCCAGATCAAATTCCAGCACTATCTTTCCGGCAGGCAGGGTGTTGTCCGCTGTCCAGGCAGGCATAATCGCCTCCTCGGTCTCCGGCAGTCTTGTCTGACTTTCATGATCCCGCTCCATACGCCGGCCCATAGATTTTACAGCATGCATTTTCTTTTTCAGCAACCGCCCGCCGTGAGGGTCCTGGCGGCTTATATTCTTTTGCTGGTGATCCACCTTTTCCATAATCTGGCGGTAGCGCTCCTGCTGCCGTTTATAATCCTGCTCCTCTTTTCTGGCCACCTGTTCCTGATGCTCCATTTTCGCAAGCCGCCCTTTAACATAATCCGCATATCCCTGGCGGGCAATAGTATGCCTTGGCATTGTTTTCCGCCTGAGCATTTCAAAATGGAGGATCACGTTAGCTGTGTTTTCCAGAAGCGTCTCGTCATGGGATATGTAGATCAGGGGCAGATCACAGTTTTGGATAAAATTTTCCAGCCACTTTAAGGTGTTAAGATCCAGGTCATTGGAAGGCTCATCTAAAAGCAGCACATCTGGTTCTTCCATTAAAATTCTGGCAAGCCCCAGCTTTACCCTTTCTCCCCCGGAGAGTGTTCCCACCTTCTGGGCGCTGTAAAAAATGTCCGCCGGAAGGTCCAACTGCCGCCCTACCCTTGCCAGCTCTTTATAGTCCTGCTGATAAAATACCGGGCTCTCCTCAAAAAATTCCAGAATTGTCCGCCCCGCAAAATCCCTCCCCGGCTCCTGGGAAAGATACCCCATATGGTTTCTCCCCCGAATGATCTCCCCGGAATAGTCCGCATAATCCTCCACAAGGGCAGGATCACAAAGCAGTTTTAAAAATGTGGACTTTCCATTGCCTTCCTCCCCGATCACCGCCGCTTTGTCCCCCGGATTCAGGGCCCAGGTGAAATCTTTAAGCAGTACCTTTGAATCTTTTTTATGTGTTATCGTAAGATTTTTAATTTGAAGCATTCTCATTCCCCCGTTTCCGTTACCAAAAAAAGAACCCTGCTTCGCAGGATTCTCCGCCTGCGGCGGGTCGCATCGGCGGCATTTTCTGCTCCGCCGCAGTGCGATCCTACGCGGAGCGTTTTTTATGTCATAGAAAACCCAGTTTCCCGTCACATAAAAAAGCCTTCCTCCGCTTTTGGAGAAAGGCCCGCTTTACCTCTGACGCCTGCCGCAGCAGAGTACCAAAGATCCAGGGGAATTATGTCATCCTGTCATCCCACAGCCATGACATACTTTCCCGGTTATTTTTTCCGGCAATGATTTTCGATAATCTTTCTCCAAAAAGCATAAAACACCACAGGCGCCGTCTAGCCGCCCTGTATCTTTTGCTGTGTTCACTTTGGGTCTGGATTATCGAATAATCATTGTGTCACCTCACACTTTATATTTTCTCCGGAAACAGGGCCAAGAGCAGCTCTCCTGCCATTGCCATCTTCCGGTCACTGCCGACAGGATACCACGAAACCGGCCCTGTGTCAATAGGATTATTTTTCGTTTTTTTGCCTGTAAATTTCCTTTAAATTGTCGATAGCCATTTCCACATCAAGCGTATGAAATCCCAGCCAACATTCGTTCATCGTCCGGGCATCGGCGATCTTATAGATTTCCCTGCTGCTCTCATTGGTATAATAATGCCAGTACCGATAAATATAACCGGCCCAGTACATCACTTCCCTGTCATAGACTGTACCGGCTTTTTTCAGCCCTCCTGCTTCATCGTCAAGTTCTCAAGTTTAAGCGCTGAAAGACTGTGTATTAATGCCTGGTCGGTAATTTCACCATTAAAGAAACGGTCCAGGACAACAAACATCCGGTCATTGGCAATATAACCAATAAGTACATCACAATTTTTATATAAGTTGGCATATCTGGAATAGATTGCTGAATCTTTTACAGATTCCATCTTGCCCCGATGGTATGCAACTAATAATGCCCAGTCCAGCCCTATATCTATATCAACCGTCTTCAAATCCGACAAATCGACACTCATGTATATAATTTGGCTTCCGGATAATTACATATCAGCGTAAGGGGCTGGTTTCTGTCCGTTCCCATATAAAATCCCTTTCCAAAATCACATCGGTCTGTGCTGATCGGCGCAATAGGGCCATTAATTCCGGACTTGGAACCATGATATAAAATAATTTTCCCTGAATTTTCCATAGTGACCTCCACTACTGACCTTCTTCTTTTATTAGTTCATTGTCCATTATATCACTCATTTTCCTGCGGGACAACGGATCTTGCGTTGATCCCGTCTCCTTTAACTTCCCGTTATTTTTTCAGTCCGAAACTTAACGGCCGGTCAATTGAATCGCCCATGATCATGTCTTATAATTATAAAACAGCAGCTAATCACCTCCCCCCGCAGACTATTGCAAGCCAAAGGAGGCACACACAATGAAAATCAATGAAATTATCCGCCAGCGCCGGATTGAAAAGCAGTTAACCCAGGAACAGATGGCCGACCTTCTCGGCGTAAGCGCCCCGGCGGTCAATAAATGGGAAAAAGGGATTTCCTACCCGGACATCACCCTGCTCCCGCCCATCGCCCGCCTGCTTGACACGGATTTAAACACCCTTCTCTCATTTAAAGATGACCTGACGCCCAAAGAAGTTTCCCTGTTTATTAACGACTTATCTGAAACTGCCGACCGGGATGGGAGAGATCGTGCTTTTGAGAAAGCCTTTAACAAACTGAAAGAATATCCTTCCTGCCATCTTCTGACGCTAAATATTGCCCTGTGGCTCGATGGCAGTCTTATGTTAAATCCGCAGGAGGACTTTATTGACAAATATTCATCCAAAATCGAAGATTTATACTATCGGGTTATGGACAGCCCTGATGAGAGCATTAAAAATCAGGCGGTTTCCATGCTCATCTCCAAGGCCATGGTCAAAGAAGACTATGATCAGGTTCAGTCGCTCCTTCAACTGCTGCCTGAGCCTTCTTCTGTAGATAAAAAACAGCTCTCCGTCAATCTTTCCATCGCCCAGGGGCACCTTGAAGACGCCGCCAGGACTGAGGAAGAACGACTTATAACCGCCGCCAATAATATCCAGACAATCCTTCTGACACTGATGGACATCGCGCTGAGAGAAAACCGAACCGGCGACGCCCGGTATATCGCCCAGGTTTCCAGACAGTTCGCAAAGATTTTGGATCTGTGGGAATATAATCGCTATGTGGCTCACTTTCAGTTCTACTCTGTCCTGAAAGATCCGGATCAATGTGCGCAGACACTTATTCCTATGTTAAGAGCCATAAAACAGCCCTGGGAACCGGAACAAAGTCCTCTGTACCGCCACCTGACAACAAAAAGGCAAGAAAAAGATCTGGCCCAAAAATATCGTGAAAATATCCTTCAAATTTTAAAGGATGACCCGGATATGGCATTTTTCAGGGAGAGCAGCGCTTTCCAACCGTTTATTGAGACAATGGAGAGAGAGTCATCGGCAGACATTAAAAGAGGTTAAAACGGACGGCGCCCTGGCGCCATCCATTTTAACCTTCTGAAAAACCGGTTACTCACCGCTGATTTCATTTAACAGACCCACTGTAATATCCTTCGCGATGGCGGATGCTCTGGCACAATTTTCTTCAAAATTCTCAACGCCGTTGTGGTCGGCTGTGTCGGTAACACAGCGTATTGCTATAAAAGGAATGCGGTTTACATAATAAACATGAGCGATACTCGCCGTTTCCATGTCCACCGTTAATGGGGCAAACTTATCACAAATTTTTTGCCGGCCCTCATCAGTAATAAATGACTCTCCGGTGACCATGCGCCCCCAGATTACTTTCCCACAAAGTTTAAGTTTTTTCACCGCAGCCTTTGACTTTTCCACCAGTCTGGAGTCCGCCAAAAAAAATACCGACGGCATCCATGGATGAAATTCTGTTAAAATATCCGGAGCCACATCATGGTAACACACTTCTGTAGAAATCACTGTATCAAAAATTTTCAGGTCTGGGTTCATCCCTCCTGCCGTCCCCGAATTAATAATAATATCCGTACCATACACATCAATCAGCAGTTGTGATGCTATGGCAGCATTCACTTTACATACTCCTGAAAAGAGAACAACAATACCCATACCGTTAAACGCACCCTGATAAAACTTTAGCATAGCTCTCTCAGTTATTTTCCAGTCCTTTACCAGACCTAAAAAGGGCGCCAATTCCTCATCTCCCGCACATACAATGCCAACTGTCATCTTTTTCCTCCCACATTTGTCGTTTATGTTTTCCTGTTTTATTTATCCCCCAGAAGAATGTAATAGGGGCAAATATTTTCATAATGCCCGTCCTTCATCATAAATCCGCCAGGGATTGTCCCCAGTTGTACAAAACCCAGGCGCTCATAAAGACGTCTGGCCCGCACATTACTTTCCACCACGGCGTTAAATTGAAGGATAGTAAAGCCATATTTCTTCGCTTTTTCAAGGCAGTCTCTCACCAGCTTCTCACCGATATTCTGCCCTCTGAAGGAAGAATCAACCGCGTAGCTGGCATTGCATATATGACCGCAGCGCCCTACATTGTTGGGGTGAAGGATGTAAAGTCCCACGATTTTTCCCTGATCCATGGCCACCCCGGTATATGTCTGTTCTCCAAAAAACACTGCTCCGCTTTTCCCGTCAAGCAGCTCCTCCTGTGGAAAAGCATTGCCTTCCTCAACGACTTCATTCCATATTTTGATCATATCTTTCAGGTCATCCTGCTGATATTCTCTGATCTGCATACACTTTCTCCTCACATTCACGATTATAACCTTCCGGGAGGATGCCCACGATTACTTTTTTACTGAACCGTATCGGTATTTAACACTCCTCCGAGGAAAATTTTCGTCAGCGTTTCTACCACTTCTTCATCGGAATATTTTACATCAATTCCCACAACAATTTTATACTGTACGGCAAAACCGAACAATGACCCAACATAAGTCTTTGACGCCAGATAAAGATCCACATCTTTACGCAGTTTCATACTGCTTTTCTTTAACACAGTCTCCACACAGCGGGACACATATCCGATCCCGTTTTTGTGATAAATATTACTGACCTGGGGATATTGTTTTGAATCACGTATAATAGAACGGGTAAACGCGATACGTTCCGGCGTGTCAAAAATTCTCAAATAGGCCAGTCCGATTTTTTTAATGGCGTCTTCCAGATTCGCTCCTTCAATTTCCGGCTGAATCGCAAGAAAATTATAGTAAAACGGGGTTTCCTGCATAACTGCGGAGTACAGTTCCTCTTTATCGCTGAAATACTGATACAATGATGCCTTTGAACATCCGGCCTTGCGGGCGATAAGATCCATGGACACTCCATCATACCCCTTCTCACCGAACAAAATCAGGGCCGTCTGGATAATAGACGCTCTTTTAGCATTTTGAATATCCTTCAACTGCTCATTTTCTGAAATATTTAGTGTATCAAAAATCTCTTTTTTTCCGGAAAAATGAAGATAAATTGTAGATATGGAAATTCCTGCCGCTTTGGCAATATTATTGATCGTTGTTCTTTTATAGCCCTTTTCTAAAAAAAGCGCTTTAGCTGTTTCCAATATTTTTTCCCGAAGATTATTTTCCATTGAGGTTCCTCTCTTTAATCATCATATTATATTCAGTTTAGTCCCCTGATGATAAACTGTCAAGAAACAATCGCTCCATTCCTGTGGCCTTCTGGATGCATATGATCAAAGTCTGATTGAGGCTCTGACTGTCCGTGAAGAGCCGCCGTTATATGACCCAAAAACGGACCTGATCCACTGGAGCAAAAACATTTCAGCATAAAAGTATGTGAGACAACCAACGCCGCTCTCTATGAGTTAACAAAGAAATATCCGGGAAAAATTTTGGGAAGTGCGGCACTTCCCGTCAAAAATATGGACGCGGCTGTGGCCGAACTTGAAAAATGTGTAAAAGAATACCATTTTGTCGCCTGGCACACCCACTCCAACTATGGGGACACTGCGCCGTATGATCTTGCCTACCGCTCGATTTTTCAAAAAGCCGCGGAACTTGGAATTTACATCTATCTTCATCCACGCCATGTATACCATTTGTATGTGTATCGTTGTGGGCTGCGTTATGTCTGCAGGCTATATCTCCGGCGGCGATCTTGTGACCCAATGGTTCCCCAAGAAAAAAGGCATTGTGATGGGGTATACGACCATGGGACATAATCTGGCCTCTGTGGCATATGTCCCCCTGATCACATTTCTTGTAGGCCGCTATGGCATCGGAAACGGCGTTGTCTCCCAGATGGTACTGAGAAATATGGAACTGGGATTTTCCAGAACACAAGCGACACTTATTTTAAGTCTTGTAGCCTGTATCGGTCTTGTAGGTTCCTTCTTTATTGGATTTATTGACGAACGCATGGGAACAAAGAAAGCTATGATTATTTTCGGCGTCTGGTATGCCCTCTCCCTTTTTGCCAACGCCACCAACAATACCGTCCTTGTTTACTTATCCATCTTTATGATCGGTATGTCCATCGGAGGTTCCGCCAACTTTACCACATCCCTGACAACATCGGTGTTTGGCCGCCAGGGATTTAGCAAAGTAAACTCAGTAATCTTCCCCATCCAGGGAGCCGTATCCGCCTTTTCCTTTGTAGTCAACGGCATGGTCTCCAATATTACCGGCGGAAGCTTACGCTACTCCTATGTCATTTTTGGCATTATCTCCATCCTGTCAATGCTCCTCGTTCTTTTTGTGGACGAATACCGTTTTAATAAAGACTGGCATCAGGGAAAGACCATTGAAGAAAAGAAATAAGTTAAAAATGAAGAAGCTGCGGAGGTTTAAGTGTCCGCAGCTTCTTCATTTTAATTGCCGCTGGTGGGAAGAAATGGCTTAATGGCATCAGCCACGCCGGAAATAGGCATGGTCTGAAGCCATATCTTGCCCGGCCCTGTCAGGACAGTATTGAAAAATCCTTCGCCGCCAAGCATTTTATTTTTCAGGCCGGCCACCTGACGGATATCAATAGACACCCCTGTCTCAAAGCCCGCTACATTCCCTGTATCCACAATAATCTGCTGTCCGGACGCCAGTTCATACTCGATAAGCTCGCCGTCAATCTCCACAAAAGCCATGCCCTGTCCGGAAAGCTTCTGCATAATAAATCCCTCGCCGCCGAAGAAACCGGCGCCCAGCTTTTTGCTGAAATATATATCCAGATCTATTCCTGCCTCTGAAGCAAGAAACGCCTTCTTCTGCAAAACCATTTCTTTACCGGGGCCAATGGACAGGGGAATAATCTTCCCCGGAAAGCTTGAGCCGAAAGCAATCATCCCCGGACCTCCCTGGGCTGTAAACACATTCTGGAACATACTCTCGCCGGAAAAAGCTCTGGAAAACATTCTCCCAATGCCTCCCCCGGTAGTATCCATGGTGATATTGGGCGACTGCCATACCATGGATCCTTTCTCTGTAATCATCTGCTCACCACTCTCAAGATAGCAGATCACAACTGGAAATGCCCCGCCTTTAATTTCATACCGCATAACCTTCTCCTCCTCATCTTTTATCTTTAATACTGCCCCACACGGGACAGGGTATAGCCGCATCCGATGGGCTCTGACTTACCAATGGCGCAGGCCAAACTGCTGTTAATTTCATTATAAAGGTCCCCTGAAAAATATCAAGATTTTTTTCTCAGACCGATGACCAGTCCCCCCATCAGAATAAAGCCATCTAACGCAAACATCAACCCGGCATTTTTCACATACCCGCCCATAAAAAGCAGGCAAAAAATTTCCGCAGACAAAAGAATAAAGCACAGACTGTTGGTCAGATAATCTGCAATCATTCCATTAACTCTCCCATACTTTAACCCCATTTTCCATCGAAAAATTATTTTGAAAAGCGGCCTGACAACAAGACATCCCCCAGGATAGGCAAATATAGCCAGCTTATCCGCCGTTGACACTGCCATACCCGCACTGTACTGAATGGGAATTTCAGACGGCAGCTTAGGGTAGGCAATCACAGCAATCAAAAAGCTGATAGCCAGCATTGCCAGCCAGGCAAGGCGTCCGCCCCACAGCGACACAAAACGAAAAGCATCCATCCCCAGCATTTTCTCATTGCTTTTCCAATACTGATCCAAATCATTAACATACCTTTCTACAACTAAACTGGCATAAGTGAGACTTTGGTCTTGCGACATTTTCTCACACAAACGCCGGGCATTTTTTAAATCGTTGATCTGTTGATCCAAAATCTTCACCTGACGCTCCACCGCTCCCTTCAGCCCGATCTCCCCGGAAATAATTCCCCGTATTTCTTCCACCGGCAGCCCAAGGGTGCGCAGATAAGCGATCTTTTTCAGCGCCTCCACATCTGCCTCGCTGTATTCCCTGTATTGATTGTGTTCATTTCTCTTTGGACAGATCAACCGTTCTTTTTCATAAAACCGTATATTGGACCGGGCAAGTCCGGTTTTTTCCTCAACCTCTTTAATGGTCATAAAAATCCTCCCATCTCTTACATCATACTTGAATTGTAGAGTATCAACAAGGTTTACAGTCAAGAGATTTCGAATATTTACCGATATTCGCTCCGTGGAGGGATGGCATATCGCCCTTGCTTGTGGAACCAAAAGGTATTGCCTGCTCTGGCCGATGGTTCACAGCTAGTATTCTACTTCCGGAGATTAGTATATGAAAATCCCAGGCATCCAAATATCACTGCCAGGATATCAACTAAGGTTCGTAAAATCAGGTCAGGAATATCGGCGCTAAACACCAGTGGCATAAAGAAATTGAAGAGTAGCAAATCCACACCAAACAAGAGGCCGCCCAATATCATTGCCCGCATTATCCGATTTTCATTGTTGATATGCAGATTCAGCCATGCCATCACACAGGAGATTACAACACCTGTCAACAGGCACCACAGTACCGTTTCTAACTTTTTTTCAGCAAAGGAAGAGTAAGTATCAAAGATGAGATATTGTATCATCCGCCCGGCAAAAAAGCAGACAGTCACGGCCAGCACCGGAAGAACAGGGAATACTGTTTTGGGCCCATCTGCGCGGCATTCGGATTTTCCAAACAGCCATCCAAGCATTAAACCCATAATAATCAAAGCGGCACTGTCGGCGATTGGATAAGTAACGCGGTCAAGGACTGCTACATGGGGCAAAGGTTCTAATAGATAAACAATCCACACCGCGCAGCAGACAAGTCCGTATTTTAATCCTTGTAAAATACTGTTTCCAGTCATCCTGCCCCGAATCAACAAGAACAACGCGGCAATCAGGGAGTAAGCGAAAATTCCATAGACAGTAAACGCCAGCGGCATGGTACCGTTCTGCGCGAAAATGCTGGGTTCCAGAACCGTCTGTTCACCGGCCGGGATGGAAAGTTGACCGATAATACGGACGATGGTGGTGGCCAAACCGACGAGAAGGATTTTCAGAATATTTTTAATGACCTTATTCATATCGCATCCCCCTTCTGTATTTCCTGAATAATCGGTTCCAATGCGCAAAAATCCGTGAAATCCACCTGTTTTCCATAAGTTTCTATGAGCGCCCTATTTTCTGCCGTTTGTTTTTCCAGGGGCGTCCTGTGCAAGGATTGGTATAACAGTTTCATCATCATCCGGTGACCAAAAGAGAGCTTTTGATAATTTATTCCACCGCGAAGATGGAAAACCTTCGCTCTTTCAATCAGTTCCGGGGAAAGCTGCTTTTGCAGAGAAGTATGGATATTGTCCCGGTTTTCTGATTCCTTAGGGTCGGCCAGCCCAACTGTAACTAGGATCAGCTTTTGTCCATCCTGAATGGAAAAGCCCCTCAAGGTTTTCGCCAGGCCCACGACGCCCCCCGCATACAGGCCGCCCATATAGATAATCGTGTGCATCCCTGAAAGATCCGGAGCCTCCTTATAGCAAACTGCCGCAATATTTGTCAGCTCAGACAGTTGTTTCGCATACCGATATGTACTCCCATATTGGCTTCCATAAATAATAATCTGATTCATTGCTGTTCTCCTTTTAACATGTCCATAAATCCCTTATTTTTCCTATAATTATACAGCGGGCAGCATTAAGAGGCTACCCGCTATCGGTAAAAATCATGTAAAATATCCAGTTCATCCAAGAATAGCATTTACCCATCCGTCCTTATTTATCTTTTGTAAACACAGGATTCCACTTATTTAAAGTTTGTTGACATATATTCCTCCTCATTTTCAGAGGAATCCTGTACTTAAAGTACAGCCAAAAAAGCGTTATATTTCAATGGCATTTTCAGATTGGAATACTAAAATAGTAACTATTCAGCCATGCATCTCGGATTCTCGCAGCTAACGCAGCTTTACCGCCGCTTGCGCGGCTGAATCCTCGCTTATGGCTAAACGCCATATGTCTGGGTTAATAAAAAATCCTCTGCAAGTAAACTTGCGCCGTATTTTTTATTAACCCAGCCGCATGGCGGAATAGTTACCTAAAATAAGGGGAAAAGCTGCGGACTTTTCCCCCTTATTTTTTTACTGTATTTAATTAATCCCTGTAATAATTAATCAGGCAGCCTTTCAGAATGATCTCCCGCTCATCATCGGTAAGATCGCCAAGGCGAAGTGTAAATTCAGACAGGCCATTTTCTCCCACAACATAAGCCTTCACCTGAGACGCCTTGTCCAAAATAGCCTGGCGGATGGCCGGAATAAACAGGTAATCGCCGTTCTTAAAGGGCAGATCGCCGGTGTCAATAAGGAATGGCAGCATACCCCAGTTAATCAGGTTGGAGCGGTAACGCTTTGTAGCGTACTCGTTGGCAATATTGGCCCAGCCGCCAAGAACTTTCTGGCAGGAAGCCGCTTGCTCGCGGGCAGAACCATCGCCCGGCTTCACAGCAAAGATCGTGCTTCCAATACCGGTGTTTTCGTTGGAAACCTCCGGATAAGCCGCCCTGATAGCCGCAAGAACAGGAGCAATCTCTTCAAAGCCTTCTTCCGGAGCCTTGCCTTCCACTCTTGCCTTTTCTGCTTTCTGGACAGCCTTGGCCCGGCCCACATATGCCGGATCTTTTCTGGAGAGAGCAAACTCTGCCAGTCCTAAAGGATTAGAACGGTAGGAGGATGTCTCGCCGGATGGGATCAGCTCGTCGGTTGTTGTCACCGGATCATGGATCTCAGAAACCACTTTCAGCACAAGGTTGTCTGTCAATGCTTCCATTGCCGGCCAGTCTTTAATATTGGGACCGAACTTGATCTCAACACTCGGATCAGCCACACCCTTACTGTCGAATACGCGGTTGTCATAAATGCGCTTGTCAAAGAAATATTTCGGTTTTGTATAATTTACATCAAAATCGGTAGCTGCTGTCAGGTAGCCTTTATTGGCTGCTGTGGCGGCGATAGAACGGGCGTCCATTAAAGCGACAGAAGCAATCTGGCCGCTTTGAAGCTTGGAACCTTCACGGTTGGGGAAGTTACGTGTAGAGTGACGGATACTTAACCCATTGTTAGCCGGTGTATCGCCAGCGCCAAAGCATGGACCACAGAAAGCGGTTTTAACAATAGCGCCGCACTCCATTAATGTGGCCACTGCGCCGTTTTTAACCAGTTCCATATAAATCGGAGTACTTGCCGGATATACACTTAACGTAAACTCATCCGGACCAATGCTGGAGCCTTTAAGAATATCAGCAGCGTCACAGATATTTTCAAATCCGCCGCCGGCGCAGCCAGCGATAATTCCCTGCTCCACATAAAGTTTTCCGTTGTGAACTTTATCTTTAAGCGTAAAGTCCACAGCGCCGTCAAGGCTGACAAGAGCTTTCTTCTCACAGTCATCCAGAATATCCATTAAGTTGGCATTTAATTCTTCGATAGTGTAGGTGTTGCTTGGGTGGAACGGCATAGCGATCATTGGGCGAATCGTACTCAGGTCGATCTCGATCATGCCGTCATAGTAAGCCACATTGCCCGGATTCAATTCTTTATAATCTTCCGGACGGTAGTGGATCTCATAAAATTCTTTCACAGCGTCATCAGTTTTCCAGATAGAAGACAGACATGTAGTTTCTGTAGTCATAACATCCACGCCGATACGGAAATCCACGCTGAGATTTTCAACACCTGGGCCCACAAACTCCATCACTTTATTGTTGACATAGCCGTTGGCAAAAACTTCGCCGATAATGGCCAGGGCAACGTCCTGAGGGCCAACGCCTGGGATAGGTTTTCCGGTCATATAAACACCCACGACGCCAGGCATATTAATATCGTAAGTTTTATTTAAAAGCTGTTTTACAAGTTCCGGTCCACCCTCTCCGATGGCCATAGTACCAAGGGCGCCGTAACGTGTATGGCTGTCTGATCCTAAGATCATCTTTCCGCCGCCGGCCAGCATCTCACGGGCAAACTGGTGGATAACCGCCTGATGGGGAGGTACGAATACGCCGCCGTATTTCTTCGCACAGGTCAGGCCAAACATATGGTCATCCTCGTTAATAGTTCCGCCTACGGCACAGAGACTGTTGTGACAGTTGGTCAGAACGTAAGGCATAGGGAATTTTTCAAGGCCGGACGCTCTGGCTGTCTGGATAATACCTACATAAGTGATATCATGGGATGTAAGTTTATCAAAGCGGATCTTTAACTTCTTCATATCCGAGGATGTATTATGGTCTTTTAAAATGCCATAAGCCATGGTCTGCTGGGCCGCTTCCTCTTTTGTCACAGAACATCCTGTTTTTGCGGCTATGGCCTGAGCAGCCTCAGGGCTATCGTCTACGATTTCCATGCCATTTAACAAATATGCTCCGCCATTATGTAATTTAATCATTTGGGGACCTCCTTTAAGAAATTGATCGCGGCAGCTTGTCCCGTCACACATCATAGTCCGGACAATATAGCCGCAAAGATTGTATACAAGAATGCAATACTTATCTACTATTATACTGACCTTCAATTGTTTTTGCAACCCTTAATTCCCGGTATCTCTTTAGGAAACAGTTGTTAGCTACTGTTCACTGGCAAGCCAGCGAACAGCAACTTTCGCAGGCTTATTTAAAGTTATAGTGCAAACGTTTATAAAATTTATTGCTTATTTACCTCAATAAAAATATAATAATAGTCACAGGCAAACATTCCTGCCTTAAATATTTTTCAGGAGGTATTTTTATGCAGATCGGAATTGGTACATACTCATTTGGGGGAATCGCCAGCTATCTGGGATTAGGGCCCTCGCTTTTGGACAAATTTAAAACTATCCGGGATCTGGGATTTAACTGTGTTGAGCTTTTGCCGGCGGACCTTGACAATGACGTGGAGGACATAAAAAGATGGCTTGAGGAAACCGGCCTTGAAGTCACATCTGTCCACGCAAAGCCCACGGAAGAGATCGTTAAGAAGATGGCCGCCCTTGGAGGAAAAGCAGTAATCTGGGCAGGCACACCGTTTTGCAATAAACAGGAAGCCATTGAAGTGGCCCATGAATTAGACGCCATGGCCGATATGGCCAGGCCCTACGGCATTAAGATCGGCTATCACAATCACAGCCAGGAATTTTATTTTGACGAGGGCAAATGCCTTTTAGAGCATCTGCTGGATAACAGTACCAAATGCTTTTCCCAGTTAGACTGCGGATGGGCCATGAACGGCGGCATGTATCCGCCTTATTTTATCCGCAAATACAAAAACCGTATTCTCTCCATCCATGTAAAAGAAAACAGCAAAGTATCCGGTCCCGGCCCCCGGCCGGCCTCCCGCTATGACCAGCAGCCGGACCCGGCCGCAGCTTTTGGCAATATTATGGAAAAATCTGTTGAAGAGCGCCAGAAGATCCTTGAGGAGATCGAGCGGGCCAACGCGGCAAATTCAGAGCCTTTCCAGGCACAGTGCAAAATGGGCGCGCCCGAATCCAACATAGATTGGAAAGAAATAAAAAAAGCCCTGGATGAGCAGGACTTTGACGCTTTCTGGATCGTTGAGCGCGAAGGCTTTTACGATGAACACGATAAATGTATCGCGCAGGACTGCGCATGGCTGAAAGAAAACCTTTAGCCGCTCAAGAGAAGCTGGACAAACTTCCCATCATCAGATAGTCAAGGGAAATTCCCCCGCTCTGATAATAGTTCGGGGCGGCAGCACGCCTTGCTGTCGCCCCCTTGATTTGCCTGGCAGCAAAAGCGGGCAGGGCGGCGGGCTTTGCTATTCCGTTATCTCTTTCAGCTATTGTCAAAGGAAATGTAGATAGTTAGACTATTGGGTATGTAGCTGCCGCTGAGATTGTTAAAATAATCACAAAATAAGCAAAACGGGGCAAAATGTGGCATATTGAGGCCGTCAAAAGTAGTAAAAACGTAGTAAGAATGGGGGTGTTACTACTGTTACTGACATTCATCTTTCGGCTATATAACTGTTATATTTTTAATTCTCGTCAAGAAGTGCATTACTATGCATAAATTCAATAAAACTAAAAATAATCTTTGCGTTTCTTTGAGCAATATCGGCCTCTGTAAAATCACATACATTTTCCGCCAATTCAAGAAGTTCTTTTATCCTGGTTCCCGCTTTTTTTTGTTTCCGACTATTTTCAAATCCAATATAGTATTTTACTTTATCACTAAAACGATAATCGGAAGCACGAATATTAATCCTCTTTTCAAGCAATACTTTATTTCCAAGCGATTCCAGATTTCTTGGATTTGACAGAGAATGTTCTTTATCCTGTCTGTTTTTAGAAAAGATATGCTCAATTTCTAACGTTGTCTCTAATGAAAGAAGTTCTTGTTCAGGATTCTGAAAAGCCCACCATGTTAATATTGATTTGGTAATTGCTCTATTATTACTGAATACATAATTGTTAAATGCATTTTGTAGTTGTTGCGTTCCGAATTGATATTCCATAAAACTTACTGGCCTATCATTCACAACATTAATCATTTCTGCAAAAACAGGAGTACGAAGCGCATTAACTCCTGGATTTGTAATAGCATATGCCCAAATAAATGCTGTGATCTTATTTAAAAATTTATAAAATTTTTCATCTTCCAGCATTCCCTGGCTATCTCGATTTGCCATGTAATAGACAGAGACAAAATAAGTCCACATACCATTAGGTGCATAATTAAGAACAAAAAGTTTCCTCAAAATACGATCCGAAAACCTTTCTATGCTCTGATTTTGTACATCATTCCAAAAATATGCTAAGTCAATCAAATTATCAAACGTCTGATCATTTTTTAATAGGGCATATGCATTTTTTTCATAAAATTTGCGAAGAGCCTCTGTTGTGGAAGATTTAATCCCCTGCTTAGCTCTTTCATAATACATATATCTTGTAAAAAGTTCATCCATCGGGGTTCCTGTCATTGGATGAAATATAGAATCACAAAGAACCTCAAGTTCTTTCCAGCGCCGGATAAACTGCTCTTTCTCCCCTTTATTAGAGTAATATTTATAAAACTGTGCCTTGAAAATATCGGCATCTGAAAGTGGTTTTCCTCTGTCATTAAGTGTAGAGAAAATACGCAATGCTGTATCCTGTGATTCAGCCTCTATGGGCAACAGTATACAGTTATTTATAATTCGTATCGGAAAAAAAGAAAACCAGTCTGGATAGGTGTTCAGAAATTCTGCGATCTTCTGTTGAAAAAAGCGATAATTATTCGCATAACTGCTTTTTTCTTTTTCTGTTAACGTTCCCGTTTTTAAAATATTAAGGAATTCCTCTTTGTCTTTATCTGTTGCAACTTCAGAATCAATTTTTAATGCACTTTTATCCGGATCTCCAAATTCATCTGTTTTCCAAATACATTGTTCAATAAATTTGCTTGTTTTAACAGCTTTATCATTTCTCATACTGCCATATTTTTCATAAAAGGCACGAAGCAATAACATCAATGTAGTAAGGCGCTGCTGTCCATCGATAATTTCCATCTTCCCATCATCATTTTTAAAGGTAACAATCGGCCCCAGAAAATATTCATCACTCTCACTATTAAATTTATCACAATTACTTTCCGGGAAAGCGAACAAAAAAAGATCATCCCATAAAGTCTGGCACTCTTTTTCTCCCCATGCATATGGCCGTTGATAATCCGGAATTAAAAAATCTGATTTTTTATCACTGAACAGTGTACGGACACTTTTTTGATCTATATTTAATTTTGACATTTTCCTCTCCTATACCTGAAATTGTAGCTAAATGAATTTTCTTTCATGGACTCTGTTTACTATTCCGTCCATCACTTTCCCTAGTATATCAAAATATTCCCTCTTTTACCAGATTCTGTCTGCTAAGTTATTAAAGAAAACGCCCTGCCGAAGCAGAGCGTCAGTGTATTCTTTCTTTAATTAAAGCGGATATTCGCAATCCACAGCTATTTTCAAATTGCCCGGAACATTTTCTATGAAACTGTCCCCTCTCCGTTTATCTTTTCCATTTCCTTTCTGGCATTCTCTAGTTCTTCCACCCACTTCAGCTCATCCACGGCATCATTCAGGTCCAGATGAGTATAGATGTTCAACATTACTCCAATATCGCTATGCCTCATCAAATACTTGACCTGAGAAATCTTCTTCCCATTAAATGGCTCCTTTTTCATAAGGTTCTTCACAAATTTGTAATTCGCCAGGGTGTTCGGCTTTACCCCGGTTTTCGTTAACAGATACCTTTCTACCAGTTCCCTCTACAAAGAGCGTTGTATGGTTGACTGGCTCGGCTGGCTTTGCTATTTCAGTAAATTTGCCATTTCCTTCATATAGAGAGGAATATCCAATGCCTGTGGACAGTGTGCTGTGCAGTTTCCGCAGCCAATACAAGCCGTAGGCATTTTTTCTTCTGGTAATGCTTTCAAACGGAACAGTCGCCATGTTGCCATATCGCTGTTTCCTAACGCAGCGGCTTCATCGCGATAGTCATTGTAAGCAGACAGGAGCGAAGGTATATCCAATCCTTGCGGGCAATTGTCGCAGCAATACCGGCAGCCGGTACAGGGAACCGCTATCTTTTTGCGGAGTATACTGCTGATTTTTTCTAACTTTGACAATTCTTCGCCGGTCAACTGATATTCTAAAGCCGCAGTGTTTACGTTTTCTTCTGTCTGCCGCATATCGGACATACCACTTAAAGCTACAGCTACACCCGGCAGATTCATCACAAATCGAAGTGCCCATATAGCCGGGGAAACATCTGCCTTTTTGAGAAGCTGCAAACATTCTTCGGGTAAATTTGCCAGCATACCGCCGTGGACAGGCTCCATAACCATAATAGGAATGCCCTGCTCTTTCAAAATTTCATATTGCTGCTTTGCGGTTCCTTGATACCAGTCATAGTAATTTAACTGGATCTGCACAAAATCCCAGCAGTTATGTTTGAGCAGTTCCCGCAGACAGTTCGGTGTACCGTGGAATGAAAATCCTAAATAATTGATTTTTCCCATGCGCTTCTGTTCTTGAAAATAGGGGATACAACCGCAGGCTTTGTAATCTCTGGCTGTTAAGTCAGTGATTCCATGCAACAAATAGAAGTCGATATATTCTGTTTGGAGCCGGTTCATCTGTTGGGAGAACTGAGCTTCGTAATCGGGATTTGCCTGTACATTGAATTTATCCGCTATATAGAAGCTATCCCGCGGATATTTAGAAAGGGCTCGTCCTAAAACCACTTCGGATTTGCCGCCGTGATAAATATAAGCCGTATCGTAGTAGTTTACGCCATGTGCCATACAATAGTCGATTACTTCTTGCGCTTTTGGTTCGTCAATGGGGCCGGCAAATCCCGGTTCTGTCTGCGGCAACCGCATAGCACCCAATCCCAGTTTGGAAAGTTTTATATTATCTTTGAATATCTCGTATCTCATAGTTTCTCTTTTTTAACGTTTGATTGCATCCCAACACATTTGAAAAACGACTTCTTTTTCACCCCTTTGCCGCCCCTGTAGATTTCAGCAGTGCCCGCACCGGGCTGGCCTCCGCGTCGGACAGCCTCAGAGGCAGACACATCATCTCATATCTTCCCGGAGTGACAGCCTCCAGACTTAATGTCTCGATCACCGGTATCCCCGCGCCAAGGATCGTCTTATGAACCCCGCCATCCCCGCTGCCCGCCGGCTCAATGGTGAGATAATCAATACCGATACATTTTACCTCCATCCGGACAAGATATTTTGCCGCCTCCAAATCAATGGCTGCATAGTCTTTTAACAGTGTTTTTCCTTTAAAGCGCCGGCCATTGGACGTCTTAAACAAGAGCCGCTCTCCCGGATGAATATGGCAGCTTTTCAAAAACTCCAGGCCAATATCCTGTGGACTGTCCCCCAAAATATCATAGCCGATCACCCGTACAGGGCCGTTGATCCTGTCAAGATCAATAAAATCCACACCGGCTCCACCGGGAACAAAGTGGAGAGGCGCATCCACATGAGTGCCGGTATGGCATCCTAGGCTGATCTGGGAAACATTACAGTAATCTCCCTTTTCCATAGACGAACAAACCGTTCTTTCATACGGTGGATCTCCGGGATATATAAGCAATTTATCATTGACCGGATAAGTCACATCTATCCACATAACTACTCTCCCCCTTCTTTTATACGGCACTCCCGGCATAAACCGTAAAATACCGTCTTACTTTCATCCACGCAAAAGCCCTCTTTTTCCATAGTCTGGCGGACAAATTCCCGAATCAGGGGATTTTCTACATGAAAAAGCTGTCCGCAGCATGTACACATCAGATGACAGTGCTGCCGGCACTCCGGCTGATCGCCAATATATTGATAACAAGCCGGCACTTTATCCGATATGGTATATCTTCGGATCTGCCCTTCAGCCTCCAGCACTTTTAAAAAACGGTAAACCGTCGCCTTTCCCACCGACTCGCCCTGGATGGACAGATCCGTCAAAATATCTTCCGCCCGTATATGGCCGCTGCCATGGGCTTTAATATATTCAAGAATCACCGCTTTCTGGTGGGTATTTCTCTGACATTTCTCTTCAGGCATCCTACACCGTCTCCTTTTGTCCGGACTCCATGGCTTTCATAAAAATATCATACATTTCTCTGTTGGACTTTTTTAAAGACAGCGGTTTCATATCCGGCGTGGTAAAACAGTGGCCTGTGCTGCCCACAGCGCAGATTTTCCCGCTCTCCTTGTGAACCATGCGGTACTCAATGGTCATGCGTATTCCATTAAAATAAGTCAATGATGGAAATATCTCCACAGTCTCGTCAAACTTCACATAATTTTTATATTCGCACTGTGCGGACAGCACCGGAATCAGTACCGATGCCTCCTCCACCGCCTTATAAGGCAGCCCCATACTGGCCATGTAGGCGATCCGCGCCTCCTCCATCCAGCGTATGTAATTGGAATGATGGACAATCCCCATCTGATCTGTCTCATAATAATAGGCTGTCCTCTCATAAGAAAAAGGCCGTTGAATAATAATTTCTTTCATAGTCATTTCATCTCCGTTTTAAAAAGTCCTATTCTTTTATGGGGCAAACATAAACTTCCACTAATACCTGATCCCATCGGACTTTAGCAATATGCCTTTATTGTAGCAGACATTGTCCCTTTTGTGAAATTAATTTTTCATTATGCATATAATAATGGGGAAAGGAGGTTTTTTTAATGCACTTTAATCCATTTGAACAGCGTCCCATGGCCATTGAGCAGACGTTTATGGACTGGAATACCATGTATCCCAGACCTTATGATAAAAACACTGTCAATCCCTACACCAAAACCCGTATCATTCTTATGAACGGTACAGAATTTGAGGCCCAGTGGTTTTCCAGAAATTTTTCCCGTCACTGTCCCGATAACGATCTTCGCCGGGAACTGGCTATGACGCGGCGCAGTGAACAGCAGCAGCAAAAGCGTATTGCCTGCTTAAAGCCCAAGGATGAAACGATCCTTGAGCATACCATCGGCTATGAACAGCTTGCCGTTGACCTGACCGCGGTTATGGCGCAGCGTGAATGCGACTGCAATGTCAAAAACGCCATGGATCTGGCTCTGCTGGAAGATTTTGACCATTTATACCGCTACTCCAATCTTCTTGATCTGGAATACGGCCAGGACCCGAAAAAACTGGTAGGCGGATATACGGAGATCACGCCAGGGCGGCCCACCATCGCCGAACACCGCTGCCCTATGGACAGCATTTTTAAAGATATCCACAACAAGTCCGCCGCCCTGCTGACCAAACTCCATGTCAACATTATTACGGCGGCGGAGCAGCAGACCATGAATTACTATATGAACGTAGCTCCCCTGTACTGTAAGTCCGATATCGGCCGCCGTCTGTACCAGGAGATCGGCATGATCGAGGAAGAACATGTCAGTCAGTATGAGAGCTTAAAAGATACCCGTGCCACATGGCTTGAAGATCTGCTGATGCACGAATACACCGAATGCTATCTATATTATTCCTGTATGGAATCGGAGTGCGATCCTTATATCCGCTGCATCTGGGAAGAATGCCTGAACCAGGAAATCGCCCATCTGCACAAAGCCAAAGACCTGCTCTATAAATATGAACACAGGGAATGGCAGCAGGTAATCCCATGCGGTGACTTTCCGGAGATCCTTGTTCTCGGTCCAAATATTGATTATGTCCGCAAAATCCTGGCCACTACGTCAGGCAATACCCAGAAAAAGGAGGATGTTGTCTCGGTTGGCAGCCTGAAAAGAGGCGACCGCTTCTTCCTCTACCAGCAAATCGTCAACCACGACGTCAACTGTGTGGCCAGTCATAACATTATCGACCAGCGAATCTGCGCCAAAGGTATGGATTACCGCTTTGAGACCGCTAAAAATCCCGTGGCCCCCCTTACTGCCCGTAACTGCGACAACGTTACCTTTGCCCGCATTCCCTGCGATACGCCGTCTCAGTATTCCACGGCTGGAAAAACTTCCGACTGCCCAAAACACTGTTAAATGCTTATCAGGGGTGTGTGCGGCAAAACACGCCGCACGCGCCCCTGATGAATGTATCAATCCAGATCAAGAATATAGGAAAACTCATTGCGCTCCTCCTGGTCAATATAGCGCACCACCCTGGCCGGATTTCCCACAGCCAGACAGT
Source organism: Catenibacillus scindens (assembly GCF_014202115.1). Lineage (GTDB taxonomy): Bacteria > Bacillota > Clostridia > Lachnospirales > Lachnospiraceae > Catenibacillus > Catenibacillus scindens. The sequence continues at coordinate 204,633 of NZ_JACHFW010000005.1, forward strand.
TATCGGGGAGGTCATGGACAACCACGCTTCCGGCACCTACAACTACATTGTCCCCGATAGTCACCCCCGGAAGAACGACACAGTTGCCGCCGAACCATACATTATCGCCAATATGGACAGCTTTTCCCTTTGCCGCCCCCGTGGCCCGCTCCGCCGCAGTCATGGGATGATTCACCGCATAGACACAGGTTTTCGGCCCCATAAGGCAGTTATCCCCGATGTAGATAGGCGCGGCGTCCAGCATAACACAGTCAAAGTTTGCGAAAAATTTCTTCCCAACAAAAATATTGTATCCATAATCACACTTAAAGGGTGGCTTAATAAAAATCTCATCGTCACAGGAACCGAGGAGTTCTTTGAGCAGCGACCGCCGCAAATCTCCCTCCTCCTCTGTCGTCCCATTGTACCGGGCAGCCAGCGTCCTTGCCCTGGATTTATCTTTCATCAGATGAGCGTCGCCAGTCATGTAAATCTCGCCGTCTGTCATTTTCTCACGTTCCGTTTTCATTTTGTCATACCTCATTTCCGGCAAAACTGCCATTGTATACTGTAGTTGGCATTACCTGAAAGGTAACAGTTCAGCGTAGACGCGGGCTGAACTGTTACCTTTGAAATATAGGATATCACAGTTTATTTTCCCGGACAAGTCCGGCCCCCAAATCTATTTTCCCGGAAGACGTATAAGGAGAAGCTCATGGGCCACCAGGGGCATAGCCGCCAGAAAAATAAGGATTCCCCACTCATATCCCATCAGGCGCACAGTTCCGAAAGCCTGGACAAGCCATGGGATCTCAGTGACAATAAACTGAAGAAAAAAACCAAGCACTACGGAGATCGTCATCAGCGGGTTCTCAAAAAGCTTCATTTTAAAAACTGACCGCTCCACATTGCGCATACCAATGGCATGGAAGAGCTGGGACATGCCAAGAACCGTAAACGCATAGGTCTGACACCTGGCCAAAAGCTCCGGATCCTGCAAAAGATTTTCAATGGCCTGAAGAGTCATGGCCATTCCCTGGCTCTTGAGGATACCGTAAGGTACTGTCAGGAAAGCGCAGAGGCTAATAAAGGCGATGAGACATCCATAAAACAACGTGACAAACAGACCACCTTTTGCGAAAAGTCCTTCACTGGCTTTTCTCGGCGGACGGTCCATAAGCTGGTGCTGATCATTTTTGTCAATACCCAAGGCAAGGGCCGGCAAAGAATCGGTAATGAGATTGATCCATAAAATATGGCTGGCCTTTAGAGGCGTCCCAAGGCCCAGAAGGACGGCGGCAAACATGGTAATGATCTCCCCGAAATTGGAGGAGAGCAAAAATAAAATAGCTTTTTTAATATTTCCGTAAATAGCCCGGCCCTCACCAATGGCCTTTTTTATAGTTGCGAAATTATCATCCGTCAGCACCATATCCGATGCGCTCCTTGCCGTGTCCGTACCATTTTTTCCCATAGCAATACCGATGTCCGCTGCTTTTAAGGCGGGGGCATCATTGACACCGTCGCCAGTCATGGCCACAATATTTCCCTGGGCTTTTAAGGCGCCCACAATGCGCACTTTATGTTCCGGCGACACTCTGGCAAAAACGCTGACTGAGTCGATCACTGAAGCAAGCTGGTCATCGTCCATGGCGTCAAGCTGGCTTCCACTCATACATTCCGACCGGGCGCGGGCAATTCCCAAAGGTCTGGCAATGGCCAGAGCCGTATCCAAATGATCGCCGGTAATCATTACCGTCCGCACCCCCGCTTTCATAAAATCTCTCACCGCCTGGTGGGTCTCAGGTCTGGGCGGATCAATCATACCGGCCAGTCCCAGAAAGGTCAGCCCCTCCTCTTTTGGAATCCCTGCCGGGAGATTTTTCCGGTCAAAACTTCCTTCGTAACGGCAAAAAGCCAGAGCCAAAACCCGCAGCGCCCTTGATGACATTCCCTCCATAGCTTTAAGGATGTCCCCGCGCTGACTTTTTCTCAAAGGCTGTATTTGACCGTCCATATAAATGTAGGTACACCGCTCCAGCAAAATATCGCAGGAGCCTTTTGTAAATCCTATGACGCCATCCGGGCCGTCATGGAGGGTGGTCATCATTTTTCTGGAAGATTCAAAGGGAATCTCTCCGATCCTGGGATAACAGGCCTGGGTTTTTTCCTGTTCCAGGCCGGCCCCGGCAGCCATTTCTATAAGAGCCAGCTCTGTAGGATCTCCGATACGTTCATTTTCTGAGATCAGAGCGTCGCTGCACAGTAAAAAGCCTTTCATAAAAAGATCAGCCCCGGCAATATCCCTTACAGAACAATCCGCCCCGGAGGTATCTGTCCCGGAGATATCTGTAAGCTTTCCATTCAAATAAACTTTTGTGACCATCATCTGATTCTGGGTCAATGTTCCCGTCTTATCGGAGCAGACCACATTCACCGCGCCCAGAGTCTCCACGCAGGGCAGCCTGCGAATGATCACATTAACTTTAACCATCCGGGATACGCTTAACGCCAAAACAATGGTCACAATAGCCGGAAGTCCCTCAGGGACTGCCGCCACCGCCAGAGATATGGCAGTCATGAGCATTTCCAGTATGTTTCTGCGCTGCCCTACAGCAATGACAAATAAAACCACGCACAGAGTCACCGCCACAATACTTAAAAATTTACCAAGATCTGCCAGGCGCTTTTGCAGAGGCGTAGATTCCTGTGGGGTTGCCTTGAGCAGACCGGCGATTTTTCCGATCTGAGTATCCATAGCGCAGGCCGTCACGATCCCCATGGCACTCCCGGAAGTTACGCCTGTAGACATAAAAGCCATATTTTTACAGTCTCCCGGCCCTTTAGGCCCCTCGGTCAAAAACAGAGCGTCCTTCCCAGCCGGCACTGATTCGCCGGTCAGCAAAGATTCATCCACTTTAAAATGGCTGGTAAAAACAAGCCGGAGATCCGCCGGAATCTGGTCGCCGGCAGTGACCTTTACAAGATCCCCGGCGACAAGCTCACTGGCGGGAATCTTTGAAAAATGTCCGCCTCTAAGCACCAGGGCGTGAGGACTGGCCAGACGTTTCAGCGCCTCCAAAGCCTTCTGTGCCTTCCCTTCCTGGATCACTCCGATAACCGCGTTCATAGCCACAACAATAATAATGATCAGCGCGTCGCTAACCTCCTTTAAAAACAGTGAGGCGGCAGCAGCCACTAAAAGTACATAGATCAGCGGTTCATTGAGTTGCTCAAAAACCATTGTCAAAACCGATTTACGGCTGTCGTCTGCCAGAACATTTGGACCGTTTTTTTTCAGCCGCTCTCTGGCCTCTTCCTCTGTCAGTCCGTTTTTTATATCTGTTTTCAGATGTGCGGCAGTCTGCCGGATGGTCTGATCTTCATACAACTTGATTTCCTCCTTGTCCCGTCATACAGTTTTGCTCCTTTTCGCCGTTTTGTGCGTCATAAAACCATAGCCGCCCAGACGCACTCCATGATCTTTTGACGCTTGTATCATACTATATGTGAAGGAAATCTCCCATATGCAAAACCTCAGACAGATCAGCAATGATCTGCCTGAGGTTTTAATCAGGTCTTCTTTATAAATTTTGTACGGCACTTGGGACAGGTAATCTCAATCTTTCCCTTACCTTTTGGAATACGAATCTTCTGCTTGCAGCCGGGACAGGTGAAAATACGGTAATCCTTCCGCTGTTTCATCATATATTTTTCTTTGCTGAACAGACGGCGGATTCCTGCTGTCAGACTCATAAACTTTTCATTTTCCCGGTAACGCTTCTGAATATTTCTTGAAAACACCCGGACATAACCGAGAATGACAATCACAATGCCTGCCAAATAGATGATATTACTCACGATGACCGGCCGGCGCACAAAGGAAGCAATGACAAGAATCACAAGACCGCCGATCATCATCACCTGTGACAGCCGGTCCAGACCATAGCGGCCCTGCATAAAACGATACAACTTTTCTCTCATAAGCAGATTATTACAGATACTCCTTTCCGTTCAGCTTGCGCTCCATCATCCGGTCTTCCTCACTCATATAGCGGACAAAGATCTGTTCAAAAATACAGGTCGCAAGCAAAGCGCCAACTGTCGGCATAAAAAACAAGGCGATAGGGAACAGCCACATAATAAACAGAGAGCCTGCGGCCACTGCCAGCGCCAGGATCGTCCACGGCAGATGGCGGACCATCATAAAAATACAGTTTTTAACCACACTTTTAATGGACGCCGAAAAGCGGGCCACATAAGGAAATATGTAAACTGCCGCCATGCACACAACAACAAAGAAAGCGATAAAAAATACCCTCGCGCCCAGCACCCAACTGCTGTCACCGCCAAAAATACCTACGATCTTTACGTCATTATAAAGCAGGAACATAAGCAGGGCGATAACGATCCACAAGATTGTTGACTGCTTGAAGGAAGATTTAAAACCTTTCCAGAACTGCTGCCATATATATCCCCGGTTATTTCGTATCGCCTTATTGGCTGTATAATATAATGCCGATGTGGAGGCACCGATGGTGACAATGGGAATACAAAAAATAAGCCACAGGATGCTGAGAAGAATACAGTCCAGAAGCTTTGTAAGTCCCTGCATCAACGGACTATCCATGCTGAAAATACCACCCATAATACAAAAGTCCCCTTTTCTTTTAAACTAGATTTAATTATACATGAATACCAGGGTAATTTCAAGGCAGCCTCACTTTTGTTTATGAAAATTTTAGATACTGTGAAATCCTTTTCCCACGATCTCGCTTGTGTTGGAAATCATCACAAAAGCAGAGGGCTGAGTCCGGTGAATATAATTTCTCAGCCGCACAGCTTCTGTACGGCTCAGCACAGTGTTGATAATATGCTTTGCCTGTCCGCTGAATGCCCCGGTAGCCTCCACCTTTGTCGCACTCCGGTTCAGGTCGTGAATAATAAAGTGGCAGATCGGCTCCGGGTCATTGCACACTACAGTGAAATACTTGCACAGGTGGATATTTTCAATAATACCGTCCACCATAAAGGACTTCACCGTCAGGCCGAGGAAAGCGTACAGGCCAGTCTGGATATCGAAAATAAAACAGGTGGCTGCAGCAGCGGCAATATCGGTAAACAAAAGAGCCATCCCGATATTGACGCTTGTATATTTTTTCAGGATCATGGCAATAACGTCCGTACCACCGCTGGAGGCACCCATATTAAACAGAATGGCTGATCCCAGTGCGGGGAGGGCTATGGCAAAGCACAGCTCCAGCATTGGCTGGTCCGTAAAAGGCCGCGCCATAGGGTATATCCGTTCCAGACCGGAGAGCATCACCGACAAAAGTACCGTAGTGTAGGCGGTTTTCGCCCCGAATTTCCGTCCGAAAAAGATAAATCCCACTCCCAGAAGGATCATATTCAGCCAGAAACTGATATCACTGGCAGATAAAGGGAGAAACTTGGCAAACAGGACGGCAAAGCCGGTCACTCCTCCAAAAGTAAAGTTATTGGGAAACTTGAAAAAATAAACGCCGACAGCCATTAAGACAGTACTGAATGTGAGCCAGAAAAATGATATCATCTTTTCTTTTTTCATTGCCATTCCCACTCCTATTTTGTTTTCAAAAACCTGATTAGTTCAGAGCCGCCAGGCGTTCTTTTACCTGAGCCAGCATATTTGTATATTTCTCCAGTTTTTCTTTCTCAGCAGTGATCTTAGCTTCCGGCGCTTTGCTGACAAAATTAGGATTATCAAGCATGCCGCTGCACCGTTTGATCTCTTTGTTGAGGCGCTCCTCCTCTTTTTCAAGGCGCTGGATCTCCTTTTCAATATCTACAAGTTCGGCAAAAGGCATGTAGATGACAGCCCCCTCGATCACAGCAGACACGGCGTCATCACCGATTCCGTCCTTATCCTCCTGCACAAGGACTTCGCTGGCATAGGCCAGTGTGGCGAAGAAACTGCGGCTGTTCTCAAAAATATGCCGTACGCCCTCGTTTTCAGAGACAACGATCACTTTGGCTTTCTTGCTTGGGGGAACATTCATCCCCGCCCGCACATTGCGGATGCCCCGGACAGCCTCTTTGATAGTTTCCACTGCGTTCTCGTCCTCAGAGAAATTCCAGGCTTCTTTATATACCGGCCAGGAGGAGATCATAATAGACTCTTCCTCACTCTGTACATTGCAGAAAATTTCTTCGGTGATAAAAGGCATATATGGGTGAAGAAGCTTCAATACCTGGATCAGCACCGTCTTTAACGTCCACAGAGCCGCAGCTTTTGTCGTATCCTCATCATTGTACAGACGTGGTTTGACCATCTCAATATACCAGTCGCAAAATTCTTCCCAGATAAAGTCGTAAAGCTTCTGTACTGCAATCCCCAGTTCAAAGCGGTCCATATTGTCCGTCACTTCTTTTGCAAGAGTGTTGGCCTTGGACAAGATCCACTTATCCGCCTGAGTCAGGTCAGAAAGCTGTACCCCGTCAATGGAAATGCCCTTTTCACCGGCCTGCTCAAAGTTCATGAGCATGAAGCGGGAAGCGTTCCACACTTTATTAGCAAAATTACGGCTTGCTTCCACCCGCTCCCAGTAAAAGCGCATATCATTGCCCGGAGCGTTTCCGGTCACAAGGGTAAAGCGCAGAGCGTCAGCGCCGTATTTATCAATAACCTCCAGAGGATCAATGCCGTTGCCAAGGGATTTGCTCATCTTCCGGCCCTGGGAATCCCGCACAAGGCCATGGATCAGCACTGTGTGGAAAGGCACCTTTCCGGTCTGTTCAATGCCGGAAAATACCATACGGATAACCCAGAAGAAAATAATATCGTATCCGGTCACAAGGACGTCTGTGGGATAAAAATAGTCCAGATCTTCTGTCTTTTGGGGCCATCCCAGGGTAGAGAAAGGCCACAGAGCAGAGGAGAACCATGTATCCAGTGTATCCTCATCCTGATGAATGTGGGCGGAACCGCATTTCGGACACTTTGCCGGGGCGTCAGCTTTTCTCGCCACAATGATCTGACCGCAGTCATCACAGTAGTAGGCCGGAATGCGGTGTCCCCACCAAAGCTGCCGGGAAATACACCAGTCCCGGATATTTTCCAGCCAGTTCAAATAGGTCTTGTCAAAGCGTTCCGGGACAAACTTTAGCTGACCGGATTTTAATGCCTCAATGGCCGGCTTTGCCATCTCATCCATGCGCACAAACCACTGGAGCTTCATCATGGGCTCTACAGTTGTCTTACACCGGTCATGGGTCCCTACATTGTGAACATGGTCCTCAATCTTCACAAGAAGGCCCAGGTTCTTTAATTCTTCAACGATGGCCTTCCGTGCCTCATAGCGATCCATACCCGCGTATTTACCACCGTTCTCGTTGATAGTGCCGTCGTCGTTCATCACGTTGATCTGTTCCAGGTTGTGACGTTTTCCCACTTCAAAGTCATTTGGGTCATGTGCAGGGGTAATTTTTACCACACCGGTACCAAATTCCATATCTACATACTCATCGGCTACCACCGGAATCTCTTTATTAACAATAGGGAGAATAACCTTCTTCCCGATGAGATGTTTGTAGCGGTCATCGTTGGGGTTGACCGCCACCGCTGTATCGCCCAGCATGGTTTCCGGGCGGGTCGTGGCGATCTCCACCATTTCATCAGAGCCTACAATAGGATAATTGATATGCCAGAAATGGCCGGCCTGCTCCTCATAGACAACTTCCGCGTCGGAAATGGTTGTCTGACATTCCGGACACCAGTTGACAATCCGGTAATCTTTGTAAATATATCCTTTTTCATAGAGCTTTACGAAAACTTCCTCAACTGCCTTGTTGCAGCCTTCGTCCATAGTAAAGCGCTCTCTGTCCCAGTCGCAGGAAGAACCCAGCGTCTTTAACTGCTGGATAATACGGCCGCCATACTCTTCTTTCCACTGCCATGCTCTCTCCAGAAACTTTTCCCGGCCCAGATCCGCCTTATCAATGCCTTCTTTTTTCAGCTCTTCGATGATCTTTACCTCAGTGGCAATGCTGGCGTGGTCTGTACCCGGCTGCCAGAGGGCATTGTATCCCTGCATCCGTTTATACCGGATAAGGATATCCTGAAGAGTATTGTCCAGTGCGTGGCCCATATGGAGTTTTCCCGTAATGTTTGGCGGCGGAATCACAATAGTAAAGGGTTTCTTTGTGCGGTCCACTTCCGCGTGAAAATATTTTTTATTCAGCCACTTGGTATAAAGTTTCCCTTCAATGGCTGAAGGATCATAAGTCTTTTCCAGATTCATTCATCTCTTCCTTTCTGATTTGAAAATGAATCCCGCAAAGCAGGATTCTCCGCCTGCGGGAATGAAAAAGTAACAATTCAACCCGCGCCATTCGCAAAGCCGCGCCATCCCTGATGGCTAAACTGTTACTAAAAAAAGAGCCTCCACCCGAAAAGGGCGAAAGCTCGCGGTACCACCTTTATTTATGGATATGTTGATCCACATCTCTCCATCGCTAACGGAATGACCCGTGACCGCCTACTCTCAGAATGTCTGCTCCTCCTTACGGATACTGCGTCCTTCCTGATGCTCAGCCGTCCTGTTCAAAAGCTACCTTCAAAATCCACGTTCCGGGAGAGCCTTGCAGCCGATGAGCCCTCTTCTCTGTCAGTGTTGAATTCCTACTCCTCTTTCTCACTACATTTTCCATATAAAGCGGCAAAAGCCGCCGCCAATTTACTGTAAATTTATCTTATCTGTATTTTCCCTGTTTGTCAAGACTTTTCATAACACACCTTTACTTTACTCTCCCCGTCTTACGGTACTGTCCCGGAGTCATCCCCATGATCTGGCGGAATTTGCGGATGAAATAGCTGGTATTATCAAAACCGCAATCCATACTTATCTCAAGGATATTTTTGGTCGTCTCCTCAAGCATGGCGGCAGCCTGATGGACGCGGTAAAAAATCAGGTACTCTACAGGAGAGTAACCGGACATGTTTTTAAAGAAGCGGCACAGATAAGGACTGCTGCACCGGGCCGCCCCGGCAATGTCATCCAGGGTCAGCTTCTTTGAAAAATGCTCCTCTATAAAAGAAACGGTTCGTTTATATCGGTCAATCATCTCCCTTTCTCCCGGCGACAAAGGGGACCCAGCCTTTTTTAAGAGATATCCCCCTTTCCACCCCTGATAAAGAAAATCCAGCAATTTCATTTTACAGCGAAAATACCAGTCCTCCCCCGCCTCCAGTCCAAGGTCTATGAGTTCACTGACATATCGGCCGTAAAATTTATATTCCGCTGAATTTTTCCGGATAACCTGGGGAAAGCAAAGCTTTTGCTCAAGCCATGGAGCAAGCACTTCCTCCTGGAATCCGTCATTGTAGGCAAATGACAAAAGTCCCGGATGAAAGAGAAATACGTCATGGATAGAACCCGGCGTAAATCCGCGAAGCTGATGCAATTTTCCGCCGCCCACAATACATATATCTCCCGGCTCAAGGAAATCCTCCTCCAAATCAATCTCCACCTTAAATGTCCCCCGGAGGATCTTTATCATCTCAACATTGTCATGCCAGTGCCGGCGCACAAAAAAGTGATCCGGGCAGGCGCTCCCTGCAGGCACCTGAAAATGCATAGCTGCCATAGGCTTTTGGGGCGTCCCGTGAGGAACATTTTCTTTCAGTGTGCTATCCATAATATTTACCTCACATTCAAAAAGCTAATATTGTGTTATAATTATATGAAATACTGCAAGCAATTTCAAGATTCGTGATTTATAATAAAAAAAGATCGGCGCAGGAAACGTCATAATAAATATTATTATGACGTTTCCTATGCAAAAATTCTGAGAAAAGAGAGGGACTCTTTATGACATCTTTGTTGCTTATTATTATTTATCTCGCTTTTATAAGCCTCGGCCTTCCCGACTCTCTCCTTGGTTCGGCGTGGCCGACCATGCATTTAGATCTTGGCGCCTCTGTCTCCTGGGCGGGAGGGATTTCCATGATCATCTCCGCGGGAACTATCGTATCCAGTCTTGCCAGTGACCGGCTTACCCGGAAACTCGGCACAGGAAAGGTTACAGCCATCAGCGTATGCATGACGGCGATTGCTCTGTTTGGATTTTCCACAAGTCATTCATTTTTGGCACTGTGCCTGTGGGCGATCCCTTACGGCCTGGGTGCCGGAAGCGTAGACGCCGCTCTGAATAATTTTGTTGCCCTCCACTATCCGGCCCGTCACATGAGCTGGCTCCACTGCATGTGGGGTATCGGCGCCAGCACAGGACCCGTAATCATGGGCTGGGCCATCACAGGGGGACTTCGGTGGAACGGCGGATATATGATCATCTCCGTCATACAGATCGCGCTGACATGTGTGCTGCTCATTACCCTGCCCCTCTGGAAAAGAACCTCCAGCCCATATAAAAATATGAATCCGGCGCCTCAGACAGCCCACGCAAAAGCCAGAGGAGAGCGGCTCACCCTCCGGCAGCTTCTAGGCCGATCGGGGATCAAGGAAGTTCTTCTGTGCTTTGCCTGCTACAGTGCCCTGGAAGCTACTGCGGGCATGTGGGCTGCCAGCTACTGCACAATGTACAGAGAGATTCCGGCGGAAACCGCCGCTCAATGGGCAAGCCTTTTTTATCTGGGCATTACTGTCGGCCGTTTCATCAGCGGATTTATTACCCTGCGCTTTAATGACCGAAACATGATCCGCATTGGCCAAATCATTGCCGCCATAGGTATTGCCCTTGTGTTTCTTTCCGCGGGGGAGGCTGTGCTGCTGGCAGGCCTGATCTGCGTCGGCCTTGGCTGCGCGCCCATCTATCCATCCATTATCCACGAGACACCGGCTAACTTCGGGCCAGAACTCAGCCAGGCGGTGATCGGCATCCAGATGGCTTTCGCCTATGTAGGCTCCTGCCTTATGCCTCCACTGTTCGGCCTTATCGCCCAGTGCGTGTCCATATCCCTGTTCCCGGCTTTTCTCCTCGTCTTTCTGGTCATTATGGTGATCATGTCAGAAAAGCTGCATATAACTGTGACGAAAAAATTATAAATACGGAGGTAAAGACATGATAAAAAAATATATTTTTGGTGCCCCAATAGAGACGGAGGCAGTCATCACAACGATCCCCGAATGTAAAGACATACCTGAGGCCGGCATAATATCCCTGGACAATGGCTTTTCCTGGACATATACTATGGCCGATGACGACATCGTCTATGGCCTCGGCGAAGCCAACCGTGGCATAAATAAGCGGGGCTATATTTATGTAAATAACTGTAATGACGAGCCTTTACATACCGAGGATCTGGAGTCATTGTACGCCGCCCACAACTTTATTGTTCTATCCGGCCGGCGCAATATGGGGTTATTTTTCGACTATCCCGCGAAGATCACCTTTGATATCGGCTACAGCTATCAGGATACACTCACCGTCTGCTGTGAGGGCTCAGACCTGACCTTATATATCATTGATGGTACATCAGCTCTGGATGTCATCCGCCAGTTTCGCAAAATCATAGGGCGCAGTTATATACCGCCGAAATTTGCCTTTGGCTTTGGTCAGAGCCGCTGGGGATATAAAACAGAAAAAGATTTTAAAGACGTAGTGGAAGGATACCGCAGCCGCCACATTCCCTTGGATATGGTCTATATGGACATTGACTACATGGAAGATTACAAAGACTTTACAGTAAATCCCCAAAACTTTCCGGACTTTGAGGCTTTTGTAAAGGACATGAAAGCCAGCAAGATCCATCTTGTCCCTATTATCGACGCCGGTGTAAAAATTGAGGACGGATATTCCATTTATGAAGAGGGAAAGGCCGGCGGATATTTCTGTAAGCGGGAGGACGGCAGCGATTTTGCCGCCACAGTATGGCCGGGGCGCACCCATTTCCCTGATGTGCTGAACACAGAGGCCCGCCAATGGTTTGGTTCCAAATATAAAGTTCTCACTGACGCGGGAATTGACGGTTTCTGGAACGATATGAACGAACCTGCCATCTTTTATTCCGACGAAGGCATGGATGATCTTCAGGCATTTCTGAAAGATTTTGCCGCAATGGATCCGGAGGAAATTCCCCAGTTTCTTCTCAACGACAAGGTCAACGGCATTAAAAACAGCCCCAGAGATTATGCCGCCTTTTACCATGATATGGACGGCATCAAAGTCCGCCATGACAAAGTCCACAATCTTTACGGATATTACATGACCAGGGCTGCGGGGGAAGCTTTTGACCGCATCTGCCCCGGCCGGCGGGTCCTCATGTTTTCCCGCTCCTCCTACATTGGCATGCACCGCTACGGCGGCGTGTGGACCGGGGATAATAAATCCTGGTGGTCCCATCTACTGTTAAATATTAAGATGATGCCATCCTTAAATATGTGCGGCTTCCTCTACACAGGTGCGGATCTGGGCGGATTTTCCGGCAACACGACCCGGGATCTTTTGCTCCGCTGGCTGGCCTTCGGCGTATTCACCCCCCTGATGCGGGATCACTCCGCCCTTGGCACACGTGAGCAGGAATGCTACCGCTTTGAACGCCCTGAAGATTTCCGCCACGTCATCAGCGTGCGCTACCGTCTGATCCCTTACCTGTACAGTGAGTTTATGAAAGCAGCCCTAAACGATGATCTTTACTTTAAGCCTCTGGCTTTTGCCTACCCTGATGATCCTATGGCCACCTCCATCGAGGATCAGCTCATTCTTGGCAATGAAGTCATGGTAACGCCGGTATACACTCAAAATGCTCCGGGCCGCTACGTTTACCTGCTCGAAGAAATGCTTTTTGTAAAATTTATGCCCGACGGCTCCATTTTCTCTGAGATCATGGCAGCGGGGCACCACTATATCCAGGTTGCCCTCAATGAAGTGCCTCTCTTTGTGCGCAAAGGCCACTGTATCCCCCTGGCCGCTCCTGCGGAGACTGTGGACGCCATTGATACCCGGAATCTGGAACTTTTAGGCTATGAAGGCGCAACCTATACATTGTATGATGATGATGGCGTTTCAAAAGACTACGATCTCGCGGGACACTATAAAACATACGCCAAGTAAGAACTCAAAGACAGCCGCAAGGCAAATATTTTGCAGCAAGCTGACAGGGCACAGGAATAGTTAGCGCAGCGTAGGCTGCGGGGTATTTAGTCTTCGCTGCGGTAATAAAAAAAGATTGCCCCCCAAAACTATCTGGGCGGCAATCTTTTTTTCTATCCCCGGTACCACTGTTTCAGTCCGGATAAATAGGCGTCCCTCCGTTCCCGGTAACCTTCGCCTGTTTTATCTTCAAAAATATCATGGACTGCTTTCATTTTTTCATTTTTATCACTCTTAGAATCTGCTTCCACCTGGTCAAATTCATTGACAATAGCCTCCACCTCATCCTGCTCCATGCTGGAATTTTCCACAGCGTCAAAAAAGGTTGTCTCGTCTCCAAGAAGTTTCGCTGTCCACAGCAGGCATTTTAATGATTCCTCATTCTGGTTTAAATGCCATGCTTTTATAAAGCAGTCTCTGGCATTTTGGAAATTCATAAGGCGGGTGTAGGCAACACCCAGGTTGTGCCATGTATTCCCTTTAAAATCCCGGGTTACATCGTCACCGGAGACATGCTCCATCTCATAGATCACATCACAGTAGCAGGCGATAGCCTCCACATAGCGGCAATAGCGAATATAATTGTCCGCCATAAGCTTCTTGGCCTCTGTGGGGTTCTGCCGTGACAGATCATCAATGATCCCCAGAAGCTTTTTGCACTCTTCCTGGGAATAATAATCAGTAAAATTCATGAGATAACGGACCACTTCTTTTAAACTGGCCCCGGCTTTAATAAGGTTTTTTAAGCTTTTGGCCAGCACTGGCTCATTCATCTTCTTTTCCAGCCAGTAGAAAAAGTCTTCCCCAAAAATATCCAGGGTTACGGCATAAATATTTTCGTAAATATAATAGCACAGCTCTTCCACAGAGTAAACTTTCATGCCGCTGATATGGAAATAAAAGGGGACAGCCTCCGCTACTTCCCGGTTTAAGATCAGACGGCCTTCCGGAATAAAATCATTAGACGCCTGATACTCTGTCACATTCAGACGCATTTTCCACGTTTTATCTGTTGCCGGATACAGAGCGCCAAAGCCCTGGTCTTCCATGATCACCTGACAGATATTGGCATCCTCAAACTCAAGGTGCATCCGTATGCGTGTTGTCCGGTTTGGGCGGTCGGGCATATTTTCCAGCTTTAAAGGAATGACCTTCTCTTTGTTGGATACAAAATCCCGGACATGGAGAGGCACCGTATCTGTGCCGTCCATAATAAATTCCACATTTTCCTGAAGATTGTACCAGTCTGATCCCGCCTTGACAAGATCCACTGTAAACCGCTCCCTCCCCCGGTTCACAGAAATATAAATGCTCACCGGGATCATCTCATCACAGAGAGCGATAAACTGCTGGTTCTTTTTCTGGGTTGCTTCCAGCATACTGGTGTAGCAGGCCCCCTTTGAAAACAAGTTTTGTCCGATAAATCCCTTCCGGTTGCTGCACATCGTCTTTATGGACAGATTCAGCCAGTCTCCGTCAAAACCCTCGCCCACCAAATAGATAGTGGAGACGTTGCGCTTTCCAAGAACTTCCTTGATCACATCCAGGAATCTCCGGTCCAGCTCCGGCGGCGCCAGTGTTTTGTAATCGCTGCCTCCAAGATAAGCGGACAAATCCAACAGAGAGGGAACAACAACTACCGGCGAATGCTTCCGGCTAATACTTAAATGGCAGTAGATCAGCCCGTTTTCATCATATTCAAAAAGACCTACGTCATGGGACCACAATTCCTTAGGCTGGCACAGGGCATAATTCTCATAGCTGGCCACATGGGTCTGTATTTTAAGACAGCCCGGTGACACTCCAAGGCGGGTTCCAAATTCCATCAGATCATCAATCAGTGTTTTTGAGAAGGATCTGGAGGTAAAAGTCAGCCACTGAACCTGCCCGTGGGGATAGTAACGGCGGATCAGTTCCAGGGAAAGTCTGATAAATTCATATAAAAGCTCCTTTTTTTCAAAGACCTGATCCCCCGCCATGATCTGTGGGACAGCCTCATAGTCCACAAGGAAATCCTTTACAAAAATCCACTCCCGCCCTTTATCGGGCACAGCGTCCTCCCCGAAAACCCATGTGCCGTCCTTTTTATTAAAACAGAGCCGTGTCGGGATTTCGTAAGCGTTTTTTTTCCCCGGAAGACAGATGGAATCCACATCATTTTTGCGTTCATTATAGCAACTGATCTGAGAATATGTATTTCCAAGATCATATCCGGTCCAGAGTTTTGTCACTGTTTCACTCATATTCTCACCTCTTTACTGTATCATGTCAAAAAGTTTCTTTGACATATAACGCCATGACTCAAACTTTTCCATATTTTCTTCCAACTGTATATCCGCGTCCTCCCTGGCCAGACAAAGCATCTGGTCAATCCACTGTCTGCCGTTATGGGGCTCTCTCTCATCCCTCTCTTCTCCTTTAAGGCTCTGGCCGTCAGTGATGGTTTCCCCATAGCCGTTTTTCTCTGTGATATGATATTTCACTTCTTCATTGGCAAAGATGGTAAAGGCTTTCACAAAAATGCCGCAGAATACATTGGGCATATCTTCAATAATATACTCTCCGTCAGGTTTGCCTTCTTCATGGTACTCATAGCAGATGGTCACTGTGTTTTTAGGATTTGTACAATACTGCACATACACACGGTCCAAAATTTCTTCCGGAAGATCGGCGATACTGGCAAAGGCTTTGAAAAAAGGCAGAATAATATCTTTCTCCATAAAAAATCCAAGCTGGCGGCGCACCCAGTCTTCATGGCCTTTTAAGGCGTCCCCGGACTGAGAATAATATTTCAGCAGAGCCAACGTACACACTTCCGACGCCTGCTCAAGCTGATCCAGCTCAATTTCCACATAACCAAACAGAGCATCGTCCGTCTGGGCGCCCCGCACAAGGTAATTGTAGCAGTAAAATGCCAAAAAGGCGCGGACGATCCGGCTATCCGGCCGGGATTTATAGTAGGAAGCAAACACAGCCATACCGCTATCCACATAGGATTCGCAAAAAAGAATCTGACAGATCAGCTTCTCCTCCAGAACAAAAGCGTTAACCTCAAAATCTTTGGCTGCCTTCCATATAGCGTAAAGATCTTTCGTTGTTCCAAGATAGTATTTGATCAGATATTCAAGGATTACATCATCGTATTTACCGCAGGAAAATGTATAGTATGCCATCTCCGTCATGAGGCTGTCCTGGGAAAAATCGGTGCTGCGGATGATCCTGGAACACAGGCGCATCAGCTTTTTATCCTGGATATTTTCATAGCCGTAAATTTTAATGGCCTCCAGAGCCTTCTCGTAAAGCCCCCGCTGGATATAATATTCGATGATCCTGCCCCGCTCCGCTGTGTCCATTAGCTGTATATCCAGCCGCAACAAATACTTTTCCAGAGTCTCCCCCTCATAATTGTCATAGTAAAAATCAATAAGATTTTTAAGAACATTTTTCTGGTATTCCTTACGGATATTTGGCAGCTTCAGTGTCCGCTTGTAAATATCAATGGACGCCTCATCCATCTTCTGATATTTCATGGCCCGCTCACTGCGGTTAAGAAGGATCATCGGCTGGGACGGCTCCATGCGGTAGCACTCTTTTAAAAGGCCGGAATCGTCCATGAGACGGCTCATTGTATATTCCACAGAGCCAATGTAGCGGTTTTCATCTTTATCCACAAAAACAAGCTGATATTCGTCCATATAAATATCCACGAAAGCCAGCCCGTCGTTAAGGGGATAGTAGGCTTCATTTTCCACTTCTCTGTGGGAGACAATGACTCCGCTGATTCCGGGATGATCGCAGAATACCTGATATTTAAACAAGACTTTGGGGAGAAATCCCGCCGTCTTTGTATTCATCCGCTCCATGGTGACAAACTGGTGATACAGCACCACCATATTCCGGCTGATATAGCCTTTTTTCAACTGTTCATAAGTAAAGGCTTTGATAATATTTTCATAGTCACGGTAAATTTTAGGCAGAGCATCCCTGTGGTTCACCACATAGGCATAAATAAATGCTTTCTTACTCACAGACATCTGATTATCATAGTTAAAATAAATCAGCACCCCCAGAGGCAAGTCCTCGGCTTTGCTCTCATCCAGGGAATACATGTAATATTCATAAATATCTGTCAGCCGTAGGGAAGATTCAATTCCCAGAGCGTACCAGCGGTTATATTTAAAATCCGTTTTATGGCCTTTAATGAGCATACTGCACACCGCCATAAGCAGCTCCTTGTTTTCATAGATCTCGCACAGTTCGATAAGGGTGTTTAATGCCAGCTCATCAAAGACCCTGCTGTGAACGCACACCTCGGCAAACTGATAGATCACGTCCATTTTCAGGCAGTCATTGTGGCTGGCCCATGTCATAAGCTGGATCTCAAAGCGGCCAAACTCCCGCATCAGGGAAGGTTCCTCGTTCATAGCCTTTACTGCCTCCCAGTACATAAGGGGGCTTCGGCAGCCTTTGGAAAACTGATCCTTGACCAGGAGGAAACGTTTCTGAGGCGAAAGTTTATCGGTCATATGAAAAATAAACCACAAAAGCTGCCAGTAGTCATACTGGCGTCCATAGTCCGACTCGATCTTATCCAGAGCAAAGCGGGTATAATCCTCATCCTTGCGCAGCAGGGACGTCAGGTAAAGATAGTAACCGTAGTAAACCACCGAATAATGGCGGATCTCCCGGCCATTTTTGCCGTCCAGGATCTCATGGGCGTTGTCTTCCTCACCGGCCAGAATGGAAAAATGAGCCTCCATCAGCTCATAGATCAGCTCATTGCTGTTGTTGCGGCAGCAATCAATCGCTTCTCGTGTCTGGCGTATCCAGTCTTCTCTGGACATACGGTCCATGGACAGCTTGAGGAAATTATTAAAAATATCATAAACACTGCTGCGCACCGACCTCCGCTGGGTCTGCTGGACGTCTTTTACTTCTTGGATACAGTTGACAGGAATCTCTATGGTCTTCTGAAAGGTGGAGATAATGATCTTTCCGTAATTATTTCCCTGGCGGAAAGCCTCCGGGTAGATCATATACTCCAGCTCATAGTAACTTCCGAGAAAATCTTCAGTGGTCAACTCCTTTTTATAGACTTTGACAAAATCCCCAACAGTTTTTACAAAAAGGCGGGCGTAGCCCCACGTATCCTTTTCGATAAGGAGTCGCTCGCTCAATGTCTCGTCAACATTTTCCAGATAGATCTCATCCTGGGAAACCCGTATATTTACAGGCTGTTTCCGCTTAATAGTGCATAGAAATTCTTCAAGAGCCTGGTTTGTATTTCTGGAACGGATGAGATTTTCATAGATATGACCGTGTTTTTTATTGACCAGAAAAACTCTGGAAAAATCCGTGGAGCGAAAAAGCTTGACCGCCTCATGCCAGTTGGACTGGGCCAACCTGGTAAACTGGTACAGATCTTTAATATCCCCGATACTTGTACGGCAAAAAGGCATACATACATGAGCTGAAAAAGGGATGGCAATCTCCCCTCCATTGCTGATAATACTGAAATGCCCTTCGATAGTCTCTCCCGGTTCCAGTGTCTTGGGATCAAAAGTATAGTTGACACGGCACTGTGTCCCCACAATGGAACTTTCCTGGCAAGCCACAAGTTTATTGGAGGAAAAGACCATGGCTCTGACAGGCAATCCATTAATGCTTGTCACATCAAAAGAACCTGTGTATACCGTCTGGGCTTCCGCCTCGATACGCACAGTCTCTTCTGAAACAACAATATCCGGTTTTTCATATTCAAAAATTCCTTTGGACAGTAAACTAATCTTTTCCTTCAACGTTTTCACCTGCAATTTCTTTGTTTTTTCGTCTTCTGTCAGTTACGGCAACGCCCTTGCGTCCCGCCCGGCCCCAGGGCACTCCCCCGGCGCGCCTTATCTGGCCGCACCGGGAAGTTCGTCAGATGGATTTTGTCATTGCGCCGGGTTCCCTGGCGCCCTTTTGTATTATCCTCTCTTTCTCGGCGGAAGGATCTCCGGTATATCAAACGCGGCGACTCTTTCCTGGCTCTCTTTAAACTTATCCGTATTCCGGTTGGCAATGGCTTTGCCTTCATTTTCCTTAATATCATCGGCATGGATAAACTTACCCGGAATGGTATCGTGGGCGTGGCCAAGCTGTTCTTCCGGGAATATAAACCGAATCTTTCCATCCTCAATAGCCAGCTCGCCCTCAATGCCGCAGGTCATACAGATGGCCTTTGTGGACTGAGGGTCCAGGTAAAAGTTTTTGCTGTGACAGTGAGGACATACGCCCGGTTCTCCCATATACCGGGCATTTTCAATATCTGCCGCAGCTTTGGCAAGATTGCGGCCGATCTGGCGGACACGCTCCACCTTCTCATCTTCCATGATAATATTTTTAGACCAGGCAAATTTCTCATTATCAATGATCTTCCATGCCGGTGACAGAGCCAGCATAGAATGGTCATACTCAATGGCTGTGGCCCAGTCTGAGCCTCCGATGCCGATAAAAGAAATGACTTTATCCTTTAAAAGTCTTGGATCAATAGGCTTTCCATTGGCATCCTCGCTGATCTTTTGAGCAATAATATTCATTCCCCGGTCAAATCTCGGTCCAAAGCGGTCCATAATAGTGTGGTGGAGGCCGCTGCCTCCCTTTTCAAAAATTGGGTCTACCCACAATACGCCGTCGGCGTCCAAAAGTATACTCCGGAAATCATCAAACTCATCCCGCAGTGAGCAGATATTTCCTTTTCCCATGACAAGGCCCCTGGAACAAGCCACGCAGCCTGTACAATCTTTAATATCCCAGTCCAGCAAATGAATAAAAGAGACTTCCGCGCCCTCTTTCCTCGCCGCGTTCAGGGCTTCCTTACACATCGCGTCGTTTGATCCGCCTCTTGTTCCCAAAGATACGCCTACAATCTTCATACTTAGCTCCTCCATCGCATCAATCTGTAATTTTTTGTAACGATTCAGCCATTCGGCTAGTTTAATAAAAATCCGGCGCAAATTTACTTGCAGAGGATTTTTTATTAACCAGACATATGGCGCCACACCAAATCGGGGATCCTGCCGCGCAAGCGGCGGTAAAGCAGTCTTAGCGGCTGGAATCTCAAGCGGCATGGATGAATAGTTACAAGTTTTTTAGCTCCGGGCATCTTAACGTTAGTATAACTTAAATTACAACCGGACGCAACACTTAACCGATTTTTCCCAACAGTTCAGCTATGAGGATTGAGTGCCTTCAAAAAAAGGGGTGCGGCTCCCGCCTGAACCGGCAAAACCACACCCTTTGATCTGTATTATAACTTTATCCTACCGACGCGGCGGCCCGGTTATTCTGCTCCCAGGCGTTTTAACATCTCGTGATGGCGGCGAACCTCCTCCACTTCATTGGGGAGATTTTCATAGCCCATATCCTGCTGGTTTCTCTGACCCTCATACTCAGAATCAATGTAGCCGTCAAAACCATGCTCCCGCAATATGCGCATAGGATTTTCATAATCAATTGACTTGTCCTCATACTGTCCCGGCTTTCCGGGAATCTCCGTCATCTGATAAAATTTTCCATGGATACTTACAATATATGGAATAATGTCGATCAGATCTTCCGGCTGGGCGCATGAGCGGTGGAGCCACATCTGCTCAATAGTCATTTCGTCCAGACCGTTATCCGGATATTTTTCCCGAACAAGTTTGGACATTTCATCTTTCGTATAGGAAGTACAGTTTTCCCTGATAAAATCCACAGCCTCCGGCTTTTTAGCGTGGCGTTTGGCATAGTCGATGGCCACCTGGGAAGGTGAATGCTGGAAAATACCAAAATCCGGCACAAGACCCACATACTTGCTCCCTGTGCGGTCCGCCAGCTCAATGATCTGCTCGGCCATCCTAAAATCCATGGTTCGGCGCATGCCCCGGTTTTCCTCATTGTACTTTCTCGGTTTTATAGGCATAGGCGCATGGATCTCTTTGCCCATGCGGACATTGTACTTTTCCGCCGTAGGCAGCGCCATCTCAATGGCCTCAACGGGAACGGCGCACAATGGCCGAACATTGGCAAAACCCAGCCTTGCCGCCAGACGGATATCACTTTTCAGCCGCTCCGCGACTTCCCGGATGTTCATGACATGATCTCTAAACTGATGGACATCCATATAGATATCCATAGTTACGGCTTTCATATTGTACCGGGCAATATACTCTCTGAAATCATAAATAAACTGCTCTGACGGGAAAGGATAATCTCTGATGGTCGCCTCATCAATAATCTCAATGCCATCGGTGCCGAGATGTTGACGAACCTCCCTTATCATATCCTTCCATGTCATCTGTTTAAAAAACTGCGCCTGCTGATAACTGTATAAAGATACACCTCGTTTAATACCCATATTCCAAAATCCCCCTTATCTATTTGATCTTCAGAACTGTCATTCCCGCCTTTGTCCATGGAACTTCATTGTCTATGGAAAGGGCAAGAGCCCGTCTCATACACTCCTATGAGACAGGCTCTCTCCTGACAACCATCCCCAGGCCAGGGAATCAGCCCTCGCTTAAACGTTTAAGCATTTCATGATGGCGGCGAACTTCTTCCACTTCATCGGGAAGATTTTCATAACCCATATCCTGCTGGTCTCTCTGACCTTCATATTCAGAATCAATATAGCCTTCATAGCCATTCTCACGGAGAATACGCATCGGCGTCTCATAATCAATGGCCTTATCTTCATACTGTCCCGGTTTGCCAGGTATCTCTGTCATCTGATAGAACTTGCCATGCATACTTACTATGTATGGAATAATCTTCTTTAAGTCTTCCGGATTGCCGGACATCTCATGAAGGCTCATGCGCTCAATAGTTCCGCCGTCAAGACCGTGACCCGGAAACTTCTCATCAAGGATCACCGGCATCTCATCCAGAGTATAATCTCTGGAGTTTTCAAGAATCCAGTCGATCACCTCAGGATTCTTCGCGTGGCGCTTTGCGTAATCAATAGCCACCTGGGAAGGTGAATGCTGGAAAATACCAAAATCAGGTATAAGACCTACATGCTTGCTGCCCGTACGATCCGCCAGTTCAAGGATCTGTTCAGCCATTCTGAAATCCAGTGCGGAAGCCATACCGCTCTTTGGCTGCTCTTTATTGCCCTTAAAGATCGGCAGCGGCGCGTGGATCTCTTTACCCATGCGCACGTTATACTTTTCCGCTGTAGGCAGGGCCATCTCGATAACGTCAATTGGCACAAGGCACAGAGGGCGGACATTGGCAAAACCTAATTTTGCCGCCAGACGGATATCGCTTTTCAGCCGCTCCGCAGCTTCCCGGTGGTTCATAACATGATCGCGGAACTGATGAACATCCAGATAAATGTCCATCGTCACAGCCTTCATGTTATACCGCGCCATATAATTTCTGAAATCATATATAAACTGTTCGGAGGGGAACGGATAATCGCGGATGGTGGCTTCATCAATAATCTCGATACCATCGGTCTTTAAATTATCGTGTACCTCACGAATCATGTCTTTCCAATCCATCTTTTTAAAAAACTGTGTCTGCTGATAGCTGTATAAAGATACACCTCTTTTGATACCCATGACAAATCCTCCTTACCTTATTCCTGAAGTTCAAGCTCAAACTGGCAGATTGCTGCTGTCTTTCCGGACCCAGCTCCACTGCCTGGCACCGGCGGATTTTTAACCCATTCCTCGTCCCATGGCATATAGCCGTACTGAGCGAGAATGGACTGCTGCAGGCCAATCACATGTTTTCCAGGAGCAAGGCCGCCTTCTTTTGTCACGTAAACCCAACCTTCATCGTCATAATTCCAGTGTTCCCATACACATGTTTTAATCTCTTCAAATGTTCTGGGCGGTTTGCCATTAATCTCAAAACGCTGTAATTCTCTCGGATATTCCACACCGTCACAGTTAATATAGTATCCGTTATGCAGGGATAAGAAGCATCCTCTGTAATCCGCGATTCTTACCGCGAATTTAAACCCCGTTACTTTTCCGTCCTCGACAACGTTGTAAAGGCTGTCTTTTCTGATTAAATACTGGTCGAACATTGAATCATACCTCCTTCTTAATGTTAAATTAATTATACCACGTATTAAAATACAGGTAAATGGACATCTCCTGAAAAAACTTTCAGAATATGAAAGAACTGCTTCAAATCCAACTGCGAAGCAGGAACCTCCACCAAATGAGCAATCTTAAGCTGCGGCAGCAGCGGTAAAGCCTGCAAAGCAGGCGGGATTGCGAATGCAGCGTGGAGGGGACTGTGAATAGTAAAGCAGTACAGCCCGCGCCATCTCAGTCTGATGGCGCGGGCTGTACTGCCGCTGCAGGAGCATGATCCACATTTCCGGATTAATTTCCAACGGCCCGGTAATTATGACTCATATCTATAATATTTGTGAGAACCTTCGGAATCCCGATCCCCTGACGGTAAGTCATGATCACTTTCTGGGGTTCCAGCCGCGGTTCCATAGCAAAACTTTCCCCGGCAAGATCTTCAGCCTTTTTAGACTCCAGGCGTATATCATAGGTGGACTCGATCTCCCGGTCAAAGATGAGGTAATCGCCGCCCCTGCCAATTTCAAAGACCTGACGCCGGCAGTCCACCACCACCCCCGGCCATTTCTGGTTAATGGTCATTTCCAGGTAAAGATCCCGAAACAAGGGCTGATCGCTGTTTTTCATCCAGCCAATATCTTTATGTATAATACTCTCGCACTGAGGAACGGTTAAATATGTATATTGGCGGTAAATCGTGCCGTCCCGGTTGCTCTGTTTATTTAATATCATATGGTGAATATCCCTATCATAAATATTAATAGAATATCTGTCGTGGTTCACATTTTTATCTCCGGACATATCAACCAGGTAATTAATATCCTGGTTAAAATAAATACTCCTCTGGTGTCCCTGGCGCCGGATACAATTCCCATGTCTCGCGGACATCTTTGCGCATATCATTGTATAATCATAAAATCCAATAACATTACTTTCTTCACTATAAATTTCAAAACTCATTTCTGACATACCTCCTATGTTTATTATTATATGCGCCAACTATGAATTTATGATGTCCTTGAACTTAAAAAAATCTAAATTTATGATAAAAAATCCCGCATGGAAAATTTTTGTCAGCGCAGCTTCACAATAGCAGGTAATCTCTTGCTCTGCTCCAAAAGAAATGTTAACATAATGCTATAAGTTGCCCGACAAAGGGGCACAAGACATTTTCCCCAACATCATAACAAAAGGATGATAAAAAATGATCACTCCCATTATTGACCCGGCATCAAAAATCCCGGTCTATACTCAGATTTATAAATATATACGAAAAGAAATCGAAAGCGGCCATCTTGCCTGTTTGGACCGCCTGCCCTCTACAAGACTGCTGGCGTCCCATCTCCAGGTGAGCCGAAATACCATTGATATGGCCTACGGACAGCTTTTAGACGAAGGATACATTGTCTCATCCCCTAAGAGGGGCTTTTTCGTCAGCGACATATCCGCCAATCTCATGCCCATCCCTCTCGATCCCCAGCCCCGGACAGAAAACCACGAGACTGAGACCGCCTATGATTTTGACTTCTCCCCCTACGGAGTTGATCTTGAAAACTTTCCCTTTGGCACATGGCGAAAAACCATGCGGGATATTCTCTACGATGACCGCAACACCCGCCTATTTGAAGCCGGGCACTGCCAGGGGGACGAGGATCTTCGTCAAGCCATTGCCTCCTATCTCCACCAGTCCAGAGGCGCTGTTTGCTCCCCGGATCAGATTATTGTAGGTGCCGGCACCGATTACCTGATCCTGCTCCTCTCCCAGATTTTAGGGCCAGATACAGTATTTGCCATGGAAAATCCGTCATACATGCAGTCCTACCGCATTTTGACCCACCTGAACTTTAACGCAGTTCCCATCCCCCTTGACCGCTTTGGCATGGATATCCAAAAACTAAACGCCAGCCCGGCCAATGTGGCCTATGTGACCCCGTCCCATCATTTCCCCATGGGCATCGTCATGCCCATTAAACGCCGCCAGGAACTCCTGACCTGGGCCGGGCGGGAAGAAGACCGATATATTATCGAGGATGACTACGACAGCGAATTTCGGTATAAAGGAAAGCCGATCCCAAGTCTCCAGGGTATTGACAGCGGCCAGAAGGTCATTTATTTAAGTACCTTCTCCAAAGCCATCGCTCCCTCCATTCGTATGGGATATCTGGTGCTTCCCCCAAAGCTTTTGGAAATCTACCGGGAAAACTACAGCTTTTACTCCAATACCGTGCCCCGCACAGAACAGAAGCAGATTACCGAATTTATGCGCCGGGGCTACTTTGAGCGCCACCTCAACCGGATGCGCATGATCTACAAAGGAAAGAGAGACTATATTTTAAAAGCGCTGGAGCCTTATATGAACCGGATACGGATTTACGGCGAAAACAGCGGACTCCACCTACTCATCCGCTTTCTTGACGGGCGCAGCGAAGCTGAACTTGTACAGCGGGCAAAAGCCTTTAATATTCATATTTTCGGTCTTTCCCAGTATACGATTACTCCCGATCTTCCGGAAAATATGACATCCACCATTATCCTGGGCTATGGAAGTCTAACCCAAAAAGCGTTAAAGGAGGGCATGGACCGGCTGATCCAGTGCCTGTTTGAATAACCTATTTTCATCCATAATAGTACCATTCCCAACGAGGTATATGCGTTCAAAAGCGGGGCTGTCACAATGCTGACAGCTCCTAAAGTTTTTAAATTTATCTTTTATCTTTTTATGTTTCTTTTTTTAGCAATTAAATCTCGCCAGCACTGATATTTTAGGGCTTTTCAGGAATCTTTCCTTTTATTTAGATATCTAATATTTTAATTTTTTGTAAGAAGTATGTAAGAACTTTACATAAATTTCTTAGATTTTAGACACACAATAGACACAATTCTTGGATAATATATGACTTGCAATTGAAGGAACTTTTACATAGGTTCAAATTTGCAAATCAATCTAAGGAGTGATTATAATGTTAAAGAAATTTAAAGTATTCGCAGCTATGTGCGCTTTAGTCGCAGCTATGGGCGCTATGACCGCATGCGGCGGCAACAGCACAGAATCTACAAACGCAGCCGCTGAAACTACTGTTGACACAACAGCAAACGAATCCACAGCAGATACAACAAGTGCCGCTGACACAGGCGCTGCCGCTGACTCTGTTGAAGATTCCGCAGCAGATACAACTGCCGAATAATATTATCGAATTGAGTAAAAAGCTGTCCGGTATGGACAGCTTTTTTAATGTAACGATTCAGCCAAAAAGGTTGATATTCCCGCAGCTAACGCTGCTTTACCGCCCCATCCACATGGCTGAATAGCCTCTTAAAAATCCTGAATATTAACCAGAGTATCCCCCTGATATTCAAGTTTCAGTGAGAAAGGCTCTGTCTTTTCATTGAGATACCGAAACATGCGCTTATCCCCCTCCCACAGGTTCAGGGACAAAACATCTTTCTTATCCACCCATTCCAGCACACCCTCATCGCAGTCGGTCTGCTCCCCGGCAAAATGGCTGGACGTATATAGAAAAATATATTCCGGCTCCTGAATGTCGCAGATAAAGGTCAGAACACCGCGAAACCGGTAATCTAAAAGCCGGTACCCGGTCTCCTCATAGACTTCCCTCATCAGGCATTCCTCCGGCGCCTCTCCCGGCTCAAATTTTCCACCGACACCAATCCATTTTTCCTTATTCACATCATTTTTCTTGGAAATCCGGTGGAGCATGAGATATTTTCCATCTTTTTCCAGATAACATAAAGTACTTAAACGCATTTTTAACCTCTTTCTATATTATTACATACGAAACTTTTTTTGCAACTCCAGGATCATATCGTGGAAGCGGAAAATCAGCAGGCGCATAAGACTCAGAAAACAAATCACAGCGCACATAATGGACGGATAGATGACCTGGACAATATCCGCCGCATATAGAACCGCCGGGATCAGCCCAAGAACTGAAGCCATAATAAAATAAATCAGGTATTCCGGTGTTTCCAAATGTCTGCGCTTAGCCACAATAAACATAGTGAGAAGAACAGCCAGAACGGCAATGGGAAAGACAAAATCCACCGACCAGCCCCGCCAGCCCGTCACCCAGTCCCACAAAATACAAAATACCGTTCCTATGACAAGCTGCCACATAAGATTTTTTAAAATATTCCTCCGCTTCACATAGCCCACCGCCCCGCACACCCACAGACACAAGGCTCCGCCGCAGGCAAATGGGGACCACAAAAAATCCGGGTCGATCATAAGATTGAGGGCTACACACAGCACTGCCAAAGCGATAGCCGCGAATGAAAACCACTGAAAGGCCTGTCTTCCCGGATAAATCATAGGATTCTTCTGCTCAGGAAAAACATTTTCAGAAATTTCACAATCAATGCCCTCTTCTTTGAGCATACGACAGAAATTTCTCTGAATGTTAGTGCTGACAAGTTTGGATGAAAAGCCAAGGACAAGCTCATCTCTGTAGGAACAGGCGCACATCTGCATCCGATCCGTACTTGTAAACACTCCAAAACGGCGAATGTAAGGTTCATAGATATCCGGCATTTTTATTTTCCCAACATTGGAAAAAATGGCTGTGATATTTCCAGATCGCAGCCGTGTTCCTGCTTGTAGGAACACATTTTTGATTTCCAGAGGCACCGCCCGCAAAAAAGGATTTTTTTCCAGACGGATGTAATCGTTCATGCGGCTGGCCACCCGCTCTTTTACAAGTTCCTTCTCAAAAAACTGCTTCATGCTGGATAAAACGTCCTCAAAAGGTGTTTCTCCACGGAATCTATAGCCGGCCTCCAGCCATCCCCAGAAATTGGTCATGGAGCTAGAAGGAAAATAGTTTCGCAGATTTACAGGAACCATCAGTGTCACCGGGCGGCGCTGCTGCCGTGGTGTCATCTCTTCATGAATGGCACACAGAAAAATACTTGTCAGAAACACCGTCATGGATACGCCATAGGACCGGGCCTTTTTAAGAACCTGGGACACCGGCATGATCATTTCTGTGATCTCCATATCACTTCTCTCAAGCTTGGGGCCATGGAGCTGATAAGCCCTCGGCCCTGGTTTGTCCCCCTTTGGTCGTCCCTCAGAGTAGTACTGGGAAAAACTGTCCTCCTCAAAATCGGCCAGCGTCTCGCTCTCATCCTCCAGGGGAATGTCTTCAAGATCTTCAGCACTGTGAACCGCCAAAAGATAATTTTTCACAAGCTCCCGTAGGAAACGTATCGCTCCCGTTCCATCGGACAGAGCATGAAAAACTTCCAGATTAATCCGATTTTTATAGTAGGTCACTTCAAAGAGAAGTCTTTTGGCGTCAGGAACGTAAATGCGGCTGCAAGGCTTTTTCGTCTCCTGGGCGGCAATAGCCCGGATATCCTGATGTTCAAGGTAAAACCAGAACAGTCCTTTTCTCAAAACTGCCTGAAATACCGGATATTTCTCCACCGTTTTATCCAGAGCCTCCTGAAGCATATCGCCATCCACCGGTTCATTGAGCTGGCAGTAAAAGCGGAAAACACGGGTATCTTTTTTATCCGTTGCCGCAGGAAAAGCCTGGGCCGCGTTATCCAGCTTTCTCCATCTTGAACGTCTTCTCTCTTCCATCAGCCTGCACCTCCCTTTAAAAAATCATTAATATAGTCAAAACTTTCCTGTACATGGAGATGCCGTATCCCTAAAGCGAAAAATCCGTGAAGAGCGTCGGGAATGCGGTGGATTTCCACATCATTGCCCGCCTCTGCCAGTTTTTGTCCGTAGGTTTCCCCCTCATCCCTCAGAGGATCATACTCCGCCGTAATGATCAGCGTCCTGGGAAGCCCTGAAAAATCCTGTTCCATAAGCGGCGAAAAGTATGGACTTTTCCTGTCGGCAGAACTGCTCTGATACAGACTCATATACTCCTCCACCTGACGGGAAGTCAAAAGATAATCTCTGCCATTTTCACGAACCGACAAAAAAGGAGACTTTTCTGTATAATCACTGCCCACAGCGGGATAAATAAGAATCTGCCTGGAGGGGAGAAATTCCCCCCGGTCTCTGGCCATGAGGCACACAGCCGCCGCCAGGTTTCCCCCTGCGCTATCCCCAATGACTGTGATCTGTTCCGGAGCCACATTTAAAAGAAGACGGTTTGTAAACACAGCTTTAGCCACCGCATAACAATCTGTCAATCCCACAGGAAATTTATACTCAGGGGCAAGACGGTACTCCACAGAGATCACCATATGCTTTGTGGACTGAGCCATCTGGGCGCATACCCGGTCATAAGTCTCTACACTCTCAGTCACCCAGCCCCCGCCATGAAAAAATAAAAGAGCCGGATAAAAGGCATCTTTTCCAAGCCCCCGGTACATAGCTTCCTCCGATGGAAAGTAAATCCGCACCGGGACCTCATATTCCCCGTTGTAAATTTTTTTATCCAGCTTTTTCACCAAAATACGCATAGGATCCAGCTTTTTAAGATCCGCCAGCCGCCTGGACGTCTCCAGTTCCATCCCCTCATTGGCATAGGAAAGTGCTTTTAATATTAATTTTACTGCTTTGTTTATTGCCATAAAGTTTTTACCAAGCTTTCTAAATTATCATCCTATATATTGTATACCACGTTTTTTCTTTGTTGGCAAGGCTGGCCCGCCGGCTGCCTACTCGTGCCCTAAAGGACTAACTTCGTGTCACCAGCATAGCGGTCGTCCGACCGGCGTATCACGCAAAAAAAGTCCTGTGATCTGATATATTTCCAGAACACCGGACTTTTCCTTTTGCTAATAGTCAAATTATTACTGTTCCGCCGCCTTATTGATACATGTGACGGCATTTAAACTGCGGGGATAACCGATATATGGCAGGCACTGGGACACTACGCGGATAAGAAAATCCCTGTCATTGCCCAGATTCATATTCCCTTTGGCGTGAGCCGTCAACTGAGGCTCACATCCGCCCTGGGCGGCCAGATAACAAAAAGTGATCATCTCACGCTGGGCCAGAGTAAGGCCAGTACGGGTGTAATAATCCCCAAAACAGTTAGCCGCAAGCCACCGGTTAATATGGCCGTTTTTCCACGCCTCTAGCATCTGATCCCCAAAAATCTCAGCCTGAGCCGCAGCGCCCTTCTCCAGGCGATTCTCCATAGTGGTTGTCGCCTGTCCCGGCAGGGGAAGTGCAATTCCCTGATGCTTAAAAATTTCATTGGCCGCTTTTAAAAACGGATATACCCGTCCGATACCCAGATAATCCACCGCCTGGTAAATGATCTCCTTTGCCATCACCGGCGTTACCCCGGCGTCCAGCGCCGCAGGAAGTTCCTCCTTAAAAGCGTCTATGCCCTGACAGCCAAGAAGAGTCGCCAAAATAGCCATATGCCGGGTTGTGTCATCCAACTGCTGGCCTTTCTCGTTGACAACCTCATCATAAGCAAAATGTTCAAAACGTTCCATAAACTCCGGGTCTGTCTCATGCAGATTCATATAGATTCCTCCTTTAACACACCGTCTTGCACCGGCGCGGTTTACTGTTCTTCTATCTTTTTCCGTATCTTATGGCGCAGATAGTCCAGCCGGTCCAGTTGCTTTTCGCGAAAATGAATTTCATCCAGAGCAGCGGTTCTCTTTTGATCCAGCATGGATAGAAGTTTATAATCTCTGCCTTGGCCATCTTCCACGAGCCGCATATACGTCTCCACTTCCCCTGTGGAAAATCCCACATCGTGAAGGGTCATGATCAGGCTCAGTTTTTCCAGGTCTGAATCGTCATACTGCCACGTCCCCATGACTTTTTTTACTGCCGGACATAATCCCAGTTTTTCATATTCTTTTAAAATATCTAAGGGAACCCCATAGCGTCGGCTGGCTTCATCTATGGTCATACTGCATCGCTGCCTTTCACATCCGAATTGAATAGAGCGCTCCTCTTCCTATGCCCGGCCTCCAGCCAGACGTTCATAATAAAAGGAGGCGTTCTTCTGAACACCTCCATTGTAAAACGCCAGACGGTCTGTGTCTAATACTTATAAAGAATTTTTGATAATGCTCAAAATGTATAGTGGTAAAACAGCTACATTGTATTTCTTATATAATCAATAAACGCCGCAGCCGCCTTTGAAAAAATCTGGTTCTTTTTCCAGGCCACAACAGATCCCGTCTCAAGCTCCGGAAAGAGCGGGATAAATTTAAGATTGTCGTAAGAAATATCCAGAGAAAAGCACATGGCGGCCCCAAGGCCATTTTTCACCATATTGGCCGCGTTTAAAATCAGATTAAAAGTAGAGGCAATCTCCACTTTCTCGTAAATATCCCCAAACCAATTGGCCAGCTCATTTTGGACCAGCGCTCTTTGTCCAATGAGCAGAGGCACATTTTTCAGATCCTGAGCTGTGACACGATCCTTCCCTGCCAGAGGGGAATCCCCGCGAACCAGAACGCCCCAGCGCTCCTTTACCGGAAGACGGATAAATTCATACCTGCCAATATCTACCGGTTCCATAAAAAGGCCGATGTCAACGATCCCTTTTTCGATCCGCTCCTTAATATCATCGGCAATGGCGCTGTACACAGAAAAATGAACCATAGGATGAATCTGCCGAAAGTCGGCCATCTTTCGGGATAAAAATGTCATATTCCGGGTTTCGCCGCATCCAACAGCGATCTCGCCGTTTAAAGGTTCTTCATCCCTGGAAAATTCCTGAGCCGTCTTGTCCACCAGATCAATAATTTCCTGAGCCCTGCGTTTAAGAAGCATACCATCATCGGTCAGGACGATATGATACTTGCCCCTTGAAAAAAGCTTAACCCCAAGCTCCTCCTCAAGCTGCATCATCTGCCTGGACAGAGTGGGCTGGGTGACGTGGAGAAGGTTCGCCGCTTTTGTTATATTTTCTTCCCTGGCTACCATTAAAAAATACTTTAATACACGCAGTTCCATAAGTTGTCCTTTTTCCTCCTTACAAAACTATTGTATCACAAAGTCTCCCCTCATGTCAGCCCTTACAAATCCGTCTTCATAAACATCTGATACTCTATTCCGTCAATTGTCTTGCCTGCGCCAGCCTTTTTATCTTGACAATTTCCCGGCCTTTTCATAAAATAGCCCAAGGAGGCGATTTTATTGAGTCATACACAGGATAATCCGTCCATACATACCCATAAGAAGGAGATAGGACATGAACATCACCACACCCACGAACATACACAGACACGGGCCGTTATCAATCGCCTGTCCAGAGCCATCGGTCATCTGGAATCGGTAAAGCGCATGGTGGAAAACGGCCAGGACTGTTCTGAAGTCCTCATACAGCTTGCTGCAGTCCGCTCTGCTCTCACAAACACGGGAAAAATCATCCTCCAGGATCATATTGAACACTGCATTGTGGATGCCATTGAGAGCGATGACCCTGTACCTATGAAACAGTTAAAAAAAGCTATTGAACAGTTTATTAAGTGATTTATAGTCCACTACACAACAGCCGGGAACCTCAGACATCCTTGTCTGAAGATCCCCGGCTGATTTTATTACTGTTCACGGAGCAAACAACCACCTGATTTTCTGAAAATTCAAGACTCGCTCGCGAGTCTTGGCGCGGGATTCGGGTCGGCTTTAGCCGGCGTAATTCCTGTCGAATCCCTGCGCATCCTCGCGGAGCGTATATCAGACCAGAAGTTCCTTTGTCACGCGTTCAAGTTCCTGACGGATGGCAATATGCTGCGGACATACTTCCTCACATTTACCGCATTTAATGCACTCACTTGCCTGCTTTTTGCCGTGGCCTCCTACAAGCCATCCTTCCTGTCCGGCGGCAGATTCCTTATTGCCATAGAGGGTAAAGAGGTTCATAGCTGTGAAGGAACCGGAAATGCCGATATTATTTGGACAGACTTTCGCGCAGTAATTACATGTAGTACATGGGATGAGAGGAATTTTATTCAGTGCCTCCTGGGCCTTGTGTAGGGTTTCACTCTCCGCCTCAGAGATGGATGTAAAATCTTTCATGTAGGACAGATTGTCTTCCATCTGCTCCACACTGCTCATCCCGGAAAGCACTGTGATCACTCCGGGGAGCTGAGCCGCGAAGCGAATCGCCCAGGATGCGTTGGACGCGTCAGGGTTGGCCGCCTTAAAAATGTCCTCCACCGGTTTTGGCGGAGTTGCCAGCATACCGCCTTTCACAGGCTCCATAATAACGACAGGTTTATTGTACTTTCTTGCCATCTCATAGCACTCTCTGGAACGGATGGCCGGATTATCCCAGTCGGCGTAGTTGATCTGAAGCTGAACAAACTCCATCTCCGGGTGAGCTTTTAAGATTTCCTCCAGTTCCTCCGGTGTGGAATGAAAAGAAAATCCGATATGTTTTAAGATACCCTCAGCCTTTTTCTCCTTAACAAAATCCCACATATTAAAATCATCAAAATATTTTGTGCGATGTTCCCCAAGGTTATGGAGCAGATAAAAATCAAAATATCCGGCACCGGTCTGCTTTAATGAAGTGTCAAGCTGTGCCTGAGCTTCTTCTTTTGTCTTGCAGTTGATCCAGGCCGCATTTTTAGTCGCAAGCTGGAAGCTTTCTCTTGGATAGCGCTCTACAAGAGCCTGACGGATGGCGTCCTCGCTGCCGGCATAGGCCCATGCCGTGTCAAAATATGTAAAACCGGCATCCATAAAAAGGTCGACCATTTTTTTTGTCTGCTCAACATCAATAGCGCCGTCTTTCTGAGGAAGGCGCATCAGGCCAAAACCAAGTTTTTTAATATTTTCTCCAAGTTCTGCCACAAAATATCACTCCTTTTATTTTTTTGCTGGTATATATATCCCAGTCTATAACAATTAGTATACACCCATAACTCAAGAAGCCGTCAAGAGTTTTTTGAAGCCCTCATCGAAGCTGCTTTAATGTATCCAAAAGCTCCAGATCCTCGGCACTGACACGGATATTGGAACACATCCTGCGTCCATCCGGGCCTGTAACACTGATCTCAATGACGCTCCCTTCAGAAATCCCTTCTTTGGAAGCGGCTTCCAGAAACATAGAAAATTTGGGATGTCGCTGAGTAAATTCATCTCTCAGACGCTTCATCTCCATTAAGCGTTTTGGATTGATCATGAAATATATCCTCCTTCAAAAGCATCTTTATTCTTTTTAAAAAAATCGTAATAGACCTTCACATTTTCCAACTCTGTCCACTGCTTCACATCCACTGTCTCCTCATCCATATCGTAGATTTTCGCCCCGCGGATAGCAAGGAGGAATGGAGAATGGGTTGCTATGATCATCTGGCAGTGAAAAAAGCGGGCGGAGTCTTCCAAAAACTTTGCCAGTTCCTGCTGTTTGACCGCAGACAAGCTATTTTCCGGCTCATCCAGCATGTAAAGACAATTTTCCTGAATATTTTCTGAGAAATAGATAAAAGCGCTTTCTCCGTTGGAGTACTCCCTGATATTGCCCATAAGGTTCTCCCGCACAAAGCGGGACTGAGTATGACTTCTTGCCATATTAACTTTTTTCAGCGCCTCATAGTCTTTAAGAGAGCGCATTTGAAAATGGGCGTATTTGGCATCCAAATAATCTTCAAATAGTTCTTCCCGCCTGCGGTCAATGCCATCATTTAGCGACCTTAAATTCAGCATAAAGTCAAAGACATCATCGCTGGTGATCATACGGCTCTCTTTTGGGATCGGCTTATCACACCTATAGCTGCACAGCTTTATATAATCTCCAAAAAAGCTGGAACGGTTATAGGGGGTATCCCGCTTTAATCCCAAAGTCTCCGCCATAATATTAAGGGCGGTACTTTTCCCTGACCCGTTTCCTCCATATAAAATAGTCACTGGCTCAAAATCCAGCATAGATAAATGATTTCGCCAATCTCAAAATTAATGACGCGACAACTAACATAGTATAATACGATAGTAACACAGCGAGATCTTTCTGACAAGATTTTTGCCTTTGCCTTGTTTTTTTCCTAAATTTCATATAGACTTTTATCATGGGGACATAAAGGAGGAGTTTACATGAACATAAGCTATGATATCTTATCGGTAAATACAACGGTTTCACGGGAATATTCCAGCCGAAGCATTGCCTTCTGGATTATTTTATCCGGTACAGGACATCTGGTATCCGACAGCGGTAAAAGCTTTGAGATAAAGCCGCTGGATTTTTCTTTTAGCTTCCATCAGTTTTGATGACGATGATATTTCTTTGATGCGTCTTAACAATTCAGCCATCAGGTATGACGCGAACTGAACCATTACGACGTTTATTATAGGGAGTTTTTATGCAGTAAACCATAATTTTACAGGCATCCTTCGGGGAGGAAAAAAGCCTGTTTTTTTATTTTTTAGGGTTTTTATGAACGTTTTTGTCAGAAGTTTTCATCGTTTTTTCTGGCATTCCCTCTACAGCATAGAGGCCGGAACTGATCCAATAGCAGCCCAGTTGGTTATCGCTCAAAGCGCCTTACGACAAAAAGCGATATAACACTATCTGTTATATCGCTCAACATGTTCCATATTATTACAAACAATTTTATATGTACCTTCAAAACTGCACATTCAGATACTTTCCATCAATCCCACAAACTTTTGAAATTACCTCAGCAGAAGTTCTTCTCGCCTTCGCTAAGGTCTCAGGTCAAGCCCTCGACCGATTAGTAACAGTCAGCTCCACATATTACTATGCTTCCACCTCTGCCCTATCTACCTCGTCGTCTTCAAGGGGT
>NZ_JACHFW010000006.1:0-170266 GCF_014202115.1 Catenibacillus scindens
TCGCCAATAATCCCTACGTTTTCGGCATCTTTATCCATATACCGAAAAATGACGCTATAACCGGTAGGTGACAGGTAATCTCTCACAATTTCCGGACTTTTATGCGCTGTATTCATCTATTTCCAGTCCTTTTAACACGTCTATCTGTCGTTTGCCAAAATACTCTCTCAGACAGTTTCATTGTATCACTAAAAAAGGAAGGAGAGGCTTTCATGATATTACCCTTTCCTTTCAAAATATGACAGCCTAAGCTACGGCATTGCAGCCGCCCAAACTTAACGGCTCAAAACAATCAGGCGTATTTCATGAGCCTGGAGCGTTTCTGTAAGATTCAATGTGCCTTCATGGCACTGGATCTTTTCGCCTTCGATCCTTGGCGTACACATCCGGCGCAGATATTCTGCTTCTGACCGGCTGGATATCTCCTGCCCGAGCTGATACCACATTCCTAAAACATTGCCGTACTGAGGGCTGATCCGATAGCGGCGCAGCTCCCACACGCCATTCTCCATATTGACCATGGTCATATGAATGGTCAGCTCCAACTGGTTTTCATAGAGATGATCAAGATCTTTCAGTTTCAGGTCGCTTTCTCTGCGCAGATAATACGTCTGTCCAATGGCCTTATAATTAAAGCATAAAATCTTATACCGGCCGTTTCTGTCCGCAGTGATCATATATCCGTCGCCGCGGGCCACAAGCATCTGATCCATAAACGACATAAATTGAAGGGCGTAAAAGCATGGTTTGACAATGCCCTCCTTGGTCAGCAGCCCGGCAGCTCCAATCAGCGTCTTCGGGGAATCGTAGTAATCGGAATCCTGATCGCTGAGCAGGCTGTACGCGCACATCCAGGCGCCTTCCAGATTATCAGTCATGTTTTTCAGCATCAAGGCCGCCTTACCGCAGCTATCATTATAAAAAGTTCGCTGGGACAGACTCATATTCCACTCCATAATATACAAGGGAATATGCTCAATCCCCCATGACCGGGCCATCTCCCTGTAATGCTCCAGCTCTATGGCTATGAACCGGGTGTGGGGCCGGATCGCTGATCCCAGAACGTCATTTTCATCAATGTGACAATATGGGAATGTATAGATGGATATAAAATCCGGCGGCCAGGGAAGCTCTGCGGCTTTCTCAAGAAATTCCCTGACAGGCACGTGCATATTTCCAAGAACAAAACCGGCGCCGCCTACCATAATTTCCGGAATATAGCCTTTAATGATCCCTGCCGCGGCCTCAAACACTTTGGTATAATCATAATCTTCCATCACCGTTACAATGGCGTTGGCGTAGGCCTCTCCTGGGTCAAACCATACGTTAAACATCCAGTGCCCCACATTTTCCTCCCCATACCGCCGGATCACATGCTTCATGAACAGATTCAGGACTTTTTCAAATTCCTTCTGGCTTTCATAGACTTTCTTCCGCTCCGAGGTAAAAATGGCCCGGTCAAAATCTTTAAGTGTACTTTTAGGCCGGTCACCAAGGTCGATCACCGGAATAATGTTGTGATCAATGAGAAAATCAAGGACTTCATCAACACGGGCAAAATTCAGCGTCTGAAACGTATGGTTTTCCCTCAGCTTCATATCCCACCCGAAGAGATTGTCCACCTGCCCGTATTCAAAAGGAATGTTTTCACAGGCAAAGCAGATTTGGCGCTGAATGCGGGCTGAGAGAATATCTTTGGCATCGCCGAGATGGATCGCCTTTGTCCAGATCTTACGACAAGCCCGGCGTCCTTCCCCGTCCTCCCGGATATATTTTTCCAGCTTTTTATCTGTTTTTTCCAGCGCCTTTTTTTCCAGATAATTTTCAATCACTTCCCTGCTCCCGGCTTCCGGAATATCCACCCTGGTCTTTGTCTCTTTTTTGGCCGATTCTTTATATTCCGTGGGCGTCATCTGATATACTGACTTAAACACCCGGTTAAACAGAGACGGGCTGGCAAAACCATTATCAACGGCAATCCTTGTCATAGGTTTGTCAGAATAGAGAAGATCCTCAATGGCATGGTGCAGCCGTATATTATTCATATACTGGACAAAATTCATACCGGATATTTTTTTAAAATATTTGGAAAAGGACGTCTCGGACATATACATTTTGTCAGCCATTTCCTTTAAAGTCACCGGGCGGAAATAATTTGCGTTCATATACTGAAGCATTTCTTCCCGCTCAAACCGGCTTTTTCTGCTCCACTGGTTTTCCATACCGGTGACAAGAAAATGTTCGGCCAGACATCCCACCAGTTTATAGTAGAGACTTTTCTTCATATAATTTTCCGATTCACTGACTTTCCACACGTCTAAAATCTCATCCAGTATGGATGTCAGCATTCGGTACTCATCAGAATCACTGACCGCGGAATTGCACCAGAACAGGGCAAAGTCACTGCCAAGATCTTCCAAAAGCGGCCTGTACTCCAGAGAAATACGGCAGAACCACCAGGATTCCCTGCCGGCATCTTTGCCCTTCATAATGCAGTGCCGGTTATTGGAATTCACCATAATGATATCGTTGGCTCCCAGTGCATACTCTTTGTCATTGATCTGCACACATGCCTGACCCTCCAGCATATAAATCATTTCCACATCCATATGTCTGTGAACCTGCGGCTGTTCTCTGTTTAAAATCTCTACCTCCAGCATATGCCATACCTCCATTTTTATCCAGGACACGGATCAAAGTTATCTTTTTAAAGTATAGCATACTCCATGGCCGCTTACAAAACCTTTCCCCGAAACAGCCCCGCGGCGGCAGAAAAATGTCTTATCGGACAGCCTCGTTCTGAGTTCTCGCCAGAATTTCATCCTGCAGTCTCTGGGTCAGTTGAACATAATAAGCACTGTATCCGGCCACACGAACCATCAGGTCTTCATGATTCTCCGGATGAACTCTGGCGTCCAGCAGTTCCTTTTCATCCACAATATTAAACTGGATGTGCTTTCCGCCATAGGAGAAATATGTGCGGATCATTGCCGCGAGTTTGGACAGATCCCGGTCATCTCTCACCGCTGCCGGCTGAAATTTCATGTTGAAAAGTACAGCCTGGTAGCTGTCCTGAGGAATTTTAATCGCGCTGCGAATCACTGCCAGCGGCCCGTTCACATCCTGTCCCCGCATCGGCGATGCTCCGGCATCGGCCAGTGTTTCCCCACAAAAACGCCCGTCAGGCGTCGCCCCGGTCATGGCTCCGCCCGGCGCGTGTCCAAAAATAGATACGGCGGAGGAACGGTAAATGGTTCCTGTCACGCATTTCATTTCATGGCAGTATTCATCAAAGCAGGCGTACATATCGCCCACCATTTTATCCACGCCATCAATATCATTGCCGTATTTTTCCGC
This sequence comes from Catenibacillus scindens, assembly GCF_014202115.1. Taxonomy (GTDB): domain Bacteria; phylum Bacillota; class Clostridia; order Lachnospirales; family Lachnospiraceae; genus Catenibacillus; species Catenibacillus scindens. The sequence goes on from NZ_JACHFW010000006.1 coordinate 3,358, forward strand.
TTCCAGGCACATCTTCTGCAGATCCTCATACCCTTTCCAGTTGGCGTCCATAGCCGCTTTTAACTGGGAAAGCGTCACTTTACGCTCCTCATATACCAGTTTTTTCACCGCGTACAGGGCATTTCCAAGATTCACAAGACCTACCGGGCAGATAACTCCCGCATTCTCAAAAGGCATCTGTTTAATCTGGTAATCAATCCCATCTTCAATACCTCTGTACATAAAAGCGGTTTTAACCGGCTCAGGGAAGTTTCTCTGCATGGAGGTGATCATCAGGTTGCAGTACTGGGACATAAGATAAATAAAATATTTAAATTCATCTTTAAATGCCGCTTCAAATTCTTCATAGTCGGTCCACTGATCCAGATCTCCCGCATCGTGGCCCAAAACCATACCGTCTTTAATGCCATGATTAAGAAAAACGTCCAGGCACATAGGCGTTACAAACATGCAGGCCGTCATTGTCCTGGATTTTCCGGGGAGATTGACGTCAATGCATCCGGTAAGTACATAATCTCTGGCGTCTTTAATATCCACACCGTTTATTGTCAGGTACTTAATATAGGATTTATCGCCTACAAAAGCCGGCATGCTCAGGCCCATACGGACACATTCCAACCCCATTTCCAGGAGATCTTCCGGCGTACTCTCAGCCACCCGGAGAGTGACTGTCGGATGGGCGCCCGGACATTCCCGCAGCGCTTTCAAGATAAGATAGCTCAATGGATTGGCTGCGTCTGATCCATCCGGCTTTACACCGCCGATAACAATATTGTGCCATTTGGCTTCACCGTTGGTCTGGTCCCGGTTGTCCTTACTTTGGATCGTTCCCAGATGATAATCTTTAATGCGGAGCAGTTCAAAAAGTTCCAGAACATCTTCATCTGTAATGCGGCCAGCTTCAATATCTTTCTTATAGTAAGGATAAAAAATCTGATCCAGACGTCCCATACCCAGCGCCACATTGGGGCAGGCTACTGTAAGGAAGATAAACCAATACATCTGTACAGCTTCACGGAATGTGCGGGCCGGATAGCGGGGTACCCGGCGGCAGATTTCTTCCATCTGAAGAAGCTGCGCCTTCCAACCCTCATCGGTTTCTGTCTTTGCCATTTTCCCGGCAAGATCCGCCATTCTTTCTGCGTACAGGCATATGCCTTCCAGACTTTTCTTCATACATTTGATATAAATATAGCGGTCGTATTCTTCCGTTGTCTCAAAAGAAAGTTTTTCCATTTCCCGGTCGCACTGATTCATCATCTCTTCCAGGCCGGTTTTAAGGGCGCTTTCGTAGTCCAGGCAGACAAGAGCCTGAGCCGGGGTAAGATTGAGCCCTCCCTGAGCGCCGCACTGTAGGGTCTGGCGGCCATGCTCAAGCCCCTCCCATTTTACAAGGGCCATTCCAGAGCGAAGGAAAGGCATGAGGAAGGAATCTTCAGAAAGAACTTCGGCAATACCGTCGTTAAGGCCATAGGGAGGAACGCTCTCATTGAGCTTAAACAGTTCTTCTTCATCCCCGTAAAATCCATAGCCGTCTTTTTTAAGTTCATCAATTTCATAGCGGTTCCATATGCCATTGGCATAATCAATCTCAAGACCGCCAGGGCAGGCAGCCCCATTTCCCGCAAGAATATCCCCCTTTTCGATAAATACGGGAATTCTGGCCATAATGTTATAAAAGGCCTGTGTCCGGCATTTGATCATCGGCTGACCGGTCATCTCTCTGTAAGTTTCCTGGATAATCCGGTAAGTTTCCATAGACACTGATGTTTTTTTGCGCATATTGGCATACAGTTTTTTAATGTTTTCTCTCATCATCTTCACCTCTGATTTTTAAAACTCCCAGGGCAAAAAACTTTCGTCCCGGCACTGTTTTTATATTACATAGAACCGCCGATCTGTGCGGCAATCCCATAGTTTTCCATCCATGTTTTGATCTGAGCCATCTGTTCCTCTTCCGGCTTTGAAAAAATATTCTGCCGCTCCCATTCCAGCCGTTCTTCCTTGGCTGTGCCAAAATTGTGATAAGGCAGCAGATGAACCGGCACCGACAGATCAAGCTTCTCTTTAATAAACCGCGCTGTTTTTTCAATATTATCTTTTCCGTCATTACATCCCGGGACAACAGGTATCCGTATAACCATTTTTTTCTTCATATTATGGCAGAGAATCCGGGCATTTTTTAATATTTTTTCATTGGATACGCCGGTCAGCTTCCGGTGGAGGTTTTCGTCCATGGCTTTGATATCAAAAAGGACTAAATCCGCCAAAGCCAGCGTCCGCCTCAGATTTTCCTCATCGGTATATCCGCTTGTTTCCACCGCCGTGTGAATCCCTGCCTTATGGCACCGCTCCATAAATTCTCTGGCAAACTCCCCATAGATCAGCGGTTCGCCTCCGCTTAAAGTGACGCCGCCGCCGGAACTTTCATAAAACATCCGGTCTTTTTCCACAATTTCCATCAGTTCACCGGCCGATATCTTTTTTCCTGAAATCTCCCGGGCGCCGGAAGGGCAGACTTTCACGCACACGCCGCAGGCCGCGCACTTTGTCCGGTCATTGACCGATTTGCCGTCTTTAATCACAACTGCGCCCCTGGGGCACGCCTGTACACATATGCCGCAGCCGGTACACCGCTCTTTGTAAAACAGCAGTTCCGGCGCCGCTTTGTGAGATTCAGGATTATGGCACCACAAGCATTTTAACGGACATCCCTTAAAAAAAATGGTGGTGCGTATTCCCGGCCCGTCATGAAGGCTAAAACTTTGTATATTAAATATCATCGCTTCATCCATAAATCACTCCTCCTCATTGGCGAAGATTTTGATCCGGCGCTCAAGCTTTGCGGCGCTTTTGCTTTTATGGCGCGAAACACTGTTTTCCGGGCAAAAAACAAAAAAGCACCGACAAGACCTGATGGCCTGTCCGCGCTCTGGACCGTTCTCACACTTTCGTGTTCACTATATTGACTTTTTAAAACCTTGTCCATAGATTTATTGGTGGAGATTTTCTTATCGCCTTTTGTGATTTAATTATATATAATAACTGCGGATTCGTATAGATAATTTTTAATCATATAGTTTTCAATATTTGTTTTAGATCCTCCCCAGGCAAAAAAATATTATATAATTATGTCGTTTCCTGCGCCGGTTTTTGCTGTGCCAAGCACAGATTTTCACCCGCAAAAATCGCGCGCATCCCCGGAAGGTTTCTGTAAAAGGCCAGGCGCCCTTTTATTAGAGTGCCTGGCCTTTATCAAAATTCAGGAAAACGGCATAAGGAGGATCAGAACTTTACAACAATCTCCTGGCAGATACACTCCCTGGAGTTTGCACCGACATAGATATTAAATTTTCCGTCTTCCAGACAATACTTCCCATGATTATCATAAAAACCCATATCCGACTTATACAGCTTTATGGCAACATTTTTCCTTTCACCAGGATCGAGGGATACTTTGGAAAAGCCTTTAAGTTCCCGCACAGGACGCACAAGAGATGCCGCAACATCCTGCATATACATTTGCACCGTTTCCACTCCCGGATATTTCCCTGTATTTTCCACATTCACTGATACATCGATAAAATCACCTTTATCGTCAATTTTTAAATCGCTGTAAACATAGGTCGTATAGCTCAAACCGTAGCCGAAAGGATACAGAGCCTCAAAAGGAGCGTCAAGGTAGCGGGATGAAAACTTGCTGCTGCTTCCCGGACGTCCCGTATTCGGATGATTGTAGTATATCGGGCACTGACCTGTGACATAAGGAAAGGAAACCGACAGACGCCCTGTGGGATTATATTCTCCAAAGAGTACATCTGCCACCGCATTACCCATCTGAATACCCAGGTGCCATGCTTCGACAATGACCGGCAGATTTTCGTTTTCCCAGCCAAGAGCCAGAGGCCTGCCATTCATAAGCACAGTAACCACAGGCTTATTTCCTTTCAGAAGTTTTTGCAGGAGGTCTCTCTGTTTTCCAGGAAGGGTAATATCCGTTTTTGAAGCAGCTTCACCAGACATAGCAACCAGCTCTCCCAGAACCGCGACAATAACGTCTCCATCCTCTAAAGCTTTTGAAATTTCATTTTCATTTAGATCCCCTTCCGGGCCTCCGCATGGATAATAAGAAATATTGGCTCCGGCATTGCGCAGGCCGTCAAGAATGGACACGCAATCCTTCTTTTCCCAATTCATTCCCCAAGCTCCGATAATTTCTTCTTTCATATCGGCAAGATTACCTACAAGACTGATCTTCTGGCCCTTTTTTAATGGGAGAATATTTCCTTCATTTTTCAAAAGGACAATAGATTTTTGTCCGGCTTCCCGGGTAAGCGCTTTATGTTCTTCCGGAAGTATATCATAGCGGCTCATAGCTTCTTTAGATACATAAGGATGTTCAAACAGGCCCAGCCATACTTTTACAGATAATATTCTTTCAACAGCCTCATCGATCACATCTAAGGAAACCCTGCCGTCAGCTACAGCTCCGGCCAGATATTTTAAAAAGATTCCTGTTCCCATATCCATATCCAGGCCGGCATTTACCGCCTGGATACCAGCTTCCATGTCATCTTCCGCAATGCCATGATCGACACATTCCCTCACGGCATTGGCGTCACTGACGACAAAACCTTTAAAGCCAAACCTGTTTTTAAGAATCTCTCTCAGCGTGTACTTGTTAACAGTACACGGAACACCGTTCAGATCATTAAAGGCAGACATCACCGACGCCGCGCCTTCCTCTGCGGCTGCTTTAAAAGGAGGCATATATGTATTAAAAAGCATGGAAGCGGACATACTGACCGTATTGTAATCCCGACCGGATTCACAGGCGCCGTATGCCACATAATGCTTAGGGCACGCCGCCACATAATTGTCCACACAGGAAAGATCCCCTTGAAGCCCCCGAACCTTCGCCCGGGCAAACTGCGAGGCAAGATAAGGATCTTCCCCAGGCCCTTCACATACACGGCCCCATCGGGGATCATGGGCCACATCGATCATCGGCGCAAAATGCCAGTTAACTCCCTGTGTCCTTGACTCTTTCGCAGCCATACCGGCTGTGCGTTCAAACAGATCCGGATCAAACGCTCCGGCTTCCGCAATAGCAATGGGATAAACAGAACGGAAGCCATGGATGACATCCAATCCGATCAGAAGTGGAATACCAAGGCGGCTTTCTTCAACAGCAATCCTCTGAAGTTCATTTGCTATTTCCGGATCATGGAGCATCTCCCCGCCAACACGTCCGGCTCTGATATCATCTTCCTGATAATCTCTGTCAGCACTATTTATAATCTTTCCAAAATCCTCAAAAGAAATCTTCCCTTCGTCAAACATTTTGACTAATTCAGGGAAAGGCAGATCAAAACCGCCGACAATGGATGGGGAAATGAGATTAAGCTGTCCCAGCTTTTCCTCAAGAGTCATCTGTGCAATCAATGTTTTTACCTTTTGTTTTTGTTCATCTGTTAAACGATACATAAAATCTTCTCCTATCATTGAGCGGACGCAATCTTCTTATTTAGCCAAAAAGAAAAGACGACCCTGTCAAAATTCTATCTTCCGAAAAATTCTGATATTTAAGGGAATCGTCTTTTCCTCTTAGTTTTAAATCACATATCCCGAAGCAAGCGCATCCGCCTGACTTACCGCCTGCGGTCTTCTTACTGCTGCGCCAGCCAGTCATTAAGCTGATTCTGATATTCAGCGACAATCTTGTCCGCGCCTACAGCAGCGAGACGTTCCTGGAAATCCTGATAAACTTCTTCGCTGGCCATTCCAGTCTCAACCTGAGGTCTGAACTCGGCAAGCACATTGTTGATTCCGGACAGTTCAGTAGTCACAGCGCTTAAATCCGCAGAAAATCCAAGATAAGCAGATACCGGAGTAGAATCCATAAGTTCTTTGGTAATCTCTCTGCGGTCGGCCTCAGCGCCTTCCCATGGAAGAACAAGGAACTGGTTTCCAACAGTATAGTCCGCCAGGTGGTATGCGGGGTTTTCATTGCCCTCAATATAATGGGCGATACCGTCAGTCACTTCATAGTCCACGCCTTCGATTCCCCATGCCATAAGGTTGTTAATGCGGGCGTCAGTGTACATCATATTTAAGAAAGCAATAGCTGCTTCAGGTTCTTTGGCAGCGGACGGTACGCCCCATGTAAATTTGGTACATGATCCTGTGCTGATAGGGTAGGATAAAATAGGCACGCAGGTCACAGGCATACCGCACAACTGTGTCTGGGCGTCTTCAACACCATACTCGCCGTCCATAATAAAGGAAAACGCTACATTGCTCTTGATCAGCTCGCTGCCCGTAGCACTTTCTGTCTGAGCATCTTTATAAACGAAACCTCTGTCATACCAGTCTTTAACCTGCTCATACATTGCCCGGTACTCATCAGAACTGTAAGTAAGTTCTACTGTAGGATCAGATCCGTCCGGATTTACGCCAACAAGGTTCATTGTATCGCCAAGCATATCAAAGGCTGTCATGTCCGCGAATTTATCTCCGCCAATGCATCCGCCGCCTGTAGTAAAGATGAGAATACCAGCTCCAGCTCCAATCGGCGCCAGATTTGACCATTTCTCACTGCTGGCAACGGCTTCCAGAATTTCTTCATACTCAGTCATGGAGGTCATATTCTGAGCTTTCTCTAAAAGTCCAAGGTCTTCAAGGACGTCTGTACGCATAACTATATACTCGGACGATGATACATCCCTGTAAACCGGCACTGCGTAAATACCGCCGTCTACGGTAGTAGCCGCCATAAGATCACCAACTGTATCAAGCACACCCTGGCCGTATTCTTCCAGAAGATCGCTGATGTCCTGAAGCTGTCCCTGGGAACGCATCGTCGTAAAGCTTGCGGGGCCGCCGGGCATGGTCAGGATCAGATCAAGCTGCTCGCTGGAGGAAAGTTTCAGGTTCACCTGCTGATCATAGGAACCAATCTCAATAACTTCGACATTTACATGGGTATTGATCTCAGATTCTGTGATCTTGTTGATCTCCGCTTCCACAGCGTCCACTCCGGCAGGTACCGGACCCATGGATACATAGAGAATATTAATATCAACAATATCATCCCAGGGAACGCCAACTTCGGAAGCAGCGCTGTCGCCGCCTTCCGTGGCTGCGGTATCTTCGCCGCCCTGTGTTCCTTCGCTGGCCTGAGCCTGTGTATCTACGCCATTGTTTGTTGCCGCGGATTCAGACCGGCCGCAGCCTGCGGCAACTGTCAGTGCCATTGTACCTGCCAGCGCCATCGCTATCCATTTTCTTCCTTTTTTGTTCATTAAAAACCCTCCTAGTTTTTACTCAGGTATTGCTCTGCTTTAATCCAGCCACTCAATACCTTTTTTAATGTTGCGGTTCCAGAAATCCCATTCATGAGCGCCATCATCTTCGTAATACAATAGGCTGGCTCCGTGTTTTTCCAGAAACTCTTTATAGTTACGATTATTTTCAAGCAGTCCGTCATCCTTGCCGATGGCCATAAAAATGTCTACTGGAAGTTTTGCGTCCAGAAACAACTGTCTCGGATCCATATCGCTTCCCGGAAGTTTTGACACATCGCCGCCAAAGATCCGGTCATAGTGGCTTCTCTTCTGGAAGCTCAATTTGGCATCCTCCGTAGAGTTTACCGCATCATCCATAATCAGGGCACTGGACAGGGCAATAATCTTGCTGAATGTTTCATTGTACTTCAAACCGTTGCGCAAAGCTCCGAATCCGCCCATGGAAAGCCCTCCAATATAGGTATCTTCCCTCTTGTCTGACAGGGGATACAGGGTTCTTGTCATTTCCACAAGTTCCTCGCCGATAAATTTTCCCCATGGCTCACTGGGATTGTTATCAATATAAAAATTATTATGTCCGTCAGGCATGATCACTGCCAGATGATGGTCTGTGGCATACTGGACAATCTGTGTCCCATAAATCCAGTCTCTGTCGTCGCCTGTGATCCCATGAAGAAGATACAGTGTCCGAAGCGGCTTTTTCATCTCAAAGGGCTTTGGATTAAAATTTGGAAAATCACCGAAATCTTCAAAAGGAAGGATCGCCGTAAATGTTACAAATCGTCCCAGCGCCGGGGACTGATAACGGGTAGTTGTAATTGCCATCCCAATTCCTCCATTTCATATGCATGATACCGCCTGTATAATTTCGCGCGTCTGGCAGTACCTGCGTTCATCTCTGATGTCTGTTCTCTATCTTTCTGGATGCTATTATAGGCAGAAATGGCTCACAGAAATAGGCTATTTTTAATCAGATAAATTTGACAATTTGTTTCGCAGTAATTTATAAACAAAATTTTATTACATATTTTTGCATTACTGACCCCTATACACTGAGAGGTTACCATATTTTATTTTTCGTAATCCGAGAAAGGATCTGAAATAAGAAGGCGAGATCAAAACACTGATTGCAAACTACGAAGACCATAAAAAATCTATTTTATACCAGTCTTTCATGGAGGCTATTATCTGGGGCAACTGGACTGAAACGGAGGCTGAGAGAAAAATGTGTTTTCATTATCCTGCCAGGGCCTCGCGCCTGAAGAAATCGCAAAACAGTGTAATATTTTTAAAGAACAGGTTGAAGAAATTTTACAATAAGCATTAGAAAAGAGCAGCCGGCTCAATGTCAGCAAAGATTTTGCTTCGGAACATAATCTCAGGGGAGACTCCCACTTCCTGACCATTGAGCGTCTGCTTTTTTATTTAGAAAATATCATCATAACTCAAAGGACTCTCCGTCATCCGGCATAAACAGATTTCCGGAATAATAGCGCTTCCCTTCCTCCATATACAGCCCTTTGCGCTCCTTGCCATGGGTTTCCTCAGTATGATAGAGGATCAGATTGGGAATTTCCATAGTCTGAGCCAACTCACAGGCATCCTTTACAGTACTGTGATGTTTCTCATAAGGTTTAAACTGCTCCGCCTCTGAATGAAGACAGAATGCTTCATGAAGAAGCCAGTCGCACCCGCGGATATACTTTTCTTCACAGGGATTATAAGGTTCATCACCGCAGCATCCCACCAACACGCCTTCCGGCGTCCTATAGGAAAATCCAAACTGACGTTCCTTTGAAGATTGGATATCAAAAAATACCGCCTCTCCTCCAAGAATATTCGCTTTATCTCCATTTTCCACAGATACGAAATGTATACGCCCGCCCAAATGTTTTGTCACTTTATTCTGGATAGTAAAACGTGCCATAGTTGTTATAGCAGAAACAAGACCGCTGTGACAGTAAATCCGTAATTCTCCGTCGTATTTTCCCTGATTCATCTGCTGTCCGATCATGCGGATCAGCCAAAGCACGCCAGTCACATGATCAAGATGCGCGTGAGTTACAAAAATATCATGGATCTGGCACAGTTTTATCCCCTGCCGCTTTAAAATGCCAAGGATCTGATTGCCTCCGCCGGCATCCACAAGAAAGTGACCCTGATCATTTGAAAAAACAAAACATGTGTTGTAAATTTCTGTTACTGTGGCATTTCCTGTGCCAAGCATTGTCAGCTTCATTCCCTATTTCCTCCAATATTTATCCGGTCGGCGCTGGACGCGTGCCACCGGCACGCAGCGCCCGACCGCGTATTACGCAAAAAACCGGCTCCTGAGTATCTCCCAAGAACCGGTTTTACTATTTTACTTATTCCTGAACATATGGCATTAAAGCGATATGTCTTGCTCTCTTGATAGCAACTGTAAGGGCTCTCTGATGCTTTGCGCAGTTGCCTGTGATTCTTCTGGGAAGGATTTTTCCTCTCTCAGATACATATCTCTTTAACTTGTTCACGTCTTTGTAATCAATGACTGCGTTTTTATCTGCACAGTATACACATACTTTTCTTCTTCTGCGGCCGCCGCGTTTTCTCATAGGAGCGTCGCTTCTCTCTTTATTGTATGGCATAGCAAAAACCTCCTTCATCAAATTTAATACACCTTTTGTTCAAAGCCTGCTTCAAACAAAAAATAAATCATCAACTAAATGGTAATTCCTCGTCAATTCCTTCCGGAATATTCATGAAACCGTCGCCAATCGCCGCGCTGGGTTCCGGCTTTGGAGCTGCCGCCTGATAGCCGCCGCCATAACCTGCGTTATTCTGGCTGGCTGCCTTGCTCTCGGCAAATTCCTGTTCGTCAACAACAACGTCTGTAGTATAAACCTTAACACCGTCTTTGTTCACGTAACTGCCGGTCTGGATCCTTCCCACGATCGCAATCTTTGTCCCCTGTCTGAAATACTTCTCAGCAAATTCAGCAGTACGTCCAAAGGCTACACATCCGATAAAATCCGCGTTGTTCTCCCCGTCTCTGCGGTAAGAACGATCTACGGCCAGCGTGTATCTTGCGACTGCGGTTGCTTTCTCACCCTGAGAATAACGAATCTCAGGATCTCTTGTCAAACGACCCATTAAAATGACCTTATTCATGCTTGGACCTTCCTCTCCTGATTAAGCGTCCTGTTTAACGCATAAATAACGGATAACATTTTCCATGATGCGTACGCGCTGCTCGATCTCATTCGGGCAATTAGAATCAGATTCAAAAGTGATGAAGTAGTAAAATCCTTCTTTCATTTTCTGGATTTCATAAGCAAGTCTTCTCTTGCCCCAGTCATCAACATTAACAACTGTACCGCCGAAACGAGTGATATACTCTTTAATTCTTTCGATGGTTGCTGTTCTTACGTCGTCTTCTACTTTTGCACTGACAACAACTGTTAATTCGTACTTTTTCATGCCAAGTACACCTCCTTCTGGTCTTTTGGCCCTCCGATTGGCGGAGAGCAAGGATTGTTCTCTGCGTGAGCGTATCTCACAGCTAATAAGCATACCATGTTTCAGAAGGAAAAGCAAGCATTTTTTACCCATTATTAATTCGTTTTCAGGACGATGGCAGCCTAAACCTTGTCACTATTTTATGCATGTTACTATTTTATGCCGGAAACACTCGCTGTTTCCGGCCACCGTAAAGGGTACCAAAACCTGCATATCTTCAAGCTGCCGTTTTCATGTAACTTGTTCATTTCCACAGATTTATCCATACTCAAATGCGGCTTTGCCAATGGCGCAGACTAAAATACTGCAGCCTTTTAGATACCCCGGAAAGCCGCCGGGGTAATCTGGCGCACATTTTTTTCAACCTGTTTTCTGGGAATCATGATCTGATGTCCGCACCCCATACATTTAAGCCTGAAATCTGCCCCGATACGAAGGACTTCCCACTCAAAACTGCCGCAGGGATGCTTTTTTTTCAATTTAACTACATCGCCTACCTGGATATCCATAGACTCACCTTTTTGAACCTTTCATAACGATGATCGCCCAGCCGTACCGGGCATCTGCAATGATGTATACACTGGGTAGTGCCTGAACCCCAATATTTATGCTCACTATACTGGAAGGTTTCTCCCCTTCCTGACCCAATGTCCTACTGTCAGTATAACATCAGTTTCCAGGTTTTGCAAAAATTTTAGCAACTATTAGGCCATGTCCGGTTTAACAAAAAATACGGCGCAAGTTTACTTGCCAGAAATTTTTATTAAAGCAGACATATAGTGCCAAGCCAAATCGAGGCTTCAGACGCCTTAGCGGCGGTAAAGCAGCGTTATCGGCGACAATCCGTGATGCATGGCTAAATAATTACAAATTTTAAATCGGTGAAATTTCAAGAAAACTGTCAAACAGATATGTCCTCTTATCCCCCGGCTTGGTGCCGGCAAAATAAGCATCCGCAGAAATGAATATTTAAGACTCGCAAGTCTTAGCACGGGATTCAGATCAGAGATAGCTGAACAGTTATAAAAACTCTCTCCCGTGACTTTAAACTTATTGTAGCAGAATATTCATGGATTTTAAAGAGGATATTTTTATAAATGATTGACAAACTTTGACAAAAGCAGACCGGCATCGCCTTTTTTCGCTCTTGCGCTCTGTCTTAACATACTTTATACTATTGATAGCATATCAGTTCAGCCATCAGGGATGGGCGGGATGATTGATGCTTGCATAAGAAGCAGCCCGCCCCATTCCTGATGAGCGGAGCGTCAGATAATGAACAATGGAGTGGCATAAGCCGCGGGTCAGCGCGCAAGCGCGGCGCAGCGTAGGCTGGGATGAACTGTTAATAACATTTCTATTTTCTTTTTATCTTTTATTGTAAACTTCCCCCAAATTGACTATACTTATTAAGGAGGACAAGCTATGGATGGCCCCATTCAATGGCATCCCGCTTTTTATTCTGCCCTTCAGATTGAGCTGGCCGCAGACGCCTCTGCCCTGATTTTTGAATCTGAGCATTTGCTCAGCAAAAAACCGATGCAGATTGACGTCATTATTATCAAAAAGCCGGATAACTATCATATACATAAGACGATGGGACATATTTTCCGCAGATATAACCTGATCGAATATAAATCTCCAGAGGATTACTTATCCATCAATGACTTTTACAAAGTTCTGGGCTATGGCTGTTTTTATCAGTCAGACACTTTAAAAGTTATGGAGATCCGGCCGGAGGAGATCACGCTCACTTTTGCCAGCAGCCATTTTCCAAAAAAACTGATGGCTCATATGAAAGAAGATCTTCATTTACGGATCACCGCATATGATACAGGTATTTTTCATGTGCAGGGCGGAATTTTTCCCATACAGGTTCTGATCACCGGAGAGCTTTCAAAAAAGGATTACTACTGGCTTCAACATCTTAGAAAAGATCTGAAGGCAGGCGGCGAGATCAAAGCACTGATCGAGAACTATGAAGGCCATAAAAAATCTATTTTATACCAGTCTGTCATGGAAGCTATTATCCGGGGCAACTGGGCTGAAACGGAGGCTGAGAGAAAAATGTGCGACGCTTTAAAAGAATTATTCGCGGAAGATTTTAAACAATCAGAAAATCGTGGACTTCAAAAGGGACTTCAGCAGGGACTTCAAAAAGGCATTCAATTAACTAAAACTGTATTTTCATTGTCACACCAGGGATTTTCTGTGGAAGAAATCGCAAGGCAGTGCAACATTTCAAAAGAACAGGTTGAAGAAATTCTGCAATAATTGACGGCATTAAAACAGTTATAAACTCCGGGGGTGCAAAGATTCATATTTCTTTGCAGCCCCGGGAATCACACAATATTTATCGTTCTACAACTATGGTAAGCAGGCAAAGATCGTCCTGTCCGGTATTAATAATGCTGTGCTGGGAGCCTTTTTTGCAAATATGGCAGCATCCTGGAGTCAGGATCTCCAATTCTCCGTCACAGATTGCTTTCCCTGTTCCGGACAGGACATAATTAATATCATCGCTGGTTTCATGCTTATGATTGCCGATAGAACCGCCAGCATGAATACGGCAGGGAATGATCTTACCTCCGTTGCCCATGTACATCCTGGCTGTCATTTCTCCGATTCCATTATTCATACCCGGGGCGGTGCGCTCGGGCATCTCATTGAAGTTGATCAGCATATCGCTTCCCCCTCATGTTTGTTTTAATATGATGATACCATAAAGTGATGTCGGAGTCAAAAAATCATGATTACTGTTTCCGGCTGCCGCAAATCGTGATAAACCATATCTTTATAAAGCATTTCTTTTTATCTTTTATTGTAAACTTCCCCAAAATTGACTATACTTATAAGGAGGACAACTTATGGATGGCCCCATTCAATGGCATCCCGCTTTTTATTCCGCTCTTCAGATTGAGCTGGCTGCAGACGCCTCTGCCCTGGCTTTTGAATCTGAACATCTCCTCAGTAAAAAACCGATGCAGATTGACGTCATTATTATTAAAAAGCCGGATGACTATCATATACATAAGACAATGGGACATATTTTCCGCAAATACAACCTGATCGAATATAAATCTCCTGAGGATTACTTATCCATCAATGACTTTTACAAAATTATGGGCTATGGCTGCTTTTATCAGTCGGACACTTTAAAGGTCATGGAGATCCGTCCGGAAGAGATCACTCTCACTTTTGCCAGCAGCCATTTTCCTAAAAAACTGTTGGCTCATATGCAAAAAGATCTTCACTTACGGATCACAGCATATGATACAGGTATTTTTCACGTACAGGGCGGAATTTTTCCCATACAGATCTTAAACACCAGAGAGCTTTCTAAAAAGGATTATTACTGGCTTCAGCATCTGAGAAAAGATCTGAAATCAGGAGGCGAGATCAAAACACTGATCGAGAACTATGAAGACCATAAAAAGTCTATTTTATACCAGTCTGTCATGGAAGCTATCATCCGGGGCAACTGGGCCGAAACGGAGGCTGAGAGAAAAATGTGCGACGCTTTAAAAGAATTATTCGCGGAAGATTTTAAAGAATCAGAGAACCGCGGACTTCAAAAAGGACTTCAGCAAGGACTTCAACAGGGACTTCAACAGGGTATTCAATTAACTAAAACCGTATTTTCATTATCCATTCAGGGATTTTCTGCGGAAGAGATCGCAGGACAGTGCAGCATTTCAAAAGAGCAGGTTGAAGAAATTCTGCAATAATTGGCGGCATTAAAACAGTTATAAACTCCGGGGGGTGCAAAGATCCATATCGAGAACTATGAAAGCCATAAAAGTCTATTTTATACCAGTCTGTCATGGAAGCTATCATCCAGGGCAACTGGGCCGAAACGGAGGCTGCGAGAAAAATGTGTGACGCTTTAAAAGAATTATTCGCGGAAGATTTTAAAGAATCAGAAAACCGTGGACTTCAAAAGGGACTTCAAAAAGGCATTCAATTAACTAAAACTGTATTTTCATTGTCACACCAGGGATTTTCTGTGGAAGAAATCGCAAGGCAGTGCAACATTTCAAAAGAACAGGTTGAAGAAATCCTGCAATGATCTGCTGATGAGCTACGACTAACCCGGCAATATCCGCAAACTGCAAAACACTGTTTCTTTTGACACAAAAACACCGGAAGTTACATTTTATCCATATTTTAGGATGCTTCCGATAAAATGTTTACTGCCGGTGTTCTCTGATGAAAATCGTAACAGATAGAAATAACGGGTAAAGAAGGATATATTTAATTAATGATTGTTAATATGTTGCTTCGTAGTCAAAAACTCCCCAGGGCGTTTCCTGTTTCCACATAGCCAGAGATTTTGACTGCGCTTTAATTTCTTCAGTTGTTACAAATCGGCCTTCTCTGCTGGATAAGAAGATCCCATCGGTCAGAAGGGAGACATTCAGAGCGATTTCCGGTGTATTATACCGCTCGTCCTCTTTCAGCTCTCCGATCAAATATTTATACCAGTGCATCTGATTATCATACCAGACCATGACCTGGGAATCATAACACCGATTTTGCATCTGATTATAGTAGGTTCTCAGATCACAGTCGATATGTATACCATGATATTCTCCGGTAAATCTCATTCCCGGCTGCATATTTTCAGGCAGATAACCGCCCGGTCCCTGTCCCATAGACCAGTCTCCGCCAACCTCGTCAATATTCCACCAGGATAATGCTCCTTTATCCCCGGTAATATAGGAAGTGGGCAGCTGGATCACATTACATGCATTAGCTTCCTGAATATCCAGTGTAAGACCGCCTTCAAACTCTGCCAGTCCGACGCACATATCTTCCACTTCAATATTTCTTCCCCGGATAGGACTGGGAATTTTATGGTACTCTTTTCCAAAGACGCCGTGCAGTTTTGGAAGTCCTAGCAGGAAAAGCATCTGACCAAGATGATATATCCCTGTATCAATGCTCTGCCCGTGTCCGGCCATTTCCGTTTTCATGAAATCCGGCGTTCCTCCGTTAAAAGGACCATCTATGGAAGGCCGTCTCCTGTAATTGGCAATGACAGACCGGGCATGATAAATCTCTCCCAGTATACCATCCTTAATCAGCCTCAGACCTGTTCGAGTCTGCTCTGAAAATAATGAACTGATCTGAACAGCGAATTTCACGCCGCAGGTCTTGGCACAATCCATCATAAGTTTACTGTCATAATAGGACGCCGACATTGGTTTTTCACAGTAGCAGTGAAGGCCGGCTTTCATTACAGCAATACAAATGGGTGCATGAAGGTTATTGTGTACACATACATCTACTGCGTCAATATCGTCTCTTTTCAGCATTTCTCTGAAATCTGTATATGTATCCGCGATTCCGTATTTTTCAGACCAGACGCGCAGCCTTTTTTCATCAATCTCCGCGGCCGCGATCACTTTTACCTGAGGGATATGAGCCCATACCTTCATATGCCGGTGAGAAATAGAGCCCGTCCCTATGACAGCGATACGTATTTCTTTCATTTAAGTTTTGCTCCTTACTGCACAGGACGTACCGTTGTAAAATCTTCCCATCCTGTTCCTGTCAGTCCAGGGCAAGTCAGCCCTGCTGTTGTCAGTTCCATTTTTACTGTCGTATTTGTTCCGATAAACACATAATGTTCTTTCATATAATCCTGGCATTCCTTGTAAGCGGCAATGCGCTCGTCCATATCAAAGGCATTGTAAGCCGCGTCAAGAAGCGGATAAAAGTTTTCATCCTTGTAATTACATCCGCCGGCTACTTCATCTGTAGAAATACGGCCGTCAACCAGACGCAGGTTTTCTGTATAATACATCGGGCTTAAATCGGTAATGGCCATGTCATAATCGCCTGAGCGAAGAAGATCAAAATGAATCGGCGTTTCATTGACAGTAAGGTTCACAGTAATACCTCCCTGGCGAAGATTCTCCTGAATGATCTCACACTGGGGCTGCTGAACTGCCATACATGTCATCTCAAGAGTAAGGCCATCCGCATATCCGGCCTCAGCCAGAAGCTCTTTTGCCCGCTCAACATTGACTTCACGCACTGTGCCTTCCGGTTCTGGATCATAAACGATGGAATAAGGCGAAATTGTTGTCTGGCACTCTTTTCCAAGACCATTTCCTGTCAACTGATTTAACGCTTTAACATCAACCAGGTTCCAGATTGCTTCTCTGACAAGCTCATTGTTTAAGCCTTCCCGCTCACAGTTGAGATAAATACCGCCAGTCAGCATTGTATCAAGATAATGAACAGAAACTGCCTCGTTTCCCTCATAAATCTGCCCCTGCGATGTTGGCAGTTCCATTGCCAGATCCACATCGCCGCTCTCTACAGCCATAGCTCTGGCGGCAGCGTCGTTAACAAATACAAATCTCAGATTTTTATAATAAGGTGCTTTCTCTGTATTCCAATAATTATCATTGCGCTCAAGAAGAATATACTGCCCCGGCACCCATTCTTTAAAGGTATACGGCCCTGTGCCATAGCCCTCAACGGGATACAATTCTGTGTTGTCCACACCGCCCATGGCCTCCAGGGTATTTTTACTTAAAATTGTAAAGGTATCCTGGCAGAAACGCTCCGGAGCCTGAACCCAGATTCCATTGGTCTCAAAGACCATATTATAATCATCTTCGATTTCTGTGGCATCAAGATTATAAATTTGAAAGCTTCCGCCACTAAGCTCAGATTTTACCTGGAATGTATACAAAACATCGTCGGTTGTCAGCTCATCACCGTTTTGGAAATAAATTCCTTCCTTTAATGTAATCCGGAAATGAGTATCATCAATCCACTCATAGTCCGCAAGGTTTGGAAGAATTTCCCCGGTTTCCGAGTCCCATTTTACCAGAGTTTCAGCCATACAATTAATGACAACGCCTGCCTCCTTTAAAGAAGACGGTGACGGCATCAACGTTGGCGGCTCCGCTGTCAGAGCAATAGTTAAAGTCTCATCAGAAGTCCCTGTAACCCCCTGCTGTCCACTGTCAGACACTGCTGCTCCGGACTCTGTTCCACCGGATGCCGTCTGTGCGTCTCCACTGCCGCTTCCGGAAGTATCTGCCTGCCCGCTGTTCCCACCGCAGCCGGATAATAACCCCAGTGCCAATACGGCTGTCATAAATAATGCTGTTCTTCTCTTCATATCTTCTCCTCCAATTCTTTGAGTACCTTTGGTACAGTTTTAAATTTCATTGACCCGATGACACAATACATAGTGGTGATTTCCGCAATCCGTAAGCTGCGGTTCTGAGGCAAAACACTGATCCTTGGCGTAGGGACAGCGCGGTGCGAACCGGCAGCAGGGTTTTGGATCAATGGGTGACGTAAGTTCTCCTTTCATCTCAATTTTATGCTGTTTCACATGAATATTCGGTATGGGTATAGCTGACAGCAAGGCTTTTGAATATGGATGCAGCGGCCGTTTAAACAATTCCTTAGCTTGGCATTTTTCAACAACCTGACCCAGATACATAACACAGATTTCATCTGAAATATGCTTAACAACCGACATATCATGGGTGATAAACATATATGTAAGGTTTCTTTCCTTTTGCAGATCCTGCAAAAGATTTAACACCTGCGCCTGGATTGACACATCCAGGGCCGACACAGGCTCATCGCAGACGATGAAATCCGGATTCAGAGACAGGGCTCTCGCAATACCTATCCTCTGTCTCCTTCCACCGTCCAATTCATGGGGGTAACTGTTTTTCAGCCTGGCGGCCAAACCTACTGTGTCCATGAGATCGCTGACTCTTTTCTCAAGCTCCTGCTTACTGGATGTCAGCTTGTACGTCTGGATCGGCTCCGCTATGAGCTGTGATACACTCATTCTGGGATCCAAAGATGCATACGGATCCTGGAAAATCATTTGCATTCCCACTCGAAGATGTTTAAACTCTTTATTGCTAAGAGATGTAATATTTTCGCCTTTAAAGCACACTTCTCCGGAGGTGGGTTCCAGAAGCCGGATTATCGTTCGTCCCAGAGTTGATTTTCCACATCCGGATTCCCCTACAATTCCAAGAGTTGTTGATTTTTCAATATTTAATGTCACATCATCCACAGCATGAAGGATCCCGCCCGCTGTGTTAAAATATTTTTTTAAATGCTTAACCTCAATCAGCGCCATGATCCTCATCTCCCTTCCCACGAACTTCGTGGATACACTTCACAAAATGCCCAGGTTCAACTTCTTTTAATGCCGGATTTTGCCTTTTACATTCTTCCGTACAATAGTCACACCGATCATAAAAACTACAGTAAGGCGGCAGTTGGGTGGGATCGGCCACGGCACCTTTAATGGGCTTTAAGCGCTCCACATCTTTATCCATAGTAGGCAAAGAATCAAACAGACCAATGGTATAGGGATGCATAGGATGATCAAAAATATGTTCCACCCTTCCTTTTTCAACAATTTCACCGGCATATATTACTGCGCATTTATTACAAATATCCGCAACCACGCCAAAATCATGAGTGATCAGCAGCATAGCTGTACCGAACTTCTTTTGAAGCTGCTTCATCAATTCGAGAACCTGGGCCTGAATGGTCACATCCAGAGCTGTTGTAGGCTCATCGGCAATAATCAGTTCCGGCTCACAGGCCAGGGCAATAGCAATAACTACCCGCTGCTTCATCCCACCGGAAAACTGATGGGGATAATCGTTATATCTTGTTCCCGGAATACCGACAGTTTCCAGCATCTTCACCGCATGTTCTTTGATCTCGCTTGGCGCCATACTGGAATTATGAAGCTGTATAACCTCGGCGATCTGTGCGCCTACAGTCTGGACAGGATTCAAAGCGGTCATAGGATCCTGGAATACCATACTGATTTTTTTGCCGCGGATCTTTTGAAGTTCTTTTTTGCTTTTCTTCATCAGATCCTGGCCTTCCAGATAGATTTCTCCGGAGATCACATGGGCCGGAGGTTTTGGCAAAAGATTCATAATACTCAGCGCAATCGTCGTTTTACCTGCGCCAGTCTCCCCGACCAGACCTAAAACCTCCCCCTTTTCAATGTCAAAGGACACATTATTAACGGCCTCCACAACCCCATCATCCGTTTCGTAGTGAACAATCAGATTTTTTATTTCCACTAATTTTTTGTTTGAAATATTCTGCTGTAATTTATTTTTCATGGGCCGTCTCCTCCTATTTCAGTTTGGGATCAAGGGCATCCCGCAGACCATCACCGAACAGGTTAAAGGAAATAACTGTAAACATAATCATCAGCCCCGGAAAAAGTACCATATGGACACCGCTCCTCAAATACTCTTTGCCAGCGGACAAAATGGCTCCCCACTCCGGCGTTGGCGGCACAATTCCCACACCAATATAGCTTAAAGTGGACACCATAAGGATTGCGGCGCCAACCATACCGACGGCGTTGATCACAATCACACCAATAGCATTAGGTACAAGATGGCGGATAATAATTTTCCCTTCTGAAACGCCAATAGCCTTTGACGATTCCACATAGTCACTGTCCTTTACAGTAAATATAGCAGCCCGGCATGTTCTCGCCACATTGGGCATAAAAGCGATAGACATTGCTGCTACAAGCTGAGGTATTCCATTGCCAAGAACAGCCACGACAGCAATTGCCATTAATATGGCCGGAATTGCCTGAAAAACATCCATAATTCGCATGATAATATTGTCGACTTTTCCGCCGCAGTATCCGGCAATAACACCTATAGTTCCACCAAGAGCCATGCCTGCCACCACACACAAAAGTCCGATAGGCAATGACCATCTGGCCCCGTAAACACAACGGCTGAAAATATCCCGGCCCATATTATCCGTCCCAAAAGGATGTTCAAGACATGGCCCCAGGGCTATGGCGCTGTAATTTTGTTCCTGATAAGAATAGGGAGCGATAAGATCCGCGAAAATCGCTACAAGAAGCAGGATTCCAATGATCACCATTCCCAATACTGCCGTTTTATTTCGCGTAAGGCGTCTCCATGCGTCCTTTCCGGGAGACGCGCTGCCTTTTCTTTTTTTCCTTTTTTTATTAATGCGCCTCATGGCATCAGTTTCAATTTTTGACATGAATCCCCCTCCCAACTAAGCCGCAGCCGCTTTTTTCTTTCGTTTCGTCCCTGTAACAATGGTACCTTTCAACCGGGGATCAACAAATGTATAGCTGAGATCTACAACCAGATTGACAAAGGTAAACACAAAGGCCAGCAAAATGACGCCGCCCTGTACTGCCGGGAAATTTCTCTGGCTAATGGCATCTGTAATATACTTTCCAATACCCGGCATACCAAAAATCGTCTCGATGACAAGCGCTCCTCCAAGCTGGGTACCTAGAGAATTTCCAACTGCAGCAAGTATGGGAATCATGGCGTTTCTCAGAGCATGGCGGGTAATGATCTTTTCCTCCGTCTGCCCCTTCGCCTGCGCCATACGGATATAATCCGAACGTATAACCTCAAGCATGCTGGAGCGGGTGATACGTGTAAGCCCGGACATTGCTGACAATGCGATAACAATCACCGGCATAATCCAGCTTGCCAGACTTGCGTCATAAATCGAGGGCAGCCACCCCAGCTCCACACTGAATAATGACAAAAACATTAAAGCCAGCCAGAAGCTTGGTATGGATACAGCCAGCATGGAAATCACCAGAATCAGACTGTCAATCCAAGTATATTGCTTCACCGCTGACAGTATCCCCAGCGGAATCGCCAGCAGTGTTCCAAGCAATACCGATCCAAGGGCCAGAATAAATGTTATTGGAAATCTCTGCATCAGTTCCTCAGATACCGGCTGTCCTGTTTTATAGGAAGTTCCAAAATCCAATTCTGTTACAATCCCTTTTACGTAATCAACAAACTGGACAATGATCGGATCATTTAGCCCCAGTTCTTCCCTCTTCGCTTCCCGTTCCTCGGCAGTTGCCGTTGTTGGTAGAATCATGTCCACCGGATCGCCCGGCATAATACTTTTAAGGGCAAAAACAATGATCAACACTCCGAGCATAACAGGGATCACATAGAGAATCCTTTTGACAATGTACCATAACATTTCCCCTTTATACCTCCTCCTATTTTGTGCAAAAATATCATATTTAACGATATTTTTAAGAATATTATAGTGTTTTTGACGCTTTTTTCTGTTTTTTCATTGGCTTTTTTCGTCTATTTTTTTGACAACCCTATTTTTCCCCAATACATATAAGGTCAACAATCCACTTCAATAATTGCTGAACCCTATTTTAATTATTTACTTCCATCTTTACCGCCGGCGCAAATGTCACGCTCCTTCTCCGCGGAGCAAAGCCTTCCCGCATATAGTAAGCACGGATCTCCGCAATAGCGGAGATGTCATGGACTCCTTTAGACAGTCCGCCCGGCTTTCTTATAATCAGTTTTGCCGGATATCCTTTGTTCCAATAGTGCAAAGTCACATCACACATATCTTTAAATTCAAACATTTCTCCGTCTACAAGGACACGCATACTGTCCGGCCCGTACACCTCACCATCCACATTCACATATGCGCTCTCAAACAAGGCCAGAGGCACGCCACGGTAATAATAGCTGCGCACATCCACACAAAATCCTGTACATTCCCCATCGTCATACCAGTTTGCCAGCGTCCCTTCAATAGCCTGCTGATTAGGTGTAAAAAATCCGCCGCCGCCCATTGGCTGCGCGTTGGGCCATTCCGGATAATTTGCGTCCGGATATTTTCCAAGATATTTATCAAGCATTTTCTGATACCTCCGAAACGGCTCGAAAGTGTCGTTATTAATGGGACTTCCCTCATATTCCGCGGAAATGTACCCATTATAGCCGCCTTCCACCAGCGCCTTAATAATTCCCGGATAGTCAATGGTCGTCTCCTCGTTATTATCATCCATTTCATAAAACTTACCGTGACAGTGAACAATGTAGGGCGCCAGTTCTTTTAAAATAGACGGATCAAAGTATTCCATACGGTAGATCATGCTCAGCCAGTCTTTTGTGGCATTATTATCAGCCCTCTCTATCTGCTCTGAGCAGTATTTTCTAAAGTCCTCATTGCTGACTTTCTCGAACATGTCCGCCACCTCGTAAGCCAGTTTTTCATCAACTCCCTGAGCAATGCCCGCATTAATATTTCTCTGGCCGATATGTTTTGTGAACATGCTCATATCCGGAATAATTCCCACATATTTTGAGCCACTCTGAGCAATGACGTCCAGAAGCTCCTGCGTCCACGGCATAGCAAAGCTGGACGCGCCATTGTGCAGCTCCTGTCCCATCTTCACGCCGATATCTTCCAGCACAGGAATCGCCGCTTTTGTAATCTCCGGAAGGGCTGTTCCCCCAAGCCGAATGATAGGACAGTGAAGCTTTTTCGCGAATAAGGCGTGACGGCGGATAATATCAACTCCCTCCTTAACGGTCAGGCGTCTGTGAGCGTACATAGTCATATCCACAAAAAAATCATGGCAAATCATTTTTGTCCCGTATTTCCACATCATTGCTTCCCATGCGTCAATATCTTCCTGAAGCGCCTCCGGGCAATAACGGAAATATAGCTGTCCAAGAAGCTCAATTCCATTACACCCCATTTTCACAGCCGCCTTGACGCAGTCATCCCAGGTAAGCAGGCCGGCTTCAACCTGACGGTGCCAACTATAAATTGTCACAGCTCGTTTAATGTTATGTTCCTCCATTACATGTTCCATATGAAACCCTCCCTTTGAAAAATTAAATTTGAAATCCTTTTGGATCTGTGAATCATGTTCTGATACCTTTATTTTACTGAATTTCTGAAAAAGAGGAGTTGCAGGTCGGGCAATAGACGTTTCAGAATTGAAACCAGAAATACTCCGGGAAAAATTGGATTAATTTTCGCAGAAATGATATAATAATTTCATTGATGTACCGGAGGAGATTTGAGCATGAATGTTCTGATGAGTTTAATTTCACTTTATAATCGCCTGCCTGCGGAAAGTACTTACCGGGCAGTTATTAAAGGCATACTGAATAATCTGGATCAGATGGCCGACGCCACCATATTTGATATGGCGGAAATCACATCATCTTCAAGAACTACTATATGGCGAATGCTGAAAATGATCGGTTATAATAGCTATGGAGAATTTCATCATGAACTGAAAAAAATCATTACCCAATACTCTTATTATAATCGGGCCCTGCCTGTTGATCCCCGGCCGGATTTTAACTCAATTGTTCATATGGCCTCAGGGCTCCTTAAAGAAAGCAGTGACATCATTATAAAAACCGCCTCGGAAAGTATGGCTCTTTCTATCGTACAGCTTTTACGCCAGGCGGATCACATCAGTTTTTATGATTTTCCAAATACAAGTACCGATTTTCTGATCCAAAATCTGATCATGACAGGAAAAGATGTCGGTCTATACAGTTTGTGGCCCGATATGAACCGCGACGCTGGAAAATTGACCCCCCATTCAGTTGTATTCGCCTATCCTATTGAATCCCAGGATATGAAAGACATGACGCCGGTTTTTGAAAAAATCAGGGACAACAGAGCCATCCTTATCCTGGCAGATGAAGCAAAATCCCGCTATGCTTCTTATGCGGATTATGTGCTTCTTTCCGGAAATCTGTCGTTAGAGTACCCTCTCAGCCGCAGATATATTTTTGAAATGCTCCTTATCATTATCAGCGAACTTTACAGAGAAAAATACATTTCAGATAAATTCACAGCGTATAAAACTGACCTCACGTAAAATCCCCCGCAGCAAGCCGACGGGGCCTGAAAATAGTTTATTCAGCAAAGCTGCTGGGTATTTGGTTTTGTCTCACCGCCCACCGTAATAAAAGGGTGCCCTAAAGCACCCTCTCAATTTCATAATATAAAAAATCATTAGCTTCAATCTTCTCTTCAATGCCCAGGCTCTGTGATCCAGATATTTTTTGACAGTAAATCCTAATCTGAGGCATACAGGACTGCTGTAAATGCCAGATTTCCTGCCGTTTAAGTCCCATAATCGTATTATTTTCCCTGACCCAGGTCTGAATATCCCCATGAGCCGCGTCAATTTTCAGACACTTGAGCCGATAAAGTCCGCTGCCTATATTTTTCAGTATGATCTTTAAACGCAGCGCCTTCTCATCCTCAAAAACTTTATTCATATCTTCCAGGGTCAGATCTTTTTCACTTTTTGAGAAGGCAAGATAATTTAGTTCTTTCATGTTATGGCATAGTAAACTGTAATTTCCATTTCCATCTGTAGTCAGCAAATAATTTTCATTCTTTTCCACAAACAGAGGCTTCATTACAGACAAAAAATAAAAAGCAAAATATACCGGCTTATTGATGCAATCCTTCGTTGCCAGACCGCTTCCTCCATACAGAAGACGGTTGGAATCGCCGCCCTCCGAATAAATGTCCGACAACAGCCAGTACCCGGCAGCATCAACAATGTCAAACACATCCATCATATTACGCAAAATATATGCGCCCTTAAAACGGGTATCATTTAAAATATTCCTGTGTTCCAGCGTAAAGCTATACTCTGTTACCCAAACGGGGCAATTTCCCCATCCAACTTTTATAAGATTTTGCTTCAAAGCCTCCATTTCATTTCTCATAAAATGCCTGTCAATCTGCCACTCCCGTTTCATACTTCCGCCTTCATGGGATACTTTATAGGGAAAAGAAACACAGGTAATAAAATCAAACTGTATCCCTTCTTCTTTATACCTCATCATTGAGTTGTAGTTCTGATCCATATCAAGGAGAAGGGAAAACTCAGCCCCTCCGATCTTTCCATGGGGCAGCAGGCTGCGGATTTCCCAATAGACTTTTGCTGAAAAAATATCCTCGTTTCCTGAAAAAAAGATATCTGGGAGGTAATAAGATATATTCGGATGCCATATTTCAAAACGCCATGTATTCAATTCATCCTGCCCATAGCGAACGATTAGATGTTTCAGCGTGAGCCTGAGAACTTTAATCAACTCGTCCAGAGATTTGAATGAAAACAGAGACATCACAGAAAATCTCCGCACATCCATGCGTATCCGCTCCTGATCTCTAACCCGCTTATAGCCCATCTGCAAAAAAGGTTTAAGACCATTCTGCAAAAGAAAATCAATACATTCATCTAAATAACTGAAATCATAATCCGAGGGATCGTCGGAGATATAGGTTCCAAGAAGCATATCGTTGCTTAAAACATTCCAGAGGCGGGCATAGGTAAATTTCAAACTGCTGTTAATCCTTAACAATTCTGAACGAATACGATAATCTTTCAATGAAACCATATCCCCAACATTAAGCAAGACCTGCCAGGGACGTTTACATGGATAGTTCTCATTTTTCTGAGTACAATCCGCAACGGCGCAGATTTCGGGTGTGGAGTCCGTATTGTCGATTTGCTCCATATATCCCTGGAGCTGTTCTTCCAAAGATCGACGGTTCTGATCCGTCTCCCATTCATTTTCCCCAGAGGAACTTCCTCCATTTTCTTTATATTCTTTTGGAGTCATATGATAAACAGTCTTAAAACTTTTATTAAAACTAGCCATATTTGAAAAACCGTTATCCATCGCAATACGGGTAATGGTTTTAGAAGAATAGAGCAGATCCGAAGCCGCATAGTGCAGTTTGATCATATTCACATATTCCCCAAAATTAACACCAAAGGTTTTTTTGAAAAACCGGGATAAATAAGCGTTTGTTAAATATAACTTTCCCGCCAGCTCATTAAGAGAAATATCCCTGTTATAGTTATCATAGAGATAGGATAATATCTGCTGTGTGCGCTCCTCATTTTTGCTAATCTTTTCTTTATACCGGACGTCATCGTGCAATATAAGATAATGCTTTGTCAATTCATAGAGAAACTGATAAAACTTCCCCAGAAAATAAAGATCCGCACTTTTGTTCATGAGACAATGTTTGATCAGTGACTTTATAATCGAACGCAATTCTCCAAAATGATGATTTTTATCTGTCACCGAATTACACACTATAAGAAAAAGGTCTTGATGGATACTTCGGGAAATCAGGCTTCTCGGAATCCACAGACTGCACAAAATGCTCCCCTGATCGTAAGAAAGGATCTGATGACGGATTCCGCTGTTGATCACAATAATATCCTCCGGATTCATCACCCATGAATCTGAATCCGTCCGCACTTCCATAGATCCCTCCCCGCACAAAAATAATATTTCCAGCGCTTCATGAAAATGAGACGCCTGGGTTTGAACAAAATCCACCCTGATTTCCAGACCATTGTCGCTTCTGATCTGCATTGTAATCCCCCCTGAATATAAATAAAATCACTTAACATTATAGCTTTTATTTTTTACATACGCAACTTTATTCCCTTTTCCATGCAGCTTCGTTATATTCTTAGAGGTCACTGGTAAATCACTGAAAAACAAATGGAATATCCCCCTATATTCCAAAACAGAGCAATTGAAAAAAGCGGCCGCGCCTTATGGCGTGACCGCTGAAATCACAAAATATTTTATTAACCTTCCAGCACCCTTTTTTCTGTAGGAGGCATCTTTACCGTATCTGTCTGGATCTGAGCGGCAATGCCCTCCCTCATATAGTAGGCGCGGATTGTCACCACCGCGGAAATATCGTACTCCGTTCCCGGTATCAGACCGCCGGGCTCGTCAATAATAATCGTTGCCGGATAACCTTTATTCCAATAGTGAAGGGTCACATCACACATATCCGCGAAACGGAACACTTCGCCGTCCACGGCAACCCGCATACTCTCCGGGCCATAAAGCTTTCCATTCACCTCCACATAACAGGACTCAAAAAGACTTAACGGCACACCACGGTAGTAGTAGTTGGAAACCTGAACCTCAAAACCAGTGCATTTTCCATCCTCATAATGATTTTTAAAACCAGTGGGCAGCAAAGCCTGAACAGGAACGCCAAAACCGCCGCCGGATACAGGTTCGGCATTGGGCCATTCCGGATAATTGGCGTCAGGATAAGTACCCAAATATTTATCAAGCATTTTCTGATACCGTCGGAAAGGCTCAAAGGTATCCCCGTTAATGGGCTTCCCTTCATATTCTGCGGAAATATAACCTTTATATCCGCCTTCAACTAAAACTTTTAAAACTCCTGGATAGTCAATGGTTGTCTCCTCGTTATTGTCATCCATCTCGTAAAACTTTCCGTGACAGTGAATAATATAAGGCATATGTTCAAGAAGTACCTTAGGGTCGTAATATTCTGTCCGGCGCACTCTGGCCAGAAAGCCTTTCGTCGCGTCGTCCTTTGCCAGCGCCATCTGCTCATTGCAGAACGCACGAAATTCCACATTGTCCACAGCCTTGTATAACTGTTCCACTTCCTCCACCAGTTTTTCGTCAACACCTTCCGAAATGGCAAGATTGAGCTGGCTTTTGCTGACTTCTTTACAGAACATGCTCATATCCGGCACAATACCGATGTATTTGGAGCCGCTCTTTTGAATCACCTCAATGACATCCTGTACCTGAGGAAGACAAAAAGACGAAGAGCCGCTGTGGATCTCCAGTCCCATTTTAATCCCAAGATCTTCCAAAATAGGAATGGACTGGCGGAACACTTCCGGATCCACCTGACCGCCCACACGCATGATCGGACAGTGAATGGATTTTGCGAATAAAGCGTGACGCCGGACAATATCCACACCTTCCCGGACAGTAAGGTTTCTGTGAGCGTACAATGTTTTATCCACAAAAAAGTCATGAGCAATGGTTTTTGTACCATACTCCCACATCATTTCTTCCCAGGAATCAATGTCTTCCTGAAGGGCCTCCGGGCAATAGCGAAAATAAAGCTGACCTAAAAGTTCCAGGCCATTGCATCCCATTTTTACCGCTGCCTCAATACAATCCTCCCAGGTCAGCTTCCCCGCCTCAACCTGACGATGCCAACTGTAAATCGTAATACCTCTCTTAATTTTGTGCCCCATATGAACAACCTCCTCTTTTTTAATTTTATTTTAAAGGACCTGCTCTGCTGTTTCAACCCTTTGCTGCTTAGGACGGGCAGAAAACAACAAGAAAGATAATAAAACAGCAATACAGGAAAGCCCTGCGGCCATGATAAATAACAAACGGAACTCAAAATAATCAATCATTACGCCCCACAGCACCGATCCGGCCATAAAAGATATATCCATGGGCAGGAAAAATGTGGATGACGCTACGCTCACTCTTGTTTTGGGCACGCCTTTCACAGCCTGGGCATTAAGGGCCGGTGAAGCCATACCCGTGCCAAATCCGTAAAATCCTCCGGCAATATAAAAAAGAAGATGTATTTCGTCAGAAAAAATCAGCATCATATATCCGGAAATTAAAAGAAGCATACCTGGAACCACAGCCCATAAAACACCTCTGCGATCACTGAGTTTTCCCGACACGATTCTGGCAGCAACCATAAAAACTACTGAAATGGTAAAAAACATGCCTGCATTGTCAATCCCTGACCTTGAGGCAAAAAGTGTCAGATACATTGTGACCAGACTTCCGGTGAGGGTCACAAAAAAATATACCCATGCGGCAGGAAGGGCCCGCTTCTCAATATACTGCCAAATACCTTTTCCCTCATTCTCCTGCCCACTTGTATTCCATTGGTCAGAAGCCTTTCTTCCCTTTATTTCATAATTGAGAAAACAAAGAGTGATCATCACAGCAACAGCGCCCATAAAGCACATACCGCTCATAACAGAAAAAAATCCACCTTCTGTATGGTAGAAAAAAAGAGCAACCGAAGGACCAAATGCCTGGGCAGCGGAGGCTGCCAGGCTGTAATAGCCCAGCCCCTCGCCCACTCTTTTTTGGGGGATAACATCAATCACAGCGACAGATGCGCACGTGCTGGCCATAGAATATCCAAACATCTGCAGCACTCTTAAAATATAAAGGAGCGGCAGCGCATTTGTAAGTCCCATAAATAAAGACATGAGAGCAAAATCTGCCATTCCGATAACCATCAGCTTCCGCCGTCCTCGTTTTTCACAAATTTTTCCGCCAAAAAAGCGGTATACCGTCGCTGAAACAGCACCGATAGAGATAATTGTCCCGGATACAGACGCGGCTGAACCCAGAGCGTCCATATGTAGGGCAATAGTAGCGTTAAACATTTGCATCATTACAGAACTGGCAAGATTCACCAGAGCAATTACAAAAAAATAAATATTAAACAGTTTTTCTTTTTGGTATCCCATTTTTCTTTCCTCGTTTAATGTATCCTTGCCATACCTGTTTTCTATCTGTCTTCTGATGCTATTTTAACCATTCTCCCCTATAAAATCTTCTATCTCCTTTGCCTGTTTTTGGTCGCGGATTTGACATTTACATTGGCTGCGGTAAATATTATCACAAGAAAAACACTATATTTTTGACCTTTTATCTCTAATATCAGTCTTTTATTAATTTTCCCCATCTACAGAAAGGGAACCGTCAGAATTTCTGCTAAACTGGCTGACAAAATTCCATCCGTCAGCCGTTGCCGATCTTAAAGGTTCGTGTCCAGCGGAGGAAGCCGATGCAAAGGCAGTCATAACATTTCCATCGCTATCCGCGAACAGGCTGACTTCCACAGTAAGATCCGGAAGATCCTCTGCGGTAATCGTATAAGTTTCCGCAGGTTCCATTCCCCATACGCCGGCAGTCTCATCAAATACAAAATTATCAGAAACATTGTTTACCTTAAAAAGAGCCGCTTCCTGCACATAATTATCCGCGCCGGGGAACTCAAAGAACGCGGCCAGGTAAGATTCCTTACCGCCAATTGCGTAAAATGGAACGCTTGTCTTGAATTCTGCGCCCTCTTCCATGCCAGAGTTAAAGCCATTCATAGCAATGGCTCCGGCGAAACGGTCGCTGTACTGGGAGGCTAAGGCCCATGTGCGCATACTTCCCATGGAAAAACCGGACACATACACTTTGGTGAAATCGCTTGCCGTCTCCGCGATAATATGGTCAACGGCTTCCATGATCTTGGCGTTGTCCAGATTTTCATTGGAATAGTTTTCAAAAGAAACCAGATTAAAGCCTTCAGAGGCTGCCAGATCATTAAACCCAGAAGACCATACCAAATTTTCCGCAGAACTGCCTGAACCATGAAAAGCGAGAACAAGGGGCTGATTTTCATCTCCGTCAACCCACTGATAATAGGTTAATACAGATCCATCTGAAAACTCATAATCATTTTTAGTCTCGGTCAGGCCCAATTCCTCGTTCCCGCCAATTCTTAACAGGGACGTCTGGCAGTCCTCCACGCCCACGCTGGACTGAACTCTCACCATATAGTGTTCCATTACCTGATCATAGGCCTCAGTGACAATATCCGCGTCAAATCCCTGGGATACATCACTTGTCAGCACCAGTGTTTCTGTCGTCTGATTCAAAGCTTCATAGGAAGATACCACCGCCTCTGACGCATTGATCAACGCCACCGGGATCTCCCTTCCATCCAATTGGGTCAGATCCACACTTTCTTCACTGGATGGATTCATAAGAAGGGCCGCCGTAGGTTTAAACACTGCGTTTCCAAAAAACTGGCCGGAGCCGTCAACACCGGCGGACAGAGACTGATACACAAAGTCGGCCCCGGTGCCTTCTCCAAATACATACAGGCGTGTGTACGATCCGGGATAGGCCGCCGCATCACTCTTTCCGTATTGTGTATAATTACTTATTTTCTGTTCATTGTTTGTGCTGTCAGAAAAAAGATTTTTTGCCGCTTCCAAAGATGTAAGGTCATCTTCCCCCCATGTCTCGCCCACAGGATTAACAAACACAACCGCGCCCTGTTCAAGATCCGCGATAGAAGCCAGCCCTGAAGAATAGGCTGTTTCCAGAGCGGACGCTGATGTGTAGGGCGTATTTCCGTAAACAACTAAAATCGGCGCTGCCGTTGCCCTCAGGCCATAAGAACTGTTATCCGGGACATATACATAGGCCACCGCTCCGTTTGAAAGTTTTTCCGGATGAATCGTTCCCTGAATATTTTCCGAAGGCTGTTCCACCGTCACATCACTGACTGCGGTTCCAAGAACACTGGCCGTCCCGGAAACCGGGGCTGTTTCTGTCTCTGATTCCGTCTGTGCCGGGGCGGATGTTTCGACATTTGGGGCAGTCTCTGTGCTGGCCTCGCTTTCAGAAGAACTTTCCACCACAACATTTTCATCGGATGCTCCAGCAGTTTCGCCGTCCTGTGAACACGCCCCCAACAGCGCCGCGCACAATACTCCTGAGAAAGCGACTCCCAATGAACACATTTTTCTTTTTTTCATTACTTTCTCCTCCTTCTGAATTTCATCCCAATACATTAAGATGTACCCCGATTATAACATTATTGCATTTTTTTCAAAATGATCTCCCTTGTCCTTTTTCCTTATTGTAGACTTCCATTTTTTTGCTGTTTTTTTGCTCAGGGAAATTTTTTGTTTATATTTTTGCATATAAAATCTATAATTAAAACAAATTTTGGTCATTTTTAGGAGAAGATTATATGTATTGCCCGACATTTATTAAACTGAAATTTCCAAAACCTGAAGATTTATCCTGGAGCCCAAAGACAGAGCTGTTTTTTGTACCGGACGGCCGTATGGAACTGTATATAGGGAAAGACTCTTTTGATCTGAAAAGCGGAGAGCTTATCTGTGTCAGTCCTTTTGAACTTTATTCCATTAAAAGGGTTGAGGGACTTTGTCTCTGCCTTACTTTGGATCTCAAAGCCTTTGGCGCATACTGCCATATAGATACTCCGCTTCGCTTAAAACTCAATCCCGTTAATACTCCCCTTTCCCAGGATCACAGAGATACCTTACCTGCCGCTCATTCCCTGATTCCTCTGATTATCCAGGTTCTGAACACTATATTAAATGATCGCCTCCCTGAGTTAGCCCGCAAAAAAGCAGAATTTGACCTGCTGTCTGAACTTCTCCTCAATTTTGGTGAGCCAACTTCAGACAAAGAGAATAGGAGAGAACTTTTATCCGATGTACTGACCTATATTGAAAAAAACTACTCTACACCGATTGCGGTTCAGGATATTGCCCGTCACTGCCATATTTCCCCGGCCTATCTTTCCCACCTGTTTCAGGCCAAACTGAAAATGACGCCCTCACAATTTTTACAGCAGACAAGACTGAAACACGCAAAAATACTTTTGTCACAGCCATTAACGCTAACCCAGACGGCCATAGCGTCCGGCTTTAAAAACCTGAGAAACTTAAATCACACCTTTATAAAAAACGAGCATATGCTCCCCGCCCAATACCGTAAAATCACCGGTCCACAGCAAAATACCGCATTCCTCCCCGACCTGGAACAATATTTAAAAACACAGACCAACATAACAATACAACCCCCTGAGGAAAGGGCTGCCATATCACTTTCCTCCACCCCCGGCCACGAACTCCCGGAGCATCTTTTCAGACTCCTGGAACTAGGCCCTGCCACTAAGCTTCAAAAACCTAAATACAGACGTCTCCTCAAAGCGGTTCAGCAGCAGTTGCATTTTCAATATATACGTCTGACCGGAATTTTTGATCATGGGCTGCTTGGATATATAGAATTGGGGGATCATATCAACTGGGACTTTTCAAATCTTGATGATGTTTTGGAATATGTTATTTCCAACGGCCTTACGCCCATCCTTACAATTTCAAGTATCCCAAACATACTCTCACAAAACGGCCAGTCCCAGTATTTCGGCTATTCCAACGTCGGTCTGCCCTCTGATTTTACATACTGGGAAACACTGATCCATGACTTTTTAACCCATCTTCTGGAAAAATTCGGTCCGGATGAAATTAGCAAATGGAAAATGGCAATTTCCTTTTTACCCTCTTTTTACTTATCTGCAAGAGGCCAAACCTCCTGTTCCGAAGCGGAATACCTTCAGGAAATTATGCCCCAAAAGTATCTCTATTTACTGCACCGGACGATTTCTGATGCCCCGTTCCATTGTCAGTGAAACTGTTTTTTCCGGCGCCGAGAAGACCTCTTATATGCTTAATGCCTCACCATATCTGGATATGGCCGGCATAAGCATAGACAATCTTATAAAGGAGATCCTTGAAAAGTTCCCGGAAACCGGTGAAAAAAGCAGTCTTTCTTTAACAGGACAATTTATACGGCGGCCTTTTTACTATGCCTTTTGGGAAATATTGAAACTACAGTCTCCGGTTCTTTTTCACAGTGAACATCTGCTTGTCACAGGTTCCCCTGAAAAGGTTGTGATTCTCGCGGTAAATGTACCATCATTTTCATACCAAATCCACCTGCCCAGGGAAGCACATTTACATCTGCCCATATCTGTGGAAAGCGGGCACTATTACTCCAGTTTTGGCAAACCGCTGGATCAATACGAAAAAAATATAAATGAAATTATTGGCGGAAACCCGCTTTCTCTGTCTGTATCTCTGGAAAATTTTCTGCCCTGCAGTTATTTACTTGAATGTATCATTATTAACACCAGACATGGCAGCGCTTACGATGAATGGCTCAGGGAAGGGGCATTCACTCCCTTTGAACCTTCAGACTGTGAATACATTAACCACCGGACGATCCCGGCCCGTATTAAAAAAATTATCACTCCGGATGCAGGCACATACAATCTCAACTGCATTCTTGAACCTTGTGAGATCCGTATGATCTCGCTGACAGCGATGTTCCCGAATAAGTAAAAATTTCGCCTTTATTTTTTTACTTTCCGGGGATATACTATACCCATCACCACAGGAGGTACTCCCAATGAAACAGATCATGGTCATTGATGACGATACATACATTTCAGATATGCTTAAAGAAGTCCTTGAAAAAGAAGGCTACGCCGTGTCCCAGGCATGGTCCGGGACGGAGGCTCTCTTGCGTCTTCAGACGAACCGGCCGGACCTGGTTCTTTTGGATCTTATGCTTCCAGGCCTGTCCGGCGAAGGTGTGCTGGCAAAAATCCAGGGTATCCCGGTCATTGTCATCAGCGCCAAAGGGGATGTCAGTGACAAAGTTTCCCTCCTTCTTGGCGGCGCGGCGGACTATGTCACTAAACCTTTTGACGTAAGAGAGCTTCTGGCCCGGATCACCGTATGTCTGAGAAATGTCCCGGACAATGGCAAAAACTCCCTTCTCTCCTTTGAAAACATTAACCTGGATACGATCAGCCATCAGGTAACTGTTGAGGATTGCCCGGTAAAATTGACAAAAACAGAATACGCCATCTTAAAGCTCCTCCTGGCCAACCCCTCCCAGGTCATTTCAAAGTCTGTCATGATCTGCGCACTCCCCTCACCGCTATCTTTGGCTATCTGGAACTCCTTGAAAAAGAGGAGCTGTCCAAAGACGGGGCCCGGTATGTACAGATCATCGGTGAGCGGGCCCGGACCATGGGCCTCCTGGCGGAAGAATTATTCTCCTATTCTTCCCTCACCTCCATTGAAGAAGATCTCCCTCTGGAGGATGTGGATCTTTGTCAGGCTCTGGAGGAAAGTATTCTGGCCTATTACGGCGCTTTAACGGCCAGAAATATAACCCCACAAATCCACATGCCCTCAGTCCGGGTAAAATGCCGTCTCAATAAAAACGCCCTGTCCCGGATATTTTCCAACATTCTCGGCAACGCCATTAAATACAGCAGCGGCGATCTCAACATTACTATGACCGATGACGGAGAGATTATTTTTTCCAATACGGCCCCAGGTCTTGACCAGGTTCAGGTGGGGCGCTTTTTTGACCGATACTACACAGTAGAAGCGGCCCGCAAACCCGACGGAGGCATTGGCCTTGCCATCGCCCGCAGCCTGACGGAGGCCATGGGCGGCTCCATCACGGCCCGGTATGTATCCGGCCGCCTTTATATCCATATCGCTTTTACGTAACAATTCATCCCGCCTATTCCTGATGGCTAAACTGTTACGCTTTCACACATTCCGGCGGCGGTGAACACCAATAAGAACAAAGATCACCACTTGGACAGCAACCAGACCAAGGACAATAGACACCCACCACTGGGAAGATTTTTCCACAGGTTCCACAGGATTTGCCTCACCTTCGGGGGGCGTAATCTGGGTTGTCACAGACACCTTCTGAGTGTATTCATTGCCCGCCTCATCCTCATAGCGGACCACAACCGTTCCTGTGGTCTGTCCATACTCTGAACTTTTCCCGGCGCTGCCTGTGGCGCCGCCCCCGCTGCCCACGCTTCGTGTCAGTTTTCCGATCAGCGTATGAAGTACGATCTCCGCATTTTCTCCCGGAACAATATCCCCGCCAAAAGCGGAGCCCGATCCTGTCACTCCATCCATTTCCAGAGAGCAGATCACATTTTTCACAAGACTGCCCCCTGTATTATAGACTTTGACAGTAATGTCCTGAGCCGTCCCCGATTCCACCGAAGCCGCCATGGACGGCTGGTCTACAAGAACATCAAAAGAGGGCGTAATTTTAAGAAATATACTTTCTGAAGAGGAAAGGGCCTGGGCGTCCTCATCTGTAAATTCCATGGCCAGAGTAATTTTCTGTGTTTCTGAAGTCAGAGTATAACCCACTTCCATGGAAAAAGAAATATTGCAGGTTCCCCCCGGAGCAATATAATCCACATAAACACTGTTGCTGCTGCCAGCCGGAAGAACTTCTCCTGTGGCGCTCTCATAGACAATGCGCACATCTTCCACGCAGGATTTGGCGCTGGAATTTTTCAGCGTCACATAAATCTCCACGTCGTCGCCGGGATAGATTTCTTCTTTATCCACAGTACAGTCAATAATCCTCAGTTTTGGCGGCGCCTGGGGATCTTCTTGGCCAGCGCCGGCCCCTCCCCAGGATACCGCGCCGCCGGAGGTATCTGCAATGCCTCCCATATCCATACCGCCGTCAGGCAGCACATCCTGCAGCTCTCCAGTCTGGGATCCTCTTGTCTCATCCTCAAAAGTTTCTCCCGGAACCGTGTCCGTCACCTCAGTCTCGGCGGTTTCGCTGCCTCCGTCAGTCTCGCCAGGTTCACCGCTCTCCCCGGTATCTTCCGTTTCCTGGAACTCGCCGCTCTCACCGATATCTTCTGTTTCCTGGGACTCGCCGCTCTCCTGAGTATCGCCAGTGTTTTCGCTCTCTGAAGGCGTCCCGGTGTCTAAACCTTCCCCGGTTTCACCAACCGCGGTCTCGCCGCCTCCATCCTCACCAGCACTCTCGCCAGTGCTGCCGCTCTCTGTGGTTTCTTCCGGCCAATCCCCTCCGGTTTCGCCGGGCGCGCTTTCATCTGTCTGACTTTCTTCCTCATCCTGGCTGTAGTCTCTAAAAATCAGTTGGAGTTCTTCCTCCACCATGATCCTTTCCCTGCCCCCATCCTGATCTATATCCGCCTCAATGCGGATTAGCGCCGGGAACTTTCCGGCTGAGGTCTGACTTTTCAGAGCCGGCCTCCATTCCACAACCCACGCCTGCCGGGCGGGATCATTTCTGGCAAAGGCGTTTTTCGCTTTTATATCGTATTTTAATATTTTCATATTTTTTTCGGCCTTTTCATCGGCCTCAATAAAGACACGGACAGAACCGGGAACAACAGAGGAGTTTTTCGGGAGGTAGATCAGCGGCAGATACACGGTCTTATTTTTTACCGGCATATAAAGTTTTCCGCTGCCGTCTCCTGGAAAAATCATTCCCTCATAGATATTTTCATCGTCAATAGCAAAATAACTGTTGTTCCAGGAATGATCTGCAGCCAGGGCCGCGCCAAAGCCCGGCAGCCAGACGGTCAGAAAGACCACCGCCATAAAAATAATACCTATCCGAAACCAATTTTTATGATTCATCACCGCACCTCCCGCAGAACGCCCCCGTCCATCTCACAGACAGTATCACAAAGCACTTCTATGTCCTGCATATTATGGCTGGCCAGCAAGATCGTCTTGCCCCTTTTCTTTAAATCCAAAAGTACCTGACGGATCTGGGCCACACCGTTTTTGTCCAGCCCGTTAAAGGGCTCATCCAGAATAAGAAACTGGGGATCCTCCATAATAGCCTGGGCAATACCTAGACGCTGGCGCATCCCCAGGGAATATTTGCTCACCGGTTTTTTCAGCTTTGGGGGAAGCCCCACCAGTTCCAGAACACGGACAATATCCTCTTTGTGGATTTTTCCATTGAGGGATGCCAGAATGGACAGGTTGCGAAAGCCGGTCATATGGGGCAAAAAGCCCGGAGATTCAATAATAATTCCAGTATTTTTCGGGAAATCCCGCTGCCGTCCGATGACAACGCCGTCCACAGATATTTTTCCCTCATCGGGGTGCATAAAGCCGCAGATACATTTAAACAGCACCGTTTTTCCCGATCCGTTATTGCCGATGAGCCCGTGAACCTCCCCCTGGGCAAAGTCGTGGGTCACATTTTTTAGCACCTGATCTTCACCAAAAAATTTGCTTACATTTTCAATATGTACATAATCTGTCATTGTCCTTCACTCCTGTGTCCCGCCTGAAAAGTAAAAAGAATAATATTTCATCCGCCAAAGTACCAAAATGGCCATAACCAAAATCGCCCCTCCGAATATGGTGTAAGTATTGCCAAGGGTAGGCAGACGGTCGTAGCCAAAATCGTGGGAGGGAAAGGTGGCCTGCCTTAACGGGGAGAGCCAGCCGCACCAGATGCTGGCCCGGTAAGTGACTTCCCGGCTCAATTTAAAAACCTGAGCCAGCCCGTCTACATTTAAAAGGAATCCGTATAAATGAAATATAAAAGCCGCCCCGATGCCCGCAGCCTGATTTTTCACCAGTGTTGCCAGATACATAACAAAAACAGCCACAAGGATGTATAAAAGCATAAGGACAAAAATGGTGATCATGCATTCCACAGGCCGGACCATCTCAAATGTTTTAAGCTGGGCCGGGATAAAATAATCGTCGGCCAGCCCGGAATAGGCCAGCTTTGCCGCCGTTGGGCTCCACATATTGCCCACAAAGGCATTTTGAAAGCAAAAGACCATGGTCATGACAAGAATGAAAAAAGTGTAGAGCAGACTGGACGTTATAAGGTAGATCATCTGTCCGCCCACCCACACCCTCACCCGGATGCGGATCAGGTAATAAGGCACGCTGCCGTCTAAAAAAGGCATATTCCCAAAAAGGAGGATGATTGCCAGGGCCACAAGCAAAATGGACGTTCCGTCGCCAAATACCCATATAAAAGGCTCAAAAATCTGCATGGTCAGGCCGTATTCCTGGGAAAAGCGGACCACATTTTCTGTCAGGAGAAAACTGATCACTCCGCCAAGACCAAAGGAAAGAATGACACGCCAGTTTCCCCGCCAGCGGGAATAGTGGTACAGGCACACCCGCCAGATCTGATAAAGTTCTCTCACCGTCTGCTCCCTCCCATAATTTTCCTGAAAATAATCTGACCGTAACCCAGAGCCATAAGAACGCTCAATTCCAGCAAAAAGCCGGCGCATCCCATATAGCCGCCCTCCCAGTAATGTTCCTGGCGAAACCATTCTCTCGGATTTAATGTATAAAGACCGGACAAAAAACGTTCCGTCAGAATGATCAGCACATAGCTGACCATAAACGCGCCGCCAAAGGCCATGTACCTGCTGCCAAACAAAAGTCCCAGAATGGCCGCCAGCATGGCAAAGAGGGCCCCCGCCAGAAATACGACAAGCGCCTGGGGCCACATAGCCTCCCACCGCCCCGGCGCCGCCCCGGACACTGCCAGGCCGGTTTCTTCCCCGGATAAAAGCTGTGAGAGGGCTTCCATATCAAGACTGACTTCCGCCTTTGGCGGCGTCTGCTCTAAGGGGCCGTAGATCATAAACATGAGTCCGGCCGCCCCCATGTATCCCAAAAAAATGCTGCCGCCCCCGGACACTGCCGATAAGATCACTTTGCTGACAATGTAGGGCCTGAGGCCGCACCGTCCCAGGTAGGACTTGATAAACCCGCTGCGCAGATCGGTCAGCACAGACAGCGCCGCCGGGAAGGCCGCTATCAGGGGCAGGCAAAAAATAAATGCCTCCGATTTGCATCCTGTATCCAGCATTGTCCAGTCATAGTCCCAGGACAGCCCCGATACAAGTGCCTCCTCTGAGGGAAACCACAGGCTTGTGCTGCCTAAAAACAGAACTGCCACAGTGGCCGCCGCGCTGCACCCGAAGGCCGGGGAGAAAATCCCCCGTTCCAGCTCCGAAAAAATTGCCCTAAGCCAGTGTATCCATGTCTTTTCCATTAATATCCGTTCTCCCTGCTGATAATACTGC
This sequence comes from Catenibacillus scindens, assembly GCF_014202115.1. Taxonomy (GTDB): domain Bacteria; phylum Bacillota; class Clostridia; order Lachnospirales; family Lachnospiraceae; genus Catenibacillus; species Catenibacillus scindens. The sequence continues at coordinate 43,383 of NZ_JACHFW010000006.1, forward strand.
CGTCCATAGCGTTAATGGTGAGCATTGACATGGTGCTGACTTCCTCCGGATTCATTTCATCTGAGGCAAATACGTCCCACACAGGGATCAATGTATATTCCGATTCATCGTCCGGGTTTTGCACCCGCATCATACCGAATGTAACTTTTCCAATACTGAGGGGCCGCCCCTGTTCATAGCCGTCGCTGAAGCTGTAGCTTTCATAGGCGGTAACCATCTGGCGGTCCATAATAGCCTTGATTTCCTCAAAACTTTTCATCGCCACATCTTCTGACAGTATTTCAGTAACCTCCATAGGATTGTTCCAGTAAAAATCCACTACGCCGTCATCAGTCACTGTTATGGTCATGGCTTCATAGTCATAGGGTACCCGTCCCTGATTTTCCGGCGGGATATCCCCATTGGCATCCATAAACATAATATGGTTATCCGTCATGGTCGGCATAATGCCGCCAACACCGTGGCACAGGGTCATCTGATACCCCACGCAGCTTTGAGAAAACTGGCTTGTCTGAGAATTATACCAAGCCACCGGCTCGATCTTTTGCACCATAATATAGGTGGTATCAATGCCATATTCCGAGAGAAAATCCAGGGCGGCCTGCGCGGCTTCCTCCTGGGTGTAGGTGCAGGACACGGAAGAAAAGGCATCTTCTGCCTGCTGCCAAAATGGATCTTCCACGGGAACACCCATGTTGTCCACAGTAGCCCTGGTTGTCAGATGTTCTGAAAAAGACCGTTCTTTCGGGTATTTTCCCAGAGAAATTGTGTAGACTGACGGATCACTGGCTGCGTAAACGGAATACCGCATCTCCCCCTCCTGATTTTCACCGCGGATAGCATTATACCCCATGCCGCTCTCCTCCTTTTCCCACCCTTTGGAAATAGGAACTAATGTCAGAGAATCTTTAGAAGGCAAAGTCTCCATCTGGGACTGGCGAAACCGGATTTCTTCCTCCAGGGAAGGAATTACCAGCTTTTCCTCCTCGCTCCCTGACTCCATGATCCGGTTGATCTCCTCCTGAGCCAGCTCAATGGACGCCTGACAATCTTCTTTTGTCAGCGGCGCGGGTTCATAGAGAGTGACGCCGTCGGTAAATTTGTCGATCATGTCCCATAATTTCTCATCGGAAGGGTCTGCCCGGACAATGGCCGCAGCCCCCGCTTTGTCGGTGTCCGGAAACTCCACAGGCACATGATCCCCTGTGATCTGTATCCGCCCTTCCTCGGCCAAAATATTAAAATCCACTGTTTCCGGGACGCCAAGACGCATTGCCAGTGTCTGCCCTTTTGCGCCCTCGCCCGTCTGCGATTCACCGGATTCCCCGCTGTAATCTTCAATGACTGTATGTATGTCTTCCTTCTGGGTAATAATCTCCGCCTCCGGCGTGGGCTGACATGCCATCATGCCAGCCCAGGATAGAACAATAATTCCTAAAAAGCCCTTTTTCCCAAGGCATTTCTTCTGAATCTTTTTCATCATCTTTAACCTTCCTCCCGTATGTTTTTAGTGGCCGCTGCTCCGGTCAATAATACTTCCATCCATGGCGTTAATGGTCATCATAGACCCATCGTTGACAGCTTCAGTTGCGCTGTTTATGGGAAATACATCCCACACAGGAATCAGCGTATATTCCCCTTCTTTGTCCGGGTTCTGCACTCGCATCATGCCAAAGACAATTTTCCCAAGGCGGATCTTTGGCGTCTCTGATTCCAAACCGTCCGCGCTCATATATTTTTCCCAGGCATAGCCCGCCTGCTCCTGGATGATCTGCTGAATCTGATCAAAGGACATTAATGTCACATGATCCACCAGCGCCTCCCCTTCCGCCATAGGGTTCTCCCACTCCAATTCAGTCACCCCCTGATCTGTGACAATAACTTCAAGGCGCTCATAGTCATAGGGCAAGATCCCCTCATTTTCACTGTCCTGGCCGGTATAAGCAATGTGGTTTATGGCGTACACCGGCGCCACCTGCCCCGCACCGTGACCCAGCCGCACACGGTAGCCGATGATCCCCTCATCCTGCCGCTCCACGCACATGACAGGCTCTGCTTCGATGACCATAAGCCCGCCCATTGGGATGCCTGCTTCCGACAAAAAGTCCAGGGCCATCTGGCCCGCTTCTTCGGGGCTATATTGACAACTCACAGGTGTATTTTTCTCCCCGGCAATGTAATTTGGCCGGGCCCCTGCCTTTGGCGCCTGGAAAAGAGTCAGGAACATAAAGGCTTCATGCTTTGCGGCCAGAAAACGGTACGTCACATCGCCCTCATTATTCTCCCCGGACATTTCCTCCCCTGTGGAGTGTATTTCCCCAGGTTTCCAGACAAATTCCACAGGCTCTGTTTTCAGGGAGTCCGCCGATGGAGCCGCCTTGATCTGATCCTGATAATAGCTGATCTGCCCTTTTAAACTTTCAATATAGCTCTCATCCCCGTTTTCTTTTGTCAATCGGGCCAGTTCTTCCTCATAACTTTTGATCCCATTCATATAATCCTCTTTTGTCATGGGAAGGATAATATATGCCGTCTTCCCGTCAAAAAACTGTTCCACAAGGCCCTGGATCTGCCCTTGGGTCAGATCAGCCCGCACAGCACTGACAACTCCCGCTTTATCTGTATCTGGCATTTCCACAGGCACATTCTCAGCCACAAGTGTTGTCCCATCCTCTGAGAGCGTTATGGTAAAGCTCACCTGATCGGGAGCCCCCGTCTGCTCTCTTAACGAGCCACTGGCCTTAGCTCCCTTTTCATAATCGGACACAACATCCTCAATATTTTCCTTCTGGGAAATAATCTCCGTCTTTGGTGTGGGCTGACAGGCCGGCCCAAAGGCCAGACCCAGACACAATCCCGCCAGTCCTATCCCCCGCCTCATGCAATGGAATCTGTTTTTTCTTCTCATAACAATTCCCCCTGTTTATTTTCATTTTTTATATTATAAAAATCCGGGGTTTCACCAATGTTTCAGAAATGTTTCCAAATTGTTTCCAAAAAACAGACAGCTTTGTCCAGGGGCAAGGATATCAGCTTGATGAAATGACAGGGCGCCAACAATTTCCGCACCAGCCATTACCTTTACAGCGAAGAAATAATGCGCCTGTGCGACAGGGAAGGATTGTGGTCATTGATGAGACCCCGGCGGTGGGTATCAATCTGAAATAATTTAGATGGGGAACTTGAAGAAGGACAGAAAGCCCTGAAGAAAGAAATGGAATGGTGGGACGGCCTTGGGAAACCGGTCATGATCACCGAGTACGGCGCCGATACTGTGGAAGGCCTGAGGGACACCGTCCCTGTCATGTTCACTGAAGAATATCAGGTGGACTACTGCAAAATGAACCATGAGGTTTTTGATTCACTGAAAAACTTTGTGGGTGAGCAGGCGTGGAACTTTGCCGCATGCCAGGGCACCGGCCGGGTCCAGGGCAACAAGAAAGGTATTTTCACCCGGAAACGCCGGCCTAAAATGATCGCCCACTATCTGAGGAAACGCTGGAAGAGTATTCCGGATTTTGGATATAAATTATAAATCCCCTGCCGGTCCATAATCTTCCGGCTTATAAAAGGGCCATGGGTTGCGCTTGCGGTCCCCGGAACGGTCAGGAAAATCTATGGTTACCTCTCCGGTGGCCGCCCATTCCACACCCCGCACAAACATAGTCAGAAAGTTTACCCGCTTCACTGTGCCGTCGCTGTGGCCCAAAGACACGCAAAAACTGCGGCCCTGGCCGTAATTATTAATCCAGGCCACAGGCGTCCCCTCCCCTGGTTTATAAAGCTGCTGCGGAGCCGCGGCATTTTGGGGCTGATAAGGATCCGCGAAACCGGGGACATGAATGTAATCGTTAAGATCATCGGTCACAGTAGCCAGCACTGTGGCGTCGGCCTGGGGATGCCAGAAGATCCCGGCAAAAAAGTCATCCTCCACGGCCATCCAGTGGGAAGCCATGCCTTTGGTAATGGGATGATCCAGGCAGGCCATGTCCACCATGGCGTCACTTTTCGGGTTTTTCCGGGTGCCTTTAGTCATATCGCCGTAACCGCCCATCATCTTTTTATATTCATCCGGCCATTGATCGCCCACCAAAACAGAGGAATGATAAAATACTGCCCCTTTTCCGCCCCTGACAAAGTCAAGAAGAGCATTGGTGGCGCTCTCCCCAAAGGTCACTGTTGCCCCGGTCAACAGTTTCTTGCCGTCATAATTGATCAGCGCCACGTCATAATCTTTTAAAGTCTCGCCGGTGGCGCCGCGAAACTCCTCGGTAATATGGACTTCAAACCGTCCGGTCGACTCCAGAAGAGTTCTCAGAAGATCATTAGCCTTCCGGTAGTCATGTTCAATGGAAACCCTTCCCGTAATTAAAAGTACCTGAATTTTTCCGTCAATCATTATGTAAACCTCCTTAACATTTTCTCATCTTCTCAGCAGGCCAGGCGGCGGCCAATTCTGAACAAAAGGCCATATACCGCCCCTCCCGGCCTTAGCTGTTGCGCAGCCGGTCTTTGTCAAAACAGATCCGCACATTGCCGTAAGTGACCACGCTTGCCGGGCGGCCCATGGCGTCGCCCCTCTCAATATAAGCGCTGCCCTCCAGAATGCTCTCACAGATATGGATGGCGTCGGAGAGAACACTGTCCGGCATGGAAATCATCATAGGCATTCCCGCATAGCCAATATGGCCGTTAAAATTCCGGTCAAATTCATGCTCGTGGGCTTTAATGGCCCGAAGACCGGAAAGAAGAGTCTCTATACTTTCCCACATACACAGCAAATTCACATTGCAGGCATCCCCGGAAAAAAGAATGCGCTCCCTCACGTCAATAAGTGAACAGCTTCCCGCCGTATGTCCCGGCGTCTCGATCACCTTCAATATCCGTCCCCCCAGATTAAAAATCATGCCGTCCCGCAGATACTTTACTTCCGGCATCTTCGTCAGCCGCTTAATATCCTGCGTGGAGCAGTCGTACACGTCTGTGGCTCCAAACCGAATCATCTTTTCCACATAATCCGCCACCGCGTCATAATCTATGGGGGACAGGGCCGCCCCATCGGCGGGATGGATATACACCTGATCAAACTGAGCCGCCCCGCCTACATGATCCATATGTCCGTGGGTCAGGACAACATCGTAAGGCAGGTCGGTCAGTTGAGCAATCAGCGATTTAAGGTCGGTCAGCCCTACGCCTGTGTCAATAAGCAGCGCCCGCTTTTCCCCTACAACAAGAAACATGGCCGCCATTCCGGCCTCATTAATGGCGTAAGTGTCCTTCGCGATCTCGCATACCTGAAATGTTTTTAATTTTGCCATTTCTACTCCTCCTGTTTTTGCCAAAATCTAAGGATTCGGCTATAACTCAAGTCATTAATTCTTTTCCCGATACCTTTCCATATCTGCTGCCGCAAGACCGGACAGCCAGTCAATGCCCTTAGCCGTCCGAAGTTCTGGCTCCTTAAAATGACTTCCGGCATTCATCTCATATTTTACAGTTGTATATTCTTTCCAGTATTTCGCCAGAACGTCGGTACAATCCTTCACTGTGGCCATACGCTCATTTTTCGTCCGGTGTTCCCTGCTTCCAAGGGACACGTAAATGCCGCGGACATTCCCCGGAGGTCTGTGATCAAGGACATAGTCCATCCACCCGTCAAACCACAGGGAACCGGACATCGTTCCGATATAGGAAAAAAGATCACAGTGATACATAGCATAAACCGCAAAAAGTCCAGCCATGGAATAGCCTGCAATCCCCCGGTATCTTACCGTCCAGGAAAGCTCCCTCTCCGCTGCCGGCACAAGCCGCCCTCTGAGGCATTTTAAATAGTCTTCGGCTCCGCCGCCAAAATCCTCGCCATCGTCAAAGACTTTCCCAGCCTTCCACGGGGAAAGATCCCGGTTCCAGTCAATACCTGTAACACACATAAGAACACACCGTTTCCCGGACTGCTCCCATATCTTTTCCCCTTCTCCGGCAAAGGTGTGGAGCCAAAATACCGGAGCGCACATTTCTTTCTCAGGCACAAAAATCTCAATGGTATAGGAATCTATAGTTAATGTTCTCAACAGCCTCACCCCTTCCAGGCGTATCGTGGATTTTCCGGTCGCCGCTCCGCTCCGGTGGGCGCCGGGCGCGTGCCGACCGGAGCATCCCACACAGCTCACAGTATAAGCTGCTCGCTGTTCGTTACCCGGCAAATATCTGCTCGCGCAAGCGCGGCAGCTGCTTGCCGGGTGTATCGCACAAAAAACGGAAGTACTCTTTTATTTTAAAAAAGTACTTCTCCAATGTCAATCCATATTCACAGCCGCCACAGTTAAACAGTGTTATAGAACCGTTTTACGCCTCCGGCGCGCTCTGCTTTTTCAACCGGATATGAAACTGATAGACAATATAAAACAGGATACATAAAACCGCCATGGAAGCCATAAACAGATACATGGCCATGGAACCTGCCGCGTCAAAGATCGCTCCCGCGCCGTAGGCTCCAAGAGCAAGGCCTATGTCACCGCCCACATAAAAGGTTCCGTTGGCATCCCCCAGACGCTCCGGCCCAACAGAGCGCACGGCCATGATCTGTATAGCCGCCTGGACAGATCCAAAGCCGATCCCGTAAAATACTGCGGCCACTGCCACGGAGATCATGTTGGACGTCAGGGCTAATATAAGGGCGGTGGCCATTTCCCCAATATATCCGGGAATAATCACCAGAGCCAGGGGATGCCTGTCACACAGACGCCCGGTCAGAGGGCGCACAGCGATCATGGTCACGGCGTTAATGGTAAAAAAGAACCCTACATTCTCAAGATTTCTCTCCAGGCCGTACAGAGACAGATAGTTGGATATACACGTATGTATAAGGCCATTAAACAGCAAAAGTATCGCAGCGGGAACCGCCGGAAAACAGATCAGCTTATCCAGAGAAAAACCTTTCTTTTTCACAGTCAGAGATTTTTTGTCCGGGATGGGGCCTTCCTCAATGCGGGACACGAGAAAGGCTGCCAGCAAAATCAGAACAGGCGCCGCTGTAAATAAAATGGTAAAATGTCCCCCATAGGCAAGATTTGTCCCGATGTTTGGCGCAAAACACTGGGCCAGCGACGAGGCATTTTTTGCTCATTGTATCTGAAAGTTTGCCTGTGATCCCCCGCCCAAACATACAGATAAACGTCGCCACGCCCGTGATTATCCCGATAATATCCGCGCTCAGGCCAATGGTCTGACCGTAAACCGGCATAGCCGGGTTAAACATGGACTGAGCAAAAGAAGCGCAGGCGGACACAAGCATACACAGCACATAATTGCGGTTCCATATGGTTTCTTTTTTTGAACCCCTCCATGTGCCGGCCCCAACTTCCCCTTTCATGTTACAGCTCCGGCAATTCATCTGGATGGAGCGGGCACTGGTATTTCCGGCCTCCAAGGCGTTTTTCATACTCTTCTCTGGCTTTCTCAACGATTTTGGGATTTTCAAAAAAGATCTACGGCAGTCCCGGCCAGTATCTTCCCGGCATAGATCAGTCCCTTATGGGCCAGGGAGGTATTGTTGCAGGCCACATACTGCCAGGAATGCTCAGGGATTTTTGCCGCCGCGCACTGAGCGAAAAACATGGCCGTAGGGCAGATCCAGCTCACATCCCCCACATCTGTGGAAGCGGGAATGGTATCTTCCCAGTGCTGGTAGGGCAGCACCATATTGTTTAAGCCAACGCCCTTCTCTTTGTAATGTTTTTCCAGAATATCTTTCCACAGAGGCGACAGATTGGCGGCAAGATCCACTGCTTTATCCGGCATCTCGTAGGAATCCGCAATGGCCCTGGCAAAGTCCTCCTCCTCTTTGGTATAGGACGGCACGCCAATCTCCTCCATATTTTTCTGGAGCGCTTCCTCCAGCGCCTGATTGGGTATGGTATTGGACGTTGCCCCCCTGTAGCCGATAGTCAGACTGGTATCCGTCATCATGGCCGCGCCCCTGGCAATCTGTTTAACCCGCTCTGCCAGCTCGATCACCCCTTCAAGGCGGGGCGAGCGCACTTTATAGATAAGCTCCGCCGTCTCCTGGACCACGTTGGGTGCCTTGCCGCCGGCGTCCAGAAAGGCATAGTGAACACGATCCTCTGTAGGCATATGCTCCCGCAGGAACTGGACGCCGATATTGGTCAGTTCCGCCGCGTCCAGGGCCGAGCGCCCAAGATGAGGGACAACCGCCGCGTGGGCCGCCACCCCTTTAAATTTAAAGGTCATGTTGATTACCGCCAGTGTTGAGCCGCTGAAAATATTGTTGGTGCCATAGGAATGCCACGTCAGGGCGCCGCTGCCAAGGCAGTTATGGCCGCACCTGTGGCCGCTTCCGCCTTCCACCTTAGGTTTGCGCTCCGCCACGCCGCCTTCCTGGGAGAGACCTTCCAGGGCGTCAAATTCAGCCAGGATGCCGATGACCGGGCGGCCATGGCCGTAAGACGCCTTAAAGGCCGTGGGTATGCCGGCCAGAGGGAACATGGAGAAAGCTTCCCCCGTCCGATTTTCATAAATCAATTTTCATCCCTCCTTACGCCTCCTCCGCCGACAAGTACCACTCAATCCCTTTGCTGTAATCCCCCCGGATGTACACCTGGTTTCCCTCCCCTGTCTCCACAGTGATGGTTGACTGAGAAGAATTAAAGGAATAGTAGACATTCCCGGCGAAAAAAATATTGCCTCCCGGAAACCGGTAGAGATTTTCTGATGTATAAATGGATTGTACAGTTCCCGTCATATCTTCCCCGTAAACCGGCTCAATGTACCCATTGCCGGTCAGACAATCCCAGTAAGCCATCCACAAAGTCAGGGGAAATTCCAGGGAACTTCCCGTCATCGGACGATTTGTATTATCTAATAACCATTCGTTGTAACTTGCCTCTTTCCAGCGGGACATCGTAACGTCCCAGGGAATCGCTTCCGCCAGACTGCCATGGCACTCAAGGCGGTAAAGCTCCAAAGTCACCGCGTCCATGAGAATGGTAAAATCCACCCCAAGCGTCTCGTTTTTTACCTGAAATTCCCACACATAAAAATAATAGGAATTTAATACTTTATCGTCATAGCGGCGCAGCGTACATGAGCTGTCATTTTCAGCCATATGGTAAAAAAGTTCCAGAAAAACATAATCCACAGATGCGTAAGCCGTGGTCTCCCCGGCATTTTCCAGGTCAGCCATCTCCCCGCCGTCCTCCAGGTTCTGTGCCGCCGAAGAATCCCCGCCAATCTCATAGCCGATGACTGAACGGACATAGTCCTTCGCCGCCTCATCCATCCCCAAAAGCAGCTCATTCAAAAAAACATCATCCCAATTATAGGACTGAATGGCGCCATTAAAAAGGGCAAAAAAGACGTCTCTTCCAAAATGCATCATCTGGCTTTCCCCGAAAATATCATCCCCCTCCGCCACATCTGCGGGGGTGATCTCTATCCCGCTGCTTTTCCAGGCCCCGGACAGCATAAGAAGCCGGGTCACAAGGTCAAAGTCAAAAGTGTCTTTCGCTGAAATATTATCCGCGTAATACTGCTGCCCCGCCTGGTTCACCTGTCCCACGTCCCTGCGGCTGTCCACCCCCAGGAACACGCCGGGCAGAGCCAGGCACAGAGCCAGGATCAGGGCCATGGCACAAAGGGCCGCCGCCAGCTTTTTGTATTTTCTAACCATCATACCACTCCCAATCCCCGTTAAGCCTTCGGTGCTGATCCGCCGTCATAAACCAGTGAAACCCTTCAGAGAAATCAGTGCAGGCATAAACCAGACTGCCGTTTTCAGCCCTGAAGCAGATATCCGGGCTTTCTGCCAGGGCTGTCCCATAGAGGGTGTGAAACCGAAAGAAATTATCATCAAAACTGTACCCCTCCTGGGAAGTTTGATAGTCTCTGGCCTGATCCCAGGGAATGCTGATAGCTATGGGATACTGTCCGTAGCCGCTGCCATAGCCCACCGCCTGGTTAACATAATATCGGATGATAGCCGGGACAAATACCTTATAGTCCTGAAGGTTCAGGCTTACATTATAAATCCCGTCATTAAAAATATCATACATCCCAAGCCCGTCCAAAAGTTCTTCCATAGCGGGCTTCCAGTGCAGCATCGCAAAGATATCGCCGCCGATATAAATATCGTATACGTCCATAGTTACCGCGTCAACCATTAATGAACAGCGAACGCCATAATCTTCAAGTTCCACAATACACTCCCACACATAAAAATAGTAAGTGTCCAGCACAGCGTCGCTGTACCGGTAAAGCTGACACTGGGCCCCATACATAGCGTCAATGATCTCCTGAACCTGGAACCTGTCAGGCGCCCACCCAGTGCCCTCCGACTGGGCAAACCACACATTTCTTCCGGAAGCGCCGTTAAGCCAGGCCGCAATAGGTTCATGGTACACGTTAAACTCATCCCATGGGACGCCCATATTCACCATCATGTCGGTAAGATAGAACCACATTACGTCTGTAAAGCATTGCAGGAAATCCATGGCGAAAATCTGGGCGTCGCTCTCCTTCATAACATTATCCTCAATACTTGCCGGGTAGACTTCTTTTTTATCACATTTCCACTGGCCGGACAGCATGGCCAGGCGGGTCCGAAGATCAAAGTCGATCATATCCCCGGCAGAAACCGCGTCGCCGTAATACTGCTGCCCTCCGCTGTAAACAAGGCCAATATCTCCCTGGCCCTGGCGGCTGACCAGTGCGCCGGGCATATACATACAGGCCGCCACGATCCCCAGGCTCACGCAGACGGCAGTCAAACAAATGAACAGTTTTCTTTTCATTCTTGCGCCGCCTCCTTAAAATAGACCATCATCCGGGTACCTTTTTCCACCTGGCTGACAATCTTTAACCTGCCGCCGTGAAGATCAATGATCTTTGAGGCCAAAGTCAGTCCAAGGCCCGCGCCGCCCGACTTTCTGGAGCGGGATTTATCCACCATATAGAAAGCTTCCGTAATTTTTTTCAGATCTTCTTCTGGAATGCCGCATCCGTGATCCTCCACCATGATCAGAACAACCCCGGACTTGCAAAAGGCTCCCAGGTTCACCGTCCCCCGGCCGCGGGAAGCCTTTGACGCGTTATCCAGCATATTAATAAACACTGTCTTTAAAAGGTCTCTGTCTCCCATAATACAGGCGCCGCAGGGCAAAACTCTCAGCCCAACACCCCGCTTTTCCATAATCGGCGCTGCCGTGTGTTCCACAGATTCCAGCAGGTCGGGCACGTAAATGCGCCTCTGGTCGATCCCCGTCCTTCCAAGAAGGATCAGATCAAACAATTTCATGGACATCGCCTCCAGCCTTTTTCCCTCACTGAAAATATAATCTGCGGCGATCTGTATATTTTCCTCGCTCATTTGCTTGCTCCGCAGCATATCGGAGTAGCCGATGACCGCTGTCAGCGGAGTTTTCAGCTCATGGGTAAAGTTGGCCACAAAATCCTCCCGCCGCCGGTTTTCCTCTTTGAGAGCCGCCACATGGTGTTCCACCGCCGCCGCCATTTTATTAAAATAAGCGCCCAGCTCGCCGATCTCATCTCTTGCACGGATGTGGCACCGGACGGAGTAGTCCCCTCCGGCCATGGTCCCGGTGACCTGTGCCAGTGTTTTTATGGACCGGGTGAGAAGCATGGAAATAAAAAACATGAGGACGCTGCACACAGCCACGGCAATGATCATGACCATACGGTAAAAGCTGATCTGCCGCCCCATACTGTCGTAGACCTCGGTAATATCTTTCACATTTATAATATAAATCTGGCTGTTTTCAATTCCCAGAATGCTGGCGCACCAGAGCCGGTATGTACCTCCGTTTTCCTCGATGGTATAGGTTTTCTGCCCTTTTTCCAGGGAAAGGGTGAGATTGTAAAAAGGAGAGCCTTCATCCAGTTCCTCCGCTTTTTGCAGATAGACCTCTGTCTGAGTGCCCTCCAGCCTTTGTTCCAGTTCCTCCCGGATCATATCCACATCCGCCAGCGATTCATAATCCCCCTGGAGAATACGATTGGCCACATCGGATTCAATGGTCGTCAGGAGGAGCTGGTTCTCCTCCAGGGCTGTGGTAAAGGCCCGCTCAAGATTCATCTCATAGTTATAGCGGATGAGCAGATAACCGCTGATGGCAATAGCCACAGCCACGAGAATAATATTGCAGATCAGTACTTTATAACGAAATTTCATTGAACCTCCATCCCGGCCATTGTGCCTCTTTTACTCCAGACGGTATCCGATCCTGTGTATTGTTTTCAGGCAGTTTTCCCAGCCCAGCTTTTTGCGGATGCGCAGCACATGAAGATCCAGTGTCCGGGTATCACCATCGTAATCACTGCCCCAGACAAGTTCAAAAAGCCTGTCCCTGGAAAGGGTAATATTTTTATTTCGCACAAACAATGTAGCGAGATCAAACTCCTTAGGGGTCAGATTTACCTTCTGTCCCCCTTTAGTCACTACCATACTGAAAGTGTCAATGGTCACGTCCCCGTAAACCAGCATCCGCTGGCTTTTATTATACCGGCGCAGTACCACTTCCACTCTGGCCAAAAGCTCCAGCACCTCAAAAGGCTTTACAATATAGTCCTCCGCCCCCAGGTGCAGGCCCCGGACACGGTCGTTTAAGGCCGCTTTGGCGGTGATAAAGATCACCGGTATATTCATAGGTTTAATATACTCAAACAGTTCATAGCCATTAAGGCCGGGGAGCATAATGTCCAGCAGGATCAGATCGTAGGTATGCTTTTCGATCAGATCTGCCGCCGTCACCCCGTCGTAAGCGCAGGTACATGTATATCCCGCATCTGTCAGATTCATCTCGATCAATTTGGAAATGGGAAGCTCGTCTTCAACAATTAAGATTTTGATCATTCATAATCCCTCCTGGAAGCATTATAGGAAACAAATGTTTCTTAAATGTTTCCGGCAGCCTCCCGCAGCACCGCCTCAATCTGGCTCTTTCCGGCAGCCACAAAGCCCTGGATCATTTCAGGGGAGCCGCCGCCTCTGGCCTCCAGCTTTTCTTTAAGGATCTTAGCCAGCTCCCTTCCGCACCCTGACCGTGTTCCGATAATATATTTGTAGCCCTCTTTGTCATCCCCGCAGAACACGCCGGCACACTTTTCCACCCGCTCCAGCGCCAGGTTGACTGCCCGGCGCATGGCCGCGGCCTCCAGGCCTTCTTTAAAGTACCAGACATTCTCCTGACCACAGGGAATCTGAGCCACCTCCTGCTCGATCAGACGCCCTGTCAGCTCCACGTTTTTCTGGCGCAGGCGGGCGTTTTCCTCTAACTTGCCCTCCACCGCCGGCGCGATCTCCCCGGCGGGAACCGACAAAGCTCTTGAAATCTGACGGGCAGCCCCAAGCTTCTCCCGGTAATCGGTCAGCGCCCGGAAACCGCACAATATGCTGACCCGCGTTCCCCCTTTATATTTTATGTGATCCACAACTTTCAGCAGGCCGATCTCCCCGGTCCTTGCCACATGGGGCGCGCAGCAGGCGCAGACATCATAGCCTTCCACGGTAATAATACGCACCTGGCCGTCAATTTCAATCTTGCTTCTATACTCCATAGCAGCAAGCCGTTCCCTGTCCGGATAAGATACCGAAATGGGGACATTCTTTACAATAGCCTCATTGACTTCCCACTCAATCCGGTCCAGATCTTCTTGGGTCAGGGTTCCGTTAAAATCCATAGTCACCACCTGGCTTCCCAGATGAAAGCCTACATTGTCATAGCCAAAATGGCGGTGGGTCAGACCGGAAAAGATATGTTCCCCGGAATGCTGCTGCATGTTGGAAAAGCGCCGCTGCCAGTCGATCCGCCCCTGCAGGGCCTGTCCTTCTTTTGCCTCAAGGTCTGTCCGGTGCCATAGGGCCCCGTCAATGATCTGGACGTCCCAGACCGGGCTCTCATCCAGCCACCCTGTATCCGCTCCCTGGCCGCCGCCTTCCGGAAAGAATGCGGTCCGGTCAAGACAAATGGCCCACTGTCCCCGACTTTCGTCTGCCCATCCGCCTTTCGTCCCATTTTGCCCGGCACATACCTGATTTGCCGGCACACAGGCCAGAACTGTGGCCTGAAAAGTTGTTATATAGCTATCATTTTCATAAAGTTTCTCTGTTGTCATTTATTTCAACCTCGTTTAAATTAAGTTTCATACTATGATGATACCAGGGTCAAATAGACATGCGTTTCATACTTGTATGAAAAAGCATGTCTACTTGACCCGCAAAAACATGAGAAAGAGCCATTTTTCGGAGAAAAATGAGCGATCCGTGGTATCATAGGCGTCAAAATACCTTTTGACGCCTTCATCTTTCGTCATACTATATTTTAGCGCCACACTCTGTTTGCCGCAAGCGGTAAAATTGTGTACATATTTTTTCTTCCGTCATCCATACTATTACCGTAACTTTTATACAACCGGAAATTCACAGGAGGTATTTACAATGCAGGAAATATCCGTACTGGATCTTCAAAATCTCCGCCATCTCATCGGCGGCTATGAGACAACTCACTGCAAAATGGAAAATTACGCGCAGGAGGCCACAGATCCTCAAATCAAGCAGTTTTTTCAGAAAGCAGCTCAGTCTGCCGCTCAGAACAAACAGCAGCTTCTTCAGTTTTTATAAAGAAAGGGGATCAACATGGACGAAAAAACAATGGTTTCAGACGCCCTCACAGGCATTAACGGAGAATTAAAATTATTTGGCGATATGATTGCCCAGACAGAAAATCCACAACTTAAACAGACATTAAAACAAATGCGCAATCAGTGTGAAATGTCTCAGGAAGAGCTTTATCAAATTGCCCGCCAGCACCAGTATTATATACCGGCCCAGAAGGCTTCCCCACAGGAGATCCAGCATGTCAAAAGCATCCTCTGCCCGTCAGAGTCCATGCTGTAAGTCAAAAACACCGCGGCAGAGCCGCGGTGTTTTTGCTCTTCGCGGCGGTCTTCACTTCGTTTCGGTCGGTGCTAAACGTGTGCCTCCGGCACACAGCACCGCTAAATGGACGCGCAGGCGCGTCCGCTTGGCTCACAGCCCGAAGCAATGAATTTGAAATGAGGCTACCGCAATCCCACTGGCTTTAGACAGTGGGGAACTCACGATAACTCAGTGATAGAAAATATAAGTACAAGGGGTTCCGCAAATCACGGAACCTTTTGGCTTTTTTATCTGGCAATTTCTACTAATTTGTCCTTTACCATTTTTAAAAATTATAATATAGTAACATTTAGAGAGTCCAATACCCCACAAGAGGCTGACGGGACATGAAATTCAAATATCCCGCAGCAGGCAACGGGGCATCAAGCCAGCAGAGCCTCAAGGGGCGGGTATTTGGTCTTCGCTCCGCTACAGTCGGTGCTAAACTTGTGCCCCCGGCACACAGCACCGCCCGCAGGAATAAAATAACCCTTTGTCTTTGGATTCTATGACGCTATAGATTTTTACTTAACCGGAGGATGAAGAATGAAAAAAATGTTCGGAATTTTATGCTCATGCACCGCCATCATGAGCTATCTGGCAATATCTCCTGTTATTGCCGATATCGCAAATGCCTTTCCCGGTGCCAATGTATCCGCCGTCCAGATGATCATCACACTGCCCAGTTTGATGTCTCTTATCTTTTCCCTGTTAGCCGGACGGCTGGCAAAAAGGTTTTACAAAAAAACACTGATTATTATCTCCCTGTGCGCGATTCTTATCGGCGGCATGCTCCCTGTATTCTTCCATGAAAGCCTTGTCTTTCTTTTAATCTGCTCAGGAATCATTGGCGTAGGAGTTGGCGGTATGCTTACCTTAACACCGGCCATTATCTGCGACTACTATACCGGGGAAGACCGCAACCGGATGATGGGTTTCCAGTCTGCGGCTATCAGCGGCGGCGCTATGGTTTTCTCCCTGATCGGCGGATGGCTATCCAACTGGGGATGGAGCCGGGCATATCTGGCCCTTTTACTGCTGGTTCCCTGCCTGTTTGCTGTTATTTTATTAATGCCCAAAGGCATCATCGAGCAGGAACCGGAAGGCGAAAACCGCCAAAACCATAAGCAACGCAGACATCTAAGCAGTTTTATATGGTTTATCTCCATCATCGGCTTTGTTTACTACATCTGCCAGAATACATATAACACCAATGTCTCCCTCTTTGTTGAGGAAGCCGGTCTCGGCACTGCCCAGACAACAAGTATCGCCACATCCGTTTATACCTTTTCAGGAATTTTTGCCGGCATACTTCTCCAGCCTATGATGAAGATTATGAAAAAATATACCATGATCTTTGCCATTTTTATTTCCGGTCTCGGACTTCTCTTTGCCTATTTAGCCGGCAGTATGCCTTTAGTTGTCCTTGGCGGTTTTTTATGCGGATTCGGCTTCTCTACATTTACACCGGCAGGAACATGTCTGGTTTCCGACCACGCTACCCTCAGCCAGCGTTCTATGAGCATTGCCATTTTCTCTACATTTACCAATGTAGGATCATCTCTGTCCCCAATCATCATCAATGCTGTCATGGGTGCCGCAGGTATCCCTGGTGTGCGGAGTAAATTTATTGTCACTACCATCGGCCTGGTCATTGTCCTGGTCATCACTGGGTTGGGCTGTGCCACAGAAAAAGAAAACTGATGTTACTGTTCACAGAGTGAACAGTAACAAATGACACCTCATCTGGAAGCGAGATTATTCCTGAAACAGAGGAGTGGAAAAATACCGCTCTGCGGTGTCCGGAAGCACAGTCACCACAGTCTTTCCCGGCCCAAGCACTTTGGCCAGCCTAAGAGCCGCCGCCACATTTGTGCCGCTGGAAATTCCGCACATGATGCCTTCCTGTGATGCCAGCGCCCTAGCGGTGTCAATGGCTTCATCATCGGTGATGATACAGATATCATCATAAATTTTCTGATTTAATATGGACGGTATGACGCCGTCTCCGATCCCCATCTGCAAATGGGTGCCTATGGAACCGCCAGACAGTATGGCCGCGTGTTCCGGTTCCACCGCCCATATAGTCATATGGGGATTTTTTCCTTTCAGCACTTCCCCGATCCCTGTGATCGTTCCCCCGGTTCCTATGCCGGAGCAGAACCCGTCAATGGGACTGTCCACCTGCTCAAGAATCTCCACCGCCGTCTGATCTCTGTGTATCTGTGGGTTGGCCGGATTGTCAAACTGCTGGGGAACATATACCCTTGGATCTTCCTGGGCCATTTTCAGCGCTGTCTCAAGGCACTCCTCAATACATTTCCCGATATTCCCGGCATCGTGAATAAGGATCACCTCAGCGCCGTAATGGGCGATCAGTTTTCTCCTCTCCTCGCTGACGGAATCCGGCATAATGATCCGGGTTTTATATCCACGCACCGCCCCCACAAGGGCAAGGCCGATGCCCTGATTTCCGCTGGTTGGCTCAACAATGATCGTATCCTCCCGGATCAGCCCGCGCTTCTCCGCCTCCCGTATCATATTGTAAGCAGTACGGGTTTTAATGGAGCCGCCCACATTAAGCCCTTCAAATTTCACCAGCACTCTTGCCTGATCATCTGTCACCATATGATTTAACCGAATAAGGGGCGTGTTGCCCATAGCCTGCAAAATATTGTCATAAACCATCCTGTGTTTCTCTCCTTGTCTGATAAGATCATCTCCGGCATAATGCCTGTAGTTTATTTTATGCACCGGCGCCCGGTGTGTGCTTTCCCGGCGCTATAATCATCTCGTGATACGTTTCTCCCTCCAGTGTTTTCCATTGAAATTTTCCATCTTCCATGATCATATAGCTGTGTTCGCTCCCGTTCTTGGGAATCGAGACAGAGCCTGGATTCAGATACAGGTGATCTTCCCCAAAAGTCTCCCACGCCGGAACATGGGTATGGCCGTGGAGAAGAATATCTCCCGGCTGCATGGGCGGAAGGGAATCTGTGTTAAAACGGTGTCCGTGTGTCACATAAATGACCCTGTCCCCCGCGACGATCACTGCATAGTCGGCCATGATGGGAAATTCAAGAACCATCTGATCCACCTCCGTATCACAGTTGCCCCGGACACAAAGGATGCGTGATTTCATCTCATTAAGCAGTTTAAGCACTTCTTTTGGGGCATAATCCCTTGGAAGATCATTGCGGGGTCCGTGGTAGAGAATATCCCCCAAAAGGAGAAGCCGGTCCGCCTTCTCCCTGAAAAAAGCCTCCGCCATTTTCTTACAATAATAACCGGAACCATGTATATCGGAAGCGATCATTAGTCTGGTCATTTTCACAAAACTCCTTTCTACGTTCAAGCAGCATCGTTCCTTTTATTTTACTCCCATCCCAAACTTATGACAATATACGGAATTATTTAAAGACAAAGAGACCGCTTCAAAAAAGCAGTCTCTCAAAAATATTTGTCATTACTATAAATGCTTTGCGTATTTATTTTTTAGTACATTAATTCCGGGGCGGTCTGACGAGAAATTCATTATTCTTTTTGATCTCCTCATACTCCTCCATG
The DNA here is from genome assembly GCF_014202115.1 of Catenibacillus scindens. Classification (GTDB taxonomy): domain Bacteria; phylum Bacillota; class Clostridia; order Lachnospirales; family Lachnospiraceae; genus Catenibacillus; species Catenibacillus scindens. The sequence continues at coordinate 61,900 of NZ_JACHFW010000006.1, forward strand.
ATCCCGGCTTTTTTCGGCTCATAGATCGCCTCGGTATGGTACTTGATCTCCCGCATATGTTTAAACTTGCCCATAACAGTCAGGCGGTCACCATCGTCTTCAGGCCACATAAACCTCATCTTGCCGTCTTCCATAGCAATCTTTCCGACACGTCCGCAGATGGCACACTCCACATAATCTTTTCCCGGCTTTGCGATAAGCAGACTGTTATGACAGCCCGGACACGCTTCCTCCTCCTCGGTCTGTCCCAGATATTTCTTCGTCCAGTCGATCTCCGGATGTTTCACAGCATATGCCAGGTTCTGTCCCAGATATTTTGCCCGAAGCACATAATCTTCCCGTGTCAGCGCCTCTCCCGGATCAGCTACCGCGTGGATATTTAAGTGATCAATCACATTGATCTGGGCAGAAAATGTGGTTGTGTAAAGGGTGGCAAGGCCAAGAGATGTCCAGTTCTCTGTGAGGGCTCCCCCTACGGAGATCAAAGCCCCCGGCCGGTGCTGTGTCCGTCCGCCAAGCCATTCCGGAGCGCCACCGTCCAATTCCCATCCGGCCACATCCATCTTAGGCCCAAAAATCCTATCTCTGAAATCAGTCACAACGCCGCAAGGGGACAGTGACCACACCGGAGCGCCGAGAATATAGCCGTCGCTGTCCAGGAACTTGTCCAAAAGCCATGGAACATCATCTTTTAAAATACAGCCCTTTGGTCCCTTCCATGTACAGGGCATATTCGCGCAGGCCTTACATGGCAGAATATTACACTCATTCAGACGGATCAGCTCCACATCCACGCCCATCTTTTTGGCTTCCATAAGGGCAATCTTCATGTAAGTTTCTGTATTTCCGTTCTTTCTTCCGGCACAAAATGCCGTAATCTTTTTTGCCATAAAATCCCTCCAAATTCATTCAATACATCGTGTTTTCCGGATCAATCTAATAATCATTTTCGTAACAGTTCAGCCCGCGCCATCCCTGATGGCTGAACTGTTACTCATTTTTATTTTACTATATCCCAATAGGATTCTCAATCTTTTTCCAGAGATTTTATACTCTTCCCATCCCTTGATGTTACGATTCACAGTCCCAGCCACGCCGCTTTCGCAAGAAAAAAAGTCCCAGCCTCACCGGAAAATCCGATGTAAGCCAGGACTATAATCATGAGCTAATGGCGTGACTTGAACACGTGACCTGCTGATTACGAATCAGCTGCTCTACCGACTGAGCTACATTAGCTGAACAGCTATTAGTATACACAGAATTGATAGAAATATCAAGTATTTTTTTACGAAACTCTGCGTTTGATTTGTATCAGGACAAGAATCAAGCTGACACCCAGCAAAATGTGACCGATCCCGGCAATGCCGGAAACCGCCGCATTCATACCGGAGGACAGGGATGTCCCCAGAACCTGGAACACCCCGCGTATCACAAACATTACAGAAGTCAGATTCAGACCAATATGATAGATAACCAGAATGCGTCCGGTCATTGTCCCGGTAAAGGAAAAACTCTTTTCCAACAAAAGCAGCAAGAGAAAAAATACCGTTCCCAGCAAAAAGTAGTGGGTATGTACGACCCCAAGGGCAGTTTTGCCTGTAAAGCCGTTAAACTTAGTAAACTCCCGGTAAAACACGCCGCCAATCATTGCGAGAACAGCGTACAGAAGAGCCATTTTCATATAGCGTTTCATATTCAATCCTCCTTGATTTCTATTCTCTTTACTCTGCCCGTTTAGCCAGAAAATCTTCCAGGCTGGCCAGAACCGACAGCACCATAAACATGGCAATCATGGCCGGTGTACTCATCAGCTCATATAAAGCATCCCGGGGCATAACCGCAGAACAGCTTCTCCATGTAATGAACAGATTAAGAAGCATAAGCAGGAAAGAAAATACAAACCCAAGGGACAGCAGAGCCATCGAAGCTACATGGAATCCCCGGAAAAAAGAAGTAAATCCCCACAGGAGCATATATACCAGCCAGAGTACGCCGGCAATAATCACCGCAACTCCTCCCGCCGTAGCCATTCCGGCCGAGGCAATTCCAGTCCCTCCGCCGGCAATAAGAAATGATCCTCCGCCCACAGTAATAAGATAATAAAGACCATATCCCACACAAAGAACCAGCATACCGCACCCGGTTCCCAAAAGCAAAACCGCTTTTAATATACTTAATGCCTGGTTTTTTACAAAACAGTGAAGAATCACAAACAGCACAACCGTAATCATTGCCAGCATAACCAGAGCCGCCACTTCGTAGTACAGGCGCCAGGTAACGTCCAGATTATTCACAAAATACGTGATATCATCAATATTGGCCATAATCAGATCCATGTCTCCCCCCAGAAACTGACGGATTAAAGACAGACCGCCGGATCTGCGAAAGATCACCACGCAGACGCCTAAGGTTGCCAGACCGAGGAGCAGCACAAGGACATCCAGAACACCAATCCGGTGCTTTCTTTGTTTCGGCCGAATGTCCGGATGTTCCTGCAAAAATCCGTTAGGAAAATATTTCTCCTTCTCCGGAGCTTTCTCTTGAACTGGCCGGGTGAAGGATTCCTCCCGGTCATAGTCCCGGTGGTAACGAAACGCCTCTTCTCCATCCTGAAAGTCCCCTTCATCTTCCTGAAAATCCCTTTCGCCGCCGCTCTGTTGTGCCTGACTGTGAGGTAAAACAACTGTTGCTTCACTGTATGACGGAAAAGCAGCAGCATTTTTTTCCGTTTTCGGCGGTGTTCCCGGCATCTCGATGCCGTAGGGGTTGCTGCCGTCGGCATCAAAATTGCCATACTGCTCAAAATCCTCCGGCGTAAATTCCATCTGAGGATTGGTCTTCATGGCTGTGGCCGCCGGCCCTTTAGCGGTATCCGGCACAGGTATTCCCTCCCCGAAATCCGGCAGGATCACCGTCTTATCATGATCCTCCTCAAATAATTTCATATTTACCTTTGTATCTCCGGTCACTTCTGAACCGTTATTTAACAAAGCTCCGCAGTTGGGACAATGGTTCATTTTTACATCGTCCCTAAGCTTCGCCCCGCAGTTTATACATATCATAAACATTCCTCCAGTTTATATCGTAAAAACAGCCGGCCTTGCCGCCGGATATCTTTTCACTTTTGCCGCTATCTGGCCATGAGACTGTGAGACCGCGTCATCTGCGGGAATCTTACGATCTATGGCCAAATAGATACGTTTTTTTTATTATAACATGACTGGGGCGAAAAACACTATTCAATAAAATACCAAAAAGCTTTGCTCAAACCCCCGCAGCTCTGTGCTTTTTTCCGAAACGGGAGGAACGGCCGCAGAAGCAGTTACGATTTTGGTTCATTTGGCGTATGGAGGCTGAATACGTTGGACGCAACAAGAATATTCCACTGGCCTTTCTGACTGCTGCCAACACGCTCCAGCACATGATTCTTTTTCATCTTTGTAATATAATATTTTACCTTGCTCAATCTCCAGCCAAGCTTCCCTGCCATTTCCTTTGCTTGGTCTGTTGTCGGGCCACCTTGGTCTGTAGCTTGGTCTGTTGTGAGATCGGTATGACTGCGATTATATTTTTGGTAACAGTTCGGCCATCAGGGATGGGTGCCAGATAACATCGGGATAGGGTATACTATTTAGGATGTCAGGGAAACTGTTTCCCTTTTAATAAAAGGCAAAATCAAATTAGCACTCACCTCTTGACATGGCTAACAACATGTGTTATAGTAAACACATAGAAAAGAAAAAGCAAGGTTACATCCCTGACAGGGATAGCATTATAGTGACAGTTCTCATTACTGGACTGCTGCACATTATACATAGGGTTCTCATTGAAGGAGGCATTTTTATGATTTCAAGAAATAATTATGGTCTGGATTTATTTAATGATATTTTTAAAGACCCGTTTTGGAATACTTTTTACACAGATGGCAAGGACAGACCTATGAAGACAGATATTTATGAGACGCCTTCCATGTATCTTCTGGAGATTGAACTTCCCGGTTATTCCAGGGACGACATTCAGGCAGAACTGGAGAACGGCTATCTGACCATCTCCGCATCCCAGCCGAGACGTATTGAGGAAGGCGAGGAAAAGATGCAGCTTGTCCGCCGGGAGCGCTACCAGGGTTCCTACAAGCGCAGCTTCTATGTAGGCGACGACCTGCAGCAAGAAGATATTAAAGCTTCCTTTAAGAATGGCATACTAAAGCTGACCATTCCAAAAGAAGTTCAGAAAAAGCTTAAAGAAAAGCGTTTTATCGCCATTGAATAATGATCATACTGTTTATCCCTTATCCCCCTTATTATAGGAAAGGCGGCCCGTGTTTTTTCCGGGCCGCCTTTCTGTGATCATGTTATCTAAAAAGTGTGCTTTGCAGATTTCCGCCTGCGGCGGGTCATTTACGAATTTACTTTTTTATCCTCCCCATCCCCGTTTTCCCGGATCTGCTCCTCCTCAATAATAACCCCGAACACTTCCTCAATGGTTTTTTCTTCGTAGCTTTCCTCGTCTAAATCCGGCATATATTCCGGCTCCCTGTAATTTTGGATCTCCTCGTTAAGCGCCAGCATTTTCCGGTCAAGAAAAGCGGTAATATCCGCGCACTCTTTCAGCTCACGGCGTATATGTTCCGGGGCTTTGCCGTCAAACTTATAATACATCTTGTGTTCTAAACTTGCCCAAAAATCCATAGCAATGGTCCGGATCTGTATCTCAACTTTTGTATAGACCACCTGCTGGGATAGATATACCGGCACCGACACGATCATATGGTAGCTCATATAACCGTTTTCTTTGGGGTGGGCTATGTAATCCTTTACCTTCAGCACCTTCACATCATTCTGACTGGCGATCAGCTCTGCGATAGTATAGATGTCCGTTGTAAAGGAACAGGTAATGCGGATGCCCGCAATATCATTAATATATCGAACCACATTAGCGATGGAAGGCTCCCTGTGGTTTATATTCATCTTTCGTACAATGCTTTTCGGGGATTTTATCCGCGATTTAATATGCTCGATGGGTGTATAGCCGCATCTTAATACAAATTCTTTGTTTAATACATTAATCTTTGTTTTAATCACTTCCAATGCCGACTCATAGAGCAGCAGCATTCTCCCCCAGGACAGTGTTTCTCCGGGAATCCCCGGCAGTTCGATTCTGACGTCATCATTATCCATAATACAACCTCCTCATAATGATTCATGTCTGTAAACCGTTTCTTATCATAACACATTTTTCCGTCCAAAAGGCAGTTTTTATATTCTTTTAAGAAAACTTTTACCAAAAAAGACTGCCGGCAGCTTTCTTGCTTTGCCGACAGTCTTTTGAGAAATCATATAACCGTTTCGCAGGCCCCGATCTTAGGGGCTTTCCGCGTCTAAACGATTACAAAGTATTAAGCTTTAAGCTTCTTCGCTGAACTGGTCTTTGCCAACGCCGCACAGAGGGCATACCCAATCTTCCGGTACATCTTCCCATTTTGTGCCTGCTGCTACGCCGTTATCCGGATCGCCTTCAGCTTCGTCATAAACATAGCCACATACATCACATACATATTTCTTCATTGAGCCGTTCTCCTTTCCTTCATCCTTTTTTTCATTTTCAAAGCCTGGAACAACAGAGGCCGCAATGGCATCCGCCAGCGCGTCCAGAGACTGTTCCTGCTCTGGCTTCAGAGAAGACTTTAATGTCAGCTCCTCCTCCAGAATTGTATTATTTTTAAGACTGGAGAGGATCTCCTTCATCAGTCTTCCGGAAGCCGGGCTCCATGAACCGTTCTGGATGATCGCCATCGTACGGTTCTGTAAATTGTGCGCTGCCAGATCATGCAGCAGATTTTCCATGGATACAAAAATTCCATTATTGTAAGTTGCCGACGCAAATACAATATGGCTGCACCGGAAAGCTTCAGAGATCAGATAGGAGGCGTGGGTCACAGAAGCGTCATAGACAGTAATGTTTTTCACACCCCGGTCCGCCAGCTTCCCGGCCAGAATATCCACCGCATTTTCAGTATTCCCATAAATAGAACCATAAAACAGGGTCACAGCCGCATCTTCCGGTGTATAAGAACTCCAAAGCTGATATTTCTCAATAAGTTCTCCGATATTTTCTCTCCAGATCAGTCCGTGGAGAGGGCAGATCATCTTAATATCCAGCCCTGCAGCTTTTTTAAGCAATGCCTGAACCTGCACACCGTATTTGCCTACAATATTTGTGTAGTATCTGCGGTAATCATCCATCCAGTCCCGGTCAATATTTACTTCATCGGCAAAAATATTGCCGTTAATAGCCCCAAAGGTACCAAACGCATCCGCAGAGAATAAAATCCCCTCTGTACTTTCATAGGCAACCATAACTTCCGGCCAGTGAACCATTGGCGCAGACACAAAAGTAAATGTATGCTTTCCGCTGGAGAAGGTGTCTTTCTCTTTTACGATAACCGCTCTACTGTCAATATCAAAATCGAAAAACTGTTTGATCAGCCCCTGGATCTTTGTATTGCAAATGATCTTCACATTTGGATAACGCAATACCAGCTCGTCTATCACTGCACAGTGATCCGGTTCCATATGTGTCACTACAAGATAGTCCAGAGGTCTGTCGCCTAAAACTGCCTGTATATTTTCAAAAAATTGATGACTTACAGCCTTATCTACCGTATCAAACAACACAGTTTTCTCGTCCGTCCAGAGATAGGAATTATAGGAAACGCCTCTTGGGATGGGATAAACATTTTCAAACAGGGCAAGTCTCCGGTCATTAGCTCCTACCCAATAAAGCTCTTCACTGATTTTTTTCACAAATTGCATCTTCTTCTCCTTCCTTTAAGTCTCTTCCAAATATGTACACGGGAAATAGGGTTTCCCTGTATAACCATCCGCGGCGGCAAGCCGCCAATGCGGCGATTATACTATATAGTTAAGCTTAATTTCGAATAGATCCTGTCAAAGCTATTTTAATCAAACTCGCTATTTCGGTCAAGACTTGGAGAAGGATAATTTTAAACAAAATTGATAAATTTAGTCATCATTTTTTGGTAACTTATACGACACAAGCCGCTCTGTCAGCATCCGGTTCACCAAACCCGGATCAGCCTTGCCCTTCATCTGTTTCATCACCTGTCCCACAAGGAAACCGAGAACTTTTGTTTTTCCACCCTTATACTCTTCCACCGTCTTCGGGTTGTCACTCAGCACTTTATCTGTGATCTCCTCCAAAAGACCGGTATCTGTGACAGTTTTTAAGCCTTTTTCTTCCATATAAATTTCCGGATCCGCATCGTCAGTGAAAATAGCTTCAAAAACTTTCCGGGCGTTCTGATTGTTCAGATCCCCTTTATCCGTCAAAGTGATCAACGCGGCAAGATGTTCCGGCGCAAAAGACACATGATCCAGATCTACAGAAGTTTCTCTTGCCAGGCGGATCGTCTCTCCGGTCAGCCAGTTAGCTGCCTTCTTTGCCTGCCCGCACAGACTTACTGTCTTTTCAAATATTTCCGCAATATTTCTGGAATCCGTGAGGAGGGCCGCTTCATCCTCTGTAAGTCCCCAGCTTTCCATATAGCGGGCCGCTTTTTCCTCCCGCATTTCCGGAAGGTCCTCATTTGTCCGCGCCATCCACTGCTCGTCAATATACACAGGAGGGAGATCCGGATCCGGGAAATAACGGTAGTCCTTGGCGTCCTCTTTGGAACGCATGGCGTAGGAGTATTCTTTATTGTCATCCCAGCGCCGGGTTTCCTGCTCAACCTGGCGTCCTTCCTCCAAAAGCTCAATCTGGCGCTCCCGCTCATTATCAATGGCCCGGACGATTGCCTTAAAGGAGTTCAGGTTTTTCATCTCCGTGCGCACGCCCAGCACATCGCTCCCGACTTCCCGGACAGAGAGGTTTACATCGGCCCTCATGGAGCCTTCTTGAAGTTTACAGTCGGAGATACCAAGGTAACGGCATATACTTCTCAGTTTTTCCAGATAGGCAATGACTTCTTCCGAGTTTCTCATATCCGGCTCAGACACAATCTCGATGAGGGGCACGCCGCTCCGGTTAAAATCCACAAGGGAACTGTCCTCCCACTCATCGTGAACCAGCTTGCCCGCGTCTTCTTCCATATGCATCTCATGGATGCGAACCCGCCGGGTTCCCCCGCCGGTGGAAATATCCAGCCATCCGTCGTGACAGATGGGCAGATAAAGCTGGGATATCTGATAGTTCTGTGGATTATCGGGATAAAAATAATTTTTGCGGTCAAAGCGGCACAGCCGGTTGACATGACAGTGGGTGGCCGCTCCGAGAGCCAGGGCATCCTCCACTACCTGACGGTTTAATACCGGGAGGGCTCCTGGGAGGCCTGAACATACCGGACAGATATGGGTGTTGGGAGCGCCGCCAAACTCTGTGGAACATCCGCAGAAGATTTTTGTTTTTGTTGAAAGCTCCACATGGACTTCCAGACCGATGACAGTTTCATATTGCTTGGACATTACAGCGCCTCCTTTACTTCTTCCGACGGCGCCTCAGACGCCATCCAATTTCCCCGCAAAACTTCATAGGCAGCAGCTCCCCGGACAACAATATCATCTTTAAAGCGCTGGCCGATCAATTGAAGGCCCACTGGCAGGCTACCGGTCTGGCCGCAGGGCATGGACATAGCCGGAAGTCCGGCAAGGTTGACGGCAACCGTGTAAATATCGCTTAAATACATTTTCAGCGGGTCGGTGAGACTGGTGCCGAGCTTTGGGGCTGCTGAGGGAGCCGCCGGCGCCAGGATAAGGTCATATTTTTCAAAAGCCCGGTCAAAAGCCTCCTTGATCAGCCGGTTTGCCTTGAGAGCCTTAATATAGTAAGCGTCATAATAGCCGGAGCTTAAAACAAAGGAACCAAGCAAGATCCTCTTCTTTACTTCCCAGCCAAAGCCCTGGGCTCTTGTCTTTTTATACATATCGTGAAGATCGCCGGCCCCTTCTGTCCGATATCCGTATTTGACGCCGTCAAACCGGGCCAGGTTGGAGCTGGCCTGGGCGCAGGCGATAATATAGTAGGCCGGGATCATATACTGTGTCATTCCAAGGGAAAATGTTTCCACAATGGCTCCCCCGGCTTTCATGGTATCCGCGGCTTTCAATACAGCGTCCCGGATCTGAGGATCAATGCCGCCGGTAAAATATTCCTCCGGTACGCCTACCCGCATCCCCCGAAGTCCCGCGGCCACAGCCTCCGGCGATATTTTATATTCTTCCCACAGGCCGGAAAAATCCAGAGATTCCCCGGCCACGCATGTGCTGTCCCGCCGGTCAGGCCCGGAAATAATTTCAAGCAGCGCCGCGCAATCCGCCACATTTTTTCCCACAGGGCCGATCTGATCCAATGAGGACGCATAGGCGATCAGACCGTACCGGGACACTGTGCCGTAGGTAGGCTTCATTCCCGCAACGCCGCAGTATGCGCTGGGCTGGCGGATGGAGCCGCCGGTATCGGAACCCAGAGCGGCAAATACCTCATTAGCGGCCACGGCAGCGCAGGAGCCGCCGGAGGAACCGCCGGGCACATGATCTGTATTTCTCGGATTTCTTGTGATCCCCATGGCGCTTGTCTCCGTGGTGCTTCCCATGGCAAATTCATCCATATTTGTTTTTCCGATAATAACGGCCCCTGCCTCCTTCAGCCGTTCAATAACATGGGCGTCGTAGGGCGGCACATAATTTTCCAAAATTCTGGAAGCGCAGGTGGTAGCCACTCCTTTAGTGCATATATTATCTTTCACTGCTACCGGAACGCCGGCCAAAGGCCCGGTGTATGTCCCGTCCATAATGCCCTTCTGGACTCTTCTGGCCTCCGCCATAGCCCGCTCCCGGTCAATGGTAATAAACGCATGGACCTCCGATTCCATGGCGTCCATCCGGTCAAAGCAGGCCTGGGCCGCTTCCACGGCAGTCAGCTCTTTTTTCTTTATCTTTTGCCCGATCTCAAGGGCAGATAACTGTTCTATTCCCATAAATCTATCCTCCAAAATTCATTAGTGACGGATTAAATGGTCTTAGGCACCATATACTGCCCGTCTTTTTGTTTTGGCGCTCCTGCCACGATCTCCGATTTAATATCATTGTCCTCAATAACGTCATCTCTGAACACATTTCCGCGGTCATACAAATTCACAAGGGGCTCTACATTGTCTGTGTCCAGGGTATTTAACTGCTCCATATAGTCAAGGATTTCCTGCATTTTCTCCATGGCCTGAGCCCGTTCCTCGCCGGTAAGGCTTAATTTCGCGAGAATTTCCACATTATCCATAACCTGATCATCAATAACTATTTTTCCCATGGTATTCCTCCTCATTCTGTTACGGCTCCAGCCGGTTTAAATCTCTTGGGAACAGACATGCCTCCCGCACATTATCCTCCCCAAGAATCTGCATGGTCAGCCGCTCAAGGCCGATCCCCAGCCCGCCATGGGGAGGCATACCGCAGCGGAATGCCTCAAGATAGGTTTCAAGGCCCTCGGTGGTCATTCCCCTGGACTCAATCTTGCCTAAAAGCATCTGATAGTCATGGATACGCTGTCCGCCGGTAGTCACTTCAAGCCCCTTGTAAAGGAGGTCAAAACTTAATGTAAATCTGGAATCTTCCGGATCATCCATGGCGTAAAAAGGACGTTTTTTCGATGGATAGTGGGTGACAAAAACAAAATCTGAGCCGTATTCTTCCTGAAAATATTTTCCAATAAGACTCTCCTCTTCCGGTTCCAGATCATAGGGATTGCGGATTTTTCTCTGATATTTTTCAGAAACCAGTTCTTTGGCCTCATCAAAACGCACATAGGGAATCTGGTCTACCTTTGGCAGGGTAATTCCCAAAAGCTTTAAGGAATCGCTGTAGTTTTTCTCCAGAAATTTCATTGTATGCTGAAGAAATCCTGTCTCCATCCGGCAAATATCTAAGAAACTTTCAATATATCCCATTTCAAAATCCAAACTTGTATATTCATTCAAATGACGCCGTGTGTTGTGTTTTTCTGCACGAAATACCGGCCCCGTCTCAAAAACCCGGTCAAAGACACCAACCATCATCTGTTTATAAAGCTGCGGGCTCTGCTCCAGGATGGCCGGCTTGTGAAAATAAGATAATTTAAAAATATTTGATCCGCCCTCAGCGCCTTTGGCGCCGATTTTCGGAGTGTGAATCTCGGTAAATCCCTGGCTGTATAAAAAGTCTCTGAAGCCCCGGACAACCCCTTCCTGTATGCGGAAGCGGGACAGCTCACGGATATTCCTTAAGGAAACGGGACGGAGATTTAACTTTGTCTCAAGAGATGTATTTAATTTCCACTTAGCCAGCGGCAGGGGCAGAGGCGCCGACGTCCGGGAAAGAATGGTTATCGTGCGGATACATAGTTCCCGCCCGTGAACCGCTCTTGGTTCCAGGCGCACGGTGCCTTCCGCCCGGATATAGTCCCCGTCATGAAGCTGGGAAATATCCATGTTCGTCTTCTGATCTTCCCACACGGTCTGAATCAGCCCGCACTGCCGCCGGAGGATAATAAACGCGATCTCACCCATATTCCGGATACTGTGTATCGCGCCTTCCAGACACACGGGACGGTCGCTGCCCGCGCAGGCAATAAACTCCTGTAAATCCATACTTTTTGAAACTACTTCACCTGTCACAAATTCCATACAACACACTTCCTTAATTTATTTTTAAGACTCGCCCGCGAGTCCTGCGCGGGACTCAGGTCAGCGATAGCTGATATCTTCCCTATATGATAAAAAATCCTGGCAATATCCCGCCATCTGGGGATACTCCAGGATTGGACATTTTCGATCACTCCATTGTGATCACTCCAACATCATTTAATTTCTAAGGTACAGGTCATTATACTTCATCATACATTAATGTGAGGATCATCTGGGCCGTCTCAACCATATTCGTCCCATTATCCATACTGCACTTCTGTATATAGCGGTGAGCTTCCTCCTCGGAAAGATGATTCCGCTCCATGAGCAAGAACTTTGCATTGCGTATATAATTTTCCTCCTGCCATGTCCTTTTTTTCGGCTTTTTCTGATCTTTCTTCCGGCTCCGCTGAAGCTGTGAAAGCATCATGGATACGGTGTTGATCAGATCAGACACCCGAACCGGCACAGACAGGGCAAGAATACCGCTGTCACCGTCCTGGAGCATTTCCGGCTTTCCCACAAAGAGAAGCTGGTAATATCTGGGCAAGCAGTCTGAAAGCTGTTTATAGTACATGTCCGGAAGACTGTAGCCGCTGATTACAATGCCAAAATCATCTCTCCCTGCTTCCACCAAGGCCGCCGCCCCGGTGGACACACAGACCACATTGGTAAAACCGTGGGAGATGAGAACACTTTTTATTTTTCCTGCGGTTTCCTGCTTTTTCAGTGCTATAATAACAACACTCATTTGTGTCCCCATCCCCCTTTCTTTATGATCACATACAGTACAGGTACTGGCTCAGCTCCCATTCGGAAATCTGCTCCATATAACTTTCCCATTCCTGCTCTTTTTTCTCTAAATACTCATCGACAAACCCGTTCCCCAGAACCGCCCGGATAAGTTCATCTTTTTCCATTTCCGCCAGAGCCACGCTTAAATTGGCAGGCAGTGAATCAATGCCCGCTTTTTTCTTCTCTTCCCTGGACATTTTTCTCACATCCACATTGATATCACCGGGAGCCTGAAGATCCTTCTCAATCCCTTCAAGTCCGGCGGCCAGGCATAGGGCAAACAGAAGGTAGGGATTAGTGGCGCCATCGGGGCTTCGCAGCTCAAGGGCTGTATCCCCGTTATTTTTATGGCAGGCATGGAGCAGCGCCCCGTTTTGCCGGCAGGACCATATAATATTGTATGGGGCCTCAAATCCAGTAACCAGACGTTTATAGGAATTAACCAGAGGATTGCTAATGGCTGACATCCCTTTAATATGCTTCATGAGGCCGGCGATAAAACCATAGGCATCTTTGCTCAACCCCCTGGAGTCTGACGGGTCAGTGAATACATTTTTCCCATTTTTTATCAGCTTCATGTGGATATGCATTCCGGAACCATCTACATCCGCGCTTGGCTTGGGCATAAATGTGGCATGAAGGCCGTGACGTTTGGCCACAGTGCGGGCCGCCACCTTAAAGGTCATAATCTTATCCGCTGTCTCCAGCATATCAGAGTAGAGAAAATCAATTTCGTGCTGGGCCGGCGCCAGTTCATGGCGAGATGAGTCAATATCGTATCCCATGTCCTCCAGGGTAAGAATGATGTCTCTGCGGGCGTTTTCCCCAAGATCCAGAGGAGTGGTATCCATGTATCCCGCCTTCTCGTGGGTAATATTGGTCGGCATACCGTTGTCATCGGTGTGAAACAGGAAAAACTCGCATTCCGGGCGGACACAGATTTCATACCCCATCTCTTTTGCCCTGGCCATCACTTTTTTCAAAATAGACCGGGGGCTACTTTCGCACAGTCTCCCGTCCATATGGTAGATATCGCAGATGAAGCGGGCCACTTTTCCCTGCTGGGGACGCCACGGCAGGATAGTAAATGTGGAAAGATCAGGATAGAGATAATACTCATTTTCCTCGGAATTTCCCAGCCCGTCAATGTAATCTCCATTAATGACACACTGATTATCCAGCGCTTTCATCAGACGGCTGACAGGAATGGCTATATTTTTCAAAACGCCAAACATATCCGTAAACTGCAGCCGGATAAATTCTACGTCTTCTTCTTCAACCATATGAAGGATCTGTTCCTTCGTGTAATTTTTCATACTTACTGCTCTCCTTTACTACGAGATTCCGGCGCAGCCGGTCACATTTCCCTGTAATTGCAAAAAAGGCGCTCTTACCCCTGATACTTTCAGGTAAGAACGCCTTTGTTCTCTTATAAAACTGCTCTTTATTTTTCGTATTATAGCAATCTACAACGGCAATGTCAAGGTATAATTTTGGCGATTCATCTCAATACAATATATTAACCGTTACTATTAACCAATGACTGCAAAAGCTTTTCTAAAATCAAAGGATGTTTAGGTCAAAAGGTCTTTTGACCCCATGATGCCACGGATTTCTCCGCGCTTTGCGCTCTCGAAAATCTACGCTTCGCTCCGGTCGGTGCTAAACAGGCGCCACTGGCGCCTAGCACCCTAAAAACATTCGAAATCGCTCATTTTTCATCGAAAAAGGCAGAATAAAACAATAGCATCGGGCTTTTTTCGGTGTTATTTTTATATTTTTTATGTTAAAATAATCTTACTGGAGAGACATCTCAAAGGAGGGATATTCTTAACCGCAACAGAGATGTGGTAAAAAAGATGGGCATGGGAGCTGAGTTTGTCATTCTTGGGCTGGAAAACCAGTCCCACGTTCACTATGCCATGCCTCTGCGTATACTTCTTTATGACGGGCTTAATTACTTTAAAGAATACTCCCAAATAGCAAAAAATAACAAAAGAGAAAAACGGATTTCTAACACAGAATTTCTTTCTGGATTTAAAAAGACTGACCGTCTCCATCCAGTCTTCACCATTGTTGCCTACTACAGCGAAATCCCATGGGACGGTCCTAAATGTCTAAAGGACATAATGCTCCCCATGGCTCCGGAACTGGAATGTTACTTTAACGACTATTCCTTGAATCTACTCCAGATCTGTGATACCAGCAGCTATATCTTCCATCACCCTGACGTCAATGCTGTCTTCGACCTGATCCACAAGGTGACAGAGCTTCCCATTGCAGAAATCGAAGCTATAAAGAAGACTTTGACCTTATAGTCCTTTTCTCAGCAGACATCTCGTAAACAGTGCAGGGGCCGGGTAAAACCCGGCCTCTTTACGTTATTTGTCATTCCACTGCCCTGGAAATTTCTGCATTCCGGGCGTCTCAAAACCTTTAGTAAACACCTGATTTTCTTCTTCAGACAGACTTTCAAAGAATTCCGCTTCAATATAACGGCCGCCGAAGGCTGACAGTCCGCCGGGAACGAGTTCAATTCCCATAAAGGCGTCAAAGTTTTTTCCCTCAGCCGTCGTTATTCCAAAATGGTCACATGTCTTAAATCCCAATCTCGGATAGTAATCCGGCTCACCCATAATAACCACCCCTTCGTATCCGGCCTTTCCCACCAGTTCCAGAGTTTCTTTAAGCAGCCGTTCCCCCACACCGCAGCCCTGCCACTCTGGCGCCACGCATAAAGGGCCAAAGGTCAGTATCTCTTTACGGCCATGGTCGTTCTCAAGAAGACTTTTAGAATAAAAAATAGCTCCAACAATCTCATCACCAATGACAGCAATCCTGGACAAATCCGGAAGATAGATATCCTGCTTACGAAGCTGATGTACAAGAAAATGCTCATTGCACCCCTGCCGGTACTTATTCCAAAAAGCATCTAAAACCATCTGTTCCACCCTTTTGTACTCTTTTGGCCGCTCCGGTCGGATCACTATATCTTTTTCTGCCACTTTCCGGTCTTTCCTCAAAAAATATCCCATATTAAACCGTACTTCCCGGCGCTCAACATCCTGATTACTGTAACAGCAGGTATCCAGACCGATAAGCTTAAAGCCTTCACTCTGATAAAAAGCAATGGCCGCCGTATTGCAGGACTGAGTTTCCAAAATCACAGCGCGCCGGTGTTCTAATCGGGCCTGCTCTTTAGCTACAGCCATCAGCCTGTGTCCGATTCCACGACGGCGTAAATCTTCGTGAACCCACAGCTCTGTCACCACCAGCCGATTGCTCCACTCCTCCGGACATGTTTCAATAGCCGCCAAAAGTCTGGGCTTTTCCCCCACATCATCCACGATCCCCCAGGCAAAAGCTTTTTCCCAGTGAGGCTGATACAGCCGGTCCGGGAAATCATACTCTTCCGGCGTATGTGTAATGGACTTATCCACAGTCCTCTTTGAAATTTTAATATGATATCCACAATCATTCTCCGAAAGATCTACATCAAAGTATGACTGCGTTGTATATCCCATCGGCAAAATTTCCCCTTCCCACTGTTCTTTGGGAAGATGGACAATATTATACTCTGACTTATCTGTTCTTTCCTCTGTCATTTTAAATAATCTTCTCTATAATGTTTGTTGTACTTGTTTTCTGTTTAAAACGCAGATATTATTTAACAAAAATCCTGCGCGCCATCCCGCCTGTGTCCAAGGACCTGAAACGACCGGGATGTATATTCCATAAATTCTATCCGGTTGCCTTCCGGATCATGAACCCAAAACTGTTTTGTAAAATCCGGGCCCATATTTATAGGTGAATCCGGCACAATACCATTTTTAATAATTGTCTCCCATGTATCTTCCAGATTCTCCACCTGGATCGCCAAATGCTGGTACCCGTAATATCGAGACATTTCCGGGCAGTCCTTCAAATCTTCGTAACAATAAAAAAACTCCAGGAATTGGTTTGTCGCCATTTCCACGTAAGTGATCAGAGGCCGTCCGGGATGAGCCTTGGCAGACTCAATATACACCTTTGAATGAGGCGAAGGCACAATCCCCTGAGACTCCTCATAGCGGGAAAAATCCAGGATATCGTCCGTTGTCAGCGTAAACTTTTCCCTCATACCCAGCTTGCTGCAGTAAAACTCCAACATCTTTTCCATATTTTTCACGTTAAACCCAATATGTGAATACGAACAGATCTTAATCATAATTACTCCTCTCCGATCAAAATAGTCAGTTTGTTTTGATTATATCAAACCTTCCGGAAAGGAACAAGAAAATACTCTCTGCGGCCAGGACAGGCATTTTCAGAAATTTTCCCTATATCTCTCCTTAAACGGAGTATTTTTTGTCATAAAAAACGTAGTTTTCTATGATAAAAAACCTGTGAAAAAACGAAAACAGGTTTTTTCACAGGTTTCACAACACTTATCCCTGATGGCTGAACTGTTATTACAGATTTGTATAGCCCATCAAAGACTCATCCACAGCTCTGGCGGCCTCCCGTCCTTCATGGATGGCCCACACGACAAGGGACTGGCCACGGCGAGCATCGCCGGCAGCAAATACCCGGTCTGTGGATGTTTTATAATCCACATCGTTGGCCGCAATGTTACTCCGGCCGTCTGTGGCTGTCTTAAAAGCGTCGGCGACATATTTCTGGGCTCCCAGGAAACCGGCGGCAATGAGAACAAGCTGAACGTCCATCAGCTTTTCAGAGCCTTCCACAGGTACCATAGCCGTGCGGCCGGTCTTTTCATCTTTCTGAGGCGTCAGGCTGACAATCTTAGCCTTACATACATTGCCTTTTTCATCTTTGATAAACTCAGACACAGTGGTCTGGTATACACGGGGATCTTTGCCGTAGACTGCGGCGGCTTCCTCCTGGCCGTAATCAGTTTTTAAGACTTTTGGCCACTCTGGCCACGGATTGGAGGCCGCGCGCTCCTTTGGCGGCATCGGCATCATTTCAAGCTGCACCACGGACTTGGCGCCAAGGCGCACCGATGTGCCTACACAGTCATTACCTGTGTCGCCGCCGCCGATAACAAGGACATTTTTTCCTTTGACAAAATTGCACAGACTGTCCTTTTTGTCCGGAACCATATAAGTTTTGCGGCTGTCCTCATCACCCACGCTTCCGGGTTTAGCCTCTGTCAGTGCTTTTGTCACCGCGCCGAGAAAGTCAACGGCGAAGTAAATATTTTTGGCGTCCCTTCCAGGCACGCTGATATCCCTTGGGTTGGAGGCGCCGCAGGCTAAGATCACCCGGTCATAGTCCTTTAAAAGCTGGGTGGCCTTTATATCTTTGCCAACGTCCACGCCGATTTTAAACTCAACGCCTTCCTCTTCCATTAAGGCTACGCGCCGGTCAATAACCCATTTTTCCAGCTTCATGTTAGGAATACCATAGCGAAGAAGTCCGCCGATCTTGTCGCTGCGCTCAAATACAGTGACCGAGTGTCCCCGGCGGTTGAGCATCATGGCTGCCGCCAGCCCCGAAGGGCCACTTCCCACAACAGCAACCTTCTTTCCGGTGCGGATTTTCGGCGGGCAGGCCTCCACCCAGCCGGAGGCAAAGGCACGTTCAATAATGGATTTCTCATTCTCTTTTGTGGCTACTGGAGCGTCGTGAAGGCCGCAGGTACATGCAGCTTCACACAGCGCCGGGCACACCCGCCCTGTAAATTCAGGAAAGCAGTGGGTTTTAGCCAGCCGGCGGTACGCCTGCTCCCAGTTTCCTGTGTAAACCAGGTCATTGGTTTCCGGAACCAGATTGTGGAGCGGGCATCCGGAGGTCATGCTCCCCACAAAACCTCCGAACTGGCAGAAGGGCACGCCGCACTCCATGCAGCGGGCACCCTGCCGGCTCTGCTCCTGAGTGGAGAGAGGCGTTTTGAACTCATTAAAGTGCTTGATTCTTGTAAGCGGAGCCTCAGACGTGGCATCCTTGCGTTCATATTCTAAAAAACCTGTTGATTTACCCATGTCCGTTCACCTCCTGCTTATTTCGCGAAGCTTTCATAAAAAGCTTCCATCTGTGCCTGCTGGGTACTCATTCCTTTTTCCTCAAGCTTTGAGCTTAACGCGATCATGCGCTTAAAGTCATTGGGGATGATCTTTTTAAATTTGGGAAGATATTCTTCAAAATTGTCCAGGATCTTTTTGCCCCTCTGAGAGCCGGTAGCTTCCACATGCTCCCGGATCATTTCGCGAAGCTCCTGAATATCGTATTTATTTTCCACCTTCTCAATGGAAATCATATCTTTATTTAAGTTTCTGTAAAGATGATTGTTTTCATCCAGAACATAGGCAATACCGCCGCTCATACCTGCCGCGAAGTTTTTCCCTGTTTTTCCAAGGACAACAACCCGGCCGCCGGTCATATATTCGCAGCCATGCTCGCCTACGCCTTCCACAACAGCCCATGCGCCGGAGTTGCGCACGGCGAAACGCTCGCCGGCCACACCGTTAATGAATACCTTTCCTGATGTAGCGCCATATAAGGCCACATTTCCGGCGATAATATTTTCCTCAGCCACATATCCGGCGTCTTGGGGCGGGAACAGAATAAGCTTTCCGCCGGAAAGACCTTTTCCAAAATAATCGTTGGTATCGCCGCACAGTTCCAGTGTCAGACCCGATGGGATAAACGCGCCAAAGCTCTGTCCGCCGGCGCCTTTGCAGTGAATGGTCAGCGTATCTTCCGGCAGTCCCTCCTTATGCTCTCTTGTGATCTGAGCGCCCAGAAGGGTACCAAAAGTACGGTCCGTATTGCTCACATTCACAGACAGTTCCGCCTTTGTTCCATTATCAATGGCGGTTTTAAACCGCTTTAACAGCACTTTTTCATCCAGCGTTTTCTCTAACTGGAAATCATAGACTTTGGACGGATTAAAGATCACGTTCTGTCCATCGCCTAAAATAGCGCCAAGATCCACTTTGGAAGCGGCCGGAGACTGGCAGTTTTCTTTCACTTTCAGCATATCGCTGCGGCCGACCATCTCATCCAGTGTGCGGAAACCGAGGCGGGCCATATATTCCCGAAGTTCCTGAGCCACAAAGCGCATAAAGTTTTCCACGTATTCCGGTTTTCCGGCAAAGCGCTTGCGAAGCTGGGGATTCTGGGTGGCAATACCTACCGGACATGTATCCAGGTTACACACACGCATCATCACACAGCCCATAGTTACCAGGGGCGCTGTGGCAAAACCAAATTCCTCGGCGCCAAGGAGGGCGGCCACCGCCACATCCCGGCCGGTCATCAGCTTGCCGTCGGTCTCAATACGCACCCGCTCTCTCAGACCGTTTTGGATAAGAGTCTGATGGGTTTCCGCGAGGCCAAGCTCCCAGGGAAGTCCGGCGTTGTGGATGGAGCTTTCCGGAGCTGCTCCGGTACCGCCGTCATAACCGGAAATAAGGATAACCTGAGCCCCGGCTTTGGCCACACCGGCGGCAACAGTTCCCACGCCGGCCTCAGACACCAGTTTGACGGAAATACGGGCGTATTTGTTGGCATTTTTCAAGTCATAGATCAACTGAGCCAAATCCTCGATGGAATAAATATCGTGGTGAGGCGGCGGTGAGATCAGACTCACGCCGGGGGTGGAGTGACGGGTCCTGGCAATCCACGGATAAACCTTTTTCGCCGGGAGATGTCCGCCCTCGCCAGGCTTTGCTCCCTGAGCCATCTTGATCTGGATTTCACGGGCGCTGACAAGGTAACGGCTGGTCACGCCGAAACGTCCGGAAGCCACCTGCTTAATGGCAGAACAGCGGTCCACATCGCTTCCCGCAGAATCCAGACGCTCATCGCTCTCGCCGCCCTCGCCGGTGTTGGACATGCCGTGAAGATGATTCATAGCGATAGCCAGTGTCTCATGGGCTTCCTCGGAAATAGAGCCGTAGGACATGGCGCCGGTCTTAAACCGTTTTACGATCTCATCCACACTCTCCACTTCTTCCAGGGGAATACCTTTTTCCGGATAATCAAATTCCATCAGGCTGCGCAGATAACCGTTGCGCTCAGTATCTGCCATAGCTGAAAACTTCTTAAAAAGTTCATAGCTGCCTTCCCGTGTACACTGCTGGAGGAGATGGATAGTTTCGGGATTATACCGGTGTTCCTCGCCGCCGCTGCGCATTTTGTGCCATCCCATACTGTCCAGTGTGAGATCTGTGCCAAGTCCCAGTGGATCAAATGCCTTAGAATGGCGCTCATCAGCTTCTTTTGCAATATCGTCCAGGGTAATGCCGCCCACACGGCTGACAGTTCCGGCAAAATAGGTGTCAATAACCTCCGGGGAAATGCCGATGGCTTCAAAAATCTTAGAGCCCTGATAGGACTGGATGGTGGAAATACCCATTTTGGAAGCGATCTTTACAATACCGTGGAGAACTGCGGAATTGTAATCACTTTCCGCCGCGTAGTAATCTTTATCCAGCATTTTTTCGTCGATAAGCTCCCGGATAGATTCCAGAGCCAGATAAGGATTCACCGCGGTGGCTCCGTAACCTAAAAGGGTTGCAAAATGGTGAACTTCCCTTGGCTCACCGGATTCCAGGATCAGTGACATGGACGTCTGTTTTTTCGTCACAACAAGATGCTGATGCACTGCGGCCACCGCCAGCAGAGACGGCATAGGCACATGGTTTTCATCCACGCCCCTGTCTGAAAGGACAAGGATATTGGCCCCGTCAGCGTAAGCTTTGTCCACCTCCACATACAGGCGGTCGATGGCCCGCTTGAGGTTGGCGCTCTTATAATAAGTAATGGGCACTACAGCTACTTTAAAGCCGTCGGCCTTCATATTTTTAATTTTCAGCATATCCGTGTTTGTCAGGATGGGATTATTGATTTTAAGCACCTGACAATTTTCCGGGCGCTGTTCCAGAAGATTGCCCTTCTTACCTACATACACAGAGGTGCTTGTGACGATCTCCTCCCGGATAGCGTCAATGGGCGGGTTCGTTACCTGGGCGAAAAGCTGCTTAAAATAGTTAAACAGAGGGGGATGTTTTGTGGATAATACTGCCAGAGGCGTGTCATCTCCCATGGCCGCCGTCCCTTCCGCGCCGTTTAAAGCCATGCTGTAAATGGACTTGCGAAATTCCTCATAAGTATAGCCAAAGGCTTTCTGAAGGCGGCTGCGCTCCTCGAAGGTGTATTCTTCCATGCGCATGTTAGGTATTTTAATATTTTTAAGTTCCAGAAGGTTGGAATCCAGCCACTCGCCGTAAGGGCGGGCTGCCATATATTTTTCTTTCACCTGGGCGTCATCTAAAATTTCCCCGGTCCGGGTGTCCACCAGGAGCATTTTGCCCGGATGAAGGCGCTCTTTTAAAACGATTTCTTCCTCAGGCACCGGCAGAACGCCTACCTCGGAGGCCAGAATTACATCGCCGTTTTTAAGGACATAATATCTGGACGGGCGCAGGCCGTTCCGGTCAAGAACCGCACCCATCAGCTCGCCGTCGGAAAATACAATAGACGCCGGGCCGTCCCAGGGCTCCATCATTGTGGCATAATACTGGTAAAAATCCCGCTCATCCTGGGAAATTGCCGGGTTGTTGGCCCAGGGCTCAGGGATGGTGATCATTACCGCCAGGGGCAGGGGCATACCGCTCATAGTCAAAAATTCCAGAGTATTGTCAAGCATAGCTGAGTCGGAACCGTTGGTGTTAACTACTGGAAGGATTTTGTGAAGCTCCCCTTCAAAATAAGGGGAGGCCATGGTTTCCTCACGGGCCAGCATCTTGTCGGCATTTCCCCGGATGGTGTTGATCTCGCCGTTGTGAACAATAAAACGGTTGGGGTGTGCCCGCTCCCAGCTTGGGTTCGTGTTGGTGCTGAAACGGGAATGAACCATAGCGATAGCTGATTCATAGGACTCGTCCTGAAGATCCCCAAAGAAAGTGCGCAGCTGTCCCACTAAAAACATACCTTTATATACAATAGTCCGGCTGGACATAGAGACAACATAAGTATTGTCATTACTCTGTTCAAAAATACGGCGGGCAATGTAAAGTTTGCGGTCAAAATCAAGTCCCACAGCCACATCTTCCGGCTTCTGGATAAACGCCTGGATAATCCGGGGCATACATTCTCTGGCTTTCTGTCCGAGAACTGCCGGGCAGACCGGAACTTCCCGGTAGCCAAGAAGGGAAAGGCCCTCTTTTTCCACAATCACTTCAAACATTTTTCTGGCCTGGTTGTATTTCAATTCGTCCTGAGGGAAGAAAAGCATGGCAATACCGTAAGTTTTTTCCGGCCCCAGTTCAATGCCAAGGCTGCGGCATGTTTTGGAGAAGAATTTATGTGAAATCTGAAGCAGGATACCAACGCCGTCACCGGTCTTTCCTTCAGCGTCCTTTCCTGCGCGATGTTCCAGATTCTCAACAATTTTCAGCGCATTTTCCACGGTACGGTGGCTTTTCTGTCCTTTGCTGTTGACAATGGCACCGATACCGCAATTATCATGTTCAAATTCAGGGCGGTACAGACCGCTTTGACGGGTAGCCTGTCTCATATTTGAAAAATCCTCTCTTTCTTACATTATTTTTTCTCTCTGTATTTTACGGCCGCCGCGATAAATCCACGGAAAAGGGGATGGGCGTTATTTGGCCGGGATTTTAATTCCGGATGTCCCTGAGTGCCGATAAAAAACGGATGGTCGTTCAGCTCGATCATTTCAATAATACGTCCGTCCGGTGAAAGTCCGGCCAGGGTCATGCCGTTATTTTTCAATTTATCTCTATAGTCATTATTGACTTCATAGCGATGGCGATGGCGCTCGGAAATCTCTTTCTGTCCGTACAATTCCATGGACTTTGTGCCGTCTGTCAGCACGCATGGGTAAGCGCCAAGACGCAAAGTTCCTCCAATATCTTCCACACCGTCCTGTTCCGGCATCAGGGCAATGACCGGATGCATGGTATCCGGATCCAGCTCAATGCTGTTAGCGTCGTGATAGCCAAGAATATTCCGGGCAAATTCTACGATGGCCAACTGCATTCCAAGGCAGATGCCAAGGAATGGGATTTTGTTCTCACGGGCATATTGGATCGCCATAATTTTTCCTTCCGTTCCCCGTGTGCCAAAACCGCCCGGCACCAAAATACCGTCCACTCCGCCAAGAAGTTCTTTACAGCATGCCTCGTCCACAATATCCTCTGAATCTACCCACCGGATATGCACGTTGGCGTGGCTGGCGATACCGCCGTGCTTTAATGCCTCAACCACGCTTAAATAGGCGTCATGGAGCTGAACATATTTGCCGACCATGGCAATCTCCACTTCTGTCTTCGGATGTCTGAGAGCGTCCACCATGGCTTCCCAGTCGCCAAGATCCGGCTTTGGACATTCCAACTGAAGGCATTCGCAGACAACCTGAGCCAGATGTTCTTTTTCCATGGCAAGAGGTGCTTCATAGAGATACTCCACATCCAGATTCTGAAGAACATGGCTGCCGGGAACATTACAAAACAGGGCAATTTTATCTTTAATATCCTGCCCCAGAGGATATTCGCTGCGGCATACAAGCACATCTGGCTGGAGCCCCATACCCTGAAGTTCCTTTACACTGGCCTGAGTAGGTTTTGTCTTTAACTCGCCGGAAGCTTTCAGATAAGGAATCAGGGTGACATGGATCAAAATGGCGTTTTCATGGCCTACATCATGCTGAAACTGGCGAATTGCCTCCAAAAACGGCTGGCTTTCAATGTCTCCCGCTGTGCCGCCCACCTCAATAATGGCGATGCGCTCCTCATCCGGGGATTTTGCCCGGTAGAAACGGCTTTTAATTTCGTTGGTAATGTGAGGGATCACCTGTACCGTTCCCCCGCCGTAATCCCCGTGACGTTCCTTCTGAAGTACGGACCAGTATATTTTACCTGTAGTCACGTTGGAATTTTTGTCAAGACTTTCGTCGATAAAACGCTCATAGTGGCCCAGATCCAGGTCGGTCTCTGTACCGTCATCTGTGACAAACACTTCACCATGCTGGATAGGATTCATAGTCCCCGGATCCACATTAATATAGGGATCAAACTTCTGCATAGTCACCCTGTAGCCTCTGGCCTTCAAGAGCCGCCCCAGGGACGCAGCCGTAATACCCTTTCCAAGTCCGGAGACAACGCCTCCGGTTACAAAAACATACTTTACCATCACATTTTCCTCCTTGTTATGGCACACAGGCAGTGATCTTCCATCTGCTTATATGCAGTGCGCGGTGCGCTGACGGCAACAAAAAAGTGTCAGAACCACTGTAATCTCTCCCAATTACATTGTTCTGACACCTTTGTCACCATTTTTTTATTAATGCATATTACTATACCTTATTTTTTTCCGTTTGTAAAGAAAAATTTTTGTAACCGTTCAGCCATGAGGGATAAGGCGGGATGATTTATGCTTGCATAAGAATCAGACCGCCTTATCCCTCATGAACTGAGCGCCCGATAATGAGCAAAGCAGCGGCGTAAGCCGCGGGTCAGCGCGTCAGCGCGACTTTGCGAATGGCGCGAGCTGAACGGTTACTTCACGCCTTCAGCCATCAGAGCCGGGGCCTTCCCGATGAACAGAAAGGCCCCGGCTCAACACTGTTTCAATAGATCAGTAATCTTCAATCAATATACATATGCATCGGCCATGTAAGATACTCTACATCGTCCAGCTTCTCTGCGGTAATATAGCCGGCGGGAGCGTTTAAGATGGTAGGAATACGGTTAACCAGAGTAGCACATGTATGTTCCGGCGTGGCAGGTTTAACCACGTGAAATTCTGTATCCGGTTCGCCCAAAATCTTCCAGTCGCACATATCCCCGTCATCCGGTCCATAAACCTTTCCGATACACTGTGTCTCAATAGTGATCCCCTGGAAAGTTTCTGTAGTTACTACCGCGCTCATGCCGATACAATTGCCTTTTTTGATCGTCTCACCAGTAGTCTCACACCATAAATCTGTATCGTAAAAATAAGGTACACTCTTCTGGCTGATAGATTTAATGGTAAGACCCAGTTTGTTTGCCAACGCCTCGTTGGAGTTCCACACATAGGCCGGCTCCAGCACTTCCGGATGGGCAATCTGCGCCTCAAACTCTTCCGGCGTCAGCCCCACGCCGTGGGCCTTTGCCAGCGCCAATCCATAATCTTCCACATTGTAGCTGACCGCGCCTTCGATCCTACGGATATTGTGAACACCGCCGGCTACAGCGCCGATCATATTCACCCAGAAAATATCCTGCATTCCCGTACCTGTAATGGTACAGTGATTTTCTTTAGCCATCTTATCCAGACGGTTAGTGATGGCAGCGGCGGTAGTCCACGGGTAAATGGCCTCCTCACAGGTAGTGACCACATTTATCCCTCTGGACAGACAGCGCTCAAAATGAGGCATTACATCTTTCATAAAGCTGAACAGTGTTACCACGGCAATATCCGCATCGCACTCATCCAGTACCTCATCCGCGTCGGAGCGGATAGGAATATTCAGTTTAACCCCCAGGCCGGCATAGTCGCCTACATCCATCCCTACGATTTCAGGGTTTGTATCAATCGCCCCAACGATTTCGGCTCCCTTTTCATACAGGTAGCGGAGAATGTACTTACTCATCTTTCCACAGCCATACTGCACAACACGGATCTTTTCAAGATTCACCATAAAAATACCTCCTTTTGCGCGCCCTTTCAGGCTTTTTTCACGATATCAGGTTCAAAGAACTTTAGCCCAATATCTTTAACCTACCAGTGTTAATTTCATTATAAAGGTTATTCCTGGTATAAGGTCAAGCCCTTTTTATTCAAGACCCGCGAGTGAGTTTTGGCGCAGGATTTTGTCCGGTTTCAACTGAGAGCTTCCTGGGCAAATCCCTGCGTACTGCATTACACTCCGATTTCCCGAATAGACGGCTACTGCTTAGTATGTACAGGCGGCAAAAAGATATACCCATTTTTACAGATTCTTCAAATATTTCCCAGCTTCCTCCCGTGCCCGAAAAACAATAATCTTTTTTTCTTTATACTTTTTCAGCAATTCATAGATCACCGGAAGCTGATCCCTGGAAAAGTCCAGAATCCATTGCCGAAATTCCTCATCAAAGACCGTTTCCTTCCACGGCAAATCCTCTCTTTCTTTTCCGATCCGGGACTTTGCGCCTTCCAGGCATATTTCCAGCGGATAATCCAGCAAAAATACAGTATCGCACATTTGAATACGCCTTTCCATCGTCCGCAGATAATTTCCATCAATGATCCACCTGTCTTTTTCCATGATTTCCTTTAGTCCGGCGTCAAATTGCTCCGAAGACACATTGGTCTTATCCGGTTTATGCCACAACATATCCAAATAATAAAGGGGAAGCCCGGTTCTATCTCTGAGCTTCCTGCTAAAGACGCTTTTCCCTGCCCCAGGGCAGCCAATGACAATGACTTTTTCCATTTTCTATTTTATCCTTTTATTCATAATCAATTCTCTCAATTTTGAAAATCACCGGCCTTGTCCCGTCTGAACAGCAGGTAATCATTGTATTTTCTTCCTTCATCCAGCCCTTCATAATGGAACCGCCCTGCAGCCCCGTATAAATATACCGGGCGATAGCATCCCATGCTTCCGAACAAAACGGCAGTTTGGGGCCTCCGGCAATCGTCTCAGGGTCATGACTTGTCTTTGTCAGTGTATTCAGTCCCATATGCCAGAAATCGTCCCTCTCACCGTCACGGTAAAACTCAAACTCATCGCCGGGATTATAGCACGGACAGACGCCGGATGCCGGATCCGCGCAATATTCCTGCTGAATCTCTGGATACAGTTTTGTGTCAAGTACCGTTACTCTCACCTTATGTTTCATTCTTTCTTCCTCCCTATAGAAATGCTTAATCAATGTTAAACACCATCTCATGCCACTGTTCGCCGCCCCAGGCAGATTCAGAAATCCCCCGGTCTTCAAACCCCATTTTCCGGTACATTGCCACCTTTTGCGAAAGACAAGTCAATATGATCTTCCGGCGGCCATGGGCTTTCTCCCTGCGAAAATATTCATACATTAATTCCCTGGCAATGCCCTGCCCCCGGTATGAGGGCAGCACATCCAGGCCAAGGATCATCACATTTTCTCCGGCAGGGTCATGAAGGGTTATATCCGTAAAAAATTCATCTCTCAATGTGCCCTCATCTGTCGCCAGTCCATTTAAAAATCCGGCGAGTTTTCCCGTCTGCCTGTCCACTGCTACAAGAAACTGCCCTGCCGCATTTTCAACACGCTTGAGCATACGTTCCTTTGTACAGGCTTCATTTGGCGGAAAACATATCTGTTCAATTTGGGCCGCCTGTTCCCCCTCCTCCGGGCCAATACTTCTAAATTCAAAGCGCTCCCACAACTTCTCATCCGGCAGCGCGTATTTTTCCCATGATCCTTCTGCATTCAATTCCAGTGTCATCACTAATCTCCAATCTTTTCATCACAAATATCCGGCATATCTCCTTCTCTTTTAATTATTTTACCTTATTTTCAGCCTAAACGCACTATAAAAATATTTACCGGCGACTATGATCTTGAAAATAAAGATATACAAACCTGATGCCATATATTATGATAATATCAGGCTTGTACCAGAAGTGATCTTATAAAGATTTTAAATTCCAAAACGCTTATCAGAGGAAATAACAGAATCACAGAGCCAGTCTCACCTCAAGGATAAAAAATCAACTTATAACAAAGGAGTATACACTATGACCGAAAACTCAATCGCATACTGCGGCCTTCTCTGCGGCTTATGCCATCCTGAAGGAGACTGCAACTGTAAATTTGAAAACCATTGTAGCAAACAAAGCTCTGCCAGGGGATGCTTTCAATATAACTGCTGCTCCTCCAAAAATCTGAACGGCTGCTGGGAATGCACGGAAAGTCCCTGCGGTATAGATATGCATACCTTGGACAATGTTAAAATCCGTGCATTTATACGCTGTATCAAAGAAGACGGTCTTGAAAAATTCATTTCATATATCGAAAATAATATGGGCCAAGGTTTGGTCTATCATCGCCATGGATTTACCGGCGACTATGATCTTGAGACAGAGGACGCTGTTCTTGAGCTTCTGAGACATGGAAAGATAAAATAATGCCTCCGGAATCAAAAATCCCGAAGGCAGTTTTAAAAATATTACCAGTTATTTTTTTCTTCCGCAAAAATTTCCGGCAGAAAAGACGCCAGGTTGGCAAATTCTTTCATATTATGGAACAGAAGGGTCTGGGCCGCGATTTCCGGGATACGCACGCCGTCAGGCAGCGTTTTGACAGCTTTCTGATCTACAATGGTCCACCCCATCCAAAACCTGGTCCGCAGTTCCACCCCATCAGCTGTTTCCCTGATAAAATGACACATAACCTCTGACGTCTCGCCGCTGGTAGGGCCGGACATCTTCCCACCGCTTTATCCAGGCTGCGGGCGTCGTAATGATCTTCCGGATCCCAGATTGAATAGCGAAGCTCCCCTAGCCCATGCCAGGCAAACCACCAGTCAAACATCTCTCCCGTAACTCCCGGCATCTGCAAAAGATTAGCCACAAAGCCTGTGCCGTCATCCATGATACAATAGCCGGTCTCCGTATCCAGATATCCTGGTTCAAACAAGCGGTTGCGATCCTGAATTTTCAGCGCTTTTGACACATCCACAGGACCAGATCGCGCTGCCTGAAGATTTTTCTCAGGCACAGGCGCCAGGGGCCTGTAAAAATATTTTGCGTAAGATAATTTTTTCTGTTCTTCTGTAATTGGAACTCATTTCCCCATGATTACCCTCCTTAATTTTCTTTGTTCTATATCTGTTAATTTGTTACAGTTCCACCCAATTCCCTTTCCATATTTTATCACATATCGCACATAAATGAATGGAAAATAGATATAAATATTACCCCTGAACAGCTTCACTTCTTTGGGTTCCCACAAAAATATGGCGAAACAACCACCGGGCCGCAGGCCCTGCGATAAAAAGCTGCACCGGAAGGACCATAATAAAGTTTCTGCAGTAAGTCAGCAGATAATTGGGAATAATCTGTTCTGTAAAGCCATACCCATGGTACACCCCAAGGATACTGGCCAAAGCCACCTGACACACCACCGTAAAAATCTGGATAGCGAAAATAATAAAAATCGGACGATCCCCAGGCTTAACCACTCTGAATGCCAGGATTCTCCGCCTGCTGCGGGCCGCATCGGCGACATTTTCTTCTCTGCCGCAGCGCGAGCTAAATCAGAGCGGTTTTTATGCCACAGGAAACAAAATTTCCCATGACAAAAAAATAAATGTCCCCTCCGCCGTCCGACAGTAGCAGAGTGACATTTATTGTCAGGAAACCTGATGCTGTATATACAGCACCCTTTAATTGTCCATAGCTATTATACCTGGTTTTTATATATTCCGCAAGGAAAATTTTGCGGCAGTTCAGCCCGTGCCTGCGCTGTGCCGCGCTGACCCGCGGCTTACGCCGCCCCTTTGCTCATGAACCGGCGCTCCGCCCATCCCTGATGGCTGAACTGTTATTACTGTTCACTGTTACAAAATTTTTTTCAAAAAATCTCTTGACAAATATTTTTTTTCGAGTATACTAACGAACATAGAGCAAAGGCGTTCTGGATTATCCAGGGCGCCTTTTTTTCTATTCCGGAAGCCCTTTTCTCTCTCCCGGCTTCCGGACCTCTTGTGAATGAAGTGAAAGGAGTGTTCCCTATGTCAAAAGACATCCCTGCATTATATGGCAGTCTCGTATTTAATGATAAGGTTATGCGCAACAAATTACCAAAGGATATGTATAAAGCCCTTAAAAAGACCATTCAAAACGGCACTCATCTGGAACTGGATGTAGCTAATTCCGTTGCTGTGGCTATGAAAGAATGGGCGGTTGAAAATGGCGCAACCCACTATACTCACTGGTTCCAGCCCATGACCGGTTATACCGCTGAAAAGCACGACAGCTTTATTTCCCCTACAGACAGCGGCGATGTAATCATGGATTTCTCAGGAAAAGAACTTGTAAAGGGTGAACCAGACGCATCCAGTTTCCCATCCGGCGGACTTCGCGCTACCTTTGAAGCCAGAGGCTATACCGCCTGGGATCCCACATCCCCGGCGTTTATCAAAGATAATACACTGTATATCCCCACAGCATTCTGCTCTTACAGCGGCGAGGCTCTGGATAAAAAAACACCGCTTCTGCGTTCCATGGAAGCGTTAAATAAAGAGGCTGTTAAAATGCTCAAACTTCTGGGCCGGGATGACGTGACCAGCGTCAACGCCACCGTCGGACCAGAACAGGAATACTTCCTTGTTGATAAAGAATTATATAATAAACGCCGGGATCTTATTTTCTGCGGACGCACACTCATCGGCGCCCCCGCTCCTAAAGGACAGGAAATGGAAGATCATTATTTCGGCGCATTAAAGCCCCGTGTATCCGCATATATGCATGATCTTGACGAAGAGCTTTGGAAACTCAGCATTCCCGCCAAGACCAAACATAACGAAGTTGCCCCGGCACAGCATGAACTGGCTCCCATCTTCGAGACCGCCAATGTTGCTGTTGACCACAATCAGCTTACTATGGAGCTGATGAAAAAGACAGCAGAAAAACATGGACTTGTATGCCTGCTCCATGAAAAACCGTTTGAAGGCATTAACGGCAGCGGCAAACACAATAACTGGTCACTGACGACCAACACCGGCGACAACCTGTTAAATCCAGGAAAAACCCCGGCTGAGAATATCCAGTTCCTCGTATTCCTCATGGCTGTCATCAAAGCAGTGGATGATTATGCTGACCTTATGCGTATCTCCGTTGCGGGAGCCGGCAATGACCACCGTCTCGGCGGCAACGAAGCGCCGCCGGCAATTGTCTCCATTTTCCTTGGAGATGAGCTGACTGAAGTTCTCAAATCCATTGAGGAAGACCGTTACTTTGGAAAACATGAAACAATCCAGATGGATATTGGCGCTCATGTTCTTCCTCATTTCACCAAAGATACAACAGATAGAAACCGTACATCACCATTTGCTTTCACCGGCAATAAGTTCGAGTTCCGTATGCTTGGCTCCAGCGCTTCCGTAGCGAACCCCAACATGGTTCTCAACGCTGCTGTGGCAGAAGCTCTGGCACAGTTCTATGAGGAACTGAAAGAGGCTGAACCGGGACATATGGAAGAAGCCGTCCATGAACTGATCAAGCGGGCTATCCGCAAACATAAAAAAGTTTTATTTAACGGCAACGGCTATACTGAGGAATGGGTTGAGGAGGCAAAACGCCGCGGACTTTACAATCTTGTTTCCACACCGGAAGCATTGAAAGAATTTATTTCCGATAAGAACGTGAAGCTCCTGACTGAACATCATATCTTCACAAAGGAAGAAATCTTCTCCCGCTATGAAATTTTACTGGAGAATTATGTCAAGACGATCGAGATCGAGGCAAAGACACTCCATGAAATGCTCGCCAAAGATTTCCTTCCCGCTATTTCCACTTATGCTGCGGATGTGGCTAAAAACGCCGCCGCAAAGAAAGCATTCATGCCTTCTGTATCCACAGCCAGTGAAGAGTCTCTTGTTTCCAGTCTATCCGGCGCCTATGAAACTTTAAGCTCCGGTCTTGGCTCCATCACTGAGGTTCTCGCCCATATCAATGAGAAGATCAGCGGCATGGATTCCATGCAGGATGCTGCAAATACCTGCCTCAACGAAATGCTGCCAATCATGGATTCACTGCGCAAGACAGCAGATGAAGCTGAAGCTAAGATCCCAGACGAATACCTTCCGTACCCTACATACGATCAGCTTCTGTTCTCTGTATAATTTGCGATGTGCGTTCTCACTAAGCTCGTCTTTCGTGCTATCTTGCAGATAGCCCTCGGACTCGCTAAGTGTTCGTTACGGGTAACATCGCAAAACTAAATTTGCCCTTCGGGCTCATTAAGGTTTGCGATGTGCGTTCTCACTAAGCTCGTCTTTCGTGCTATCTTGCAGATAGCCCTCGGACTCGCTAAGTGTTCACAGCAAAGCAGGCAAGGTTTTTTATGAGCCGCTGCTTTATATAAATTGTCTCAGGAGTTTCGCTTAACAGCGGATTCCTGCGGCAGTCACATTTTCCTTACGCAATGGCGCGTTCCGGCTTAGCCGGCAACGCGCCGTTTTTTCATCCTTAAAGTCAAATACCCCTCTGTAAGCAACGGAGCATCAAACTAGCAGCGCCCCAGGGGGGCGGGGTATTTGACCCTCGCGGCGTTCGCCAAATGGACGTGCGAGCGCGTTCGCTTGGCTCACTGCCCGCAGGAATAAAATGTCAGAAAAAAGCAGGTTTTCCAGAAATTATCCGGAAATACCTGCTTTTTTCTATGGCTTTGATCTGAAAAAGTACCGGCGGATCAAACGTCCAAAGACATGGCAAAGTTTACCAAAATTGTTTGGCTTTTTTCCGGAAAAAGTAGTATTATAAACTATAGGAAACGTCATAATAATTTTTATTATGACGTTTCCTGCGCCGGTTTTTGCTGCGCAAAGCGCAGATCTTTCCTTGCAAAAATCGTGCGCATCCCCCGGAGGTTTTGAGATAAACGACAAATATATTTGTCGTTTACTATAAAAGCATTGAACTTGGAGGTGATGGCCATTGACAACCGATGTTATCGAAACCCTCAGCAGTATTGACACCAGAGCCAGCCAGATTATGGAAAACGCCCTGGCCCGCAAAAAGGCCCTTGCAAAAGAATTTGACGAAAAGGCCCAGATCATGTCCGATCAGATCCAGTCCCAGTGCCAGAGCCACATGGAAGCCCTTACGCGGGAACTGGACGAAGAAAACGCCCGACAGATCAACAACTTGTCCCTGCAGGCAAAGGAAGATCTGGCTGCCCTGGATGAGAATTATAAAACTAACCATGACAAGTATGTCCGGGAGATCTTCTCACGGATTATAGGAGCGTGAGCCTATGAATAACGCCCTTATGAATTACAGCGGCATATCCGCCAAGGTCCGCGCCATGAAAGGACGGCTTCTTGACCGGGAGGCTTATTATAACATCGCTTCTATGCAGTCTGTCCCGGAATTTCTCTCTTGGATCAAAACAGTTCCTTCCTATATAAAAGTCTTTGAGAGTGTTCCGGAAACAGTCCTGCACAGGGGAGAGATTGAAAAACTGCTCCAGTTAGCACTGTATGACGATTATGCCCGCATTTACGCTTTCGCCGGCCCTGACCAACGGAAGTTCTTGAAAGTTTATTTCCGGCGCTATGAGATTCAGATTGTCAAAACATTTCTCCACCTGATCTTTGATCACCGGGATATTCTCTTTGATACATCTTTGATCCCGCCCCATTTCCGGGATCAGTCCAGCATTTCCCTGGATGCCCTTTCCCGGTGCAAAAGTCTGGATGAATTTTTTGAGGTCATTGAACACAGCGACTACTACCCTCTGCTGAAGGCCCTGAAAGACCGGACGGACGTCAGCCTGTTTGACTACGAGCTTGCCCTGGATATTTATTTTTTCAAATTTCTCTGGAAGTTAAAGGACAAAGTCCTGAAAGCATGGGAACTGGAACAGATGACTAAAATTTACGGAACACAGATCGACTTGCTTAACATTTTATGGATCTACCGTTCAAAACGCTTCTATCAGGTAGAACCCTCACAAATGTACAGCAATCTGATCCCGGTTCACTTCCGTCTCACCCCTTCATATATCCGAAGGCTTATTGAAAGCGAAACACTTGACGAGTATCGGGAACTCCTGGGCAGATCCTTCTACGGCCGCGCCCTGACTTCTGTGGAACAAAGCGCAGCGGACTCAGACACTGCCCTGTGGCGGATGTATCAGGAGATCATGAGAAATCTGCGCCGCCAGGCCGCCAGAAAATATCCTTACTCTCTGGCTGTTATTGAAGAATATCTTTTTTTAAGAGAAGAAGAAATCAACCGTCTGACCACGGCCATGGAATGTATACGCTACGGCCTTGACGCGGATCAGACTTTAAGATATGTACAGTCGACCTGACAAAAATCGACGGTCTAAATACGACTCAGGAGGTGACATACTATGATCGCAAAGATGAAATTTGTCAATATTACCGGCCCTAAGCAAGATATTGACCGGGTTACACAAAAATATCTGCTGCGCTACCCGATTCATCTTGAAAATGCCCTTTCAGAACTGGGTGACACTCACACGCTGACGCCCTTTATTGAAGAAAATCCTTATAAAGAAACAGTGGCCACACTCAGAGATATGGCGCAGATAGTCAACCACGGGGATCCGGATCATCTCCCCCTAGTGAATTGCGGCCGCAGCGCAAGGGAACTGTTGGAAAGCTCGAAAAATCTCATTGCTTCCATACGTGAAAAAAGCGGACAGCTTTCCCAGCAAAAACAGGAATTGGAATCGTCAGAAACCCATTATCTGGAACTTTTAGATGAGATCGCACCCTTTTGCGGAATTCATTTTCCTATCTCAAAAATCCTTGAATTTAAGTTTATTAAATTCCGTTTTGGAAGGATCGCTCTCAACTATTTTGATACTTTTTCAAAATATGTCTACGACAATTTAAACACCATCTTTTATGAAAGCAGCCGGGACTCCCAGTACGTCTGGGGCGTGTACTTCGCTCCCCAGGCAACTTTTGTAAAAGTGGACGCTATCTTTGCTTCCATGCACTTTGAACGCATCCATCTTTCCGGAGAAATTACAGGAACGCCGGAAGAAGCCCGGAGCGCCATCCAGAAAAAGCTGGAACAGACGCGCCAGCAGATCACCCAGTGCAGCCTTGAACTTTCCAACCTGTACTTTGAGCGGCGCGCGGAAATAAACGAAGCCTACAGTGTCCTCCAGAATATATCCCGGCACTTTGATATCCGCAAGCGTGCCGCCTGTACCCGGGAACGTCAGGAAGTTTTCTATATTCTGTGCGGATGGATGGAGGAAAAAGACGCCCTAGCCCTCCAAAAAGATATGAAGGGCGACAAAGATGTGGATATCCTCATCGAGGACGATTATCAGTCCCCCACCGCGAAACCGCCCACCCGGCTGTCCAACCGGGGGATCTTTAAACCCTTCCAGATGTTTGTGACCATGTACGGCCTTCCCGCCTATAACGAGCTTGACCCCACCAAATTTCTGGCTCTGACTTACGCTTTTATGTTCGGCATCATGTTCGGCGATGTGGGACAGGGCGCCTGTCTGGTCATCGGAGGATTTTTGCTTTACCGGATCAAACATATGAACATTGCAGGGATCATCTCCTTCTGCGGCCTCTTTTCCGTATTTTTCGGATTTATGTACGGCAGCTTCTTCGGCTTTGAACATGTGCTGCCCACTGTGTGGATGAAGCCAATGGAATCGGAGAATATTATGACTACCCTCATCCTGGCCATATGCTTTGGTGTCGGCCTAATCATCGTGGCTATGATCATCAACATCATTAACTGCATCCGCCAGAAAAATCCGGGTGCGGCCTTAATTGGAACCAACGGTCTGACCGGCCTTATCTTCTATGTGGCTGTGATCTATATTCTTGTAACAAAACTGATCCCGGCTATGGGGCCCACACGTTTTATGGCACTTTTAGTGGCGCTGATCATCATATGCCTCTTTGCCATTGCCTTTGCCCAGCCTTTGCAGGATGCGATCAACAAAAAGAAAGTCCATCTCCATGAAGGCCCGGTCATGTTTGTTGTCGAATCTATTTTTGAACTGATCGAAATTCTTTTAAGCTTTGTGACCAACTCGGTATCCTTTATCCGTGTCGGCGCCTTCGCTTTAAGCCACGCCGGCATGATGAGCGTTGTCATGATGCTTTCCAATATTGAAAACGCGGCCACACCGGCGGGCATCGTTATTGTTATTTTTGGAAACATACTAATCTCCGCCCTTGAAGGGCTTATTGTAGGCATTCAGGTACTCCGTCTGGAATACTATGAAATGTTCAGCCGTTTTTACAGCGGGACAGGCAGAGAATTTAAGCCTTACGCGGCACCCGTCCCCACTCCGCAAAAAAACTCAAAGGCAGCCTGAAACATGGCAATGTTATAACTATGTGTAAGACACCAATACCACAGGAGGATTAAAAAATGATCGCAAAAATTATACTCATCGCGGCTCTTATGTTAAGTATTTTTATCCCATTTATGGCCTTTCTTCTGGGCGAACGGAAAAAAGGGCGTTTAAAGACTACTCTGGCTATTAATATCACCACCTTTTTCGCCATCATTGTCGTTGCTAATATTATGCTTTTCGGAGGCAGCGTCAACGCCGCTGAGACTGCAGATGCCGCGTCCGGCATATCCCAGGGACTTCGCTATATTGCCGCCGCCCTGTCCACAGGTATGTCCACCATCGGCGCCGGCATTGCCGTGGCATCTTCCGCCAGCGCGGCTCTCGGCGCTTTAAGTGAGGACTCCTCTGTCATGGGTAAGGCCCTGATCTTTGTTGCCCTTGCCGAAGGTGTAGCCTTGTACGGACTTCTGATCTCCTTCCTTATCCTGAATTAAGGTGATTTTATGCGCATGTATTTAATCAGTGATAACGTTGATACATTAACCGGTATGCGCCTGGCCGGCGTTGAGGGCGTTGTAGTTCACGACCGGGAACCGCTCCGCCGGGAGCTTGAACGGGTGCTGGCGGATAAAACTATCGGGGTGCTGCTGATCACTGAACTGCTTGGCAGCCATTTCCCCGATATTATCGAAGACATTAAACTGAACCGGCGCCTGCCTATTGTGGTTGCTATCCCGGACCGCCACGGCACAGGGCGCAGCCCTAACTTTATTATGGATTACGTCAATGAAGCCATTGGCGTAAAGGTACAGGAGGAGGAAAAATGACCCTTGAAGAAAAACTGGAGCTTTTTAAGGACTCCGCTATTGCCGAAGCCAGCCACCAGGGCAGTGTCATGTTGGCCCAGTACCGTCAGTCTCTTGAAAAAATTTATAACAGCAAAATCGAGCAAGTCAAGAAAGAGGGGGACTCCTATATCGTCACCCAGACAGACAAGATTCGGAGGGAACACAATCGTCTTCTTTCTATGGAGCAAAACAAAATCAAACGGGATATCGGCGAAAAACATCACCAGGTAAAGGAAAAGATTTTTTCTGATGTAACTGATATGCTTGTTGAATACAAAAAAGATCCAGAATATATCCGCAGTCTGGAAGTTCATATACGAAAGATTCTCGCCATGGTGGAAAACCATCCGGTGACCATCTATGTGGACGCCTCAGATTCCGGTCTGATCCCGGAACTGGAGCAGCGCTGCCGGACAAAAAT
The DNA here is from genome assembly GCF_014202115.1 of Catenibacillus scindens. Classification (GTDB taxonomy): domain Bacteria; phylum Bacillota; class Clostridia; order Lachnospirales; family Lachnospiraceae; genus Catenibacillus; species Catenibacillus scindens. The sequence continues at coordinate 99,658 of NZ_JACHFW010000006.1, forward strand.
CTCTGTCAGCAGCCAGGATTTTATCGGCGGCATCCGGGCCGAAGTTCCCTCGAAAAATATTTTAATTGATTATTCCTACGCCACACGGCTGGAGGAAGAAAAAAACAACTTTAAAATCTGATGTTATTATTCACAGTCGATTTGAAGCGGAGGGTACTGTGAATAGTAACTATCTGACGCCGCGCGCCCTGTGATACGGCAGCTTCACGCCAGTCACAACAGCGCGGCCCACAGGAGGACATCATGACAATCACTGGAAAAATTTATGGAATTAACGGCCCTGTGATCTATGTCAAAGGCGATCCGGGGTTTAAAATGTCCGAAATGGTCTACGTGGGCAAAGACCGGCTAGTGGGCGAGGTCATCGCGTTAAGCCGCAGTCAGACCATTATCCAGGTATATGAAGAAACCACAGGTTTAAAGCCAGGGGAGGAAGTCATTGGCAGCGGCGACGCTATTTCCGTCACCCTGGCCCCTGGAATTATCGGAAATATATTCGACGGCGTCCAGCGGCCTTTAAGCGAGATTGCCAGACACTCCGGCGCCTTTATTGACCGGGGCATTTCTGTCGAATCTCTGGACAGTGAAAAAAAATGGCCCACACACATGACCGTCAAAGACGGGGACGCAGTCACCGGCGGCACCGTCATTGCCACCGTTCCCGAAACCCACGCCCTGGAACACCGGATCATGATACCGCCAAATCTTTCAGGAACTATTAAAAATGTTGTCCCTGACGGCGACTACACCATTCATCAGGTCATCGCCACCCTGACCGACTATTCCGGCCATGAAATACCCCTGACTATGGTTCAGCACTGGCCGATCCGCGTCCCCCGGCCAACCCGCCAGAGATTTCCCTCTGACCGTCCCCTGATCACCGGTCAGCGTATTCTTGATACACTGTTCCCTATCGCCAAGGGCGGTACGGCCGCGGTTCCCGGAGGCTTTGGTACCGGAAAGACCATGACTCAGCACCAGATCGCCAAATGGTGCGACGCGGATCTGATTATCTATATCGGCTGCGGTGAGCGTGGCAATGAGATGACTCAAGTGCTGGAAGATTTTTCCAAGCTGAAAGATCCCCGGACGGGCAACTCCCTCATGGAGCGAACCACTCTCATCGCCAACACCTCCAACATGCCTGTGGCCGCCCGTGAGGCCAGTATTTATACCGGTCTGACCCTGGCTGAGTATTACCGGGATATGGGCTATCACGTAGCCATCATGGCCGACTCCACCTCCCGCTGGGCCGAGGCTTTGCGTGAACTTTCCGGGCGCCTTGAGGAAATGCCTGCGGAAGAAGGCTTTCCTGCATATCTTGCTTCCCGCCTCTCCGCCTTTTACGAGAGGGCTGGATTTATGGAGACATTAAACGGGATGGAAGGCTCTGTCACCATCATTGGTGCCGTTTCTCCCCAGGGCGGTGATTTCTCCGAACCGGTCACCCAGAACACCAAACGTTTCGTCCGCTGCTTCTGGGGATTGGACAAATCCCTGGCTTATGCCAGACATTTCCCGGCTATCCACTGGCTCACCAGCTACAGTGAATATGTGCGGGATCTCACCCCATGGTATGAAACCCATGTAGGCAGAGATTTCATTCCCTGCCGCACACGGATTCTTGCCCTTCTCACAAAGGAGAGCGAATTAAATGAGATTGTCAAGCTTATCGGCAGCGACGTTCTGCCCGATGACCAGAAACTGGTACTGGAGATCGCCAGGGTCATCCGCCTTGGATTTTTGCAGCAGAATGCCTACCACCCTTCCGATACCTACGTGCCTCTGGCAAAACAGTTAAAAATGATGGAGACTATTCTCTATCTCTACGACAAATGTGAAGCTCTCATCGGCCTGAATATGCCCATGTCCCTTTTAAGAGAGGACCGGATCTTTGAAGAAATCATTTCCATCAAATATAACGTGGGCAACGATGAGCTGGACAAATTTAATGAATACCATGACAATATCGACGCTTTCTATCAGCGTCTCATGGATGAAAACGCATAGAAAGGAGAGGGATTGACATGTCCATTGAATATCTTGGATTAACCAGCATTAACGGCCCTCTCGTTATCCTGGAAGGGGTCATGAACGCCTCATTTGAAGAGATCGTCGAGATGAAAGTTGACGGCACAGAAACAAAACTTGGCCGTATTATCCAGCTTGACGAGGACCGGGCGGTAATCCAGGTTTTTGAAAACACAGCCAATATGTCCCTGTCCAACACCCGGACAAAGCTGACAGGACACCCTATGGAGATCACACTTTCCGAGGAAATCCTCGGCCGGACCTTTAATGGCCTGGGACAGCCCATTGACGGTCTCGGAGAAATCGTCTCCGACATCCGCCGGGACGTCAACGGAAAGCCGATGAACCCGGTGCGCCGGGAATATCCAAGAAACTATATCCGCACAGGAATTTCCGCCATTGATGGCCTGACTACACTGATTCGGGGACAGAAACTCCCCATCTTCTCCGGCAACGGTCTGCCCCACGACCAGCTCGCCGCCCAGATTGTCAAACAGGCCTCCCTTTCCTCAGGGGACGATCAGAGGGACAGCAGTCCGGACAGCGCCGGAAGCGCTGACAGCGCTGACAGCCAAATCAGCGGCGAGTACAGTGACCGCCGGGATAACGAACAGTTTGCCGTGGTTTTTGCCGCCATGGGCGTCAAGCATGATGTGGCCGAATTTTTCCGCCGTACTTTTGAGGAAAGCGGCGCAGCCAGCCATGTAGTAACCTACTTAAATCTTGCCAACGATCCGGTAGCGGAACGTATCATCACTCCAAAAGTTGCCCTGACGGCGGCGGAATATCTGGCCTTTGACAAAGGCTACCATGTCCTTGTTATTCTCACTGATATGACCTCCTATGCCGAGGCGCTCCGTGAGATCTCATCCTCAAAGGGCGAGATTCCCAGCCGGAAGGGCTATCCCGGCTACCTCTACAGCGAGCTGGCCACCATCTACGAGAGAGCCGGAATTATCGCCGGATGCAAAGGGTCTGTCACCCAGATCCCCATCCTGACCATGCCAGGGGATGACATTACCCATCCCATCCCTGACCTGACCGGCTATATCACCGAGGGACAGATCGTTCTTGACCGATCCCTCCACCAGCAGGGCATTTACCCGCCTATAAACGTGCTGCCCTCCCTCTCCCGTCTTATGAAAGACGGCATCGGCGAAGGCTTTACCCGTGAGGATCATCAGGACGTAGCCAACCAGCTTTTCTCCGCCTACGCCAAGGTGGGCGAGGCCAGGGCGCTGGCGTCCGTCATCGGCGAGGATGAACTCTCCCCTGTAGATAAACAGTATCTTTCCTTTGGCAAGGCATTTGAAAATGAATTTATCGGCCAGGACATTTTTGAAAACCGCTCCATCATCCAGACTTTGGATATTGGCTGGAAGCTGCTGCGTATGCTTCCCAAAGATGAACTGGACCGCATTGATACAAAACTTCTGGATAAATATTATGATGATACCAGGGTCAAATAGACATGCGTTTCATGCTTGTATGAAAAACTCCGCAGGAGGTGACTAAAATTGGATCCCAATGAATTTCCCACCAAAGGCAATCTGATCCTTGCTAAAAATTCCCTGGCTCTGGCCAATCAGGGCTATGATCTTATGGATAAAAAACGGAATATACTCATCCGGGAGCTTATGGAATTAACGGAAAAAGCGCAGAATATTCAAAAGGAGATTGATATAACATTTAAAAAAGCCTACGCGGCCCTTCAAAAGGCCAATATTGAAATGGGCATTATGAATGTGGAAAATATCTCTTACACCGTTCCTGAGGAAACGGGCATACGGATTAAATACCGGAGTATTATGGGCACAGAGATCCCTCTGGTGGAGGCGCCGCCGCCATCCCAAAAACCCTCCTATGACTTTTACCACTCCACCATTGCCCTGGATGAAGCAGTATACAATTTCAGCAGGGTCAAAGAGCTGACCATTAAGCTGGCAACGGTGGAGACCAGCGCCTACCGCCTGGCCGCCAGCATTATAAAAACCCGAAAGCGGGCCAACGCTCTGCAAAATATTACCATTCCCAGATACACAACTCTGGTGAAAACCATTCAGACGGCGCTGGAGGAAAAAGAGCGGGAAGATTTCACCCGCCTTAAAGTCATCAAAAGCAGAAAAGGAACGACCTCATGAATGAACCAATGAAAAAGCAGATGGCCCTCTTTTTTCCATTTTGGGAGGGCCTTTCTTCCCAGTGGCAGGAACAACTGGCGGGAAACGCCTCCATACGTCATTACCCCAAAGGCTCTGTGATTCATCAGGGACGCCAGGATTGTCTGGGTATACTGCTCATTCTCTCCGGCCAGATCCGGGCCTACATTAATACAGAAGAAGGCCGGGAACTGACCCTGTACCGCCTCTTTGACGGAGATATCTGCCTGTTTACCGCTTCCTGCGTTTTTAACAGCATCCAGTTTGATATTTTCGTCACTCCGGTCCAGGACGTCTCTGTCATCCACATTCCCGCGGACGTCTATCGCTCCTGCCTGGAGGAAAATGCCAGAGCGGCTCTGTATACCAATGAACTTATGGCCTCCCGTTTTTCTGAAGTCATGTGGGTACTGGAACAGGTTTTAAGCAAAAAGCTGGACGAGCGGCTAGCCGCCCTTCTCCTGGAGGAAGAATATCTTTCAGGAAGTACAGATCTTGCCTTAACCCATGAGCAGATCGCCAACCATCTCGGCAGCGCCAGGGAGGTCATTTCCCGGATGCTGAAATACTTCCAGTCCGAAGGTCTGGTGCGTCTCTCACGGGGCCACGTCCATCTCACAGACCTTGCCGGGCTTACCGCCCTAGCCGCCGAAAAATGAGCAAAGGTTGACGCAGACCGTGGGCGAGGATTCATACACGGCTTTTCAGATGAAAATGTAACAAAGTCACAGAACTGCCGCCGGGTTTGTGGTATACTGACCACAGTGAAACAAAAAATGAAACAAAACCCCGAAACATCCGGTTCAGGTTTTTAACTTTATTTAATTATGAGGAGTGATATTTATGTCAGTTATTACAATTAACAGCAGCACATTTAATCAGGAAGTATTACAGAGCGATAAACCGGTCCTTGTTGATTTCTTTGCCACATGGTGCGGTCCCTGCAAAATGCTCTCCCCCATTGTTGACCAGTTGGCCGATGAGCATCCTGAAGTAAAATTCTGCAAACTGGATGTTGACCAGAATCCGGACATCGCAGCCTCCTTCCAGGTCATGAGCATTCCCACGCTGATTCTTTTTAAAGGCGGCGCAGCAGCCTCCAAAGTCATCGGTCTTCAGACAAAGGCTGCTCTTGAAGATTTTATTAAATAACCAAATACAACCCAGTAACAAGGGCCGTCGCTGAACGAATTATCCAGCGGCGGCCCGATATATTTTATCCCGCGCCATTTTTGTTACATCTTTATTTTTCAAGACATTTGGGGTCAAGCAGAAAATCATAGATGTTTACGGTCAGAATACCATATTCATCATACCGCGTCGGCACCATGTCCCTGGTAATAATAATTTTCTTAAAAGAATCATCAATCTTTCTGAACGGTCTGACCTCCTGAGTGCGCTTTGCTTCATCAGGCAGGATGTAAGCGGATTGAATATAGTATCTGGAAGAACCAAGATTGCACACAAAATCAACTTCCAACTGTTTACGTGTTACTTTTCCGTTCCGATCTTTTTCAGCGGCAGGTACCACTCCTACATCCACGCTGTAACCACGCATACGAAGTTCATTGTAAATCACATTTTCCATGGAACGGGTCTGCTCAAACTGACGAAAGTTAATTCTTGCATTCCTAAGTCCAAGGTCAGAAAAGTAATATTTTTTTGGGGTTTCAATATATGCCTTTCCCTTAATGTCATAGCGCTGCGCAGACTCGATGAGAAATGAATCTTCAAAATAATCCAAATACTTTTTAATGGTATTGGAAGTTATTTTAGGGTTCCGTCTGACGATATCCTGAGGAATACCGCCATAAAGCATATATTCTCCAGTAAATGATGATAGAAAAGGTTATTTAGCAGATAGGACTTACCACACCTGCGAATACCAGTAATAACCTTAATGAGGCCGTTGTTTTTTCTTTTTATCAATTTGTCCAGGTAGAAATTTCTGCGAATCTCCATTCAATAGCCTCCTTGAAAAAGATTTTTGCAACTTTTAGCATTTTTCTGTTTTAGGAATTGGCAATCTAAAGTATATGCAGGCAGAGCGCTCTGTGATTAATTATACACATGAAACTCCAGCTCTTCATCGCTGAGACGTATTTTGGCTCCATTTTCCAGGAAATATGGCCCCATCCCCGGCTGTATCCGGACGCCGTTCACAAAAGTTCCGTTTTTAGAACAATTATCTTCAATATAGACTTTTTGATCAATCACCCGTATGATTGCGTGAACTCTTCCAACACCGTCATTTCCCGAAATACAAAATTCTGTAGCCTTGGGATTTCTCCCAATGCGGGTAATTTCTTTTGTGATTTCATAATTTTCCTTAGTTCTGCACCGGTATAAAACAAAATGCCGTACCAGGACAGTATCTGCTATTTTAAAAACCGTAGGCACGTTCTCCTCTTCATTGCCATATACCGTTGTTCCAAAATCCTGTTTCTCTACAGTTCTGTTCTCTATATTAATGGGCTGCCCCGGAATGATCATATCACTATTTCCAGACGGATCATGACCAGTTCCCGGGATTATATTTTTCGGATTTTGAGGAATTTGCCCCGGAATAAGGATATCTCCCCAGGGACTGATCCTCCGTCCTTCAGTTGGATCTTCATCCTGCTTATTCTTTTTGAACAGACTCTTTTTATCCTTTTTGGGCTTTTCTTTCTTATCCTTTTTTTCATTTTTCCTGAATAATCCCTTATGTTCTTTTGATTTCTTTGAGGGATGTTCTGATGAAGCAGCCACATCCGGCTGTACACTCACAGGCCTGGCATTAGGATCCACGGGCGGTATTGGCTGAATCGACGGCATTGGCTGAACCGGCGGAATTGACTGATCCGGTCTGTCATTTTGATACGCAGAAAAATTTCCGTAATTACCTTCTCTTCCCGATCTCTCCTGTGCAGAAAAACTTTCGGGAATCTTTTTAATTTCTCTTGTATACGGCTTTCCTGTTTTATGCTGATGAACCAAAGTTTTAAATTCTGTTATAGAAAAAGGCGCGAATGTTCCAAAGCAATTCACCAGCGCTGCCACATAACTGCAATCCTCCCGCTGATCATACTGAACGCTAAATAACAATTTCTGCAAGAAAGATTCTATCGGAACGGCTTCCCGAAATACCGGAAGCACTATCATCTGAATATTCATATTATCCGGATTCACAAAAATATAATTTGGATCAAGAACATATGACGCGGTTTCTAACATATAATCTTCCGATGACATCCATACGTCAATAAAATTTTCTAAAATTGTCAGCAATTTATCCCGGCCAACAATAGCGGACAAAAACTCCTGAAGACTTTTCAGCCCTGTAATATCATATTTCATATACATCGTATCATCCATCTGTACACAGGAAAATGATACAGTTCCATCAATCTTATTGTTCAGCATCATCTCAATGGATACCATATCCAAATTATCTTCTGGATTTTTTCTGTAAACTAAATATTGTTTTCCGCCCTGGACTTCATTATCAAACACAATCATTGTCTCTTTTCCTCCTGACCCTGTAAGATTCTATAAAAATACATTCAACTGTATCAGCTTCCATACCTGCTCGCCGCTGCTTTCCTGTTTTACTGCCGCAGTTCCCTGATCTGAAATATCTGTCGCCTCGGTAAATACGGGATCAATCACCATGTTGCCTGACGAATCAATATATCCCCATAAACCATCCTGGCAAACTGCCGCGAATCTATTGGTCATATTTCTTGCGTCATCAAACATGTAATCTATGACCAGCTCTCCGTCAGGATTAACAAAGCCCCACTTTCCGTCTTTGCAGACAGCCGCGTATCCTTCCTCCGGGAAAGCCTTAGCGTCATCAAACGTCAAATCGCAGACAGAATCTCCATTCCGGTTAATCATATGATAGCTGCCATTTTCTTTTACAAATATCCGATTTTGTGACGAGCAGAAACCCTGTTCGTCCATGATCACATCTTCGTAAAACTGTTCTGACTTTGGCTCTCCATCTTCATCCACCAGGAACCACTGTCCATTTTGCTGGCCGGCTCCCACATTTTCTTTAAAACCGCTGAGCTGATCCCAGGAAAAATCCGCCGCAGGCTCCATATTTTCATCAAGATAGCCATATTTTCCCGACTGGCACGCGATTGTCCGGTCTGATTCAAACATTCCTAATGATTCATAGCCGCTGTCCGGTACTTTTCGTGTCTGCCCGTCTTCGTCAATATAAATCCATGAATCATCTTCCCGGCATACAAGGGCAAACCCATCCGCGGAAAAAGGAAATGCCGCTTTATATTCACAGGGGATTATTTCGTCACCGGAAGCATCAACAATGCCATAAAGCCCTTCGGATGAGACAACCATTGATCCATTGACAATATTACTCAAAGTCTCATACCGGCAATAAAGTTCTTCATAACTTCCTTCTAATTCAATGAACCATCCCTGAGCGGCTTCATTATCCGGATACTGCTCCAGAAATCCGTCTAAATATTGTAATGCATCAGTTTCATTACTGTTTTCCACATAATATTCCATCAGAGTATCCAATGCCTGAGAATCTTTCTGATCCGCCTCTGCTTGCTGCTGACATACACTGACAAATGACTGATTGTCGCCGCTTTGCAGATAGGCGTTTGCCAGTTTCATATAAATATCCGGCCTCTGCTCATATTCCAGCGCCGCTTCGTATTCAGCCACAGCATCCACATAGATTCCTTTGGATTCCAATTCCCCGGCCCTGGTCAGATGCGCTTCCAATTCTAACGGATCATTTAATGCCGACGACACCGCTGTATACCACGATAATCCCAACAAAACCACAAATAGTAAAATGACATATTTTTTCATCTTTTTACATACCAAGTGCCATTGACAAGATTGCTCCAATCAGTACAAAAGGCGCAAACGGTATTTCCTCCTTCAGCTTTATTTTTTTAAGGATCAGCATAACAATGCTGTAAACAGCCGAGACGACTACGGTCAGAAAGACCACAGAAAAGATACTTCCGCTTCCCATATATATGCCAATCACAGCAAACAGCTTAACATCGCCAAAACCGATGCCCCCTCTGGATACAAGATAGGCCACGAAAAAAAGTCCGCCCCCAAACAGCATCCCCAAACCTGCTGAAAAAGCCATAGACAGGCCAAATTCAGGATACATAAGCCATTCAGCCGCCAATATAAACACGCGCAGGATTAACAGTATAATTAATATCTTATTGGGGATCCGTTTTTCCTTTTGATCAATCCATGCGATCAAAAACAATCCGGTTAAAAGGATCAAATACCGCAGGATTTTTAAAAATCCATATTGGAACAAGGAAAATTCCGCTATAAATCCCACCAAAACCAGAATTAACAGGATCAATAAGATTCTGAATTTTTTTTGTTTTAACTGTTCTTTAAACCATTGGATCTGTTGTTTCATCTTCCTGTCCCTCTACCATGTCAGCGTGGACGCGCACTGGCAAAATTCATAGCGTCCAAAGTTAAACTGGGGAAACATAGCGTTTTCCATCTCATATGTAACAATAATATCAATATTCATTTTTCCATCTTCTGCCGTATTCCATTGGGACAGAGAAAAATTCAAACCTGACAGGCCATCAACAACACCCAGTGATCTTAAATACTCATCCGGGTCATCAGAAATCAGCGCGATGGAATTTTCAATGCTGTTCTCTGATAGCTCACCGACCACGGCCGTCAGGACGGTCTGGCTGCCCTGAGACTTGATCAGGCTGAAAACACCGTCTACAAGTTCGCTGGGTTCGCCGAGAACAGCCCCGAGATTTTCTATGGAATCCATCGCTCCCTCCACTGAACTTGTAAATTCCCTGCTTTTTCTGTTTGAATTTTGCATCTTTTCAGCAATCCCCGCTTTCGTGAGAACATAGCTGTAGGTGGAAATCTGCTTTGCCGTCTGTGTAATGGCATGATGGATCAGCATTTCGGTCTGAACAAACCTGGCTGCGTTAATCAGTGTAAAAAAAGCGCACATAAAAGGGATCAGAAACAAAAGAGCTTCCACAGTCAGCGAGCCTTTGTCTTTACCATTATTTCTGTTTTTTGTAGTACCTCTGCCTGTTAAATTTCTCAAACTTATCACCCTTTACTTACTCAGCAGCAACTGTTACACGATCATAGAGCTGTTCTGCCAGATGCTCTAATCCTATCTCGTCAGCTAACGGCCCCTCATAGCTTATAAGCATGATCACCGAATCCCTCATCTGTAAGGCTAAACATAAATCCGAAACAGCGTACTCGCTCTCATCCACATAATAATAAGCGGGAACCTGATCTGTTCCCATATCTGTCCCATCAGGAAACTCCTCTTTCAGCAAATCCATAGAATAAAGATCCGGCGTATATAATCGGAATCCCAGAACTTCGCTGTCATCCTCAGAGGTTAGCTGTACATAAGAAAAATATTCTTCCCGATTTTCAAGGAGTCCCTCCTGGGCAGCCTCTGCCAGAGTAATGTTTCCGGTTTCAATAACTGCATGTTCCATATTATCTTCCCCTGTAAAGCAGGCCATAAAGGTATACCTCTCCGGCATATCCACGGTACAGTATTGCTGCTGTTCTCCGTTATAATATGTTCCCATAGGCACAGAGATCATTGTCATAGCATCAGACACATCCCCCTCTGTACCCCCATCATCTTCCACTGTCTGGGTTTCGCCATTAATTGTCGTGACTGTCTGCCCGCCGTCACTTTCCATTTGAGTTTCGGCCTGGAAAGGACTGCATCCCGCAGCAGATAATATCATCGCCCCTATCGCCAAAATTACTGTCCTTTTCTCCATACAACATCCTCCATATTTTTATGGTCTAATAACCTAAAATACTTTCATAATCAATAGTGTAATAATCTCCCGGAAATCCCCATGCACCGCTTTCTCCCCAGTCTGAAATCTTTCTCATAAAGGTCGTCCTGCACTTCACATCCGCCTGGACGGCCACCATTGTATAACTGTTGAGAAGATCAACGCCCGGCTGATTTACCTGGATACAGTCGGCAATCCGCCCAAGAACCCCGGCTTCATGTCCTGTCAGTATAGAAATATTCAGGAATACCCGCAAATAATCAGAATAATCAAAGGTTATCTTCGCAGCACTACTGTTTACATTGGAAAATAGAGAACCAGTACACCATGTACGTTCGTCTTTTATTATGGCGACTCCGTATCCCTGTTTAAGTAGTCGCACATCATTGGCGGTTTCTACACCTGCAAATCCCAGCTTGATCACAACCGATACAATAGGTATCAAATAGGGGGCTGCGCCTGCAATGGCCGATGCGGCCGTTTGAGCTGTTAAGTTGATTGTACCGTTTGTAAAAGCGAAAAAAGAATTAAATAGCATTCGTATACCAAAGATCAGCATTACTGTATTACGCACATTATTCTGAGAAGACGAATCCCCCCACAAAATATACTCACACTCCGCTCCATAGGCTTTATGCCCTGATAATTTATATCCGCTGATGCTGATCACATCTTCTGCCGGAAGACTTGCCCCATCTTCTTTATCTATCGTATAGTAGGAAAACATCTGCATGGCGTACTCCGCAATATAGAGATTTTCCGCTCCCCTGGTAACAATTTCATCCACTCGATCAAGGAAAGAGTTGGCCGCGCTGATGGAGCTTTTAAATTCTGAGACAGCTTCTTTTCTTGCCCCGGAATCGTCTACATCGCCGGTAATATCCAGGCCGGTCAGGGAATCGTCTGCCGATGAGGCGCTGGTACTCGTCACAGAAGAAGGAAGAGTGACTCCCGCGCTGCTCCAGTCAAAATCCGGATAGCCGTCGATGGTTCCTGCCTCCGCCGCCCCGTCTTTGCTCCCGTTAAGATTTTCATTGGCTGCATTCTGTTCTTCCTGGGAATCCTCCTGAGACTTTTCCTCACAATATTCTATTAATCTCCTGTAAAAAAAATCATCCCCAATAGACAACGAGGCTGGGCTAACAGCCATACTCAAATGTTCATAGTTTTGTATATATACGGCCCTCGCGGTTTCAATGAATGTATATTCCGGCGTATATCCGGCAACTGTATTTTCGGCTTCCTGACTGTATTCAGAAAGCTGAGAAGATGGTTCTTCTATTGCGATAGATTGATCCCAAAATTTTTCACCTTCCAGCCCTGAACTTAAATCTTCAAAGAAGGTCTGGTTCTGCTGCACCTTTTCCATAAGATCTTCCAGATTTTCCAGGTTGCTCTTCCCTTCACCGCTCATAAAGAAGTCTCTGTACCGGTTGGTTTCTTCTTCCATCGAGCCGCCTTTTCCCAGATCTACAAGCGCCTGCGTCTTATCATCCCAGTTTTCAAACTTATCCGCGGCGTCCTCCAGTTTGTCCTCGACAATTTCCAGTTTGTCATAAGCATCGCTGGCCAATGGCACAACAGCTTCAGCCGAAGTTACAAAACTGTGTAAGATAGAGTAGTGGTTATTGACAATGTTTCTTGCCGTGTTCCATAAAGCGTCCTCATAACCGGAAAGCCTCTGCTCATGGTATTTATAATCGGATACAATCTTTTCCAGTTCTTCCCGCTCCTGATTATTTTCCTGAGCCGCCTCAGTTTCTGCCTGGGTACCGGTCTCCGAACTGGCCTCGGTTTCTTCCTGAGCCTTGTCATAATCATTCAGCAGTTTATCAATACCTTCAGAACCCACAAGATCATTCACCGTATTTTTGTAATATAAACTGTCCATGTAGCTGTTAAAGGACACGGAACTGGTGACAGCGTTCATATCCACCTGCTGTGCAGAAGCAATATAGCTTTCCGCCATGGATTTTAAATCTGTACTGCCAGACCTTTCCTCATAATCCTGAATAGCCGCCCACATGAGCAAGGCTCTGGAAAGATCCACGGTAAATGCATTATAGGCATTATTTAAAGCAGTACCCACGTCTCCCAGAGAGACGTACTGCTGGATTGCCTGTTCCAGAAGATCCAGAGCGGTTTTCGCTTCTTCAAAAGAATCCTGGCATTCTTCCATGGACAGACTAAAATCCATCTCCGCCTCCATGGCTTCCGTCATTTTTTGAGTGTCTTTTAGCTCATTGAGTTTTTCCAGAACAACCTCTGTAAGGCAGACCGGCGCCCGGTATTTCATATATTCCAGAATCTGCTGTTTTTCTACCTCTGTGCGGTAAATCTCTGACCCTGCCACATTGATCGCCTCAAAATTCTCAGTGAGAAGATCCAGAAGTTTATTATAATCTTCCGTATCCGGCAGGCCGGTTCCATTCAGGGAGGCGTTAAAAAATCCCTCTAACTGGCCGGACATGGCTTCCGGCGATTCATCCATGACAAATAAGCCGTATTCATCGTGAAGTTGCTCATTATATTGAGCCAGCCCCGCATTCATGGCCATCTCGCCGGAATCTGAAATCACCACTTTCGCCATGTAAATCCTGGCGGCATCGGCTGTCATCCCGCCAAAAAGAAGGACAGGCAGAAGGATTAGGCACAAAAATACAGATATGGCTCCATGATTTTTATAAAACAATCTCAATGTTCGTCCCTCCGGCTAAAATATGACAGACAAAACTTCATCCATCTTTTGTAAAAATTCGTTGTATCCGTCAGAATAGCCCAGCTTTTCCATAATATAATCCACAAGGTCCGTGGCAAGATCTACATTTCGCACAAAGGCGCTGGGGTTCATTGAGTAACTGTAGGCCACCGTCCGGATAGTTGTATCCGCGTCATATCCAAGATAGGCCAGCACGCCCGGAAGGGGAATGGAATGGGTCATGGTCACTGTGATCTCCGTCCCGAAAAATCCCGTATCAATCTCCACCTCCGGAGCGCTGACAGTTCCAAGGGCAATCAATGTGGATCTTCGGGCGTCACTGGCAAATCTGCTGGTATAGCTTCCTCCGTCACTCTCCGCTACTCCAATAGCAGACAAAACATCTGCCACCTCCCGGTACAGTGTGGAAAGCCTTCCGTGATAAGCGCCGTAATACTCTGTCACTTCGCCGGACGAGGGCAGACCGCCTTCGGGGAAATCAATTTCATTATCTGCGCCCATGCCAAAAACATCATATCCGATATAAGCTTCCTCCCTGGCCGCTACCGCCGCCACTCTCTGAACCTGATACATCATCATATATTCCTGCATATTAAATAAAGCCAGATAAATTAAAGCCATCACAGTGCAAAGCACGATAGGCATGTATATCGCCGCCTCTACCATGATGGCCCCGTTTTCATTTCCTGTTTTTTTCATAGCACTTTTCCTAAAAGATTCTGCTGCGGATTCATTCCGCAGCAGAAAGAATATTATTCGACACCAATAAAAGTATTTAATTGCTTCATTATATTATTCATTGCCTTTGTAAGACCATCTCTAAAAATGTATGCCACTGCCACAATAATGACAATCACCACAATAATCGCCACAATCTCCGCAGCTCCTTTTTCTTCCTTCATCATCTTTTCCAGTAAATCCTGTTTAAATCTCCAAAGCGCGTATCTCATCTCTTCATTCTCCTTTACTTTTGTGTTATTTTATTTAAGCCGGTATATTTCCGAACTTACATCGTCATAAATGCTGGTATGATGATCATGATCAGAATCCCTATAAAAATCATCGCCGTCGGTATGAGCAAACTGGAATTGGCTTTTTCTCCTTTTTGTTTTGCCAGATGCTTTTTCTCCTCCCACATTTCATCAGACAATTCTTTTAAATAAAAGGTCAGTTCCGCGTTTCCCTTCTGCATATTCTGAATCATTGTGGAAGCAAAACGCCGGGCCTGCTTAATGGTACAGCGCTCAGCAAAATTTCTGTAAGCGACCAGCTCCGCTGTCCCGTTATCAATTTCCTGGACAGTCTCCTGCATCTCCTTATACAGCACCCCGCTGCTCCCAAAAGCAATCTTTTTCCAGGCGTCTCGAAGCACCATGCCGGAATTGACAAGAAGGGTCATCTTTGACAACATCTGGGGCATCTGAGCCAGAAGTTCATCCCTCCGCTCCGAAAGCTGATCATTGAGCAGCTCATCCAGATAGAACATCAGCGCGACCGCTAGAAACACCCCAAAGAAGACCAGCATGAGGGAGTTTCCCATAGCCCCAAGCAAAACCAGCAGTACAAGTACAGTAAAACTGTAGGTCCATTTGGCTCCGTTAATGACATAATAATAGTATTGGGCATATCTTCTGCCCTGGACTTCCGATATTTCCTTAATCCGCTTTCTTGCCCTAGGACTTCTTCCATCCAGTTTAAAAAGTTTCATAAGGGCAAAACCCACGCAAAACAATTCCGGATACTTATATTTTTCCGGATCTATGGATGAGATAATGTCTGCATAAGGACGTTCATATTTTTTTGCCAGAATGATCCAGAAAAGAACTAGCCCTGTGGCCAGCAGGAGCATAAACAATCTTTCACCACTCATTTCCCCACCGCCTTATATTTTGATATCAATGATCTTTCTTCCAATGACGTAAGCCAGAATAAAGATCCCGATACAGAAGATTTTAACAACGACTGTTACCGGCGTATTTTCTCCGGCCATTCCTGAACCCAGTCCTTTCAACATAACAACGATGATCACTGGCATAACCATCATAATATTCAGCTCATTTTGAGATCCGGCGACCATTGTCTCAATTTCCATCTCAACATCAATTTTATCGTTGATAATCTCACGGGTATCCGAAACAATCCGTTTCAAATCTCCGCCTCTCCGGTTGCAGATTTCAAAAACATTGGCAAAACTTAAAACATCATCCAGACTGCTCCGCTGGGCGAAGTCCAGAAGGAGGGATTCTATAGTCATGTTATTGGCAAGGCCGGTACAGATTGTCTGAACTTCCCGGACAATGTCCGCGCCTTCCCCATAAATAGACGCCATATCATTGAGGGCATTAGAAAAAGCATCCACCGTATTTGATCCCGCAGAATAGGAAGACGCCAGCGATTCCAGCAGATCCCTGAACTGATTTCTCAGTTCATTCAGTTGTTTTTTCTGTCGGTATCTGCAGTAATATTTGGGAAGGATGACCGCGCAGATCACACCTCCAATCAAAGAAAAAAACAGACTGTTAAAAAACGCGTACATCACCACAAAAGCGGCGGCAAAGCCAAGAAGTATGGCGATCATATAATCCGTCCGGGTCATATGGTATACATGATAATCTTTGGCATTTCCCATAAGTCCTTTTTTTTCTACATATACTTCTTTCTTTTTCTTCTTAGCCATGACTAAATAACCTCATTAATCCCGGCAATCCTCAGTTTATGGTCATTGACCAGCGGATTTTTTGTCCGTACCAACTGCCCGGATATTTTTGTCAACGTTGTTTTTTCATCTTCAATAAACTGATATAACGGATTCAGCATGATCTGTCCATTTTCCATACCTGTAATTTCGCAGATCTCCATGGTACGCCTTGATTTATCCCGAAGCCGGGAAAGATGAATGATAATATCTACCGCGGAAGCGATCTGCTGACGTATGGCCTCCAGAGGAAGCCCCTGGGAGCCCTGCAAAACCATTGTCTCAAGGCGGCTTAGCATATCCCGTGTACTGTTGGCATGGCCTGTACTTAAAGAGCCATCATGTCCTGTATTCATAGCCTGGAGCATATCCAGCGCCTCGCTGCCTCTCACCTCTCCCACAATAATTCTCTCCGGACGCATTCTCAGAGATGTGCGGATCAGATCACGGATGGTTACAGCTCCGCTTCCAGAGGCATTGGCATTTCTTGTCTCCATGCGGACCAGATTGTCAATGCCCTCAATTTGTAATTCCGCAGAATCTTCAATGGTAATAATACGTTCATCATGGGGTATAAAATAAGAGATAGCGTTTAAAAATGTCGTCTTTCCTGAGCCTGTACCTCCGGAAATAAAAATGTTATACTTTGCCCGGACAAATAATTCCAGTACATGAGCAGCCTCCGGGGTGATCGAACCATATTTTAACAACTGCTGTATTGTCATTGGCGTCTTTGAAAATTTCCGGATCGTTACAATGGCTCCGTTGAGCGAAATGGGAGGAAGTACTACGTTGACACGGGAGCCGTCAGGCAGACGTGTATCGACAATGGGATTTGCCTGGTTCACTTCACGTCCTGCCTGTCCTACAATCTTTTGTATAATATTTTCAAGCTGTTCTTCACTGTCAAAAGACTGCTCCAGTTTATGTAATGCTCCGGCTTTTTCAATAAAAATCTCATCTGGCCCATTGATCATAACCTCTGTGATATCGTCATCTTTTAAAATGGAATCAAGAATGCCAAGGCCGCGAATGGAACTGAAAACCCGGTCTTTTATTTCAACACGTTCATTGATGGTTAAATACTCGTCATGAAATATATCCCCGATCATCCGCTCAATGGCGTCTTCCAGCATATCGTCGGACATTTTGTGGAGGTCATATGTTTCAAACAAGCGTTTGCGCAAATCATTGGTCGTCTGCAGCAATTTTTCTTCGATCATTTTCATCCCCCAGTCTATATCTGTTGGATTGCCTCTGTATTAGAAAGCTGATGAATAAGTTCCTTCTCCTTCATCCCTTCAAAGCGATGAATGCCGCCGATAACAGCCACCGGCGCCTGATCAAGCTGCGTCCCGGTTTTGGAACTGTATCGGTTATACAGCAATCTCACCTTTCCAAGGAGATTCACTTTTTCCCTCTGTTCAATGACCCGGACAGCTTCACAAAATCGCTGAAATTTTCCGTTCCCTGTACTGCTTCCATCTGAAAGATATACGATAGAATCCGCATATTCCCTCATAAGGAATAATATACGTTTTGTCACGTCACCTGAAAGATCGAGAACCACAACGTCGTACTTATTCATCCCTGACAGTTCCCGCAAAAGTTCTCCCAACTCAGAATCCCGAAGCTCAAACATATCATAGGCATTAGCGCAGGAATCAAAAAAGACTACGCCAGAGGGATCTTCTCTTGATACACTCTCGATTTTTAATGACAGATTACTTTTTTTACTTTTCAACGCGTAAATAATATCAGAAAAACTTAACGCTCCATCTCCGGAAAAATATAATCCGGTATTTCCTAATTTTTCCAGATTTAAATAAAAGACTCTTTTCTTTTCAGCGGCACATCTCAACGCATATGCCGCGGCCGCGGACGAGGTTCCGCACCCGCCCTGGCAGGAGGTGAACAATACGATCCTCGTCTGAATATTTCCGATCTCACGCAATTTAATATTGGAAGAATTTTCAGCAAACAGGTCCAGAATCCTTTTATACAGAATGTCTACCTTCTGGTATTTGCAAATTGCAGGTATTCCGTTAATTTCTTCCGCGTTGGGAACTCTGCTGAGATATCCGATCATTGTATTTTCCGGAATACGGTCTTTTGATAATTTTACAGACGAATCCGCCAACACGATATCCACATAGGATCTTTCCAGACTTTCATAAAGTTTTTCTTCATTGGTAAACAGAGACAAAACCATGTCATCGGGATACTTCTGCTGAAATGACTTTACCAGGCGATTGACAAATACGGTATCCGAATCCAAAATTGCTATCTTCAGTTTCATGCTCACTCATCCCTCATATTTTATGTTCTGTTTAATACGTTTTATCGTTAATATTATACGCTTTAATGTACTAATTTGCAATATTATTTTTAAGTATAATTAACGTCATACATAGCACACTGTTTAGACATGGAGGTGAGATTTGCTATGGATATATTAGAAAAAATCACTCAACTTAGGCTGGAACGCAATTGGACAGAATATCAGCTCGCGGAAAAATCCGGTCTCACACAATCAACGATCTCATCCTGGTATCGTAAAAATATGCTTCCCTCTATTCCGTCACTGGCCAAAATATGCAATGCCTTCGGCATTACCCTTTCCCAGTTTTTTGTGGAAAACGATGAAGAGAATGTAGTGCTGATCAATGACCGGCAGCGAAGGCTTTTATACTATGCCGCAAAATTAGAGGAAAAACAGTACACAGCGCTTATCAACTTTTTAGAAACCCTATAAATTCTATCCAATCCCCGATATCTGACTGCGGCCAGATTCAATCAGATCGTCAATATTGTAAATATGGGTATGGCGAATATTTCCCGTCGGATAGTCAAAATATAATTTCATACCGACAATATCTGTTAAATAGGGCAGATGAGCTAAAACTTCACACTTTTCATTCATCATCTGCCCGTAACAGTATCCGTCAGCCGTCACATACTGGGCGATAATGTAATTTTCTGCCTGTGTAATATATGTAAGATATGCGTCCTCCTCCAGTTCTCCCACCTTTTTCCCGGATTCAATATCATAGACAGTAACAGCGCCATGAAGAGGTGATTCAAATCTCAGTTTATCTGTGGAAAAGATTTCATACATTTCTTCATCCGGAGCTTCGCCCTGCTCCTGTCGGATCAGTATTCCATCTTCTGCATTATATACATGTTTTGTCCCGTCATAATACAGCACTTCCAATACAGAATTCTCCCCATCCCGGATATATTGCTGGTCATATACCTGCTGAGGATCAGGTATCACGACTTCCTGTATAAGATCGCCTTGTGCGCTGTATATACGAAACTGATCATAGGAAAACAGCATTACAGTTTTTCCATCTCCACTTATCCTGGCTTCATCATGTTCATAGGAAGGATCGTAGGTAAGTACTTCTGCTTCCGGATGATTTTCATATTTCATTATCCGTATATAAGGAGCATCCATACTCCCGATTAACGCGGCGTTTCCCGAAATCTGAAGAAAATCATTTTGCTGTATCTGATCAAACCGGGTGACGATTGTCCCATTATTAAAATAAGAAATCCCTTCATCTGAGGCAATAACGGTGTAATCACCGGACACGTCAAATCCTGTTATATTTTCTGTGGTTGTAACTCTGGGCGTTTGATCTCCTGTCACCGGATCTATCTGTACAAGAATATTTTCCGTCTGCACATAAATTCCATTTTCATCAGTCAGAACACTGAATGCTTTCTCCGATTCAAAGCCCCCTGTCTGTGTCATTGTATCCACATCAATGACCGCAAAGACAGAACGTTCCGGAGATGATGCGGAAAAGGCAAAGTAATTGTTATAAAAACCACCCTCAAAATGGTTAAATCCCGACTCTGAACCCAGAAGTGTGGTCACATTGTCATTATTTTTAAGATCATAAATCTCCAATGATCCATCTTCAAAACTCACCGCAAGAAGGCTGCCGTCCCCGTTTAATTCCAGCAGGTTATTTTGGGGATTGGCAAAATTATCATTGACCGCTATCTGCTGAGACTTCCCGCTGAAATCTACAGTGTCTGCAATTTCCCCGCTGGAAACATTATAAATATTGGCGTAGCTTTGTTCTTTATATACCGAAACCACGGACTGGAGATCCCCGGAAACATCCAGAGCGGTTGCTTCCTCCCCCGACCACACAGCCTGCTTTTCATTTATGTCATAACATTGGAGTCCATTTGCCCCCGCATATATTATGGTATGATCATCTGAAAACTCTGCTTCTGCTAAAGCGGAGTCCCCTGCAGGCAGCTCTGATAATACACCAGCAGAATCTATATCAAAAATAACCAGCTTCTGCTGGCATACAGCAGCGCCAGTTTTTCCATCCGGTGAAATTTCCAGAAAAAAGGGCGCCGATGGCAGGGCCAGTGTCTGATCAGTTTTATAACCATCGGACAGATCATAAACTCCCACAGCTTTGGTCAGCGCAGCCTGAGCTTCGGGAACGGTCTGAGGGGTAAAGATGTTCCTATGTTCAGGAAATGCCTGCATGGCATAATCTATAGCCAGTTGTGTATCTCCCTGTAAAAAAGCGTTCTCCGAATACTCAGCCAGCCTAAGCCACCGCTCCGTTGTCTGCATTCTCTTCAGCCCGATAAAGGATACGCCCAGTCCTGCCAGAAATAATAGCGGAAAACAAATATATGCCCCGATCCGCCGCTTTTTCCATCTGCGCATCCGAATGTCATTTTCATGCAAATGGGTCAGCGCGTTTAACATTTCATCGGCTGTCTGATACCGCAGATCCGGATTAGGTTCCATTGCCTTTGTAATAATCCGGACGATCTGCGGGCTAAACTCTTTGTCAGAAAGTTTAATGACTTTTCTGGCGTCTTTAGAGGGTCTCTTCCCGCTTAACAAATGATATAAAGTGGCTCCAACGCTGTAAATATCCGAGCGCACGTCAGGTACAATGATTTTTTTCTTTACAGTTTTCTCTGATGTTGTACCCAGAGTCACCGTTGATTTTTCTCCGGCCGGCACGGTACTGGAAACTCCCTGCCTAACCGTCCTTGTCTCGTCCCCGCCTTCCAATACAGCTCCATAATCTACCGTCGTACTTTCAACAGAAAAATCCAGTCCATAATGTTCCGGCGAAGCATATCCCGCGCTGCACCCGATCACTGTCTCCTCTCCGATGGCAAGTGTAATATTAAAATCAATAAGACAAATATCACCAGACGGCGTTCTCATGAGATTGGCCGGTTTTATATCGCTATGTACATATCCTCTCGGCGGCGAACCATGGGTGGGACTGTGAAGATAGCACAATGCTTCCAAAAGTTCGCGTCCCCACCAAATCACCTGCGGCTGAGAAAATCTCTCGCCCCGCTTCAATGGCCTGTCCAGACTTTCGCCTTCAATATAATCCATGACTGTGTAGACAGTTTCATTTTCCACGAAAAAATCATACACCTGAGGGATATAGGGATGATGCAGTTCTTTTAAAACATCCACTTCCCGACGCAAAAGATCCGGCCGGGTTGTCAGTTTACGCTTATCCGCTTTTAAAATCACTTTCTTTCCAAGGCGCAGATGATTGGCCAGAAAAACATTTCCCCCGCCTCCGGAACCGATCTTTCCAATAATCTCATAGGTCGAATTAATAATCTCTGACATTTTTACTTCCTCATATTCAAGACCCGCTCGCGGGTCTTGGCGCGGGATTCTTCCCACATCTGATAAAATAATTCTCCAGATTACAGAGATGAGGCGGCACACCGTACCGCCTCATACTAACCTCTTTACCTTCTATATCTGCGTTTTTTGGTAATATATACGCAGCATCCCAAAACAGCAAAACCTGATACAAGACATATACCAATCCATAACATTGGCATCATCGCATCCCCAGTCCTGGCAACAGACGCCGTCGCATTTAAAAATACTAACTGTCCATCCTCCAACCTGACTTTTAATGTCACATCAGAACCGCCTGCCGCAGTGATTATTGTTCCACTAATAGAGACGCTATTGCCAGAACGCAGTTCAAAATCTTTGGACGCCAATGTATTGCTGTCTCCATCTTTTACAATCAGAGTATGGCCGCCAAACTCCACTTTGCTAAATACAGCATTTCCATGAGAATCTGTCCGCGTACTCTGCGGCTGAGAATGAACTTCGACAATATAATCTTCCAATGGAACATTTTCCTCATCTACAAGTTCCACATTAAAGGAAACATACCGGGCAGAATTGGCAGAATCACTTTGCCCGCTGCTATTGTAGGATTCAGAACCGCTCTCACCAGCATTAGCATTCGTATTCGTGTTTGCGCTAGTATTCGCGTTTGCGTCACCATCCGAATTTCCTGTTGAACCGTTTGCCTGGGTGTCATCAACATCCTGATTTTCATCGCCTGAGGGGCGCTGATCTGTATTCGGAGCCGATGTTGAAGAGGTATCCGTTTCATCTGGATTTACTGACGGCCGTTGATTTTCCGTGTCTGCAGGTCTCTGTGTCTCATCCTGTGCCGGAGTAGTATCCGTTGATGGGGTTGTTGTTTCCGTCGGCCTTTGGGTTTCATCCTGTACAGGCGGTCTGTCTGTGGACGGCGTGGTGGTTTCTGCAGGCCTCTGTGTCTCGTCTGTAGATGGCTGACCGCCTGTAGACGGTTCCTGCTGAATATCCAGCCGGAAATTCTGCGCAGTTCTTCTGAGTTCATTATTGGAATCTCCATCCACACGGAATTCTGCCGCTATAGTATTGCTGCCGTCTGAATTTGCCTTATCCTCAAAAATCTGACTCTGGATCGTAATACGGGTGCTTCCCGCTTCCTTCGTATAATCCTGGCCCTCAATTAATTTTTCACCGTTAAGCCAAAGGTCTACAAATTCATCAAATTCACCATTGGAGACAAACATCTGATCTCCGGTTTCTGTAAGGACAAAGTCGTAATTACCGTCTACATCCTCGCCAATGGGATCAAGAATCTGATATTGGTCATCTGTGGCATTGTAAACATTTTCATTGCTGTTATCTTGAACAGTTAATGTAAATTCAATGGTCGATGACTCAAAATCATAGGTATCACTGGTAAACTCCGCTGTCACAGACAGAGGGAACTCTCCGGTTTCTCTCGGAACCCCATAGATTTCCCCAGTAGATTCGATAAATTCTACGCCTTCCGGCAATTCACCTTCCATTGTAAAAGTTACGTCTGTCCAATCATACATATTATTTGTGGAAATCATATATGAATATGGAACGAACTTAACCGCGTCTTCCACAGATGATGTGATGATTTCAGGATTCATGGCCCGGCCTGATAACTGAATAGTTACAGGTTCCTGTCCGTCAGCATATATTGTGATCGTCCCCTCAATTTCCCCTTCTCCATCAGGAAGCAGTCGGATTTTTGCGATATTGGGCAATTCACCATATTCTGTCGTCACTGCCGTCGTATCAAAAGGCGCCAGAGTATCATTTCCCTCTCCGCCAATCGTCCAGTAATCATCTAACTTCACATGGGTTGCATTAAGCTCTACCCTCAGCCCGGTCAGAGGTTCACTGCCCATATTAGCGATGAAGATATCATGCTTGTATTCAAAATATTCGTCCAGGAAAACAGACCTTACGCCGTTATCTCCTTTGGGATCGGTCACATAAAGTTTGGGGCCTGAACTTCTTTTAATAAAGGATACGTTGTAGTTTTTAGTATGCAAGCCATTTTCGTCTTCGATAGTTACATGGAAAGTTACTGTTGTTTCATCTGTAGGGCAGGGAATGGCCTCTCCGATATTATAAGTCTGACCATCATTAATATGTATTGATGTAACTTTGACATTTTCTGAATCGGCCATATCAAATGTTGGGACAATGGCTGATATATCCTCTTTTTCATTCTCAGTATAAATAAAAATAGTCTGGTATCCATAACCATACATGGTATCCATGTTTATCTCTTTACCATTTTCCACAACATATGTATCCAGCGTCCCCCCATCTGGAGTCGACGCACCGGTTACACGAAACCATGGATCCTGCGCACCTACAATGGGGGCATCTGTATAATCCATCCATACATCATTATATTCCTTTGTTCTTATCGTAAATTGATAAACATCGCTTAATCCAAATACGGAATCATCAAAGAAAATTGTAAAATCAACGCCATTGCTATAATCTTTTTCATATCCTGCCGCTTCATCTCCCAATAATAAATCTTTGATATCCGGTAAATTTGAGGCTTCCGCCAAAGAATTATAGTGTCCTTCTACAACTTTAGTAATATGCTCATTAACATTTCCCGCAGTTCCGCTTATGGCATTTAATGCAAAACGATATTCCCTATTCGCTGAAAATCCCTGTTGCAAAACATATTCATAAATATCTACATTTTCATTTGTTTCTGCTGAGAAGCTCACATTTGTTTGATAAACAATACTTGTTTTGTTTGAATCTTGAAGATCAAAAATATCTCCTTCCAAACTGGATGTCTGACCGCCAAATAAAAATTCAACAACCGTAGCATCTAACTGTATTCCATTAATGTAATAAAGAAAAATAAAAACTTCACCGGCTCCTGAATCTGTTGTTCGATCTATTTTATAGCCAGAATTAGCCACAGACATATCCTGATTTAATATCTTGTCTGTAATCGTCGGGTAAATCTCATGTCCACTTTGTGAATTTTGTAAATATTCATCTAATTTATAAATAACAACATCCACATCTGGACGTTGATCCAACAAAGAAGATACGGAAATATATGGCTGTATATACTCTCCTTCAGAACATACATAATAATATCCCCATAACGGAATATATGTACCGGAACTTCCCATAATATTTGAATCGCTTACAGCAAAATGTTTGCTTAAAATATTTACTTTTTCACGGGATGCGTCCGGATTCTGTGTATAAAGTTCAAATTCCAATTTCTCCGAATATTTATTGGAAATATATACGGTTATAATATATCGCTTATTATTAGGATCTAGCTGTTTTCCGTTGCCAACAATTAATTCTAATGTATATCCTGTGGAATTTTGAAACTGAGACAAATCTACAATCTCATTTCGTCCAATTTCATGATATTCATCCTGTATAATATTACCAGCTTCATCTTTAAAATAAGTCCACACGATTTTTGATTCCGGATCAATATAAACAGATGTTCCGTCACTATACTGAAGATTATTTAAAATGGTTTCAAGTGGTACTTGCTTTAAATCTTCCTCTGAATAATCATTTAATATAAGATAGGCTTTTGTCTCTTCCAACGGCAATAATGACATCACCTGAGGAATCCCGGCCTGAATGCTGTTGGCAATCATTTCAGGCAAGCTATTGTTCAAATCTTCTTCAAAATTCGTTTCCGTTTCAGTCTCCATTTTGGTTTCCGACTGACTTTCATCTGTTTCTAAAAGTTCCGTATCCTCTGTTTCAATATCCGTTTGTAAATTTTCGCTGTCTAACGTTACAGTTTCATCCATAGATTCACTTTCTGTATCCTGATCCTGCACTGTACCGCTTTGTCCTGTCGCTTCCGAAGTATCACCCATCTCAGATGACTCTGTACTTTGCTGTACATCCGTCTCGAAACTATCCTGGGGAGCCTTACTATCTTCGCTTGTTTCGGACATACTTTGGGACGACTCCCCAGTTTCGGACTCCTGATCTGCCGTTTGTTCTATCGATGTTTCAGTATAATTGTTGTTTACAGATTCTATAGTTTCGTCCAATTCCTTCACATCGTCACTATCCGCTGTCAGAGAATCCTCTCCGGTAACAGAATCATTAGAGCCTTCCTCACTTTCTGTGTCTGTTGTTTCTTCATAAGATTCACTCTGGCTCATTGTCTCAGTTTCCGCGGCGGATGCCATCGAACCTGACGGGATCACCAGTGCCAATATGAGGATCATGGCAAGAATCCCTGACAACCATTTCTTCAGTTTCACTTTAATCTCCTCCTGATAAAATTAAAAATTTAGAGAGCAGGAGAAACAGCTTCTGCTATTCCCCCTGCCATCATCATTGACACACTTTATACTAATTTTTATAGTCCATAAGAAGCCACTATTTTCTGAAATTCAGGAGAATCCGCAAAACCGTTAAATACATGTTCCCGGCTCTTACCTTCCTGCTCCAAAACTCTTACCCAGGATTCCAAACCGGCAGAATCTGCTTCACGATCCAAAAATACCCTATAGAGAACTTTGATAAACTCTCTGTTGGAAAGATTCTTACTGTTCATCTCCGGAGAAAAGATGAAGCCATGGGCAACTTGCTTTGGCGTCTCCTTATGGGTTAAAAGAACATTCGCCCAATTATTTAATCCGCTTGTATCCGCGTTACGTCCTAATGCTTTCTGATAACACCGGAATACAAACATTGTAACTCCCGCATTCTGATCTCTTGGTGCTGCCAGATTAACATTTCCTCTGGTAATTCCGTAGGAACGGCATATGGATGTAAACTCTGCGGATTCCGCAAAGCCTTTAAAAATCATTTCCCGGGAAATACCATTATCCAACTGTTTTACCCAACTGGACAGCCCGGCCGAATCTGCCTCCCGGTCAAGAAATGTGCGATACAGCCTTTTTACAAACTCAGTGTTGCTTAAATTCTGGTTTTTAACCTCTGTACTGAACACAAATCCCCAGGCTACTCCTGCTCCTGTATCATCTCTTTTCTGTAAAACAGATACCCAGGAAGAATGTCCGGAAATATCCGGCTGACGGTTCAGCATGTTTGTATACAAACGATATACAAAACCAGACGCGCCCTCAGTTGACATATTATAGACTGTGACAACACATCTTGCCGTTTTTTCATTTTCTTTAGTTTTGGCAGTAATTGTGGCAGTTCCATTATTTTTTGCGGTCACAAGCCCATGATCATTAACACTTGCCACTGAAGAATCGGAGCTGCTCCATTCTACATCTTTATTCGTCGCGTTGTCTGGCTTTACAGACGCAGTCAACTGCAGCGTCTGTCCTTTTTCTGTTAATGTAGCGTTTGACTTATTTAAGGAAATTCCAGTCACTTGCGCATAACTTGAAAGCTTAAATGAATAATTTCCGTTACCATAATCAAGATATCGGGTTACTACAAAATAATATGTGCCTTTTTCCAATTCGAATTTATCAGTGATCGAACTATATCTCAGGGTTTCATTCCATACAGCATCTCCATGATAGACCTCATGTCCGGACAGATCATATATATAATAATTGACTCCTCTCATATAGGCCGTTGCAGTATTTACATACCTACCCGTACTTGAAACGGTAAATTTGTAATAATCCTTATCATCATTGACAGCGATCTGGCCTTTATATGTCTTTCCAAGAGAAATATTTCTTGCTGTTGCCATTGTATTATCTGTACCATTTCCGGTCTCTGTGAAACTTTCTCCTGCACTGGCAAACTGGAGTTTAAAGCTGTAATTTCCCGTACCAT
Organism: Catenibacillus scindens; assembly: GCF_014202115.1. Taxonomy (GTDB): domain Bacteria; phylum Bacillota; class Clostridia; order Lachnospirales; family Lachnospiraceae; genus Catenibacillus; species Catenibacillus scindens. The sequence goes on from NZ_JACHFW010000006.1 coordinate 127,520, forward strand.
AATTTTGTGCCACGGCAAAATAGTATGTGCCTTTTGTCAGATCTATGGTATCTTCAATACTGCTCTGACCTGTCACAGAGTTCCGTTCGGAATAACCATGATACAATTCATTTCCTGATGTATCGTAAATATAATAATTAATGGTTGCTATTTCTGCTGTTGCATAATTGGTTATCCGCCCGGATGATCCAATCGTAAATTTATAATAGTCAATGGTATCATTGCCGGCAATCTGGCCTTTATAACTGGTATTTAATGAAATGCCATTGGCTCTGGCCATACTATTATTTGTTCCTCCATTTGTCTCCGTAAAACTTTCATTAGCACTACCAAAGCTCAGATTAAAGGAATATGATCCGTCCATCCAAGAATAAATAACTGCAAAATAATAAGTTCCTTTTGTCAGGTCAATTGTATCATCCACAGAACTCTGTCCGGTTGTACTATTCCATCCAGGATCACCATGATAAACTTCATTTCCTGCGCTATCATATATGAAATAATTAATCCCTCCAGCATGAGCAATTGCTGTATTCGTAACACGTCCAGATGAAGGAATAGTAAATTTGTAATAATTTTTTTTATTAGTTTCAGACACCATTCCTTGATAGGTTTTCCCCAAAGATATAGATGTTGCCGTTGCAATGGAGCTTCCTGCAAAAGAATCTATCTCTATTGTTTCGCTTTCCAACTGAGTCTGGAGAACAGTCTCCGTTTCAACAGTCACAGCCTGCTCTGTTTCTGTCACCGTCTGGGATTCTGGCATCTGAGTTTCTTCAGTCTGAATTTCAATGGATTTTGTCTCCTGCGCATATGTATCCTGGATGTTTTCTCCTGTAGATTCTACAGTTCCTGTATCCTGAATGCTTTCCTCCGTGGTTTCATCAGTACTTTCTCCATCTTCGGAAGCATCATAGGTCTCAACTTGACCTGTTTCCGTTTCTGCCATGTTGGAATTTGCCAGGGCAGGGATTCCCGTATTAAAAGTCATGGAAAACGCAAGTCCCACAGCTATGACAGTTTTAATAATTTTTCCTTTCATAACATATCAACTCCTTAAATGATAAAAAACATTCTCCCATTACTTCGTATATGAAAAGGCATCATACAGTGAAATAAGAGCATTTCTCTTTTGCTGTCTTGTATACCCTTTCCAGTTATCATAGCTGAGTTGTCCGTATTTCATATTTGTATCCGTAAGGGTTGAAAAATAGCCGTTATACGCAGAGTCATACTCGGCCTTAGAAACTTCAGTATCGTTTACATAATAGTAATCAGTACTGAGTTCTGTTCTATGGACAAACTCCGCTAATGTTGTTTCTCCAGAAGAGGAATACTGCACAGCCTCCATTCCTCTAGTAAAACCATATATGCCATTACTCCAATAATTACTTATGATATACTGATATCCTCCTGTTGCATTATTTTTATACAGTTTTATTTGGTCAATCTCCGTAGTACAAAATTCCTGTATTTTTCCGTCAGAAATATCATAAAGAATGGCTGGCGCAAACTGGATAGTTCCGCCTGGATATACAACCATCAATTCTAATTCTTCATCCAGATCAAAATCTATTAACGAATAATATAAAGGTATGCCATAGCCATCATCTATATCATCCCGCCATACGCTCTCATTATCCAACAGACACTCTACAAATGCCGATTTGCTCATTTTATATGTCACCGGCGTCCCAGCCCATGAACTGTTTAAGCCAAAGCCGGCCGCCAGTTTTCTGAACTCATCAGAATCGGCGAATCCGTAGAAAACAGCTTCCCTTGAATTGCCTGCATCCAGATGAGCTTTCCACTCAGATAATCCTTTTGAGTCCGCTTCCCGGTCAAATAAACCGCGATAAAGCGTTTTCACATAGTCTGTATTACTCAGATTTTTCTTCTGAAATTCCGGACTTAACACAAAGCCTTTGGCCGCCTCTTTCGCGTCAATACGACCGGTCAGCAGTTCATTGGCCCAATCATTAAGGCCTGCATCGTCCGCTTTTCGTCCAAGGAATTTCTCGTAGCAGCGGTAAATAAACATCGTAACGCCCTGATTCTGGTCTTTCGGCGCCGTTAAAACCACTTCACCTCTCTGAATGCCATAATCGTCGCAAATTTCTTGAAATTCACCGGAATTGGCAAATCCTTTATAGACATATTCTCTGGACATGCCCTTTTCAAGAAGATTCACCCAGCTTGCTTTTCCCGACACATCCGAAAAACGATTTAAAAAAGTTTGATAAAGCATTTCCACATAATCTGAATTACTTAAATTCCTGCCTTTTAATTCAGTACTGTAGATAAATCCATTGGCAACCTGGACTCCCGTGGCCTGGCCGCTGACAAGCTGACTTGTCCAGGCATTAAGGCCCCCTGCGTCCGGCTGTCTGCCAAGCACCAACTGATATAATCGGGACACGAAGCCTTCCGCGCTGTCGTTACTATTAACCGCGGCATTATACTGAAAAATTTCCATACTTTCTTCAGTTGTCACATAAGTATCCGCTGTCTCCCTATTTATTTCCGCAGAGACGGCAGCTTCTGAATTAACTTCTGATGCCCATACAGGCATACCCGCCAATAATAATGTAGCAGACATCATTAACAACACTCTTTTACCCTTCATTCATTTTCCTCCCTTGAAACAAGTATGATTTATAAAGTATCCTGAAAACACCTCTAAAACAATCAGGGACGATCTTTTCCGTATTCCTTATCTAACTGTTCTATTAAGTGCTTTCGACGGATATTTGAAACGCAAAAATATATGACTGCTATAATCAATATGAGCGCAGCTCCAATTAATCCCCCGTAAAATAAAAGCTGATCTGATAACCATTCCAAAGGAAAACCCCCCTGCCATCCGCTTTAATTCGTTATATCGTTATAATTATACGATGTTTCGTTTTTTATTTCAATAGACTTCTTTTCCTTTAATCCAGAAAAACAGAGAAATTTTTCCACATCTTGAGTCAGCCTGCCAAATCTGCTATAGTAAAGACAGGAACATAGAAGAAGCTTTCGTATTTTATAAAATATTCAAAACACAAAAGATGACTAGACAAATACGAAAGGAACGAATATGAATCATTGAGCAACTCGGATAAAAATTATGAAGACATTGTTTTAAAGACCGCCCACACCTATTTTGGCAAGGAACTTCTGCCTCTTTGGGATATCCATGAAGAACTTGAAGATGACAACGGCATAACTGAAATCCCTGTCCTTGTTTTAACCAATATGTATATGGATTTTACTTTCCTGACCAAATCAGGAAAATATCTTCATTTTGAATTTCAAACTACCGATGGGGGCATCGGCGATCTCCGGCGCTTTCATTCTTATGAAGCATGGCTCCACTATATTTCCGGCAAAGATGTCATTACATATGTGATTTTTACAGGCGGAATCCGAAAGATCTGCTATGAAGAATCTTATGGCATTAACACTTATCGGACGATCCCGATATGTATGGACGTTGCCAACGCCGATGACATTCTGGCGCAGCTTCATGAAAAGAAGGCACGGGGTGAAGCTCTGACCGATAAGGATCTTGCCCAGCTTGCATTAACACCATTGTTTGAAGGCACATCTTCCCCCAAAGAGCGAATCATAGATGCCGCTCGCTTAATGAAAGGGCAGCACAGTTCAAAAGCCACTCACGCCATGGCTATGCTATATGCCTTTGCAGAAAAGTTTCTGGATAATGAGCAGGATCTGAAGGATATTAAAGAGGTGATATTTATGACACGACTGGGACAAATGATTTTCGATGAGGGAGAGCAGAAGGGTTTGGAGCGCGGCGAAAAGATTGGGCTGGAACGCGGACTGGAACAGGGCGAAAAGATTGGGCTGGAACGCGGACTGAAACAGGGCGCAAAACTAGCCACAGAGCGGATCAACCGTCTGTACGCCCTGCTTCTGTTTGATTCCCGTATTGACGATATCAGGCGCGCCGCTGTGGACAGCGAATATCTGGAAAAATTATTTAAAGAATATCAACTGTAGACTCATATATCCGCCGATAAGGTGTCGATCATTACACATAACTACAGTTTTACAAAAGATAACATATGTTCCTGATCTATGGGGCACAGGGAAATCCCTGCGCCCCACTATATCTCTGCCAAAGGCATTGCCTGTCGGAAATCATGGACCTAAGCACAAGAAAGTTTCTGAATCAATGTAACCGAGAAATGGAGGCGCAGTATATGATGTTGGAAGAAATGCTCAAGGACGAGCGGGAGGCCGGACGTCTGGAAGGCGAAAAGATTGGTGAAAAACGCGGCGAAAAGCAGTCATTGGAATTGGCCAATGCTTTGGTAAGTCAGGGACGCTATAAGGATCTGAAACGCAGCCTTGAAGATGAAGCTTTTCGTGAAAAACTGCTGGAAGAGTTTGGATTAAAAAGTAAATAGTGACAGTTTATTCCGACCTATTACGGATGGCTGAACCAATATGTAAGGGAAGCAACAGTTCAGCCCGCCCCATTACGGATGGCTGAACTGTTATGAATAACGTTGTGTATTTTGTAAACAGAGGAATCCTGTTTACAAAAGATAATCCTATACAATGTACAAATGATATGAAGAGAGAGCCCGTGGAAATCCCGCAGGCTCTCTTATTTTCAGGCTCAGGCAATATTTATTGTCTCCTTAATTATCCCAAAATTTTCTTTAAATCTTCTTCCGGTGTGCTGATGGGCGAAATATTATAATTTTCCACAAGGTAATTCAGCACATTGGGCGATACAAAGGCCGGGAGGCTAGGACCGAGAAAAATATTTTTAATCCCCAGATGGAGAAGTGTCAGCAGGATACAGACTGCTTTCTGCTCATACCAGGACAAAACCATGGACAGAGGCAGATCATTGACGCCGCAGCCAAATGCGTCCGCCAGAGCCGCAGCCACCTTGATGGCGCTGTAAGCATCGTTGCACTGGCCCATATCCATGAGCCTTGGAAGGCCTCCAATAGTTCCCAGATCCAGATCGTTAAAACGGTATTTGCCGCAGGCCAGAGTCAGGATCACGGTATCTGACGGCGTCTGCTTTACAAATTCTGTATAGTAATTCCGTCCCGGACGGGCGCCGTCACATCCGCCCACAAGGAAGAAATGACGGATAGCGCCGGACTTCACGGCGTCGATGACCTGATCCGCCACAGACAGAACAGTGCCGTGACTAAACCCGGTCGTCACCTGATGTCCTCCGTTAATTCCGGTAAATTCCATATCTTTATCATAGCCGCCCAGCTCCAGGGCTTTCTTGATCACCGGGGCAAAATCTTTATCCTCCCCGATGTGTACCATTCCCGGATAGGAAACAACCTCTGTTGTAAAAACCCGGTCTGCGTAACTGTCTTTTACTGGCATGAGACAGTTGGTAGTGAACAGTACCGGAGCCGGGATATTGGCAAATTCTTTCTGCTGATTCTGCCATGCGGTTCCAAAATTTCCTTTCAGATGAGGGTAATCTTTCAGCAACGGGTAGGCATGGGCCGGAAGCATTTCTCCATGGGTATAAACATTGATGCCCTTATCTTTTGTCTGTTCCAGCAAAAGTTTAAGATCATAAAGATCATGTCCGGTGACTACAATAAACGGCCCCTTCTCCACAGTCAGCGGCACCATTGTGGGCGCCGGAGTACCGAAAGTTTCTGTATTGGCCTTATCCAGAAGTTCCATACATTTCAGGTTTACTTCGCCCACCTGCAATACTACCGGAAGAAGCTGCTCCATGGTCCAGTCCAGACCAAGGACAAACAAGGCACGGTAGAAAAAGGCATTGACGGTATCATCTGTGTAGCCAAGCACCATAGCGTGATAAGCATAAGCAGCCATTCCCCGGATGCCAAAAAGGATCAGAGATTTTAAAGAACGGATATCCTCATCGGCATTCCACAACTTACTCATATCATAATCTTCCGTCTGACCGCAGGGCGCCCCGCAGCCTGTACATCCGGGTGAAATTCTGTTTTTTTCCTCATGAACCCGGTCAATGAGCTGTAAGATCGTTTCATTATTAAAATTTACATTGGTGACTGTTGTAAACAGCCCCTCCAGAATAAGGTGGTCTGTCATTTCAGTCTTTTCGTTATTGGCACAGGCTCCGGCCAGACCGATGAGAGCGCCGGTAAGTTTATCCTGAAGGGCGGCTGTGTCCGCCTTTTTACCGCACACCCCGGCGTTTCCCATGCAGCCTTTACATCCTGCCGTCTGTTCACACTGAAAACAAAACATTTTCTGATCCATATTGTCCTCCTGATAAATTTGTAGTTTTGCAGCAGTTTCCCGCATTCTTTAATCTATAGGAAACGTCATAATAATTTTTATTATGACGTTTCCCGCGCCGATTTTTGCTGCGCGAAGCGCAGATCTTTCCTTACAAAAATCGTGCGCATCCCCCGGAGAGTTTATAGTAGACGACAAATATATTTGTCGTTTACTATAAAATTCTTCCATCAATGGAAATGGTCACAATCTGCCATGGAATAAACTTTCCGCTGTCCATAAGCGCCTTTTTCACCGCATTTTCCAGACCGCCGCAGCAGGGCACTTCCATGCGGACAATGGTAACGCTTTCAATGTTATTTTCACGGATAATTTCCGTCAGCTTTTCACTGTAATCCACGCTGTCCAGCTTCGGACATCCTACTAAGGTAATCTTTCCACGGATAAAATCATTGTGGAAATTGCCGTAGGCAAATGCAGTACAGTCGGCGGCAACAAGAAGTTTAGCATGGTCAAAATAGGGAGCTTTCACCGGCGCCAGCTTGATCTGTACCGGCCACTGTGAGAGCTGGGATTCCATTGCAAAAGATCTCATGGCGTCCTCTTCTGTTCCAGAGCCGCTGTTACTTTGTCTGTGATCCGCTGCCTTCCGGTTCATCTGACGCATAGCCGAACCCGGACATCCATGAACTGCTTTCGCACCGGTCTGCGCCGGCCTTTCCTGGGCCGCCTGTGCATGAGGCAGATTTTGCCCGCCGGCCTGGGCCGCCTCTTTTGCCCGCTGTTCCATATGGGCTTTTACCGCTGCTTCATCGTAGGCTGCAGCCTCCCGCTCTATAAAGGAAATTGCCCCTGTGGGACATGAGGGAAGACAGTCTCCAAGTCCGTCACAATAATCATCTCTCAGCAGATGTGCCTTTCCGTTGACCATACCAATAGCGCCTTCATGGCAGGCATTGGCACACAGGCCGCAGCCGTTGCATTTTTCTTCATCAATCTGGATAACTCTGCGAATCATATATTTATTCCTCCTTCTGGCCCCTGGCCTTATGGCAATCCATTTCAGGACTTTCCCTGTTTTGGAATGTGATTTCTTGTCTATGTGCCTATCATACGTGATTGCCGAAGAAAAATCTGTTGCAAAAACCACATTTTTAAAATTTTTCCTGACAGCTCAGACAGCAGGAAAACGGGCATTGACTTTCCCCGTCCCGCCTATTATACTAACCGCAAAAGAATCATTAATAAGGAGGAGCTTATGAAAATCGAAGATTTATGCCAGTCGCCTCTTTTTTACCATATTGAGCCAAAGGATATTGAAGGACTGTTAAATTGCCTTGGGGCATATACGAGGGAATATAAGAAAGGAGAGATTATTTATTCTGCCTTGGATACTATCAGTGCCATGGGCCTTGTTCTGTCCGGGCAAGTCCGCATTGAGCAGACCGACGTGTGGGGCAGCCAGAACATTTTCGGATATATATGTGAAGGGCAGGTCTTTGGAGAAACCTATGCATGCGCTCCGGAGGAAAAACTTATGGTCGATGCCATCGCCGCAAAAGACAGCTCGATCCTTTTTTTAAATGTTCAGAAGGTTCTCACTACCTGTTCATCAGCCTGTGTTTTTCACAGCCGGCTAATTGCCAATCTTCTGACGGTCATGGCCAGGAAAAATCTCAGTCTCTCCAGAAAAATCAATGATATTTCCCGCCGGTCGATACGGGGACGTCTCCTGTCATATCTCTCTTTCCAGGCCATCCAAAATGGAAGCAATACTTTCACAATACCGTTTAACCGGCAGGAGCTTGCAGATTATCTCTGTGTTGATCGAAGCGCCCTCTCAAAAGAACTTGGAAAAATGGAACAGGAGAGCCTGATCACTTTCCACAAAAATCAATTTTCCCTTCACAGCGCCGCCAGAGAATTACTATTCACGAAGTGAACAGTAACCTGCACTTAAACCATGCAAAGTTCGCTGCTCGAATGGTTTAAGCGCACCCCTGAATCACTTTCTTACGCCGGAAACAGCAAGTGTTTCCGGCTACCCGTGAATAGTAGCGCCAGGGATTCCTGGTAAATCAATACAGCAAATCTTTTGTTGCATTTATATTACGTATGTAGTAAAATAAATGCAGGATAAAAGATTTTCCATGAGTATTATCTTCCTGGAAAATCGACACACAAACTACCAGCCAAAGAAAGGAGGCTTTTTTATGGAGAAGCTCAGCGAATCTGAAGAAATCGTTATGCGCTGTCTCTGGGACAGCGATTCCCCGGCAGGGCTTGGGGAAATTATAGAAATGTGCCGCAATAAATATGGACATGACTGGAAGCCTCAGACCGTATCCACGTTCATTTCCCGTCTCATTAAAAAAGGCTTTGCCGGACATATTGGTTCGACCCGCAGCCATCGCTACTATCCTCTGATCGACCGGGACGCTTATCTTAACGACCAAATGAGTTCTATCATTGATTTCTGGGGAAAGCCATCCATCCGGGCTCTTGCAAGCGCTTTTGGCCGATCAAAAGCGCTAAACCGGGAAGATCTCCAGGAATTAAGGCAAATGCTTGATCAGCTTGACGAATAAGGGGTTTTAAACATTTAACTGGGGAGGGGGTTTTTTATGTTTGAAATTGAATTTTCCACTGGCCGGTGTATTGAAGACCGAAAAGATATTTTATACAGTAAACACAACAACCTGTTATCCAGCCGGAAATTCCGTTTAATCTGTCTCACTGTTTTTTGCCTATGTGTTGTTGGCGGACTGTTTTTTGCCGTGTGCTGGGCTTCCATAGACCGTGGATTTATTGTTCTGTCACTGCCCTATTATGAACTTGCACCGGAATCAGAACAGACCTCCGCTTATATGGTTTTAATGACTTTCTGCGCTGCGGCAGCCGCTATTGCCCTGCTCCTTTTTGTCAACAGTATGTATCCCCTGCGAATACATCTCCCCGGCACAAGGCTTGACTATGACGGCCATTATCCTGCCGAGACTTTCCATCTTTCTTTCGGCACCGGCTATTTCACAGTCACAAGAAACAGTGAACGCACAGACTTCAAATATACGGACATCCACCGGGTATTTAAGGATCGCCGGGGACTTCTCCTGGCCGATATTGACCTGTACATTCCACTGGAAATTTTAACGCAATCAGAAAGGAAGCTCCTGATCCAGCGTTTCAGACGGCCAAAACAAAAACACAAGGTACTCTAAAGAGGGGGTATTACATATGTTTGAAATTGAATTTTCCACCGGAAGGCAGCTTGAGGAAAGAAAAACGGCGCTTTATAAAAAGAAAAGCAGCGTCTTATCATCCCGGTCTTTTCAGATCATCAGTCTGTCTGCGGTCTGCGCTTTTTTTATGATCGCCCTGTTCCTGGGCATTGATATCAGCCGTCTCCAAACGCCGCTCCCACTCCATGAAAAAATCCTTATGCACCTTCGGCTGATGCTGTTTTTTGGGGGACTGTGCTTCATTGTTTTCCTTCTTCTGGTCAACTTTATACGGCCCCTGCAGATTCATTTTCCGGGGACAAAGCTTGACTATGACGGTCATTATCCTGCCGAGACTTTCCATCTCTCTTTTGGCACCGGCCATTTTACAGTCACGAGAAACAGTGAACGCACAGACTTCAAATATACGGACATCCACCGGGTATTTAAGGATCGCCGGGGACTTCTCCTGGCCGATATTGACCTGTACATTCCACTGGAAATTTTAACGCAATCAGAAAGGAAGCTCCTGATCCGTCGTTTCACTCGGCCGCGGCGAAAACAGTATCGCCGTGGATCAGGAACATAAACAATACAAAATGGAACAGCAAATCATTATTGCCTGTGCTATCATTATCATCATTCTGACCGCAGCCGCTCTTATCCTCTGGTATAAAAAACGCAATTACTATCCTTACGCCGCAAAGCACATTTTAACCCGGCGGGAATACCGTTTTTACCAGCTTCTCAGGCAGGAAGCGGAGGCCCACGGCTGTATGGTCTGTCCCAAAGTGGGCGTCAAAGATCTCCTGGCGGTCACTGATACGAAAAATTATATGAAATATTTCCACAAAATCGCCCAGAAGCATGTGGATTTTGTCATCTGCGACCATGATCTCCATGTTCTTTTCGCAGTGGAACTGGACGATTCCAGCCATGAGACAAAGGACGCCCGCTGCCGGGACCACTTTAAAGACAAGGCTTTTGCCGCCGCGAAAATCCCCTTAAAACGGATACGGGACATTGACGAGAGGGAAGTGCGGCGGCTGTTTTAGGCAAGTAAACAACGCCCTGCCGCCAAAAAGGAGGACTTTTGACGGCAGGGCATTTATATTTATATTTTTTCAGATCTCAACTCTGGCCGGTCTGGCGGGAATCCCGGCGCTGTTATACAGATTCACGCAATAATAGGGCGTACAGGCCATTTCCACCAGAAAAGCCGCGCCTGGGACAATCTCCGGCCCACAAATACGCAGAATATTTTCTTCCACAGTGACAGAATAGTTTTCAACCGGTGTCCCATCTCTGAAAATTTCCAGGCCACCGACCCGGTCTCCCCGAAGATCCAGCTCATCTCCGGCATTTTTAAATTCCAGAATTAGTGCATTATCGGCCAGCCATCCTCTGATGAGCGTCGGCGCCTCACAGAGAAGGCTGTCCATACCATACACTTTATTCAGGGCGATGAGGGCCAGTCTTTCCCCCACCGGCTTTTTGTTTTTCGGATGAATATCATACACAGAGCCGGCATCTGTAATGACCGCCATACCTGTGTTTTTCACGGAATCTGCAGTAAGCTGCTGGGCTTCCCGGATTGAAGGATAATCACTGCCGCCAAAAAGACCGACGCCTTTAAACGGTGCCAACTGGACAAACAGGAACGGGAGTTCTTCTTCCCAGAGATGCCGCCAGCAGCGGATGAGCGCCGGAAAGACATCTTTGTACACTTCTTTGTGAAGCACATCGCTTTCTCCCTGATACCAAAGCACTCCGGTCACTGCCGCAGGCGCCACTGCACATACCATGGAATAGTAAAGTCCGCCGGGCCTTTTACAGGATTTCGGCCCCATAGCCGGTTCCGCCTGATCTCCCATAGCCAAAAAGTTTTCATACATTGTCTTCAGTTCTTCATACCCGGTCTCATGTTCCAGAGACGCCTCATCATGAATCCAGTTATTCCGGATCAGTGTGACGTCCTTTTGGATATTCTTTTCATAGGCGTCTATATCCATACCGGCAGTCTGCCGCTGATAATCCTCCAGCCACACTTTCCCCGGATGATCTTTAAGATATTTCGGATCCATCCAGCAGGACGCCGTGGTGCCGCCCCAGTTACATCCGATAATGCCTATGGGGATTTGAAGGGCTTTACTGAGTTCTTTTGCAAAAAAATAAGCCGCCGCAGAAAAATAGCCCAGATTTTTGGAATCACAGACCCGCCATACCCCATCATTATTATACTCATATAAATCCAACTGACCTTCATAGCAGACTTCCGGGTAATCAAAAAAACGGATTCCGGATTCCCGGATCTGTTCCAGTTCTTCTTTATAATTTTTTTCATAAAACATAGGAAATTCCATATTGGACTGTCCGGCCGCAATCCACACATCACCGACAAGGACGTCTTCAAAAATTTCTTCAAAATCCTCACCGGACACTTTCAATGTCTCGCCCCAGGACATAGCTAAAGGGTTCAGGCGGATCATCCATTTTCCCGAAGCATCGGCATAGCCACTCTTTTCCTGCCCCTGTACCGATACTTTGATCCGGTCTCCCGGTCTGGATTTTCCCCAGACCGGCACCGGCTTACCCCTTTGGAGAACCATATGCTCTCCAAAAAGAATTGATGTTTTCTGATTTTTATTCATTACTTTCCTGCTCCTGTCCCTCCAGCCATTGATTCAACTGAGACTGAACATCGGTTATAAGATCCTCAATTCCGGCTGCTTCCAGTTTTTCATTAAAATCCGGAAGAACTTCCGATGGTACAGACACGCCGCAGACTAACCCGGGGACATACTCATTGACCGCACTGGTAATGGCGCTGATCTGTGTATCAAAGCCCTCAGCGTTGGCCGCAAATCCCAGCAGAGGAGATAATTTCGCGTGATCATTAATTTCTCTGGACTGTTCACGCAGATCCGGATCGTCTCCCGTCCATACGCCGGACAGATATTGATTGCCAAACAGCCATGTAAGGTTCAGAGGATAGCCGGTAGACGCCACCGTTTCATCAGTCACCGGGCCATAGGTTCCGTCATCTAAAACAGTATAGTTTACGCCCTCAACACCGTAATTAAGCAGATCAATAATCGCTTTGTCAGTATACATCAGATTTAAAAATTTCATAGCCGCTTCCGGTTCGCTGCTGTTGACAGGAATACCCCATGTAATTGTATTCACAGAGGATGTACTGATCGATGTATCATAAACCTTGACAACGGTCATATCATAACCGCAGCCGACCAGACCTGAATTCTTCGTAGCATTTTCAGCGGCATAGAAAAAGCTGAAGCACACATTATTTTTTACAGTGTCATAATTAACCTCGTCCGTCGTTGTCGCATCTTTATAAATGTAACCTTTATTATACCAGTCATGAATCAACTCCACGGATGCCTGGTACTCCGGCGTGCTGTACAAATTGACCACCGTTGTCGGATCAGTATCCAGGGTGACAATATAGTCATTAACCAGCTTGTTAAACTCGATGGCGTCTTCAAACTCACCTGTCACAAGAACATTTCCAAAATGGATCACACCGTTCCCCGATGCCGATCCAAAAAGAGGTGTCAAATCGGTATTTTCTTTAACCGCCGCCAGAATTGCCTCTACATCTTCCATCGATGAGATTTCCTCCGCCTGTTCTAAAAGTCCAAGTTCTTCCAGAATATCTGTCCGCATCGCATAATAAATGGATGAAACCTTATCTGCCGCTGTGGGAACCGCATAGATATTTCCATCATAGGTTGTAGTATTCAGGTAATCCTGAGGCACTTCCGCTAATATGCCCTGCCCGTACTCTTCCAGAAGATCATTCAGCGGCATTAACTGATTTGAAGATCGCATAGAGTCAAACGTTCCGGAGCCATAATAAAATGTGGGAAGCAAATCCAGCGCGTCACCGCCGGCAATCATCAAATTGATCTGCTGGCTCCAGGAACCGATGGCTATGGGCAGCAGCGTCACTTCGGTATTAATCTTTTCCACCGTTAATTCATTGATCGCATCCTGAACTCTCTGTGTCTCATCACTGCTAATATCTGTGTTTGTAAAATAAGCCACAACAATTTCAGCAATATCTTCCTCAGCAGCAGAAGCCGACACTGCCGTATTTTCCGAACCAGCCGCCTGAGTGCTGCTATTTTCTGAATTTCCGGTGCTTTCTGCATTTCCGCAGGCTGTCAGGCAAAAAGCCAAAGCTGCCATCAGCGCGGTTCCTCCCAAATGTTTCATACCATCATTCCTTTCGTTATCTCCTTATTTTCTTAACCCATCTACGGCTTTAAGATTAAACTCATTATAGGAAATAACTTCTGGCTGTGATTGTATCTTTTTGCTATGTACATTGGTACAAATCCGACATCATCCTTTAAACCGCTTTCGATATTCTGACGGTGACGTGCCATAGTACTTCTTAAATTTTTTATAGAAATGGCTCATATCAAAGCAGCCCGTTTCCTGAGCAATATCACTCAGGCTCATATCCGTCGCCTGCAGCAATTCCGCCGCTTTTTTCATCTGAAGGCCGCCGGTAAGCGCCGGAAAGGTTTTCCCGGTATACTGGCGCAGCATCCGCGAAAGATAGGATTCATTATAAGAAAAAAACCGGGAAAGTTCATGAAGCGTTACCGTTTTATAGTTGGCCTCAATATAGCCCAAAATAGCTGTAATATGATTTTCAATATGATTATTCACCGGGTTGGGGATAATGGCAAACATTTCATACCTCCGCAGAAGCTGTATCATAATCTGCCTGAAATACAGGACGATACTCTCGCCAAAAAAACGCTGCCGCCGGCATACTTCCTCATACATATTAAGAAAGCCCTGGCGAATCCGGCTGTCATCCCCGGTTTTAAACAGAATATAAGGGCTGGCCGATTCCTCATAAAGAACCGATGTAAAAAAGTCCGAAAGAATATTATGATCCTTCATGATATCCAAAAAGGCTGAATTAAACAGCTTGCGGCTGATCAGAACCGCAAAAACAATAGCGTCATCCGCCGCAGATGAAATGCAATGGAATGTACTTGGAGAAAGGAGACAAAAATCTCCCGGTTCCAGCCAGAAATCCTGCTCTCCCACAAACTGATGACTCCGGCCGCTGAGTACATAGGCACCCTCAACATAATCATGGGTATGTTTTATCGTATACGAATACCGGTCATGTTTCACCATAGTAATATCGCTGCCATATTCCGGCATCTTTGCACGATTCGCGAGAGAATAATTTGTAATATTCCTCACCATAGTATCTTCAAAAAATTCTCTCAGATCCAGATAGTCCGGATGTTCTTCCATAAGCTGTTCATATTCTGTATAAGTCATGGGCTGTGCCAAAAATGTTCCCCCATGATTGTAATAAAGATCCCTGAGCCACTGCTCATGCTCATTAAAGGCGTAAAGGTCACTGCTCTTTGGCCTTCTTTCTGTTTCCCTGCTTTTGGACACCGCAACTTCCCCTTTACAGAAAAATCCGCATCCCGCCTGACCTTTCCAGTCTCACGGATACGGATTTTTACTCAAATCTTATATCAAGTATACACGGATATCTTTATAAAATCAACTGCATAAGCAGCCGGGCATAAGCCTCATGGCCCGCCGGCACCGGATGATTCAGACCGTTGGACAGCAGCGTTTCAACAGGATGGCCCATGGCGCTGTAAACCTGCCACATGGCATAGGCATCTGCCAGACATACATCTTCTTCCTGGGCAGTCTCCCGGATAGCATCTGCGCAGGCGTCAAGAATCTTTATCCGGTTCCGGTCTCCGGCCATAGCGTTGGATGTCATTAAAACAATATCAGCCTCTGTACGTTCTTTTATATTCCTAACCATCTCTCCCAGCAGTTTCTTATATTCTCCCATAGTTCCCGTTGTCTCATCCCAGTTTAGAGAACCGTTAATCAGGACAAGATCCGGCTGGTGAGTGATAATATCCCGCTCATGTCGTGCAAACATTCCTTTCAGATGATCCCCGGCAATCCCGGCGTTAATGACGCTGACGCAGGTGTAAACATAATGGCGGATCAGCTTGCGGCGAAACAGCTCTGGATATGCCTGTAATGTATCCGATGCCTCAATATGAAAAATGGCATGGGAAAAGTCGCCCGCTATAAATTTGTTATAGTTTTCTTCCCGCTCTTTCGGAGATATTAGCCACTGGAACCGCCCTGCCGTAACACTGTCGCCTATAGCCACGATTAAGGGATTTCTCCGTTCCAGCCCATCTTCCGTTGGGCCACAGGGAGAAAAGATGGCAATTCCGCCGTCATTTTCTTCCATAACCCTGATAAAGCGTTCCGGCCTCTTTTTCCCAATAAACTGTGGATTCAGAGAAAGATCCAGCAAAACTTTTTCACAGACTTTATCTGCGCTATTCAGACAGACATCCGCCTCATAACATTGCCGCGCACTCATACGATACTCATTCCTCCTGATTTTCAAGTCGTTTTTCTATCATAAATATACACGAAAAAATGTTATAATGCTTGTATATTTATAGCCTGTATCTATGTATATTTCCATAGATTGCCTTTCTGATTTCATTGAGAAAAGTCCCGAAAAAGGAAGTTCCGTTTACACCTCTATCTAAGATAAGCTGACCTGGATTTTGGCCTGTATCTCCAGAGGCCCCCTGTCAGTGAGCAAAATAGTATATTGCCCGGGAAGGAGACGGGATGTACCATCTTCAAGAACACTTTCAAAGCGGTTGAGGGGAAGACAGAAATCCCACATTTTTTCCGCTCCGGCTTCAATATGTATCCGCTGAAAATGTTTCAGACTGCACAGCGGTTTTTCAAAAGCCTCTCCTTCATATCGGATATATACCTGAAGTACTGTGTCCGACGGCCGTGGTCCGATGTTGAATACCCGGGCCCTGCACACCACCATGTCCTGTTCCACATGGGCTTTGGGGTCAGTAATAACAAAATTAGTATAAGAAAGCCCATACCCAAAGCTGTACAGCGGCTTTTCATTCATATAGCGGTAGGTTCTTCCCTTCATGGCGTAATCCGTAAAATCCGGAAGCGTATTGGTCTCTTTGTAAATAGTGATGGGAAGACGTCCGGAGGGCGACTGTTTTCCGCTGATCAGATCTGCGGCGGCATGACCGCCTTCTTCACCGCTGTACCACGTATAAAGTACGGCAGCAGCCATTTTGTTATAAGGGCTGATATCTATAGAACTTCCGCCTGTCACCAGGAGGATCACCGGGGTTCCTGTGGAAAATACAGCGTCGCACATTTCCTTCTGAGGACTTGAAAGGCCAAGTCTTTGCTTGTCCCCCGTGCCGTCCGTTGTCTCATTTCCTTCTTCACCTTCCATAGTAGGATCAAGACCAACACATAAAAATACAACGTCGCTCCGGCAGGCAATCGCCTTGACATCGCCGATACGGTTTTCAAACATGGCTTCAAAGGGATTTGCCGGCTCATTGAGCAGACCGCCGGGAGAATAGTACAGGCGCACCTGATTCTCCTCACACAGTTCCCGAATTCCGTCCAGTAAAGTGACAAAATGAGATGACGTGCCATTATAATTGGCCTCAAGGACTTTTCTGGAATCTGCCACCGGGCCAATTACGCCCACATGGGAGAGCTTTGAAAAATCCAGGGGCAGGATACCGTTATTTTCCAGCAGTACCATACTTTTCGCCGCGGCTTCCCTGGCGGCCTGGCGGTGGCCGGCCGAATCGTTTTCCTCAAAGGGAATTTTATTGTAGGAACAATCCTCATCAAATAATCCCAGCTTATACCGGGTTGTAAACAGACGGATGGCGGCCTGACGGATGAGATCCTCCCCAATAAGCCCTTCTTTACAGGCTTTGAGCAGATACATATAAGTCACGCCGCAGTTGAGGTCACAGCCGTTGGTCATCGCAAGGGCCGCCGACTCTGTGGCTGTTTTCGTCACCATATGGTGTTCATGAAAGTCTGCCAGGGCAAAGCAGTCGGAAACTACATGCCCCTGAAAATGCCATTTTCCCCGGAGAATATCCACCAAAAGGGTTTTGCTGCCGCAGCAGGGTTCCCCGTTGGTCCGGTTATAGGCGCCCATAACCGCTTCCACATGAGCCTCTGTCACTGCCTCCTCAAAAGCGGGGAGATAGGTTTCCCACAGATCTTTCTGTGAAACCCGGGCGTCAAATTCATGACGCAGCCCTTCAGGGCCAGAATGCACCGCAAAGTGCTTTGCACACGCCGTAGCCTTTAAATATTCTCCATCCCCCTGGAGTCCCCGGATAAAGGCTTTTCCCAACGCACCGGTCAGATAGGGATCTTCGCCGTAAGTTTCATGCCCCCGTCCCCACCGGGGATCGCGGAAAATATTAATATTCGGCGACCACATCGTCAGCCCTTTAAAAATACCCCGGTCTCCCTGGGCGGACTGGGCGTTATACTTTGCCCGAGCCTCCGTGGAAATGATATCGGCAATTTTTTCCACCCCTTCCGTATCAAACATCGCCGCCATGGCAATCGCCTGGGGAAATACGGTGGCCGCTCCCGCCCGGGCCACACCGTGGAGGGCTTCATTCCACCAGTTATATGCCGGGATTCCGAGCCGCGGGATCGCCGGCGCGTCAAATCTAAGCTGGGATGCTGCTTCCTCCAGAGTCATCTGGGCCACAAGGGCGGCGGCTTTCTGCCGGCATTCTTCGATCTTTTTCTTTTCCATCGCTTCTTCCTTAACTTATGGCCTTGTATATTTCTTTGTCCGCTCATCATCAATCACGCCATTAAAATTCATGCCATAGCCAAAATCATAGATATGGCCTACTGAATCTTTGTAGGGAATCATATCAAAGGGGACATCCTCAAGCTGTGCCTCTACTGTTTCCATATCCTTGGGAATCTGGATAGGAAGGAGGCCTGACGGCTGAAATTTTCCTGTAATCACATCAAGAACAGCCTGAATCTGTATGCCAAACTCTGCCACAATGGCGTCCGCCGCTGGCTCAAATTCCGCCATCACCGATGGCTTATTCAGCACATCGATAACGATCACCGGCTTATCTCCCATCTTTTTGCGCATCTCAAGAACATTATCCAGATCCTGCTCATTTAAAGTCATATTTGTCTTGCCCTGATAACCCCGGTCTGTAAAATCTTCCAGAGGATCGCCCCCGGCAATGCTGTGAACTCTGGCGTTTTTCGCCGTATAGGGCCGGTACTGAAGGCTGATGGGCATATAGCCGTTTCCCCCCTTTTCCCGATCTTCATCATTATAGCCCTCACTTTCCGGTGCCATAATCACCACCAGAGCCGCGTCCGCGTCCTCCGGCGTATCTGCCACGTCAAAATATTGCTCCAGCACAGACCGGTCAACAGGGTCCACCCATTCATTTCCCTGGATATGTCCGAAAAAGTCTCTGTATTCCCGGATAAAACGTTTAGGCACATAGACTTTTGCCCGCTCCTTTAATGGCAAAACCGTTTTTCCCTGCCTGTCCTGGTTTTTCAAAAGGACAACCGATTTTAACTGGGCTTTGTACCCGGCCCGGCAATAATCGTCACAGCCTACCAGGGCAGCGCTCTCTTCGCTGTCCACATAGGGATTTTCAAACAGACCACAGCAAAACATATTGGCCAGCAGCCGCACCGCAGATTTTTCTATGCGGCGGCGCATAAAGTCTTCCCCGTGTTCCCGGCAGCCCATTGTGTAAGCCTCCAGCAGCGGTCCGGCGTCATTATTGCCGCCAAACTGATCCACATCATTCATCAGCACCTTATAGTGGCGCTCCGCTTCCGTGAGATTTTCCACGCCCCAGCAGGCGCCGCCCCTAAATCCCGCGCCCCTGCTCTGATCATGAGTAATTCCCCAGTCTGTACACACAACGCCGTCAAAACCGTATTTTTCTCTTAAAAGTTCAGAAATAAGATAATGGTTATAAGAATTACCGACATGCTCAGTACAGTCCTGATTCGCATCCCAGGAAATCGTATAATAAGGCATAAGGGACGCGGCCTGGCCGGTAGGCCCATCCAGTTTAAAGGCGCCCTCTGTAAATGGCTTTAAATGCTGCGCAAAATTATGGCCCGGATAAACGGCATATTTTCCATAGGAAAAATGAGCGTCTCTGCCGCCCTCGCCGGTGGCTCCCCCGGGCCAGTGCTTGGCCATGGCGCTGACGCTGTAGGGCCCCCAGCCCCGATCCGCCCCGTAACAGCCCTGGCCTTCTTCACAAAAATCCTTCTCCTGCCCCGAATGGACGTCGGCGATACTGGTCTGCATCCCATCACAGTAGGCTTTGGTCATGTCAATGGTAAGCCGCTCATGCTCTCCAAACGTGTCCCCGAAACGGTTCCATCTTGGGTCTGTGGCCAGATCGATTTGCGGGGAGAGCGCCGTGGTAATGCCCATAGCCCGGTATTCCCTGGAAGCAATCTTACCAAATTCATAACAGATCTTCGGATCAAATGTGGCGGACATGGCAATACCTTCCGGCCACTTGGACGTATCCCCGTTTCCCGCTTTGTATTCCGCAGTGACAGCTCCGGCGCCGTGCCTGGGGTCACTGCTGATGCTGACCGGAATTCCATGGCCGGTATTTTCCGCAAGAGCCTGCATCTGATTATTCCACCGGGCGGCCGTCTTCGCATCGGCCAGCTTCATGGCCAGCACATGGCGGATTTTATCTTTTGTAAGAAATTCTTTCTGCTGATCGGTCAGATCCCAGGGATTGGCGCCGCTCTCAGCATATTCCTTTCCCCCGTAAGTCCCGCAGAAAAAAAAGTCGTTGGTGGCGGGCACAAGCTGATGGACACTGTAAAGCATCAGCCCGGCAATTTCCTCCACAGAAAGCCGGGAGGCCAGATCCGCGGCTCTTGTCCTGGCATCCAGACGCCAGTCTTCATAGGGCAGGAGCTGGCCTGTCCCTTCAAAATCTTTAAAAAGGCATCCGTCTTTCTCAATAATGTTTACCTTTGTATCCTGAGAAAGGCCCAGTACAGGGCCTTTCTCGTTAAGGTACAGACGGTAGCCGTCCTTTTCCTTATATTTTATCGTCATTATTCTGTCTCCTCAGTTGTTTGAGCTGTATCTGCCTGGGCGTCAGTTTCAGCGGCTGCTTCTGATGCAGCGGCGCTGTCGGATGTCTGCAAACCATTCTCAGCGATCCATGCGTCTAACTGCTCCTGAACGCCGGCAACAAGTGTGGACATACCGCTAGCATTTAACTTATTCCGGAATTCTTCCAGCATTGCTTCCGGGTCTTCTGCCATACCGCTGACTAATGTGTTATGATATTCAGCCACGACATTAGATACAGCGGAAATTTCATTGGCAAAAGCACTGCTGTCAAAGGTAAATCCGATCAGCGGCGAATAGGTGGCATTTTCATTAATCTCAAGCGATTTGGCCCGGGTATCCGGATCATAATTATCCCACACATAGGCAAGATACTGATTGCCGATAAAGAAGCTCAGGTTTCCGTAGTAGCCCACAGAGTTCATATCTTTGCCTTCCGGGAAACTGATAGTTCCATTGTCATTTTTAACATAATGAACCCCTTCTACACCGTAATTAAGCAGGTTTACCACATCCGCGTCCGTATAGAGAAGGTTCATAAACTTCATCGCCGCCTCAGGTTCTGTGCTTGTTACCGGAATAACCCAGTCAAGCTGGCTGATCTTCTGAGATGTGACGTTCTGATAAGCCAGAGGAATAACAGTCATTTCATAGCCGCAATCCTGAACCGTTGACATCATTGTCGCGTTTTCAGCAGCAAATACCATAGCAAAAGCGGTGTCGCTGGAAATCGCTGTTGTATTGATCAGTTCTGTCGTTGCGGAATCACGGAACAGCAGTCCTTTTTCATACCAGTCATGCATTTTTACAACAGCGTCTCTGTAGTAATCAGTATCATAAACCTCCTGGGCAACGGTAGGATCATCCTTAGGGATAGAAACGATCTGCTCCTGGTACAGCGGTTCATAAACGGTAACGTCATCCAGATCACCTGTTAAAAACATCCCCTGAGTGAGAACACCCATATCTTTCTGAACAAACATAGGTACAAGAGAAGGTTCATTATCTTTTACGGTCTGCAAAATAGCCTCGATGTCATCGACAGACTGGATATTCTGAGCCTGTTCCGTCAGGTCATATTTATCCAGAATATCTGTGCGCATAGCCAGATAAACAGTGGCTACATTATCTTTATATACCGGAACGCCTACGGTCTGTCCGTTAATCTTTGTCGTTGACATATACTGCTCCGGAAGTGTTTCCAGAATACCCTGGCCATACTCTGCCAGCAGGTCATCCAACGGCTCTAACTGGTTCTGGGAAGCCATACTTGTAAATTCTGTGGAACCGTAGAAAAATGTGACCATAGCGTCCAGCTTTTCACTGCCGCTGATCATCAGGTTGATCTGCTCATTATATGTACCCAGGTCAAACGGTGACAGCGTAACGTGGGTATTGATCTTTGCCTCTGTAATCTCATTGAGAGCATCCTCCACCGTCTGGACATCCTGGGGCGCGTAAGTCATAGGATAGGCTACCACAATGTCCGCGATATCTTCCAGTTCTTCCCCGGCATCGGCCGCCTCAGAGGCCTCACCGCTCTGTGCGCCGCTGTCGGAGCCTGTGCTGCTCCCGCTTGCGGCGCCATTTTCCGAGTTTCCACATCCGGCCAGGCAGCCTGCCGTCAGTGCCATTGCCATAATTAATGCTGTAATCTTTCCTTTCATTTCTTTCTTCCTTTCCTTATGTTTAAATAATGTATATTTTTTAATAAAACCACGCGCTTCCCTCACTGTCATCATCATCGTCTGATCCCATCACAGACGGGTCAAAATGAAATGGGGGCGTCACTTTTTCCAGATATGGAATCAGATCTTTTTCATGGTCAATCTTCACTTCACATATTCTGTCCAGAATCATAGTCACAACATGATCCGGCGTACAGGGATCCCATCCGGGCAGTCCTGCCGCATTGGGATTTCCGCTGCGGGCAAAATTGACAAGCGCCATAGACATAACTTTTTCCAGTTTTTCAGTCACACCGTCAATCCGGCACACAGGGATCAACGATGTATTATGGAACCAGAAAGGGATATCGGAACAGTGCCATGCCAGCTTGTCTCCGTCAATATCAAAGCATACTGAAAACATATAGCAGTACACCGGGGCCGCCCCTTTTTCTGATTTCTTCCGGACATATTCCAGTGTTCCCGGACGGAACAAAAGATCCACACTGCGGACATAAACTTCATTTTTATCGGGATACGCCGCTTTAAAACGACGGATTACTTCGTCCGCATATTCGTCACCATATTTTTCAGCCACAATATCCCGCCGCTCTTTCAGACTTAACTGATCCTTATGAAGAATCGGCGGCTGGAGATCAAACTCTCCCAGAACCGATCCGACCAGTGTGGGAATGGCTTTAAAATGATCCCGGAATCCACAATCCAGAGGATCTCCCACGTACCAGTCATTGGGAACCGGATTCCACTCCACATATTTTCCTTCTCCGGAAAATTTCTTTTCCGCGGCATTGACTGCTTCAATCAGTCTTTGAGAAGGAATTCCGGCCAGCCGGTCCACATCATCTTCCTTCAGTCCGGCCTGATGAAGAATTTCCAGCACAAGTTCTCTGCCTTTCACTTCTTCCCCGGAAGACATACTGGAAAAAACGCCGCTCATAATCACCGCTTTATGAAACAGCCCGTCTGCCTCGGGGATCTGTCCCAGGGCCGTTACCTTTGCGCCGCCTCCGGATTGTCCGAAAATCGTCACATTCTCCGGATTTCCTCCAAAAGCCTCAATATTTTCGTGAACCCATTTGAGAGCAGCTACAAGATCGGCCATGCCGGCATTTCCTGAATTCTTATACGGTTCGCCAAAAGAGGACAAATCCAGATAGCCAAAAACATTCAGCCGGTGATTGACAGAGACAACAACCACATCGCCAAAATCCGCCAACGCAGCCCCGTCATAGCAGACCTGCTCAATAGAAGATCCGGAAAAGAAGCCTCCGCCGTGAAGCCATACAAGCACCGGTTTTTTAGCCCTGGGATCAAGGGTACCAGTCCATATATTCAGATATTGGCAGTTCTCATTTTCCGGCCAGAATCGATGAGGCGTTGTCACTTCTCCTGTCGGTCTCGGCTGGTTCAGAACCGGGCAGATGTAGCCGTAACTTAAAGCGTCTTTTACTCCCTCCCAGGGTTTCACCGGTTCCGGCATCTGAAACCGTTTTGCCCTGGCATAGCGAATCCCGTGAAAAGTATAAATGCCGTCGTCATAAAAGCCTCTGATTTTCCCCGCCTTAGTCCGGGCTATAGTTTCCTCGTTACATTTAAACCGGGTTCCCATGAAATCCTCCCTTCTTTTTGTTCAAATTGTTTTCTTTGTTTCTCTTTCTGAACATATTATAGGGCAATTTTTACCATCCAACAATGAAGCCTTTTTTGTTTTTATGTGCTTATTTTTTTTCTCTTCTCTGAAATCAGTGATTATATTAATTTATACAAAGCCGAAAAATCGTAAAAATCGGCATATCCCTTGCCCATTTTTCCCGATTATGCTATCTTTTTCTTATATCAATGACCGAAACTGCACTGACCTTTTCGTCAGCCGGCAGCGGCCAAAAATGAACGGGGGCTTTACAATGAGTACAATCACACATGAAATCATTAATTATCAGTCCAACGTCCCGGTCAAACTGTTTTTTCAGAGGATCGGCACATCTGCCCGCCACTGGCACAGCAGTATTGAAATACTCTTTGTCCTTCAGGGCAGTATGCAGGTTGCCATCGAAAATCATTCCCTCACATTAAAAGAAGATGATATCCTGCTTATTAATCCCAATCATATCCATGAACTTTCCAGTCCGGACTGCAGTCTTATCGTTGTCCAGATGCGTCTCGGGGAATTTCATCTGGACTGGGCGATCCCAGAAAATATCCAGTTTGACTGCAACAGCGCTCTTGATCCGGGAAACAGCCAGCGATACTTTCATTTAAAACACCTGATTGCCATGCTGTTAAAAAATAATACCTCAGACAGTGAATTTTCCCAGCTTTCCAACTACGCCTGTGCCATTGATCTGATCCGGGAACTGTGCCTGAACTTCCGCCGGGAGGGCGAAGCCTATACGCCCCATTCCATTAAATATCTGAACCGTTTAAAAAGTATCCTGGAATATATCCACGAAAATTATAAAGAACCTATCACACTGACGGATCTGGCAAAACGCCAGTTTCTCACTCCCGCCTATCTGTCTTCATTTTTTGAAAAAACCATGGGGGTATCTCTGTCCACATATATCAATAACGTGCGTCTCGATCACGCCATCATTGATCTGATCAATACAGACGACTCCATTGAGGCCATTGCCGCCCGCTGCGGATTTGCCCGGCCCCGCTCTTTTTCTTCGGTATTTAAAAAATATTATCATATGCTTCCCAGCGAATACCGGAAGCAGATCAAGAGCCTGCCGGATACCGGGCGCAATATCCAGACAAGAGACCGCTCCCAGACGATGTACCGGGTCAGCAGTGAGGGAAGCGCCTTTGCGCCGCCCCAGGAGCTTCTCCGGCCCAAACACCAGAACTCCTATCTCATGCTGGAGCGCTACGATTTTTTAAGTCGCCTGGCTCCCTATCTTCAGGAACACCCTGGGGCGCAAAACTCTCAGGAATATTCTTCCAAGACGGCGCTCGGGGAAATCTCTGCCATCTCCAATAGCGCCGGACGGTGGAACAGCAGTTTTAAGTGTTTCTGCGGCGTCAGCCGGGCCAGTGAGCTGCTTCTTCCTCCGATCCGGGATATGATCCGGCAGGCGCAGAAGGATATCGGCTTTAAATACATTAAGTTTCACGGTATTCTCGACGATGATCTTATGGTGTGTACGCGGGACGCTTCCGGACAGCTTCATTTTAACTTTTTCTATGTGGATATGATCCTTGATTTTTTGCTGGAAAATCATCTCAGACCCATGATCCAGTATTCCTTTATGCCGGCTGCCCTTGCCGCTTCTGCCAATCATACGGTTTTCCAGAAACCGGTCATCATCTCACCTCCCTCATCGAACGATGAGTGGTGCAGCCTGATCACCGCATTTACCCGCCATCTTCTGGAAAGATACGGGGCACATCAGGTGCGTCAGTGGATTTTTACCTTCTGGAATGAAACCCTCAGCGGCCTATCCTTTGATTTTGAAGACGCCCAGACAGCCCTTGACCTTTACCGCCAAACCCGTCAGAAGGTGAAAGACTGCGATCCTGCCCTGATCTTTGCCAGCACTTCCTACTCAGCTTTAAAATATCCGGAACTGAATTACGACCGTTTTTTAAACTATGCCCGGGAGCATCAGTGCCTGCCGGATGTGTATATTTTTCACTTTTATCCTGTGGTGGCAGACGATAACGCGTTTAACGCCTCGGCCCGCCAGTGGAAAGCCCAGGATTATACCCAGGCTGTAGCGCTGTCCCGGGACCCGGATATTTTCCATCATTTTCTGGAAAGTCTGGCCAAAGCCGGGATTGAGGCGGATAAAATTTATATAACGGAATGGAATTTCTCTCCATCTCACAGAGAATGGCTGAATGATACATGTTTTTCCTCCTGCTATATTGTCCGGAATATGGTTCAAAATCACAACAAAGCGGCAGGGTTCTGCCACTGGTGCCTCACAGATCTCCATCAGGAGCTTCCCATGCCCCATGCCCTTTTTCACGGAGGGCTGGGACTGTTTACCCGAAACGGCATCCCCAAACCCGCCTATTTTGCTTACGATTTTCTCAACCGGCTGCTCCCGGAAATCCTCTATAACGGCGAGGGCTGCTGTATCACCAGGGACAAAGACCACTTTGCCATACTTCTGTACAATTATTATCATTTTAATAACCTGTACGGCCATGGCATCACCTTTGACACAACCGATGAACACTGGCAGGCTGCCTTTTCCGGCGCCGTCACGAAAGAAATCTCTTTCACCCTGACAGATATGCGCAACGGCGCCTATGAACTTTCCTGCCGCTACATCCATCCCGGCTGCGGCAGCCCCTTTGAAGCGTGGATATCCATGGGCCGTCCCGACCTGGATACCCCGGAGGAACTCCAGCTTTTAAAAAGCCGGGCCTGCCCCGGATTTTATAAAAAAACCCTTTCCGTTACAGACCATTGTCTGGAGATTTCACAACGGCTTGAGCCCCATGAGATACGGCTGATCACCCTGCGCCTTGCTTCCCCGGATTGAATCCGGGGACAGCCGGGAAATCGGCGGACTTATTAACAATCGGAAGAGCCTGTCAAAAATAAAGAGCCTGTCCAACGCAGAATAAATTTTCCGCGCAGGACAAGCTCTCTGTTTTTAAGCTGGTCTTTATTCCATATTTCCGGGGAATTTGGGAATCCCGTCAAAGCCTGCCTTCAGTTCTTCATCTGTAGGGATATAGTCTTCCATCTTTCCATCGTGGAATGCCTCGTAGGCGTACATATCAAAATATCCTGTTCCCGTAAGGCCGAAAAGAATGGTCTTCTCCTCCCCGGTTTCTTTGCATTTTAACGCCTCGTCAATAGCAACTTTGATGGCATGGCTGCTTTCCGGAGCAGGAAGGATGCCTTCTACCCGAGCGAACTGCTCCGCTGCTTCAAATACAGCCGTCTGTGCCACTGCTCTGGCTTCCATATAGCCGTCATGATACAGTTGGGACAGAACAGAACTCATGCCGTGATAGCGCAGTCCGCCGGCATGACTGGGCGATGGAATAAACCCGCTTCCCAGAGTATACATTTTAGCCAGAGGACACACCATACCCGTATCACAGAAATCATAGGCAAATTTTCCTCTTGTAAAGCTTGGACAGGACGCCGGCTCTACCGCAATGAACTGATAGTCCGCCTCGCCTCTCAGCTTCTCGCCCATGAAAGGCGAGATCAGGCCGCCAAGATTGGAGCCGCCGCCGGCGCATCCGATAATGATGTCCGGTTTAATACCGTATTTATCCATGGCGATCTTCGTCTCCACACCAATGACCGACTGATGGAGAAGAACCTGATTCAGTACGCTTCCAAGAACATATCTGTACCCTTCCGTATGGGTCGCCACTTCCACTGCCTCAGAGATGGCGCAGCCAAGGCTTCCCGATGTGCCCGGATGTTCGGCCAGGATCTTTTGGCCCACTTTTGTTGTCTCCGACGGAGAAGGCGTTACCTGGGCGCCATAAGTGCGCATAACTTCCCGGCGGAAAGGTTTCTGCTCATAGGAGCATTTTACCATATACACCTTGCAGTCCAGATCGAGATAGGCGCAGGCCATAGCCAAAGCTGTTCCCCACTGTCCGGCTCCCGTCTCCGTAGTAACGCCTTTAAGTCCCTGCTCTTTCGCATAATAAGCCTGGGCGATGGCAGAGTTGAGTTTATGGCTTCCCGAAGTATTATTTCCCTCAAATTTATAGTAAATCTTTGCCGGGGTCTGAAGCTTCTCCTCTAAGCAGTACGCTCTGACCAGAGGTGACGGACGGTACATTTTATAAAAATTCCGGATTTTTTCCGGTATTTCAATATATCTGTTTTCATCGTCCAGTTCCTGCTTTACCAGCTCCTCGCAGAAAACCTGTCCCAGCTCCTCTGCTGTCATTGGCTGCAGCGTGGCCGGATTAAGGAGCGGAGCCGGCTTATTTTTCATGTCTGCCCGCACATTATACCAATCTTTTGGCATTTCATTCTCATCAAGATAAATTTTGTAAGGGATTTTTTTCTCGCTCATTATTAACTCTCCTTTCTAATACTCCGCCGCAAAGCAATCCTGCGCGGAGCGTTTTTTTATGTCATAGGAACCGAAGTTTCGACCATAAAAAAACTCCTGTCCCACGCAATGTAATACCATTGCAGGGACAAGAGTCATATTATTTTCAACTCCTGCGGTGCCACCCAGCTTGATGCCTTCGCATCCACTCATCGCATACTGACATATGCTCCTTTTTTAACGAAGTTATGCTCTCCGTCTCCCCTACCGGCCTGCCGGAAACATCTCTGATCCTGTAAAAGGACCAAACCGGCGGCTTTGGGGTTGCCCTCCTAAGCCCATTCGCTGTATATCCCTCTGCCGCGCTCTCACCTTTTCGCAGCTCTCTGTGAGATTTCTATTACAGTTACTCATTCTTTCTCAACGGTTTAATAAAACTTTATCACGTTACCAAAGGAATGTCAACCAATTATTCTGCCAAACTGTAAAGAATCGTAACAGTTTGGCCCGACCATCCCTGATGGCTGAACTGTGACTAAGAATCTTTTGAGTCTTTTCCGTCCTTCTTAGAATCTTTCTGAGCTTCCTCATCTGCAGATTCCTCCGGCTCCGGCTCGCACCGCTCCACCAGAACTTCCTTGACCCTTCGGTTTTCAATCTGTTTCACATGAAAGATCAGATTTCCCACTTTAATGTCAAAAGTTGTTCCGTCTTTTGGGATGGTATGTAACTGAGAAAATACCAGACCACCCACTGTATCATAGTCCGGACTCTCCAGACTATCCACGTCAAGTTCTTCGGAAAGGCTTTCGATATCACATTCACCGTTAACCCTCCAGATATTATCTGAGATCTGTTCCAGCTCTTTCTCCTCAAACTTGTCGTACTCATCGTAAATATTTCCGACGATTTCCTCAAGAAGGTCCTCCATCGTTACAATACCGCTAACCTGACCAAATTCGTCAATAACAACAGCAAAATGGATTTTCTTCGTCTGCATATCTTTAAACAGTTTATCCGCAGAAATACTTTCCGGGATAAAGTAAGGCGCGCGGAGAAACTTCTTCAGATCCTTGCGGTCCTCGCTGTGAGCCATAAGGAAATCTCTGGCATACAGCACGCCCACAATATCGTCAAAATCTTTATCATATACCGGAAAACGGGATTTTCCGCTGTTCCGGATAATCTCAAGAACTTCATTATCATCGGATTTGAGAGGGATAAAAATCACATCAGTGCTGTGAGTCATAATATCTCTCACCGGCGTGTCATCAAAAGCGAACACATTTTGTATCCATTCCTTCTCATCTTCGTCAATAACGCCTTTCTCTTCGCCAAGATCTACCATCATGCGAATCTCTTCTTCTGTAACACTCTCCTCCTCAGCTTCCGTCTTAAACCGGAGCAGGCGAAGGACCACGTTGGTTGATGCAGAGAGGAAGAAAATCACAGGACGCATGACAAATGCCACAGCGCTTACAACCCTGCAGGAAAATTTCGCCACCTGATAGGATTTCTGCATGGCAATTCGTTTCGGTACCAGCTCTCCAAGAATCAATGTAAAGTAGGATAAAATAATGGTAATCACAATTACGGAAAGGGTATTGAGGACTGAAAGAGGCAGACCTCGGAATCCAATACCGTTATACACCCAATCTACAAGATACTGGGCGAAATTATCCGCCGCGAACGCACTACCTAAAAATCCGGCCAGGGTAATACCTACCTGGATCGTTGATAAGAAGCCCGTAGGCTCTTCCACCAGTTTCAAAAGACGTCCGGCGGTCTTGTCGCCATCCTCCATCATCTTTTTAAGCTTGTTGCTGTTAAGGGAAACAACGGCAATCTCCGTAGCTGCGAAAAACGCATTAATTAAAATCAATATTACCTGTAAAAGTATCTGTTGGGGAACTGAGTCCAATGAAAATCACTCCTTCATAGTCAGTAACTATTTCGGACGGCGTATCTTCTTGTCAGGCTGCAGCCTGCTTTTTCCCGCCATCCCAAACTGTTACCATAATTATTATGCCGCACGTTTTACGGCAAGTTCATGTGTAAAAAATCAGTTGCTTTATAAATTTGGGGCCGGCATCTTACAGCCGTCCAATTCATCATCAAACTTTTCTGTCCATCTCCTCCTCATGATCCCGCATGAAAATCATGGTACTTAAAGGTACAAACTCCCTCGATCCACATTTCTTACAACCATGTCATGCCCAGTTCACTCACTGGATCAAAAACCCAAAGCGCTCTAAGACGCCGGGTGGTCTGCGCACAACTCCATGTATGGGTACATTTCATACAGACCGCCTGCGGATTTTGGCCCACCCCCTGGCTAAATCTGCGGCAAAATAGAAAAAGGGTGTTTTAAAAAGGCAGCAAAAACCAAGCGCAGCGAATGTGTTGCGTATTGCTTTTTAATTGCTCATCCTCATTAAAACACCTCAAATTAAAATCTGTATCTTTACCGAAACATACATGTCATTTTTATGATATCAAAAAAGAATGATATTGTCAAATTTAATTTTAATCCTGCTTTGGAATCCGGGAATTAAACTTATCCAAAGCCAGGGCGGCAATAATACCTACCACGATACAGATAATATTCACAGCGGCAGAGCCGGCGGACACTGTAAAGCTCTTAAACGGAATGATCATTACTGTAGCAGCGATCACAATACCGATAATGGCATGGAAAGCGTAGGGATAAAAATGATCAAACAGAGCATCCACCCCTTTTGCCAGGCAGATCACAGTGACAATAGCGCCAATAGCCGCCGGAACTAAGATCCCCATCTGAAGGCTTCCAAGACCATCGACAAACGGCGTGTACAGGCCAAGGGGCATAAGCAGGGTGGAGAAGCTCATTCCGGGGGCAATCACACTCAATGCCAGGCAGAAACCGCAGAAAATGTACCATCCGAAATTGGGGGTGATGGTCACTGAAAACAGATTCAGGGAAATCAGCAAGGTTAAGATCACTGCGAAAGCGATGACCATAGACACCCAGCTTCCCTTTGGCCGCCCCTGTTCTCCCGCTTCACGGAACAATGATGGCAGCATACCTGTGATCAGGCCAATAAACAGACATACCGATGGGTCCGGATACCGCTCCAGGAAAAAGGCCAGAATCTTTGCCACGCCCAGAAAACCTATAACCGCTCCGATAATCACCGGAAGCAGCTTTGGTACATGGGTCTTAAATCTTTTAAATGGGCTTCCCAGCAGTTCCATGACCGGTTTGTAAATACCAAAAACAACACAGAGTACGCCGCCGGAAATACCAGGCAGCACAGCGCCCACACCGATAAGGACACCCTGGAGTATCCTAAGAATCAGGCGCAGTACACCAGGATTATTATTTTTCATGAGATTTTTTTCCTTTCGTCACACATATTTATGGCAGCCCTCACAAATCTGCATCTGTGAAAGCCCTGTAAACTTAAATATACCATAACAAAAGGCCACATACAAGTCTGGGATTATTCATTTCTCCATATTTATCCCCAGACCTACATTTCCGCTGCTGCGCCCCGCCTGTCTTTCATCCAGAGGAAGCCAGTCCAGTACCTTTTTGATCTGGCGGTCCCAGAAATCCCACTCATGGCTTCCATCCTCCTCATCATATGTGACAGAGACGTTCTCCGCTTTCAGATAACGAGCAAAAGCACGGTTATCCTCAAGCAATCCATCCTGCCGTCCACAGGCCATATAAATTTCAGGAAACTTATCCCCATTTTCTTTCATCTTTTTCACAAGATAACGGGGATTCATGTCGCTGTCCGCCGCCGCTTCCAGATCTTTCCCAAAGGTGGCCTCACGGAAGGATCTCTTTTGGGCGAAATACATCCCGTCCTCTGTCAGAGAATCCAGATGTTCAAAGAAAAACGCAGAGGACAGGGCCGCCACATACCCGAAAGTTTCTGAATATTTCAGGCCGTTGCGCAGGGCCCCGTAGCCCCCCATGGACAGACCGCCAATAAATGTATCTTCCCGTTTTTCCGACAGACGGAACATTTTACGGGTCATATCTACCAGCTCCTCACCGATAAACTGTCCGTAATAATTATGCTCCTGCGCCCGGTCTACATAACTGGCATTGTCGCCGGAAGGCATGACTACCGCCAAATTTTTTTCCTCCGCCCACCGCTGTATCCGGGTGCCGTAAAGCCAGTCGGTATAGTTTCCCAGTATCCCGTGGAGAAGATAGAGGGTTTTAAAGGGTTTCACCGGTTTGCGCTTTTCTCCCGGCATAGGAAGTTTGTCCGCAGGAAGGATCACGTGCATAGGAACGGTGCGCATTAATGTCTCAGATATAAAATTTACTTCTAATACTGCCATAGTCTTCAATCTCCTTTTCTTTTTCAAAAACAGGAACGGCGGGATTTCTTATCCCGCCGCGCCCTTTAGAAGATCGTCACAATAAAACCTGTCTGTCAAATCTAATTACTCCGCGGCCTGGCCATTTTCGGCAAGCCATGCGTCCAACTGGCCCTGGATCTCATTCATATAAGTCTCAAGACCACTGCTGTAAAGTCTGTCAATAAATTCATTATAGGTATCTTCATCGGCAATACCGCAGTCAACCATGGCCTGATATTCCGAGTAAACGGAAGATAACTGGGCGGTCTCATTGGTGATAGGCTCTGTATCTACAGCAAAGCCAAGGAGAGGTGAGTAAGTCAGGCTGCTCTGGTCAATATCCGACACTTTATACCCAAGGGCCATATCGGATGCTGTCTGATCACATAAAAGAACATTTCCGAAAATACCCACAGTATTTGGCGCGTAACTGCTGCTTGTATCAACAACAAGGCCTCCCTGATCGTCGTAGGCATAATTCTCTCCTTCCAGCCCGTAGCTGACAAGCATTTTCAGATCCTTATCTGTATAGCACAGGTTCAGGACACGTGCCGCCGCTTCCGGCTCTGTGGCGCTGACAGGAATAGCCATGGTCATGATCGTCATCGTCCCTGTAGTTACACATCCATCCGCCAGTTTTACAGAAACCAAAGGTTCTCCCGCCATTTCCTCGCTTCCGCTTGTCCTTGATCGGTTTCCTGCAAGAAAATAGGAAAATACTGTATTATCCCCGCTGGGATCATCCTCACGGATCATAACATCCGCGTCAATATAGCCTTTCGTGTACCAATCGTGTAAAATGGCGGCCGCTTCTTTGTATTCTTCAGTTTCATAAATATTAACCACTTTTGCGGCATCATCCTGAACCATAACTCCCACTATAGATGTTCCAAGGGTGTCATAAGCAGTGCCAGTCAGCATAACTCCGCTAGAACCCAGCAGGTTCTTTGCTCCGGAACTGATCATCTTCATATCCGGGTGAAGCTCATGAACTGCCGCGAAAACTTCTGTAATATCATCCACACTCTGGATATCTTCTGCAGTGAATCCCGCTTCTGTCAGATAAGATTCACGGCAGATCCAGTAAAGATCGTTGGTATTATCGGTGTACACCGGAACGCCGTACACGCTGCCGTCAACAGTAGTTGCGTCCAGATATGTATCCGGCAAAAGTTCAAGAGTTTCCGGGGCATAATCCGCGAGAAGATCATCAATTGGCAAAAGCTGCCCTGCATTAACCATAGTATTAAAATTCCCCGCGCCTGCCGGGAATGTGGAGATCAGATCAATCTTATCCCCGGCGCCCACCTGCATAGGCATCTGGGAAAGATAGCTTCCCATCTCAAGCATTTCCAGGTTGACATGGACATTGATCTTTTCCATAGTGATCTCATTGACAGCCGCTTCCACAGCCTCCAGCCCTTCCTGAGTGTAGGTGCCGCCCACGTTCCATATCATCCACGTCACTTCCGCCGGGTCTTCCTCCCAGTCTACCGGCACGCCCTGGCCGCTGTCTGCTCCGTTCTCCGTATTTTCCGCGGCTGCTGCACCGCTGTCATCTTCCGCTGCGCTGCTGCCAGCATCCCCGCTGTCATCACTTACAGCCGCGCCGCCGTTATTGTCTGCCGTTGCCCCGGACGATTCCGAGTTGCCGCAGCCTGCACCCAGAGCAGCGATCATTGACACACACAGCAAACCTGCCATCCACTTATTTTTCATTAAAAGTTCTCCTCCTTTTTATTTCTCCCATTAGAGTAACCACATTTCTCAGTGACAGGCCGCCTATCGGCTGAACCGTCACTGCTTTTTAAGATGAGTTTAGTATACCTCTGTCCGTCCCCCGTTTCATTCGTCCTCTTGTCCGGATTTTGTCCTGCCCGTGCCGATTTTCTCTAAAAATAAATTAAAGGTTAAAATCCGGCAATAAAAATTGCTGATTTTAACCTTTTATGTTCTGCCCCATGGATTATCAGGCAAACGAACCGTAGTCTTTGACTGCTTATCCCATTACATGATGAAAGCGACAAAAGGTCATGCGGGCTGCGCTTGCGCAGGCAAGCATGGCTTTGTGGCGCGCAAAACACCGAAAAGCAGTCATTTTTCGCAGAAAAATGAGCGGATTTGAGGTGTTTTTAGGATTGGGGAGTACGAAGTACGGAGCAATCCGTGTCTCATGCCCATTTGTCGGGCAACTCTTATTATATGAGGGGGGGTTCTTTTATGAGGATTATCATTGTCTGCTGTCTTTTTCTGTCCATTATTTTCCTGCTTCTTGCCCGCGCGAACAAATCCCGCAAAAAAACCTGGGTCAAAGCTTTCCGGCTAAAAGCAACAGTTACCCGCATCCGCTACTCCGAATCCAGGCCGTCCAGGGATATCATTGACGACGACAAATCCTCCACCGAAGTCACATTGGGATTTTCCTGCCTTGGTCAGGACTATGAAAAGATCCGGGAGTATAAAGGGATATTAAAGGCGCCCTCTCGGCCCGGAATACGTCTCCCGATCCTCTTTGACCCTGCCACTAAAAACTGGTGCCTGTCCAGAGAAGCAAGGCCTTTTTGGATTCTGCACCTTATTTTGGCCGCCTTCTTTTTGATAACCGCCATTGCTTTCATATTTCGCGGAAATTACATACTGACAGAACTTTCAGACTATCAGGTAGAGGCCCCCAATCTCACCGGCGGTATTTTCCTGGGGATATTGGGCGTTTTTGTCTTGGCCGCCGCAATAGCGTGCTTCATTTTTTTTATCCCCTTATGTTTCCGTCCCTTTTTCGATCCGATCCTGTGGAGCATTAAATATGTTTTGGGCGCCTTTGAGCCGGTGGAAGCACGATGTACCGGGCTGATCCGCAAAGACAAAGGCGAGGACGGATACAGTTATTATCCACTGTTCGCTTATACCGATCCCCAAAGAGGCCGGATGCAATGGCACACCTCCCGCGAAAAGGCAAAAAAGCATTTTCGGATGGGCGAGATCTACACCCTTTACCTGGACAAAAAATCCGGCGTTTGCTCTCTTATGCCATCCTCCTCTGAAATTGTTTCCATTTTCTTTTCTATTGTCCCAGCAGTCTTCGGCCTTTTTTTCACCCTTTCCCTGGCGTTTGTCGCTCTTGTCATGTTTTACTGCGCTGTCATTTCCTTCTGATTCCTCCGGTCACTTCCGGGTGATTTTGATCAGCCGTATCTCATGGGCCTTGAGAGTCTCCATAAATTCCAGCTTTCCCCCATCGGCGCGGATG
Organism: Catenibacillus scindens; assembly: GCF_014202115.1. Taxonomy (GTDB): domain Bacteria; phylum Bacillota; class Clostridia; order Lachnospirales; family Lachnospiraceae; genus Catenibacillus; species Catenibacillus scindens. Next base: position 163,291 of record NZ_JACHFW010000006.1, read on the forward strand.
TGGCTGTTTTTCTGGCAGGGAATACATCTCTTTTTTAGATACTGAATATTTTCCAGACTCAGGGGTTCCTCAAGCCCCAGATGTTCCCACTCCTCAAGGACGCTGCCCTGAACTGGGGACACATTATACTGCCGGATAAGATACTCTCCGTTTTCCACACCTTCCAGGACAAAAGAAATATCAAGACTTTCCTCATCCTCAAAAAGATGCTGGACTTCCGGGAGGTCAAAATCGTATTCATCTCTCATGTAGTAATTATATTTCATCTGCTTATGGTTATAGCAAAAGATAATATACTCCGAGCGCTCCCCTGCGGTAATGATCCCGTTTTCAAAGGTTCCCAGAAGGTAAGGCCCAAGCATTTGCATAAATGTCAGGGCATAGAAAGAAGGCTTGTATATACCGGCGCGGGTGATCAGCCCCCACGCTCCGATGAGCAGCCGGGATGAATCATAATAGCTCCCGGAAAAATCGCTGATAACATCATAGGCTGCCAGAGAAATCTGCCCCAGGAGCCGGATCATCTGGTCCGCCATAAGGGCCGCCTTACCGCAAGTATCATTAAAGTAATTGCGCTGGGATATGGTCATATTCCACTCTGTAACGTACAGCGGCATATGGTCCCATCCCTCCTCCGCCATTATAGTCCTGCAGGAGGCGACGTCCTCCATGGCCGCTGTATTCAGCCGGCGCTGCCCGTGGAGACGTCCGTCTATATCTGCCCTCTCATAGGGCAGCAGATAGATCGAGATAAAATCCGGCCTTTCAGCCTCAGCGCTCCACCGGTGAATCAAACCACGGAATTTTTCCGGGCTTATTGCCGTACTCAGGCCGCATCCACCAATCCGGGCGTGGGGCAGCCGTCTGTGTATACACCTGCTTATATCGGAAAAATTATCTATAAAATCCCCCGGAAGGCCCATGGTATTTTCAAAATACTCGTCATACCAGCATTCAAATATCCATTTTTTCACTTCCCGAAGACCGTATCTTGATATCAGATGGCTGACCAGGCTGTCAATGACGCCCAGACATTCCTCCATAGTTTCAAAAATTTTTTCAGACCGCCGCTCCACCACATCTTCGTTAATGCTCTTTTTTATACCGTAAGGTTTATTGTCCAGACTGACAATAGGGCAGATCCCCTCCTCAACAAGGAAGTCGAAAACTGTATCCAGAGTATCAAAACTGCTGATAAAAGGTTCATGACCGGGGCGGAGCAGCATTGTCTCAGATAAAATCCCGATCACCCGTCCATAGGTAAATGCAAGATCCCGGCGGGCGCTGGCAATCTGGGACTGAAGAACCGCTGAAAGAAGTTTCTCAGCCAGCCCCAGATTCACCGCTTTCCCCCAGATATTGTCAAAAGGCTCCCTCTGCCCGGCATTGGCCCTGGCCGTTATATGGTTTTTCTTCCAGGGATTCCACACCTGTGTATCGCTTCCCTGTACATATTTTTCCAGGAAACTCTGATCCGCCAGGGAGGCGCCCTCCAAAGCCTTCTCCACATGGCCCTGTCTGCGGTAAACCATAGGGGACATGCCATAAAGTTCTTTAAACGCCCGGCAGAACACTGAGGAATTGGCAAATCCATGATTCTGGGCGATCCATGCGATAGACTTATCTGTGTAGCGTATGTCCTCCAGAGCAAAATGGAGGCGCACGTTATTGACATACTCAATAAAAGTCATCCCCACCCGCTTTTTAAAATACCGGGAAAAGGATGACGGGGCCATGTACATCAGATCCGCCATCTCCGCCAGAGTCAGAGGCTTGGCATAATTGGCGTTAATGTACTGGAGCATTTTTTCTGTCCGGACGTCTTCCCCCTTTTGAGATTCTCCCTGAGTATCTGTCATAAAGTACCGGGAGAGATAGTGGAGCAGCCTGTAAAGCTGACTTTTCTTCATAAATGTCATTTTGTCCATATTCACCGCGCACTCACTGAGGAGATTTCCCATAATGATTCTCAGGCCATTATATTTGTCATTTTTTTCCACGGTGCTGTTGCAGTAAAAAAATAAGATTTTTTTGTCCTGATATTTCAGCAGGGCAAAATAATTCAGGCGGATGAGGCACACATGGCTGTTCCCCAGGGAATATATGCCGTGGCGGTGATTGCTGTTGACAACCATCACATCTTCCTCCCCAAGGTCAAACTGCTTTTCCAGCATAGATACCCTCACTCTGCCGTCAATAACAAAGATCAGCTCCACATCCTGGTGCATATGTTCCTGCTGTGATATATTTTCAGCGAATTGTATGGTAAATTCTTCTTCCTGATATCCGGCCATCGACAGCCTCCTCTAAAACCCATTCTTTTTCAATACATATATATCCGTTCTTCGATGCTTTAACAAAGGCAACTGCTCGCGCACGGCCGCCACTTTATCCAGATCAATGTCTGTCACCTGGATGCCCGCCTTCTCATCCATCTGGGCCGCCACACTGCCCCACGGGTCGGCCACAATGCTGTGGCCCCAGGACACATAATCCCCCGATTCATCTCTGGCCGGGGCGGTTCCCACGGCAAACACCTGGTTATTCACCGCCTGTGACCGAAACATCAGCTCCCAGTGGGCCGGCCCTGTAGTCATATTAAAAGCCGCCGGGACAAGGATCACCTGGGCTCCTTCAAGAGCCATAAGCCGCCCAAGCTCAGGGAATCGAAAGTCATAGCAGATACACAGGCCAAAACGGCCGAACTCTGTGTCAAACACCGTCACCTGATCCCCGGCTGATAAAGTGGCGGATTCCTGAAAATGCTGGCCGCCTTCCACGGCAATATCAAAGAGGTGCATCTTCCTGTGTTTTCCGATGGGATTGCCCTGGCGGTCAAAAACATAGGCGGTATTGTAAATTTTTCCGGAAGGGTCTCTCTCCGGTATGGTTCCGGCAGACAAATAAACGTGAAGCCGCCGCGCCGTCTCCCGGCATGTCTGCCACAAAGGCCCCCGCTCCTCCTGGGCATACACCGGAAAATTTCCCACAGCATAGGGACAGGCAAACATTTCCGGCAGGGCGATCACGTCCGCTCCCATGGCGGCCGCCCTGGCTGCCATCCGCTCCATATATTCCACAGACAGTCTGATCTCTTTATATACCGGCATCTGTATCTGCGCCAGTCGAAACTTCATAGGTCATGCCTCCTTCGTCAACGTCCGATCTTCATAGTGCTTTTATAGTAAACGACAAATATATTTGTCGTTTACTATAAACCCTCCGGGGGATGCGCACGATTTTTGCAAGGAAAGATCGGCGCTTTGCGCAGCAAAAATCGGCGCAGGAAACGTCATAATAAATATTATTATGACGTTTCCTATATTATACACTATTTCTCCCGATTGCAAAACAGCCCTTTCGATGAAACAATATGCCGACGTTACTGTTCGCTGGCTTGCCAGTGAACAGTAACACAGTTCAGCCATCAGGGATGGGCTGAGCGCCCGTTAATGAGCAAAGGAGCGGCGTAAGCCGCAGGTCAGCGCGGGCGCAGCGAAGGCGCGGCTGAGCTGTCACTATGCGCCCGCCGGGGCGCACCACCGAAAAGGCGCCGCAGCCATAAACCTGGCGCGGCGCCTTTTGTAGTATTGCCGCATATCTGCGCGGCACAAAATTTCTTATGTAAACATCATACGGTCATTGGCAAATTCACTGCCGCTGGCCTGCTCAAATTTCTGCAAAAGATCTGAAACCTGAAGTTTCATCTTCTCCTCGCCGGACACATCATAAATGATCCGCCCCTCATGCATCATCACAAGACGGTTGCCGTGAGCGATGGCGTCTTTCATGTTGTGAGTGACCATCATGGCAGTCAAATGATTTTCCGCGATGATCTTATCGGAAATATCCAGAACTTTCTGAGCGGTCTTAGGATCCAAAGCCGCCGTATGTTCATCCAGAAGCAGCAACTTTGGCTTCTGGATCGCTGCCATTAAAAGGGTGATGGCCTGACGCTGTCCCCCGGACAAAAGCCCTACTTTTGTGGACATCCGGGATTCCAGTCCCAGATCCAGGGATTTTAACATTTCACAGTAATGCTCCCGCTCTTTGCGGGTAATTCCCCACCGCAGCGTCCGGTGCTGTCCCCGGCGTGCGGCAATAGCCATATTTTCATCAATAGCCATAGTGGCAGCGGTTCCTGTCATCGGGTCCTGAAAAACCCGGCCAAGATACTTTGCCCGCTTGTGTTCAGGCAGGCGGGTCACATCCACACCGTCAATGAGGATTTTTCCGTCATCCACCGGCCATACTCCGGCTACAGCGTTTAAGGTCGTCGATTTTCCGGCGCCGTTTCCGCCGATAATCGTCACAAAATCTCCAGGATTTAACCGAAGATTGACACCGTTTAAAGCGATCTTTTCATTGATCGTTCCAATGTTAAAAGTTTTGTGTATGTTGACTAATTCAAGCATATAACTCATTTTCCCGGCACCGCCTTTCTCTTTCGGCCATACTTGCCTTTAAGATAAGGGATGGCCAGGAAGCAGGCAACCACCACGGCGGAAAAAAGTTTCATGTAGTCCTGAGGCATTTTCAGCCAGAGGACAACGGCGATAACCATATAGTAAATAATAGCGCCGATAACAACAGCGATCATTGTATAAGCAAAAGCCATACTCCGCCCGGAACAGAGCTTCGCGAACAACACCTCGCCGATGATGACAGCGGCCAGGCCGATGACAATAGCGCCCCGGCCCATGTTGACATCAGCGGAACCCTGATACTGGGCGTAAAGCCCGCCGCACAGTCCCACAAGGCCGTTGGACAGCATAAGCGCCAACACTTTCATAAAATTTGTACTGATGCCCTGAGCCCTGGCCATATTTGGATTACATCCGGTAGTACGAATGGCTCCGCCAAGCTCAGTACCGAAAAACCAGTATAAGATAGCGATCAAAACCAGACATCCAATAATGATTCCGGCAAAAAACACTACACGGGTAGTCATATCGCCAGTGACATACCGCAGAGACGCCACTAACGGGTACTGATCCACATTGATTCCCTGATTCGCTTTTCCCATAATCCCCAAATTAACAGAATAAAGGGAAATCTGGGTCAATATACTTGCCAGTATGCCGGGAATCCCCAAAAGCGTATGTAACAGACCGGTCACCAGTCCGGCCAGCATTCCCGCGAGGAAAGCAAACACCAGGGCCAGCGCCGGATGAACGCCTCCGCGGATAAGCATAACGGCTACTGCCCCTCCGGTGGCCAGCGAACCGTCCACCGTCAGGTCGGCAAAATCCAGCAGCCGAAAGGTGATAAACACCCCCAGGGCCATAATACCCCAGATCAGTCCCTGAGCCACGTTCCCCGGCAGAGAACGCGCTAATGCTCCGGGATCCAAAGAGGAAAAATATGCAAACATATGATTTCATCCAAACCTTTCTTATTCCGCCTCAATGGCAACATAATCGTCCGGAACAGTGATTCCCAGAGATTCGCACAGATCAGCGTTGTATTTTTTCTCCACTACCGGAGCATACTCCACTTCCATCGCGGAGACATCCGCGCCGTTGACAAGAATATCGTAAGCCATTTCACCGGCTTTGTAACCAATATCATAATAATCAATGGAAAGAGTGGCAATACCGCAGCCCCGGCACATATTTTCTTCCCCGGCAATGACCGGAATACCGGCAGGCTCGCAGATATTATTGATAATTTCTGTATTTGAGGCCATAGTATTATCTGTCGGGATATAGAGCGCGTCACATTCTGTTGTGGCGGAAGTTACAACGGACTGAATCTCATTGGAATCTGCTGCTGTATACTCGGCATATTCAATGCCGTCCTCCTCCAGCGCTTTTTCAAATTCCTGAGCCTGATAGGCAGAATTTGCTTCGGCGGAACAATAAACAATACCTACTTTTGTCACGTCAGGGACAAGCTCCAGAAGCATATCCTCCTGCTGGTCGATGGGGGCAAGGTCGCTTGTTCCGGAAATATTGGTGCCGCTGACCCCTGTCCAGTCGGAGATATCCAGCGCCGCGCCGAAATCTGTAATAGAGGTTCCCAGAATTGGGATCGTATTGGTGGCGGCTGCCGCGCTCTGCAGAGCAGTTGTGCCGTTGGCCAGGATCAAATCCACATCGGAGGCGACAAAATTATTGACGATCGTCGCGCAGTTGGCCTGTTCGCCCTGGGCGTTCTGAGTCTCAAAAGTTACATAGTCCGCGCCAAATAGCTCTGTACAGGCATCCTGAAAGCCCTGTGTAGCCTTATCCAGAGCATCATGCTCTAACTGCTGGCAGATACCGATATTATAAACTGTACCGTCGGTACCGGAAGCGGCTTGGCTCCCCTCCTGCCCGTCAGCAGCTTCAGACGCTGCTGTTGTCTGGGCGGATGAATCCGCGGCCGCAGAATCGCCGGTGCCTGAACTGCCGCATCCCGCGATGAGCGCGGTTCCCATGATACACGACACAAACAAAGCAAATCCTTTTTTCATTAATCTTCCTTTCATAAATAAAACTCCTCTCCTTGACTAATCCTAGTACATTTTTGTAAGCCAAATCAGAAAATAGTCCGGACAAAAGCCCGGTAGTATATTCCATATCAAGGCTATCATACTTTTCGGGATCATTTTAACACGCTAAACCGTTACGGTTAAACGCTTTAAATCACTAAATTCGTATCAACTATTATACTCCCTTTCTAAAGATTTATCAACATGGTTTTTTGGAAATTTTAATAACAGTTCAGCCATCAGGAATGGGCAGGCTGATTTATGCTTGCATAAGGATCAGCCTTCCATTCCTGATGAAGTGAGCGCCCGATAATGAGCAAAGGAGCGGCGTAAGCCGCGGGTCAGCGCGTCAGCGCGACTTTGCGAATGGCGCGGCTGAACTGTTGCAGCAGTTCAGCCATCAGAATGGGCAGGCTGATTTATGCTTGCATAAGGATCAGCCTTCCATTCCTGATGAAGTGAGCGCCCGATAATGAGCAAAGGAGCGGCGTAAGCCGCGGG
>NZ_JACHFW010000006.1:170359-231987 GCF_014202115.1 Catenibacillus scindens
CCGCGGGTCAGCGCGTCAGCGCGACTTTGCGAATGGCGCGGCTGAACTGTTACAGCAGTTCAGCCATCAGGAATGGGCAGGCTGATTTATTATAAAACTTTCTATTGACAGGCCCTAATCCAAGGGTGTATAGTTATAGAAAGTTGTCTGACGATAACACAGCGACGGTAAAATATGCCGCGCGGTAAACGATGAATCATGAGCAGCGGACACCGCTGTATACTATAAAAAGAAAGGAGGCGGACAGTATGACCTTAACCAATCGTTTATTTCATCAGAACTATTTAAACAAAAATATTTCCCATAAGAAATATGGAGCCATACTGTCTGCCTTTAACGTTTTGCGCCTGCCTGACAGGTAGGATACACTGCGTTCCGGGGAGAGGTTTTGCGGCTTTTGAAAGCCTGCGCATCCTTTCCATGGTCTGACGCACGAAATATTATAGAGGATAACCGGGCGCGCCCGGCAAAACAGGCAAAAAAATAAGCATCTCCGTATTTCTATATGCGGAGGTGCTTTTTTTGTTTTCCCGCTCATAGAGCGGTACAATACAAAGAACGGAGGAGAGAATGTTTATGAATGCATCTGGAAAATCCATGAAGAAATTCCGGGACATCGCCCGGTTTCTAAAAGGCAGCGGACATTTCCTTATTCTGGCCCTTGCCGCCGGAATGCTGACTACCCTGTTTAACGCCCTGACACCTCAGATCATCCGCTTTACTGTGGATCATCTCACCGGCGAAGGCACATCCGGTGACGGCATTATCCAGGCTGTCTTTTCACAATTTTTACCTGACGGCCAGTTACAGGGCAATTTTCTGATTCTGGCTGCCGCAGCAGTCCTTATCAGCGCGTCCTGCGCCGGAATATTTACTTATTTCAGCAATGTTTTTATGGCCAAAGGTTCCGAAGGATTTTTAAAATCCATGAGAGATCAGCTTTACCGTCATATCCAGCGCCTCCCTTATAGCTGGCACGGAAAAAACCGCACCGGAGATATTATCCAGCGGTGTACTAATGACGTGGAGATCATCCGACAGTTTATATGCAGCCAGCTCATGGAAGTCATCCGCATCGTCTTTCTTGTTGTGCTGTACATGGCCATTATGTTTTCCATGAACGTAAAGTTAAGCCTCATCGCCCTGGCCTTTATCCCGGTGGTTGTGGGCTACTCCCTTTACTTTTACTCAAAAATTTCAAGCTCCTTCTTGGAAGCGGATGAAGCGGAGGGCGATCTGACCGCCAAGGTTCAGGAAAACCTTACCGGCGTCCGGGTTGTTCGGGCCTTCGGCCGGGAAATGTATGAAATTCATCGTTTCGATGAGAAAAATGACCGTTTTGCTAATCTGTGGATCCGGGTGGGACGGTTTATGAGTGTCTACTGGGGAGCCGGAGATTTTCTCACAGGTGCCCAGGCCATGACTATCCTCATCGCGGGCACAGTCTTTACGGTCCAGGGTCAGATGTCCCTGGGAGATCTTATAGCATTTGTGTCTTACAATGCCTCCCTGGCCTGGCCTATCCGAAGCCTTGGCCGGGTGCTGTCCAACATGAGTAAGGCCGGCGTGTCCATTGACCGCGTCACCTACATTCTGGACGCCCAGGAAGAACAGGATGATCCCTGGGAAAAAGAAGTTCCCATGGACAGGGATATCTCCTTTGAGCATGTCCATTTTGCCTACGAGCAGGACGCTCCGGTGCTGGATGACGTCAGTTTTACCATCCCCGCCGGAAGTACCTTTGCCATTCTTGGCGGCACCGGCAGCGGCAAGTCCACCATTGTCCATCTTCTTGACCGCCTCTATGACCTGGATGAAGGCTGCGGCAAAATCACCATTGGCGGCGTGGATATAAAAAATATAAAGAAAGGCTGGGTTCGGAAAAATATTGGAATGGTCCTCCAGGAACCCTTCCTCTACTCCCGCACTATCGGCGAAAATATTTCTATTGCCAAAGAACATCCTCAGTCCCATGAAATCCGTGAATCTGCCGGTATTGCCTGTGTAGATGAAGCAATCCTTCAGTTTGAAAACGGCTACGAAACCATGGTTGGCGAGCGGGGCGTCACTCTGTCCGGCGGTCAGAAACAGAGAGTGGCCATTGCCCGTATGCTTATGCAAAAAGCCCCCATAATGGTCTTTGATGATTCCCTGTCCGCTGTGGACGCCGAGACCGATGTGAAGATCCGCGCCGCCCTGAAAGAATCTATGGGTAAAAGCACAGTAATCCTTATTTCCCACCGGATCACGACTCTCATGGAGGCCGACCGTATTATGGTCCTTGACAATGGGCGGGTTGCGGAAATGGGAACCCATGAGGAGCTTTTGGCCCAGGGCGGTATTTACAGTAAAATTTATGATATCCAGATGAATCTGGACGACGAAGCATTGAAAGGAGGGATTGCATGCGAATAGATGAACAGGAGTACACGAAAAATTTTGACATCCGCATATGGAAACGTGTCCTGCCCTTTTTAAAACCATTCAAAAAGACAGTGGCCCTGATCCTGGTCTTTAATCTGACCTGCTCTCTTGTGGACATTGTCCTGCCTTTATTCCAAAGATACGCCATCAATCATTTTATTAACGCCAAAACACTTAACGGCATCTGGAGATTTGGCCTGGTCTATCTGGCCATCGTCCTTTTTCAGTTTATCAGCGTTGTTATATTTACCCGGGGCAGCGCCTCCCTGGAAATGCTTGTGAGCAAGACTATGAAGCGGGCCTGCTTTGTCCATCTTCAGAAACTTTCGTTTTCTTATTACAATGTGACCCCGGTAGGCTATATCCTGTCCAGAGTCATGAGCGATACGGACCGGATCGCCGGTATGACGGCATGGAACTTTACTGATATGATGTGGGCCCTGGTGTATGTTCTGGGCGTATTTGTTGCCATGCTGGCCCTCAACTGGAAACTGGCGCTGATCATTATGCTCATTGTTCCTGCTCTGGCCCTGCTCACATGGTATTTCCAGAACAAGATCCTGCGATGGAACCGGCATGTGCGCAAAATCAACTCCAAGATCACCAACGGTTATAATGAGGGGATCATGGGTGCCCAGACTTCAAAAACACTAGTCATCGAGGACAAAAATCTGAAAGAATTTCAGGGGCTGACCTCCCAGATGCGCTCTGCCGCCGTCCACGCCGCCCGTTTAAGCGCCGTTTATGTACCCCTAATCCTGTTCTGCGGCGCTCTGGCCACAGCCATCGTCCTCGGACGGGGCGGCCATATGGTCCAGGAGCAGCTCATGCTCATCGGCACCCTGTCCGCCTTTACCTCCTACGCCGTCGGTATTTTTGAGCCTATCCAGCAACTCGCACGAAATCTGGCGGAACTGATTTCCATGCAGGCTAACATTGAGCGGGTCATGACACTTCTGGATCAGGAGCCTACCGTCTCCGACACACCGGAAGTCATTGAAAAGTACGGCGATACATTTAATCCCAAAAAGGAAAATTGGGAGCCTATCCGGGGGGATATTGAGTTTCAGGATGTGTCCTTCCATTATCCTGACGGCAATGAGGAAGTTTTAAGCCACTTTAACCTGAAGGTCCCCGCCGGAACCACTATCGCCATTGTGGGGGAGACCGGCGCCGGAAAAAGCACCCTGGTCAATCTGGCCTGCCGCTTTTTTGAGCCAACCGGCGGCAAAATCCTCATTGACGGCAGGGACTACCGGGAGCGGAGCCAGCTATGGCTCCACAGCAATATCGGCTATGTCCTCCAGAGCCCTCATCTCTTCTCAGGAACCATTGAGGAAAATATTCGCTACGGCCGTCTGGACGCCACTGATGAGGATATCCGGGCCGCAGCAAGAGCAGTCTCTGCGGATCAGGTGGTGGAACGCCTCGAAAAAGGTTATCAGACGGACGTAGGTGAAGGCGGAAGCCGCCTGTCCACCGGAGAGAAGCAACTCCTCTCCTTTGCCCGGGCCATCATCGCCGATCCGGCCATCTTTGTTTTAGACGAGGCCACATCCTCCATTGACACCCAGACCGAGCAGCTCATTCAAAAGGCCACAGAGAAACTTCTCCATGGCCGTACTTCCTTTATTATCGCCCACCGCCTGTCCACCATCCGCCACGCAGATCTGATCCTTGTGGTCCGCGACGGGAAGATCATCGAGCAAGGCAAACATGAGGAACTTCTTGATCAGAAGGGATACTACTATCATCTCTGCCGCCAGCAGTTTCAGGAGGAGCATAGCGCGTAACCATTCAGCCGCCAACATGACCGGGACAAAGAGTTGCGGCTTTTGGGTCAGGAAAAAAATACTTGCTTTTAGCAAGTATTTTTGCTAAAATCATCCTATGGAAAAAATAGAATTTATCAGACAATTTAACAGGTCCTACACTGCGTCCCTCGGCGTCCTTGGCAATACTTATCTTGGCACCAGCCGCTCCTTAACGGAAATACGGATATTATACGAAATCCAGCAGCACAGCGGCTGTTTTGCCAGAGAAATCGGAAAAACCCTCCGCCTGAATGAAGGTTACATTAGCAGAATTATCAAAAAGATGGAACAGTTGGGATTTTTAATCAAAGAAAAATCCCCGCAGGACGGAAGATCCTACCATTTATACCTGACAGACCAGGGAGAAGCGCAGGTAGATGACCTGTCCCGGAAGGCCGCGGACCAGATCCGCCAATTATTAGAGGGGATCAGCCCTCAGGATCAGCAGCGTCTGGTCGACGCCATGCGGATCATTGAAGACATCTTGAATATCTGAAGGAGTTGTAAACATGGAGATTGCAGCATACAAAAGTCAGTGGAAGCAGGATTTTATCAACCTGAACCTTGAGTGGATTGAGAAATATTTTAAGGCAGAACCCCAGGATATCGAAATGCTGAATAACGTAGAGGAACTGATCCGCAATGGCGCCGCGGTTTTCTTTGCATTAGAACAGGAGCGGCCCATCGCGGTCTGCATGATCGTTCCCCGCAAAAATCATATATGGGAAATCTGTAAACTTGCCACAGCCAAAGAGGCTCAGGGTAAAGGGGCCGGTTGGGCCGTGCTGGAAAAATGTATGAACTACGCCAAAGATCACGGCGCCAGAAAGCTCCTCATTGTTTCAAATAAAATTCTGTCCGCGGCAATGCATCTTTACGCCAAAGCGGGATTTAAAGAAGTACCCATTGATTACATGGAATATGAGCGGGTCAATATCCAGCTTGAGAAAACTTTGGCGTAAACATTCTCCGGATCAGCATTTTTACTCATCATGTTGATGGGAATGCCCGGCACCTTCGCCATGATGCTGCCCATTGCCGGAAGTGGTATCGCCGCTGTTTTGAGAGCCGCTCTCCGACTCACCCGCAAGGCTGTCGATCCAGTTCCAGATTTCTCTCATAGACATATCTTTCACATCCTCCGCTGTTACCTGAGGATCCAGTTCCTGAAGTCTGAGAAGGGCTCTGTACTTTCCAAGAGAAAGGCCCGCGCCGTGGGCCGCCTCCATTTCCTCTGTATTTCCCATGTGGCACCGGGCATTTTCATGGCCGGAAGTACATTCTTCCATTTCTGATAATATCTGCTGGCACTGGCTGTCATTTTCCCCGGCAACAGTGAGAGACAGGACGCCGTCAGAAGAAAGATATCCACTGACATCCTCATCAGAAATAATTTTATTCACAGCGTCCAGGTAATTCATGTGGATAACATCCGCCGTCTCCGCCAGTTGATTTCCATCGTCATTATATCCATCCACTGCGATAACCTTGTCAAACCGGTTAATACTCAGCTCCATGGACGGGTTAATATCAATACTGATATAGGCCGTCGGCGTCATGTAAAGGCCGTATCCCCCGAAAATCACCAGAGCCATCAGGCAAAAGACTGTGATAAGTCCCCCATATAGCGGGCGGAATGACTTTTTCGGGCGATATACTTTTTTCTGAAGATATTCTTTTGTATGAAGTTTCAGCGCCTCCTCGGCGTGTATGTGGTCAAAGGCTTCTTTCCACGGTTCACTCAATTTGTGTCCCTCCTTCCAACCGCTCTTTCAGCAAAGTTCTGGCCCGGGCCAGAAGTGTATAAACAGTGTTCACTTTTTTTCCAAGGATGCGGCCAATTTCCACAGCACTGTACTCTTCATAGTAGTAGAGATAAACCACATCTTTGTATTTGGAAGGTAAAGACAAAACAGCTTCAAAAATGTCATTCCCGCCCCCAGGGTCCCGGCGGGGAATTTCCCCCACCTGATCCAGAGGGACGGTTTTGGTTCTGAAAAAGCTCTTTAACAGATCTTTGCAGGCGTTGATCGTCACCCGGATGATCCAGGCTTTCTTGTGAGCTTCACTTTCAAATGGCTCAGAGTGAAGAACATATTTTAGAAAGACCGTCTGGAAAATATCTTCTGTATCCGGATAATTTTTCAAATGCACCATGCAGATCCGACGCACGGTATCTGCATACAGCTCTATGGCCCTTTCCGCATCTTCTTCACTCCGCATAGACTGTCACATCCTTTAATCTGACCATAATTTAATGGCACCGGGAATGCTCCCCGTGATGACCATATCCATGGTGCTGATACTGGCGGTACTGGCTCTGGCCGGCACTTCCCTGCCAGTCGCTCTGGGCTGCCCCGCTTTGCTGATCTGACGGCGCCGTAGTATCTGCCGCGACATCTGTCCCGGCGCTGCCGTCAGACACAGCGCTGCCTTCCCGGTAATCGCAGATACCGTTGCCATCCTCATCTGTAAATGTGTGGCACATGCCGTCAGCCCGGAGGCAGGAGCCATCGTGGTAATCGCACTCCCCGTCACGGTAGCTGCACGCAGCGTCATGGTAGTCGCAGACGCCGTCTCTATTGTAACACCGAGCGTCATCATAAACCGCGCAAAGTCCCGCGCAATGGCCGCCAGGATACCAGCTCCCGTTTCCGTGTCCGGAAGCAAATGCCGTTGTCGTACTCAGTCCAAGAATTAAGACCGCCGACGAAATTCCTAAAATTATCTTTTTCATTATGCATTCCTCCAATCTCTTTTATCCTTTTCACTTATAATACGATTGAGAAATGCATATCCTTTCATTATTTCAAAAAATTTTCCGGATCTTCAAAAGGATTTTTTTCATCTTCTGCAGTTTCCGGCGCGATATGATGGAGAAGAAATGTCTTTGCCAGAGGCAGCCATGCTCTGCTGGCGTGAGCCCGGTCCTGGCGGTAGGGCTCATAAATATTATTTCCAAGGCCAAACCCGTGATCCCCCAGCTCAAACATATGCAGTTCGTAGGGAATCCCCTGTTCCTGGAGCCGCAGCGCAAGGGAGAGAGAATTTTTCGCGGTCACAAGGCCGTCATTTTGGGCCGCCGCGATAAAAACAGGCACCGTATATTCAGATACCAGCCAGGCCGGACTGTTCTCTTTCTGCGCTTCCAGATCCGGGTCTGCCTTGCCGAAAACATGGGTGTTCATATCAAAGTTATCTCTGAGATCCGGACGGCTCTTTCGGAACTTTTCCTGCTCAACATAATCGGCCACAGGATAGATGAGCATAGCGGTCAGCGGCTTAAATTCCTCAGGATCTCTGTGAAAATATTCAGAGAGGACGGGCCGGTGCCAGGATGTAGCCAGCATACCGCACAGATGCCCTCCGGCGGAAAAACCGATCACTGAAATTTTTTCAGTGTCAATGCCCCATTCCTGAGCATGATCCCGGACTGTAAGCATGGCTTTTCCCAGATCCCTAAGCTGGGCCGGAAACAAAGTCTTTTCTATAGGCGCAAAATCCGCCACACTGTATTCCAGGACAAATGTCTGGTATCCGTCAATAGCAAATGTCATAGCCACTGGATCTCCCTCATTGTCATGACGGGGACATCTGCGGTATCCGCCTCCTGGGCAGACGATCACCGCCGGGCGCTTTTTAGGGAATTTCTCCGCAATAAAAGGGTCATCCTGCGAGAGAAATGTTGTTAAAGTTACGTCTTTCCGGTACTCCCATAATGGAATTGTTTCAATATACATTTTTATTTTCCTCCTCCGTTAAAACTGTTTCCGGTACTCTGTGGGGAGAACCTTATAAATATCTTTAAAGGCTTTCGTAAATTTACTCTGATTTTCATATCCCACTTTCCCGGCAATCACGGCAATGCTGTCTCCGGTCTCCCGCAAAAGCTTCGCCCCCTGATTCACCCGGTAGTGCTTCATATAAGAAGCAATAGGCATTCCGTAGACCGCCTTAAACACCGATTTTAATGTAGATGTATTGATGAGATATTCCCTGGCCAGCTCATCAATGGTAAACCTACGGTTAAGCTGGCCGGTAATCCGCGCATGGATCTCGCGGATGATCTCTGTCTGAGCGGACAAGTGACGGTCAATCTCCACATTTTTTGAAATTTCCATTATTGATAAAAATAGCAGCAATTCCTGAACTTTCAGCTTAAAATAAGGAACCCGCACGGTGGTGGGCAGATCGTACAATTCAGAAAAAATATGCTCAATCTTATCGCTGGCGGCCATAGCTACCGGACGCCCCTGATTGGAGAAAAACTTTTCATAAAGCTGATCTCCATTGATCCCTGCCTCTTTGAGGATCTGAGGCGGATTCTCTGTCAAACAGTAAAGATCCACTTCAATAGAGACGCCCTGATAATAGCCGTAGGGGAAACTCATTTCTGACCGGGCGCAGCAGTCCATCATATGCAGGAGCAAGTCCCCCGGCCCAAGATAAAAAGTCATATCATCTTTCATTTTCCAGCCAATCCTCCCCTGACGGCAGTGATTAATGTGCATGACGCCATCGTGGACTTCGTGGGGCAGGATACATTTATCTCCTACATAAGTACTGAAGCATAAAGTAATCCCCGGAAAGACATGGTATCGGGTCATCTTCTGCTCTAAAACCGGCTTTTCCACCTTTACTCCACCTCCTGTCCTATGCTTTACGAAAGTGTGGGGCAGGTGATCTCCACCATCTTTTCAATCATATGATGAAGAAGCTGGGCCGCCTGGGTATCTGCCGCTTTATAGTAGACCTCCTTGCCCTCCCGCCGGCTGACGATCAGGCCGCTGGCCTTTAACAGCTTCAGATGATGGGAAACCGCCGGGCTGCTCATACCCATAATGGCGGAAATATTGATCACGCATTCCTCACAGTGGCACAAGAGCCAGAAGATCCGAGTCCTGCTGCTGTCCCCAAGCTGTCTAAAAATATCGGACACAGCCTGAAATTCCTGGGTCGCCGGCATCTCATCCAAAGAATGTTCAATCCGCTGTCCGTGATTATGTGGCAACTGCTTCTCTTCCATCGAAATATACCTCCTGTTTTTAATCATACACGATAAGTTTCAAACTGTAAACCTTAATCCAATCGGAAATATTTTTGCCCCAAACGGAAAGTTTGATCGGCATAGTATTGACTTTCTGACCTATTGAGAATATAGTGTATATTGTAAAGATTAAACAGTTGTTTAATTGTTAACAACATCAGACGATACGACTTTCTGACCGGCTGCTGCCGGCCATTATAATATTGAAAGGAGCCGCTATTATGAAAAAGACTTATAAAATTGATGTGGACTGCGCCAACTGCGCAAATAAGATGGAAGACGCCGCCAAAAAAACTGATGGCGTTAAAGACGCCATCGTCAACTTTATGGCGTTAAAGATGATCGTTGAATTTGAAGAAGGCCAGGAGCCTAAAGCCGTCATGAAAAATGTCCTCAAAAACTGCAAAAAGGTTGAGGATGACTGCGAAATCTATATTTAATCTGAGATCCCCCATCTGATAAACGCCTTTCCGGCAGACAGGTGAACCAACACAGTCCTGTTTCCGGAAGGGCGTATTTTTATGTTTAAAAAGGGGACGCCCCGGTGGATTATCCCACCGGCCGGCGTCTCCTTCTTTATAAATAATATGCTCATAATTTCTTTACAAACAGTGCCCGGATGGCATTGAATACGGCAATGATCATCACGCCCACATCCGCAAATACAGCCAGCCACATATTGGCAAAGCCCAGGGCCACCAGAACCAAGCACAGGAGCTTCACGCCAATAGCAAATACAATATTCTGGTAAACAATTCTGAGACACTTTCTGGAAATTTTAATTGCTTTGGAAATCTTCAGAGGATCGTCATCCATAAGGACAACATCCGCCGCTTCAATGGCCGCGTCTGATCCCATAGCCCCCATAGCGATACCAATATCCGCCCGGCGGAGAACCGGCGCGTCATTAATTCCATCACCGACAAAGGCCAGTTTTGCCTTTTCGGACTTTGTACTCAGCAATTTTTCTACCTTTTCCACTTTATCGGCGGGAAGCAGCTCGCTGTAAACTTCATTAATCCCCAGATCCACGGCCACATGATCCGCAACTTTCTTTGAATCACCGGTGAGCATGACGGTCTTTTCCACACCGGCGGCTTTAAGCTCCCGGATCGCTTCTTTGGAATGAGGTTTTTCAATATCGGAGATCACAATATGTCCGGCATACTTTCCATTGATACCCATATGGATAATGGTACCGACACTGTGGCATGGAATAAAGGGTATCCCAAGAGAGTTCATCAGTTTATCATTGCCCGCAGCCACGGTAACGCCGTCCACTTTTGCAGTCACACCGTTTCCGCTGATTTCATGGATGTCTGTCACCCGGCTGCGGTCAATATCCTTCCCATAAGCTCTCTGAAGGCTTTTGCTGATAGGATGGGATGAAGCGCTCTCTGCCAGAGCCGCATACTCAACCAGTTTGGCGTTTTCCATGTCGTTGTGGTGTATCCCGTTTACTTCAAATACTCCCTGAGTCAGCGTTCCCGTTTTATCAAATACCAGGATTTTTGCCCTGGAGAGGATTTCCAGATAATTGGAACCTTTCACGAGAATGCCGGCTTTGCTGGCGCCGCCGATCCCGGCAAAGAAAGTCAGGGGAATACTGATCACCAGAGCGCAGGGACAGCTTGCCACCAAAAACGTCAGGGCACGGTAGATCCATGTCTCCCATCCGGGAGCCAGTCCCAGGCCTGCCATGCGGATCACCGGCGGCAAAATCGCCAGGGCCAGGGCCGCGCCGCAGACTGCCGGCGTATAAATTTTGGCAAATTTAGAAATAAAATCCTCCGATCTGGATTTTCTTGAACTGGCATTTTCCACCAGATCCAGGATTTTTGAAACTGTGGACTCGCCAAACTCTTTGGTCGTTTGTATCTTCAGCACACCGGTCATATTGATGCATCCGCTGATGATCTCATCCCCAACTTTCGCATCTCTCGGAAGAGATTCCCCGGTAAGGGCGGCAGTATTCAGAGTGGATGTCCCTTCCGCCACCACACCGTCAATAGGCACCTTTTCACCGGGCAAAACAACAATAATACTTCCCACAGCCACCTCATCAGGGTCGACCTGCTCTAACCTGCCGTCCCTTTCCACGTTGGCGTAATCCGGACGTATATCCATGAGATCGCTGATATTGCGGCGGCTTTTACCCACAGCGTAACTCTGGAACCATTCGCCTACCTGATAAAACAGCATTACCGCGATAGCTTCCAGATAATCGCCATTTTCATAGATCGCCAGAGCAAAAGCGCCCACAGTGGCCACTGCCATAAGGAAATTTTCATCAAAGATCTGCCCGTTGCGGATTCCCTTAAAGGCTTTTTTCAAAATATCATAGCCGATAATGCCGTAGTCGACGATGTAAAACACCAGACGGACCCAGCGTCCCGCAGCGCCCATCCGGTCAAATACCTCTGATCCAAGGCACTGAAGGATCAATAAGATCACCGTTGCAGCCAGAATACGTTTTAACATTTTCTTCTGTTTTTTTGTCATACCGCTGCTGTCCTTTTGCCCCATGCCAAGCAATACCACGGCCAGGACGGCAACTACGGTCAAAAGGCCGGTTTCAATAATTTCCTGCATATTTTATCTTAACTCCTTTCAGTAATATCTATAACCATTGTAACTGTTCAGTGCCTTCACAGTTACAATTAAACAATTGTTTAATTATATAATTATAATATAAAACATTATCTGGCAAGTCAAGGGTTTTAAAAGCACTTCTTCTGTTTGGGCTAAACATCCTTCTGTTCGGGCTAAATGGACGGTCTCAGGATAACCGCATGGAAAAAGGCCCGAATCCATAATCCAGGACCGGACCTTTTATTATGCTCATATACACATAATTTAACCCTCATATCTACTATAATAAAACAAATACACTTTTTCAATCTGAGGACTTTCTTGAGGATAAAAAAAGCACCACAGAGCAGCCCATTTAAGACTGCTCTATGGTGACTATGTTATAAATCCAATACTCGCCCGCGGGTCTTGGCGCAGGATTTGGGTCAGCGTCATCTGACATCTTTTTACCCGCGCACAATACCATAGCTTGCACAGATATCTGTAAATTCCTGGCTGCCTACAAAGCCGTCAAAGACTTCCTCACGGCTTGTTCCATTGTCCAGAAGTCTTACCCAGCTCTCCAGTCCGGCGGGATCGGATTCACGGCCTAAAAAGGCGCGGTACAGTTGTTTCACATAGTCGGTATTGCTGTAATTTCTGCCTTTAAATTCATCGCTGAACACAAAGCCGTAGGCCACATCTCTGCCGCTATTCTGGTGGGCCACCAAAACATTGATCCAGGAAGACAGGCCGGCAGCATCCGGTTCACGCTCCAGGCAGATCTGATACAGACGGGTGACAAACCCTTTCACAGGCGCTTCCTTACCGCAGGCTGAGCATGGACCGGAAGGAATTGTTCCGTACTGAGGCACCTGGATGGCATTGCCGATATTGATGCCATACTGGCTGCACAGTCCCCGAAACTCTGTACTCATGGCAAATCCGTTAAAGACTTCCTCACGGGTTGTTCCGCTCTCCATAACGTTGATCCAGGAGGACAGGCCGGCGCCGTCCGCCTCACGGCCGAGGAACGCCCGGTACAATAACTTCACATAGTCTTCATTACAATAATTTTTATTCTTAAACTCTTGGCTAAATACAAAGTTGTAGGCCACCTGAGCGCCGCCCTCACGGCCGCTTTCCAGGACATTGACCCAGCTTTCCAGACCTGCTTTGTCAGGGGTACGGCCTAAACATGTCTCATACAGGCGGGTGACAAAAGCAGAGATCTCTTGCTGCTGTGGCTGATTGTCCGGATTATTGTCCGGCTGATCATTTGGTTTCTCGTCCGAAAGAGATCCTGAATTTGCGTCAAAAAACTCAACTTGATATGTAAGATCCGCGTTATTTCCGTACCAATCTTTCGCGCCTTGTACTGTAACGGTATACACGCCTTCATATTTATCCACACCATCCAGACGGAAAATAATGCAGTTATATACACCATAACCGCCTTTAGACAATCCAAAATATGCCCCGCTTCCTACCGGAGAGTAGTCCTGACCGCCTTTCAGCGTCCATGTTTTCCCTGCACTGTTTTTAACAGTGACCGTCAGATCTTCCTCCTGAAGTTCATGCCAGTTATATTTTTCCGGATTTAATGTAACACTCCACGCCTCGCTCCCAGAAAAAAGCTGCGTTGGAAAATTTCCGGAAGCAGGCCAGCCAATAAAATCATAGTCAACAGCCTCACCGCTCTCGTCAAAAACGCTCTCAAGAGTAAAGCCGTTATAATATCCAAAACCTACCTGGCCAAGCTGAGGATTGAGCTGCCAGCGGCGGTGTCCAAGAATGGTTATATTGCTGGGATCACTGTCATCCATCCAGCCGTCAATAGCTTCTACCGGGCCATAGCCCATGGCCACATTGCTGCTGCTTGTCCCCTCATAGCCTTTCTTATAGAAGGCGTCATCCATATCTGACGGCTTCGATGGATAATGGGTTAACTGTCCCTTAGCCGCCAGCACAACCGCGCCGTGCTGAGCCGTATCATTAAGTTCTTTACTGTTGGTCACCGCAGGGAGCCCGGCAATCTGGCGCAGGGCGTTGAGCCGTCCGGTCATGGCAGACAAAAGCTGGGATGAGAGTTCTCCTGCACTGTACGGATTTTTACTGCTGGGTTCTTTCGCGTAAAGCGAAGATGGCGTTGTCGCCGGGTGATCTTTCAAAAGTTGAACGATTTCCGCCTGACTCATTTTTGACATCGAAAGACTTCCGCTGTCCTTATATTGCCCGCTGGCATTGACGCTCATTGGGGCCGGCAGAGTTAATGTTATACACAAAGCAAGAACAATCGCAAAAAATTTTTTCATCTGTATCTCCTCCCTCAATTATTTTAAAGCTGTTCTCACCAAATGCGTCTTACTTAAAAGAGACGCTTCCGCCAAGCTGCATTGACGCCTGGCTTCCTTATAAAGTATAGCACTACTGTAGATATCTGTCCACTTATATAAAAAACACCATGGAGCAGCCTTTTCAAAAACCACTCCATGGTGACTGTGTTATAAAATCAAAACTCGCACACAAGTTCTAACGCAGGATTGGGGTCAGCGTCAGCCGGCGTCTTTTTAACCCCGCACAATACCGTAGCTTGCGCAGATATCTGTAAATTCCTGGCTGCCTACAAAGCCGTCAAAAACTTCCTCACGGCTTGTTCCATTGTCCAGAAGTCTCACCCAGCTCTCCAGGCCGGCAGGATCAGATTCACGGCCTAAAAAGGCGCGGTACAACTGTTTCACATAGTCGGCATTGCTGTAATTTCTGCCTTTAAATTCATCGCTGAACACAAAGCCATAGGCAACATCCCGGCCGCTGTTTGCGTGAGTCACCAAAGCATTGATCCAGGAAGACAGGCCGGCGGCGTCCGGCTCTCTCTCCAGGCAGATCTGGTACAGACGGGTGACAAACCCTTTCACAGGCGCTTCCTTACCGCAGGCTGAGCATGGGCCGGAAGGAATTGTCCCGTACTGAGGCACTTCAATGGCACTGCCGATATTAATGCCGTACTGGCTGCACAGCCCCCGAAACTCTGTACTCATGGCAAATCCGTTAAAGACTTCCTCACGGGTTGTTCCGCTTTCCATAACCTTGATCCAGGAGGATAACCCTGCGGCGTCCGCCTCACGACCGAGGAATGCCTTATACAGCAGCTTAATATAGTCTTCATTGCAATAATTTTTATTCTTAAACTCCGTGCTGAACACAAAGTTATAGGCCACCTGAGCGCCGCCCTCACGGCCGCTTTCCAGGACATTGACCCAGCTTTCCAGACCTGCTTTGTCAGGGGTACGGCCTAAACATGTCTCATACAGACGGGTGACAAAAGCAGAAATTGTCTGCTGTTCCGGTTCAGGCTCCGGCTGAGTTTCCGGCTCAGTCTCCGGTTCGGTCTCCGGCTGAGTTTCCGGCTCGGTCTCCGGCTCGGTCTCTGGCTCTGATTCCGGACTTGCATCGAAAAATTCTACCTGATAAGCAAGATCGACAGCTCTGCCGCTGAGGTCTTTCAAACCTTCAACAGTCACTGTATATATGCCGTCATAATATATGCCGTCATATTCCATTATATCATCCACATTCGGCCTGAAAATAATACAGTTACTCACGCCATGTTCATCAAGATTCACATTAAAATAGGGTCCATTCCCCACATTTATGTAAGTCTGATCACCGCTGAACGTCCATGTTTTCCCCGCACTGTCCTCTAATGTAACCGTCAGATCTTCCTTTGCGGGCATCGCATATTTTTGCGGATTCAGCGTAATACTCCATGCCTCGTACCATCTAAACAGATTTTGCGGGAAATTTCCGGAAGCCGGCCAGGAAATAAAGTCATAGTCGCACCCGGCGCCGCTGCGGTCATAAATTGTTTCAACTGCGACCCCATCGCAATAGCCAAAGCCGACTTTGCCGAGGGTAGGATTAAGCTGCCACCGCCGATGGCCAAGCTCCGGAATATTATTGCCGGAACTGTCATCCATCCAGCCGTCAATGGCACTCACCGGCATACCCTCAACATCCCCCGTAAGATTACAGCTGCTGACTGCCCGAAGGCCTCTTTCATAAAACGCGTCATCCATATCATCCGGCTGCTTCGGCGAATGGGATATCCGTCCGCTGGCCGCTACCAGAACCGCGCCATACTGGGCGTTCTCATTAAAGCTCTGATCATTTTCTACCGCAGGCAGTCCGGCAATCCGGCGCATAGCGTTCAGGCGCCCGGTCATGGCAGACAGCACCTCCGATGACAGCGCCCCCGCGCTGTATGGATATTTGCTGCTGGGTTCTTCCTCATAAATGGGAGATGAGGTGATGACCGGGTTGTCTTCCAACAGCTCTATAATCTCCTCCTGGCTCATTTTGGGCATTGATAGACTTCCGCTGTCGGAGTATTGCCCGCTGGCGTTGACGCTCATTGGGGCTGACAGTGTTAATGCCATGCATAAAGCGAGAAACCCTGCTAATATTTTTTTCATTAATGTCTCCTCCCTCAAATTGTCTGTCACATCGTTTTCAAAAAGGCTCAGGCCCATACCCCCGGCCCGAACCTTTCATTATATGATGCCAGGGTCTCAAGGTCATGCTTTTCATGCTTGCATGAAAAAGCATGACCTTTTGACCCCAACATCATTATTCTATCTATATACACATTTTCATAAAATCCCATAGGACTGGCAGATTTCCCGAAATTCCGGTGAATCCGCAAATCCGTTAAAGACATGTTCCCGGCTTTCTCCCTCTCTTAATACTTTCAGCCAGGATTCAAGTCCGGCGTTATCCGCCTCTCTGTCCATGAAAACTCTGTAAAGAGTCCGCACATAATCTTCATCAGACAGATTTTTTCCCTTAAATTCGTTGGAAAATACAAAGCCGTAAGCCGCCTGTTTCGCAGTGTTGACTCCCGTAAGGATCTGGCTGCACCAGGCGTTGAGACCATTCACATCCGGCTCCCGCCCCAGGCAAAGCCTGTAATTGCGGACAATAAATTTGGTCACGTTCTCATTCTGGTCTCTGGGCTCTGTCAATACCGCGTTTCCACGGACAATGCCGTACTCACTGCATATACCTGTAAATTCATTGGATTCCGCAAATCCTTTAAATACATGCATACGGGAAAGTCCGCTGTCAAGGACTGACATCCAGGCATTTAAGCCGCCCTGATCATATTCCCGGCCTAAAAATGTCCGATACATAATCTTAATATATTCCTCATCGCTCATGTTCCTGGATTTAAACTCTGTACTGTCCACAAAGCCCTGCGCCACTTTGGCCCCGGACTCCTTTCCGGAAGACAGGACATCAACCCAGGCATTGAGCCCGGCGTTATCCGGTGTACGCTGAAGAATATTTTCATAGAGCCGCGTCACAAAAGCAGCGACACCTTCACGATCCGCCACAGGCGCTCCGCCGCCGCCATTGTCCGTGCCGCCTCCGGTGTTGCCGCCAGTATTTCCTCCGCTATTATCTCCGGAAGGATTGCTGACCGTCACCGTGCATTTTGCGGAATAAGTGCCATCAGCCGTAGAGACAGTGATCACCGCCTGTCCCGGTTTGTTCGCTGTGACAAGCCCTGAACTGTTCACGGCCGCCACGGAAGTATCAGAAGACTGCCACTGATAATTTTCAGGGATAAGCACAGCCCGGACACTTTCCCATCCCGGATTCTGGATCACCGGGCGGAGTTCTCTGGTATCCCCGGAATTTAAAGTAAGGTCTGTGTTGGACAATCCTATTGTATATTTTCCCGGATAAACCTCTACCTTAGCCAGAACATTTTGATCAGCCATAGAAGCCGGAGCCGATGCATTTGCCGAACCAAAAAGCTGAACCCAGTATGTAACTCCATTATGTACAAAACATCCAACGCCTATAGAGTTCCAGCGTCCATCTAAAATATTGGCTTTGTGTCCCTCCGAGTTCATCCATTGATCCATAACCCCGGCTGCTGTTGAACTTCCGGCCGCGATATTTTCCGCTGAGGCTTTTGTCGATATGGAAAAACACTCCAGGCCATTTGTGCGGGTGTGGGAAAAATCAATAGCAGTCTCTGATGACCGGGTCATCGCCGCACTTAAAAGATCCTGATCCATGGACAGAGGATTTAAACCCGCATTTTGACGTTCCTGATTTACAAGCGCCAGCACTTCATTAGCCAGAGAATACTTGTAAGTACCCTCAAGTATAATAGTATCCGTTTTCAGATAGGAACCATCGGTCTGCGGTTTAAGATCATCCGAATAAACCAGCTCCAGGTTGGGGCAGGCCGAAAAGGCATCTTCCCCGATGAGCGTTACTGAGTCCGGAATCTTAATATAAGTCAGCGACTCACATTTGTAAAACGCCTGGCGATTAATTTCCTTCAGGCCTTCAGGCAGGGTAAAATTCTGAAGAGCGGTACAATGGCTGAATGCCTGGAAAGTGATCATTTCCAATGTTGACGGAAAAGTTACCTTTGTCAGGGCAGTACATCCAAAAAAGGAACTGTTCCATATTTCCCGCAGTCCTTCCGGAAATACGATTTCTTTCAGACTGGTACAGTTTGTGAATGCTCTGTGCCATATAATCTCAAGGCCTTTGCCAAAGGTGACATTTTCCAGACTTCGGCACTCCTCAAAAGTATAAAATCCAATTTCTTTAATGCCATCGCCAAGAACAACACTTTTTAAAGCGGAACAACTGTAAAAAGCCGAGTCTCCAAGTTCTGTCACGCTGTTGGGAACCGCCACGCTCTGAAGCAGAGTATTTCTGCCAAACGCATATGCCCCGACAGATGTTACCCTGCCCGGCACTGTAAAGCTGGTTCCTGAGTGTTTTGCCGGATACAGTACAAGAGTTGCGCCGCCGTCTTTATACACAATGCCGTCTGATGAGGAAAATGTCTTATTTCCTGAAGCCACCTGCACACCGGTCAATTGGGTATTTCCCAGCACCGCATAGGCATCGAACTCCGTCACAGACGCCGGCAATGTCAGTGTTGCAAAATCACTGTACTGGAAAGCATATTGCTTAATACTGGTCAGACCGTTATTCAGAGTGATATTTTTTAAAGAGCTGCAGTTGGCAAACGCGGCCATATCCAGTGTTTTTAAGGAGGCCGGCAAAGTCACGTCAGAAAGAGAGGTACAGCCGTAAAAGGCGGACTCTCCTATCGTTTCAAGAGACGCTGCTCCGGAAAAATCTATACTTTCCAGATTAGTACACTCTGCAAATGCATATTTCCCGATCTTAGTTACACCTGAGCCGACAATCACCTTTTTAATCTGAGACTTTATGTTTTGCCATGGCACATTATATGTATAATCGTAATCCACCATGGCACCATTTCCAGAAAGCGTCAGCACTCCCTGATCATCCAAAGTCAATTTTACTCCGCCTGAATTATAAGACGACGCGGCATACTGGTCGACTAAAATTTCCACTTCCTGCAAATCCTGCTCCCCGCCCTCTGCTTCCAGCATATAGCCCTCTGCCAGAAGTTCTTCTGGGGCATCTTCCACTTCCTGTCCGACAGCTCCATAAACCGGAAATGCCATCAGTCCTATGGCCAGTACCGCCAAAAGCGCACATTTCAAACATCTTTTTTTCATTTTTCTCCTCCTCCCTGTCATTCATTTTTTCTTTTAATTTCCCACCTCCTGTCTTTTTTTACCTCCCCCAGCCGTGAAAACGCAAACCGTCTGCTTTCATGTGTGAGGACACCGCGCGGAGCGCAGTTTATATGTTTACTATAATAAAACGAATATATTTTTTCAATCTGAGGACATTTTTGAGGAGAAAAAAAACACCACAGACCAGCCTTTCTCACGACCGGTCTGCGGTGACTTTTTTGATTGCAATATAAACTTACATGTGATTGTTCCGTCTTATGATTCAGCCTTTTTGTTCAGCGTTTTTTGCCGCCATCTTAGCGTCAAGGCTTGCCCGGATCTTGGCGTTCTTTTCAGCGTTAAGCGGATAGAAAGCCAGCGGAATCAGAGCCAGCAGGTAGAAAATACCAAACATCAGGTTTGCGGAAAAGTTAATACTTGCAAGAGCTTCCGCAGTCTGCTGCTGAGCGGTACCCACATAACCAAAAGCGCCCATGATCAGAAGGGCAACTGCCGGACCAAAAGCGTTTCCGATCTTAGTGGAAAGGGATGTGGCGGCATATGCCAGACCGTCGGTACGCACGCCGATGCGGTCTTCCTGATAGTCGATAGATTCCGGAATCATAGACATCGGGATTGGAATCGTGAAGCAGAAGAAACCGTAAATCGCGTGAAGCACAAGCTGCACCGGAAGGTTTGTCGGTGATACAAAGTAGATGATAATCAGTGTAATACCGGAACCGATGTAGCCAATGGCGGCAACTCTCTTCTTACCCCATTTGATAACATAGTTCTTTGTCAGGAAAATACCAATAACCGTCATAATGGACGGAAGTGACATAAAAAGACTGATATACTGAGGTTTGCCCATAACATACATGATGTAATACAGTACAACGCCGAGACGCCCGAACATGGCGAACATAGCGAAAAGCATCATGGCGAATACGAGCATAAGGGGTTTGTTTGTGACAACCGCTTTAAGGCTCTGGGAAATAGGAATCGGTTTCCCCGCATTTACCGGCTTAACGGTCTCTTTACAGTTGGCATAAACAAAGTAAAACAAAGGTACAGATACAACTGCGTATATCAAAATAGTAATTGTATAGCTGGTGGCGTTAAAGTTTCCAGCCTCGCCGGAAATAGCGCCCATAATAATAGGAGATACTGCAGAAAGGATAACGGAACTTAAATTTGTTCCCATCATTCTCCAGCTTGTTAGCTGAGCGATATCTTCCGGGTTCGTTGTCATAACTGTGGACAGAGAACCATAGGAAAGGTTAACAACAGTATACAGCATACCATACGCAATATAGGTAATGGCCGCGTAAATCGCCGCGCCGCTTCCACCGATGGTAGTGAATGTCAATACGGCCGCCAGTGCCAGAAACGGTGTGAAATAAAAGATGTAGGGGCGGAATCTTCCCCGTTTTGTATTGGTACGCTCCGCAATAGCGCCGAACATCGGGTCATTGATAGCATCCCAAACACGGGCAATGATCATAATAGCAGATACAACCGCTGGAAGCAGACCAACCACGTCGGTATAGAATACAGACAGATAGCTTCCCATAAATGTGTTTGTCAGGTTACTGGCAAAATCGCCGCAGCCGTAAGCAAACAATACTCTTTTGCTCAGTCTCGGAGCCGAGACCGCTGTGCTTTGGTTACTCACTTTAAGTTCCTCCTAGCATGTAATTTTGTGTCTTTTTATAAAATTTCCGGAATCCGGAAAGTTTTATTTTGCAGAGTTTTGCCCCCCAATACTCTGCCGCCAGGCTGACATCCAAAAGAGCGGACGCTTCTTTGATTCTTTTCAAGATGCTTTGCCGCTCCTTCACTCTGTTACATATTTGACAAATTTTTCGTTAATTAGTATAGTCTGCCTTCGCGTTTTTTTCATCGTTCATTCTTACGATTATATTATCTTTTTTTAACCTCCGTCGAAGTCTTCAGGCCAAAAAAGGTCAAAATTTCACTAATATAAGTGACTTTTTGACCTTCTTTTTCCTTTATTCCCTTATTTTTACTGCTAAATTTAAACACTATTGCAGAAAAGTGACCTATTTTCCAAGATAGTTGACCGCGACAAATGCAATCTCATTGGCTTCCATATGTATTGACAAATTTATGCTTCCATTTTCCGTTTCCAACATCTGCATAGACAGTTTAGGTTCACAGCCTTTCTGAAAATATCGTATATCATCTTTAGAAAGGTTATTTTCAAATTCTGTCTCCTGCCACTGGCCAAACACCGATCCGTATTCTTCATTTACCCGGAAAATTTTCACTTTATAGGTACCCTCCCTGGCATCTTCCAGCTTCAGCTCAAGGGTACACGCCTCCATATCTTCAAAATACTTTGAGATATGTTCCCGGTCTAACTGATCTTCAGGTGTATAATAATAGTGATAACTGAGTTTTTTACAGTTATGACATACTATTCCATAATTATCCATACGGTCTGTGGAAACAAGATAATTTTCTCCTTTGCCCACATATTGTCCATATAATCGGTTTAAAAAATGAAAGGCAAATGCGGACGGTTTATTTACGCCTTCTTTGTTCAGCAATCCGTTTCCGCCAAAAAGAAATCCATTAGTATCAATAAATTCAGAAACCCGGTCTGTCCCGCCAAAGTAAGCCATAAAGTCCACTTTTCCAGATAATGCAATATAATTTTTTATAATGTAGGCGCCTTTAAAACACGTATCATTGATCTGGTTTCTGTCACTAAAGGTCAGATTCCATTCCGAAAGCCCTACAGGTATATCTTTCATCCACTCCTGGGTGTCCTGACGCATATTCATAACCGTACGCTCCATAAAGTGTTCATCGCTGCTTGGAACAGCAATCGTCCGCCCGTCTTCAACTTTAGAATCATAGGCATAAGCGTACATTGTCACAAAATCCGGTTTTACACCGCTAATTTTAAGCTTCTCATGAAAATCCCGAATAGCATGGGATTTTTCCTCATCTCTTTTAGAATAACCATGCATACCACAGCCTCCAAGCTGTGCCTCGCAACACTGATGAATAATGTCCTGGGTAATTTTCAGGCGTTTTGCGTAATCGCAGATATACGCCTCATCATCCAGTCTTTCCGCGTCAAACCAAAGTTCAAACTTCCACTGATTTACGGATTCTCCGCCATAGCGCACCAGAATATGGCGCATAAACGCCTCCATCAGCGCTTTCCAGTCGTTAATTTCCCACTGTTCTCCCCCGATCTCGTAGACTACAGAGCTGGACGGATTTTTTACGACTCTCTTGGGCTTACTTTCCAGTTCAATAAAGGGCAGAATATTGTATTTCTGTAAAAAGTCCAAAACAGAATCCAATCTGGAAAAATTATAGGAATGGCCCATATGACTGGCGTCAATAAACATGCCTTTAGAAAAAGGATTCCAAAAACGCACAAAAGTAAAACCAAGAGATTCCCTGAGTAAAAAGACATGCTCCTGAACTTCTGAACGCAAAAGATCTTCCGCAGAACCAATGTTGATTACCTTTTTCCATATCTGATCCAGCGGCCGAATCTGCGTTACAGACATGCGGGCCTTTTTAATTCCGGAAAAATTTTCATCTTTACCGGATATTTCCTGCCAGAACATATTTTCCAGCTTTTTTTCCACATTTTCCGGTAAAGGGTCCGGCTCCAGACGGCTGCTGTACGGCATCCGTCGGCGCATCGCGGACGGAGTCTCACCATATTCTTTTTTAAAGGCTTTTTCAAAAGCTGCCACGCTTGGAAAGCCATTATCATACACGATGCGGGTAATTGGAAAATCTGTATATAAAAGCTGATCCACCGCGTGGTGAAGGCGCACATTGGTCAAGTAATCCGCAAAACTCATACCATAATTCTTTTTGAAAAAACGTGACAGATATCCATTAGACAGATAAAGCTTTTCCGACAGCAGCTTCATACTGATAGGCGAACTGTAATTGGCCCGTATGTAGTTCTCAATCTGTTGAAGGCGGAACTGATATTTATCGCTTCCTCCAGTCACCGAAAAGCCTCCGGTGCGCATAAGAAAGTTCTCGCAAATAAAATCCATGATCTGATAGCAGATAGCTATATAGGCAAAATCCCCGGTATTTCCTTTATTTTTTAAATATCTGTTTAACAGCCGCCGCAGTAATCTGCGCAGACCGTCATAGCCCACATCATTACTTTGGGTGGAATCGCAAATAAACAGAATATAAAGGTTATTCAAAACGTCACTGAGGAGATCATACATAATCGTCAGCTTCGCATACAGTACATCCCCCTCTCCCCTGAGACTATGGCGCTTGTTGGCATTTACGATAAAGACATCATCCCTGTAAAGAGGGGTCTTCTGATCGTCTATATAGATATCCAATTCCCCTGAAAGTACATATAACAGCTCAATATCCTGATGAAAATGTTCTTTTTCTTCTTTGTTTTCTAGTACTTCCAGAAGAAGTTTCTTCTTTCTGTAATAATCCTTCATGCGGGACCTCCTTTTCGCTGTTATAGTTTTTGTAATGTTTTTGAGCATATGCGCAGCGCAGCGTCCGGCGCGGCTGAACAGTTGTTATTTTTTTTATTTTTTGGTTGAAATTCTCTGAGATATAGTGTATGATATAACTTGTCTGGGGGCATAGCTCAGTTGGGAGAGCGCTTGAATGGCATTCAAGAGGTCATGGGTTCAAGTCCCACTGTCTCCACAATATGTTTTTAAAACGTACACTTATAATAACGCCGCAAACCTGGGAAAGTCAAGGGTCTGCGGCGTTTGTTTTTCAGAACCACTCCAAAACTTTTTCAATTTCCATAGGCTCCATGAAGCAGATACATAGTCCGCACTGGCTCGTCTCCGGCATTTTCCCCATCCGCCTACTGCCGCTTTATCAAAATGCCAATAAGAAATTCAGCGACCCCATCGGATTATCTGTTCCTTTTTCCAAAAGGGACACAAGGGCCCGCATAACCTTTTCCACATCTTCCTGAGTGGATGGGACAATCGTATTGTCCAGCTTAACAGTAAGCACAATCAAAACAATCTCTGCCAGTGCTTCCGGATCTTCAAAAGTAATCTGCCCTTCCTGAATGCCCTGGCGGATAATCTGGGCCAGCGTTCCTTTCAGTCCGGTAATCACATGATTTAAGAACATCTGATGAATATAGGCTCCCTCATAGATTCCCGCAGAGGACGAATCCTTTTGTTTGGAAAATTCCAAAGAGGCGTTGCGACATGCCTGGAAAATCATGGCCATACGGGTAAAAGAAGAAATTTCCTTCTGATCCGCCAGCGTTGTTGCAATTTCCATGGGTTTCTCGTAGGTCCGGGCAATCAACGCCTCCAAAACAGCCTCCTTTGAGGGAAAATAATAGTAAAGGCTTCCTTTCCCAATGCCTGCCGCCTGGGCGATCTCACTGACTGTAATCATTTTAATATCTTTGCTTTGCAGAAGCTTTTGCAGCGCATCCAATATATTTTCATATTTCTCTGTATTGGGCAAGACTTTAACCTCCTTTCAAACAATCAAACCGCGCCGGTACCCGCAGCTCCAGCGCTGCAGGTACCATTAAATTTTAGTATAACATAGCCCGTTCGCCGGGTACAGTCGGAAAAAGCTGAAATTTTTGGAAAAGAATAGTATTGACGCTCCTCAAAAAAAATGATACTTTACAGTTATAGAAACTTGACCATCGGTCGAAAATTTTCCGAAAGATCTTTGGATTGTTCAGGAAACAGCAAAAGGAGGAATCATTATGACCTTTGAAGAAATATTTGCGGAAGTAAAGAAACGCATCTCCGGCGCCGATGTCAGCGCCATTAACGAACATCTGGCCTATCAGTTTAATATTACCGGCGACGGTGCCGGCAGTTTTTATGCGGAAGTCCGGGACGGACAGCTTTACGTGGAACCTTATGAATATTACGACCGGGACGTTATTTTCACATGCAGCGCCAAAACTCTGGAAAAAATTGCCGATGGTAAACAGGATCCCGTCCTGGCTTTTACCTTGGGAAAATTAAAAATCGAGGGAAGCATTGACAAAGCGCTAAAATTAAAGGATATTCTAAAATCCGGGAAATAATTCCGGATTTAAAAGTCTGAAATTTAAGTGCCCGCACTAATCCGGTTAAGAAGAGAATTTGTCACTGTTTTGCCATGGAGTATAGCAAAACAGTGACAAAAGAAAGATGTCATCTGAAACTGACCCGAATCCCATACCAAGACCCGTAAGCAGGTCTTGATTATTCATTTACATTTCTGCGAAAACCAATATAGGCCGCCGCAAAATAGATTCCATAAATCCCCGCGCCGATAAGCAGGGCTATGACAAAGTAAAACAGTCCGCTGCCGTCGGCCCCTGTAAATTTTACAAACTGATCGCCGGCATATATGGCAATCACCGAGCTTATGGCCACAGCGGCCAGGGCTGGCACAAGATAATACATGCCAAGCTGTCGGAAAATGATCTTGTCCACTTCTTTTTTACTCACACCCAGCTTTCTCAGCACATCATAGCGGAATTTGTATTTTCCCGAATCGGAAAGCTGCTGTACCGCCAAGATGGTCATAGCCACGAAAATAAAAATCAGCGCAATATATTCCAGCGGAAAAGTTATAGAAGTCACCACAAACCGCATATCCGATCCGTCCACATCCCGAACGAAAATATCCGCGATAATAACGATCATCTCATCAGTGCCGCTGGCTTCAAGAAGGTCGTCCTTCCACTCATCATCAGTAACATTTCCAGCCTCATACTGCTCCTCAAATTCATCATACGTCAAAACTCCGTGTTTATGACGGTGGACTTCATCCAGGGCGTTTTTAAGCTCCCCGGTGCCCTCCCCTTCAATATCCGCTGCATAAGCCGAGTAATACGCTGTCATATTCTCACACAGCTCATCAGGGACGATGATCAAATAATCGGCGCCGTTAATACCATTCTGAGAAAAGGCATCGGTATACACACAATCCAAAGACAACATCTCACCGTCCACATCAAGGCGGACATTATACACATCCTCCCCGAAATCTCTGGCAATCCGGGGCTTTGTCTGGAGGGCGTAGGTGTGACCGGGCAAAGTGATGGGAGCGCACCCTGTCATCTGGCGTAGGGCATTATAGTCGCTCAGTTTCATATAGGTATCCCATGTGTAGTACTCCCGGCCGGGGACAAAATTTCCCGCCGCGTCCACATGTTTTTCCATGGATGTCGTCACATGCGTGCCGAAATACATATTCATCACCTGGCTGCCATTTTCATAGATATGGTAAATTCTCTGGGTATTGATATCTGTGCCGGACTTAATGACCTGGATCTCTTCAGCGAAATCATCCCCCGCCTCCGGGCTGTGGATCAGTATGTCAAAAGGCATAGAAGATTCTATGGCCTGATCCTGGTACCGGGCAAACATAAAAGCGAAGGCGCTGCCAAGCAGTGTGCAGATCAAAAGCAGGGTCAGCGTCCCCATAGTAAATCCCATGGTTCGCACTTTTGAGGCTAACTGGCGGAATAAAAAGATGCGGTTTTTCCGGTACATCCACCGCCCCCGCTTCTGCACCCGGCACACAATAAAGGCGGAGAATCCGAAAAACATGGCGTAGACCGCCACAATAAATCCGGCAATGAGCAGCAGCGCCGCCCAGATCGAACAGCCCACAAATATCATCACATAGACAAAAATAATATAGGCCAAAGCCAGAATAAAGAGCCACTGGCGCAGCCGTTCCCGGCCAAACCGGATCTCGTCATTTTTCTTATCCATGACAATAAACTGGGCAATCGTCATTTTCTTAAAAATCTTTTTATTGCGCCACAGAGCAAGAATATAGCAGGCATAATAACAGCCCACAGTCATCAACAGACACCATCCGCTGATCTGAACATTTAGCTGATAAGTCTCATTAAATACCGAATAAAATACAGTCATGATCACCTGCTGAAGCAAAAGCCCCACAGCCATACCTGCCATCAGCGCCACTGTGCCCACCAGAATATTTTCTTTCATATATAAACGGGACAGCTCTTTTTTCTTCAAACCGATGAGAAGGTAAGTGGCAAATTCCCGGCTGCGTTTTTCCAGCATAAACCCGGCCATATAGTTAATGAGCCAGGCCACAATAAGAACGATAAAAAAAGTGATCATCCCAAGCATTGCCCCAAGCACCATAGCTTCCGTACACATACTCTGAATATCTTCTGAAAAAATCAGGGAATTAAAAGCAAACATTAAGGCGGCCACAGCGGCCATGGTGATCAGGTAGATGAGGTAATCTTTCATGGAACGCTTCGCGTTGCGAAAAGCCAGTTTATTGACCATATCTGCTGTCACCTCCTGTCAGCGCCAGCACATCCAGGATCTCTCCCAGAAATTCCTTGCGGCTTTGTTCTCCGCGAATCAGCTCATTAAAAATTTCCCCATCTTTGAGAAAGAGGATGCGGTTACAATAGCTGGCAGAAAACGCGTCGTGGGTAACCATTAAAATGGTGGCACCCATCTGCTCATTCATGGCTTTAAATGTAGCCATAAGCATCTGGGCGGACTTAGAGTCCAGGGCTCCGGTAGGTTCGTCGGCCATGATCAATCTTGGATCATTGACCAGGGCTCTGGCGCAGGCACAGCGCTGTTTCTGTCCGCCGGACACCTGGGATGGAAATTTGTTTCTGATTCCATCAATCCCCAGCGCCTTTAATATAGAATCCACCTTCCGGTCAACATCTTTTTTCTTGCCTCCATGTAAGCTCATAGCAAGAATAATATTTTCTTCGATCGTAAGAGTATCTAAAAGGTTAAAATCCTGAAAGACAAAACCGAGATTTTCCCTGCGGAAATCAGAGAGGGCATCTTCATCCAGCTCCGTAATATCTGTATTGCCATAGTAAATATGCCCCGCCGTTACCCGGTCAATGGTAGACAGCATATTTAACAAAGTGGTTTTTCCCGAACCGGAGGCCCCCATAATCCCCAGAAACTCTCCTTTATCCACGGAAAAGCTGACCCGGTTCACCGCCCTGGTAATATTGTTTTTTGCTCCGTAATATTTTTCAACATCACAGACTCTAAGCTGTTCATTTTCATTTAAAATCACCGGGCTTGCCGCCTCAGCCTTTCTTTTTTTCCTCATATCCATCAGTCCTTCCTTATATAATCAGGCCGCAGCCCGCTTTTCTTTTCAACATCTACAGTCTAACAGGAATTTCCCTTTGGTTGTATGAGTTTACTTTACAGTAATCTTTCATTTTTGTCAGATTGGGAACGCCACCTGGCGAATGCCGCGCCTGGACTTTACTCCCCGCTCCGGCCTGCTCACCTTTTATATCCTGTTAAAATCCGAGTCGGGAAAGGTGAGGATCATCTTTGTATAGCTGCCCGGCCAGGAATCACAGGAAATTCCCATGCCAAGCTTCTGGCAAAGCCGCCGGCACAAATACAGCCCTATGCCCGTAGCGCGGCTTTTATCCCTCCGTCCGTTTTTTCCGGTAAATCCCTTCTCAAATATCCGGCCGAGATCTTCCGGGACAATGCCTAAACCGTTGTCCTCGACGATGAGAAAAATTTTATTTGCTCCCCGCTCCACATAAATTTTTATCTTTCCCTCACTCTCCCGGCGGTACTTTATACTGTTAGAAAAAATCTGCCGGAGCATAAATTCCACCCATTTTTCATCGGCGGACACAAAGGTATCTTCCATATCCAGATCAATGACCATGCCGCATTGTATGAAATGCCGCTTTTCATCCCGGATAGCAGCCAGCACCACATCTTTTAGATTGACCCTGTGAATATGGTAATCTTTGTGAACCTGCTCCATGCGGGCGTAGTACAGCACCTTTTCCACCTCGTTTTCAATAACATCCAGCTCTGTGAGAATCTGCTTTGTCTGGGGCGACTTATGATTTTCGCAGATCAGCTTGGCTGCGGTAATGGGTGTCTTCACCTCATGAATCCAGCTTTCAATATACTCTTTATAATTTTTCTGTTCCTCCTCCAGACTGTGGATCTTCTCAATTACCGATTTGTTGGATTTGCGCAGAATTTCCCAGTATAAACGATCCTCCAGTCGTTTCCCCGGCTTCATTACCTCGGCGATGAGATATCTCTGATCCAGGCCGTCCAGAACATCCAGCAGCTCCTCAAAATATTTTTTCATAGAATAAAACCGGACAAAAAAATAAATGGCAAGAACTAAAAACCAGCCCGCCACAATAACAACCACTGCCGCCCCAGGATTTTTAAGGAGCAGCAGATACACCGACAGCACTAATAGGGCTGCACCGTTAATGAGCAGCACGCTTGCCCGGCTTTTTAAATAGTCTTTAAAGCTCACCTTTGTCCTCCTCTTTGCCGATCCGGCACACTGCTCTTATCCGATCCGGTATCCCAGCCCCCGCTTTGTCTCTATAAAATCTCCGGCGCCGATACTTTTTAGCTTGTTGCGGATGCGGGTCACGTTGACGCTCAGTGTATTATCATCAATAAACACTTCATTATCCCACAGGTAATCTATAATATCCGTCCGGGATACAAAATCCCCCGGATGCTCAAAAAGGCAGTGCAAAATTTTCATTTCGTTTTTTGTCAGGTCGCACTTTTTACTGCCTTTGCAGACACAGGCCGCTGCTATGTCCAGCACAATCCCTTTATATTCCGTTTTTTGAGGCGCCCCTGCCCCATTGCCGAAAGTCCGCCGCAATACCGCCCCGATGCGGGCCAGAAGAACAGGAAGCTGATAGGGTTTTGACACATAATCATCCCCGCCGCGGAGCATCCCGTTAAGCTCATCCATAGGCGTGTTGTTAGCCGTCACAAAGATTACCGGGACCTGGGAATATTGCCGGATTTCTTCACAGATGGCCAGTCCGCTTTTTTTCGGCAGATTCACATCCAAAAGGATCAGATCCGGCTTAACCGCCAACGCAGATCCCGCCGGATCCGAAAAATCTTCCATAATACGCGCCTCATATCCCGCCGCCATCAGGGTCATCTGAAGCTCCTCCCTTATGGTTTTATCATCCTCAACAATTAAAATTTTTCCTTTTTTATCCATTATCTTTAGTCACCTCGTACCCTGGCTTTTTCTTTTATTGTCCCCGGTTGAGATTTAAAAGCCTTTTTTGAAACATCTCCCGCTCCAGAGCCATGTCCTCAAACAGGTCCAAATCCATTTCCTTTTTCTGGCGCAAACCAATATGCTCCACAGCTTCCAAAGCCGCCGCCCTCTGGCTCAGCCGTTTGGGAAGCACAGTCTGGCAATTGGCGCCTTCAATTGTATCATAGGCGTGAAAACACTGGTTAAAATCCATTAAAGGGTACAAAGATACGCACCGGTTCGTTTCATTATCTACCAAAAATCCCCAGTTCTCCGGATGCCTGTCCGTATTTCCCGTCAGATAATCCAAAATATTCATGCCATAATATGTCACCGGGTCAAGCTCTCACCCAGAAAACATCCGTCAGTGAGACACAGTGATAAGACAGGGAAATATTGGCCCGGTCTTTATCCGTTACCGCCTGGGACGCGCCGATACTGTTTAAAAGTTCCTTTGCATATTTCCGATCTAAAGATAATACCCTGGACGCGCACCAGTGGTAGAAATTGATAAGATTGTTCATCATTGTATCAATATCATTTTCCGCCATTTCTTCTTCCAGATACAGATCATACGGCATAAATTGTTCGTTATAAATTCTGGCATTTCCTGTGGCAGACACAGAGGCCACAATCTTTTCCATATGAAGAATCTCATAGACAATCCTTGTTTTTTTCTGATTCATATTACCGGAATTCATTTTTTCAACCGCCTTTCACAGCAACCCTTCATGCCGCGCCGCCAGATGCAGCGCCATTCCCCATAAGGAGCATTTCACTTATCCTCCATTATATAACATCTTTCCCGGAAAACACAACTAAAAGAGACCGGGCTCCCATCTAAGGATTCCGGCCTCTTTTAGTTTTTGATATTTATGCTTTCCAAAGTCCATGAAGATTACAGTAAGCGTATACTTCCTGGAGCTGTTCGCCTACAGCAAGTGCAAAAACGGCCTTGGGCGCATCTGACGGAGATAAATGTTTTACCGCAAAGCCCTGATTGGTCTGCACAACAATCCACTCAATCCAGTGTTCCGGGATCATGGGATGTTCCACGGAACCTACCTGTACATTTACCATGTTATCCTCGACTGTATATACAGGCACATGTTTTTCCACGGCAGCGTCTGTCGTACCGGCCTCAAGCAGTTTCATCTTCTCACCGCAGCACATCACCGGCACTTTCTTATCTGTCAGCTTTGTAATAATGTTCCCACAATGTTCGCATACATAAAATTCCATAGATCATCTCTCCTCTCTGTAGGGCGTTTTGCCTGCTGGCCGCAAATGACCAGTCTAAAACGTTTCATGATTATACAATACAAGTATACGATATTACCGAAAAATAATCCATCCTTTTACAAAAACTGCCGAAAAAAAATCGTAGCAATTTAACCTGCTAAGAGGATTGCGGTTATTTCATCGAAAAAAGCTAATAGAACCGTAGCTTTAATCAGTCCGCGCCACCCCTGATGGCCGGAGAATTTTACATAATCCGAGAATCCAGATAAACGATCCCGGCACGTCCAAAAGAGGCCAGTTTTGCCCCTTCGCTGCCAAAGGAAACAGCAAAGGGATGATTCTCGCCGCTAATTTCTCCCTTTTGAAGCATTTCACACAGACGGATCATATCTCCCACAAGGGCCATGGACACCGGATTGTCCCGCTCCATACCGGGGAATCCGTAACGCTGAGGGCGGTGTCCCGTGAGAAATTCCATATCCGCCGGTTTTGATTCGGCCCAGTCCATAAATTTCTTCAAATTCTGTCCGTATTGCTCAACTGTCAGCGCTCCTGGCACCTGCATCCACACGCCCATGCCTGAGCCTACAGCGTCCCCGGAAAAGAGGACGTTATATTTTTCGCAGTAAAACCCAAGAGAACCCGGCGTATGCCCGTACATCGCCACAGACTCCAGCGTTGTCCCGCCGCCAAGTTCCAGCATTGATCCTGGGTCAAAAGGTGTATAATCCAGCTCTCCCAGACTCTTATCCATCCCCATCCGTTCCGCTGACAAGGCAACTATAGGGATGTCTTTGGAACATATGTACCGCATCTCAAAACTCCCGGCGTATTTCATATGATCCCCGTGAGCATGGGTCAGCAAAAGCACACAGGGCAGAGCCGTTATATGGCGGATCAGAGGCAAAACCGGCTCTTTGCCCATGCCTGTGTCAATGACCGCCGCCATTTTTTCTCCCTCGATCACATAAAAGGAACTTTCATTTTCATCCTCAACAGCATACAGCCCTTCTCTGAGTTTTTCAATGGTGTATTCTCCAAATTTTTCTTTAGCCATTATTCTCTCCTTCAAAGGTCAGATATTCTCTCCCGTTCTAGTCCGGGAAGATCATAAACTCACCCATACCTTTTCCTGTCCCTGTTCGGGTATGACCACCGTATCCGCTCCGTCTATCTCGTACCGGGCGCCTTTAACACCGGAAATATGAACATTAATCATCCGGATCTTCCACGATCCTTCCGACTCTCCCTTAAAGACAATACAGCCTGTATCCGGCTCGGTCCGGCCTTCTATCCACCCGGTTTTGCGTCCCCGGTCAAAAATTTCAGCGCGAGCCTCATTTTTCAGGGCATAAACACGAAATTCCACATCGCGGGCATAGTCATATTCCGGTGAATCGTCCCTGCTGCCCTTGGGAATGATGGAATTATCCCGGACAAGAAGGGGGATATGAAGATAATCATAATATTTTTCATACCAGGCGCCGCCCTCAAATATCTCTCCGGTCAGATAATCTGTCCACCGCCCTTTGGGCAGATAAAACCGTCCAATGCCTTCCTCATTAAAAATGGGAGCTACCATAAGACGTTCTCCAAACATATACTGCCGCTCAAGATAGGCACAGTTTAGATCGTCGGGAAATTCCATGGCCATAGCCCGCATCATGGGGACCCCGGTACGCGAGGTTTGAACAGCGCTGGAATAAATATAAGGCATCAGAGACATTTTCAGACGGGTAAAAAAACGGAGAGTGTCCACCGCTTCTTCCCCATAATTCCAGGGTACCCGGTATGTTGTACTTCCATGCAGACGGCTGTGAGTGGACAGAAGCCCGAAAGCGGCCCATCGTTTATATACATCCGGCGTGGAATTATCCTCAAAGCCGCCGATATCATGGCTCCAGAAGCCAAAACCGCTGGCCGTCAG
This sequence comes from Catenibacillus scindens, assembly GCF_014202115.1. Lineage (GTDB taxonomy): Bacteria > Bacillota > Clostridia > Lachnospirales > Lachnospiraceae > Catenibacillus > Catenibacillus scindens. The sequence continues at coordinate 204,053 of NZ_JACHFW010000006.1, forward strand.
TGACAGCCCGCCCCGCAGGCTCTCGCTCATAGATTCGTAGTTGGCGGTACAGTCGCCGCCCCAGTGTACCGGAAATTTCTGTCCGCCTGCAGTGGCCGACCTGGCAAAAAGTACAGCCTCCCCTTTGCCCCTGACGGATTCAATGGTTTCAAACACCGTCTTATTGTAAATATAAGAATAGTAATTATGCATTTTTACCGGATCAAAGTGATTGTCATACACCGCGTCCACAGGGATGCGCTCTCCGAAATCTGTCTTAAAGCAGTCCACGCCCATAGCCATAAGTTTTTTTAACTGTGAGGCATACCAACGGCATGCCTGTGGATTTGTAAAGTCCACGATGGCCAGCCCCGGCTGCCACATATCCCACTGCCAGACATCGCCGTTTTCTCTTTTCAGGAAATAGCCCTTTTCTTTTCCTTCTTTAAACAGCGCGGATCTCTGTCCCACGTAAGGATTGATCCACACACATACGCGGACGCCTTTATCATGGATTTTCTTCAGCATTCCCTCCGGATCTGGAAAAATATCACTGTCCCAGCAAAAATCTGTCCAGTGAAAATTTTTCATCCACAAGCAGTCAAAATGAAAGACCGACAAAGGAATCCCCCGGCTCTGCATCCCGTCAATAAAGCCAAGAACCGTCTTTTCATCATAGCTGGTAATAAACGATGTGGACAGCCACAGGCCAAAAGTCCACCGGGGCGGCAGCGCCGGCTTTCCTGTCAGGTCTGTATACCGCATCAACGCCTCTTTCATCGTCGGCCCGTCAATAACAAAATAGTCCAGATACTCTCCCGGAACGCTGAAAGACACTTTCGTCACATATTCCGATCCCACCTCATAGGATACCTTTTCCGTATGATTAACAAACACGCCGTATCCCCGGCTGGACAGATAGAAGGGAATATTTTTGTAGGACTTTTCCGTAGCTGTGCCTCCATCCTCATTCCATATATCCACAGACTGTCCGTTGCGCACCAGAGGCGTAAACCGCTCCCCAAGGCCATAGATCAGTTCTCCCACAGACAATCCCAGATGCTGGACCATATAAGCGTTTTCCCCGTTATAACTATAATAGTCCCCTTTCCAGTCGGTTTTAATATAAGCCAGATCCCCTTTCCCGCTCTTTGTCAGCAGTTTCCCGTCCCTCTCATATCTCATGGACCAGTTTTCCCGGTCAATGACAAGGGCCAGACGCCCGCTCTTTATCACAATCTTTTCATCGTCTTCTTCCATCTCCATCAGACTGTTTTGTGAAAGATTCAGTTCGAACCGGGGCCTGTCCCCATCGTCCACGCCCATATAATGCCATGTCTGCACACGGATCACTTCCGGAGCCGGAGCAGTGATCTTCATAGTCAGGACTACGCTTTGCAGGTCAAACCCCCTTGTGGGAAGGACAAGAAGCGCACTGTCCTCATTTTTTTCAACTTCATAGATCATTTTGGGTGAAAAAAGAGCATGTCCTTCTTTCATCAGCCACGCGCCATTTTGAAACTTCATCGCTCTCCTCCTAAATCTGAAAACAGGTCCAACAAAACTTAAAAATCTACATAGAGCATATCCTATGCCTCTGACGCCAAAAACAATCATGATGCCAGAGGCAAATGTTTTCTCTATGGCATCATTATACCATCAGCAATATCCGAATACGACTATAAAATAGGCAATGATTTCAGAATATTTTTCCGAAGTTTCTGGGGAGGCGATATCATCTCGATTTTATGGACATAGCTTAAAAGAATTGACGTCAGAATATGAAAAAGAAATTTTATTGTGGGCTCATAAATGCTACGGTTCAACAAGAGCTATGGCAAAGGCTTTGGGCGTCGATCACTCGACTATCGTACGCAAATCCCGGAAATTGGGACTGACAGAGGAAGAATAGTATTCTCCTCTGCCAGTCCTCATCTGATTTCCTGCAAATACCAGATCAGAAAATGTGGAAATTCACCACAAGAGCCGCAAACACGATGGAAACCATGGACAGCAGCTTAATGAGGATATTAATGGACGGGCCTGACGTATCTTTGAAAGGATCGCCCACAGTATCACCTACAACTGCCGCTTTATGGGCCTCGCTGCCTTTGCCGCCGTGATGCCCGCTCTCTATATACTTCTTGGCGTTATCCCAGGCGCCGCCGGCGTTAGACATAAATACCGCCATAACAAATCCCGCCGCCGTAGAACCGGCCAGCATGCCGATAACTCCATTATAGCCAAGAACAAGCCCCACCACAATAGGGGTCACAATAGCCAAAAGAGTTGGCAGGATCATCTCCTTTAAGCTGGCTTTTGTACAAATATCCACACAGGTTCTGTAATCCGCCTCAGCCTTGCCTTCCATAAGTCCTTTGATCTCGCGGAATTGGCGGCGGACTTCCACAACAATACTCTGAGCCGCCCGTCCCACAGAGGACATGGTCAGCGCCGCAAAGATAAACGGCAGGCAGGCTCCGATAAATAATCCGATGAGAACTGCGGGATTCATTACACTCATATCAAGAACAATGGAATCCCCACCAACTTCCTGAACCTTCTCCACGTAGGAAGCGATGAGAGCCAGAGCGGTAAGAGCCGCGGAGCCAATGGCAAACCCTTTGCCGGTAGCTGCCGTTGTATTGCCCAGGGAATCCAGAGCATCGGTACGTTTACGCACTTCCGCGTCCAGCCCGGCCATCTCCGCGATACCTCCGGCATTATCGGCAATAGGACCGTAAGCGTCCGTTGCCAGAGTAATACCAAGAGTTGAGAGCATACCTACCGCCGCCAGGGCAATACCATAAAGCCCCTGTGTCGCTGATTCAAATCCGCCGGAAAAACCGTAAGCAGCCATAACACACACGGCTATAATAATAATCGGCACTGCCGTTGACAGCATACCAAGGCTCAGACCGCCAATAATAATCGTAGCTGAACCTGTGAGTGATTTCTCCGCCAGATTCTTTGTCGGTTTATAGGTATCCGACGTAAAATACTCTGTAAAGAAACCGATCAGCACGCCAGCCACCAGGCCGGCTAAAATAGCAAAGTAAATGCCGATAAACTGTCTGCCAAGGACAAACCACACAATCGGAAACGCCACAACCGCAATGAGGATCGCGCTTGTGTTCGTACCCCGGCGCAGGGCTTTCAGCAGCGTACCCTGATCCGTACTCTCCCCGGTCTTTACAAGGAAAGAGCCGATAATCGACGCGATAACACCTACCGCGGCCAGAACCATGGGAATGATCACCGCGTTAATATTATTAACAGATTCAATCTGGGAAAAAGCAATAACACCGAGAGAGCATGCGGACAAAATAGAACCTACATAAGATTCATACAAATCAGCGCCCATACCGGCAACATCGCCTACGTTATCGCCCACATTATCCGCGATAACCGCCGGATTTCTGGGGTCATCCTCAGGGATGCCCGCTTCAACCTTCCCCACAAGGTCAGCGCCCACGTCTGCTGCCTTTGTATAGATACCGCCGCCGACACGGGCAAAGAGAGCCATGGACGATGCGCCCATACCAAAGGTGAGCATGGTGCTGGTAATTTCTTCCACCGGAAGTTTAAATACAAGTCTTAAAAGAAGATACCAGATGGAAATATCCAAAAGGCCAAGGCCAACAACTGTAAATCCCATAACGGAACCGGCTGAAAACGCCACATTCAGGCCCTTGTTCAGACCTTTCTGACAGGCAGCAGCCGTCCGCGCGTTGGCTCTTGTAGCGATCTGCATACCTACAAAGCCGGACAGACCGGAGAAAAAGCCTCCGGTGACAAAGGCAAAAGGTACATACCAAGTTAAGAAACCCAGCGCCGCCATAATAAGAAGGATGAGAAACATTCCCGCAAAAAAGATAATAAGGATACGGTACTGACGTCTCAGATAAGCCATGGCGCCCTGATGGATCGAAGCAGAAATCTTCTTCATCTGATCCGTGCCCTGGGAGAACTTCAGTACCTTTCTGGCCCGCGTAAACGCAAAGAGCAGCGCGATCACCGAACCGCACAGTGTAAGTAGTGCCAAAGTGTTGTCCATACGTAAACCTCCTCCATTCTGTTAGGACATCGTAAGTTGTTGTCCGGTCATACCGTTTTCACAGTATTCCCATAAGACCAGACTTTAGTAATTTTTTGACAACCTAATTATACTACTTTTTCATTGGCTTGCGTAGGGGGTTTTTTATGATTATATATCAAATCATTTGCAATCATACTATATTTGTAGTATTATAAAAACAGCAACAGTCCGCCTCATTTGTGACTGGCGAACTGAACATTGCAAAATATCATCGTCAAAAGAAAGGAGGACAGACTGTGAGTTGGTACAGCCATCTTATACTGATCTTAATATCCAACAGCCTGAGTATATTGCTGGCGTGGCTGCTGTGGCAGCTTTTTCTAATCCCATTAAAGGGACTTAAACTCTACACCGTTTGTTACCGTCTCTTTACCCTGCTCCCTGTTTTCTGGCTTATACCCTTTTACTACCTCTTCTGCTATTTTAAATATTACCGCAGGGAAGGGGCCGGAACCGGGCTGCCCTGGCATGGCGACGCTTTTGAGAGTATTCTCTTGGTTCTTGCCATCCTGTGGGCTGCCGGGGCTATGGTCTGCGCCATTATATTTATTCTCGCTATATACCGTATCCAGCATCTTCCCTTTTCCGGCAAAGGTGCCACTGTGTCCAAAGCCATCAAAATAGCCGGGAATATGGACCGTCAGGCATGGCTTTTAGATTCTCACGGCAATGAACAGCTCTATCCGGGCCTCGATTTTACCGAGCCGGTACAAATCTGCCGTACATCTGTCCCCGTCCCCATGGCTCCCCTGGGTATCCGCAGCCGGATCTTTCTTCCGTTCTGCAGCTACACTGAGGAAGAACTGTCCATGGTCATCTCCCATGAATGGTCCCACATACGCCGGGGTGATCTGAAAATCCGAGGGCTGCTTCTGGCCCTCTGCGCTCTGTTCTGGTTCCATCCTCTGGCCTGGCGCATGTTCAAAGATTTTGAGGAGTGGAGCGAGGTTGCCTGCGATATTGATGTTTTTCGCAACAAAACCACCTATGTCAGCCCCAAAAAATACTTTTCTCTTCTCATCGAAAATGCGGAAAAACATCCGGCCAACCGGCATAAATCCTTTTACGAAAACGCCTGTTTTATGTCTGGCCTCAGCGTCAGCGGAAAACGTTTGAAAGAGCGTATCCGCCGGGCTGCCTGTGGCCGTTCCGGAAGTTTTTCCACACTGTGCGCCATTGTCATCTGCGTCCTCTTTCTCGGCCTTGGCTTGGGCCTATGTTTTGCCGGCGGTAACTTTTTGGAGGGCAGCTTTGAAACTTTCCTAAACAATACCTACATGACGCTCCAGGAGGATCTCTCCCCTGAATATATGAAAAGTCATCCCTACACTTGCCTTGAGGCAGAACTGGAACAAAAGGGCAATATTAAAATCATTGTCCCCGCCTCTCAGCCCCGGCTCCTTGAGATCGCCAACACCTTTTACTGGCATCTCTTCGCGCCCACGCCCTCCTCGCCGCCCAAAACAGGCTGGACGATTTACCTGGGCGGCACAGCAGAGACTCACACCTCAGGAATTATTGATACTATTTATTTTACCAAAGGAACTCAGGTCACCATCTGCATATCCGGAACATCAGCCCCGGACACGCTAAGACTTGGCTGGATCGGACCGGACGATTCTGTTGTGGGCTTTTCCACCGGGGACGTGCGCTATGGCCGGATCACTATTCCCGAATCTGGTATCTACACCCTCTTCGCGGCCAACTCCGGAGATGAGTCCGCCACCGTCAGCGGATGGATTCTCTACAACAATTAGGACTCACTTGTCTGTGCCTGGGCATCACTTGCCGAACCTAAAGTAACGCTTACTGTCTGAGCCTCATACTGGCCGTTGTTTGCGCGCTGGACAACCACATCCACCGTCTCACCGGCCGCGTAATATGAAAGGACGTTCCTGAGCTGATCCATATTGGCGACAGAACGTCCATCCAGCTCTGTAATAATATCGCCATTCTGGATACCCGCGTTCTGAGCCGGACCGCCCTCGGCAACAGATGTGACAACAACGCCTACAGGCATTCCGTACACCTGGGAAATCTCTGATGAAACATCCTCTCCGGAAATACCCAGATAAGACGCCTGACTCTCATCCACTTTTTCCCGCGTTGGCAGATTCATAAGTTCCTGAAGACTTTCCTCAGCTTTATTGATAGGAATAGCAAACCCGATACCGTCAACGGTTGTCCCGGAAGAAGTTGTGGAACTCTTTGCCTCATTAATGCCAATAAGTTCACCCTGCATATTTAAGAGTGCGCCGCCGCTGTTGCCGGAGTTAATCGGCGCGTCTGTCTGAATCAGACCTGTGGATTCAATCGTATTTCCGCTGGCATCTGTCAATGTAAGATCACGATCAAAAGCGCTGACATAGCCGCTGGTGACAGACTGGCCGTAGCCTAATGCATTGCCGATGGCAACAACCTGCTCCCCCAGTACAAGAGCGTCGGAATCGCCAATGCTGGCGATCTTGATCTGAGACATGGTATCCTCAGATATATCGGAAAGTTTTACAGAAACAATCGCCAGGTCGTTATTTACATCGGTGCCTTTAATCTGGCCTTCCACTGAAGTCTCATCTATAAAACCTACAGAAAGGGTCTGGGCTCCTTCTACCACATGGTTATTGGTGGCAATAAGCAGTTCTGTGTCATTCTCGCCAACGATGACGCCGGTGCCTGCGCCATCCACTTCATACTGATAAGTGCCGCCAAAGAAACTCCGCATCTCCTCAACAGACATGGTAGAAATGGTGACAAGGGATGGCATGGCGTTCTGAGCAACTTCCGCCACAGCGCCTTTGCCTTCCACGGAAGATACAGCGTCAGCCACAGACTCCGCACTGGTTGTTTCTGTGGACGCTATCTTTTTTCCGGCATCATCCATACCGCTTAAATGCCATGCTGCCGCGTTAACGCCAAACATTGTCCCGCCTCCAACCAAACCGAAGACAAGGGCCATCGCAACGAGTACGCCCCATTTCTTCTTCATAGACATCGGCTTCTTTTCTTTTTTCTTTGGCCGTTTCTCATTCCCGGTCAGGCCTGCCTGATACATGGGATCAATCTGTGGCCCCTGGCTAAAATCGCCACCGCCATTCATCGGCCGCCAAGTTTCATTTATGTTATTTTGTTGTTCATTAAAATTTTCACTCATAAAACTCAACCTCTTTTCGTACCTTGAATATTTGTCGTAATATTTCAGTTATTTTATCAACTGTTCCGCCGTTAAAAATGTTTCAGGCTAAATTATTGCTTATTTCACTGAATTTTACGTTTTTTCTGCTTTACGATTAGAATTGTAGGCCGATTTTGTGAAAAAAATTTGAAAATTCTCGTATGATTTTATGAAATCCTGACCAATATTACATGTCCAGGCATTTAATTTTTCTCCACTGAACTTACCCTTATATCTATAATGATGTTGAGGTCAAATTAAAATTTGACCTCATGATACCACAGATTTCTCTTTTGAGCCTCTGTAATTGCATATTTGTAACTCTCATCAATCCATTCGGAACATTAATATTTATATTTTTGATCCATCACCTTGCAGAAGATCACTGCCACCGCTGTGCTTATAGCCGTGGCAAGGATGGCAGGCCCCACAATGGCTGCCGGACTGGCGCTCCCGTACTGACTGCGATAGGCAATAATGCTGACAGGAATGAGCTGTAAGGATGAGATATTTAATATAAGAAATGTACACATCTCATTGCCGGCAATTCCTTTCTTCCTTACAGGTCCCGGTGCCTTTCCCGCCCTCCGGTCATCCTCCAGCTTTTCAAGTTCTTCCATGGCTTTCAGCCCAGCCGGGGTAGCCGCCCAGCCAAGCCCAAGGATATTGGCCACACAGTTGGTGGAAATATAGCCTTTTGCCGGGTGTGCTTTGGGCATATTTGGAAACAAAAAACCAATGACCGGTTCCAAAATTTGTGTTAGTTTTTCCAGAAGCCCGGATTTCTCGGCAATTTTTATAATACCGGTCCATACCGTCATAATCCCCAACATAGTGATACACAAATCTACCGCGTCCTGAGCCGATGTGACCACGGCATTGGAGATCGCCTCCATATTTCCGGTCAGTGCCCCAACGACAATTCCAAGGATAAGCATGGCCGTCCACAAATAATTTAGCATATTTATTTCCTTTCATAACGATTCATCCTTGTATGGACAAATCGTCGAATCATATCTGTACATCTATAATAAATTGGTTGAAAAATTATTCATATTAAATCCATTATCTGTTATAATAGGAGATACTTAGAATTATATTCTTTTGATTTTTATAAACGCAGATCTTGCAGGAGGTGCGACTTATGTTTAAATTAAAAACTGCGGCAGCAGCCGCATTACTTATATCGGCAGCGGCCTGTCTGTGTTCCTGTACACCGGCCATTGATAACGGCCTTACCCGCTCTGCCAAGGATCATATCACAATCCCTGAAGCCGTAACCGGCACATCCGGTGAAACTTCAGCCCCGGAGGAGTCATCTTCCCCGGAGGATAGCGGCACAGATGTTTCCCAGCAGCCAGCAGCCGATTACACCGTCACCGGTTTTGATCAGAGTATCTTAGATGAGGCCAATACCCTTCTGTCCTCCATGTCACTGGAACAGAAAGTGGGACAGATGTTTCTGGCCCGCTGCCCGGAGACAGATGCTGCCGGACAGGCAGCGGCTTATTATCTCGGCGGCTATCTTCTCTTTGGCCGGGATTTTGAAAATAAAACATCGGATCAGGTGATCGCAGATATCCAAAGCTACCAGGATGCCAATACCACCCCAATGTTTATCGCTGTTGACGAGGAAGGGGGTACTGTCAACAGAGTCAGCACAAACTCACAGCTTCGTCCCTATCCTTTCTGGTCTCCCCAGGAATTGTACGCAGAGGGCGGACTGGATCTGGTGCGCTCGGATGCCGAGGATAAGTCCATTTTGCTCCGCAACCTGGGCATTAATCTTAATCTTGCCCCGGTGTGCGACGTTTCAACAGATTCTGCAAGCTTTATTTACCAACGCAGCTTCGGACAGCCGGCGGCGGAAACTGCGGAATATGTCTCCACTGTGGTCAGTGCCATGAACCGGCAGCAGATGGGAAGCGTCCTGAAACATTTCCCCGGCTACGGCAATAACGGGGACACCCATGAGGGCACTATCCACGACGCCCGCAGCTATGAGTCATTTACCGAGAGTGATTTCCTTCCGTTCCAGTCCGGCATTGAAGCCGGCGCCACAGCAGTCCTTGTTTCCCACACCATTGTGGATAGTATGGATCTGGAACGCCCGGCATCTCTCTCCACCGCCGTCCACGATATTCTGAGAAATGATCTCGGCTTTAATGGCCTTATTATGACCGATGATCTCTCTATGGGAGCTATCACCAATTATACGGACGCCCAGGACGCCGCCGTCCAGGCTGTCCTCGCGGGCAATGATCTTTTGTGCAGCACGGATTTTACCACACAAATCCCAGCAGTCATCGAGGCTGTCAACAATGGCACTATAAGCCAGGAACGCATCGACCAATCTGTTTTACGCATCCTTGCCACTAAGATACAGCTTGGTATTATCCAATAATCCGACACATATCTGGCTGTGGGGGAGATGTACTAATGATATACAGGCAAAATAATTTCATAAAAAGAAGTGTTATCTATGCCATTACCAAAAGAGCAATCTTATACGATCAAAGACATATACGATCTCCCCGACGGCCAGCGTGCTGAACTGACAGCCCCCTTCCCCCATTCTTGGGGGATTTGGGGGTTCCCCCTTTGGCGGGCTTTATAAAGCAAAAAGAACACCTGCAGGAGCAGATGTTCTTTCTGTTGATTATTTATGTATTTTTACATCAAATGAGAACTTTTTCTTTCCACTCTTTCTTAATACCCATTCTGTTCCTACAACAACACCTCATCTCCCTGGGTCAGACACTCTGGTATATCTGGAAATGATACCCAGAAACCGCCTTCCTCTGCTTTATGAAAAATAGCTGGATAAAACAAGCGATCCCTACGTAATACCTCCATTCAGGCGGCTGGTGCTATTTCAGCCCCGCCTGTTTTAATATTGCCTGCTCCAAGCCCTTTTTCAGGTCTTTAGAGTGATAAGGAACGATGACCGTTCTTTTATTTTCAGGATTTTCCATAACCCTGCACAAATCCCGGATTTTCACAACAAAAAAACACCGTCCCCACAGCTCGTTCCGTCTGCAAAAACAGTGCTTTTAAGTGCGCCTTCAGGGGCTCGAACCCTGGACACCCTGATTAAGAGTCAGGTGCTCTACCAACTGAGCTAAAAGCGCGTCCCTATTTGATTCATTTCTCAAGTACGAAAGCTATTATATAACAGATTTTTTCAAATTGCAAGCATTTTTTTATATTTTTTTAATTTTTTGAAAACTATTCAGCCATGCATCTGAGGAAGAAAAAAACAGAGCAAGTTTACTTGCACAGGATTTTTTACTTCCTCAGCTATATGCCGTTTAGCCATCAGTAAGGATTCAGTCTCGACAGCGGCGGTCAAGCTGCAGCAGCGTCGGGAAGCAGGACTTGAGACAATGTTAGAAAAACACGTCAAAAGTCCTGCTCCTTGCCCTTACTGTTTTCCAGTAGATCCCAGACCGCCCCGGTCCTCATGCCCCAGGGTGTCCACAGCTTCAAATTCAAGCTGCGGCTGATGTTTCATAATGCGGAACTGGCAGATTCGGTCATTTTTGCGGATCACCGTATCCCTCATAGCCAGCGCCGGCATATACCACTGGTCGTTGTCCCCGCAATAAGATTCATCAATCAGTCCCATACTGTTGGTCTGAAGGATACCGAAATTTTTATACGTGCTGGAACGGGGAATCACATGGGCCTCGTAGCCCCTGGGAAGCTCCATGGCAATACCTAAGGGGATCAGGCGAAACTCTCCGGCTTTCATTTCCACATCCTCGGCTGCTCTCAGGTCAATCCAGTCGGACTTTCCGTCAATATATTTTAATCTTTCAATATCCTCACATAAATATTTAATGCGTATTTTTTCCATTTCTGTCTGATCTCCTTCTTATAATTTGTCTTGGCCAAATGGCATCCCGCAAAGCGCCTCCCTTTGTGCCCCGGCCAGGGCGGCTTACGCGTGGCAGATATTGGTGAACTCACTGATGTCCCGGCTGGTCGTACACAGATCGTCCACACTCAGATCGTGAAGATCACTGTGGCCCGTAATTCTGGCAAACATTCGAAGTTCATCCAGAGATACTTTCAGATAGTTGGCGACTCTCTGGGCCGCGATATCTTCTTTCAGACGAAGCCGCAGATCCGGATCCTGGGTTGCCACACCTACCGGACACATGCCTGTGCCGCAGATCCTATACTGCTGGCAGGCCATGGCCATCAGCGGGGCGGAGGCTACAGCCACTGCGTCAGCCCCCATAGCGATAGCTTTGGCAAAATCCGACGATACCCGAAGACCGCCGGTGATCACAAGGCTGATGCCCGATCCAACGCTGTCCAAATACTTTCTTGCCCGGTACAGCGCATAAACCGTGGGAAGGCTGGAAGAATCCCTTAAAAACAGAGGGGATGATCCGGTAGCGCCGCCACGGCCGTCAATGGTAATAAAATCCGGTTCGGCAAACACGCAGAAAGCCAGATCTTTTTCAATATGTCCCGCGGCGATCTTAATGCCGATAGGACGCCCATCAGACGCCATACGAAGCTGATACACCAGAGCTTTGAGATCTTCCTTTGTCTCAATCCCCGGAAAGCGGGAAGGCGCTACAATGTCCCGGCCCATGGGCTTATTTCGTATCTTGCTTATCTCAGGAGTCACTTTTTCCGCCGGCAGATGGCCACCCATGCCCGGTTTTGTCCCCTGACCGATCTTAATCTCAATCGCGTCGGCGTTTCTCAGATTGTCCGGATTCACACTGTACAGATTCCCCACATATTCAAAAATATACTTATCTGCCGCCGCCATTTCCTCCGGCAAAATACCGCCTTCACCGGAACACATAGCGCTCCCGGCCATAGCGCTGCCCCGCGCCAGAGACACCTTGGCTTCTTTAGAAAGGGCTCCAAAAGACATATGTGATATGTATACAGGATTCTCAAGAACAAGCGGCTTTTTGGCATTCTTACCGATCACTGTCGTAGTGCGCACCGGCGCGTGTTCATCCAGAGGCATGGGATCAAGCTGGGCTCCCAGGATCAAAATATCATCCCAGCCGGGCATGGGCAGCTTGGTTCCCATAGCCGCATGTATACTCTGTCCCTTCACCGCCATCTCATGGATCTCTTCCATATAGCGGCAGGAACTGTCATGGCGGACATACTCCGACGGATATTCCAGCGTTTCTTCTCTGTGAGGGGACATCCCCGACGTGTCTACCTTCTCATAAAGGTAAAAGGCTGACGCCGGCTGATGACATACCGGACATTCTTTCAACTGTTCAAAAGGCTTTCCCTCTTTTGCTTCATCATAAACATACCCACATACATTACATTTGTAAACAGCCATAAAAAATACCTCCGTTCCGGATAGATTCCTGCTTTTCACAACACACAGGTTAACTCTATCATATCTAAAACGGAGGTATAAGTCAAAGTATTTTATGTAACAGTTCGGCCATCAGAGATAAGCTGCAGGCCGGATAATAAGCAAAGAAGCTGCGCAATACGCGGGTGGCGCCGCTTTGCGAAGGGTTAGTCGAAAATATCCTCACCGTTAGGGCCGGAATGAGATGTCCGGCCATCACTCCACAGCTTATCCGTTCCGGGGCCGGTGCAGCTTGGATATTCCTCGACAACATAAGGCGCTGTCTGAGCCGGCGCTTGGGTCTGAGGCGCTGTTGTCTCCGGAACTGAAGGCTGGGCCGGCGCCTGGGTCTGAGGCGCTGTCGTCTCCGGAACTGAAGGCTGAGCCGGCGCCTGGGTCTGAGGCGCTGTTGTCTCCGGAACTGAAGGCTGAGCCGGCGCCTGGGTCTGAGGCGCTGTCGTCTCCGGAACTGAAGGCTGAGCCGGTTCCTGTGGTGTCTGCTGCTGTGCTGTAGTGTTGGAACTTCCCGCAGACGCTACGCTGGTATTATTGGAACTTCCCGTGTTGGAGGCGTCAGCCTGATCTTCTTCAGCCACAGATTCACTTTCTTTGACCGTTTCAATCTCCGTCTCAATCTCCGCCTCAGTTTCCGTCTCGATTTCTGTTTCTGTCTCAGATTCAGTCTCAATTTCTGTCTCTGTCTCACTGTCCGTTTCTGTCTCCGCACTGCTTGCGCCACATGCCGCCAGTCCCATAACCAGAAGGCAGACAATCATTAATAAAAACTTTTTCATTTTCTGTACTCCTTTTTAAAATTGTAATATCACGCCGGAGGACACCCACTGTCCATCACTGCGCGTTAAAATCTCTGCTGAATAATTTTCCTCCGTCAATATCGACTGGGGAATATAACCGGCAAACCCGTAATCTGATGTCACTTCCAAGGTATCCCCCTCATTTGCCGGGAACATTTCATAAATACAGGAAGCGCCGCTGCCCGACGTAACGCGAAGATATACCGGTGAGTCCTCATCTGTCCACTCCTCGGCGATCATGCCTGCAAACTTATAATAAGTATCGTAAACTGACATCTGCGCCGATGCCTGGGACATAGATACCTGGGAGACTTCCCCATCCACCGTCCGCTCCGGCGCCGGGATGACCGGAGCCTTTCGCTGAAACTGATCCAGATTGCGCTCAACAATCTCAATCATATACACATCCGCGTCCCGCATCTCAATCTCGTCCACCCGGTAAGGAATGGTCTTTGTAAAATAAGCCTCGCCAAATTCCTGGGCCATAAACGGGACAAGAGTATTTCCAAAAGAATCCCGGACCATAACCAGTGAACCTTCCTTTGAAGGATTCACCGTCTCAATGTGAGCCTGGGTCGTATCGCTGCTGCCCACATACTCAAAATCAAAATACCCGGAATAATCCCAGTCTCTTTCCCGATGCCTTGCCAGGGGATAAAAAATCTTATCCAGATCCCCTTCAAAATCATCATAAGCCACACCCCCGTCCAGAGGGATATCGGCATAATCTTTTCCGATAGCGCCCAAAAGGAGTTTCTGGGCCATTAAGGCGCCCCGGTTATCCCAGTGGGAGTCTCCTTTGTGGTACCAGATCCCGCTGTCATTTAAAAACATATCCTTTAAACTGGCGTAGGCAATCCCCGCCTCCTTTAATAGGGGCTCCAGCCGTTCCAGAGTATTTTCCACATCCCGCTCCGGGTAATAATAGGGCATATACTGGGGATACAGAGTATTTTTATTTGGGGCCACCGTAAAAAGAAAAGTTTTGCCCTGCCCTTCCACATATTCCTGGATCAGCGACAGTGATGTGACAATATTGTTCAGGCCCCTCTGGGTCAGACGCTTCGTTCCCTGAAAATCCCCAAGGGAATCTTTATAAAACAGCCAGCCATCATCGCCTACAATAATAATATCCTCGCTTGAGGAAGCAAACACCTTGCCGTTGATCAGAGCGTTGGCTGTGATCATCTCCTGCCGCCCGGCAAAATGGTCGGAAAAATAATCTCCCAGCCCACTCATATAATCCACATTCCACTGTCCATTCTCATCCCGAAGCTGCGGAAAAGAAGCCAGCACTTTGTTTTCCGTCACTTCCGGCTCCACATACCAGATCAGGCCATAGAGAGGATAGGCGCATATTAAAAAGAATACAAGGATAAACACGATCTTCAAATATTTTTTCATTGCCCTGCCCTCCTAAAATCTGAAATAAATAAAAGGATTATAGGCGTTGGACGCCAGGTTAATCATGCACAGCAACAGCAGAATCAGCGTCCACACATAGACACCCTTTGTGACCACCGGCCTGAGTGCTTTCGGCCAGGAAATATTCCACGGGCGGATACACAAAAAGGACAGGATCAGCATAAAAATATGTACAGGCGTCAACTGGGCCCACATAAGATCCATAGAGGCACTGCTAAATGTCCCTCCCGTAAACATTGTACCAAGGTAGGCAAAGGCGTGACCGATATCGTCCGCCCTAAAGATGACAAAGGCACAGACAACCAAAATAAAAGTTATGATCTGGCGCACCCCTTTAACCGGTATCCGCTTTAAAGAAATCCGGGTATTTTCCAGAACAAGGCAGGTTCCGTGAAGAAGGCCCCACAGAATAAATGTCCAGTTGGCTCCATGCCACAGTCCTGTACAGAAAAATACAATATACCGGTTTAAAATGGTGCGGGCCTTCCCCTTCCTGTTTCCGCCCAGAGGGATGTAAAGGTACTCTTTAAACCAGGTGGACAGTGAAATATGCCACCGGTGCCAGAAATCCTGAATACCGTCAGCCACATATGGGGCGTTGAAGTTTTCAAGAAATCGGAATCCAAACATTTGGGCCATTCCCAGGGCCATATCACTGTAGCCGCAGAAATCATAATAAATCTGAAAGGCATAGGCCAGGGCTCCGATCCAGGCCGCGATCACATTCACCTGACCGCCGGGAGCGTTAAAAATATTATCGGCGATGACCGCCATAGTATTGGCCAGCAGCACCTTTTTTCCAAGGCCCCGGACGAAACGGCAGATTCCCCCGCTGATCTTATCCACACTGTGAACCCGGTGACGGATCTGATGGACAATATCGTCAAAGCGGACAATAGGCCCGGCGATGAGCTGAGGGAAAAAGGAAATATATAAAAGAACATTTAGCAGATTTCTCTGACCGATCTTTGGGTCACGGTACACGTCAATCACATAGGACAGGGCCTGAAAGGTGTAAAAAGATATCCCCACAGGGAGGGCGATCTCCACCACATCCAGATTCAGGCCAAACAGCCCGTTGATCGTCTCCATAACAAATCCTGTGTATTTAAAAACTCCAAGGAACACTAAGTTCACAATCACGGCAATGGCCACAAACAGTCTTCGCCGCCGCCACATAATGGCCCGTCCCACAGCGTAATTAAAAACACAGGAGATAAACATTAGGATCACATACACCGGCTCACCGTAGGCGTAGAACAGGAAGCTGACAATGATCAGAAGAATATTCTTCGCCGTTATGGACGGAATGAGATAGTAGAGCCCGAAAGTCACCGGAAGGAAAACACATAAAAAAATTAATGAACTAAATACCATAGGTTTTCCTTATCTGGCCGTATAGCTGTAGGGTACAGGGGAGTTTGGATTTCCAAAGCAATCCCAGCCCTGCTCGTCTTCCTGCTGGGCATCGTATTTTAAACCGCCGATCTCTACCCAGGCATGAGGGGACCATGTATTATTCAAACGGCCTGTGACTCCCTGGAAATAGCCTTTCACCATGACAGCATCTGTGAAATCCAGTGCCTGGGCGAAGGCATAGACCGTACTTGCATAAGAGTAACAGTTGCCCCGATGTTCCTTAAACATATTGACGGCGTACCACTGCTCAAAAGTATAGCCCTCGCCCACATCGCCAAAGACGGCCCGGTAAGAACAGTTGTCCAGAACCCAGTCATAACATGCCCGGAATTTTTCCATCTTGGTCATAGAATCATCCGTCACCTGCGCCAGGACCTGATTTACATACCCCTGGAGTTCTTTTTCAGCGGCAGTGCGGGCGGTCAGGCCATAACTCTGACATAACTGTTCAAACTCCGGGGAATCGGCGAAGCCATTAAAAACATGCCGGCGGGAGTACTCTTTCAAAACATCTGCCCACTCATTTAAGCCCTCTTCATCCCATGTACGGTTTAAAAATAACTGATACATGATCTTTACAAAATCCTCGTCAGACAGATTGGAATTTATAAATTCATTGGAAAAAACAAAGCCGTAAGCCGCCTCTTTGGCTGTATTCGCCCCAGAAAGGAGCTGGCTGCACCAGGCGTTCAGTCCATCGGCGTCCGCCTCGCGGCCCAGACAGAGACGGTAACAGCGCGCCACAAATTTTGTCACATCCTCGTTCTGATCCATCGGTGCCGTCAACTGGGCGTTTCCCCGCTGGATCCCGTAGGACTGGCAGATTTTGGTAAACTCATCGGATTCCACAAAACCTCTGAACACAAACAGCCGTGACAGACCGCTGTCCAGCACCGCCTGCCATTCACTCAGTCCCTGATCGTCCGCCTCACGGTTGAGACATGTGCGGTACAAAATCTGAAGATACTCGGTGTCGCTTACATTCCGCGCCTTAAACTCTTCGCTGTCAAAAAATCCCTGGGCCACTTTCGCGCCCTGCTCGGCGCCGCTGACAAGCCTGTCCGTCCATGCATCAAGGCCATCCGCCTCTGCCGGTCTTCCAAGCACCAGCTCATACAGACGACGTACAAAATCTCTGACCTCTTTGTTTTCCTCGGCAGTGTCCCCGCTTGCTTCATCAGTCTCTGTCCGAGAAGACGTCTCTGTTTCCACAGTGGTTTCTTTCTCCGCAGAAGTCTCTGTTTCCACAATAGTTTCAGTCTCCGCTGCGCTTTCTGTCTGCGCCCCGTTTTCTGCAGGAAGCTGGGCTCCATAGGCCGGAACGCTCACAGCCAGCATGGCGGCAGCCATCATTCCATACACAATATGACCTTTCATTTTCAATCTCCTTTGCTTTTGCGAAAGTTTCGCTGTAACAATTTAAACATACAATTCCCAGAAAATTATAGCATTCCACTTTCATAAATGCAATATATGCACTGTGCAAATACGCCATATATCACGCAAAAAAAAGAGCCGGAACCATCTTCTGATCCCAGCTCTGTTATTTAATAACCTTCCATTAGAACAGTCTTGCCCTGCTCCATGGACTTTTTAACGTCGATTGTTCTCTGATTGGCCGAACCTTTAAACCTAAGAGCCACACTCTTCTGTTCCTCAATAAAAGGCCCGTCCACGAGAACGTCGATATAGGACAGAAACTCTCCCGTTTCCGGCCACGCTTTAAGCATCCGGCCTTTCACATCCCTGTCAAAATCGTAGCCGGTAAAACACCAGATATCCTTCTGGGGATAGGTCTGCCGGATCTTTCTTAGCAGGGGAAGCAATCCCTGCTGATTGGTATGTTCCATCGGCTCTCCGCCCAAAAGGGTGATACCCCGGATATAATCCGGCCTGAGATATTCAATAATCCTGTCCATCTCTTTTTCGGTAAACTCGTCGCCATAATTAAAATCCCATGTCACCTGATTAAAACAGTTTTTACAGTGATGGGTGCATCCGCTGACAAAAAGGGACACCCTCACTCCCGGTCCATTGGCGACATCGTATTGCTTAATATCCGCATAATGCATGGATGATCTCAACCTTTATATTATAAATGAAGTACACGGCTCTTGATCTCTTTTGTCTTTCCTACGTTCCAGAAATTTTCTCCCAGATAGCCGCATGTTCTCCGGGTAACGTTCATCTTGGCATGATCCTTATTGCCGCACTGAGGGCATTCCCACTCAAGATCATCATTGATCATGATCTCGCCGTCATAGCCGCATACATGGCAGTAATCGGATTTTGTATTAAACTCGGCATACTGAATATTATCATAAATAAACTTAACTACTTCCTCAAGAGCCTCAAGATTATGACGCATATTAGGAATTTCCACATAGGAAATGGCGCCGCCGGAAGAAATCTTCTGGAACTGGCTTTCAAATGTAAACTTGCTGAAAGCGTCAATTTTTTCCCGCACGTCCACATGGTAGGAATTGGTATAATAACCTTTATCGGTCACATCTTTAATGACACCGAAACGCTCCAGATCAATCCGGGCAAAACGGTAGCACAGAGATTCCGCAGGTGTCCCGTAAAGGCCGAAATGAATGCCAGTCTCCCTTTTCCAGCGGTCTGTGGCCTCACGCATATGGTTCATCACTCTCAGGGCAAATTCCATGCCTTCCGGATCCGTATGACTGACACCTTTCATCAGCTTTGTCACTTCGTAAAGGCCAATATATCCCAGAGAAATGGTGGAATATCCGTTGTGGAGAAGCTTGTCAATAGGCTCCCCTTTCTTTAAGCGGGCGATAGCGCCATACTGCCAGTGGATCGGGCTCACGTCAGAGAGAGTTCCCTCCAGAGCCTCGTGGCGGCACATAAGAGCCTCATAGCACAACTGAAGCCGCTCATCCATCAGCTTCCAGAATTTTTCTTCATCCCCTTTGGCAAGAATACCGATCTGAGGCAGGTTCAGGCTGACAACACCCTGATTGAAACGTCCCTCAAATTTATAATTGCCGTTCTCGTCCTTCCACGGTGTAAGGAAGCTGCGGCATCCCATACAACTGAACACATTACCCTCATAATTCTCACGCATTTTCTTGGCGGAAATGTAATCGGGATAAAGGCGTTTTGCCGAGCAGCGCACAGCAAGCTTTGTAATATAGTCGTACTTGCCGCCCTTTAAGCAGTTATGCTCATCCAGCACATAAATCAGCTTTGGAAACGCCGGAGTCACGTAAACGCCCTTCTCATTTTTAATGCCTTCCAGACGCTGGCGGAGGATCTCCTCAATGATCATGGCATTTTCTTCCACATACTCATCATTAGGGTCGAGATTTAAGAACAGAGTCACAAAAGGCGACTGTCCATTGGTGGTCATAAGTGTGTTGATCTGATACTGGATCGTCTGGACGCCGGATTTCAGTTCATCCCGCAGACGCATCTGGATCATCCGCTCTTCCACATCGTCGCTTAATGTATCTCCAAATTCTTCTTTAATTGCTTTTTTATATTTATTATAGCTTTTTCTCAAATATTTGCCCAGATGGCGCACATCCACCGACTGTCCGCCGTACTGGCTGCTGGCCACCGCCGCGATGATCTGGGTCATAACAGTGCAGGCTACCTGAAAACTTTTAGGGCTTTCGATAAGCTTTCCGTTCATCACAGTTCCATTGTCCAGCATGTCTCCAATATTGATAAGACAGCAGTTAAAAATCGGCTGAAGGAAATAGTCTGCATCATGAAAATGAAGAACACCTTCCTCATGAGCCTTGGAAATCTTCTCCGGAAGAAGAATACGCCTTGTCAGATCCTTGGAAACTTCCCCTGCGATCAGATCTCTCTGAGTGGAAGCCACAATAGCGTTTTTGTTGGAATTTTCCTCCATAACATCTTTATTGCTGTTTTTGATCAGGCTTAAAATAGATTCATCGGTTGTATTGGCCTTTCTCACCAGTTCTCTTGTATATCGGTAAATAATATAAGCTTTGGCCAGGACAAACTTGCCTTCCGCCATAAGCTTCTGCTCAATAATATCCTGGATGTCCTCCACAAGCATACGTTTGCGGCCCCGGCTCTCAATATATTCCACAATAGTCTCAATCCGCTCCGGGCTGATCCTCTCTTCCTCAGGCACCTCCGCATTGGCTTTGCTGATAGCTGTTATAATCTTACTGCGGTCGTAATCCACTTCCCGTCCGTCTCTTTTAATGATTTTCATGACACAAACGCTCCTTAACACTCTGCAATGCCGGAGAAAGAACTCCCTCTCTCCGGCACCACTCTATATATTTATCTGTTGATTTTTATCCGGGTTTCATTATATCACTGACAAAAATAAAAATCCACAATAAAAATACACAAAATATAGTTTTTTAAAATTTTCTCACACTAGATATAGTATGTCCTGTTTTTCCCCTGTTTATGCCCGCTTTCCGACTTTCGTCCCGTGGCCGGAAAATTTCTCTTTTTCATGTCAACATGGCAAATGTACCAAAAACATAACGATTTCAAATTTAGAAACTGAATTTAAACAAATTCCGTTTTCCATCACATTGAACTTTGATTTCAAAAATGCTAAAATTAAACCAATTCAAGATTCGCTCCCGCACGTCCGGGGAGCGTTTTTTAGGTAACGGTTCAGCCGTCAGGAATGAGGGCGGGCTGAACTGTTACTTTTTTAGATGAAAGGAGCATTACGATTATGGGAACAGCACAAAAGACTGCCAAGGCCAGCTTTTTTACAAAAGATAAGGCTTTTTATAAAGCAGTATTCAGCATGATGATCGTCGTAGCGCTGCAAAATCTTGTAGCCTACAGTGTCAATATGGCAGACAATATTATGCTCGGCGGTTATGACCAAAATTCCCTTTCCGGAGCGTCCACAGTTAATCAGATCTTTTTTATGGTACAGCAGGTCGCTCTCGCCATCGGCAATTCTTTAGTTGTCCTGGCTTCCCAGTACTGGGGTGAAAATCGTGTGGAACCTATCCGCACCCTTACAGGCATCGCTTTAAAGCTTGGGCTGATCTGCAGCGTGATCATTGTAGGCATATGCGTCATTTTCCCGCGCCCGCTGCTCATGCTTTTTACAAGTGATGAGGCCATCATTCAGGAGGGGTTGGATTATCTGGCGCTGATTCAATGGACCTTCGTCCTGTTTATTATCAGCAATATACTCATGGCCGCCCTGCGAAGCGTAGGCACAGTCAAAATTTCCTTTTATACCTCTGTCGTGTCTCTCATCGTCAATGTAGGTATCAATTACACATTGATCTTCGGCCATTTCGGATTTCCGGAAATGGGCGTCCGGGGCGCGGCCATCGGAACGCTTGTCGCCCGTATTCTGGAGCTTGGTATTGTTGTCATCTATCTCATTAAGGTGGATAAAAAGCTTAGCCTGTTCTCCGGCGGCTTGTTTAAAGTCAACAAGAGTCTGCGCAAAGACTACCGCAAAGTCACTGTTCCGGTCATGCTTTCCCAGGTGCTTTGGGGCGTTTCCGTCCCCATGCAGACGGCGATCCTTGGACATCTCTCCGCCGACGCTATCGCCGCCAACTCTGTGGCCACAACCTTTTACCAGTATTTAAAGGTCATTGTTATTGCCATGTCCTCTACATCCAGCGTTATGATCGGCAATGCCATCGGACGGGGCAATATGGAGCGTATCAAATCCGACGCCCGCACGCTGGCCGTGATCAATGTACTGATCGGACTTGTCCTTGGCATTGTCCTTTTCTCACTTAGGTATCCGCTTTTGTCTATGTATAAACTGTCGGATACAGCCACAGACCTGGCCATCAATCTCATTGCCATAATGAGTGTGATCATGGTGGGAATGTCCTACCAGATGCCTGTCAGCTACGGAATTATCCAGGGCGGCGGCGACGCCAAATTTAATATGGCCATGAATATGATCAGTACATGGGTTATTGTTATGCCACTCTCCTTCATGGCCGCTTTCTGGTGGAAACTTCCGGTAGAACTTGTAGTTCTGTGTATCCAGTCCGATCAGCTCTTCAAAGGGATTCCTTCCTTTATCCGCTTTAGAAGTTATAAATGGATAAAAAAGCTGACAAAACCGGTGGAGCCGGCGGCAGCAGACACCAACAGTTAAGTTTCTCCCGGAGGGTTTATAGTAAACGACAAATATATTTGTCGTTTACTATAAAATCAGTACATGGAGAGAAGATCAATGTACCACCGCCCATTGACTTTTACTACATTAATATCTGCGTCCTCGCTCTCAAGCTCATCTCCAGCGGAAATCACCATATCACACTCCACCAGCACAGCTTCCTCAATAAAATCTGACGGAGTGCCAAAGTATGAGGCATAGTCGCTGTTTAACTCCGCGATTTCCGAAGGAGACAATGTCTCTTCACCATAAATCCGGCATTCCAGATGAAAATCAGCGCCATACTCATCCTCAATCTGAGTTAAAAACGCCTCCTGGAACTGGCTTTCAAACATATCAATAATATCACCGTAATCCATTCCCATCATATAATCGGAATATGTACCTTCTTCAATGGCAGCCTCAAGCGGAACCGTATCCAATATCGCCCCCAGGTCTCCTTTATTTACCGCTGCCGTAAAAGCCTGCAAGGGCTGTTCATAGCTGCTGTTGCCCGGGCTGCGGAAAAAGAAAAACAGACACACTGCGATAATAGCTGCAACCACCGCCACACTGCCGATACAAATGCCGATAATGGCGCCTTTTCCCATTTTTTTCTTAGGTTTCTGGGGCATCTGCACTGCCGCCCCCTGACTGTAAGCTCCCTGAACATTATAACTTCCCTGAGTGTTATAGTTGTTGCCCTGAGCATTATAGCCTCCCTGGGGAGTAAAAGAGCCCTGAGCATTGTTATATGTACCCTGGGAAGCATATGTTCCCTGAGTATTATATGCGCCCTGGGAAGCATAGTTGCCCTGAGTATTATTTCCCTGAGCATAAGCGCCCTGGGCGCTATAATTCTGCTGGCTGTAATTACCCTGTTGGCTATAATTGCCCTGTCGGCCATAACCGTTCTGCCGGCCCGCGCTGTTAGCCGCCCCATAGACATTCTGACCGCCGGCACTGTTGGACGCCCCGTAGCTGTTCTGTGCGCCGGCACTATTGGACGCCCCGTAGCTGTTCTGTGCGCCGGCACTATTGGACGCCCCGTAGCTGTTCTGTGCGTTGTAGCCACTGTTTTGCTGAGAATTGACTGCCGTGTAACCTTCCTGATGATGACTCTGAGTGTTATAATTTTCCTGAGCATTATAATTTCCCTGAGCCGCAGAATGATGGCCCCGGTAATTTGGACTCTCATGACCTTCCGGTCCCTGGATTTTATGAAACCTTGGCTTATTGCTCTCGCTGAGTACAACAGTCTCTTCCGGCGCGTCGTACTCAATAACCTGATCATATAGGCTCTCATTTTGGTTGTCTGCCCCCGCCTTCCCGGACTTTACCGCAGTTCCGCAGTACGGACAGAATAAACTGTCATCTTCAATCTGTTTTCCGCAATTTTTACAAAACATAGTTATTCTCCCTTCTCATGCTGCATCCAAATATTACATCCCGATTTTGCAGCACGCCCTCGCTGATATTAAAAAAATTATAAATTCTTCCGGGAATTTTGTAAAGACTTTTGCCAAAATCCAATGTTTCCCTGGTAACAGTTCAGCCATCAGGAATGGGCAGCCTTATCTATGTTAAAAAGGCTATGCGCCATTTTCACGGGCATAGCCTTTAATTGTTCATAACTTTTATAAAACTGTGATCTTCTGTGGATAACTCCCAAAAATATAGGCTTTGTCATCTCCCATCCAAACGGTTTCATGAAGCGTTGTACAACGGTGACCTTTTTTGTATTTATGAATGGAATCAAAGACCATACCTTTGGCTAATGGAAACATTTCCCATTCACAGTTGATAAGGGGACGGCATACGGTAAGATTTCCCATACCGCGAATTTCTGTATCCATCCATGTATGCCCTGTGGTCTGCTCAGCGCCAACCGATGCCTTATAAGCGTTAATCGTATCTCTCAACTGCTGCATAGTCATTCCATTCTTATAGGCATTGATCTGAAATTCCTGCAGCTTTAAAGCTTCCTCAAAATGACTGCGGATTTCCTCATGAGGTTCCTGAAAAAAGAAATATCGGCTCCGCTCCGCATAATAACCGCCCACGCCAGGCGTTTCCAGGGTAAAAACAACATAATCTGTCACTTTAAGACGATACTCCGGCGGCACAGCCATAGTCGCCTCCAAAATACCATCGCCATCTTTCCATCCCCGGTTCTCCCCAACAGCAAACATAATTTTGGGCATCTGTGTCGGATCACCGCCAAGCATGAGCAAATACCTGGTTACATCGGCAAACATTTCACTGATGGTCCGGCCAGGCTGAATATAAAGAGGGGCTCCCTGAAACATAGCATCCTGAATACGGCATGTGCTGCGCACTGCGTCCAACTCTTCCTCGCTTTTGCATGCCCGCATCCAGGCTAGTTCCTGACAAAAATCTACCAGTTCCACGCCGGGGCATACCTGCTGTAAATAGTTGTAAAAGGCATGGGTAATAAATCCCAGACCATCATAGGCAATACGCTTTGCCCCTTTCAGGTAAGGCGCCATATCCTCGCCGCTGCTGTACGGGTCCAGCCGCCAATCGTGGTCGCTAGTCTTAACGCCGTGGATTTCTTTAAGCTCTCCTTCGGCGGGCAAAATCAATGTATACGTATTTTTATAATAATTATCGCATCCCAGCCAGTAAAGACTGGTATTCACCCCCATGGTCGATGGGGGAAAGTAGCCCTGAACCAGCAAGAGGTCACAATCTTTTTCTTTTAATTTGCTCTGGACAAGGCGATGCCGCCGCTGCCGCTCCGCGTCAGAAAAGAATTTCCTTCCCCCATAATCATTTCCCGTCTTATCAATCACCGGCCGCGTATAATTGGGCCATATTGATGGATCAAATAATCCTGACATTTTCCCACCCTCTAAACATTATCTGCTATTTATTTTACTTTTCCAAGATCAATATTTTTCTCATATCCGGCTTTGACTGCCTCAATTGCCGCGGAGCGGAATCCTTTTTCCTCCAGCTTCGCCACTCCCACGATCGTAGAACCTGCCGGAGAACATACCGCATCTTTAAGTTCTCCCGGATGTTTGCCAGTCTCAAGAACCATAGCCGCAGCTCCCATAACAGTCTGAGCCGCATAGGTCATTGCCTGCGCCCTGGGAAGTCCGGTCATCACACCGCCATCTGCCAGCGCTTCAATAAACATATATACAAAGGCCGGAGAACAGCCGCTAACTACAGTAAACTGATCCATGAGATTTTCAGCCAGCCGCTCAACTCTTCCCGCATCAGAAAGGATTTCCATAACGCCACTGACATACTCCTCTTCAACCTCCGGATCTGCCGCTACCGCAATCATTCCTTTGCCGATCGCCGCCGGAGTATTTGGCATTACCCGGATCACTCTCAGCGCATCGCCGCACTGGGCAAGCTGCTCTTTAATATAAGCAAGCTGAAGCCCTGCTGCGATGGAGACAATAATCTTTTTCTCTCCCCGGTCCAGACATTCCTTGACTACCGGGGCGATTTCTTTGAGAACGCCGCCCATAACCTGAGGCTTTACACACATAAAAATATATGTGCCTGCCAGCACTGCTTCCCTGTTAGATGAAACGCAGCCGCACCCCAACTCGTCCGCCATCTCTTGTGCTTTTTCCACCATATAGTCTGTAATATGTACCTGTGCGGGATCTAAAGCGCGGCAGGCTGCATGGATCAGGGCTCCTCCCATATTTCCAGTTCCGATAAATGATACGTTTTCCTTCATAATAATAAATTCACTCCATTCTTTTCTTTACTCCCGCAGGCAGGGAGCCAGGCGACGCGCTTGCGCCTGAGCTTTCATGCCCCGTCAGCTTACTGCAGGGTATCTGACTCCTTGTCCGTATAAGGATTATACTCCTCGCTGGGATTTGGGTTTTCCCGAAACATTTCAATCTTTCCGTCTTTCATACGAAACTCATTGACATAGAAATGTTCTACAGGAGAAGATTTTCCATTTTCTACCATAAATCCCTGTCCTCTGGATTTTACCAGAAAAATATTGGGATCTTCCGTCTCAAAAATCATATTATCGTAAAATCCCCACTCCGGAAATGATATGGCGGTGGATTCCAGCCATTCTTTTGCCGGAAGGCTGCGATACTGAAACCCATCAGGTCCCGGCATGGCGATTTCCTGAGTGGCATTCTCCGCAAATAGAGGGACCCTCATTTCACCCCGTTTTGGCCCGCGGCACTGAAGAAATGCCTCAATAGCTGCGCGGTTTTTTTCTCTCACTTGATTCTGATCCATATAAAATCCCCCTGTTTTTTCTATTTCACAATAGGAAACGTCATAATAAAAATTATTATGACGTTTCCAGCGCCGATTTTTTCTGCGCGAAGCGCAGATCTTTCCCTGCAAAAATCGTGCGCATCCCCCCGGAAGGTTTATAGTAAACGACAAATATATTTGTCGTTTACTATAATTATAGCTTTAATGAGATCTTTTGTACATAAAATTTTCTTGAAAACTAGGTTAAAAGTCTTTGATAACGAAAATCACGTTGGTAATAGCACCCACTTCATTGGACACGGAAGCTGTGTCCGCTGCAAATCCAAGATACGGGCTGACCTGGGCATTGGCCATGTATTTTTAAACAAAAAAAGACTGTCACATTTTGCGACAGTCCATTTTAGTGAGACATCGGGGGTTCGAACCCCGGACACCCAGATTAAAAGTCTGGTGCTCTACCAACTGAGCTAATATCCCACAATATTAAATTATAAAATTTAATATCAATGCCCAGAGCCGGAATCGAACCAGCGACACACGGATTTTCAGTCCGTTGCTCTACCGACTGAGCTATCTGGGCATACTCAGATAGAAATCTGAAGAGTTGCGGGGGCAGGATTTGAACCTACGACCTTCGGGTTATGAGCCCGACGAGCTACCGAACTGCTCCACCCCGCGATATTCACTTAATAAATAGAATCTTTTAAGATTCTTAATGGGCGGAGAAGGATTCGAACCTTCGAAGTCGTCGACAACAGATTTACAGTCTGCCCCCATTGGCCGCTCGGGAATCCGCCCAGATTATTATGATTATTGATTGTCATTTATGACAAAGCCGATGATCGGACTCGAACCGATAACCTGCTGATTACAAATCAGCTGCTCTGCCAATTGAGCCACATCGGCAAGGTATGGGGCCTACAGGGCTCGAACCTGTGACCCTCTGCTTGTAAGGCAGATGCTCTCCCAGCTGAGCTAAGACCCCATAGTAAATTATCTCACACCGAAGTGCTTGACAAACGACCCAGAAGGGACTCGAACCCTCGACCTCCGCCGTGACAGGGCGGCGCTCTAACCAACTGAGCCACTAGGCCATATGTACCTTCAAAACTGCATATTCAAATACTTATTACATCTTACCACACAAACCATCAGAAATCAACCTTAACTTTACATAGTTTTTAAACTCATTTGAACTAAGCTTTTCTTTCGCTTGTTCCAGCTAAGGTTTCAGGTCAAGCCCTCGACCGATTAGTAACAGTCAGCTCCACATATTACTATGCTTCCACCTCTGCCCTATCTACCTCGTCGTCTTCAAGGGGTCT
>NZ_JACHFW010000007.1:0-143437 GCF_014202115.1 Catenibacillus scindens
ACATAGTAATGAATCCTCTCTTTCGTATTGATTTTAGTATATCAGATTCATTAAAAATTGTCCGAAAAAGTGTCTTAATTTATGAGACCATTATAGAGGAAGTAGAATCGATTCCTCCCTTTTGGAATTAAGTCCGCATAATAACATGTGCCGGCTGTCTTTTCAAGCACAAATGAGTGGGGCTCTGAACCCGCAACCTAATCATTGTCAAAGCAATTCCTTTGGTCTTTCTTTGCTGGACAGCCAGTCAATGTCTGCTTTTCTTTAGGAGGTGTTACTTTTGGCTCGTTTATCGATCAAGCATTTTGTCTGCTGTGGCATGGATGTCCACAAAAAATTTGTGGTCGCTACCATCGCTTTCACAGACTTCCGTGGCGTTACAACTTATAAGAAAAAACGTTTCGCCACCTTCAATTCCGACCTCAGGGCTTTGAAAAAATGGCTCCTTGACCATCGCTGTACTGAAGTCAGCATGGAATCCACCGGCAAATACTGGATTCCTATATTTAATATCCTGGAAGATTCCTGTCATGTCATCGTTGCTAACCCCAAGTATGTCCGGGCAATCAAAGGTCAAAAAACGATGATAAAGATTCGGAATGGATCGCTGACCTTTTTAAATTCGACATCGTTCCTTCCAGCTATATCCCATGCAGGGAAATCAGAGCTTTGAGAGAGTTGTTCCGATACCGGCAGAAGCTGATTGGCCACCGAAGCAGTGAGAAAAACCGTTTCCAGAATGCCCTTACTGTTTCCAACATCGCCCTTGCCTCTGTCCTCACAGATACCTTTGGAAAATCAGCAACCGCCATTGTTGATTATACCCTCACCTGCGAGACTTTTGATCCGGAATACTGTAAATCCCTGCTTCTAAAAAAAGCTAAGGATAAAGCCGATGATGTGGTAAGATCTATCCTCGGTTATGAACTGCGTGGTGACCAATCGCTCAAGATTAAGGTCTGCCGCAAACACTTTGATCAGATCAATGAATGCGTACGCACCCTTGATGATGCGATTTCAGACCTAGCTAAACCTTACCACAAATTCATCGATTTGGCTACCACTATTCCGGGAATCACAGAAAAATCCGCAACTTATATCATCGCTGAGATCGGAGTGGATATGGCGGTATTCAAATCCTCAAAGCGTTTATGCTCCTGGGCGGGACTGACTCCTCAAAATAATGAAAGTGCCGATAAGAAGAAGAGTGTCCATATCTCAAGAGCTGGGGTCTACTTAAAACCTTTGTTAGTCCAATGTGCAAATGCTGCCATCAAAGATAAGCAAAACCCCTATTTCAAATACAAATATGACCGTATCAAAAAACGCCGTGGACACAAACGGGCAATCATCGCCATTGCACGCATGATGCTGACTTGCCTTTTCCATATGTTTTCAAAACAGGAGGCTTTCAATCCTGCCGATACGGACTATTCCGCTATTCCTGAAGAAATGTACCAGAGATTTCAGGAGCAGTATGATAAAAATGCCATCAAATGTCTGGAAAAAAGAGGCTTTACAATAATTCCTCCGATTGCAACAGCCTGATATATTTCCATCTATAAGTTTCCCTTTGAAAGCGGCAGTTTACTGGTGCTCTGGTATTGTGTTGCCTTTTTTTCACTTTTTCTTTCAACCTATCCTCCTGAATATTTATAAATTTTATAGACTTATACATTTTTAGCAGTAATCATATATACATTTACTGTTGAGCCCGTAGTAGTAAGTTCTGTAAAATATTCTCCTACTGTCTGATTAATATATGTGCCCCTAATCTCTCCCGAATAAAGAAGCGTTGCTTGCAATTTATCGCCAAAATCTCCATCACTACCTATATAATATATGGGCTGTTGAGTCTCATTAATGTATTCCCATATACTATCTTGAACCTCTAACTCATTTTTATCTTTCAAAACATATACTTGTTTTTCATAAACAAATTTAAGTATCGATGCATAATGGCTCATTTCAGCAAAATAAATTGTATCGGAATCCAATTGGTTCGACAATAAATTATACTGCTGTGGCAGTTCATTTAACATTGGCTGAAAAAGAAAAACTCTACTTTGATATAAGCAAAAACATAAAAGACTGCAAGCAAGTAACGAACAAAAAAGTCGTGCTGTTTTAATTCTGTTTTTTAAAAC
This sequence comes from Catenibacillus scindens, assembly GCF_014202115.1. Lineage (GTDB taxonomy): Bacteria > Bacillota > Clostridia > Lachnospirales > Lachnospiraceae > Catenibacillus > Catenibacillus scindens. The sequence continues at coordinate 2,148 of NZ_JACHFW010000007.1, forward strand.
ACAATAAATATTTTTAATTCCAACAGATGCTAAAATGATTATGAATGGGAAACACACCGAAACCCACCTTCTCGATGCCCAAATATGATCTGGTGCAATTGCTGGTCTATATATATACACGACTACAGAAGCCAAGCCGCACGCCAAAAACATGGATAACATACAACAGCGCGAATATGATTTCATTATTTTCCATAAGCCTACAAAAGCAAGTAAAAATGCCAAAAATGAAACGTACCAACAAAATTCTACTAGAGCCCTTTGATTAAAATCGAAATCGGCATCTAATCCAGTCTGAAAATCTGGTCTTATAAAATATATAAATAAAAACACTATAAATAAAAAACCAATAATATATAGTCTAAATTCCTTCTTTTGCGATATTTTTTTTAAAATATTAAAAGTATCTTTTTGCTTTTTCATGAATAGCCTTAGAATATTACCAATAATAATTAATATAAGACATGCTATGTTTGCGTAAATTAATAAATTTAATACTCCGGCATCCCAATGTTCTACAATATAATAATAAGATTTCGTATAAGAATATATTAGCGAAACACTCATTGCAAATAGATAACCTATTACAACAAATATGCAATATTTAGCCATTTTTTGTTCAAAGAAAACAAAATAAGCACATACCAGCAAAATTCCCAATCCTAATATATATGCATCAATTCTATTCAACCCTATAAATCCTAAAATTGCTCCTCCAAGAACACCAGAAGGTAAATTTTTTCTGTGCCAATTCAAAGATATGATGTATATTCCTAGTATAAAAAATAATTGATATAATAATTCTGTTTGTGGTATCCTAGCACACCATATTTGTGCTGGATTAAGTGCAAGTAATATTGCTGCAATTGTTGCTGTATTTTTCCCCCAAATTTTTTTCACAAAATAGTATACTATGATAAAACACAAAACACCTATTATAGCATTAACCCTAAATAAAGCTGATAGGCCGCCAAAAGAATAGCCAAATGCTAATGCCGAAGAAAAATATTGTAAAAATTGGGAGGTCAATTTTCCAGGCTGATCTGAATCCCCATATTCATAATCAGAATATATGCCTCTATACTCAAGATCTACAAAACCCTTAATTTCGTCATAATTTAAATTCAGATATTCGTCTATATTTAAATCCATAGACCCTGTTTTGGCAATATTAACCCCATTAATAACATATAATGCAGGATCACGACGCGCCCATAAATATTTAGTTGGAAAGAAGAAATAAATAATCGCCACAAAAATCAGGGCTATTAGCATAACTTTATTTATCCCTTTAAAAATATCTAATACAGAAAATTTAAAGTCAATTTTATATTTATTAACAATAATAATACACAATAATAATATGCTCTCAACAAAAAATACAATTGACATATTTCTTAAATTATAAAGGCCAAACAACGCAAGTGTAAAAGTATTTGAAATTACTATGATAAAATCAAATATGAGTCCCCATGCAATCAACTCTCTTTTTGACGTTTTTTTTAATAAAATTGAGATAATGAAATATAGTAAAAAAAACAATATAAACATAAATAATAAACATATTAATTTATAAATCATGTTTTTCTCCTTTACGATTTTTTATACTTTTCAACAATGCTAAAATATCCTTAAAGAACAAGAAAAAAATAATAATTGCATAAACTAATATACCAACAGCTGCTTGTAATAAATTAGTTATAATACTACTCTCCATTTTATCTCCAATTGCAATAACAAATATTGACATTATTAAACTTGCGCAAAGAGTTTTGAGTAATAAAACACCTAATTTTTTAAAAGGAAGTGTCCTGCGAATCCCCACTAATAAATATATCATACCTACAAACTCACCAACCAGTGTACCTAGAATAACACCATATCCACCTATTATTTTTATAGTAAATAGATTTATAACAAAATTAATAACCGTTGATATGACAACCCCTATTGTATAGTCTTTATCTCTTTGATTTGGTATATAATATAAATAACGCAAAAGATTACTAATTATCATAAACATAATTACAGGTGAAAGTAATCTTATATAGTTAATACACTCATAAAAGTCCTCACCCAAATACCATGGTACCAATTGTTCTGCCGCACTAGCTAAACCTAAAGTGGCTGGCATAGCAAACATAAGAACAATTCGTAATGCATTATAAAAATAGTTAATGCTCTTTTTCTTTTCTCCATGACTAATCATATATGTAATATTAGGTAGCATAACCGAATTTACCGCCATAGCTAATCCTATTGGTAATTTAATTAATTTATCGGCATTTTCATAATATCCTACTTCTGCCATTGTTCCCAAAATGCCAAGCATAGCCTTATCAATTAGCACATATGCATTCAATGACATAATTGGAATGAATAATCTTACTACAGGAAATATATGTCTTTTTATTCCAGAAAATAGAAACCTAGGGTGTCCAACACTTTTAAATGCACTAGGCCAAATTGATAATTGTCCGAGTGCCATAGTTCCATTTAATAAGATAATATACAAGTTAAGATCGGATTTATCATTTACCAGAAAAAATATCCCAATTAAAGAAACTACTTTAATAAAAGTATTTCTCAGAACCATCGTTTTAAATTTTTCTATACCAGTAAAATACCACGTAATATCAAAAAGAGAATTTAGTATAATGGTAGATTGAGCTAATGCCGGTAATAAATTATCTTTCTCAAATAGTATAGCAAAAATCAAATAAATCCCTAATGTTACCATCGACCAAACAAATTGAATGGTGTAAAGTTGCCAAAACAACTTTGTCATGCCTTCACTATCATCCCTGGCCATAGCAATAATTCTAGCCCCATATGTTTGCAATCCTAATAATGCAATAAGAGAAAAATAATATGCAATGGAATACGTATAAGAATATATTCCTAAGACTTCTGACCCCAGAGCCCTGGAAACTATCGGTGTTGTTAATATAGGGTAGAATATCACTAAACATTGGTATAATAATAAATATATCATGTTAGAAGCCAATTTATTTTTCATCCCTCTACCTCCCACAAAAGATAGTATATAATTTTCTATGTGCCTACTAGTAGATGTCTAATATTATTTTCGTAAATTTATTATAGAAAATCGCAGTTCATTCCATAATTAAGTCCCTTTTTTTAAAAATATAAATTCGAGTTTTTTATCATTGCAGTTCTTTTTCAACCCAAAAGGGTTTTTCGATTTCTATCATTGTCTAATAACAAACTTATCTTTCTATAAATAACTATACAAAGAATCATTATACAAATGTATGCAACTGTATTAAATAAAGGATAATTATACTTAGGCAAAATAATTAATAATTTCCCTTTTATAAGATATAGTATATAAGATATCCCACCTAGTCCAGAAAAAAACTTCAAGAATACTTTACTTTTTATATCTAATTTTAAAATTAAAACACATAAAATAAATAACAGTATTCCTTGCATTTGAAATCTTACATGTGTATAAGGACAACAGCTATAAATTCCACCTATAAGTATGCAAAACATTAAAATTATCCTTTTAGGCAATCTATATCTTAGTGTATCATTTATTTTTTTCTCCATTACAGCATAAAATACTCCTATCGGAAAAGGAAGAAAATTTTGCTGAAATTGTCACGTACACGATGAAAAAAACGATGAATTTCCATAAAAGGCAAAAGATATTACAATTAAAAATATAAGTTTCATAAAAAGAGCTATTTTTAATTTAAATAATATATAAAATAATATATAAAATAATATATACCAAATAACTAAAAAACTCATATACCACATTGTGCCATCGATACTTCGATCATAATCTATAAATAATAAATTTTTTAATAATAATGTAATTGATATTTTTTTATTATATATAATAAAAAAACTAGTGTACTGACCTGCTGATTTTTAGCAATACTGCCACCTCATTAAGAGGCAGTAGTAAATGTGGGATACAGCGAACTGAGTTTTGTTCTGGCATCACTTGTTCTAAAATGCCAGTTAACCTTTGCTGCCACTGTATTCCGTTCCGTTTCCCATGCGGACAGTTCGCTGCGTAACTGTTCTATTTCAGCGATGCGGCGGTTAAGGCATTGCCTGGTCATTACATTAAGCTCTATTTCAGCAATATCCAGCCAGCTGCCATGCTTTGGCGTGTAATGTATCTCCAGTTTTTTTATGATACGCCTTGCTTCTTCCGCCGGATACCGTTTGTACAGAGATGACGGTTTATGGGTATTAAGGTTATCCATCACAAGGATGATCTTTTCAGCATCGGGGTACATGTTGTCTACAAGATATCTGATCTCCTCTGCCCAGTCTGTGGCTGTACGGTGTTCACGTACACTCACATGGTGAACGCCTCCGAGCGGCTCTACAAAAGCAAAAATGCTGACGGTGCCCTTGCGGACATATTCCGAATCGGTTTTCTGGTCGCTTCCGGGAATCATTGGTAAAGGCTCCCTGATTTCTCCCAAAAGCTGGTACGGCTTCTCATCCATACACACAACTGGATGCTTCTCATCATAGGGGAGTTCATACACATCAAGGATATCCTCCATGCAGGCTATGAATTCTGGGTCTTCTTTTGCTGGAATGCACCAGTAGTCGTTTTTGTGAGGTCGAAGTTTGTTTTTTTTAAAGCTTTGCGGATTGCTTCCCTGCCGACAGGGGTTTCCAGAATTACTTTGGATTCTTCTTCAAGCAGACGGATGGTCCACCGAGAGTGCCCCTCTGGGACAGGGTCGCAGGCAAGTTCGATCAGCCGGGCTTCCGTACGTCCGTCAACCTTACGCCGGGCATTATCTGAATTTATGTTCCGCTTAAATTCAGTAACAGCATCAATGCCGCCATTAATATATTTTGTTACAGTGTTGGTGACAGTTGCCATGCAGACACCATTGGATCTGGCACTTTGTTCATGGGTTAAAACTTTTCCGTGTGCTTCGTCCAGATCGAGAATGATCTGGCATCTGCAGCGGATAGTTTTGGAAGTTTTTTTATTACGGATAACAGATTTCAAATTGTTCAATTCTGTTTCTGTAAGATGGATGTTGTATTTTTTTGGTCTTGCCATAGGAATCACCGCCGTTTTTTTTGATTATACATCAGAACAGCTGTGATTACCAGAATATTTAGTTAAATATCATCAAGTCAGCACACTAGTGTTACTATCCAATATGGGATAAAAACCTTATCTATTTTATTATTCCAATGAGTTGATGTTATTTCTTTTTCTAAAAATGATTTACAAACCCCATAACCTGATAGTATCAAGAAGATACATACACCTCCAGTACCTAGGATATTACCTAAATACTCATTTGCAGAAAAATAAATGACTAATATATGAGCAAATATTACCATACAAATGGCAATACCCTTAAGAATAGATGACTCATTTCTACTTATTCCCATTTATAATAATCTTCTCCCATACAAACATGAAGCGCTTAGTTTTTAACAATTTCAAGAAACGAATAACTTATAATACTCATTAGCAATCCGTCTATAATCATATTTATCGAGCAGCAATTTACTTTTTTTATCCAAGTCTTGATTGTCATAGTTTTTTTTCAAACATTTCAGCAGCATCTCCGCCAATGCGTGTTCATCCTCCGCTGGTTCATAATAATCGCACAAGCCTTGTGTAATTTCATAATTGGTTGCAATTCTGGATACTAATGTTGGTATCTTCAAGATAATAGCTTCAACAGCCGTCATGCCAAATCCCTCATAAAGAGTAGGATTTACATACAAAGCACTTGTTTGAAATAACTTATTTTTTGCATCTTCAGAAATAAAACCGGTAAATTTGATTCGTTGCTCTAAATGATTATTCTTAACATAATCCTTTAAATAACTAACGCGTTGAGGCACTTTTCCTATTAAAAGTAAATTATAGTCACATTTATCTTTTATTAACTCAAACGCTTTAATTAAAGTAATTATATTTTTATGATGAAATTGTAAATTTAATGCAACAATATTTTTTGTGGTTTTAGATTGATGTTTTATGTTTTTTAATTCTATTTTTATTGGACAATAAATTCTTCTTATTTTATTAGCAAATTTAGGATAATATTGTGCTATTTCGGCTTTATCGACATCACTCATTGCAACTATAGTATCTGCATTTTTAAAATCTATATAATACATAATCTTATGAATAATGTATTTATAGAAAGGTATCTTAACATGTGCCAATACTCTATGCGCAACAGCCTTAATATCGAATGGGATCGAGATAGATGTACATTTCAATTTTACTAAGCCATTATTACACCCTAAGTGAAAAATTTTATCAATTGAATATTTCTTAACTATCTTAGGAATAATCACAGTGTTTACCCATGTTAAATATGCCATTCTATGCATCTCTTTTGTTGAATGACATTTATACTTAATCGGAATAATCTTTATTCCTGGGGCAATTGATTCGATTGTTTTTACCGAATACTCAAAACATATTACACACATTTGGGAAATTATATTATTATCATAAAATCCTTTTAATAAATTCAAACCCACTTGATCTTTTCCGCCCGAATGAGATTTTTCCAAATAAATATAATTTAATGCAATTCTCATTTCTTATCCTGCCTTTCTGCTAAAATTTTTGAATCGTTAGTCACTTTAACTAATGGGGAAAAGAATTTAAATGCTATGCTCAATTACATACCTTCTACGAAATTAAGCATAGCAAAAATCTGCATTTTTAAGACATACTTTTATTTATTAAGTTAAAATATCTTTCTGCTAAAACCTTATAACTTCTACTTTCAGCAGTCTTAATCCCATTATCAGCCATAGATTTCCGTAATTCTGGGTTCTTTAGTAAAATATTAATTTTTTCAGCTAATTGCTCAGTATTTTTTTCTTCAGTTAAAAAGCCATTAACTTTATCAGTAACAATTTCTGGAATACCACCGGAATTACTAGCCACAACTGGGAGTCCTGAAGCCATTGCTTCTAAAATTACTAACCCAAGCCCCTCTTTATCTCCATTCGTTGTTGTTATACTAGGGGCCACAAATATATCAGCCGAAGCATATATTTTAATTAATTCACTATGCGTTTTGGATCCAAGAAAACGAATTTTATCCTTTTGTGAGGCAGACTGTATCATTAAACGTTCCCTTAACGGACCATCTCCTACAATTATTAACTTAGCATTAATATTTTTCATAGCTTCTATTAAATATGTGACTCCCTTCACTTCAACAAGTCTACCTACAAACAGTACAACTGGCAAATCATCCTGTTGAAAATAATTATAAACCCGATTTTTTTTATTAAATCGGGAGGTATCACATCCCATAGAAATAACATGTATTTTTTTCTCTGGATAGAGAGTTCTTACCTCTTTTTTTAATGCTTTAGAAACGACTGTTACTACTTTAGCCTTCTTTAAGCATCTAATTTTTAACATTTTGATAACGCCTTTATTTAAGGATGTTACATCACCACCATGTCCAGTAACAATGTAAGGTTTTTTCAAAAATGATTGAATTATTCCTTGAGGAATTATCCAATGCGCATGTACAAAATCAAATTTTGATTCTATCTGTTTTAATTTAAGAAATAGCGCAGCAAATAAAAAAGGAACCAATAAAACTCTAATCTTTTTTTCTTTAATTCTAGGTACTATAGCTCCTGGATAACATAGGGTTTCCCATCGATGTATAGGAAAATAATGATAACGTAAAACCTTTACCCCTTCTAGTAGCTCTTTTCTCTTTGCTCCTGGAGCAGCAGGTACCATTACTGTAACATCAAAATATTTTTTCAATTCTTTTGATAAATCTAGTATGAATCGTGGCTCTGTATCACCTTCCCACCTTGGAAATGTAGAGGCCAGTACTAATAACCGTTTCTTTTTCATACATTATTCTTCTTCCTCAATAATTTTTTGATCCATTTTTTTCTGAGCCTCATGTCCAAGGCCATAATCCATCTTTCTTAACTCAAACTGAATTTCCTGTAAAAGTTTTCTATTTCCAGCAATAACATCTGCAAGAAGTCCAATAACACCACACAATACTGCGATAATAATTAACATACTTGACAGTATTAAAGACTGAACGCTTCCTTGTCCTCTACCTTTTGCTCTCTTAATTAGATAACGGATTCCCAGGCCTGTGCCAGCAGCGCCAAAAACGGCAGCAATAGCTGAAAAGACTGCCAACGGCCGATACATCATATAGGCTCGACCAATAGTGAGCATAGATTTCTTTACATATCCAAACATACTGTGGAAAAGCCTGGATTTTCTCAATTCAGGATTTGTTCTGATTGGAACCGAGGTCACAGCCATTTTATTTCTTCCAGCCTGAACAATAGTTTCCAATGTATAGGTGTACTCATTAATAACATTTAAACGCATAGCTGTGCTGCGGCTATAAGCACGGAAACCACTTGGAGCGTCAGGGATATCTGTATTTGATGCTTTACGGACAACCCAGCTTCCCAGGTGTTGAAGTTTTTTCTTGAGAGGTGAGAAATGCTCAGTTTCATCAATAGGACGCTCTCCAACAACCATTCCTGCTTCACCGCGTAAAATCGGCTGTATTAATTTTTCAATATCTTCTCCGCAATATTGATTATCCGCATCTGTATTGACAATAATATCGGCACCATTGCGAAGGCAGGCGTCCAATCCGGCCATAAAGCCACGGGCTAATCCTTTATTATTTCTAAAATTAACAACGTAATTAACGCCCCACTCTTTTGCTACTTCTACTGTATTATCAGAACTTCCGTCATTAATAATCAAATACTCAATAACATCAATACCATCAATATGTTTTGGCAGCGCATCCAGCGCAATTTTTAATGTCTCCGCCTCATTATAGCAGGGGATCTGAATGATCAGTTTCATCTTCCTTACTTCCTCCGTTTTTTATCTATCCAGGTATAAATAATCCACTACAGGACGGCCAATGGAATCGTAAATGATGTGAACGTCTTTAAACGCGTCCAGTGGGTAGCAATTTCGTCCATCAAGAACAATGGGACATTTCATTTTCTTTTCAAATAAAGCTACATCCATATTCTTGACATCCGGCCACTCTGTAAAAATAAAACAGATGTCCGCGTCTTCCAGAGCTTTATCTATGGTTTTGCAATATTCAATCTCCGTTGGATAGTATTTTTTATAGTTGGCCACACCCACCGGATCCCACGCCTTAACTTTTGCTCCATCTTCCAGCAAAATCGGAATATTAACTAACGAAGGGGCTTCCCTCAGATCATCTGTTCCCGGCTTAAATGTCAATCCCAGGACAGCCACTGTCAGTCCTTCAAAACTGTCATAATACTTTTTAGCTTTTTTGATCAGCTTAAATTTCTGGCTATCATTAACCTCTATGGCCGCCTTGATCGTCTTGATCTCTTTGTCGTTAAAGGCCGCCAGCCAGCTCAATGCCTTGGTATCTTTAGGGAAGCAGGAGCCGCCATATCCGATTCCAGCGTTGAGGAAACGGTTGCCAATCCTTGGGTCCATGCCCATCCCCGCCGATACATCTTCAATATTGGCGCCGACAGTTTCACATAAATTGGCAATTTCGTTAATATATGAAATTTTTAAAGCTAAAAAATCGTTGGAAGCATATTTGATCATCTCTGCGCTGCGGCGATTGACCACCATTTTGGGGGCGTCAAAGTTTTCATAAACTTTTTTAAGAACCTCCCCCGCCTCTGGATTTTCAACACCAATCACAATCCTTGAAGCGTGTAAGGTATCACGCACCGCCGTCCCCTGAGCGAGAAACTCTGGATTCGAGGCCACAAATACATTGACGTCCCGTCGTACTTTTGCCCGCAAAAAGTTTTCAATCTTGTCATTGGTTCCAATAGGCACCGTGGATTTCACGACTACAATACAGTCTTTTTCAATGCTTTCGGCAATCTGTCCGGCAACAGTATAGACGTAAGCCAGATTGGCGGACCCGTCCTTTTTCTCCGGAGTCCCCACGCCTATAAAGATCACATCCGCGTCTTTATATGCTGACCGATAGTCTGTGGTAAACGTCAGAGCATCCATATGCTCTTTCATCAGCTCGCTGAGCCCCGGCTCATAAATAGGAGAAATCCCCTGTTTCATTAATTCTACCTTAGTTTCATCAACATCAACACACCAAACCTGGTTACCTTTAGACGCCAGGCATACACCGGTCACAAGACCGACATAGCCTGTGCCTGCAACTGCGATTTTCATACTAATACCATCCTCATATGCACATAATAAATTATTATACACCAATTAATATAAGATTACAATTTTCTTAATACTAATTCAGCAATTTCTACAAAATTTCTGCTGGAAATATGGACTCTAAATTCCATATTTTCCGTTTTTTCCCCCAGATCAAATGGGATTTGAATATTTATGTTTTCTCCACTCTGGATTTCACCGTCTTTTCTAGCAATTTCACTTCCCTGGCGGCTGACATCCACGCTAAAATTAACCGCCTCGTCACCGCTGTTCTCGCCAGGAATCGCCGAAAGTTCAACCTCTAATACATAGGAGCCGGCTCCCAGCGTCATATATGGGCCATAAATGAGATAGCCTTCTTCTCCGTTACTGATCCACTGATCCTCCCTGGCCATATCCCGGTTCTGTGAAGCCATGCGTCCGCTGTTCAGCAGGTTATAGCCGCCATCGAGACTTTCAGTCACACATCCTGCCTGTTCCAGCCGCTCTGAAATACTGCTGTCAGAGGAAACACACAGAAGTAAATTTCCCCATTGGCTGACAATACTCATATTTTCTGACAATGAAAAAATGTCCTCTGTATTAAATATGATCCAGTTTTCTCCATTGGTCTTATTCTGGAGATTCTCTACACTCTCATAATGAATCTTTGCATCTGGTAGTAAAAACTGGATATATTCAATTTCCCGGCTGTCCCAGGAGTTTTTGTCTGTCACATAGTCAATAGTGACTTCGCCATCACTGTAATTTTGAATAACTCTTGTCAGTGATGAAACGCCATACAAACTTTCATGGGTCGATGTAAGCAATTGAAACATAGGCAGGATCGTTGATATCCAAAATACCAGACAGCCCGCCATAACCCATCTTTTCAAAGATAGAACCTTTTTTTGCCCGATCCACACAATGAACAATATACCGACAAATACTACAGTCAAAAAAATCAGCAATCTTACCGTAGATAAAACGCCGTCCTGACCGTCCCTGTAAAACAGAGATACGCCGATATTGGTAATAATATTAAATTGGTTCCCAGGCAAAAAGGATATGCGAACCGCCGCAATCACGCCGCAGATGAGAACCCCGGCAAAACCCCCGGCCATCTCCGCAATTTTCGCTCGCTTTGAAAAAATATACAAAAAGCCCATCAATAATACCGGCCCAATCACATAGTCTGTATACCGTCCGTAAATTACACAATCAATTCGGGTCCCATTTACCATAAAAATAGTATTGATTCCCAGAGCGAAAATAGCTGAAAGCCCGACAAACAATCCTATAGTATTGGTCAGGCCCTGTTCTTCTTTTCTTTTTCCTGCAAGTATAATCCCGCCTTTAACACACTGATAAAGACCAAGGGCTCCTACGCCCAAAGTTGCCGCACCCACATAGAAAACCTTGCCGAAGAATCCGGCGACCGCCCGGGCAAAACCATCCAGAGATGTAAAAATATCTTTCAGTTTGTCTAACTGGCCAGAATAATCGTTGATCGCTATCAGAGCGCTATTCTGAAATAATCCGCTTATGACCATCTGTTTTATGACCGAATGAACACCAAAGAGACAGATGAAAATTCCGGCAAAGAGAAGAATATGTCTTAGCTGGATTTTCTTCACCACGGCCAGTACGATTATGAAGATCACACTGGCAGCGACAACAGCCAGGCTTCTCTGATGAACCATATACATATAGACATTGCACAAGGCCAGCAAAACAATTTTCCAGGCAGATGTTTTTTCATATAAAGTAATAAATAAAGCGACAATGACCCAGAAAAGCAGATAAAGGAGATTTTCCGGCCAGCAGATCTGGGACTGGACAATATTATTGGAATATGACGTTATGACAAAGGCCATTATATAAATCCAATAATTCTTCTCCCTGGGAAAAAGTTTCTTTCCGCAGTAAACGGTCAGAAAATAGGCCGCGGCTAAAAATATCCCATTTAAGACAACCGCGCCTTTGACCATCATTTCCGGTGAGTCAAATAAACGCATGAATATTGACAGCAGCAAACTATATCCATAGGAATAATAGTTGCTGTTCGCAGTCACTTCACTCCAGTCTTTCCCGGCGAAAAAAGCGGCAGAGGCCCAGTATCCGTATTCGTCATTAAGGACGTGGATGATCTTTAAATCTTTAATATTCCATAAGACCAGAATCAATATAAGAACTGCGCCACTATACATCAGTACAGACTCCCAGATCTTGTTTTTATGAATCTTCACAACTATAAACCTCTCCTTTACTCATAATACCCCACAACGATCCCATCCACTACTTCCGTGGTCATGCCATACTCCTCCCCAGTCTTGCGGCTGTCCAGGATGTAGAGCGTCGCCGTATCCCCTTCTCCGGCGGCAAGGGCCTGGCGCACTTCGCCGTCCCGCTCGTTCCTATCGGGAATGTAGACACGGGCGGCCATATAAAAGTTCACAGTCATATCGTGGTCAACGGCAAAATTGGCAAATTCGTAGAGTGCATCATCATCGTAGGTTGTTTTTATAATTGAAAAAGGCACATAGGTTATGTGTTCTTTTCCCTGGGCCAGTTCTTCCCACCGCTCAGACTCTATGATCGGTTCCCGGTAGGCCGAAGAGGCCATATCACCCCGGACAAGGGCATAAGTCCCAAGATCCGCCACCTGGATCACGGATGTCACCAGCAGTATGGGCGCGGCTATAACAAACCACCTAAGGCGGTTGACAATAGTGATAACCGCAAAAAACATGAAGATATAGCAGCAGCACCAGACAAAACGGCCCGTTGACCGGAAAATATTCAGCACCTTCAAAATAATATCCGGATAATCAATGATCCTGAGCGTCTCTTTTCCATATGTGATCACCGGGCTGAGCGCCAGGATAAAGGCGGCAAGCCACGCCAAAAACATAGCGATCACAAAAGAATGTTCCCGGATCAGGCCGCCCAGGGCTGACAGCAATCTTTTTACAGCGAAGGCATTCCCCGCAGATGGATTGCCGGCGAGATGGCCGCCATTGCTGCGGGAATCTTTTTGCCCCAGATCATTTCTGCTTTTGATAGAGCGGAGAACAAAAAGGATAAATGTCCCCGCCCAAAGTATGGCGGATAATCCCAGCAATATAAGTATTCCAAGTCCAAGATAACCGTATCCTTCATCCTGTCCGGGATTATGTGGCAGACTTGGAAGAAAAATACCTTTGCCTAAAGGATTAATAAAAACATTTAAGTTTGAACTGTAGGCCCCAAGACCGCCGTCTTCCATGGAAGCGGTGGCGGAAAAAACGCCCACACTGTAGAGAATCACAAGATCTACAGCCACAGCGATCACACCCATGGGGATGTCCCACAGCCATCCCTGTTTTCCAGAACGCAGGCGGCGGGGAACAGGCTCATCCAGAAAATCCTGGACACATGAAAAGATCATAAAGATCATGATCATGGGAATATAGTAAATATGGATCAACGAACCACACACAATAAGAAGAGTCCAGGCAATGGTTTTTCGCTTGAAAGTGTTAAACCATGGCTTGTAGACCCAGATGGCGATGGCCAGAAGGATGATCCAGTTGGCCGCCAGGGCGGTGTGGGAATACATGCGCTGGATCACATAGGGTGAAAAACTAAAAAAGACGGAACCGATGACGCACAGCGCCGGATTTTTTGTAAACTTCCGCAGGATAACCCCGGAGACGCCGCCCATAAGGATGAATGTTAGGGCGCCCCAGATGCCAAAATACTGGAAAGTTTCGGGGAGAAGGGGCGAAAGCAGTTTAAAAAAGATGGCAAACAGAGGGATGGAATCGGTAAAAACCACACACGTCTGATCCGGGTAGAGAAGGCCGTCGGTCATCCCGATGGGAAAATGCCAGGGGGAAGAACGAAAGGCTTTCCAGCCCACATAGTGCTGCATGAGATCGCCGCCGGACAAAAGCCATCCATCGTTAGTCACATCCAGGAGGGAGGGGCCATAGCAGACCATATAGATCAACAGGCCAATAAAGCCGCTGATGCCAAAGATGAGCCAGAGCTGTTCTTTTGTTATGCTGTCATAGATTGAGTCTTTACGGTTATTCATAAGTATCCTCCGTCTTAACCCAGGATTTCTTCAAAAAAGTCTTTATATTTTCTGATGACCACATCCCAGTCAAAGTTCTCTTTCACGTAGCGGCAACCGTTGTCTCCCATCTGCCGGGCTTCATCGGGATGTCCTAAAATGTAGTTGACACAGGCTTCAAACTCCGGATAGGAGCCAAAATACAGGCCGCCATTGCTGTCCTGGGCGAAATGCCGTGTCACTTGGCAGGCTTCGTGGACAAGAACCGGGCGATGGCACAGCCAGCTTTCCATAATGACAATGGAAAAACTCTCGTTTTTAGAGGGCTGGCACATGAGAGTTGCCGAGGCGGTAATGTCATATTTGTCCTGAATGTCCACAAAGCCAAGGTCGTGTACGTCCTTTTTGACAGCGTCGGGGATTTTCACTTTCCCGCCGCCGATGAGGACAAGCTGCATGTCATTGTTCATCCGTTCTTTATACCGGGCAAAATAGCGGATCAGGGTATTGATATTTTTGCCCTCATCTTTACGCCCCGCATAGACAATAAATGGGCTGGTAATCTTGTATTTTTCAAGGAAGCGTTCCCGGCTGTAAGTTATGTTTGTGTTCATGCCGACACCGATAACTTTCTGATGGACATTTTTCAGATTGTAAATAGGCTGCATCAGATCATACTCCGGCTGGGCGTTGTAAACAATACCGGCAACTTTAGAGTAGGCTTCCCGGAAAATTTTCATATAGATATAAGCTTCGTCATGAAAACACGGGATAAGTACAGATTTTTCCGGACAGATCTGGCTGCCGTACCATGTAGGGCCAAACATATAAGGGATAAAAATAAAAAGGGCGTACTCCTCCTGATGCTCTCTCATGTAAGTGTAAAGATCGTCGCTGTTGACCATCTCATGGATAAAAATCTGCTCCTCGTCCTTTGTCAGCATGGAGCCGTTCATCAACTTAATATTCACGCCGTCAAAGGCTGCCGCGTCCCTTTTGCGCACTTTAAAACGGCGCACCGGCACCCCTGTCTCTTCGGTCAGTCCCGGACGGTGGAAATTCTCATTCCAGTCCGCAGTAAATTCTTTGACACAGGTGGTCAGGACTTCACAGTCCACCCCCGCGTCCAGAAGATGATGGACAAGGCTTCGAAGCTCCATCTCCGCGCCGCCGGGAATTTTCTCGCCATACCAGGGTATAACAAACCCAAGTTTTTTCATGCAGTTTCACCTCCGGCCTTATCTATAATACCATTTAAAAAGCCTGTCATGTGATCAATAATCACATCCCACTGATAATATTTATCAATATAGACACGAGCATTGCGTCCCATTTCTTCCCACTGGCGGGGATGATCAAGCATCCAGCGCAAAATACCCTCAAATTCACAGTAGCCGTCATAGTACAGGCCGCCATCGCTTTTGTGGCAATGACCTTTAAGAACCTGACATTTGCCGTTGACGATCACCGGAATGTGAAGGGACATGGCCTCTAACACCGATATGGACAGACTTTCATACTGGGACGGCAGAACAAGGGCGCTGGCTCCGGCAATGCCGTTATATTTTACCTCGTCGCTGACAAAGCCCAGGGAAATAATATCCGGATGATCGGGAATGTCGATCATACGCTTGCCCATAAGCACCAGCTTTAATGAACTCTTTGGATGGCGGACTTTGTAAGCGATAAAATAGTCAAAGAGCTTGTCGCAGCCTTTTGTGGCGTCAATGCGTCCCACATAAATCAGGTATTTGTCCCAGATATGGAACTTTTTCCGGAAGGCAAGCTCGTCCACCCCCGCAGGTACATCCACGCCAGTGGCCTCAACAATGTGGGGAATGTTTTCATTATGGAAAGTCTTTTCCACAAAATCCTTTTCCTCGTCGGTCAGGTAGATGATCCCCTGGGGCTTTAAAAAAATATCCCGGTAAATACTGAAATAAATGTAAGGCTCATCATGGGCTGTCGGTATAAGCACAGCTTTTTGGGCCATCTGGGGCAAGCCGCGCACAGTTAAGTAGTAAAGGTAGGTGACAAAGATAAAAAGGTCGTACTCCTTTTCATGTTTCTGAATATAATCGAGAAGGCCTTTGCACACCGGGCCCTGGGCCTCCACCCAGTCCTGCTCCTGCTTTGGCGTCCGTCCGGGATTCAGTGAAATCTCATCAGTCATCTTGTTGAAAGAAGCCACATCCCTTGTCCGGTCCACCTTAAACCGGCGCACCAGGACGCCTTCAATGACTTCAGTGCCTTCGCTGTAGTAATTTTCCCACGTATCATAGCCGATAGCGGTAGTTGTGAGAACTTCCACCTCAAAATTTTTACTTAGCTTCTCAGCGATAAGGCGGGTATAATATTCTGATCCGCCGTTGACCTCCAGGCCGTACCGCTGGTTAATTAACCCAATCCTTCTCATTTTCTCTCCCCTGTAAATCCATTCAAATATTGAACAAACTGATCCCGGATCACGTCATGGGAAAAATCGCCGAGGCGGATATTTTCATTAGATACAATGTCCTCTTTCAATCCCGGCCGTGTCATGACCTGATGGATCATCCCCGCAGCTACCAGCGGATTTTTATCTTTTAGAAGGATACCGCTGCCGCCAAGGGTCCAGCCGATGGCAGAACTGTCATAGGCCACAATAGGAATCTGGAATGCCATGGCTTCAGCCAACGGTACACAAAAGCCTTCATGTTCGCTCATGCATAAAAATACATCCGCCGCTGTATAACATGCCAGTATCTCGTTAAACTTAATCTGTCCGGTAAAATAAACGTCCTCCGCGCCCAGTCTCTCGATAAATGCTTTCAGGCTGTGGTAGTAGTTTTCCATGCCATAGTAAGATCCGGCCAGGATCAGGCGGCTTTTGGGATTAAAATATTTTTTATAGTAATAAAAACATTTAATCACATCTTCCTGTTTTTTGTTAGGCGCGATTCGGCCGGTAAAAAGAATGTTGACAAAATCATCGTCAAATCGGCGCAGCATCCGCTTGGAGGGCATTTTCTTATAATCGTCAAAAGGAATCAAAATTGGAAGCACGTCAATGGGACAGGTGTATCCCATCCGGATCAGATCCTGACGGTTAAACTCCGAGTCTGCCAGACAGTAATCAAACTTATCTGAAAGATATTTTACCTGTTTTAGACCTTCCTCGCAGGCTCCCGCCGTAAAAGGATTATAGGGCGCCAGAAATTCAGGCGGGGTTACATTGTGGTAGATCATGATCTTGCGGCAGTTGAAATTTTCAATTTCATAAGTGAGCTGGGAGCCGATGGACATATGATAAATGAGAATATCTTCCGGCGCCATATAGGGCACTTTGTAGGCCAGCTTCACATTTTTGTTTTTAATCCGCTCGTCAATGGTTTCGGCGTAAATGCCTGTCTCATATCCCATCTCCTCAATAACCTGCATCAAAGCCAGTGTGTCGTTGCCTACAGCGTCGCCAAAGGCCAGGGTGGGAAGGAGCTGTATTACTTTCACGGTTACGCCTCCTTACTGCCGCACTGTTTTTCCAGAGCTTCACACCTTTTTGTCAGATAGAAGATCTTCTCCTCAAGAGCGTCGATCTGGCGGTCTTTCTGCTCCATCTGGTGATTATGCTCCTCAATGAACCCTTCCATCTGGCGCATACATACAACCATCTGATAGTTAAACTGGTTTTGCTGGTCCACCATAGGAATCAGCATAAAACGGAGAATTTTACGGATAGAGCGCTCAATAAAACTTTTAAGGCCGCCTTTTGGGATCATGCGGTAATATTCGATCTTATGCTGCCCTGCGGCGCCGTTGACCGCATGGCCCAGCTCGTAAGCTGAAAAATCCGTTTTTACCCCCAGGATCGCCTTGGCGTCCCCGGCAATATTGGCATAATCTACGCTGTCCTCAGTATATCCTTTCTGGGCAATCTCCTCGCGGATCTCCTTCATGATTTCTTCAACATTAATTTTCTTCATCGGTTCTGACATGTCAGGGGTTCCTCCTTTGTCCCTCGATACTTTTTGTTGTAACAGTTCAGCCATCAGGAATGGCGCGGGATGAACTGTTACTTTTATATAGGAATCGTCTTTTTACTTTTTTGCGATAATGGCATAATCCTGGCTGCCAAAAAGTGTCTCTGACACGGTGTGCATGGCCTGATTAAACGCCTCCAGGTTTTTGATGCCGTCCCCTTCCAGGGCCGGAATTGCCTCGTCAAGACGGCTGTCCGGCGTATATATGATCTGAACATCTTTAAAGCCGGCTTTTTTAAGGAAATATTCCATCGTCTTTGGATGGACCGGCTTTACATGGGATGGATCCATATAGAAAGCGTGGGTGTAAATGGCCAGAGATGTGGGGTTGGGCGTCTCCATAATGACATAGTGTCCTTCCTCCAGTTTTTCCCAGGCCAGATTGCACAGTTCCACAATTTGCTCTGTGGTCATATGCTCCACCACCTGTCCGACAAAGATGCCGTCGGTGTGATCTACCGCCGCCAGATAATGATTACCGTCATCGCACACAGCCTCAAGATTCTGTTCCCGGCAATATTCTACAAATTCATCGTAAGTATCCACTCCTGTAGCGTTGATCCCGCTTTCCTTTAAAAGCTGGAGAAATTCTCCCCTGCCGCAGCCGATATCCACAACGCTTACACAGCCTTTAAAGTAAGGCAGATACTTCTTCTGGCGCTCCTTAATCAGATTTCGGTCGCCCCGGAAATGGTTTTCAAAATCAAAATAGTCAATAGATGTGTAGGCGTCACCGCCGTCTGAAGCTTCGGAATCTGCACCATATACCTGCGCAAAATCTCGTACCTGATCAGGTTCTCCCGCAAACTGTGAATACTGTAACGTCTGTGAGGACGGTGAAGACTCCTGAATCGAAGCCTCCACAGCAGCCCATCTTTTTTCCAGCTTTTTCACTTTAAAAGCTGTGGTTTCCGCGCTCTGTTCCAGCGCGGCGATCTGGGCATTGTTGTTTCTTATATTAATAAGAACATCTTCGTAGGTTTTCAGAAGATCATAGAGATGATCCACCCGCCCTTTCATGGCGGTATTTTGTTCTTTGAGATCTCCACACTGTTTTTCCAGCGCGGCTATTCTTTGCTCCTGCTCCTCTTCCCTCTGCTGATTGGACTTTCCAAACATTTTCCTTCTCCTCCCTCTATATCTTCCACTGATGGTTCAGGCGGACAATCCCCACATCCCCGATCTGGGAGTACATTTCAAAGGTGTACGCCTCCCGGAAATAGTCTACCGGGACACCTACCTGGGATTCAATGGCAATATCCAGAAGATATATCCCCGGCAGGAGATTCACCTGATCCAGATGTACGCTCATGGTTCCGTCTTTTTCAAGGGCAAATTCATCCATCTGATCAATGCGGGTGTTAGTGCCGTAAACCTGCTGTCCGTTCTGATTGAAAATGCCGATGCCAAACACTGCGTCTTCCACTTTCTGGCGGACGCTGTAATCCATCTCAATGGTTATAGGGCTGCCTGTGGCAAAAGCGCTCTGGCTCTTGCCCTGCTCGTCCAAAAGTCGCACCTTATTGATCCGGGCATGGCCGTTGCCCCACCGCTTTTTATCCTCACCGGATTCTCCGCTCTCTGCATCCTCTCCACGCTCGCCGGCTTTTTTTCCGCTCTTTTCTTCTTTGCGGGCATTTTCTTTTTCAGCAATGACCTGGCGTTTCTGTCCCATAAAGTCCATATATTCTGGGTGGACGTCTCTGGGTTTTCCGTCGGCCTTGATTTTTCCGCCGTCGATCCAGATGGTCCTGTCACAGATCTGCTCGATCTGTCCCAGGGAGTGGGAAACAATGACAATGGTCGTTCCCTGAGCCTTGATCTCTTTAAGCTTATTAAAACATTTGGCCTGAAAGTTAATATCCCCCACCGCCAGGATCTCATCAATGAGAAGAATATCCGCATTGACGTTAATGGCCACAGAAAAGGCCAGACGCATATACATACCTGAGGAGTAAGTGCGTACCGGATTATCGAGAAACTGTTCCATTTCGGAAAATTCCACAATGTCGTCCATGCGTTCGTCAATTTCTTTTTTAGTCAGGCCGAAAATAGAAGCGTTTGTATAAATATTTTCCCGGCCGCTCATATCCGGATGAAATCCGGCGCCCAGCTCGATAAGGCTGGACACCCGCCCGGAAAGCTCAATGGTCCCTTCTGTAGGGTACATGATCCGGGTTAAAAGTTTTAATGTAGTACTTTTTCCGCAGCCGTTGTGGCCGATTAATCCCACTGCTTCCCCTTTTTTTACATTAAAGCTGATGCCGTTTAATACCCACCGGTCCTCATAGCGGTTCCTGCTGCGGAACAGCAGACGCTCTTTTAACTGGTTGCCTTTATCAAAATATACTCTGAATTTCTTTTTGACATCTTTAACTTCAATCGCATTCCCTTTATCCATGATCACAACTCCTCCGCGAAACCTTTCTGCAGCTTATTAAATACAAGTATTCCGATAGCCAGAACGATAAGGCCGAGGACAAAGGCCCAGGCCAGATTTCTAAGCTCAGGGAACTGTTTGTAATAGAGGATTTCCCGGTAGGCATTGATCACTGGGGTCATAGGGTTAAAGTTCAGCAGCGGGCGCAGCCGTTCGGGAACCATGTCGATAGAATACACCACCGGGGTCAGGTACATCCATGCCATGGTGACGATGCCAAGAATATATTCCAGATCCCGAAAGTAAACTGTCAGGGCGGACGTGACCATGGCGCCGCCTAAAGCCATAATGTACTCTACAATCATGACAATGGGAAGGCACAGCCATGCCAGTGGATTGACGCCGATACCTGAAAACAGGATAACTACAAAGATGACGATAAAGCTGAACAGCATATTGACAAAACCGCTGGTCACATAGGAAATAGGCATAACTTCTCTCGGAAAGTAAATCTTTTTCACCATATCCTTCTGGGCCATAATGCAGGCTGCGCCTCCCGTCATAGAACCGCTGAAAAAGAGCCATGGCACAAGGCCGACAAAAAGATAAAGGTAAAACTTTTCAATGTTATTTGGCATAACAATGGAAAATACAAAGGTGTATACGGCAAGCTGGAGCAGGGGATTGATAAAAGTCCACAAAAATCCCAGAACAGAGCCTTTGTAGCGCCCCCGCAGATCCTGCCGCACAAGGCTGTATATCATTTCACGATAATCATAAAGTTCTTTTAAATGTTTCATAGATTCAATCCTTTTCGTAAATTTGCGCCATGCGCCGTTTAACTTTTTCTAAAGCCTGATCCATGCCAAGTTTTCTGGAAATATAGGACTTTGCCCGCTGTGCCAGGCCGTTATAGTACTTTTTATCTTCAAGCAGTTTCTTCATATAACCGGCAGCCTGGTCCACATCCGGATCCGCCCAGACCGCCCCCTTTTTATATGGAGGATAATCTTCTTTAAGCGTTGTAAATGAGTAATCCACCATACAGGCCACATCATCATTCATAAACTCGGTGTTGGAGGACCAATTGGTGGCAATGCAGGGCGTTCCCACGAGCATGGCCTCTGCCATGACCAGGCCAAAACCTTCGGCCCGGTGGAGGGACACGAAAACATCGCAGTCTCTGATCAGTGTATTGACCTGATCTTTTTCCAGAGTTTTTGTGATATAGTAAACATTATCGTAGTCTCTAAGCCCTTCTTTTAATATTTTCAAGTCTTCCTCTCTGGCATTGTTAACTTTGATCACCAGGCCTACCCGGTAATCCCCTGGGGGAAAGGCTTTTTTAAAGCTGTTAACCGCACCCATAGGATTTTTCCTCTCCATAGTACTGTTGGAATCGTACATCGCCAAGAAAAGAAAACGGTCTTTGGGCAGATGAAAATAATCCCGGTCATATTTTTCATCGGTTTTGGCAGTCACACAATACGGCATGGTCTTTACTGGCAGGTCGGTAACTTTTCGAAGATTACCGCTGATAAATTCTGACGGGGTCCATATTTCATCAAGCATGGGGAAATACTTTTCCCAGCTTTTGGGAATTTCTTCCAGCTCCCACAGCCAGAAAGCGATATTGTAGCTGTCATCCCAACAATCTTTGGGCAGACGGTCATACATCAGGAGCATTTCATCGGGATTAATGTGGATCAGATTGATCCCATAGGGCAAATCTTCCCGGATCCTCGAATCATATCCATGCTCCTGGGCACTCATTAACGAGGCCGGCAGCCTAAAATTGTAAAGGGCGTAAGGGATTTGGCTGGCTTCAAGAACATCGGCCAGCAGTCTGCAGCTCTGTCCCAGCCCCATCTGGGCCTGTACAAGACCAATCACATTGATCCCGTAAGGCTTTTTCCCCGGCGCGAAGGGACGCCGCCCCTGACGCACAAGACTTTTGTAAGACTGTTCCAGCATTCGGGATTTTGCAGATGTAAGAAATTTTTGCGGCAAAACTTTTTTCAGGGCAGGTTTGATCTTCTCAGCCTGCCTGAGCATATTGGATGTAATAGTACTCATTTTCGACTCCATCTTCTGATCCGGTTATCCCCAGATCATCTGCATCACGGCTCTTAACCAGCCATATTTGATGACATGATTTTTTATATAAAAGTTTATTCTGTAAAACTTATTTTTCTCATAAAGGTGGCCGTAGTCAAAGATCAGCTTCTGAATCTTCGGATCTTTGATCCGGCTGTGAAATAATTGGTAAAAACAGTCTGCCTGAGCCATATAACCTTGCATCTCTTTGCGGAACTGTTTTTTCCCCTGGCGGTACCGCTTCCATAGATAGGAAAGGCTTCGGGCGTCGGCCGCCCCGACAGTGTTGTCTCCGTGCTGCCGGTACAAAATGGTAGCCTCCGGTAAAAATCCGATTTTTCCGAAAACACTGGCTGTGAGAGCCGCGAAATGATCATGCATGGCGATCCCTTTTGCCATTTTAACCTGGCGCACCAGAGTATATAAAGCCCGATTCATCATTACTGTACAGCCTGTCACGCTGTTTTGCAGCAGTAGCCTTGGCAATGTTACTTTGGGCGGAACATTCATATATTGAATAAAAGACGGCGCGATGGTGTTAAGGATCTCATCCGCCACCGTAAGATCGGTGTAGACAAGAAGAGGCGTATGGGCGCCGTATTTCTTTTCCATAGCCTTCATCCGTTTTAATGTTTTTTCAACTTTATCCGGCTTCCAGTAATCATCCTGGTCACAGAACATCACATAATCCGAGGAGGCCAGAGACAGCATATGCATAAAGTTTTGGGCGGCGCCGCCGCAGGCTTTTTTATTGACACTGACTGTAATCTTTCGCCGGTCCGAATCCGGATGGCTTTTATTAAACCGGCTGGCAGCCGCAGCAGCCAGGGCGGCCGTCTCGTCTGTGGAACAGTCATCACAGATCCACAGATTCCACTCTGCGCAAGTCTGAGCCTCTATGGAAGCTATCTGTTCCTCAATATATTTTTCGCCATTATAAGCGGCTAAAAGTATGTCAATCATGGTTTATCGCCACTTTCTGTAATATTTCACCATGGACCGCAAAAAAATGCAGACGCCCTTCATGCTTTTTGTATTATCTCTTTTCCAGGTGTGGTAGACGTGCATTCCCGGATGATAGACAAGATCCCCGTAAGCCCGGAGCCTCCGGGATAAGTCCGCGTCCTCAAAATACATAAAAAACCGCCGGTCATAGCCGTGGACTTTTTTCAGCACAGACGTCCGGATCACAGAAAAGCATCCAGTGCAGGACATGACTTTTGCAGGACGGATCATAACTGTATCTTCCATAGTGTAGATCCTGCGGTAATGTTTCAAAAAAGGCAGCTTGCTTAAAACGACAAACTTAAAATTCGGGTCCCGTTTTGGCAGATACTGTATGGTCCCGTCCAGGTTGCGGATCATAGGCGTCAGTTGCACTACTTCCGGATGTTCCTCCATATAGCGAACCATCTGGAGGATCACGTTGCTTTTGAAAAAAATATCCGGATTGATCACAGCGTGAAAATCCGAATGTACCCGGCGTATGATCTGGTTATGGCCCTGGCCAAAGCCGATATTTTCCTTTCCCTCAATGATCTTTACCTGAGGAAAATGCCGACGCAGAAGCGGCACGGTCTGATCTGTCGACCGGTTATCATAAATATAAAGCTGGAAATCACAATTTTTTGTGTGATCCAGAATAGATTCTACACATTCCAGTATGGTTTTTTCATTATTATAGGTGACAATGCTCCCTGTAATCTTCTCTTCCATTTATTCCCCCCACCAATCATTGGATTCCTTATCCAGACCGGACAGAATCACTTTCTCCTTGTCTTTGAAAGCTTCCGTACTGTCTGGCTTAAATACAACGATCAATGTCTGAAGCAGCAGTTTCAGATCTTTTACAAGACTATATTTTTCAATATACATCAGATCCAATACAAGTTTATACTTTGGCGATGTGTTATACTTGCCCGCAATCTGAGCATAGCCGGTGAGTCCAGCCTTAACCCGGAGACGATAGGAAAACTCCGGATATTCTTTAGTATACAGATAAACATTTTCAAGCATCTCCGGCCGTGGCCCTACCATGCTCATCTCACCTTTCAAGATGTTGACAAACTGAGGCAGTTCATCCAGACGATATTTGCGCATGATCTTTCCCACCGGAGTGATCCGGTCATCATCGGATACAACGGAAAAATTTTTCACATTTTCCCGCATGGTGCGGAACTTATAAACCTGGAAAACCTTTCCATCCTTTGTGGCCCGGCGCTGCTTAAATATTATTTTTCCGCCGTCGCATAATTTTATACTGACAGCACACAACAGCAGGATCGGACTGGAGATAATCAGAGCCACCAAAGACAGCACAATATCCATCAGCCTTTTGACCACCTTCTGTTCAAAAGACAGCTCCTTGACAGGAGCGCTGATCAGCGAAATATCGTCGAGGATCACATGTTTGGAGTTAATCTCAACAATATCAGAAATTTCAGGGCTGATATAGACATTTCTCAAATTCCGGTAACAATATTCCATGATCTCCGTCCGTTCCCGCACAGGTACGTTATAGATAAAGACGGTGTCACATTTCAGGATAGTCTCATAAAGCTTTTCTGACCGATAATCCCTGGCATAACAAATACGGTACTGCTTCTTAAAACGGGACACTGCTTTGGCAATCTCATTGAGGCTCTGGACAGACTCTGTGACAATGCAGCACCGCTCCGGCGCGTACATGCGAAAGTAGATGTAATTGCCCGCGTAAGTAAAAATAATCACAAGCCATATCTGCACTACAATGACGATGAGCAGCAGACCGATGTTCTCAAAGCGGAACTGACGGTTATTGGCATCATTAGTGTTCATGATGGCCAGGACAATATAGGTCACAAGATCTGTGAGAACAACAGCCAGCCCCAGAGAGGCGATGATCGGCTTGCTCTTCCTCTGACCAATGTCAAAAGTCCCGTAGGCTGCGGTCAGTCCCAGTCCGGAAAGGCAGAAAGTCACAAGGGTGATCGCCGCCGTACGGGAAGGCCGCAAAAGCTGCCAGTCTTCAATACCCATAATGAAGAAAAAGCTGCCCAGCAATGCCAGGTATAACACCATTTTTATCAAAAATATTACTGATTTTCTAAATGTCCATATAACTTTCTTCACGTTGCCTCTCCAAACCCTGTCTGTAGTGCATCATAACTATCCTGCCGCAGGGCTGAATAGTTATGTTATGATACATTATAACACACTTTTATCGGTTATTTATTACTATTTTCTACAATTTTCCATATTTTATCTGTCTGAATTGCCAAAAGTCCGGTGACTGTTCACGAAACGGACAGTAACAAAGCCTACAGCCCATAATCGGCGAGGAGTTCTTTAAACTCATCAGAGTCTGTAAACCCGGCCAGAACTTCTCTGCGGGAATCCCCGGCCTCAAGACGCCTTACCCAGGCATTCAGTCCATCCTGATCCGGATTCCGGTCCAAAATCGCCCGGTAGCAGATCCTTACAAATTCCTCATTGGACAGATTTTTATTGACAAACTCATCAGAGCCGATAAATCCGTCGGGAAGCTGGGCGGCGTAGCTTCTATCCGCCAGGATCAGTCCTGTCCAGTCATTAAGGCCTTCCACATCCGGCTTTCTGTCCAAGAAGATTTCATAACACCGGCTTACATACCTGGTCACGCCGTCATTCTGATCCCGGTTTTCGCTTAACGGGATGTTGCCCCGGACAATGCCGAAATCTTCACAGATACCTGTAAATTCATCGGACTCGATAAAGCCTCTCAAAACGTAAAGTCTTGAAAATCCCTGATTCAGCCGTTCCAGCCAGGCCGCCTTACCTGCGGCGTCGGATTTACGGTCCATGCAGGTATTATACAAAATTTCAATATATTCTTCATCGCTCACATTTTTGTCGGTAAATTCCGGGCTTAAAATAAAGTCCCGCACAACCTCGGCGCCGGTGGTCTCGCCGCTGACTAGCACATCCACCCATTCCTGCAGACCGGCGGCATCATATTTTCTATCAAGGACTATGGTATAAAGGCGGCTCACAAAGCCTGGCACACCGGTCAGCTCTTCCTCCTCATCGGAGGGCACTTCTCCGTAATAGAGGTTCAGGTCTGTATATCCGCTGATACCATCAATCACCCCCTGAGATGTAAACTGCCACATCATATAATCACCGTCATAGGTTGTATTGCGGCCTTCAATAGATTCATAGGAAGGATACTCCTGCCCCACCTCCTGATAATAAAAATACTGGGCTACCCACGTATTATACAGGCTGTTAATCCGGCTGGTTTCCCATGTCCACTCGCTGTCATAATCCTCATCCCAATCGTCCTGGAGATAGAACTGGCTGCCATACATTGTAGCATTATATCCGGCGTCACTGATAGTTTTTAAAAAGGCAATGGCATTATCGGTACGCTGGGTTTTAGTTAATTCATGGTTGCGGTAATCCTCATCCTCATAGCCTTCACAGTCGTAGGCCACCGGATATGTAATATTATAATCTTTAAGGACATTAATAAGGTACTGAGCTTCCTCAACAGCCTCCTCCTCTGTGAGAGCTGTGGAGAAGAAATAAGCGCCAACGCCTATGCCCGCCTCTGTGGCCCCCTCAAGATTCTCAATAGCTTTTTCATCCATAACAATCTTTCCGGTGCCATAGCCTCTGTACGCCACACGGATTATGGCAAAGTCTACGCCGTCAGCGGCTACTTTTTCCCAGTCAATATCTCCATTCCACTGTGATACATCAATGCCGTAGGCTGTGACCTCCTGATCCTGTACCGCAGAAAACGGCATAATCATAGAATCATATACGGCGTTCTGACGATAACTGCGGTCCGCTTCCGGGTCATCGTTGACAATCTGATTTTCAGCCACCTCATTCTGGGTTTCACTCCCGGACTGAAGCTGAGTTTCGCTTTCAATCTGTGTCTCGTTCTCAACTGAAGTCTCACTCTCAGACTGTGTTTCGCTCTCAATTTGTGTCTCGCTTTCAGTCTGAGTTTCGCTTTCAGTCTGAGTTTCGCTTTCAATCTGTGTCTCGTTCTCAACTAAAGTCTCGCTCTCAATTTGCGTTTCGCTCTCGCCCGAAGTCTCGCTCTCAACTATAGTCTGACTTTCAGTCTGTGTCTCACTCTGGATCTGAGTCTGGTTTTCTATGGTTTCCTGTGTCTGGGCGCTATTTTGCTCTAATGGTATTTCCTGGGCATAAGAAGGCGTAACCATCCCCGCAGTCAACAGCATTGCCAGCATTGCCGCCGCAGTCTTTTTGCTCAAGGTTTTTCGTGTTCTCATGTCATTTCCTCCATTTCCTGTGTGTACCGCCGGGACAAGCCAAAGCGGCACAGGTTTTACAGATACTCCGGCTAAGATGGCTGTGCCGGTTGTTTCATTCCCATAACTTCCCCAATTCTCTGACACAGTCCGGTATAACGTTTTTGTTCACTGACGTTGCCGATCATCCTTTCCACCGTCTCTTCGCTTCCCACAATGACCACACACCTTTTGGCGCGGGTCACCGCAGTATAGAGAAGATTTCTGTTAAAAAGCATTCTCGGTCCGGAAAGCAGCGGCAGGATCACTGCCGGGTACTCACTGCCCTGAGATTTATGTATGGTAACCGCATAGGCTAACTCCAGCTCATCTAACTGGCTGAAAGGATAGCTGACTTTGCGGCCCTCATCAAACTCTACAGTAAGTAATTCCGCAAAAGTATTGATTTCTTTTATAATACCGGTGTCACCGTTAAAAACGCCCACCCCTTTATCTACAGGGATATTGTATTTATCTGTAACTTCCCACTCAATCTGATAATTATTTTTTATCTGCATCACCTTGTCCCCTTCTCTGAAAAGGCCCTGGCGATGTTCCCTCTCCCTCTTGTCCGAGGAAGGAGGATTGAGATACTGCTGCAGGATCACATTGAGACGCTCGACGCCAAGCTCTCCCTTGCGCATAGGGGTCAGCACCTGAATCTCATAGGGCGCCGCACCCACATTGGGAGGCAGCTTATCCCGGATCAGGGCAATCATCACGCCGATAATGGACGGAGTGTCATAACGTTTCATACAAAAAAAATCTCTTGTTTTATGCGCCAGGTCAATGGGAATGCCGTCGTTGATCTTATGGGCATTGGTGACGATGGCGCTCTCCAGTGCCTGGCGGAAAATCTTTGTCAGCCGCACAACGTTAAAGCAGTGGGAATTGATAATATCTTTCAACACGTTTCCCGGCCCAACAGAAGGGAGCTGATTCACGTCCCCCACAAGGATCAGCCGGGTTCCCGGCATGACAGCTTTGAGCAGGGAGTTCATAAGGTTTATGTCAACCATAGACATTTCGTCGATAATGATCACATCGGCCTCCAAAGGATTTTGCTCGTTGCGCTCAAACCGGGCCAACGCCTGGTCTTCC
Source organism: Catenibacillus scindens (assembly GCF_014202115.1). Taxonomy (GTDB): domain Bacteria; phylum Bacillota; class Clostridia; order Lachnospirales; family Lachnospiraceae; genus Catenibacillus; species Catenibacillus scindens. Next base: position 31,279 of record NZ_JACHFW010000007.1, read on the forward strand.
GGCGCTCCGGACAATTCAAGAAGCCGGTGGATCGTGGACGCCTCATAGCCGGTGGCTTCGGTCATTCGTTTTGCCGCCCGGCCGGTAGGGGCCGCCAGGCGGATCTCAAGATTTTCATATTCAAAATATTTGATCATGGCGTTGATGGTGGTTGTTTTTCCCGTTCCCGGTCCTCCGGTAATGACAAGAACGCCATGGCGCACCGCCTCCATAACCGCCATTCTCTGCATATCATCAAGGGCAATCCCCTCTTGCATCTCAATACGGCGAATCACTTCCGGCAGAGAGAGATCCTCCACGTCATAGGTCATATTAAGATTTTTCAGCATCCGGGCCACATTCAGCTCCAGATAATAATAGGAGGAAGCGTAGACCACCACTTCCCCGTCCATTTCCCGGACCATGATCTTTTTGTCAATACTCAGATCCATGAGATGCTTGTCGATGAGAGACGGATCAATGTCCAGAAGCTCCGACGTCCTGGCAACAAGAATATCTTTAGGCAGGTAAGTATGGCCGGACAGAGTCCCCTGGGCCAGAGCGTAAATAATGCCGCTGCGGATACGGTAGTCGGAATTTTGCCCGATTCCCGCCCTGTGAGCGATCTCGTCGGCCAGTTTAAATCCGATACCGGTAATGTCTTCTGCCAGCCGATAGGGATTTTCCCGGATAATATCATAGAGACGGCTGCCGTATTCATTATATATTTTTATGGCGTAAGTGGAAGAAATGCCGAATTTCGCAAGAAACATTGTCGCCTGGCGCATATCCTGCTTATCATGAAACTGTTCAAAAATCTCCTGAGCCTTGCGCTCGCTGATTCCTTTGATTTCGGCCAGGCGCTCCGGCTCCTCCTCGATAATGCGGAATGTGTCCTCTTTAAACTTAGAGACTATTTTGTGGGCCATTTTAGGCCCCACACCTTTAATCGCCCCGGACGCCAGATAGCGCTCCACAGAATAAGCGTCCTCCGGTATTTCCACGGAAAACGTGTCGATCTTAAACTGCTGACCGTAAGTCATATGCTCCACATAGCTGCCCTGGGCTTTAATATATTCACCTTCACTGATGACTGGCATGGTACCAACGCACACAACTTCACTGCCTTGACACATTAAATTCAGCACAGTATATCCGTTGCCGTCGTTGTGATATACTATATGTTCCACCAGTCCCTGAAGCTCCTCCATGCAGTCACCTCCTTATACCATGCATGGGCACCGAAGCTTATCTTCACATACGCACAGCGCTGTGAGCTGCGGCCAACTCGCCCATGCCCTCAATAAACTCCGCGTATCGCCCGGTACCGATGGCTACAACCGAGAGCGGGTCATCCACTGTGGTGGTGCGGATGCCGGTGGACTCTTCCAGAAGTTCTTCCATGCCGTAAATCTGACTGCCGCCGCCGGTGAGCAAGATGCCTCTCTGGGCAATATCCGCCGATAATTCCGGCGGGGTCTGTTCCAGTACCTGGTGAACACCGGCAACAATGGCCGAAGCTGCCTCGGTGAAGGCTTCCTGGGTTTCCTCGGAAGAAAGCTGAATCACTTTCGGCATCCCGGTGAGGAGATTCCGCCCCCGAACCTGGGCCATCACCGGTTCCGGCCGCTCATAGACAGAGCCGATGGACATTTTGATATCTTCCGCAGTCCGCTCACCGATGAGCATATTGTGCTTTCTGCGCATATAGCGGATCAGGGCGTCGTCAAAATCGTCGCCGGCGACTTTAATAGATGTACTTACTACTGTATCGCCCAGAGAAATCACGGCGATGTCTGTCGTCCCGCCGCCAATGTCTATGATCATGTTGCCGCTGGGCTTTGAAATGTCAATTCCCGCGCCGAGAGCGGCGGCAATAGGTTCCTCAATAATAATAACGTCTCTCGCCCCGGCTTCCATAGTCGCGTCGATAACGGCGCGCTTTTCAACCTCCGTGGCCCCGCTGGGGATACACACGCTCACTCTGGGCCGCCGGAGATTTTTCCGGCCCATGGCTTTATGAATAAAATATTTTAACATTTTTTCCGTAACTGTGTAATCAGAGATCACGCCCTGGCGCAGCGGCCGGACTGCCGCGATATTGCCCGGCGTCCTTCCGATCATCAGCCGTGCCTCCTCGCCGATGGCTTTGATCTGATTAGTATCTTTATCATAAGCGACCACCGACGGTTCGCTTAAAACAACTCCTTTTCCACGTATATATACAAGAATGCTGGCAGTTCCCAAATCAATTCCGATATCTGAGCCTAACATTACTTTCCCCTTTCCAAATATGCCTTTTTTCAAGGCATTTAGTAGTGTTCAAATCGCATACAGTACTATTATAACTGATTTTCTGTAAATTACCATAAAAATATTACATAAATTGTAACAATTCCATTCTTATATATACCGGGATTTTTTTCCAGAAAACCTGTTATTTATGGGTTTTTCCGGAAAATTCCAGATTTTTATCACTTAAATTTCACAAAATTTTCATCATGTTTTTGTAAAATTTTTTTAAGATATAGGATTGTATAGTTTTCGATTACGTGATAAAATAAGCCTCATAGTAGTAGGGGCACGCGGAATTTTTTGTAACAGTTCAGCCATCAGGGATGGGCAGGATGATTTATGCTTGCATAAGGATCAGCCGCCCATTCCTGATGAAGTGACCGCCCGATAATGAGCAAAGGAGCGGCATAAGCCGCAGGTCAGCGCAGCGTAGGCGTGGCTGAACTGTTACGATTTTTATATTCAGCCACAGGGCTGGTTTTATCAGGTTCCTGCTGCTTTTTTGTTGCAGTAAACAAAGACGGCATTCTCTGCCTTCCTTTATGGGCCGGGCTTTATCGGGATGTATGGTGAAGCTCGCCATTGGTAAAAACTATGAAAATACTTGTTGCGTGCGCTCAGGTTTTTCTGGGCATCATCTATTTTTTTATGAAATTATGTCCGGTAGAAGACAAAGTGGTGATGATTTCCCGCCAGGCCAACCGGCCATCCCTGGATTTTACTCTGATCCGGCGCCATCTTTTAAAACAGGCGCCACAGATAAAGATCGTCACCCTCTGTCATACATTGGAAAAAAGGCTCAACGCCAAATATATTGATCTGATCAAATATGGTTTTCATATGTTGAAGCAGATGTATCATATTGCCACAAGCAAAGTGGTTGTGCTGGACACCTATTGTATCGTTGTTTCCTTATTAAAGCACCGGAAAAATCTGCAGATCATACAGATATGGCACTCCATGGGCAGCATGAAAAAGTTTGGCTACACTGCTCTTGACACGCCTGAGGGCGTTCCCTCAAAGACTGCCCGCCTGCTCCATATGCACGAAAATTACACCTGTGTCCTGGCCAGCTCCCCGGCTTACAGCCATGACCTTGCCAGAGGTTTTAACTGTGATGACAGTATTGTGAGAATCATGCCTCTTCCGCGGACAGACCTGCTGCGCAGCGCAAAATACAAAAAGAAAAAGCGCAGTGAAATTTATAAAAAATTTCCGGAACTGGAAGGGCGCCGCGTCATTTTATACTGTCCAACATTCCGGAAAGATGAGGAAAAGATGCGGGCTGCCATTGAAAATCTGACCCTGTTTCTCGACGAAACCAAAGATATTCTTGTATTCATGCCCCATCCGCTTTCAAAGATTTCCATAAGCGGTCCGGGAATTTTATGTGCGCCGAATTTTTCATCCTTTGATATGCTTTTTGTAGCGGACGCAGTGATCAGCGATTATTCCTGCATTGTTTATGAAGCTGCCTTTATCGGCCTTCCGGTTTATTTTTATAATTTCGACATGAGCCGCTACTTGCAAGAGCGGGGACTGGCCATTGACTATTACAAAGAAATCCCCGGACCATCCAGCAGCGATCCCCAGGTTCTTATGGATGCCATCCACAGCGGCATATATGACTGGGACCGTCTGAAAGCCTTTTCAGACAAATACATATGTTACAGCGGTCATGCTGGGCAAGACATTGCCCGTTATATTCTTTCTTTTTTATAAAAACGCCTGATTCCCATTTGCGGATAGATCGCTGCCGGTCACATGGTGACCAGCAGCGATACATCTTTATGAGGCATAACAAGTGAGGTATTTCTATTTATATGGAAGAAACAGTTTTAACAATTATTATACTGGAAAACACAGAGCATACCGGACTGGAGGATACACTGAGGAGTATCCTGGCCCAGACGTACAGCAGCTATAAAATTTATTACCTGACCCATTCAAAAGATCTATGTATCGGAACAGACAGTGAGAAACTTCCGCCTTATGAAATCCTCTCACCGGAAGGCTCTGTGACCCGGTCACAGCTATACAATTATGCTCTGTCTAAAATACACACCCCCTATGTGCTGTTTATGGAAGAAAGGGATACACTCGCTCCGGCCTTTATAGAAAAAGCCATCGCCGGTTTTGAAGCCCCGCATTTTACCGATGATGAAACATCTCCCGCCGCCGATATATCCATCTGTGTCGGCAAGGCTTACTGCCGCAATCCTGTCGTCTCCCCCAAAAGTGTCGAACATATCCTCAGCAAAAAGTATATCCGAAAAATGAAAATAGAACCGTTGGACCAGGATTTCACCCCATCTTCCGGGGATGAGCCGCAGCCTGAGCCAGATTCCGCAAACCTCCTTCCGGTTCGCTATACTTATGTGCGGGACGTATTTTCCAGGCCGGACGGAATTTTGATCACCATGGATGGGTGTATTATAAAAACAGAAGCCGCGAAAAGTGTTGGTTTTAAAGACAGCCTTACTATGGAAGAGGAGGCGGATTTCATCCTCCGCTTTCTGCTGAAATATAAATCTTACTATGCCGTTCCGGGAGCAAAATATTATTATTACGCCCCCAGAGCCAATGAGGTTTTGTATCATCAAAACGCCCATTTTGACGCCTGGTATGAGACTTCCATGGAGCAGTTTATTTTTCCTCTCCTTGATGACGCCCGGAAAATGTACGGATCTATTCCGATTTTCCTGCAAAATTACTGTATGTTCTATATGAATTGCCGTTTTATGTCCAATCAGGATAACCGGGATAAGAAAATTCTCCTTAGTGATCGTCTGGATACATATCTGTCCCTTGTGACCCGGCTTTTTCAAAACATTGATGATGAGCAGCTTCTCAACCAGAGCCGGCTGCCCTATGTGACCACTAACCCGGAGATCCGATGCATGTATCTTAGGATTAAATATGGCGTTGAAAATGTCCGCTATGATTACATTCCTGTAAACAGCGACGATCCTAAAGTCATGGAGATCGGAGGCCGGGATCTTGAGATGCGTTTTGGTGATCATCTGATCTCCCAGTTAAGCGCCCACCGGATTTCCATAAATATTATGAACTATATTGACGGCGATCTGTGGATTGACGGTTCTCTTATCAGCATTTTCCAATATGGAGATATCCGTTTTTTTGCCACTTTTAATGGCCAGGACTATCCCATCACTGATACCACCGCCTATTCCCAAACTAAGTATTTTGGAGTTCCCGGATACCGCCGGCTGCCTTTTTTCCTGAAATTTCATCTCGATTCGGGGAAAAAGCTTCAAAGAATTACTTTTTATGCCAAATTTAAGGGTGAAAAGTTCCCTATGAAAATGACTTTTGCCAATCACTGGGCAAAGCTGAGTAAATCTCCAAGATATTCCTACTGGCGTTTTAACAAATATCTATGCCATCACGCCAATAATGGAATCTCCATAAAGCGGGCCACCACCTTTAATGTCTTAAAGAGGGAACTCCAGCTTCAGCTCCAGCTTTTTCATAAAAAAGATAAGTCCCCCTGGAAGTTCCGTATGCTTTACTGGCTGACCCGGCCTTATTTTCGTAAAAAGCGGATCTGGCTTATGCTGGACAAGCTCTACAAAGGCGGCGACAGTGCTGAATATTTATACCGTTACAGTGGGAAGCAAGATGACGGCATCACAAAATATTATCTTATTAATAAAAATACAAGCGATTATAAGAAACTTCGCCGGGACGGCTTCCGGCCGCTGGTCAACGGATCCCTTTTTCATAAACTTGTATTTGTCAACGCGGATATTTTACTCATCACCAACTCCCATCTGTTCCCATTTAACGGGTACACAAAGGAGACTTCCAAATATATCCGCGGCCTGTGCAATTTTGGCTCTATGTGCCTCCAGCACGGCCTGTCTGTCCAGAAATGCGCCATCGCCCAGAGGCGGATCATTGACAATACGATGATGTATTTTCTAGGCAGTAAATACGAATACGAAAATCTTTCCCGCCACGCCTACGGCTATCAGGGCTTTGATATGCTGAAGCTGACAGGCATCGGCCGCTACGACGGCCTGGTGAACCAAGATAAGAAGCAGATCCTCATCTCCCCTACCTGGCGTATGTACAACGCCCTGCCGGTGACTACCAGCGAAGGAGAGCAGCGGGGATATAATCCGGAATTTAAACACACCACTTATTTTCATATATACAATACACTGATTAACAACGAAAAGCTGATCGAGACGGCACGAAAGTATGGCTACAAAATCAAGTATCTCCTCCACCCCATTATCAGTTCCCAGGTGGAAGATTTTACACCGAATCCGGAGCTGGAGGTCATCCCCTCTGTAGGGGATTTAAGCTATGAGGAGATACTGACCCAATCCAGCCTTATGGTCACTGATTACTCCGGTGTCCAGTTTGACTTTGCCTATATGCGCAAACCTGTCGTTTACTTTCATCCGGAAGATCTGCCTCCCCACTATGAGGACGGCGTATTTTTCTATGACACTATGGGTTTTGGAGAAATATGTCGCCGCTTAGATCAGCTTGTGGATACTTTATGTGAATACATGGCTTCCGGCTGCGAGATGAAAGAAATGTACCGCCTCAGAGCTGATGACTTTTTTGCCCACAATGATCATCATAACTGTGAGCGCATTTACAAGGAAATTTACAATTATCAGAAAATGATCGACAGGGACAAGCTGCGGCCCAGTATGTCCCCCAAAGGAGAATAGCCATGAAATGGACGAATTCATGTCCTTTTACTGTCAGCGGCATTACGTGGGAAAGAATCTTTCTGAAATTTAAGATCCATTCAGAGACAGATATCCCATCAGAAACCGCCTTTGTTTTAATGTCTCTGGATCCTGAAAATCCAAAAAGAGTTTCCGTGGAGAAAGGACAGATTCCCCTTTCTCCACAGGAACAAAAGCTCCGGGAGTGGAGCTTTTGTCTGAATATGGCGGCCGCAAACGGCCGCAGTTTTCTCGACAATGGCCAGTGGCGTCTGTGCGCCCTAAATGGCGGACAGATCTTCCCAGTGTCCATCGACTGTGAAGAGGCCCGCTGCCAGGACGAGTGGGCTAGGATCTTTAAATATGGAAAAAACAAATATGCCTACAATGTGTCTTTCAGCGTCCAGGAAGTCTGTCCTAACCGGCTGGAACTTGTTCTGTCCAGCTTTTTTGTCCGCGTCAACCCCAAGTGGCGGAAACGGAAGTATGTCCAGGAGGCCGTGACATTAAAGGGAAAGTTTCGGCGGTTTTATCTGTGGCTGGTCATTGTAATGATCCGCTGCTATTACTTCGCCTTTTCACGGCTTATCCCAAAACACGGAGACAGAGTTCTGTTTATGACTGAGACGAAAGACTATCTTTGGGGAAATTTAAAATATATCCACGACCGGATGATTGAACGCGGTCTGAAAAGACGCTTTAAGATTTCCTGCGCCTGCCGCAAATCTGTAGGACATCAAAAGAGCGCTTTAAGCTGGATCAAAACCGTCGGCTCCATCGCCGCCAGCGACTTTATATTTATTGATGACTACGCTCCGGTTTTTGGCTTTTTTAAACTGTATAAAAAGACAAAACTGATCCAGGTATGGCACGCCGGCGAAGGATTCAAATCTGTGGGTTACAGCCGTTTTGGCCGGGAAGGCTCCCCTTTTCCCTCCGGCTCCTGCCACAAAGCCTACACTTTTGCCCTCACCGGAGCCCCAGAACTTGTACCAGTCTATGAAGAAGTTTTCGGCATTGAAAAAGATGCCATCCTTCCCTTAGGTATGGCACGCCTGGACCATTTTCTTGACCAGGAGAAAATTGACGCTTTTACGTCGGAATTTTATAAAAAATGGCCGGATCTGAGAGGGAAAAAAATCATTCTTTTTGCCCCCACGTTCCGGGGTGCCGGACAAAAAGATGCCTGGTATGATTACAGCCGGCTGGATTTTTCCCGAATTTATGATTTTTGCGGAGATGAGTATATTTTCCTTATAAAAATGCACCCCTTTATCACTGAACGCCCGGATATCCCCAAAATCTTCCGGACAAGAATCTGCGATTTTTCAGATTACCCGGACATTAACGAATTATTTTATATAACAGATCTGCTGATCACCGATTATTCATCCAATTATTATGAATTTGCCCTTTTAAAACGCCCTGTTCTGTTTTACACTTATGACAGAGCATTTTATGAGCTAACCCGCGGTGTACACCGGTCTGTAAAAGATAACGCTCCCGGAAAAGTATGCGATACTTTTGACCAGCTTATGACAGCTCTGGAAACAAAAGATTATGAAATAGACAAAACTCTCACATTTGCCCGGGAACATTTTGGAAACTATGACGGACACGCCTCAGACAGAATTATTAACCAAATTTTATTAGATGGGAGTGAAACTCATGAGTAAAAATATAGCAATTATATTTGCCGGAGGCAGCGGCGCCCGCATGGGGGCTGGAGTTCCAAAACAATTTCTGGAAGTCAATGGCATGCCTATTATTATCCATACTCTTGAAAATTTTGAGGAACATCCCCAGATTGACGAAATCTATATTGCATGTAAAGAAGAATATATCCGCAAACTGAAACGGATGCTGAATAAATTCTGGATCAAAAAGGTAAAGGACATCGTCCCCGGAGGACGATGCGGCCAAGAGTCTATCTATCATGCCTTAAAAGCGGCTTCTGAAAATAATGAAAGAGACGCCGTGGTACTGATCCACGATGGAGTACGTCCATGTATTAACGGCGGCCTCATTGATGACGTGATCACCTGTGTGAAAGAAAATGGAACAGCTATCACCTGTACGCCTATGATCGAGACACCTATACTCAGCCGTGGCGGCGACTATGTAGGCAAAGTCTTACAGAGGGAAGCAGTCTATACCGCCCAGGCGCCTCAGGCTTTCTATCTTGGCGATATTCTTGACGCCCACGAAAAAATCCGGGCCAGGGATCCGGAATACACAGGGATCATTGATAGCTGCACACTGATGCAAAGCATGGGCTATAAGATTGCCATTGTTCCAGGCCCCAGGGGCAATATCAAGGTGACAACACCGGAAGATCTGTACATTTTCCGGGCCATGATCCAGTACCAGGAAACCCGGGATGCTTTCGGTTTAAGCAGCAAAGAAATCGCCGCCACCCTGAAAAAACAGTAATATGAAAAAAGTAGGAGGGATACAATGAACGCTATTTTAAAGGAAGATTTTGCCAATATCCTCAAAGAAAATCTTCACTGGGAAAAATTTAAAGACGCCCACGTCCTTATCACAGGCGCCAGCGGTATGCTTGGAAGTTATATGACCAACGTTTTGCTGGCGCTCAACGAAGAGAGGGACTATCATATAAAGATCACCGCCCTGGTGCGCCATCCCGAAAAGCTTTCCAGCGAAATCCGTGATAAAGTCCAGATTTTATGCCAGAGTGTCACCAGGCCCATTGCCTCCCAGGAGACTTTTGACTTCGTCATCCACACCGCCAGCCCGGCAAGTCCTCTGATCATGAGGGATGACCCGGTAGGTACTGTGGCCGCCAATACCCTTGGCACTTTTTATACATTGGAAGCGGCTCAAAAAAGCGGTGCCAAAGGTTATCTTTTTATTTCCTCCCGGGAGATTTACGGTCAGCCCTATGATCATCAGGAGCTTTTTACAGAAGATACCTACGGCTTTGTGGATCCCTTAAACCCACGCTCCTGCTACCCGGAAGGCAAAAAAGCCGCAGAAACTATGTGTATGTGCTTTAAGCAACAGTACGGCCTTAATGTGAAGATCGCCCGCCTGGCCCACACTTTCGGTCCGGGGATGTCCATTAACGATGGCCGGGTTCAGGCAGACTTTCTCCGCAATGTTGTCCGCAGTGAAGACATTGTTTTAAAAAGCGAAGGGCTTCCCATCCGGACTTACACTTATGTAGCTGACGCCGTCTGCGCCCTCTTTTATATTCTGCTGAACAGCGAGGACGTAGTATACAATATATCCAGCGAGGACGCCACGGTTTCTATCCGCCAGCTCGCCCAGACTCTGGCCGACGCTTACCCCGATCGGGGATTAAAGCTTGTTTTTGATATTCCAAAAGATCAGAAAAATACCGGCTGTGCCCCTTTCACTTTAGGTATCCTTAACAGTGATAAGCTGAAAGCGCTGGGCTGGAAGCCGATCTATACTCTGAAAGAAGGGCTTATGCGCACTGTAGATTATCTCGAAAGCGAGAACGCCGCTCTGGGAGGTTGACCATGTTTACCAGTTTAAAGTATGTATTTGGCGAAAATATACACAATCTCTACCGGATTTACTCCATCGCCAAATATGAGCTGCTGGCGGATATGCGGGATTCCAAATTTGGTCTGTTCTGGAACTTTGCCTCACCGGCCATACAGGTGCTGACTTACTGGCTCATCTTCGGCATTGCCTGGAATCGGAAACCCATCGGCAATATCAACTACCTTCCCTGGCTTGTCGTCGGCTACGCTGCCTGGTGGTTTATCCAACCCTGCATCCAGAGCGGATGCAGCGCCATATTTTCCAAGACCAGTGTGATCACAAAAATGAAATTTCCCGTCAGCATCCTTCCGGCGACCATTTGCGCCAAAGAATTTTTTAACCATCTGTGTATGCTTCTTATTGCCTTTGTCACCATTATGATCTGCGGATTTTTCCCAAACCTGTACTGGCTGGGCCTGATCTACTACGCCCTCTGCGCCTTTGCTTTTGTGGAGTCCGTATCCCTGATCTTATCGGTGCTGACCATGCTATGGCGGGACGTGCGCAAACTTGTCACTTCCCTCATGCGTATGCTGATGTACTTTTCGCCGGTCATCTGGGAGTGCCAGTTTCCCGATACCTTTCCCCTTCATGGATTTCTCAATGTATGCATGAAGCTCAATCCGGTATATTATATCATCACCGGCTACCGGGACAGTATTTTTTACAGCCGGCCCTTCTGGCAGCACCCGGCCCTGACACTGTATTTCTGGTGCTGTGTCGCACTCCTTTTTATTGTGGGCTGTGCCCTCATGTATAAATTCAAGCGCAAATTTATTGATATGATATAACAGTTCAGCCATCAGGAATAGGCGGGATTGCGAATGGCGCGGGCTGAACTGTTACGATACTCAGCCATGCTTTGTATTTTGCAGAAGAAAGGTATTTTATGGAAAAAACATTATATGATTCCAGTCCATACGCTGTTGAAATGGAACATGTTTCCAAAATATACAAACTAAAGAAAAAGGATGGGGATTCCAAAAGCAGCGAAAGTTTCTACGCCCTGAAAGATATCACGCTGAAAATTGCCAAAGGCGATGTGGTGGGAATACTTGGCACTAACGGCTCAGGTAAATCTACGCTGTCCGTGATCCTGGCCGGGATCTCCGATATTGACAGCGGACAGCTTGCCATCCATGGTGAGCAGGAGCTGATCTCCATTAACACGGGGCTGAACAATCAGCTTACCGGCCTTGAAAATATTCATCTCAAAGGGGCTCTCATGGGCTTTAAGCCGAAAAAAATCAGGGAGATCATTGACGGTGTTGTTGAGTTTGCGGAACTTGGGGACTTTCTCTATCAACCGGTAAAAAAATACTCCAGCGGTATGAAATCCCGCCTTGGTTTTTCTATATCTCTGGCTCTTGACCCGGACATTTTTATTATCGACGAGGCCCTTTCTGTAGGTGATAAAGGCTTTGCAAAAAAATGCCTTAACCGGATGAAAAAGCTCAGGGACGAGAAAGATAAAACGATCCTTTTTATTTCTCACTCTCTGCCCCAGGTTCGGGAGTTTTGCAAAACAGGTTTGTGGATCGAGGGCGGACATTTAATGGAAACAGGCCCTATCAGGGATGTGTGCGACCATTATTCAGACTATGTAGACAAGCTTAACGCCCTTCCCGATAAAGAAAAGAAAAAAAATCTTGACGAAAAGTTTAAAGAACGGCTTATTGTCACCGAAAAGAAATCTTTCTGGATAAAAATCTTTGGCTGAATCCACTGCCGGAGCTTAATTTATGCTCCGGCAGTCTTCGTTTTTATTATTGTCATTAGCTTCCTTCTGATTGCTCACATGCCAGCCCTCCAGCGCCTCGTAAGCCGCTGTCTTATCAATAATAGAAAAAATCAATGTCTCTATGGGAGATCCCGGCGTATAATCCGCGGGGGCAAAATATTTAATCCGCTTCTCCCTAAGCATACGGTACACTTTCTCCTTATTCATGTGGGCCGGGTTATAGACGCCGATAGAATGGCCGCCATATGTATTGACCAGCTTCATACAGGGGATATCTGTGTCGCTGTCCCCAATATATACAATATTTCTAAAAGGCACCCGGATCTTATCCGGCGGAAAATATTCGTTCACCCCCGGATCGTTGACATCCAGCACCCCTTTTTCAATGCGGAATAAAAACTGAGTCTTATTTGTGTAGTTGACCGCCTGGGCCGGCCATTTCGCCACACCCTTCTGATTAAAATAAAAGGAACTGGCGTATATTTTCTCAAACACACCTTTTCTGGCAATTTCTGTTCCTTCAATCATTTCTTTCAGACCAGAAGAAATAATATAATGCTCGACGATCACTTTTTTCTCTTCGCCGTACTGGCGAATCCGGTCAAACCATGTGTCCACCCCAGGGAACAGGGCTACCTTGGCGCCGTAAGCTTCCAGCGCTTCCCTCTTGACAATAATATTACCTTCGGCTTCTTCTACCATTTTGTACATATAGGCCAGATTCTGATCCATTCCATTTTCAAAAGCCAGCTCATTGGCTTCTTCCCAGAAATGCTCCACATCATAGCCGACGTCCTGAATATATCCCTGGGCCTGCATGTCATCCGGAGATAATGTTTTATCAAAATCATAACAAATGGCAAGAACAGGCAGGGATTCTTTGGATTTTCTAAAAAAAGTCCTCTCCATTACTCCTCCTGACATCACTGCTCACGATCCGCGCCGCAAACAGTACACTCGTATCATCCGCGTTAAATACGAACTGCTGCTTTTCATAAAAGCGTTCCAAAAAGTTACATAACCGCAAACTGGCTGTTATACAACTGAGCATAAAAACCGTCTTTTTCCAGAAGGGACTGATGTGTTCCCTGTTCTATAATTTTGCCATCTTTCATCACTAAAATCAAGTCCGCTTCTTTAATTGTTGATAGACGGTGGGCTACAATAAAGCTGGTGCGCCCTTCCATCATCTTGGCAAAAGCTTTCTGAATACGAATCTCGGTGCGGGTATCAATGGAGGATGTTGCCTCGTCTAATATAAGCATAGGCGGCATACACAACATTACCCTGGCAATACATAAAAGCTGCTTCTGTCCCTGGGAAAGGTTGCCTCCATCCTCAGTAATCACAGTGTCATACCCTTCAGGCAGACGTTTAATAAAACTGTGGGCGTAGGATTCTTTCGAGGCTCTCAGCATCTCCTCCTCTGTGGCCTCAGGTCTGCCATAGAGAATATTTTCCCGGATCGTGCCATTTTTCAGCCATGTCTCCTGAAGCACCATACCATAATTTTCCCGAAGGCTTCTGCGGGTCATGTCCCTAAGGTCAATATCATCCACAGAGATACTTCCCTGATCCACATCATAAAAACGCATAAGCAGATTGATCACTGTACTCTTTCCGCAGCCGGTAGGCCCTACAATAGCAATCCTTTGTCCCGGTTTTACATTCAGGTTGAGATTTTCGATAAGCTTTACATCCGGGCGATAGGAAAAATATACATGATCTAAAGTTACCTTTCCCTTTGCCTTTTCAAGAACAGCCGCATCGTCCTTATCTGGCGTCTGAGTCTCCTCCTCGATGAGTGCAAAAACCCGCGCCGCACAGGTCAGGGCATTTTGCAGTTCTGTGATCACTCCCGAAATCTCATTGAACGGCTTTGTGTACTGATTGGCATAATTCAAAAAAGCGGAAAGCTGCCCTACGCTAATGCCGCCATTGATGGCTGAGAGAGCCCCGGTAATACCCACGCCGGCATAGACAAGTCCGTTGACAAACCGGGTTGCCGGGTTGGTAATGGAGGAAAAGAAAGTCGCTTTAAGGCTGCTGCTCTGGAGACGCTTATTGATCTCCTGAAACTTGTCTGCCGCTTCCTCCTCATGTCCAAAGGCTTGGACAACTTTCTGATTGCCGATCATCTCGTCAATGTGGGCCGTCAGTTCTCCCCGGGTCTCTGACTGGAGCTTAAACATGGCATAGCTGCGCTTTGAAATAAAGGCGGCTACAAACAGGCTAACCGGCGTGATAAGAAGAACTACTAAGGCAATTTTATAATTAATGCTCACCATAAAAACCAGTGTGCCAAGAATGGTCATTATACCAGAAAAAAACTGGGTAAAGCCCATGAGAAGGCCATCGGAAAACTGATCCACGTCGGCCACAATACGACTGATAATATCGCCGTGAGGGTGGGAATCCACATATTTCAGAGGTAGGGTGGTCAGTTTATCAAAAGCTTGACGGCGGATATCCCGCACAACGCTGTAAGTGATCCGGTTGTTGCATGTATTCATCAGCCATTGAGCCAGAGCTGTCAGGACTATAACAATACCCATCTTTATAAGGATCCTTAAGATGCCCTGAAAATCCACAAGTCCCTTATCCACAATAAGATCCACCGCGTCTCCTGTGAGAATAGGCAGATACAAAGTGAGGATGACAGAGATGAGGGCAAATAGCAAAGAGAGAAGTTCCAGTATCCAATATTTTTTTAAAAACTGAAGGACTTTTATAATCGTACCTTTATGTCTGAACCTCTTATGCATGAGCGACTTCCCCCTTTACCGGATTTTCTTCCTTAGGAAACTGAGAATAATAAATCTCCTGATAAACGTCACAGTGTTTGAGAAGTTCATCATGGGTGCCAATGCCGGCCACCTGACCGTCATCAAGGACAATGATCTGATCCGCGTGCCATATACTGGCTGTCCTCTGGGACACGATAAATACGGTCATCTTTTTGTCCAAATTCTTTATGGCTTTGCGCAGCTTCGCGTCTGTGGCGTAATCCAGAGCCGACGCGCTGTCATCTAAAATAAGGATCTTAGGCTTTCGGATCAAGGCTCTGGCAATGGTGAGACGCTGCCGCTGACCTCCCGAAAGGTTTGAGCCATCCTGAAGGATCACGCTGTCCAGCCCCTTGTCCTTCTTCTCAACAAATTCCAGGGCCTGAGCCGCTTCAAGTGCTTCAAGCATCTCCTCTCTGGTAGCCTCTTTCCGCCCCCATCGGAGATTCTCGGCAATAGTTCCCTTAAACAGCACCGCCTTTTGGGGAACAACGCCGATCTCATCTCTAAGCTGTCGGAACGTATAGCTGGAAATGTCATTTCCCTCCACAAAGATCTTTCCCTGTGTGGCGTCGTAAAAACGCGGGATAAGATTCACAAGGGATGTCTTTCCGCTGCCGGTGCCACCGATAATGCCGATGGTCTGTCCGCGCTTCACTGTAAAACTCACATGGCTCAGTGAAGGCTCTGAGGCTTTATCATAGGTAAAAGAGACGTCGTCAAAAACAACCATATCGTCGGTATGGGCGTCTTCCGCAGCCCCGGCGCCGGGCGCCATCCCCGGTTTTGTCTCAAAGACAGCCTGGATACGATTGGCGCAGGCGAGGGAACGGGTAATATTAATGATCAGATTTGCCAGCTTCACCAATTCCACGAGAATCTGTGACATATAGCTGACTAATGCCACCACCTGCCCCTGGCTGATGATTCCGTCCTCCACCTGCCACGCCCCGGTCCATATCAGAACGGCGAGGGCGCCGTTAATGATCACATAGGTCAGCGGGTTCATCAGAGCAGAAATCTTTCCCACAAAAATCTGGCCTTTGACAAGGAAATCATTGGCCTGCTCAAAATCTTTTTTCTCCTCCACCTCTTTGTTAAAAGCCCGGATCACCCTGGCTCCCGCCAGATTTTCCCTGGTGTGGAGGAGAACCTTGTCCAGACGGTTCTGCACATTGCGGTACAGGGGCATACTGATGATCATAACGCCGAAGACAACAACAGACAGAAGGGGGATAGTGACAACAAAGACAAGGGCCGCCCGGACATTAATGGTAAAGGCCATGATCATAGACCCAAAGACAATAAAAGGAGAACGCAAAAACAGCCGGAGGACAAGATTAAGCCCGGACTGAACCTGGTTAATGTCACTGGTCATGCGGGTGATCAGCGTGGACGTCCCGATAGTATCCATCTCTGAGTAGGACAAAGACTGAATATGGCGGAACAGATCGTACCGCAGGGCTGTAGCAAAACCAACAGCCGCCTTCGCCGCAAAATACTGAGCTGTGATAGAGCAGACAAGACCTATAACTCCCAGAGCGATAATAATTGCTCCCATCTGCAAAATATAGGTCATGTCCCTATTTCGGATGCCCTCATCAATAATGTGGGCCATAACAATGGGGATCAGAAGCTCAAAGGAGGCTTCAAGAAGCTTAAACAGCGGACCTAGAATACTTTCCTTGGCATATCCCTTTAAATAATGCAGTAATTTTCCCATTTGCAATTCTCCTCGTTTTCATGTACAATAGACATGGCTATATATTTTTTAAATAACTTTACGTTGAATTATACCATTTTTATATAAGATAGTCAACATATCCAGTTCAACCGGGAGGAAGAAATTATGAATTTTAAACAGCTTTATTATTTCACAGTGATCGCGGAAACCGGAAGTATATCCTCCGCGGCCCACAAACTGGGCCTTTCCCAGCCCCCTTTAAGCAGACAGCTCGCTCAGCTTGAAGAATATCTTGGCATCCCCCTTTTTGCCCGGACTGCTCACGGCATAGAGCTTACCGGCGCCGGACAGGTCTTGTATTACCGCGCCAAAGATATTTTATCTATGATTGACAACACCACGGAGGAAGTCCGCTCTTTTCACGGCGGCCAGTCGGGCACTTTAAAGATCGGCTGTATCTCTTCCAGCGGCATATTAATGACCCGGCTTATGGACGCCTTTACCAGACAGTATCCTTTGATTTCCATTGATTTATACGAGGGAAATACATACGAAGTTATAGAAAAATTAAAGAATGGCCTTGTGGAGTGCGCCATTATCCGCACCCCCTTTAATACAGACGGTCTTACCTGCATTTATGGCCCGGAAGAACCGCTCATGGCCGCAGGGTACTCTGAGTTTTTTAAAGATATCCCCACCCGCCCCAGGACGTCTCAGAGATCCGCCGAACCTTCGTCTCCATCTATGGGGTCCGACTGGGGTGTTGGGCTGACTTCACTCCTAGGGAAACCTCTGATCTACTATCGCAGATTTGAAAATATTATTATGCAGGCTTTTGCCAATATCGGCATGAGGCCATCCATCCTTTGCCGAAATGATGACGCCAGGACTTCCCTCCAGTGGGCCGGCGCAGGTCTTGGCATTGCTCTTGTCCCTGAAAATATCAGCCGCCTGGCGGACAGCGCGAAACTGGAAGTTCATCCGATATTATGTGAGGAGATGGTGACGCGGATGGCTGCGGTCTGCCCAAACACAAACCGCCCCCTCTCCCGGATTGCCCGTAATTTTCTCAAAATTTTTGAGGAACTTCAGTGATTCTATCCCAAAACATCCCGGCACAATACCTGAAGAAGCCCCTGGCAGCCTTCCAGAATATCATCGTAAGTCTTATCAAAATTTCCGGTATACCATGGATCGGCAATGTCTCCCGGCCGATCTGTGTAATCCAGGAGGAGATGGACTTTGTGATCCGGATCGCTGCCGATAATGCGCATAATACCACGGATATTATACTGCTCCATGGCGATGATATAGTCATATTTGTCATAATCTCCCCGCCTCATAGTCACCGCATACTTTCCCTCTGTAGAAATGCCATACCGGCGCAGCTTATTTCGGGTTCCAGGATGAACCGGATTGCCGTATTCCTCCGTGCTTGTCGCCGCAGATGCAATATAAAAACAGTCGTCCAGCCCTTTCTTGTGAACCAGATCTTTCATTACAAATTCAGCCATGGGTGAACGGCATATATTGCCCAGGCAGACGAATAGTATTTTAATCATGTTCCTATCTCTCCTTATATGTATTTCCTAAAATCCTTAACCGGCTTACTCGTTACACCGGCACTTACGATTTTCCTAACCCTCAGGAAAATCGTCCGCAATAATATAACCACTGTTTTCACAAGCAATCATGACGCGGTTAATCACATTATACTATAATTCTCATAATCAGTGTAGACAGTATAGGGATATCCTCGTTTTCCTTTTCGTCACCGGAAAGGAGGTCGCTATGGACTTGTCAGAAGTTTTGACACTGCTCTTGGTGATATTTGCCGCCCTGAGCTACATAGATAATCGCAAAGACCGTATATAGGTATATAGATAGAAAAAGGGCTATCCTCTACCGCAAATAGGGGATAGCCGTGTAACTTGCAAATCATCTTGCCCTGTGTTTTCGTCTGGGGTAATCGGGGATAGACCAATATTTCCGTTACCTTCTACACTGATTATAAGCTATCCACGTTGTATTTGCAAGTGAATAGTTACGATGTTTCGGCATAGAATACCCCCATTTTTTACCTTTGTTGTAAATTTGCGACACGGGTTTTCAAGAAATGAATAATCAATAATTTCCTGCAAACCGCAAAACGCGCAAACTGATTTACGCATCCGGATACTTGTACGGAACCGGAGAATTAGGATTGCCAAAGCAATCATAGCCATGCTCGGCTGCCTGTTGGGGATCATATTTTAATCCGCCGATCTCCACCCATGCGTGAGGCGACCAGGTATTAGTCACTTTGCCTGTAGGACCTTGGAAATACCCTTTGATCATGACCGCGTCTTCATATCCGATCCGCTTTGCCATGGCAAGAAGGGCGCTGGCATAGGAATAACAATTCCCTCTGCGCTCCTTAAACATATTAATGGCATACCACTGCTCAAATGTGTAGCCGTCGGGAACACTTCCAAATACCGCTTTGTAGGAACACTGCTGCATAAGCCAGTCATAGCAGGCTCTCAGTTTTTGCTCCTGGGTCATGGATTCATTGGTGATCTGTCCAAGGACCTGCATCACATAGCTGTCCAGTTCTTTTTCTGCAAAAGTCCGGGCCTGAAGGCCATAGCTTTGGCAAAGCTGATCAAATTCCGCAGAATCAGCAAAGCCATTAAACACATAATATCTGGAATTATTCTGCAAAATATTAACCCAGTTATCTAACCCCTCGTCATCCCACTGGCGATCTAAGAACAGCTCGTACATCACTTTGACAAACTCTTCATCGGAAATACCGGAATGTTGAAATTCTGTGGAAAATACAAAACCATAGGCCGCTTCTTTGGCCGTATTTGCACCGCCAAGAAGCTGGCTGCACCAGGCGTTCAGGCCGTCGGTATCCGCGTCACGGCCAAGGCAGAGGCGATAACAGCGCACCACAAATTTTGTGACATTCTCATTCATATCCATAGGTGCAGTCAACTGGGCATTACCCCTCTCAATACCATAAGACTGACAGATCTGAGTAAACTCATCGGATTCTACAAATCCTTTAAACACCCACAGTCTGGACATGCCACTGTCAAGAACTGCCTGCCATTGGGCCATACCTGGGACGTCACCCTCACGGTTAAGGCATGTTCGGTAAAGCACCTGCAGATACTCTGTATCACTTAAATTTTTTGCTTTAAACTCCGGGCTGTCAATAAATCCCTGAGCGACTTTGGCTCCCTGCTCTGTTCCGTTTAAAAGGTTGGCCGTCCATTCCTCTAATCCTTTTTCATCTGCCGGCCTTCCAAGGACAATCTCATAAAGACGCCGGACAAAGCCTCGCACCATCCCTTCCTGGGTATTCTCTTTAATCTCTTCCTGAGCCTCTGTCTGGACTACTGTTTCATCTGCCGTCTGCGAGGCGTAGGCCGGTATACCTGTCACAAGAACTGCCGCAGCAATGAATCCGCATAAAATATGGTGTTTCATTATGTAACTCTCCCTTACAGTATTGTTACATTTATTATATCATCTATATATGCAAATAACAATCTGTATATATGCATATGCACAGTAAACTGCCACACAGCAAGCTGACAGAGCATGGAAGGAGTTAGCGTCCAAAGAAGAAGGAGTCCCGATGCTGACACGCCGGGGTTCCTGATTATTTTTAATGATGATACCCTTCCATACTCTTTTCATAGGCATTGAGTTTACTTTCCATCTTTTCGATCTCTCCCGCTTTCGGCGCTTTTTTCACCGGCTCGGATATAAAATCCTGAATACTTTTTCCACCGGACACCTGATAATTTTTCAAGCTATCCACATACTTTCTTAGATTTTTCACCGCGTCCCAGGCCAGATCTTTATAATTATTCTCAAGATTAATCACAAGCTGGTTCTCAAGATCCTTAAAATGTTCTTCATAAACACTCTTATGTCCAAACATCCACTCACCTTCCTCCAAATATTTTTGTCACAACCGGGCCTGTTTTATTCCTGATAAACCTGGCATCAGAAAGTCAAATACCCCGCAGCAAGCTACGGGGCATCAAACTTGCAGCGCAGCAGAGCTGCGGGGTATTTGACCCTCGCGGCAGTCGCCAAATGGACATGCAAGCATGTCCGCTTGGCTCGTTGCCCGCAGGAATAAACCGCCAGGCCCGGAAGATGAACAATCAAGCAAAGCTGACGCTCATGAAAGGCTCTGAATTACCAGGTAAGTGTCCGGCCCCACAAAAACAGTATTATGAGCTTTTTTTAGATCGGCCTGCTTTGACCAGGTCTCCTTTGTGTTTCCGAAAGGCAGATAGGCAGGATAATTGGACGATGTAATATCCAGCCGAAGCCGCTCTCCCGCCCGGATTATCCACGGTCCAGGCCAGAAGCGCAGATGGAGACGCCACATATTTTTTTCTTCAGCAGAGGACGCTTTTTGGGCTTGTCCGCGGCTCATTAATGAGGCGCACTCCCGTATATTCCAGGCTTTGCCGTCCTCATCCACCTTATCAATGCGAGCAATAAATACCGTGTCCTCGCAATCAGAAGCGACCTTCAGATAAAGTTCCATATAGCCTGAGATTTCTGTATCTTTCTCAAAAGATTCACTGATAAAATTCAGCACGCTTTTACGCTTAAAGGGTTTGGGCTGGTGCATAATACCGCCGGGCATAAAATTGTTGTAATATTCCCCGCCCCAAAAAGATCCCGGCCGGTCCGGATCATAGTCATAAGAAAGCTTCCCCGGAGACGGCGGCGTTTCTGTCAGCCGGTTTTCAGAAAGATAAAACCTCAGCGGCCTGCACTCCGACTGGCGGGATCCAAAAACTTTATCCACTTCAAAACTTTCCACAGATTCCCAGGCATCCTTTCCCATAATATAGTAGCGTATCTTTCCCAATACACTTAAATTGGGCCTGCGTCCGAAACGCACATGATTTAACCAGTCCAGAAATCCAAGGGAGCCATCCTCTCCAAGAATCTCCCCGTGGGGCATGGAAAACTCGCAGCCTTCCTGAATCACACAGTCATGAACCCAGGGTCCGATAATCATGGCACAGTCTTTACGGCTATTCTCCGGAATTTTTTCCCACATATCCAACAGTCCGGGACAGAAAGGATCATACCATCCATCAATGAGAAGGACGGGAATATTTATTTTTTCAGGGAGAGAGCGCAGGCGCCCCCACAGACTGTCGGACCAGAATCCTGAATCTGGATCATCACTGGCGATCATCTGCTGATGCCACGGATAACTTTTGCCCATCACCTGGTCAATGGCCTGCTCAAAGGGGCGGATATCTAATGCCTGGGAATATTTATCAACAAAGAGACGGTCTTCTTTAAAATCATATTCTGTGTTAATGATCCACGGTGTGATCATATCCAGATGCCACACGCCGTTTTCATAAAGGGCGCTCCGAAAATCTGGCGTAAATACCCTAAGTACAGCGGCCTTAACGTCTGGCATAATATCTTCAAGCATGGTCATGTGGACAAATGCCGTATAGCTGCTGCCCACAAGATACAACTCCCCGTTATACCATGGCTGGCTCTGTATCCATCTTACAGTGTCGATTCCATCGCTGCGCTCATTGTCCCAGGCCATAAAGTCCCCTTCACTCTTTCCTTTTCCCCGCACCTCCTGATAAACAACAGCGTAACCGTACAGATTGTAAAAACGGTACAGACTGCTATCCGCCAGGGCAATATAAGGATTTCGTATCAGTATGGCCGGCCACTGGTTTTCCTCCCCCTTGTTTTTGGGGAGCATCACTGTTGTATTCAGGCTGATACCGTCCTTCATGGGAACCATACATGTCCGGATATCTCCGGGTTCATGGCTGGGAACACCATATTGCTCCTGAATCTCCGGACGTTTAAACTGATCAAAGATTTTCTGGCTTAACCCTTTAAAATCTTTCTCCATAACTTTACACTCCTTTTGAAACTGACCGGGAAGGGAAAGCGGGCTGCCCCCATCCTTTGTCATTCACATGGAACGCAGTTCCCTGTGATATAAAAAAAGGCGCGCACACAACGGC
Organism: Catenibacillus scindens; assembly: GCF_014202115.1. GTDB lineage: Bacteria > Bacillota > Clostridia > Lachnospirales > Lachnospiraceae > Catenibacillus > Catenibacillus scindens. Next base: position 54,048 of record NZ_JACHFW010000007.1, read on the forward strand.
ACCGGCCGTCATATGCGCACCTGATATACCTCTGACCTTACGTTTAAGATCAGCCTTCGATTGCTCTTCTTAATGCTTCCTGATGTCTGCGAACCTGCTCTACGCTGTCAACATCAAAAGCATCATTGATGAGACGGTTGCCTTCATACTCTGTGCTGACAAAGCCATGATACCCAGCTTTCTTATAGGCTTCAATAACTTCTTTAATCGGAATGGAAGTTTCTGTGTAATCTTCATGGGTATTATAGCATTTGGCATGGGTATGATAAATGTACTGAATATTATCAATAATATCCTGAGGATCATTCCATGTATATGTAAAAGAATCACCGGCGTATGCCTTATCTGCCGCGTTGCCGTTCATCTTCTCGATCTTGTCCATCATATCGAAGAAGCCGTTGGCTTTCATAAATTCCATGTTGGCTTTCCCAAGGTCAAGGTCATATTTAATCTTTACAAAACCTCTCTGGCAACGTTTTTCAAACTCATCATCCACAAGTTTGATGCACTCTTCATGAGCGCCCATACGGCGGGCCTGATCTCTGGCAACATCAGGGATTCTCTTGGCAAAAATACCCCAGTCCGGCATAAATCCGAAGTACTTTGTGCCAGTCTTTAAGATCATATTCATATAGCCGTCAGCCCATCCGGAGTTGAGAGAGAAAGGAGAGTGAACCTCGATACAGATCTTAACATTGTTATCTTCAGCACATCCAAGGCTTCCCTCAATAACATCCATAGGTGTGGAAACCAGTGTACGGAGTGTTTTAAAGCCAAGTTCGCCGGCGATCTTAATGTCACGCTCCATCATCTTAACCTGCTCTTTTAATGTGAGCGTACGGTTGTCATAAATATGGTTCTCAAGGAAAGCATCGTAGCATGTAGGCTCTGTACCGTATTTATCCATCCAGCCAAACCACTGATCTTTAAATTCCGGAGTGATCACCGGAAAATCATCAACCATCTGCTCGGCGAGAAGCTCAATACCTGTAGCTCCTGTCTTAGAAACCTCGCGGATGCAATCTTCCAGATTCATCTTTCCAAGATAATATTCTTCCTGATAGCTGTATAATGATACGCTGCGTCCAATTTTGTAATCCATTATAAAATCCTCCTTACTCTTTATTCAATGACAAAATCATATTCGCCGGAGTTTACAAGGATATGCGGCATATATGATGGTGCGATAGTCTGAGTACACTTAATATGATGAGGTCCTTTGGAGAGGCCGCCGTCTTTTAATACGGTAACTGTGGCCCACTGTCCGAATTTCCAGCGGTAATCAATAACTGTACGCATCTCTTCAAGAGTGAATGTATCCCCTTCCAGTGTAAAGCGGATATCTTCCCGGTTGAAGCCTTCGCCATCAACCCAAACTTCGATATTGCGGATAATTGATAAAGTTACACCGCGATAGTACTGAATTTTAAAGTCAAACTGAAAGCCCACTGTTTTTCCGTCCACTACAGTGTTTTTAAATCCTTCCGGATTAAACATATGTCTTGCAAACATGATTTTTTCTCCTTCCAATCCGTTATGATATGCCATAAACCGGCACGCACCGCCTCCACAAAAAATATCCCTGCGGGGCTGTTAGATATTATTTTAGCACAATCGCACTAATTTTTATAGTAGTTTTTCTATATTTTCTGCAAAAACTTCTAAAAAAGTAATGTTGTTTCAAAATCTGAAATGTCCGTCCGGGAACACTGTCTTTTGGCCGCGTCAGCCCCGCCTCCCCGCCGCACCCTCCTGCAATCTGTCAGCAAAGTCATTTTTCCGAGGGAAGCACCGGAAGCTGTACAAAAGAGGCCCTTTCACCGCCGGTATAAATCGTATTGAGGGCGCCCCGGCGATAGCCCGCTTCATTGTAATCCACCCAGCGGCTTCCCGCCGGGTCAATATCCAGGCGGATCTTCCATCCCTTACGGATCACTCCCGTTGTCGGGAATGAGCCGATCTCGCAGTACACCACTTCCCCAGGCGTCAACGGTGCCCAGGCTTCTTTTGTATGTTTGTAAACAGGAAGTTCATACCGGGTTCGCTTTTCATCCTGCTGACGGTGGGAAACCTTTAAAGCGCCAAAGCCCAGAGGCAGCCCACGCTCCATACTTGTCCGGGCCGGATAGATCACTTCCCGGTCATTTTCATCAAGAACACGGATTTTCATATGGATCTCCATATCTGTGGTGGTGGAAGCCACAAACAGTCCGGCTTTAATATATCCGGCCAGCTCCATATCCTCTTCCAGAGGCGCGCTGATAAATGTAGCTCCAGGTACACGTCCGGACACCTTATGGTAAACATCCCCGTTATATGTCACTGACGACTCATTTTCCGGAGTTGTCTGGGACAGTCCGGCGGCATTCCCGGCGGCATTAAGATAAAAGCGTACATACTTTGTTCCGGGTACCGGCCAGTCGGACTCATGTCGCCAGTAGTAAGAGCCTTCTCCGGTGCGCATCTGAAGATCCACCGCCGGCTCGTCCATAATGCCATTGTCCGTCCCTTTCAGCCAGTAATCAAAAAAAGCGCGGAATTTATTCAAATACTGAGGCTGATACATCCAGAAATGAATGCCGCAGCCATTGAGGATCATCAGCTTTTTATTTTTTGAAGGGGAATTAATATACGCCTCTGAGCTGCCTTTGGCGTGAAGACTGGCGTCCGGCTCCACACAGGGGAAAATAGGCAGATCAATAGCGCTGATATCACAGCTTGACATATACTCCCCTTCAGGCCCGTAAGTTTCCTCATTCCAAAAAGGCTCATCCATGGCTTTCTTCATAAAATTATAGGGCTGTGGTTCACGGCAGGGATCCATATTGTCAGCCCGGTTAAAAAGGCCGCCGCCGCTGTAAATATAATCCCTGTAAGAATCATAGTCCCCCATAATGGGAATCATAGCCGTCAGACCCTCAGGCTTTCTCTGGGCGGCAAGATACTGAGTCATGGCATAGTAGGAAGCGCCAAAAAGACCGATTTTTCCTGTAGACCACGGCTGGTTGGCCGCCCACTCAATGGCATCACAGTAATCTTTAGCGTTGGAAGCCCCGAACTGGCGGAACAGATCTACGTTCGTATTTTTTCCGGTCCCCCGCTCTTCAATATTGATGACCACATAGCCGTAGGGTACCCAGTCCATGGCGCAGGGCTGCTCAAAAGCTTCGGACACCGGAACAAGGCATGGCGGCGGTCCCGCAGGCGCGTCCGCTTTTTCCTCCGGATCAGTGTTTGGCACCGGCATGGCGGAGCCGAAACACGGCCCCATACGTCCGAAGAAAACTTCCTGAAGCATATGTTTTGTTTCCACATTAGCATAGTCATCATAAAAACGGTCTTCTACTTCCTGACGATATACCTCCTCTGCCTCATTTTCCACGAAACCGTTAATAAACTCCTTGCCGAACACGCCCATACACATCACTACCGGATATTTTCCATCTTTCAATGGGCGGTAAACATCTGCCAGCACATACCCGCCGTCAGCCACAGGAATTTTTACGTCCCGCTCTTTGCGGATACCGTTAGCGCAGCGGCGCACAATATTTTTCGCCGCGGCAGCGGACACCAAAGTTTTTCCAAGCCCTTCAAACAGTCCTGTGATCACCGGATCTTTTTCAAAACTTTCTGTCTCCTGGACAAACTGAATATCATAGCGGACTGTATTCACCGCCGCGCGAACCGATTCATCCACTTTTCCAAGGCTGATAAGAAAACGGGCTATATTAACCACCTGGTAATGGCTGACTGTCAGATGACGGCCCACGCTCTCCGCCACAAAGTCCAGGGGTGTTATCCATTCTTTTGCCGGACAGGAGCCAATGACAAATCCACCGATGGAGAAAAGAATGCTCTCGCCGTCCTCATACTCAAAATATCCCCTGGCATCTAACTGTCCGCTGTAGGTCTGCGTCCGGTAATCAAGACCTGTAACACAGCCGTCTAAAAAAATTCCTCGCATACTAAAATACCCTCCTGTGAAATTCTATTGCCAATGTCCGGGGCAAAGCATTTCCCCGCATCCTTGTATGATTACTATTGTAACAGAATTTTTCTGCCAGGGAAATCCTTATTTCTGTTGAAAAAGCAAAAGCGCCCCGGCATTTCTAAAGAATCTGTCTTTAAAAATACCAGAAGCACACCAAAAACTATCCCGTATCATCGGCTGTATAAGCCCCAGGGAATTGGCCTTGACCGGAATACAGATATAAGGAATTATTGATTATAAAAAAATATTATATATAAATAATGATTTATAATTTTATTTAATTATTAAAATATGTTATCCTCATCATGACGTCGGAAACAAGAGATTATGGCCAGCCTCCCCATCGTCAATAAATTTTTCAACTTAGCCTAATGTAAGAGAGGAGTATTTTGTCAATGAAAACATTAAAAAATTACATATGGGGCGTCTTGCTGTGTCTGGTCATCGCACTGCTATGCCACTTTCTCGGCCAGAAAATCCCCGTTGTCGGCGGACCGGTATTTGCCATTTTATTTGGGATGATTATCACCCTGTTTATTAAAAACAAAAGCCCTTTTCAGGCAGGCATTGCCTTTACTTCAAAAAAAATCCTACAGTACGCCGTAATTCTTCTGGGTTTTGGCCTGAACCTTAATGTCATATTGGAAACAGGAAGGCAATCTCTGCCGATCATTATCGCTACGATCTCAACATCGCTGATCATTGCCTTTATTCTTCACAAGGCCATGAATATACCAGCCAAAACATCTGCCCTCATCGGTGTGGGGTCCTCCATCTGCGGCGGTTCCGCTATCGCCGCCACGGCCCCGGTTATCGACGCTGATGATGAGGAGGTGGCTCAGGCCATTTCCGTTATTTTCTTTTTTAACATTCTGGCCGCCCTCCTCTTCCCGGAATTTGGCGCGCTCGTTGGATTTTCCTCCACCAGCGGGGAAGCCTTTGGAATTTTTGCCGGAACGGCAGTCAATGATACATCCTCGGTCACAGCCGCAGCTTCCACATGGGATTCCATCCACAATCTTGGACACGCCACTTTGGACAAAGCAGTCACCGTCAAACTGACCCGCACACTGGCCATTATCCCTATCACTCTTTTTCTGGCCTTTCTCCGGGCAAAAAAAGAAGGAAATTCTTCCGAAAAAGTTTCTTTCAGAAAAATCTTCCCCTTTTTCATTTTATTTTTTGTGGCGGCTTCCGTGATCACAACCATCGCTGTAAGCGCCGGAGTGCCGTCGGAATTTTTTACACCATTTAAAGATTTAAGTAAATTTTTCATTATTATGGCTATGGCAGCCATCGGCCTAAACACCAATATCGTCAAACTGGTTCGCAGCGGCAAAAAACCTATACTCATGGGCCTGTGCTGCTGGACCGGTATTACTGCCGTAAGCCTTCTTGCCCAGCGCCTTCTCGGCATCTGGTAAAATTTTGGGCCAACGCCTCAAACATATGGCGAAAGGCGGAATTTCTGGGCCAAACCAGAGAAAAATCGTGACATACATCCAGATTATTCAGCGGGATCTCCACAAATTTCCCATCCTCCAGCTCCTTCTCAATAGCTGTGGCATACATAAAGGTAATGCCGCAGCCTTCCATGAGGAGCATTTTTATTGCGGAAATATCCCCGATCTCCATAATGGATTCAAAATTGCCATAGGAGAGATTCCTGCTTAACAAAATGCTTTCAAGAATATTGCGGGTCCCTGAGCCTTCCTCCCGGATGATCAGCCGCTCACCGCACAGATCTTCCAGAGATTTTACCGGACGCCTCAGACGGTATTCCCGGCCGCGAACCGGTATAAAAGGTTCCCTGGACAGGACGATATGATCAAACTGTCCCTGATCAAAATTGCCTTCCACAATGGCAAAATCAATGTCCTGATCCATCATTTTTTTGATCAGCCTTGCTGTATTATCCACATAAAAATAGACGTTGCCACACATCCGGGTCTGAATAAGTTCAATGATCCGGCATTTCATGGCGCTCTCATTGACAGATTTGGTAATGCCAAAAGCCATTTTCCCGCCGGAATCCGACAATTTCTCCATCTGTTCCGCCAGCAGCCTCTCTTCATAGGCCATGGATATTGCGGACTTTTTCAGCAGTTCTCCCGCGCTTGTCAGCACAAGCCGCCGCTTCTCATAGGAAAAAAGCTTCTTCCCGTACCTCTCTTCCAGCCAGCGGATATGCTGAGTCACATTGGGCTGGGTAATATTCAGCACCTGGGACGCTTTAGTATAATTCATGGTTTTACACACTTCAAGAAAAGTGTAAACTCTGTAGTCAAGCATTGTTTCCTCCCTCACCAATCACATGCTGCCTTTCTAAAAAATCAATTGAACAAGGAGCATATAACAAATCGTTCCGCCAGCAATAGACAAAAGCATTTGTCTTTTCCATAAATGAAGCCCCACAGTCACAGCAATGGCGATCAATTCCGGCAGACCATGACTGCCCTGGAAAACAGATACATTGCGAAGACAATAGATGACCAGCATGGCAAAAATAGCCCCCGGCAGAACCTTTCCAAGATACTGAATGTAGCGGGGCGTCGGCCGTTTAGAGCCAAACACCAGGAAGGGAAGAAACCGGGTGAGCATCGTTCCCGCAACGCACAGGGCAATAGTTATAATTTCCTGTAATAATGTCATCTCTCTGACGCCTCACTTTCTTTGTTCTACCGGTTTTCTCAGCACCGTCAATGCCGCTAAAATGCATACCATTGTTGGGATCAGGAAATTATCCGCGCCAAACAGCAAAAGACAGCCCACACTGGCCCCAAGGCCGACCCATGCGCTGATGTGTCGTTTTTCTTTGAACCATTGCTCCATGAAGATCACAACAAACATAGCGGTCATAACAAAATCCAGCCCCTCGGTATTAAAATGAAGCAGACTGCCTACAAGCCCGCCGATGGTGGCAGCGCTGAACCAGTAGAAATGATTGAGGAGCGTGACAAAAAAATAAAACCACCCGCGGTCAATATGTTCCGGAATATCCGCCGTATAGTTGATACTGAACGTTTCATCGCACATACCAAAAATCAGATAGGGCTTTTTCCAGCCCATCCCTTTAAACTTATCCAGCATGGAGAGCCCGTAAAACAGGTGGCGAGCCTGGATCATCAGAGTCATGAGAAAGACCTGAACCGGCGCGTAGGGCGCGAGAAGCATACTCACCGCAAGGAACTCCAGACTGCCGCCAAAGATGGTCAGGCTCATCACCATGGGATACCAAAAGCTGAAGCCGGATATATTCATATAAATGCCATAGGTCAGGCCGAGAAACCAAAATCCCGCAAAAATGGGGATGGTATAGGGAAAAGCGCATTTAAACGCTCTTTTTATAATATTTCCTTTACTTTGCATACCGGCCCCTGATAACACGCCTGAAGATCCAGAACCCGTTCCTCCCCTGTCTGTGTCCTGGGATGAGTATTTTGAAGATGAAATTTCCTCCATAAAAGTTCCTCCTGGTATTTCATACTTTAAGAATACCATTGTATCCCAAGACATTCAATGCTTTTCCGCAAGAGGCTGCCTTATTGCATCGCCGTTTATCAGTGCTAAAGATGCAGATTTTATTACGCCGCATCAGGAAAAACCGTTGAGTATTATTCAAAATAAATGGCAAGCCAATTACCAAAAGGCGTTGACATATTATCTGGACAAAAAAGATATTGTATTAAATCCAATCAGGAAATTACAGAGTACAGAGTATCGAGGCTGTAAAAAAGAGTGTTATGAATGGTTTAGGCATTGCCGGACGGTGTTAGAGCTGAACTTATCGACGGAGAAATGTATATGATGGCGCCGCCGGGGTTGACGCATCAAAGACTCGCGTCATTTCTGCATGGAACGATATTTCAATATATTTCTGAAAAGAACGGGAACTGTGAAGTTTTTCCTGCACCATTCGCGGTTTTTCTCAACAATGATGATGTTTGAGCCCGGCGACGTGACATCGTATTCATTCGCTGATGAGATCCCGGTTGGAATCTACGGCAATGATCTGAAACTCAGGATAAAATCAGAATAAGAAATCAGATGTTCCGAAGCGGTTGCGCCGCCTGACGAAGCAGGCAGCTTGTACCTGATTTCAGGGGAGTAATAACCAACAGATGAATACACATGACAAATGGAAAAACATTATAGTAAAGCCCAAGATAAAAATAAAGAAACATACCAAGAATGGAGACGACCGCCCCGATCCGCCATGCAATAATAACGGTTTTGGGGCGGAAAAATCCTCCATGATCGGTAAGTACAGAAAACAAAAAGGTAAAGAATTGCCCAAAATATCAGATGAAACAGCAAAATGATCGCCTCCGGGGAATGATCTGTACATTCATTTTATCATCACTTTAAGCTGCCATCCATCAATCCCCGGAAAAAAACGTGATAAAAGTGTAAGAGATGGGTAAAATCAATACAAAGATTTTTTCAAAAATTTACCCTCTGCTCCTTCTCTTATTGTTTTTACTCTTTTATCAATTCCAAAATTCCCCGGATATCCTGCATCACAAAATCCGCTCCGGCGTCCTCATAGACTTTTTTTGTCCTTTCATCGGCGGCCTGTTTCTCCTGGGGGCTTAATGCCTCATACTCTTCCCTGGTCAGCCCCATAACCGAGCTGCCCTCGATGATTCCCACAGTCACAACTCCGGCGTTTTTGCCTTCCTTAATGTCCGCTACCGTATCCCCCACCTTCATGACCCTGGCCACATTCTGGAGGCCTAGGGCTTCCATATTGCGAAAGATCATGTAGGGCCATGGGCGGCCCTTCTGTCCGGTGGCGTCAGGAGAAAACCAACAGTCCGGGGCATAGCCGGCCTTTGCCGCTTCCGGAACCACCAGGGCCATCATGGCGTCATTATAGCCGGTGGTAGAACCGATCTTTAAACCCATGGCTCTCAGAGCATCCACAGTCTCCACAACATAGGGCTTTGGATCAGAATACTGCTCCACAATTTTTAAGATCAGACGCTCACTCTGTTCATACACCTGGCAAACATCCTCCTCATTCCACGGGCGCCCGTATTTTTCTTCCCACAGGCGGGAAATCCGGTCCATGGAGAGCATGGTCCGCACATGGTCGATCTTAAGCATACCCATAGGCTTTCTCACTTCTTCCAGAGTCGGGGTAATGCCAAAAGATTCAAAGGCGTCAATAAATGCTTTCACCGGGGCAAAGCACCCGTAATCCACCGTCGTCCCGGCCCAGTCAAAAATAATACCGTCAAACTTCATCTTCATATCCTCCTGTCAGTCAGCGCAGGAAAGCGCCGGCGCATTTTCCTCCAGACATCCGTGTTCGCGAAGAAATGTCCGGATAATATCACAAACCTTTACAATATCTTCCTCATAGATTTCCCCGATATTGCCAATGCGGAAAGTATCGGCATCCGTCACCTTGCCGGGATAGATGGCATATCCCCGGTCTTTAATGTAGCGGTACATTTCCTGGAAGGAAAAATTGTGGTGTTTTGGATAGAAAAAGGTGGTGATAATAGGGCCCTGATGCTCGCCGCCAATATAAGGGTGGATGCCCATTTCTTCCATCTTCTCGATGAGAAGGCGGTTGTTGGCCCTATAGCGGGATGCTCTTGCCGGGATGCCCCCTTCTGCCTCCATCTCCCTAAGAGCCTGGGCGAAGGCCAGCACCACATGGGTGGGGGATGTAAAACGCCATTTTCCGTCTTTATTCATCGTCTCCCACTGATCATAAAGATCCAGGGAAAGGCTTCTGGCCTTGCCTTTGCTTTCCACAAGCTTATCCCGGCGGCAGATGATGAAAGAGAAACCGGGAACGCCCTGGATGCACTTGTTGGCGCTGCTGATGATAAAATCAATGCCAAGCTCCCCTACAGGAATATCCACGCCTCCAAAACTGGACATGGCGTCCACAATAAAGGTTTTTCCCGCAGCCTTGACAACCCGGGCCACCGAGGCGATATCATTTAAAATGCCGGAAGTTGTCTCGCTGTGAACCATGGAAACATGGGTAATCTGCGGATTTTTCTCTAAAATCTCCTGAATTTTCTTTGGTGAGGGCACTTGATTATAATCTTCATTATAAATCATATAAGGTATGCGGGCGTGCGCGGCAATATCCGCCATCCGCTCACCGTAAGCGCCATTGGCGGCGATGAGGAGCTTTTCGTTATCGCCGATAACACTGGTGATCACCGACTCAACGCCAAAAGTTCCACTGCCCTGCATCAGCACAGCCGTGTATTCCGGCTCACTGACATGGGCCAGGGCCAAAAGCTTTTTCCGGATGTCCAGAGTAATCTTTTTGTAATCATCATCCCATGTGCAGTGGTCAAATAACATTTCTCTTTTTACCGTATCTGTTGTGGTCAGCGGCCCCGGTGTCAGTAATTTATAATTAAGCATATGGATCTCCTTTCATTGACAGTTCCGCCGGCAGGGCTCCCGGTCCGGGAACATAGGCTGCCGGCGGAATCGTTGTAATTTATATAGAAATTATTTGCAGCTCTCTGATAATTCCTGATGTTTCTCCAGAAGCTCCAGAGTCAGAGGTTCCGGAAAAATTTTGGGGTAGGTGGAGCTGTTGGCCGCGTCGGTTGTCTCGCCTTCATACAAAGCGTTGGGGTAATATTTCTGAAGCTCACTGCGGCCTTTGGTAATAATGCACTCTGCCATTTCCTGGGCCAGAGGATTGGTATTGTCGCCTTTGTCAATAACAGCCACAGATTCTGTCAGAGAGAAATTTCCTTCTGTGGGATCCACAAAGTCGATAGGCAGACCGTCCGCCTTATCTGCCACTGCCTGCTGGCGAAGGCCAAAACCGATAGCCACTTCCCCGGCGCGGACTTTCTTCAGCGGACCGGAACCGGAAGACTCAATGTGAGGCCCCGCATTTTCATAAATACCTGTCAGAACTTCTTTAGCCCCGTCCTCACCGTACTCGCTGACAAGGGCCTGTATCAGCAGCCACGCCGTGGATGAACTCTTAATATCCGTCACGGAAATAAGATCCTTGTATTCCTCCTTCGTCAGATCTTTCAGACATGTGGGCATATCCAGGTTGTTTTCCGCCAGCACTTGCGTATTGACAATAATGGTTCCCTCCTGGGAAGTAATGGGGGCACAGTAATCTTTCTGGCTGGCGCTGTCGATGAGGGTATAGTCAAAGTTCAACGGCTGAAACATATTCTGCTGCTCCTGGGCGCTGTCAATATAAAAGGTGCTTAATGTGATCAGATCCGCCTCGATATTGGTTCCCTCAGCGATAACCTTTCCGCCAAGCTCCGACGTCCCGAATGTCTGGAATAAATACTTACCCTCATAGCCGTTTTCGTCCAGAGTCTTTTTCATCGCCTCCACCGCTTCATCATCAGCGTTGGAATAAATCACTACCTGATCACTGGCGCTGCCCGCCTCGGCGCCCTGACATGCGTTTAAACCAAATGTTCCCAAAACTACTGCTGACATAATGACTGCTGCCGCTTTTCTTGTTTTCATTTTCTTATTTCTCCTTTTTACGCTGTTTTTTCCTTCTTTAATTTTTATTGCATATCCCAGAAGTCCTTTGACAACCAGATTGGTGGCCAGGATAAACAGGGACAGAACAAAAACTTCATTAAATTTATTATAATATTGAAGTTCTTTGATCTTTGTAGTAATGACCATCGTCCGGGCCCCGGCGATGAAGATCACCGCGCTGACAGTGACCATAGCGTTGACAAAGTAGTAGCTGAAAACTTCCAGAATGGTGGAAGCCATATTGGGGGTGACAATACGGACAATGGTTTTGATCCATGTGTCTCCCATAAGGGACGCTGTCGTTTCCCATGAACTGTTCAGTTTTGACAGGGAATTTTTCATCATCAGATAGGGTGTGGAGAAGAAATGAACCACATTGCACAGGATGATGAGTAAAAAAGTATTTTGCAGGGACGTCCCTGAAAAAATGAACATAAAGGCAATACCAATAACCATGCCGGGAATGGTGTTTGTCACCAGAGCAATGGCGTCAATAACGGATTTCAGCTTTCCGTTAAGCTGGCTTCTGGCAGTGGCCAGGGCCGCACCGTAGGTCACGATGAGGCCGATCACCGCCGTTAAAACCGCAACGAAAATGGAATTTTTATAGACACCGAACAGGCTTGAATCATTTAACACATCCCTCACATGATCCAGCGTAAAAGTAACCTGATAAGGCCACTCCTGCACAAAAGGCACCACGAAGATCACCGCGAAAATAGCCAGGACACAGACAATAATCAGCGCGGAGAGCGCCCCGCAGACAGTGTCCCTCACAGGATTTGTTTTAAGCTCTATTTCGGATATCTTTGAATAACGGATATTATAGCGTTCCAGATATTTTAAAAGGGCGATACTGATCACTGAAGGGATCAGCATCATCACGGCGACCACGGCGCCCCGGCTGAAATTGGGAATACTTCCAAGCATTTCGTTGTACAGCACAGAGGCCACAACTTCGTATTCGCCGCCCACTGAGGCGGGGATACCGTAATCCGTAAAACACAGGAAGAAGCACTGGACAAAAGAGGCTGCCAGTGTTCCCAGCAAAGGCCGGAGGATGGTCTGCCAGAAAGTGCGCGCTGCCCCGTCTCCCATCACTCTGGAAACAACCATAAATTTTTTATCTACAAAGCCCATCGTATTTAAAATCAGCATAAAGGATATGGGCAGCGTGTAAATGACATAGCCAAAGAGAAGGCCGTAAAAGCCGTAAATATCAAAAAGCTGTACGCCAAAAAGGCGTGTGAGCAGGCCCTGCTTGCCAAAAGAGTAAATAATGGCAAAGCCGTAGGTGATGGTCGGCAGAAGCATGGGCAGAACTGCCATCGTACGGATCAGGCCCTTAAATTTCTTGTTAAGATTTGTATATTGTATACTGTATGCCAGAATAAAGGCCAAAAAAGTAGCCGCCAGAGCGCTGCAGGCAGACACCGCCAGACTGTTGCCAAGAGCCTGCATAAACCCCCGGCCGGTCAGCACTTCCACATAATTGCTGATCCCGGCGGCACCATCATCAAAAAAGGACTGGAACAGCAGTCGGATGATGGGAATGCCCAAAAAGACGGCAAACAACAGGATCACAAGGACATAAATAAATTTTATTTCTCTCTCTTTCCGGATCATCGCTTTAACCTGCCTGTACACATTCCTTCATATCTCCCCCAAAAAGGGCAAATATGTTATTTTTCTTAATCTCCAACTGGTTCAGAATAAACTCCCGGACAAACCCGTTGGCCGGCGTTTTTATAATTTCCTCAGGATTTCCGTACTGGGAGATTGTGCCGTTATTAATGATCAGCACTTTATCCGATAATGTGAGGGCTTCCTCAGGATCATGGGTGACAATAATAGTGGTCAGATGATAATCTCTGGCTATCTCTTTAATTTTTTCTTTAATGGATTCTTTAATAACACCATCCAGAGCGCTTAAAGGCTCGTCCAAAAGAAGAATTTTGGGTTTCATCACCATAGTTCTGGCAAGGGCCACCCGCTGCTTTTGTCCGCCGGAAAGCTGATCCACCTTTTTGCTCAGATGAGGCTCAAGCCCCAGAAGTTTGATCAGATCATCCACATCTTTTGCGGAGGCAATGCCGGGATTATTTCTCAGACCATAAGTAATGTTTTTATAAACATTCAGGTTCGGGAACAGGGCATAGTCCTGAAACACAATGTTAAATCCCCGCTGTTCCATAGGCACATGGGTAATGTCCTTTTTGTCAAAAATAATCTGTCCCTCATCCACGGCTGTCAGTCCAAGGATCAGATTTAAAAGGGTTGTTTTCCCACAGCCCGAAGGCCCTAAAATGGACACGATCTCCCCGTCTTTTATTTTCAGATTAATATCTTTTAATATGGTTACATTGTCATAAGATTTCTTTACTTGCTTCAGCTCCAGCATTCACTGCTTCCCCTTTCACTCTTTTCATCCCGGCATGACCGGGAACTACTGTTTGCTGTTGACAATTGGTATTATACGAAAGCCACTTCACAGGTTTCAATCAAGTCCATGTCAAAACTGTGTAAACAGAGCATAAAGAAAAAAGAGGTTTTGTAGAAAATCTACAAAACCTCGTCATCTTCCCCGTAAGCTCTCTTTGACACAATCTCACTGGTTTTATTCAGTTTTTGAGACAGCCTGTCGTAAGACATATTTAAAACTCCGGCGTAAAGCATATCTACAAGGGCAAGCTGAGATATCCTGGAAAAAATCGTATCCCCGTATAAAAACTGGCGGTTGCTGGCACACAGGAGAATATCCGCGTACCTAGCAATGAGAGAATTTTCAAAGTTGGTCAGCACCAGAGTTCTTGCGCCGGCCTTCCTGGCCAGAGCCATCATCTCCACAGTATGCCTGGAGCAGCCCGAATAAGAAACACCTATAGCCAGATCTTTCCGGGACAAGTTGACGGCGCTGACGTTCTGAAGGTAATAATCGCTGTACATCCGGCAGTTTAATCCCAGGTAGGTCAGCTTAATCATCAGGTCGTTGGCCGTGACTATGGAGTTTTCCACACCGTAAAGCACAATGTTCTCTGCCTGGCAGATGGCCTCCACAGCTTTTTTATACTCCCGCACAGAGACACTCTGCAGCGTCTCCTCAAGCATACCCACAGAAGTGGTGATAATCTTTCCCGGAATATCCTCCAGCCGGTCCCTGCGGGACAATTTGAAACCGTACAGATCTATTTTTTCCCCTTCCTCTGGATCTCTGCGCCCCTCTTCCTTGACAAAAGCGAACTTAAAATCCCTGAAGCCTTCATATCCCACAGCTTTAACAAATCGGATCACTGTTGGCTGACTGACCTGACAGGCCCTGGCCACAGAATCAATGAGAAGGTCATCGGCAGCTCCGGTATATTTTAAAATATAGTCCGCCACCTTTTTTTCTGATGGGCGCAAGGTCCCATATATTTTCCTAATTTTTATTTTTACAATATTTTCCATAATCCTCCTGGTAGAAAATCTACATATTTTCCCTGTTCACCTATTGATCAATGTAAAAAAATTTTGCAAAAGTTTTTGCAGAAGAAAATTGTACTCAAAAAAATACAATTCGTCATATCTTTCCATAGGCCATTATATCAGAAAACTCAGGGATGTACACGGATTTTCTCTCCGCCGCAATGCAAGCGTACCCGGTGTATAGTTTTTCACAGGAAACACAGTTTCCCGTGAAAAAAAGATCACATCCCCGGTAAACTGTCCGTTGATGTGATCTTTCACTAAATATTATGATGAAGGCATCAAAAGGTATTTTGACACCTATGATACACGGATCGCTTCGCGCTAATGCGCTCCTGCATGACCTTTTGACGCTTGTATCATATTATTTACTTAAATACTCGTCAATACCTGCCGCAGCCGCTTTTCCCGCACCCATAGCCAGGATAACTGTTGCAGCGCCTGTAACCGCGTCGCCTCCGGCGTAAACGCCTTCTTTTGTTGTCGCGCCGTTGTTCTCATCGGCAACGATACATTTCCACTTATTCACCTCAAGCCCTTCTGTGGTGGAGGAAATCAGCGGATTAGGACTTGTTCCCAGGGACATGATAACAGCGTCAACCTCAATCTCATACTCGGATCCTGGAACAGCGATAGGGCGTCTTCTTCCGGAAGCGTCCGGCTCGCCCAGTTCCATCTTAATACAGCGGATACCCTTTACCCAGCCGTTGTCATCCACAAGAATCTCTGTAGGGTTAGTAAGAAGATGGAAATTAATGCCTTCCTCTTTCGCGTGGTGAACTTCCTCCACACGGGCGGGCAGCTCAGCTTCGCTTCTTCTGTATACAATGTGTGTCTCGGCGCCAAGTCTCAGAGCGGTTCTCGCTGCATCCATAGCCACGTTTCCGCCGCCCACAACAGCCACCTTGCGTCCTCTGTAGATCGGTGTATCGTGATCCTCACGGAAAGCTTTCATCAGGTTGTTTCTTGTGAGGAACTCATTAGCGGAAAATACGCCGTTGGCCTGCTCTCCGGGGATTCCCATAAACTTAGGCAGCCCGGCGCCGGAACCGATAAATACAGCGTCAAAACCTTCCTCGTTGAGAAGCTCATCAATAGTTACCGTCTTTCCAACAATAACGTTAGTCTCGATCTCAACGCCAAGTTTCTTAACATTTTCAACTTCGTGAGCGACTACTTCATCCTTTGGCAGACGGAACTCCGGAATACCATAGACAAGTACGCCGCCGGCCTGATGAAGGGCTTCAAAAATCTTTACGTCGTATCCCATCTTCGCCAGATCGCCGGCGCATGTGAGACCGGCAGGGCCGGAACCGATGACTGCCACTTTTTTGCCCTTCTTTTCTTTTGCAGGGACTGGCTCGATATTATGCTCTCTTGCCCAGTCTGCCACGAACCGCTCCAGCTTGCCGATAGCCACCGGCTCGCCTTTGATGCCTAAAATACACTTGCCCTCGCACTGTGTTTCCTGAGGGCACACACGGCCGCACACAGCCGGCAGGGAGGAAGATTCGGCGATGATCTGAGCCGCCTTCTCAAAATCCCTGTTTTTAACCTGCTCAATAAAGGCAGGGATGTTAATGTTTACCGGACATCCGGAAACGCACATAGGCTTTTTGCAATTTAAGCAGCGCTCTGCCTCTGCCACAGCTTCTTCCTCATTATATCCTAAACAAACTTCCTCAAAGTTTGTCGCTCTTACTTTCGGGTCCTGTTCTCTTACAGGAACTCTGTCTCTCTTTACTGCCATTATTCGTCACCTCCGCACATTCCGCATCCGCCGTGATGTGTCTTGCCTTCCTGATAGCGGAGCAGCGCTCTGCCTTCCTCGGTCTTGTACATCTGCTGGCGTTTCATTGCCTGGTCAAAGTCTACAAGGTGTCCGTCAAATTCCGGGCCGTCAACGCAGGCGAACTTCACTTCGCCGCCGACAGTGAGACGGCAGGCGCCGCACATACCGGTTCCGTCCACCATGATCGGATTCATGCTGACAATTGTCGGGATTCCAAGCTTCTTTGTGAGAAGGCATGTAAATTTCATCATGATCACCGGGCCGATAGCGATGCACTGATCATATTGTTTTCCTGCTTCCACAAGTTCTTCCACAACGGAAGTTACCATACCTTTATGTTTGTAGGAACCATCATCGGTAGTTACATAGAGATTTCCGGCAACAGCTTCCATCTCTTTTTCCAGGATGATCAAGTCTTTTGTCTTGGCGCCGATAATAACGTCAGCGTCAATGCCATGGTCATGGAGCCATTTTACCTGAGGATAAACCGGAGCTGTACCTACGCCGCCGGCAACAAAAAGCATTTTCTTCTTTTTAAGTTCTTCAATATCCTCATTGATCCATTCCGACGGACATCCCAGAGGGCCTGTGAAATCTTCAAAAGCATCGCCAGCTTTAAGATCAGCCATACGGTATGTAGATTCTCCCACACACTGGAATACAATTGTCACTGTTCCGGCCTCTGCATCGTAGTCACAGATGGTCAGGGGAATACGCTCGCCGGCATCGTCAATCTTCACGATAACAAACTGTCCCGGCTGGCAGGATTTTGCCACACGGGGAGCTTCCACATCCATAAGATAGATCTTGTCCGCCAGCAACTCGGCTTTTAATATCTTGTACATTATGAATCCTCCTAGAAAAAATTTACCGTAACAGTTCAGGACGGCAAAAGAATCGGCCAAAGACAGGCATTAAGCTTGCTTATAAGCAGGACTTTACCCGATTTTTTACATCGGATGAATATCCGATGCTTCTTGTCAGGCTTTAGCCTGACAAGAAGATACGCCGTAGTGAACAGTCGCGCTTTACCTTATAATTTGGTTGATGGAACCAAAAATCTATGTAATAGTTTAGCAGAGTTTTTTTTATTATTCAATATGCAATGACAGCATTTTTAATAGCCATTTTTCATAACAGTCATGGTTTTGGTTATAACTGAAAATTCATCAATCAAAGAGATTGGGCCGCTCCCGGATCTGCCCGGAAATTTTACAGCACCTTGGATAAAAATTCTTTCAGCCGGTCATTTTGGGGGTTGGAAAAAAATTCCTCCGGTCGGTTCTGCTCCACAATTTTTCCGTCATCCATAAACATGACCCTTGAGGCCACTTCCCGGGCAAAACCCATCTCGTGAGTCACTACTACCATCGTCATGCCATCGCGGGCAAGCTGGCTCATCAGTTCCAACACTTCCCCGACCATCTCCGGGTCCAGGGCGGAAGTCGGCTCATCAAACAGCATAACATCCGGATTCATGGCCAGCGCGCGGACAATGGCAATACGCTGTTTCTGGCCTCCGGAAAGCTGATTTGGATAGGCTTTGGCCTTATCTTCAAGGCCGACACGCTTTAACAGGGCCATGGCATTTGCCACCGCATCAGATTTTGTCATTTTTTTAAGCTTTACAGGCGCCAAGGTAATATTGTCCACAATGGTCAGATGAGGGAAAAGATTAAAATGCTGGAACACCATACCCATTTTCTGGCGCAGGGCGTTCACTTCTTTTGTCTTTGCCTTTGTGATCTCCTTCCCCTCAAACCAGATCTCCCCGGAGGTAGGCACTTCCAAAAGATTGAGGCAGCGCAGAAAGGTACTTTTCCCCGAACCGGAAGGGCCGACAATAACCACTTTTTCACCTTTTTCAATATGCTCATTGATGCCTTTAAGCACCTGATGACCTTCAAATGATTTATTCAGATCCTTAACGTCGATCACTGCGGGCCAGCCTCCTTTCAAACATTGCCAGAAGTTTAGATAAGATCACAACAACAATAAGATACATCACAGCAACCAGAAGCAGAGGCATAAGATAACTGAAATTGCTTACGCCAATATTCTGGCCCACTTTTGTCACATCCAGCACGCCGATATTTCCGATAATGGCGGTTTCTTTGATCAGTGTAATAAATTCATTGCCCAGGGCAGGCAAAATATTGCGGATCGCCTGAGGCATAACAATAAGGGCCATGGTCTGGCCGCTGGTCAGTCCGAGGGAACGGCCCGCCTCTGTCTGTCCTTTATCTACCGCCTCAATTCCCGCACGAATGATCTCCGCCACATAGGCGCCGGAATTTAAGCCGAAGCATAAAAATCCCGCAACGGTGGCAGGCACAGGCAGGGGGGAAAAAATCACGTAATAAATGATCAATAACTGAACATAGACAGGTGTTCCGCGGAAAATCGTCAGATAGATATTTGCGATGACTGACAAGAATCTCAGTTTTTTATTCCTGCTGCCGGTGTATTTAAACAGGGCGAGGATCACGCCCACAACAACACCGATAACTACCGCCGCCAGAGATATGAGCAGGGTCATTTTAAAACCTTCCAGATAGGCCATATAACGCCGATTTTCCAGAAAAGCGTAGGAAAACTGCTCTCCCAGATCAGAAATCCACCGGGTAAATCCTTCCAATAGTAAACCTCCGTTCTTTCGTATAAATGTTGGGGCTGCGCGATACGCTGCCGCGCCGCCTATGTTTCTTCATGACAATAGCCGATAACGGAAAGCCCGCCTCGGCTATTGATCGTTCTTTATTCCTACAGGCAACGAGCCAATCAGACCTACATGCATGTCCATTTGGCAACTGCCGCGAGGGTATCCGATATCATTATACATAAACTGTATAAAAATTCAATCATTCCCCTGTTGTATGGTTTAATGTGTATTCATCAATCTTGCCATCAGCGATGAGCTGCTCAAGAACGGCATTAATCTCGTCAAGCAGGGCTGTGTTTCCCTCATTTACAGCGATGGCGTACTTATCTGTAAACAGTTCGCCGTCAAGAATTGTGAGAGAATCATTCTGAGCCACAAGCTGCTCCGCCGGAAGGGCATCCATAACAATGCAGTCCAGACGATTGTTCATCAGATCCATAGCCGCTTCCATAAACTTGCTGTACTGTGTCACCTGCCATCCCTGTTCCTGAGCGTAGGTATCGGCCACGGTTCCGGTCTGCACACCTACTTTATTGTCTGCTGTAATCGCGTCCACGCTAGACACAGCCATGGTCTCTTTATTAACAACGACAACCTGACGGCTTGTGGCATATTCTACAGAGAAATCCATCACCTTATCACGCTCTTCATTGACAGAAATACCTGCGGCGGCAAAATCAGCCTTGCCCTGCTGTACTGCAAGAAGGGCGCCGTCAAAAGACATGTTCTGGATCACCAGCTCCTTGCCCATAGCTTTGGCGATCTCATTGGCAATATCCACGTCAACGCCCACAACGGTGGAGCCGTCCTCAGTATATTCATATGGAGCAAATCCCGCCTCTGTGGCCATGATCAGCTTGCCGTCCTCAACTGTCTGTACATCGGAAGCCTCTGCCGTGCCGCTCTCCTGCGCCTCACCCTGTGTTTGATTCTCGGACTGAGCCGGAGCGCCGCTTTCTGTCTGAGCCAAAGTCTCTCCGCTATTTCCCGCGCTGCTGCCGCAGGCGGCCATACTTAACGCCATTGCTGCTGAAAGCGCTAATGCCATTACTTTTTTCATTTTCATGATTCTCATCCTCCAAATTCTTTTTCATAACTATTCAGCCTTATGGCCTTAGACTTGAACTATAATCTACCCCTTATTTACGGTTTTGTCAAGAAAAATATGCATATTTATTCATGATTTTGGTAACTATTCAGCCATATTTTCGCCGGCAGATCAGGACAGATATTCTTTCAGTGCCTTGACAATCTCTTCCTGACGCATTCCACGGGAACCTTTCACCAAAAAAGCATCCCCCGGCTTCACAATCTTTTTCAGATATTCGGCAGCATCGGCATTACAGGAAAAATTGCTGGCAAGCATATGAGGCGCGTGTTCGCGGACCGCCTCCACCAGCGCTTTCATCTCCTCACCTACAGTTACAACTTCGTCAATACCGCTTTGGGCCACAAAACATCCGGTATCATAGTGGCACTGACGGGACATATCTCCAAGCTCAAGAACATCAGCCAGCACAGCGATCTTGCGTCCAGGATTGTCTAAAAGTTTCAGCACCTCAATACCACTTTTAATCGAGTCCGGGCTGGCATTGTAAGTATCGTCAATAACCTTGATACCGTCTTTCAGATGATTAATCTGCTGACGCATGGCCACCCCTTCATAACCGTAAAGTCCCCCGGCAGCAGTCTCCGGGTCAATACCATACTCCATGGCGATGGCCATAGCCACCACAGCATTATTGACATTGTGAACGCCAAGCTGGCGGATGACTACCTGCGTCTCCCCCTGGGGCCATACAAAGGTAAAATGTTCCATGCCATCCCGGATGTACATATCTTTAGCGTAATATGTAAAATCACATTGTTTTCCATTTTCCGCATGTCCAAAGAGGCGGGCATTTTCCGGATAATTTGAGGCCGCGATCTTGAGCATAGGGTCATTTCCGTTAAGGTAAAAAGGCTGTCCCGGCTGAAAATTTTGGGCAATTTTCAGCTTTTCATTCATAATATTTTCCTGCGTCTTTAAAATGCCGATATGGGCCACACCGATATTGGTCACTACAGCGGTTCTGGGACCGGCAAACCGAACCAGGGCATCCATCTCGCCAAAATCGCTGATCCCCATCTCCACCACGGCGATCTCATGCTCCGGCCCCAGCCTGAAAAGAGTCAGGGGTACGCCGATATTGCTGTTTTGATTGCCGGCGGTTTTCAGCACATTATAGCGGGACGAAAGAGCCGCAGCTATCATCTCTTTTGTGGATGTTTTGCCAACGCTCCCGGTAATCCCCACCACCGGCACAGGAAATTTGCTCCGGTAATACACTGCCAGATCTCCCAGCGCGGCTTCCGTATTTTCCACGAGAATATGGGGTTTTGACCGGTCCACGATCTCCCCTCTGGAGGTAAACGCAGCCTTAGCGCCAGCCTCAAAAACCTGTGATATAAATTTGTGGGCGTCCACCCGCTCCCCAATAATGGGGGTAAACAATGTATTTTCCTGAATATCTCTGCTGTCTATACTTATATAAGAAATCACCGTCTGCGGGTCGCCGCACAAAAGCTTTCCTCCTACAGCCTGGGTGATCTCTTCAACAGTTAAATTTTCCATGACTGATCTTCGTCCTTTCTGTTGTTTTCACTCCTACCTTACACTATGTCACAAAAAAAATCAATGCAACTTTTTTTATGAGTAAGATCAGGCTGCTACTCACGGGCAGCCGGAAACACCTGCTGTTTCCGGCGTAAGAAAGTGATTCAGAAGTGCGCTTAAACCATTCGCGCAGCGAATTTTTCATGGTTTAAGCGCATGTTGCTGTTCTCCCTGTGAACAGCAACAAAATCAGGGCAATCACCGCTACCACAACTTCCGTAACAGGGAAGGCACTCCATACCCCTGTCATCCCGGCCGCGTAGGACAGAATAAAAGCTGAGGGAAGGATCAGGACAAAGCCTCTCAAAATGGACACTGTCTGTGCCGGTGCCGGGGATTCTGTGGATGTAAAGTACATCGACACAATAATATTAAATCCGGCAAAAAGACATCCTGTAAAATAAATTTTCAGGCCCGTGACCGCGATAGTCTGAAGAAGACTGTTATTCTCACCGTTAAAAATTCCCGCAATCTCCGGGGCAAATAAAACAATAGCTCCGTAAACAGCCACAGATACAACAGACATAACTATCAGGGCATAGCGAAGGATAGTCTTTGCCCCGGCTCTGTTTCCGGAGCCGTACTGGCTGCTGATCACCGGCTGTATGCCCTGGGCGATACCTGTGTAAATGGCGATAACCACCAGGGACAGATTGGCAATGACGCCGTAGGCAGCCACACCTGTGTTTCCCTCAAGTCCCAAGATAATCATATTAAAGACAATGATCACAATGCCGGAAGAAGCTTCTGTAATTAATGATGGCAGGCCACAGGACAATACCCCGCCGATATTTTTAAAGACAATCGAACACCGTGTCAGCCGGAAGCTGTTTTTCTTCTTTATAAAAAACGGTGACATAATGGCAATACTGATCACCGGCGCCAGTCCTGTGGCCAGAACAGCACCAAAGATCCCCATATTCAGAGGAAACATAAACACATAGTCCAGCACCACATTGGACAGACTTCCCCCGATCATGGCCGCCATGGAAAGCTGAGGCGCGCCGTCGTTCCTGACAAAACACAACAGAAGGTTGTTGAGCATAAACATAGGCGCGAACAAAAGAATGACCTGAAGATAAATCCGGGACATATCATAGGTCTGTTCGTTGGCTCCAAGAAGGCGTACCAGCGGTCCTGAGGCGAAAAGTCCCAAAGCGAAAAATACTGCCGCTATACAGATCATAACAAAGGCTGCATTGGTAAAAATCTGGTTTGCCGCCGGATCCTTGCCCTGACTTTTAAAAATCGAGAACTTGGTGCCTCCGCCCATGCCAATCATCAGACCGCTGCCGTGGATAAAATTATAGACGGGAATGGCCAGATTTAATGCCGCCAAACCGGCGGCGCCCAGGGCTTTGGACACAAAATATGTGTCCGCCAGGATATAACAGGACAGGGCGATCATCCCAAGAACATTTAAAGATACATATTTTCCAAATACTTTTAACAAATTTTCATTTCTCACATCATCAAACCTCCAGTATTCTTTCAAGACTCCCTCGCAAGCTCGACGCGCTAGTCAGGGCAGTGACATCTGACAACTTCTAATTAAAGGATTGCCCTCCAAGCGTACCGCACAAAAAATGCCCCAGATCTCATTCCTTCTACGGCCTAACGGAATGAGCTGAGGCATTACCCGGCGGCAATGAACAGTATTTATCCTCTGGGGATATCACTGTTTTACAGCAATAGCTTCGATTTCAAACAGACCGCCCTTTGGAAGAGCGCCGGCCTGGACGCAGGAGCGGGCCGGTGTGTCCCCGGTAAAATACTCCGCGTAAATCTCATTGATCGCGGCAAAATCATTAATGTCCGCGAGAAAAACTGTAGTTTTTACGACATCAGCCATAGTCAGCCCTGCGGCTTCAAGAACGGCTTTAAGATTCTCCATAGCCTGTCTTGCCTGAGCTTCCACGCCTTCAGGAAGAAGGCCGGTCTCCGGGATCAGGCCAAGCTGACCGGATGTATATACTGTATCTCCAGCTTTTACGGCGTGGACATAAGGTCCCACTGCCGCAGGAGCGCCTTTTGCGTTAATGGTTTCTCTTGTCATGATCGTCAACCTCCATCTATGTTTATATGTCGCTGTTTAAAGAATAAACAGCAACTTTTGAATTTAAGTTTACACTATTTCTCTGAGAAAAGCAAATTTTACTTGCGTTCCTTTTTCCATATGCTATGATTATGTTAATAACTATTCAGCCATGCGCCGGTTACATGGCTGAATAGTTACTTATGTTACATGCCGCGTATAAACCCCTCCCGCCCTTTGGCTGCGGGGGCAGTCACATAAAGATCGTAAAGGAGACGGTTCTTATCAGTTTAGACATAGATTTTTACAGACGCCTTGCCAAAGGGCTTGTCCAACAGTTCGGCGACCGGTGCGAGATACTCATGATCCAGACAAAACCCGTAAAAGACTTTGACGAAGCCATTTTATTTATAGAAAATCCATGTATCACCAAAAGTCATTGTATTCCCGATAAACGCCGCTCTGACGGCAAAGGTCTGGTTCAGACTCCGGCGTTTCTGGCATGGCAGGCCCTTTTAAAGCACAGTGCCAAGGCGCTTTCCCCGGAGGAACTTTGTGTCCCGGAAACGAAAGATATTTTTGGCCAGACTGCCCGCACAGACGACGGTAAAATTATAAAATATTCCCTGATGTATCTTTGCGACACCGAGACCCCCGGACAGATTGCTGCCATACTAGCGGTCCACTGGGATATCACCGCCCTTGTATCCGCCCAGGGAATGCTCGGCTCCCTTGTAGGAAGCTCTTCTCGCCCTCAGACGCCTTCGGCCCCGGATTGTAATGTAGAAGAATTTCTTGAGAAGCTAATTTTTCAGGCGGAAAGCCATATCGGGAAACCGGCGGCGGCCATGGACCGGCAGGAAAAGATCCGCGCTATCTGTTTTCTCAATGATGCCGGCGCGTTTTTGATCCAAAAATCCGGTGACCGGATATCAAAACACTTTGGAATTTCAAAATATACTCTGTACAGCTATATCGACGCGGGCAAATCCTATGGATAGTGGTAAAGTCTTCGCAAGTAAACTTGCTCCGCTTTTTCTTCCTCAGCCGCATGGCTGAATAGTTACAAAAAAATAGGTTCTATCAGAAAAACTTCTTGCCTTTTTTCAGGCGGTAGTGTACAATGGCATAGAATCTCATATTTCCGATGCATCAAAAGGGAGTAGTCAAAAACTCACCATCATCATCACGGGGCGCAGCCTCTGGTGGTGAGTACCATACAGGTGACAAGACTTTTCATGTATCCGCTCTGAGAATATTTTTCTCAAAATCAAACGGATACAGGAAAAGTCTTTTTTTGTAATTGTTCCGCCGCCTATGTCGTCCGGCAAAACGCTCCCAAAAGCGCGTGTAGATTTTTGACATCTGGAAATACTAAGAAACCAAAGCACTCTATGAACACAAAGGAGGCCCATTATGAAAGAATTTTATCAGATGACAAAGGAGGAGGCGCTGTCAGCCCTCCAGGCATCTGAAAACGGTCTGTCCGACGCCAAAGCGCAGAAAGCGCTGGAGACCCATGGGGAAAACGCCCTTACGGAGCAGAAAAAGAAAAGCCTGCTCCAAGTCTTTTTGAGCCAGTTCGCGGACCTTTTGGTGATTATCCTTATTATTGCCGCCATTGTTTCCATGATCTCCGGCAATGTGGAAAGCACCATTGTTATTATCGCTGTTATTGTTTTAAACGCCATCCTGGGAACTGTACAGTATGCCAAAGCGGAAAAATCCCTGGATTCCCTGAAAGCTCTTTCTTCCCCGAAAGCCAAGGTTCTTCGGGACGGACAGCGCCATGAAATTGACTCAAGATATATCGTTCCCGGCGATATTCTTCTCCTAGAAGCCGGCGATATGGTCTGCGCTGACGGACGCATCCTCTACAATTACTCCCTTCAGGTCAATGAAAGCTCCCTCACAGGAGAATCCACCAACGTGGATAAAAAGGAAGTCTGTCTGGAAGGGGAAATGCCTTTAGGAGACCGCATTAACATGGTCTATTCCGGAAGCCTTGTCACCTATGGACGGGCTACCGTACTTGTCACCGGAACCGGAATGAACACTGAGATCGGTAAAATCGCCACTTTGATGAACCAGACTAAGGATAAAAAGACGCCTCTCCAGGTCAGCCTTGATCAGTTCAGCAAAAAACTGGCCATTATCATCCTTGTGATCTGCGCTGTTGTCCTGCTTTTAAGTCTTTACCGGGATATGAGCTTTATTGATGCCCTCATGTTCGCTGTTGCTCTGGCTGTAGCGGCCATCCCTGAAGCGTTAAGCTCTATCGTTACCATCGTTCAGGCCATCGGAACTCAAAAAATGGTCCGTGAACACGCTGTTGTCAAAGAACTGAAAGCTGTGGAAAGTCTTGGCTGTGTTTCCGTGATCTGCTCTGATAAAACCGGTACACTGACCCAGAACAAAATGACCGTTCAGCAGATTTACATCGACGGAAAGCTGTTCACCCCATTTACCCTGGATCTGCGCAACCAGCTTCACCGTTACCTCCTGTATGACGCTATTCTCTCCAATGATTCTTCCTTCAGCGAAGGGCAGGGCATTGGCGACCCCACAGAATACTGTCTTCTGGAAATGGCACAGAACGCCGGTGTTGATTTTTCTGTAATCCGTGAACTGATGCCCCGCCGGGCGGAAATCCCATTTGACTCCGACCGCAAGCTCATGAGTACAAAATATAATATGCGTGGCAAGCCGGTGATCCTTACAAAAGGAGCCGTTGACGTTCTCCTCTCCAGAACCGACCGGATTGCTTTTTCCGACGGTGTCCGCCCTATTACTGAGGAAGACAAAAAAACCATCCTTGCTCAAAATAACAGCTTCTCAGAAAACGGTCTGCGTGTTTTGGCCTTCGGTTATAAAGATAATGACGAGACTGAACCGTTGACTTTGGATGATGAGCAGGATTTTATTTTCCTCGGCCTTGTATCTATTATTGACCCGCCCCGTGAAGAGTCCAAAGCCGCTGTGGCTGACGCCACACGGGCAGGTATTAAGACTGTCATGATCACCGGTGACCACAAAGTCACCGCTGCCGCCATTGCCAGACAGATCGGGATTTTTAAAGACGGCGACATGGCCATTACAGGAACAGAACTGGACGCCATGAGCGATGAAGAGCTGGATGAAAAGATCGAATCCATCTCTGTCTATGCCCGTGTGTCCCCTGAAAATAAAATCCGTATTGTGGACGCATGGCAGAGAAAAGGGCGCATTGTTTCCATGACCGGCGACGGCGTCAACGACGCCCCTGCCTTAAAGAAAGCGGATATCGGCGTTGCCATGGGTATTACCGGTACAGAAGTATCCAAAGACGCCGCTTCTATGATCCTTCAGGATGATAATTTTGCCACCATCATTAAAGCCGTGGCCAACGGACGCAACGTCTACCGGAACATAAAAAACGCCATTCAGTTTTTACTTTCGGGAAATACCGCAGCCATCCTGTCTGTGCTTTACACATCTATCGCTGGGCTGGCTGTTCCTTTTGCCCCGGTACACCTGCTGTTCATCAACCTTCTCACTGACTCGCTGCCGGCCATCGCCATCGGCATGGAGCCTGCGGACAGGGATATTTTGTCAGAGAAGCCCCGAAATCCCAAAGAAGGTATTTTAAACCGGGCATTTATGACCAATCTTGGAATTTTCGGCGTCCTTATCGCCGTATGTACGATGATCTCTTATCACTTTGGCCTTGCCACAGATGCGGCGACAGCAAGCACTATGGCCTTTGCCACACTCACCATCGCCCGCCTGTTCCACGGTTTTAACTGCCGCAGCAAACATTCTGTCTTCGGCAACCCCATCAGCAAAAACTGGTGGTGCCTTGGCGCCTTTGCTCTCGGTCTTTTGCTGATCAATATGGTATTATTCATCCCCGGTCTTCACTCTCTGTTCTCTGTGACAGACCTGACCGGCATGCAGATCGGATGTATTTACCTTATGGCATTTATCCCCACACTGATCATACAGATTGGAAAGATCATCCGGGAACATATCAAATAATTAATATGATTTTTTAAGATCCTCCATGCTATATCAGCACGGAGGGTCTTTTTTCGTCACAGTTTTCATAAATGCTATTGTTTTTTTCTATATGGGTATGCTATGATAGGAATGCCCTAAGGGGCAAAGAAAAACGTTACTGTCTAGTTAAAATATAATTATAGGAGTGTTGATTTATGGGCGGAATTTTCGGAGTTGTATCAAAGAAAAGTTGTACATTAGATCTGTTTTTCGGGATCGACTATCATTCCCATCTTGGAACGAAACGGGGCGGTATGGCTATCTATGGACCTGACGGCTTTAACCGCAGCATTCATAACATTGAAAATTCTCCTTTCCGGACAAAATTTGAGCATGATGTGGAAGAACTTGAAGGACATATCGGTATCGGCTGTATTTCCGACACAGATCCACAGCCCCTGCTCATCCAGTCCCATCTTGGCAGCTATGCCATTACAACTGTCGGTAAGATCAATAATGAAGAGGAACTTGTAAAGTATGTTTATGACCATGGTCACACCCATTTTCTGGAAATGAGCGGCGGACGGATTAATACCTCCGAGCTGGTGGCCACACTCATTGACCAGCAGGCTTCTTTTGTGGAAGGTTTGTCCTTTGCCCAGGATATGATCAATGGTTCCATGACGATCCTTCTGATGACAAAAGACGGTCTCATCGCTGCCCGTGATAAACTGGGACGCACCCCTCTGGTCATCGGCGAAAAAGAGGACGGCTACTGCGCTTCTTTTGAAAGCTTCGCCTATATTAATCTGGGATATCACGATTACCGGGAACTTGGCCCCGGCGAAATTGTGTCTATCACTCCGGAAGGTGTGGAACAGTTGAAAGCGCCCGGAGACCAGATGCAGATCTGCTCCTTTTTGTGGGTGTACTATGGCTATCCTACATCTTCCTACGAAGGTGTCAATGTGGAAGCCATGCGCTACAAATGCGGTGAAATGCTGGCCCGCCATGACATGGCCCAGGGTGAAAACATCCATCCCGATTACATTGCCGGCGTGCCCGACACCGGTACGGCCCACGCTATCGGCTACGCCAACGCCTCCGGCGTTCCTTTTGCCCGTCCTTTTATTAAATATACCCCCACATGGCCCCGGTCTTTCATGCCTCAGAACCAGAGTCAGCGCAATCTCATTGCCCGCATGAAGCTTATTCCGGTAGACGCCCTGATCCGGGGCAAAAGCCTGCTGCTCATTGATGATTCCATTGTCCGGGGCACTCAGCTCGGAGAAACGACAGAATTTTTATATGACAGCGGAGCCAGAGAAGTACACATCCGCCCCGCCTGTCCTCCATTGCTGTTTGGATGTCCGTTCTTAAACTTTTCCCGGTCTTCCTCTGACCTGGATCTCATTACCCGCCGGGTGATCCGCGACCGGGAAGGAGACATTGTATCTGAGAAAACATTGTTTGATTACGCAGACCCTAACAGCACAAATTACAACGAAATGGTGGAAGAAATCCGACGCCGTCTGAACTTTACCACCCTCCGCTTCCACCGCCTGGACGATCTGGTAACCTCCATCGGACTGCCGGAGGAGAAAGTCTGCACATACTGCTGGAGCGGCAAAGGCTGTTCAGGATGCAGCCACGGATGCGGAAAATAAAATATGACATGATACAGACATGACATTCAAAACAGGGAAGAATGTAAAGTTCTTCTCTGTTTTTTGTAACTATTTTGCCATGCGTCTGGTTTAGTCAAATTCCCTGCCGCAAGCAACAGAGTATCAAGCTAACAGCGAGAATCCAGGATACATAGCTGAATAGTTACTTTCCAAAAAACTTTTTGTCACATAAAAGTCACATATAACAACATTTTCCTCATTTTGCCATTGAATATTTTTCCTGGGACATTTATAATGTAACTATCTATTCCGGCCTTTATAAAAGCTGAAGGTCCGGCAAAACTACAGGAGGATAAAAATGTCGGCAACAACACTTCACATTAAAATGTTCGGTGAATTTTCCATATCCAATGAATATGGACGTTTTTCACATATAAATAATAAAAGCCTTCAGATCACCCGGCTTCTCGCATATCTTATCGCCAACAAAGACACGGAAATCCACAAGGATAAGCTGATGGAGCTTCTATGGCCTGATGAAAACGCCACAAACCCATCGGGCGCTCTGCGCAATCTGGTCTACCGCGCCCGCCAGATTCTCGAAGAGTTTTTTCCGTCCCAGGAAGATGCTTCCGGATCGGAGAATGCTCCGGTAGAATGTATTTTGTTTTCCAAAAACGCTTACCGATGGAATCCTGAACTGGACTGCGAAATTGATATCTTTCAGTTTGAAGATTGTATTGCCCAGGCTGATCAGGAAACAGATGAAAAACAACAGTACGCTCTGTACCAGAAAGCCCATGATCTTTACAAAGGAGATTTTTTAAATATTTTAACTTCAGATGAATGGGTCGTCTTCCGGAAAGTTTTTTATAAAAATTTATATACCAAAGTTACTGCCAATATGTGCCGCTATTTAAGCAGTCAGAAAAATTATACCGCGGTCATTCGCCTGTGCGAGGCGTCCTCTCTGGTAGATCCTATGGACGAGCAGATTCATGTTGAAAAGATTCATGCCTATCTTCAAATGCACGCCCCATCCCAGGCCATGGCCTATTATTATTCCGTGGCGGATCTTTTTACTCAAAAATTTGGCATTGAACCGGGAACTGAAATGCAGAAAATCTATCATGAAATACTGATCCAGCTTCCCAACTATCACAAAAATATCCATGAGCTTGAAAATCTTCTGAAAGAAGACAAAGAGGAGAAAAGAAGTTTTTTCTGCACCTTCGACGTTTTTAAATATATTTACCAGCTCAGCCAGCGTTTTGTGCGCCGCTCCCCATTAAAACGCTACCTTGTCCTCTTTACATTGACGGACACAAGCCGACCTTCAGAAATTACTAACACACTCATTGATGAGATGGATGTGCTTTACGAAGTACTTTCTAAAAATCTTCGGCGAAATGACGTCTTTACAAAAGCGGCGCCCTGCCAGTTTGCCCTGATCATAGTCTTAGATGACGAGGCCGCCTGTCAGGCAACCCTCCAGCGCATTTTACGCCGCTATGAAAAGCAAAGGAAGTCAGCCCAGATTCAGATTCAGATCGACCACAGTCCGATTCAGTAAGTTCCAATATTTAGAAAATAAAAATGCCTCCACGGTGTACGTGAAGGCATTTTTATTTTCTCCGACTCCTGCCGGAAGTCAAATGGACGCGCAAGCGCACCCGCCCGGCCGCGCCCGCAGAAATAAAAAGGCCGCCCGTAGGCGGCCTAGTTACTGCAGCACCAATCATTCATTTCCAAGGAGGCGTTTCAGCATATGGGCATATCTTGTCAACTGCTCACAAGCATCCGTCGTATCGTTATAATGGTGACCTTCATATTCGGTTGCAATATATCCTTTATAACCGGATTCTTTGATCAGCGGAAGGATCTTATCACAAGGCGTGGTATAGTCAAATTCATCCTCACCTATGTACCAGAATTTGCTATGAATATATACAGTATTTTTCATCAGCATAGGCACCCATTCCAGATGAGCCGGACCGTATGTCGCGTAAATATCCTTCACAAAATCTTTCTCCGCGTCTGTATAGGAAGCGTCGGCCAGAAGCACATTCTGCGCCTCCCCGGCTTTATGGCGTTCACAAATCTCATCCACCTTCTCCTGACGGCATCCGAAATCTTCTACAGCCTGAATTTTATTTAAAATATGAGGCGTCTCGGCAAAAATACTGAAATCCGGGACAACTCCAAGCCATCCATCACTGTTGCTCATGATCTCAAGATATTCCTGCCACTCCGGAATTACCGGCGTATGAGGCGCGTGAAGTTCAATAGCTAAAACAATACCGATCTTCTTGGCATAAGGAAGCATCTTTTTGTAGATCTTTGGTGAGATGGCATGCTGTGTGCGGACAAGGTCAAACCCCATATATTTCGCGTACATCATATCATCCAGTGTAGATTGAATAATCTCATCTTCTGTCAGATCTCTATCCGAATGGGTTCCCATATCAATATAGGCGCTATAGCATACCGGATGCATATCATATTTTTTCAGAAGTGCTGTAAAATCATCCATCCACTCTTTAGAAGGGTGAGGATATTCGGGAACCATCTGGCTGGCAACCAGCTCAACGCCGGTATATCCCATCTCCCGGCCCTTTTTGAGACAATCTTCCAGTGTCATTCTTCCATTAATATATTCTCCCGATAAAGCATATAATGTGAGGCATAATTCAATATCATGTTTTCTCATCGCCAATTTCCCCCTTTACTTTACCTGCAAAACTTTTGTATCCGAACCGTCAAGTACAAGATAACTGCCGGAATATCCGGTGTATGGGATACGATGTTTCATCTTGATGGTAACTTCGTGTTCACCCTGAGGCAGTCCGCCTTCCTTCAAAATAAAATAGCGGGCTTTATCCAGAATAAACCAGTATTCCAAATACAGGTCTTTGAGCTGGGACAACAGACATTGCTTTCCATTAACATTAAAATACACCGTGTTCTCCGGCACCTTCTCTCCATCCACGTAGATTTCCAGAGACTCAATACAGCTTAAAAAAGTTCCCCGGTAGGATGGATACTGGCCATAAAATTCATAACCGATCGTCATATTTCCGGTCTGTACATTTGTAATACCTTCGGCAGCGCTGATCAATAACTTGTTATACGCTTGAAATTGAGCCATTTGTTTTTCCCCCTTATAATCATAATTCATAAGTAACGCAGGACCATCGCAGGACTATCCGCGTTCTGAATTTATTATACTCTGTTTTATTTCTCTCTGGGTTTCGCTTTCAGAAACATTATAATATATCGCAATTTCATCCTATATCTGTCGCTTTTTAAGTTCTATATCACTGCCGCATTTGCATATAAAATGATATGGAAACAATTTTTCCATTTTACGGAAATTAGGACGTGAAAAATTAGCAACTATTCAGCCGTACCGGTACAGTAATCCTATCAGACACGCCAAAAATGCTGCCGGCGCGGCAGGGCACCCGCAGAAAGTCCGCAAAAGAAAAGAGGCCATACCTTATGGAAAATGCTGTTAATCGTAGAATTTTAGAGCTTTGTAAAGAAAGAGGCTATACAGTATACCGCCTTTCCTCCCTGTCAGGGATACCAACCAGTACCATTACATCTATTCTCAAACGGAATAACGCGCCAACAATCCCGACCCTGCAAAAAATCTGTCAGGCATTGGATTTGACGCTGGCACAGTTCTTTTCCCAGGGATTTGATACGCTCACCCCCAGTCAATCTGAATATCTGGAGGAGTTTACACGGCTTAATCCTCACGAACGGGAACTTGTTCTCGCCTACATCCGTGGGATCACTGACGCCCGAAGCGGCAATGAAAAATCTTCAAAAACCTCATCCCGAAAAAAATCCAAAGAATAAAACACAGTACGCCGGGAATATAAATTCTCGGCGTACTGT
The DNA here is from genome assembly GCF_014202115.1 of Catenibacillus scindens. Taxonomy (GTDB): domain Bacteria; phylum Bacillota; class Clostridia; order Lachnospirales; family Lachnospiraceae; genus Catenibacillus; species Catenibacillus scindens. The sequence continues at coordinate 87,673 of NZ_JACHFW010000007.1, forward strand.
GTTCTCTGAACGAACAGTTTAAACAGATATGACAATCTGTCTTACTGTTTCTACATTAGGCAACGCGAACATTAACCGCGCGAAGCTTAGTGCTGTCCTTAGGGGTCTGTCTCTGTATCGAAGTTCACTTTCTGTCCTTCTTCCAGAGTCTTAAATCCATCAACCATGATCGCGGAAAAATGTACAAAGACATCTTTTCCTGTAGCGTCATCTGTAATGAACCCGAAACCCTTCTGTGCATTGAACCACTTAACTGTACCGTTGTTCATTTTCGTGCCCTCCTTCCTTCCGTGTCAGAGAATACGCCCCCTTGTATTCAATGATAGAAATAATAAAAGTATTCCAGATAAAAAAATAAAATCTCACATATTTTTGTAATTCATTGTAGAACAATAACTTACAAAAATATGTGAGATTTTGTTTTTACCTGAATACACTTTTAGTATATCCCAAAATACGAATACTGTCAATAGCAGTAATCTCATATATTTCTGTGTTTTTTATCTTTTGCCCGCTTTACTCTCCGCCGCTTCGTTGATCAGATTGATGATCACACTGATGGCGTCATTCATAGGACTTTTTCCCATAGCCTCAATATACTCAGATTTATGACCAAATACATACTCGATAGCCTGCATCAGCGATTCATCGGTCATATCCTCCTCTTTAAGCAGATAGCTAAAGCCCTGCTTTTTAAAGGACTGGGCATTTAAAATCTGATCCCCTCTGCTGGAAGCTGCCGGAAGGGGAATGAGTATCGCCGGTTTTTTGAGAGCGAGAAGTTCACATATAGCATTTGCCCCGGCCCTGGATATCACAATATCCGCCGCATCCATGAGATCGCTCAGCTCTTTTTTAATGTACTCAAACTGCACATAACCTTCCACATGTTCCAGAGACGGGTCAAGATTCCCCTTTCCGCACAGATGGATCACCTGATATTTTTTCAAAAGATCCGGGAGGATATGGCGAACCGCGTTATTAATCGCCACAGAGCCAAGACTCCCCCCTATGATGAGGATTACCGGACGGTTAATGCTGAAATGGCAAAAATCCAGGCCGTTTAGCCGATTGCCCTCAAAAAGTTCTTTTCGTATAGGGGAGCCGGTAAGAACAGCCTTGCCCTCCGGAAGATACTGCACCGTCTCAGGGAAATTACAGCAAACTTTATAAGCGGATGGGATCGCAAGTTTATTGGCCAGCCCCGGCGTCATATCCGACTCATGAATGATCGCCGGAATACCGCACTTTTTCGCCGCCATTACCACAGGCACAGACACAAATCCGCCCTTTGAAAAGACAACATCCGGCTTTAACTGTTTCATCAGCTTTTTTGCGTCAAACAGCCCTTTGACTACGCGGAAAGGATCTGTGAAATTTTTCAGATCAAAATACCGGCGCAGCTTTCCTGAAGAGATCCCGTAATAGGGAATCTTATATTCTTCAATAAGTTTTCTTTCAATACCATTGTGGGAGCCAATATAAAAAATCTCGTAGCCTTCTTTTTTCAATTCAGGCATCAACGCGATATTGGGCGTCACATGCCCGGCAGTTCCGCCGCCGGTCAAAACTATCTTTTTCATAATCTACCGCCTCCTGCGATCCCCAGATGTTTACTGATGAGCCGCTTTATATTCTTTCAGCGCCTCAGCCAACTGTGCCGGACATGATGTTCCACGTCCGTTGCAGTCAATCCCGTCCAGACACTGGATCACTTCGTCTACGGGACGTCCAACCACCAGCTTGGAGATTCCCTGAGTATTTCCATGACATCCGCCGATAAACTGACAGCTTGTGATAATATTATTTTCAACTTCAAAATCAACTGCTCTTGAGCAGGTTCCATGATTCATATGTCTCATTTGTCATACCTCTTCTCATATTGGCATCCGCCCTACATAGTAGGCTCTGGCCTTATTATTATAATATTTTCAACTTGATATTATAACAGATGTATGAAAAGAATACCATATTTTTGTCTATCCAACATTGAAAAAAAGTGATACAATAGCGTTGCGACATGAAAAAACATAAGAAGGAGTTTTTAATATGCAGACCATCGGAATTATAGGCGCTATGGAGGTTGAAGTTAATACACTTAAAGAGCGTATGCAGACAGAAGAAATTGTCACCATCGCCTCCATGGAATTTCACAGAGGAACATATCACGATAAAAATATTATTGTTGTGCGCAGCGGTATCGGCAAGGTCAACGCGGCTATCTGCGCCCAGATCCTTGCAGACCGCTTTCACGCCACAGCCATCATCAACACCGGTATCGCGGGCAGTCTCCAGGCCGCCATCAATATCGGAGACATCGTTATTTCCAGCGACGCGCTCCAGCATGACATGGATGCCACAGGCTTCGGCTATAAGCCCGGCATCATCCCTCAGATGGACACCTCCGATTTTACCGCAGACGAGCGTCTTATCCAGATCGCTCAGGAAGCCTGCTCCAAAGTCAATCCAGATATCCAAACCCACGTAGGCCGTATCATCAGCGGCGATCAGTTTATCTCTGACAATGATAAAAAGGAATTTCTCAAACAGTCTTTCGGCGGCTTATGCACAGAAATGGAAGGCGCGGCCATCGCTCAGGCAGCCCATCTTAACGGTATTCCTTTCGTCATTTTGAGGGCCATTTCTGACAAAGCTGACGGCAGCGCTCATATGGATTACCCCGAATTTGAAGCAAAAGCCGCACAGCACAGCATTAATCTTGTAGACGAAATGATCCGCCATATTTAACTATAGTTTATAGCGTATGGCTGCTGTTCACCAAGTAAACAGCAGCCATGCCGCAAAATCGGCATAATTTTTTATGAATTTCATTTCCGTTATACCAGACTTTAATCCATTGCCTCATGAATGCAAGCCGCTATTTCTTTTAATTTCTCAGAGTCGGCTTCTCCCGGTTTCCATCCGATCACCTGGCCATCATCTTTGTATCTGGGGATAATATGCAGATGAAAATGAAATACCGTCTGTCCGGCAATCTCTTCATTGTTCTGAACAATATTTAACCCAGTGCATCCAAGGCTTTTTTTCATAGCAGACGCAACCTTCGCGGCAACAACAAAAAGACGGGACGCTGTGTTCTCATCAATATCAAAAATATTGCGAAAATGCTTTTTGGGGAGTACCAGGGCATGCCCCTTTGTCGCCGGGGACAGATCAAGGATCACGCGAAACATCTCGTCTTCATAAACGGTAGAAGAGGAAATCTCTCCATTGGCAATCTTGCAGAAAATACAGTCTTGTTCCATAAACTTACCTCCTGAATATGATCTATTTCTCTCTTTTATTTTAGTCGCGAAAAATCAATAATGCAACCCGCTTTTTTTCCGGCACCTTATGTCGTAATCCGCGAAAGCTTATATTTGCTCTAATCTGCCGCCCTGTGCTAAATTTATAATGTCGAGGTCAAAGGAACTTATATCAGCATTGAAAGACCATCATTATTTAACAGCAAACCATTAGGAAAGGTGACGTATTATGGAACAAATAAGCACTTACATATCCGATACATCCCCGGAATATATGAATATTGCACAGATTTCCCATGAAATCCGAAATCCTCTGACTCTGATCAACTGCACGATCCAACTTTTAGACGGACGCTATCCTCAGCTAAAAAGAGATGATCTGTGGATTCAACTGACAAAAGATGTGGAATACCTGCGCCAGCTCACTCTATCTTTATCTGACTTCAACCGCTGCAGCCATGTATCCTTCAGTCCCGTAAATATGGGGCAAATGTTAGATAGTATCGCTCGCCAGTATCTTTTGCTGGCTCAAATCCAGGGAAAACATCTGTCCGTAATCATTCCCGGAGAACTTCCAGTAATATCCTGTGACGAAATCAAAATCCATCAAGCGTTGATCAATTTGATCAAAAATGCCTTCGAGGCAACACAGACCGGAGATATCATCGAAATCTGCGCCAAAACTATAGGTAAACGTCTGACTATCTCTATAAAGGACACAGGATCTGGTATTCCAAAAGATTACCTTGAAAAAATCTTTGATCCTTTTGTCACGGAAAAAGAAGGGGGTACCGGCCTTGGCCTAGCAATCACCAAAAAAATTATCGCTTCCCATAAAGGTATCATCCGGGTATATTCCAGAGAAGGCATCGGCACAAAATTTATTCTTTCCCTTCCAATATCTCAAAAGTAAATTCAACATCAGAAAAAATCACACTGTCGCCAGAATGCAGACCCACGGGCGACAAAGGCTCAATCATTTCACCATTAATATAGGTTCCGTTGGAAGACCGCAGATCTGTCAGATAGAATGTATCTCCCATACGTTCAAGCCGGGCATGACGCCGGCTGATTGTAGGCAGAGCAATCCTTCCTGATGTATCCGACGCTTCTTTTCCAATAACCATTGGAAAATTTAATATATAAAGGTCGCCCCAAAGCTGGGGATTCCTGCTGTGAAGCCGGGCCCCAGACCTTTTGGGAGACAACACGGTTGTCTTTCCGCCAGTGTCCTGGGTTTCCTCTCCTTTCCCCGCTGAAAAAAAAGGGGGTACATAGTCTTCCGGCTTCCAGAAATCATCTTCCTGTTTTTTAGAACAGGTAAAGACGGAATACAGAATGCCGATCACAGCGGTTATAGCTATGATAACTCCAACAGCGGCTACGCCAGCCAACGCAGGAACAGACCACAATTTTACGATCACCGCCCCTATACCAGCTTCAACAGCGCAGGCAGCGGCAATTACCCACAGAATACTGTTTTTATTTTCCTCATGGGAGTCCCCTGCTTTTCTATCGCACTTCTTTAAGTTCTGTTCCTGAAAAGTATTCGCCATTCCAGATGGCTCCACAATCGGAACTTCCGTCTCCGCCTCTGATGCATCTTCAATTTTTCTTTCAAAAGCTGACATAGACTCCGGAACTCTATTTTTCACTCCGGAAAGATCTTTTCCAAAATTTAACTTAAATTCTCTGAGATTTTTTACAGAGGTATTTCCCCGGCACGTAATGTGATAAAAACTATAAACATGACGTACTGCACTGGCACATGTATAATCTACATATTTCAAGAACAAAGATGCCAGATTCTGAAGTTGACTGGGAAAATCCATACCGTATCCGGGATAATATATAAACCTGTACCCACCTTCACGAGTCATAAAAATACCTGATGGTTCTAAAAAAAGGTCGTTCTCATCCAGCAAATATTCTTCGATCTCATCCAGAGCATTAATCAATCCTGAGGCAAAATTTTCTAACTGCTCCTCCCGAAAGCCTTTTTCTAGTTGTTTTTCAAGACTTTCATCTGAAGGTACGTCATAGTAATAGCTGGACATACCATCCCTGCTCCTGAGCTGAAACGGCAGAAAAAAGTTCAATGTATTATTCTGCAAAATATGGATTATATAATTTCCTTTATCCATCTTTTCCCCAGGTTCAAGGACAAGATAAGTATGATACAGTTCCTGTTCTGTCCGCATCGCTGACATTTTCATAGTCACCTCCCATTTATCAGATCTCTTGACAAAATCCACTGACGGATATGTATACGCTCATAAGAGCCTTCATAAGCCACAGTGTCAAAAAAATGAAGAAAAGAAAGATCCATAAAAGTTTCCGGCTCCCCAGTCACGCGCCAAGTGGCCGTATATATATGGGTAAGCAGATTTTGCTTGCACGTACCAAGAGACTTTGTCAGCCGCGTCATTAGCAGTTGATCCTGAAGCTCTTTTTCATATTTTTCCGACACCTGATTGATGATCTGGCTGCTGTTCTTCCGGGACTTGACATGTTCATTTTCTATATAGAGCCAGCAGCACTCCCGTGCCATCCGGTTAGCATAAATGCTCATAATATACTGGTCGTGAAGGTAAAAGATCATATAGATCAAAGTTACCATCACAAAAAGGATCATTGGAAGGACTAATGCCGCCTCCACCGTGTAGCTGCCGCACGCCCGTATTTTTAAGCGCGGACAATCCGGCACAATATTTTTCCTCTGAATCTTCTTTCTATTTATTTCCAACATACGACCACAACTCCCATATAGGCCCCGCAATAAAAAGGGATAAAAGGCAACACAGTTTTTCGTGAAAGACGTCTGAGGATCATCCCGGACAGCGAAAATATGAAAACAAGAAAAAAACTGATCAAAATGATTTCAATACCTGCTTTCCATCCAACCATCAAACCGGTGAAAGCGGTGATAAGCCCATCACCAACCCCGATCTGCCCCCGGCAAAGGAAGCTGATGCCGAGAAGAATCATCCCCGGCAAAGCGCCGGCTAAAGTCTCCATCATCATATGAGGTCCCCGAAGCACTCCTGAAACACAGCCCAGTATCACAGGCAAAAGAACCGGAACTTGTCTGCTTCTAATGTCCAAAATAGACAAATACAAAAGCATACATCCGCCGGCGATCCAGATTCCCCTCTGAATCCAATCCCATGGCATATCATCCCCTCCTTCTACGGCTGACACCGGTGACATGGCGGCAAACCACAGTCCAATGTTAGTTCCATCTCATAAACGGTCCGGCTCAATCCGGGACACTGGGAAGAACTATGGTATCGGGTACCTGTATCTGTAATATATACCACGCTGCCTCCCCCATCTTCACTTTCCATACACCGCTCGCATGGATAATACTTTCCTCCCTGTGTATTCCTCAGCCCGTCCAAACTTCCTGACATAACCCCGTGTAATGACAGATCAATATACGCGCATTCTCTGGAACTGTGGTAAACCACCCCATTTTCTGCCACATAGACCATTTTTTTATCAGTCGCTGCCGTATCATCGCTGCCGCTGAGCATTTTTCCACCGATAAAAGCCCGGCTGTGAAGGGAAAAGGAAACTTTAATATTCCCCAGAGAAAACAGAGAAAACGCCGGAAGGACATTACAGGAAAGGACAGCATCAATTTTCCCTGAATCCGGATCATATCCGGTTCCCCAGTAATCAATTCCAGCCATTCCCCCGGAAATTCTGGAAAAATCCGCATCTGAACGTCCAATCTGTAAAACCATTTTTTCCAGAATACTATCCATACCAAAATCTTTGTCATACCCCTCCACAGCACACCGGTGAACGCTCCTCGCGCCTGCCGCCAAAAGTTCCTGATATATCCCGCAGACATGAAACAGATTTAAAAGCATTAGAACTGCCATAAGAAAAAACGGAAGAATCAATCCAGCTTCAACAGTCATAAGTCCAGAACAGGAGGAAAAGCGGAATGCCCTTTTTTTACAGAAAGCTTTTCCCGATGATTCAGGCTGCAATAAAATATATAGATACTTTTTAATATTGGTTATGGCTTGGGCTTTAGATTTTACAGAATTCCGGTCCTGGAGAGATCGCTGTTTTTTATTGTATGATTTATAAAAAAAGGGCACTCGGCTTTACCTCCTTTCCTTCTAAATTTTCGTCTGTCAGTAAGCTGCTGATTTACGGACATGATGTTCATATTTCCCCGCTTTTCCCCCAAAAAATATGGGACTAAAAGTAAAATCCGCGCAGAAAGAAATTCCAAACACACTGTCCGCCACGGAGAAATTTTCTCCACCAGCCTCCAAATGGGTATTAGCCTCTATAAGATTCATCAAACGGATATATTTCTTCTCCTTAGATACGCCCAACAAAAACAGTCTGAGATAGTCTTCATAGCTTAACCCTTTCTCCTCCCCATTTTCTCCGGCGTATCCGGAAAGCTGGGAAGAACCGATGTGTGAAAGCTGATTCAAGGATAAAGTCCAGGTTGCGTCATTCTTCATGAAAGGAACCTTTTTCCCTTCCAAAAGACTTCGACAATCAATCAGCGCCTCGCCGTAGGCCCAGGCTGCCAGTATAAGCATATAGATCAGTTGTTCCAGAAAGGGCATCATCACCGCCGTGGACAATGCTGCGGCTGCCCCATGAGCTGCGGCAGATTTTGCCGGACTTTGCATCAGATAAGCCATATTCATTACCATGCGGATCAGCGAGATTCGGTTGACAATGTTTTGCAGATTTCCCCCATCACTGGCTTTTCCGCATATGATATATTCCACCTCATATTCAAGAGCGCTGACTCCTGTCAGGCACACGCGCTCCTGATTCTGGCGTTCCTCACCGGAACTATCAAAGCATATCCCTGAAACTTTATCCGGAACAGATACATTTTTAAATGCATGGAGAATGTAACAATCCACCAAAAATTCCTGACTTACACTTTTGATTGATGAGATAAGGTTCCCGGAACTGTTCTCCATCTGATCCGCAACATCCCTGTACTCCATAAATCCCCGGATCTGTCCCTCATCGTTTTCCGCCGGTGTGATCTGGGACAACTCAGAAGTATCCAGAACTGCACTTGAAACATTTCCTCCCATAACCAGGTTTAATATGGGATATTTTAACATATTGCTTATATTCTCTCTTGGATCTTCCACTTCAATAATTTCCTCTTTCTGGGAGGAGGTGTCCTGTAAACCGTTCCCCTCACTGTCTGCATTTTTAGCCTCTTGCTCAGCCTTCGCCTTATTAATCTGTGCCTCACGTCCAAGCTGATCCATATCCGAAGCAATCTGACGCTGATCTTCCTGGACATCGGTCAAAGAAATACCTGTAATCCGGTTCAAGATCTCCTGCCCGTATTCCGCCCCCTGAGAAATCGTCATATAATCGCTGATCTGTTTTTCCAGATATCTGAAATCCTCATAGGCCAGAGATATTTCTCCGTCGATAGCCACTGCCTCCAGTTGAGGAGAAAACCATCCTGCAGAAGAAGAGCTTTTTCCAACATCCTCCCCTCCACAGTTATCTTCAATAAACTGCTTCAAAAACAAAGTATCCAGCCCGTCTCTATCCACAAGGTACAGGCCATACCTGGCCTGTACCTGAGGCTGGTATTGGGATAAAAAGGCCTCACAGGCCACCGCGCAGGCGATTTCCGCTTCCATGCGCACCGCGCTGACCCGTACAGCTTCCAGAGCGGATAAAACTAACGAAAGGACTGTAAGGAAAATCATTGAAAACATAACAGTGGTGTAGGCTCCGACCCAGGAGATATAATTTTCTCCTTTTTTCATCCACTGCCTCCTGTTTATACAGAGTTGCTCTGACTTGTGATCTTCTTAAAAATATTTTGAACAATAGCGGTCAACTGCTCCTTAAAAATAAGCACCAGGCTGATGAGAACAACCAGAATCAGTATAATCTCCACTACGCCCACGGCCTCTTCGTCAAACCAAAAATTTTTCAGATAATTTGCCACTTTCTCACCTCTTTCACACTGTTTATAGATTCATGGACATAAACGCCGGGATCATAACAATAAACATGACAACTCCCAGCAAAATAATCATTGGAAATAAAAGTTTTGTTCCCGCCTCCTCTCCCAGCCGTTTTGCCGATTCCTGCCGCATAACCACAGCCTCATCCTTGGCATCCGACAGCATTCTTCCCATACCTCTGGCACCAGTCTTTACACTCTGGATTAAAATCGAACTAAATCTCAGATACTGACTGAGTCCGCATCTGCGGCCGAAATTCTCATAGGCGGCTGTCTCGGTGACGCCATACTTCATCTCATTAGCAGCCATGATCATCTCTTCATAGACATACTTACGCGGCCCTCCTTCCTCAATAGTTTTATTGTAGTCGGATATTATCCGAGACCACACAGCTTTAGGCGTCATGCCTGTTTCCAAAAGCAGCACGACTTTATGGACAAACACGGGATATTCCAAAAATAATTCCTGACTTCGTTTTTTCTGTGCTTTAAGGTAGCCTTCCCCTTCTCTGACAAACAATAGGACAACGATCATACATCCCGCGATCACTAAAGCTCCCGGCCCAAAAGAGGAACTCTGGGACCATGATACAGATTTACCGCCGATTTTCCGGGGCAATATCAGATAATTCTCAGAAATAGTACGATCTTCGGATATTGCCAGAGCTTCATATATCTCCTCCCGGATTCCTTGTGCTGACTCCTGCTTCGCCGGATATACAGTGACATCCCGACGATACTCCCAGGATATGTCAAAATAAGTGCATACTGCTTTGATCTGGACTGTAAGCGGGGCTTTCAGCTCCTGATTTTTTACTGTACCATCCATACCGATAAGCAGATAATCGCTTGTTTCCCAGAACAATGTCACAGAATATTCGGGGATTTCCGACATAAAATTCAGAGGACAGGTAATGCAGTTCAGATCCATATTTTCTCCGAGGACATGGGTGTCAATATAGATATGGCATTGTTCCTGCAGCCAGGAGATTTCTTCTTCCGAAAGGCGCTTTTCACCCACAGTAACCTCTACCGGTATACTCTCTTCATCTATACTAGCCTCCAGTTCAAAACTTTTACTGCCGCCGCCAAGGGCATTGCGCTGGATTTTGTAATCGCCCTCCAGAAAATCATTGCCCTGTCCGGTAATACACAGGGCAATAGAAGCCGCATTGACCGTCAGAAGAAGGATCAGAGCATATGTAATATTTTTGAGATACTTTTCCTCCTGTATCTTTTCCGGGTCTGCCGCCGGATATAGCTGGCGGATAAGATCCAGACGTTTTTGAGTGTGTCCCTTAACAAAATGTCTATACAGCCAGCAGGCAAAGGGATAAAAAAAATTGTTAAATCCTTTCATTTTATAAGTATATTTCAATCTCTTCCTGTCATATCCGGAAAAGATAAGACTTGCACCTATAAGCACCGCGATCATTAAGAGACTGATATAAAGCATAACCACCTCCTCACACCTGGATATCCAGGATCTTCGTTCCCCAGAGTATAGCGCCGCCATATATGAACAGACAGATTGTCATGAAAAGAATGCCTGCTCCGTTTCCGTACAATACATCCATAAAACCCGATGAAAAAACACGCATATAGAACATAACACCTAGAGGAATCATGACCATCAGCTTAAACTCGCCGCGTTTAGCGCTCAAAATGGTTCGGATCTGAGCTTCACTTTCGATTTTATTTTTTAGAGTTTCAACACTGTTTTTCATAATCTGGCTCATGCTCCCGCCGCTCCTTTTGGCAATGGAAATAATCTGGGCAAAGCTTTCAATATCTTCCTGGTGGCTTCTTTTCGCAAAGTCCGCCATACATGCCTCAACAGTTATATTCATCCCCAGTTTCCGACGGATCTCATCAAACTCTCTGACAATATCATCATCCTTTTGAAAGGTTCTCAAAAGCTCCTGACCGGCCCGGACAAAAGCCTGCTCCAAGGTGCTGCCTGTGGACACGAAAGAATACAGAAGAATCATCCCCTCTTTAAATTGCTGAGTCAGACAGTGTTTTCTTTGCCGTATACAGCGCTTTTTTTCCAAAAGGGCCATGACAGCCAACACCGGTATAAAGAGGACAAAGATATATGCAGAATCATAAAAGAGATAACCAACGATCAGAAACAGCACCGCTGTTTTCACACCGATAAAACACCATTCGCGCAGCGTCAGACGGTATCGGTTATAATCCAGGTTTTTGGAACCTTCCGTCCCCCTCCAGCTCAAACGAAAATGCTTCAAATGCCCCTCCTATTCCACCGGAAGGCCGGCCGCCATAAGCTTCTGGACGTTCTTAAGATGATTGCCTGTAGATTTAAGGCGCCCCATCACTTTGGATGTATCCACCTTCCAAGGTTCCTTTCCTTTTGCGGCTACAGATCCATAAGTGGCTCCTTCCTTGACAACAGGCTCCTCCACAAAACGATACAACGGATTAAAAATAATCTCTCCATCCTCATAGCCTTCAATCTCACAGACTTCCAGAACTTTCCGGGATTTATCCCGAAGTCTTCCAAGATGGATGACAATATCCAGCGAGGAAGCGATGTGCTGACGTATGGCTTCCAGAGGGATATCTGTCCCCATGAGGACCATAGTCTCAAGGCGGGAAATCATATCCTCCACCGAATTGCTGTGACCTGTGGACAAACTGCCGTCGTGACCGGTATTCATGGCGGACAGCATATCTATGGCCTCCGGCCCCCGGATCTCTCCGACGATAATCCTATCCGGCCGCATTCGAAGGGACGAGCGTATCAGATCCCGTATAGACACTTCATTCTCCCCGTCGGCGTTGGCATTGCGCACCTCCAGACGGACCAAATTGTCAATGCCGTGGATCTGAAGCTCCGCCGAATCTTCAATAGTGATCACCCTCTGGTCGGAGGGAATGAAGCCGGCCAGGGCATTAAGCATCGTTGTCTTTCCGGAGCCTGTAGAACCGGAAATAAAAATGTTATAGCCGGCGATGACCAGTTTTTCCAGAAAACGGGCAACTTCTCTGCTCAAAGCGCCCCAGCGCACCAGACGATCCATGGAGATAGCTTCCGCAGAAAATTTTCGTATAGTCAGTATGGGGCCATCAATGGCCACAGGCTTTAACACTACATTCACCCGCGAGCCGTCCTCCAGACGGGCGTCCACAATCGGGGATGCCTCATTGACCTGGCGGTTGGATCTGGACACGATCTGCTGAATCACGTCCTCCAGCTTTTCTGTGGACTCAAACTTTTTATTCCAGGGATAAAGCTGTCCTCCTTTTTCATAGAAAATCGCGCCTCCGCCGTTGACCATGATTTCAGTGATCTCCTTGTCATCCAGAAGTTCCTGCAAAAGATCCAGCCGCCGTATAGCGTTAAACAGCTCCTGTTTTAATGTCAGCCGGGTGACAATACTCATATAGGTCTCCTGACTCTTGCTTTGTATACGAGATTCAATAAGCTGCATAATCTCGTCATCCGTATACTGCTTTTCCGGAGGCATCGAGCCTATGATTTCACTTCTCAGGTCTTTTTTAATCTCATAATAATCCATATTGAACTCCCTCCAATAATACCGGTTCCACCTTTTGCGAAATTCCGTTTTTTCCCATAAACTCCAACATATTTTTCAGTTTCTCCCCTGTATTTTTGTCCCCGTCAACCTGTGGAATATAAATCTTTTCACACAAGTCCATCAGGCACAGGGGAGGAATACCATTTCCAAAATTTACAATAATTAAAAAATATCCGCCATGTTCCATCAGTTCCAGCAACCAGAAATACCACTCTTCATCCTGTATCTCCGAAAGGTCATAGGGACAGGATGCCGGAGGCAGTATATCCAAAAGCTCTTCATGATTTACATAACTTTTTACTATGTCCACCATTTCAAACTTCTGGAAATGGTCTCCCCTGGCATCGGTACTTTTCTCAATCTCTTTGCCTGACATTCGTTTATCAAAATATTCTCTCAGCGCCAGGATGACCGGGGAAAGTCCCACGGGCTGAGTCTGATCCTGGATACTTTCTTCAAATGTAATATACAGTCTTGGTCTATCCCTATTTGTATGCCGGGCTTTCTCAATTGCAAAGGTGTTCTGAAGGCGCTTATGATCCGGTGAATATACACCGACCAGTTTTGTCTCTGCCTTCCGGGACGCTCCAGGGCGGATGAGAAGATCGCCTTCCCTTCCGCAGAAATCCAAAAGACACTGATAAATGTGGGCGGCAGACTGATACTTATCTATAACGGCTACGGCCGCCTTGCCCGAAAACACCTCTTCAATGTCTGTTCTTTCCAACAGATTCCCTTCATCGAGAAAAATGACCCCGCAAAACTTTCGGTCATCCCGAAATTCTATAACTTGTATAAAATCTGAAAGACAGTTACATAACACCGAACTGACCATCAGCCATACTGGACGGTCCTCGGATTCGGTCATTTCAGACAGCCCGGTGTATGTCCGGACGACAAAGGGAGAATACTCCTGCCGCAGAATAAAACTGTTCAGCCGTTTTAAATAGACCGTATCCGGGTCACACAAATATAACACCAGGTTTTTCAACCTCTCCCCTCCCTTCGGTCCGGAATATCAGCCCCGCCACAGCCCAATATATAAACAGACGGCCAGGGCTATACATAATGTAAAATGAATGGTTTCACCTTGCACAGGATATTTTAGAGGATAATACGGTTTAATTCCGTGTTTCGACTTTATCTGAAGAAAATAGAAATAAAGATATGAAAGACGTTTAAAGAAATTCTGATGCTTTATCATAACTGTAACAGAAAACGCCGCTCCGATCAAAAACGACGCGGCCAGGGAAAATAAACTGCCCCTTATGCCGGTAAAAGCACCTGCTGCCATAAAAAGTTTAACGTCCCCGGCACCCAGCATAGAAAAACAATACAGGGGAAACAGTATCCCAAATAGCAGCAGACTGCCTGCCAGGGCGTCCAAAAAACCTTCCCTTCCAAAGCAGCCAAAGTTCAGGAGCAGTCCCGACGCTGCGGCGGCAACGGCGATCCCGTTGGACACCTTGTAGGAACACAGATCCATCCAGACTGCTGCCGATAAAAACAGGAACAAGACTCCATCCATAAATGTCTGCAATCCATCACCTCTATTCATCTGAGTTATTTAATTGTTATAAATCTGGAATTTTATCTTTTGAGATTATCTTTTGAAATGTATTGTCGATCTGTAATTTGTATCCTGATTATATATCATACAAATTCCATTGTAAACCCCCGAAAAGCAGAACATTTCGACACCTTTCGATATAATCGGACGTTATCTTTCATATACATTCGCCCCCACGACAAAATTGTCGAAAACTTCTTCGAGTTCAGGACCCGCTCGCGGGTCTTGGTGCGGGATTCGGGTCAGCTTCATCTGACATCTTCCTTACCGAATCCCTGCGCATCCTAAGCGGAGCGTTTATCAGATGGGGATTAACTCCCGCCACTGATACAAGTTTGTTATACTCGCCGCCGACAGAGGCGGGAGTCTTCCCACATCTGATAAACTGCCGCCTGGGATTACGCTTTTCTTCGCTTATTGCCTGGTGATTTACTTTCAGTCAAAGACCCCGCAGCAAGCTACGGGGCATCAAACTTGCAGCGCAGCAGAGCTGCGGGGTATTTGACCCTCGCGGCAGTCGCCAAATGGACATGCAAGCATGTCCGCTTGGCTCGTTGCCCGCGGGAATAAATGAGCGGGCTGCCCTTACACATGCAGATCCCGCTCATTCCTGATCGCTATTCTTTTATCATTTCTCTGATCTATTAGCCATGCCTCTTAAAATTCCCGCCGCTTACGCCGCTGAATGGTTATAGTTACTCTTTAGGCACATATTTTTTACAGCCAAGTTTTCGGCTCACAATTTTAGTTCCGGCTCTGAGACGATTCTTAATCGGGTTGACAAAATCAAACTCAAAAGCCACAACTCCGTAGGCCGGGACATCAATCACCAGGGAATAGTCCTTAAAATCCCAGGGCGTCCCAGACGCTTTCAGATTCACCAGAGGAAATTGGCCGCTTCCCCCGTACTCCTTGGCATCGCTTGTAAAAATCTGGCGGTACTCGCCAGGGCATAAAGCCCCTACCCTGTGCTTTTCATAAGTCACCGGAGAAAAATTAAAGTGGAATAACAGGCATCGTTTTTTATCTTTTGTCATACGGCAGAAAGTCAGCATATTATGCTGGGCATCGGCGCCGTTGATCCACTCAAATCCGCCCTCATGGCAGTCCTGCTCATAAAGGGCCGGATGGCCTTTGTAGAGGTGGAGAAGATCTTTCACATAATTATTGATCTGCCGGTTCGCCGGTTCATTATCCAAAAGGTACCAATCCAGACTGCGCTCCTCGCTCCACTCTCTGAACTGGGCAAAATCCTGCCCCATAAACAGCAGTTTTTTTCCGGGATGGGCCATCATAAAACCGTAGGCTGCCCTGAGATTTCCAAACTTGTCCGGAAGATCTCCCGGCATCTTGTTGATCATAGAGCATTTCAGATGGACAACCTCATCATGGGACAGCACAAGAATAAAATTCTCGCTGAAGGCATAGCTGAAGCTGAAAGTGAGCTGATCCTGATGATATTGCCTGAAATAAGGGTCCGTTTTCATGTACTCCAGAAAATCGTGCATCCACCCCATATTCCATTTATAAGTAAAACCGAGACCTCCGTCCTCCGGCGGCCGTGAAACCATGGGGAATGCCGTGGATTCCTCGGCAATCATCACCGCACCGGGGGCGCGTCTGCTTATGATGGAATTTAAATGTTTTAAAAACTCAATAGCCTCATAATTTTTATTGCCCCCGTCTTTGTTGGGAACCCATTCGCCGTCCTGTCTCCCGTAATCCAGATAAAGCATGGATGCCACGGCATCAACCCGCAGCCCGTCCACATGAAACTTTTCAATCCAGAACAGAGCGTTGGCCACAAGGAAATTTTTGACCTGAAGACTCTCATAATTAAAAATATAGGTTCCCCAATGAGCGTGTTCCCCTTTTCTCGGATCCGGATGCTCATATACCGGTTCGCCGTCAAACCGGCCGAGACCATGGGCATCTTTGGGGAAATGGGCCGGAACCCAGTCCAGGATCACGCCTATGCCCCTCTGATGGAGGTAATCCACCAGATACATAAAATCAGAAGCGCTGCCATAGCGGCTTGTTGGCGCATAGTACCCGGTCACCTGATATCCCCAGGATCCGTCAAATGGATGTTCCGCAATTCCCATAAATTCCACATGAGTGTATCCCATATAGTTGACATAATCTGCAAGCTCCCCAGCCAGATCACGGTATGTCCTGAAGCCAAAATTTTCACCGCTCTCATCCTTTTTCCATGACCCAAGATGAACTTCATAAATGGACATGGGACGCTCCAGTGTACAAGCGCTGCGTTTATCCTGCTGCCACGGTTCATCTCCCCACTGGTATCCGGAAATATCGGTGACGACAGAGGCCGTTTCCGGGCGCATCTGGCACTCATTGCCGTAAGGATCAGCCTTAAAGAGAATATCTCCCTTTTTCGTCTCAATGGCAAACTTATACAAATCCCCCTTCTTTACCCCTGGGATAAAAAGGTCAAAAATACCGGATTTGCCTACAGGTTCCATGGGATTTTCCTCCGGCTCCCACTCGTTAAAATCACCGACAACACTTACCGATACGGCGTGGGGCGCCCACACAGCAAAATAAACGCCGTCTTTTCCCTTTTCCCGGGTCAGATGAGCCCCCATTTTATTGTAAATCTCATAGTGAGTTCCCCCATTAAACAGGTAAACATCCAGATCTGTAATTCTGTGATCCATAACTTTCCTCCTCTAACAAAGCCGCAGCACCATAGCCCCATTTCCGGGAACGGTAAGGGAGAGATGATCTCCCTGGACAGGCACATCTTCTTCCCGAATAAGATCCGTGCATACGCCGCCTCCAAACGGCAATTTTATGTCAACCCAAACTTCCTGCTCATCATTATTCAAAATTGTGATACACGCCTTGCCCTCATATACTCTGGCATAGGCATACTGGCGGTTAGTCAACAGCAATTCATCAAGCTGTCCGTAAATAAGCTCCGGACATTCTGTGTGAATATGGGCCAGCTTCGCGATAAACGCTTCAAGTTCAAGGTTGGGCCCTTTAAATGTGGCAAGATCAATGGCCGGCCTCAGCGGATCATCGCTGCCGTTCTCCTTATGTCCGGCGATTCCCCATTCTGATCCGTAGTAAACAGACGGAATACCTATGGTCGTAAACAAAAAGGCATAGATCGGGAAAAGGTTCTTTTTATTTTCCAGCTTATCATAAATCCGGTCAACATCATGATTATCTACAAAGTTATACAGCCGGGCATCTTTGCAGATCCCGTAATTTTTATCATACATTCTGCGGATAGAATGGGCCATCTCAAAGTAATTATAAGAATTATGAGCAGAATAAATGCCTTTGTGCAGTTCGTAATTGGTTACAGAATGGAGCATCTGGGGGTTGACCCACCGGCTGTAATCCCCATGGATCACCTCGCCCATGAGCCAGAAGTCCGGCTTTAACCCATCCGTCAGGGTTCTCAGTTCCCTCATGAAATTAAAATCCAAAACATCGGCACAGTCCAGGCGTATGCCGTCAATATCAAAAGTCTGTACCCAATATTGAACCACATCCAACAGGAACTCCCGCACCGCCGGGTTGGCCATATTCAGACGGGGAAGCTGGGCAAAGCCATGCCACGATTCATAGGAAAACCCATCATTAAATGGACTGTTTCCCCAGAAGTTTACCTGGCAGTACCAGTCTTTTCCCCAGGAACCTTCTCTCTCCTCTTTCAGATTTTTAAATGCGGCAAAATCCCGGCCGGTATGATTAAAAACACCGTCCACAACAACACGGATACCAGCATTGTGACACAGCTTCACCCATCGGATAAAATCTTCGTTCGTTCCAAGGCGGCTGTCCACCTTCTTATAATCTGTTGTATCATATCCATGGGTAGCAGATTCAAAAAGCGGGCCAATGTACACCGCCGTACATCCCAATTCCGCCATATGATCCACCCACAGATCCAATTGCTTAAAACCCTGTCCACCTCCCTGATAATCGTTAATTTTTGGCGAACCGCACAGACCAAGAGGATAAATATGATAAAATACCGCACTGTCATACCAAGCTGCCATAACTCAAACCTCCAATTCATTATTACCTATTTTCAACTGAAACATCGTCTTTTTATACCGAAAGGTAAAATTTTCTCAATTTATAGGTAACAGTTCAGCCGCCGAATCCCCGATGACTGAACTGTCACCTCAGCTTTTCATACATAAATTCCATGAAGGAACTGATGAACTACAGAAAATGCCTGACCATCACTGATCATTTTCTCATTGCTTTTTCTCACGAACCAATATAAAAGATAGTGGTTTAAAAACCCGATAAATGTAATAGCGTACTGCTCCTGCCGTCCATTCATATTTCCCACTACATCTGATGCTTTGTCAAACAGATCGGTAAAAAGCCGATACTGGTGCAGGCGTATCCCCTCGCTGGCTTTATAAGGATCGCTCTCCTCCCCTGAATACATCATACTCATCACAAACTTGTAAAATTCTTTATTCTGGGAGACCAGTTGGAAATAAACCTTGGCAGTCTGGTACAGAGTCATGGGAAGATCCCCGGTGTACTCTGCCGCCTGCTCAAGGGAGCGGGCAAAGGAAGAATAGTACCGTTCAATCAGACTCTCCAACAGACCATATTTACTTCCAAAATAATGATAAAGAGTGGGCTTTGTGATACCTGCGGCGTCAGCGATCTCCTGAACGCCCACAGCATCATAGCCTTTTGCGTAAAATAAATGCAGAGCGCTTCGTAAAATATTCTCCCGATTGTCCATAAGAACCTCCTTGAGAATACTATACCAAACGGTATACTCATTGTCAACATTGAAGTGATTATGATCCAGGCAAAAAAACAGCGGCACCGCCTCGTACAGCGATACCGCTATTATTATCCTGTCAGCTTGTAACAGTTCGTCCCGCCCATCCCTGATAGCTGAACTGTTACATCAGATTATGATCACACAATACCTTTGAAATCTTCCGGGAGAAGTTTCAGCATATCCGCCTCTTCATATTTATTGTCAAGGACAGTCATAAAGAGGTTTTTCATATTTCTTTTTTCCAGATTAGCGATGGCGTCATCCATGACGGTCATTACATCCTCATAGCTGACCACATCATCCTGGGAGTTTTCCTTTTTAAAATAATCTCTTAAAACAATGGCGCCTTCTGGCGACAGCTCATAACCCCGCTTTTCAATGTAGCTTTTAGCCAGCGTTACCAGTTCCATCTCATTATATTTTGAAACATTAATAACATTCAGGAACTTTCCGCGAAGCTCTTTATGTTTCTTCCAGAACTGTTTTAACTCTTCCTGACGGCTTTCAAGAACAATGGCCACATCCTGATTGTCTTTGTATACTTCCTTTTCAATAATGGACACAGAGGCATCAGACAACTCATCGGCCCGCTCAATAATCAGGCAGCCTCCGGCAATCTTATCGAAAATCATTGAAAAATCCTGACGGTTCAGTTCTGACGCTTTTGCCCGGATGATCTTGTTTTTATCGCAGATCCCATAAGTATTTAAAGCCTTGGCAATACCAATGGCAATCTGAGATTTCACGCCCTTATCGCCGCTTAACACAACAAAATTTATATCGTAGGGGGCAAGGACATCGAAATCTCCTGTGGATGTCTCAAACTGGGATAAGGTCATGGCCAACTGCTGATGTACATTTTTCACATCGGGGACTGTGGCAAAAATACTCTTTACAGTCTGGGGAATAGCCGCATCCTCCTCAATAACTTCATCTTTATCCGCATCGGCAGAACTGTCACTGGAAAACAGCTCAGATAAAAACTGCTCATCCTCATCGGAAATATGGATCTTCTCGTCATCCATATACTCATCTTCCGCATCCAGATCATCCTCTGTCATATCGCCGGAAGGCAGTCCGCCAAATAATGCCTGCTCCAGGATCACCTCATCCTGGTCCTCTGTCATACCCTCAAGAGCTTCCTCAACTTCCAGGCCATCTTCATCTGTATCTTCTGGTTCCGGCTCTGATACAATCTCAGGTACAGCGGCGGTTTCAGTGTTATTTACTTCGGTATTCTCCACTTTCCCGGTCTCAAGGCCGTTTCCAATTCCATCGCTCTCATCTTCCTCAGTTTCCGTCTCAGCGGCCTCCCCTTCCTCGTCATCCAGATCTTCCTCTGTCCATTCATTATCAGGAAGTCCCGCCAGCATTGCCTCCAACTCGTCGATAGGATCCTCCTGGCGGGGCAGAGCGTCTTTCTTTAAAAATTCAGGCATCTGAGGGCGGCCGCCCCGCTTCTGCTGGCGCACTTTATCCATAGCCGGCGTACTGAACACATCATTCATCAGTTTCTGGGACTGAGACAGATCCTCCTGAACAGTATTTTTCTTTTCCGGCTGAAATGTCTTTGGTGCAGTTTCTGTCTCGTCTTCACTCACAGCCTTCTTCTCATCTTCATCCATCGTTTCAGTCTCGTCTTCCAAATCGTCTTCATCCAGATCCTGCTCAGTTAACGCTCCCTTGGACGCACTCTCCATAGCACCGAAAAGTATGCCGGTGTTTGTCATAGAAGAATCGTCATCTTCCGGGGCTTTTGCCTTTTCAGCCATGGCTTTTTGGATCATATCTGTGTCAATCCCGGTATCAATTCCGGCAGATTCCAGAGCATCATCCGGGTCGATCACATGGGCGTCGCCAGCCTCGATAAACTCCGTAGCTGATGGCTTGGGATCTCTTTTGTCATAGCGTGCGCGACGTTCCAGGGCTTCCTCTTTCTGAGCCTCAGCCCGACGTGCGCCCTCCTCCTCCCGGCGGTCATTTTCCATCTCCATCTCCACGGTAGTCACCTTAGGCAATGGCTCACCGGTAAGCTTACATTTCAGGGCAATGGCCTTATCCACATACTCTCCATGACCAAACCACAGAACGATCTCGTCACATTCGTGGATACACTTTTTCTCCTCGCCTGCCGCCTCATAGAGGGTGGCAAGCTCGTATGCCCACTCTTCAATATATTCGTAATCTTTCAGTTGCTCTAAAGTCGCAATAAGCACCGACAGGCGCTCCCCTTTGCCTTTATCCAGACGGTATCTTAAAATATACCGGTGCAGGTCCCTTGAGGCTACAGATATAAACTCTTTATAGTAATATTCTGCCTCTGCGTACTCACCCATCTCAATATAAAGACTTGTAATCAGATCCAGAACTTTTCTGTTTTTAGGGGAACGGTTATAAGCCCGCAGAAAAACTTCCTCAGCAACCTCATACTGCTTCTCGTGCATATATACTTCCCCGATCATACACAAAATCGGAGGATTTTTTATGCGGCTCGCATCTACACCCTTAACAACAGCCAGCGCTCCGGCATAATTGTCATTGAGAATAAATGCCTTAACCCTTTTAACTAAATCCGCTTCAGATACTTTTTCCACGCTTTTTCTCTCCTTTTCGTGTAGTTACTGTTACTGTTCACATTGTGAATAGCAACTAGTTATTCTCTTTATGAGTTTAACATACTTAAATTTCCTTGACAACAGCTTCCTCCGTATTTTTCGATTTCCATAGCCGCAATGGCGTGTTCGTCAAATGGAAATCTGCACCCGCCCCTCTCCTGATACATTTCATGGCCTTTTCCCGCCAGAAGAACTATATTCCCCGGTTTTATACAGCTTACAGCCCACTGAATAGCAGTTTTGCGATCAGGGATCACCTTAAAAAATCCTGCCTTTTTCTCATTTGGGAACCGTCGGCAAAGATCTAAAAGAGTGTCAGTAATATCTTTTATGATCTGCTCCGGCGGCTCATCTCTCGGATTATCCGATGTGATAATCAGATAATCTGCGGAAAAAAATCCCGCTTCGGCCATATCTTTACGCCTGAGCGGTGAACGGTTTCCTCCGCAGCCAAACATACAGATCAGCCGGGATGGATGGTACTGGCGCAGCGCTTCCAGCACTGACCTGAGTGCCTGGCCGTTGTGGGCATAGTCAATGATCAGGGCGCCGCCATTGACTGTACCCACCATCTCACACCGCCCGCAGATTCCTCCCACGGCAAGTCCTGCACGGATCTGATTGATCCCGATTCCCATATGGCTGGCCACGGCAATGACAGGGAGAGCGTTATAAACGTTATATTTTCCGGGCATTTTAAGAAAAATATCCCTCTGTTCCTCAGAATCTTTAAATCCGGACACTGTAAACCTTATTCCGGGACCGCAGCGCCACTGAAGATCTAAATCACCGCCCTCCCAGTCAAAGACCTTCGACAGCGTTTTCCCGTTCAAAAAAGCCGATGGCAATAAACAGGAATCCCCTGTGACCCCGAAAGTTTCCAGACGGCAGGAACAATTTTTTAAAACCTGAGGAGCCCACCGGTCAGCGCCATTGACGATCCCTGTGGCGCACTGGAAAAACAGCCTGCCCTTCCAGTATAAATAGTCTTCAAAGGAAGAGTGTTCTCCGGGACCAATATGATCTCTGGAAATATTAGTAAGCACACCATAATCAAACCACATTCCCTGTACTCTACGGCACATCAGCGCCTGGGAGGACACTTCCATCACTGCCGCCCGGCAGCCGTGATCTGCCATCATACGCAAATATTTCTGGACAAGGTAAGACTCCGGCGTTGTATTTCTTGTGGCGATCCACTCTTTTCCCGTAAATACACCAATAGTTCCTATAAACCCTGTGGGAATACCGCCACGGTCCAGCACATTTTTCAGCAGGCCGGCAACTGTTGTCTTCCCTTTCGTCCCGGTAATTCCGATGATGGTCATTTTCTTTTCAGGATAACCAAAAAAAGCTCTGGACATTTCTCCCAAAGCTTCTCCTGTGTTTTTTACGCAGACAACCGTCATCTTTTTTTCACGGGCAGCCGCCCGTATCTTCTCTTTAAGGGCTTTATCCATCCCTTCCTCCACAATAATTGCCCGCGCCCAGCGTTCTATCACTTCCAGCGCGTAGTCGTGGCCATCGGCCCGGCTTCCTTTTAGGCAAACAAACACACAGTCCCGCACATCCTGTCTGGAATCATATATAATATCCTGCACATCCACGGAAACATTCCCACAGATCAGGTAATAAATGACATTTTTCAACAGCCATTGCAAAAGCATTCCACCACATCCAAAAATACTCCACTTTTTATCAGCATATGCAATTTTTTTCACGGATGTGCCGGCGGCCCAAAAGGCCGCCGGGTATGAAAGCGAATGCGGCACTACACTAGATAAAATCAAAAACCTGCTGTTCAAAGTCAATTTTTACATATTCTTTTGTCTCTTCCGGAACTTTTGAATAATAGTCCACCACTACCGTCTGCACCTGTCCGTCGATCATTTTCTGTCCCAGCACATAGTTGACGTCAAACATTCCGGAAATAGCCGGCGTGGCTCCCCTGGCCGGAACAATCATCTGCACGTGGTTGGCTTTAAGGAGTTCAAAAATCGGTTCCCATATATATATATCTTTCGCAGCGCCAAAAGGATTGTCGATAAAGATAACCTTTTTCCCCTCCGATGGCTGGGAATCTCCGGAATAAATAGCGGAAATATAATTAATAACCGCAATGAGGAACTGGATGTAAATGCCCTGTGACTGGCCTGTACTTCCCACCGCCTCCTCGTAACGCAGGTAGCGGCTCTGTTGGTGAATGCGCTCTCTTTTGTACAGATCCAGGCGAATACCATTCATATCTGTTACAATAACAGAAAAGAGATTTTTCCACGACAGCTTCTGACGGATATATTTCAGTTTTTCATCCAGATCCCGGTAACTGTCAGCGTTAGATACGATAGTATCAATATAATCGGACATCTGACTAGAATAAAACTCCTCTTTCACATAGGGAATCTTTAACTGAATCATAGGAACCTGCCGGCCATCCAGAATAATCTTGGAAAGCCCTGACAGCCGCTCAAGCTGGGTCTTAATATCAATACACCGCTGGAGGCACTGATTTTCAAAACTCTCCTTGATCTGCGCCATATCCCGTATTCCCTGGCCGACACGCCCTTTTTCTAGTTGAATGATCCGTATGATCTCCCGGATATGTCCGGACAGTTCTCCCGCCTGCCGGCTGTCCCCCGGCAGTTCCATGTGATACCTAATCTCATCTGAAAGCTCCGGTGCTTTCAGCTCACGAAGCAAATCGGCAAGCTGATCCCTATTCTTTTCAAAGGCTTCCCTTTTGTGAATTTCATCTTTTTTCAACCGCTCATAATCTTCGTTAAGACGATCGTAACGTTTGCGCAGTTCCCTGCCATCGGCATAAAAATCCCGGGTCAGGTTATAGGTCACATGGGCGGTGCGCATAAGCCTGTCCAGATCCTTCTTCACATCCTCTGCCGCCTGGCGTTCCTTCGCCAGCATCAGCCCTGCCTCCCGAACAAGCTCAAGTTTTTCCCTCACCTGCTCAAGAAGCTTCTGCTGTTCCGTAATAAAACGGGCATAATCTCCTCCTGTGACTTTCACAGGCTCAAAACTGCCGTATTTTTCTTCCACAGCCGCGATAGCGTTTTCCACATGGCCTTCCAGGCGGTTTTTATGATCTCTGGCCGCAGCCGACTGTCGGCGATTGCTGTCGATCTCCTCGTCAATGGCCGCAATCTCCTCTTTCAATTGCCTCAATTCGTCATCACTGGAAACAAACATGGCGCCTTTACTGTACATCTCCTCCAGGGTCTGCCAGGGTGTCTCCCTGCGGGCAATCAGATCGCGGATCCTTCCCATGGTCTGTTGGTAACTTTCTAAAAGGCGCTGTTTATCTTCAAGATCTGTATGTTCCTTCTCGAAAGCCTCTCTGATCCCTAAAAATGCTGCTTCTACTGCGTCACAGCTTTCAAAATCCGCTCCCGCATCTTCAGCCGCATCCTCTTTGGCCTTCAAATCATCTTCTGTCTCCGCCTGAGGCAATACTTCTTCTGTGAAAGATTCTTCCCGTGAAAAATAGGGCAGATATATATCTTTCCAGTCTTTTTCCTGGCCTGTAAGCCGGGCTTTAAGCTGATCCATCTGCCCCCGGCTCTTTAGGATCTTCTCCCTAAGCCTTGCCCCTTCATTTTTCTCCAGAGCAATACAGTGGGTGTATTCTTGAACCTTCGCCTCGTTATCTTCAAGACGCTGCCGGGCATCATCCATTTCTTTTTCCAGCTTTTCAATCGCTTCTAAAGCCTGTCCTTCCTGTTCAAGATCTGCTTTTTCTTTTTTCAGCTCCTCTAAACGGGTGCCGGACCGCTTAGACAGCTCTTTAGCCTCCAGGATAGTTTCTTCCAGACTGTGATCTCTGGCTTCCCAGCCGCTTTGGGATTGCCGTCCCTCCTCAAGCAGTCTGGCCATACGGTCATAATTTTCCAGATGATTAATAATAAACTCATGAATATATTCCATATCCCCTTTGTAGGTAGCTATAGTATCTTTTTGACGCTCCAGCGCTTTCCGGCACTGATCCAGCCGCTCCTCAAGACGCTGTTTTTCTTTTGCCGCCGCGTCTTTGTCATAAAAGAGTACTTTATTTTTGGTCAGGAATAAAATCCGATCCGTCTTATCTATCTCATCATTTCCCAAGATCTTGTCCAGGGCAATGATGGGGTAGAGATCTTCATCTGAAATTTCCAACGCCAGATCCGGATCTTTGGCCAGCTTTGAAAAACCGTTCTGTACGACCACAGCACAGGGCAGATATGGGAAACGCTCCAGCACTTCCCTCCGGTCCTTAATCTCCAGCCCTCCAAGATAATCGCTGCCCGGAATACATGTTACGCCCAGACGGCGCAGAGCATCCAGGACATTGTAAAATTCCGCTCCGGGAGCCATGGGCTCCAAAGTGTCCAACTGATCGTATACTTTTTGAATGTGACCCAGTTCCTCCTGTTTTTTATCAGCGTCCACCACACTTTTTTGCCAGCGTCCATAAATTAATTCTTCCAGATGATAAAAATCATCGGCTTTATAAATTTCAAGAAGTTTCTCCGCTTTAGCCTTTTTTCGAGTCCACTGCTGCTGAAATTGTGAAAAATCTTCCTCCGCCTTCTTCTGCTGCTCCATACGGACTTTGAGCGCCTCACGGCCAAGCATGGCTTTGTGGATTTCCTCTTTTGCGCCGGAAATCTGTTCCTGTGCCTTTTCCATTTCCTGGATGACGTTGCGCAGCTCAATCCGGTTATTGCGCAGTTTTCTCTCACTCCCCTCCAGGAGCAGGGAATTAATATTGGAGCGAAGGCGGCTGATCTCGTCCTGAATCCGGTTTTGATCCGCCTTTGCCCTAAGGATCTCATTTTGGGCCACAGCCAGACCTCTCTGGCCCGCATTTTCACGCTCCTGTGCCTGTGCGCGCAGGTCGCTGTCCGCCTTGAGTTCCTTTTCCAGCTCTACTATATTTTTTTCCCACAAAAGCTTGTTTTTATCAAACAAACGTTTCTGACGGGCGGCCAGACAGTGAAGCTGCCCGATCAGTCCGCCGCTGTCTTCGCTGACGCTTTCAATAACCTTGCTCTCCCTGTCCGCCTTCTTTTTAATATCCACATATTCCAGATAATCATTGACACTCTGGCGCAGATCCAGAGCCTGCTGCTTTTCCTTGCGGTTCTTTGAAAGCTCTGACCGCAGGGCGTCATATTTATCTTCATCTTTTTCAAAGGCGGCAAGGTTCTGCCGCGTCTGCAAAATCTTGGCCGAATCTAATTTTTTCCCAATATCCCGGCTTTTGACTGTAAGATTTTCCTTTTCTTTTTCAGATAAGGCCAGAGCTTTCTCTTTTTGCCGAAGGACATGAGCGGCGGTGTTGTAAGTTTTTACAAGATCCGAGGCAAAGCTCTGCTCCTGCTCATAAAGCTGATCCAGAGTATCAATACGCCCCAGAAACGCCTCCAGAGCATCTGTCTGTCTTTGGAAAATCGAAATTTCCTCTTTTTTTCTCGACAATTCCATAAGCTGGTCTTTAATATCCAGCAATGTTTTTGCCATATCTGGCTCATCGCCGTCGGCAGATCTGGCAAAAAACGCTTTCTGAATGATCTCCTCAATCAGAAGATCCTCAACGACTTTCCGGGTTGTCCTGTAGTGAGTCTCAAACCAGGCGCGAACATGACCTTCCGTCTTATTGATGCCCCTCACAATCTCCCAGGCGCTCTCATACAACCCATAACGGCTGATAAAACGCTGATATTCCCCCTTATGATCAAAAATAAACACCTTCAGGGAGCGGTCGCTGTGCCCCAGGTCTTTGAGCAGAGTCCTAAGACCGGTGTAAGTAATCCGCGTCCCGTCTTTTTGCAGGGGAAGATTAATAATATCATTGTCGTTATATTCCCGGTAAAAGATCACATAGTTGAAGTAGTCAATAGACGCCACGTCCCGCTTTTTTTCCCGGCTGCCGTCATCTTTGGCCTTCCTGGCGCAAAAACCGGTAAGCATATATTTATAGCCGTCGGCAAAATCCCGTTCGTCTAAATTCCATTCAATAAGAGAATGGATCGTCGTACTTCCATTGCCGGTTCGGAAAAGTTTTTCCACAGGCTGTTTATCATCCAGGGTACAGTTGGGTATGAGATTCTGAAACAACAGTAACATGAGAACGCTTTTTCCGCCGCCGTTGGCCAGATCATAAAGAGCGTTGCGGCCCTCGAAACGCATAATAAAATTGTCGTAAAACTGAGTGCCAAAATTATATTTTACATTATTGACACGTATCCGATTAATGTGAGGCATCGTCTTCCTCCTTTTTTGCGGCAAAAAAATCCCCGTTTCCGCTGTTTTCCCGGTATTTTCCGGCAATCTCGTAAAGCCGGCCTCTGCCGTCCTCATAATAATTTTCTACCAGGGCCCGGAAACGGTCCTTAGGGTAATAACGTCCGCCCAACTGCGTAAAGAGATTCTGGTCCTCCAGAAAATTAAAGACCAATTTAACAAATCCCACTTTGGACCCTCTGGCAGCTTTCAGGGTGGACATATCATCGTTGGCGGCTGTCATAGGCATATCCTCCCACAGCAGGGCAATGGTGCGCAAACTGTGATCTTCTGTCTCATTTTTTACAAAAATTTCCAGTTTTGGAATAATATGATGAAGAGCAGAGCTGACCTTTTCAATAATATCATCGGTGCGGACATATTCCCTGTGGTTATTAGTTCCCGAATCTTCATAGAAAAGTGTCACTGTCTCAAAAATAATAAAATACGCCAGGTAAAGCTCCCGGTTCAGCCGGAGACCGATGATTTTTTTTAGCTCATCATTGGTAAATCCAAATACCCGGTTATTTTCTCCCGAAGATAAATACAGGGCATAATTATACTCGTAAAGCCTCAGATTTGCTTTTTTAAGAAGCAGATCCAGCATATCCGCCACCTGGGCGTTTGAAGAATAAGCCTCATAAAGCTCCACATTATGTTTTTTGGACACTTCTTCCCCGGTCAATAACAGGGAAAACAGTTCCATAGCTTTATCCAGTTTTTTCTCATCCATGGTCCCGTCCTCCTTTGGTTACCTGAAAACGTATATTAGAAATCTGTACTCCGGTTTTTAATGTGAGAATTTCCTGAGGAATAAATTCCAGATCAAAAGCCAGCCCTTCCCACATATGCTCTTTACCATTCAAATATGCGGTCATAGCTCCCTCAAGAAAGGTGTCCTGGTGCCGCCGGATGTGATCAAGATCGTAATGTTTTTTCTGGCACAGATGGATCAGGAAAGAAAAATAATCACTGTTTTTTAAAACATCCTCAGTAAACTTCATCTCATACATATGATTTAAATATTTCAGATCAAACTGCCCCTTTAAGGTTAGCTGCTCAAAAAGGACTTTGAGGAAAATATTAAAATTGTTCTCAATCCGGTGGAGGACCACCTCGTCGCTGTAAACATAATTTTCCTCCACACCTTTGCCGACCCGCTCTCCGGTCTCCTCCTCCTCAGGCTTATCGTCCAGCAGCTTATCCAACTGGTAAAGATTTAATGTTTTGTGGAGATTCATGCCCAAAAGAGGTTTCACGAAGGCTTCCAGCCCTTCCACACAGTCATTGGATGTCACCCGCTCAAAAAAGTCATCAAAAGAAAAAACATTGCGAAGGCGACTGATCTTTGCCTTTTCAATCATGGCGTCCGCCTGGCGGCAAAGATCCGTACAGGCCGACAGAAGCTGGCCGTGACGGCGCATAGCCCGCTTCAACTCCTGATCAAGGAGATAGACGTCCTCCAAAGTGTACGCTGCCTCCTCCATGGCCTTCCCCTGAGAAACCGGAGATTTCTGCCGGTCATTTTCCGCCTGGATCATGGCCTGATCTACCAGGTCTTTGTTGGAGGTAAAAAGGTTCTGTTCTTCTTTGAACCAGGACAGCACGCTCTGGGAAAATTCATCCAACGCCTTTGTCCCAGCAAAAATATTCTGAGCCAAAAGCCGCACCACCTCATCTCTTCGGACCATGAGCCTCCCTACCTCGCCGTTTATACGCCGGACAACGTCCAGGGCGCCGGCAATATTGTTCATGCGGAGCATTTTTTCCAAAAGAAGCTGTTCTGTGGTGATCTTGCTCTCATCCTTCACTTCTTTCGTGTCCAGATAAAACTCGATGGCGTCGCCGGTTATGAAATAAACAAGGGTATCTCCGTCGAAACGGCTGTCAATATATTTGACCCGCTCCTGCACGTTCACCTTTTTCACAGGGTCATACCATGTATAAATAAATGGCCGGCCATCATTGCACAGCTTGTCAAAAATGTACTGGATCAGTTCTTTTGCTTCATCCGCAGAAAGTTTACAATCACATTCTCTGCGCAGGAAAGAAGCCATGAACTTTTCGTACATGGGGTAGGTCACAGAGTTCTCTTTAAATTGGTTTTCTTCTATAAAAAAACGCAGGACCGCCATGACGATCAGCCCCATATCCAGATCTTTAAACTGTCCGTCCCCGTAGGCTTCCAGTGAATTTTTCGCAAGCCTGAAAAAAGGATAATAGCGTTTCATGTTTTGCATCCGCTCTCCATGATCACGGATAATATCCCCCATGAGCGTAAATTCCTGTGACAAAGGTCATCTCCTCCATTCTCCCGGCTATGTGAATGAGACAGTACACCAGGCGTTAATAATATTTAGAGAACAGTTCAGCCGCCATGCATGGGTGGGCTGAACTGTTATGTGTTTTTCATTATATGATGAGACAAGCGACAAAAGGTCATGCGGGCTGCGCTTGCGCAGGTAAGCATGGCTTTGTGGCGCGCAAAACACCTTTTGATGCTTTCACCATTATATAAGATATGGGAGATAATGTCAAAACAGACATCCCGCTCTGTGAGCGGCGATGGCCGGTCCTTTTCTAGTTACGTCCGGCTGCTGTGTGAACAGTAACCCTTTCTACTTTTAACCCATTGGCATTTGTTCAGACAGCCTTTACTTCTTTTTTCCCAAATGCTATACTGAGTTACAAATATTTATGTATCCGTTCCGCATCCGGACGGGATGAACGGTTACATACTTACAGCGCTTAACTAGTATCATTCACATTAAGGAAGAAAGGAAAATGTTATGTTCCGATTATGGGGAAAAGAATTTAAAGACAACCGTCTTTTAAAAGATATTGTTATTGAGGAAGATGACCCGTCAAAATCCCGGACAGCCAAGGTTTTTCACGCAGTCACAGAAATCTGTATGGCCTTTGACCTGGCCGAACCGATCTGGCTTGATTCCAATATTAAGGAATTTCAGCGCCGGGATAAGACCCGGTTTACTCAGGATAACTTTATTGAATCCATTGAGTTTGATTATCTGGAAATTCATGTTATTGAAGAATAACGTTAAGGCCCGGCATCCGGCGCCTTAACGTGGCTACATTCAAAACATCTCATTTCTCAGAAATTCAAGACCTGCTCGCGGGTCTTGGCGAGGGATTCGGGACAGCTTTATCTGTCATCTCCCCACCTGATATATTTCTCCCGGTAACACACGGACAAATACTGAAATACCAGATCATGAAGCACCACGGAAGAGATCACGGAAGACGCCTTGCCGATTACCAGTATTTCATCACAACATTCCTCATTTGGAAAATGCTCATGGCAGGACAGCACCGCCACATGACATCCCAGATTTTTACATACCGAAATCGCCGGGCAGACATCATGGGTTCTGGAGCTTCCATCATAGACAAAAAATACAAAGCTGTGTTTATCCAGGCCCTCTTTTTTCATAGATGCCACACATCCACCGGGATGGATCAGATGGACGTTTTTTCCCGTAACCGCCAGATCACTGTGGAAAGCAAACCGCACAGTGGAATAAAAAAGATCGACAATAAAA
This sequence comes from Catenibacillus scindens, assembly GCF_014202115.1. Taxonomy (GTDB): domain Bacteria; phylum Bacillota; class Clostridia; order Lachnospirales; family Lachnospiraceae; genus Catenibacillus; species Catenibacillus scindens. The sequence goes on from NZ_JACHFW010000007.1 coordinate 119,316, forward strand.
ATCTGACGGTGCTTTGCGCAGGCGTCAACGATCGCCTGACACATGTCTGTATCAAGAAGCTTTCGCAGCATTATATAATCGCTGTCAATAATATTTTTTGACACTTCAAAAAAATTCTGCTTTGTGTAATTTTCCCCTTTTGAAAAAGGGGTATTCAAAAATGTATATTTCCCAACAGCATCTACGATCCGCACTTTAAATTCTGTAAATGAAGCGTAACCGATTTTGTGGCAGAATCGAAGATAGGTGGATACGGAAACCTGGCATAATCCGGCAATTTTTTCCACCGTCATATTTCCAAAATCAGAAATATTTTCCAGGGTTATCTGGGCAATCCGCTTCTCAATATGGGATTCATTAATAAATGTATACTCTGCCACAAGGGCAGTGCTTCCGTTTCTGATGACAGCAACAGCTTAGGCAGCACTATTGCATCTGCCGGTGAAACAGCAGACACGGAAGAAGCCGGTTCTCAAGAAGCCAGTTCTGACAATGAGGTTCCATCTGTTGGCTATAACGTCACATGGGACGATATTGCGGAAATTACTGTTGTCTATCCTTCCATGAATACTATCCAGGCCGGTCTGGGAGCAGTAGAGGACGCCATAAATGAGATCACAGAGGCGGAAATCAATACCCACGTCACTCTGACTATGATTGAAGTCGGCAATTATGACCAGCAAATCAACCTGATGATGTCTTCCGGCGAACAGGCAGATCTTATTGTGACTATGCCCGCCGGGCCTTCCTCATTCGCAACCATGACATCCCAAAAACAGTTAATAGATATTACTGAACTTTTGGAAAGCTACGCGCCACAGGCGCTGGCCGGCGTCGGGGATATGATCGGAGGCACACAGATCGACGGCCATACCTATGCTTTTCCATGCTATAAGAGTTTTGCTTCAGGAATATATATTAACATGCGCACTGATGTTCTTGAGGATCTGGGACTTTTGGAAAATGCCGAAAATATGACAACATTGGCGGAATATGAAGAGATTATGGAAGCGGTCAAGGCCAGCGAAAAATGGGGCTATCTTGCCGGATGCGCTTCTACAGACGGACACGGCGCAGTGCTTCCGCTTAACGGAACAGTAGGTTTTACCGACATTTTTTCAGAGACAACTTTTATGGATAACCTTGGAGATACCCTCACTACAGTAGGTGTCCGCAATAGTGATGACACAGTGATTAATGTGTTCGCGTCTGAGGAATTTAGAAAAAACTATGAAATCGTCCGCGGATGGTACGAAAAGGGTTTGGTATATAAAGACTCGGCCACAACCCAGGAAATGGGTGCTTCCCTTGTTAAATCCAATATTGTCTTTTCCTTTGTTAATCAGGTGGAAATCGGTTCCGAGGCTTCCGTAGATACTAGCTGCGGCATGGATATGACCAGTGTCCGCATCGCTGAGCTTCCTATTACCTCCGGCAACCTGACAAAATTTACCTGGGCCATTCCCACCACATCAAAGGAACCGGAAGCGGCCGCTGTCTTTCTTGAAATGATGTTTACAGACGAACGCATTGCCAATCTGTTTGCCTGGGGCATCGAGGGCGTGGATTATGAAGTGGATGACAACGGCGTCGCCCATTATATTGAGGGCAATGAAACGCCTGCTTACCATACCGTGGCTTTTTTAAATGCCAATAAATTCATTGTTTTGCCATGGGAGGGCGATGATCCTGAGTTAAATATCCAGTTAGAAGAACAGATGAAAACCGCAAAAACCAGCAGATATCTTGGTTTTGCCTGCGATACCACCACTGTCACCGATGAAATCAGCGCTATTAACAACGCCATTGAACAGTACAAAGCCCAGATCATTTCCGGCACCGCCGATGACGCTACTTTTGACGAATTTCTGGAGAAGCTGGAAAGCATAGGCATTGATACGGTTGTGGACACTTACCAGACCCAGCTTAACGACTGGCTGGAAGCTACCGGAAAATAATCTTTATTTTGTCCTCCTTTTATAGTCCGCTTTTTGTGGACAGATAAAAACTAAGCCCCGCGTCTGCGGGGCCTTTATCTTTTGTACGCACAGGATTCCTCATCATCTCCATGCCAAGCCTCGTAAACGAGTCTTGAATATAGTTTCCTGTGATACTTCTCACTTTATCTTCAGAATCTTTTTCCTGTGACTGCCGCACCAGACGTCAGCCACAGACTTTATCTTTAGTCATCTTATCTCACATAGCTTTTCTGAAATCCTCCGGCGATTCCACCTCTCCAGCGGCAATCAGCCACTGTTTAAGCATCGTCTCGTCCGTCTGCCCTTCGATCATAGAACGAAGATCTTCCGGAATCTCCCCTTTGGATTCTAAAAGCTCCAGAACAGATTCCTTCAGCGCTTCCTGGCGCCCTTCCCGTCGGCCTTCCCTACGGCCTTCCCTGCGGCCTTCCTGATGGCCCTGACGCCATTTGTTTGTAAGCTCGATCTCCAAACGCATAAATCTCGCCTCCCAGTCACGACTGGACTTGATCCGCTGAATCCTCCTGTCCAGTCCCGCGATAAAACCATCCCTTGCAGGTTGATCCGGCTGTCCTACATATCTAAGGAAATCAACCAACGCATCAGACACCGCTTCGTCATTGCAGCCCTTGGTACTTAGAAAAATCGTTTTCTGTCCCTGATTTAGAGGAGCGCCGTTTTCCTGGCACACCATCTCATATGTATAGCGATACAACTGATCCGGCATCCAGGCAAAATCGCAGATAAAAATAACATATGTGTCCGGCAGAGCGTCATAGGGTTCTCCGGACAGCAGAGCGTCCATATCCAACTGCGAATGATAATACCGGCTTCGCCATGCCAGATCCGGCGTCTGCTTCACCTGCATCTCCACGTTAAAACGGCGATGGCCGCCTTCCTCCTCGGCAAGCACATCCAGACGTACACCATGATAATCCGGATGATAGGACATCGTTTTTTCAGTGATCACGGTCACATGTAAAATTTTTGTTTCCAATATCAGCTCTAACAGCTTACGGCACTGGTTTTCGTCAGACATTACGGCTGCGAACATAAACGCGTCCTTAATGGTCAGATTCTGAAAGTTTCTCTGCATTTCTTCCTCCTGATTTCTGTCACCATGAGGAATCCTGTGTTTAAAGTATATCGCAAAAACAGGCAAAATACAACCGCAACTATCTTTTTTATAACTATTCAATGTTCATGCCGTCCATCAAAAATCCGCGCTTTCCAGTCACGCCTTTCTTAATTCTTTGCATTCTCCTCAATCTTTTCCATCACTCCATACACATCCCGAAGCTGTTTCCAGGAATCCATGCCGGCGTTTTCCTGAGGCTGTCCCGCTGTGGAGCGGCCATTTTTAATAATTTCAAGAAGCTCATTGGCCAGATCAAGACAGATCTTCGGATACTTTTCCGCCACATTGTGCTGCTCCTCCACATCCTCTTTCAAATTATAAAGCTGATAGGGAACCTGATCGCTTGTGGAAGGTTCATTGACCGGCCTGGCCATGCCGCTGCCGCCATGACGGCATAGCTCTAATTTCCAGTCCTGAGTGCGGATAGAAAAACTGCCGTCACCAGAGGAATGAACAACAGAGTGTCTCACCGGCATATTTTTGTGGAGGGCCGGAAGAAGGCTTATGGAATCTTCTCCGGCATTATCCGGCAGATTTTCACCAAGTATCTGGGCAAAGGTGGCAAAGAGATCACACAGGCAGGTCATCTGGTCACATACCGCTCCGCCATTGCCTATGCTTCCATCCGACGAAACGGTGCCAAAATGGCCGGGCCAGGAAATAATTGCCGGAATCCGGTGGCCGCCCTCATAAATATCCGTCTTTTTCCCGCGGAAAATATAGCTTGGATTATGGCCATGACTGGTAAGGAAGGGATAATCCGCCACGCCGCTGCAGCCGTTGTCGCTGGCAAAAATAAAGATGGTGTCCTCCAAAATTCCCTTTTCCTGAAGCTTATCCCGAACCGTTCCTACAATATAATCCAAATAAAGAACCATATCCCCATAGACATTCAGGCCGCTCTTTCCCTTAAATCCTGCCGGCGGCAAAAGGGGCCCGTGAACCGCATGGGTGGGGTAATAGAGGAAAAACGGCTCCTGCGCGTGTTCATCTATGATTTCCAGAACTTTATCGTTCATATCACCAATCACTTTTTCAAAATTATAGCCGGGCGCCGCAGGCCCTCTCTGCCACAGCTCCTGCTGTGTTGCCCCGGTGCGGTCCAGTGGAAAAACTCCGGTGACATGATCAGGAACCGCCAGTACAGTACGGTTTTCAATATAAGTATAGGGCGGCTGATCGAGAGACGCCGCTGTGCCAAAGAAATAATCAAAGCCATAGTCATTGGGGCTCACTTTCAGCGGTTTTGTAAAATCAATATTCATGCCGTCCAGCAAAAAGCCTTCAGCCCCCGGCAAATTCTTTTTCTCATTCACTTCATCGGCAATACCGTACTCGCTGCCGTCCAGAGCCTTACGCTCCCAGCCAAGACCAAGATGCCATTTTCCCACGGCTGCCGTATAATAGCCATGTTTTTTAAACATGGACGCCAGGGTCATCCGTCCGCTTTCAATGAGAGGATCGCCGCCTCCGGGAAGTACGCTTTGTTTCAGCCGGGAGCGCCAGTTATAGCGTCCGGTGAGCAACCCGTAACGGGACGGCGTACATAAGGCGGAGGTCGAGTGGCAGTCTGTCAGCCGGATGCCGCAGTCGCTCAGCCCGTCAATATTGGTGGTTTTTAACTTGGAATTTTCATTAAAGCAAGACAAATCCCCATATCCCAGATCATCAATAAACATTAAAATTACATTTGGTTTCTTCTCCATAAATTCCTCCTGATTATCCATAATACTGCGAAACGCCCCGCTCTTTCCTTGCCCAAAGTCCACAGCTTTCACTGTAGTCGGGGACGCCGGGCGTTACCCGTATTATTATGCTGTTGGGGTCTCAAGGTCATGCTTTTTCATGCAAGCATGAAAAGCATGACCTTTTGACCCTGGCATCAATATGATGTTGAGGTCAAATTAAAATTTGACCTCATGATACCACAGCCGCGACCTGCTATCGCACTCTCGCGTCTCCGCTCCGCTGCGGTCGGCGCTGGGCAGGCGTCACTGGCGCCTAGCGCCCTAAAAACATTATATATATTTATCAGAATAATCACAATCATTAAAACCATAAATAGTTTATCAACCATCTTTTCATCCATCTTCCGGTTAAACACGCGGCCGGCCATCCCGCCTAAAATCCCGCAGATAATCATTCCCGCCAGGATTCCCCAATTCACGGCCGGGACTGTTCCGGTGACAATGGTGCTGACTAGGCTGGTCGCCTGGGAAAACAAAATAATATACAGAGAATTGGCCGCCGCAGCCTTTGTCGTCATCGAAAAGAAAAAATACAGAATCACAAGATTGATAGGTCCCCCGCCAATCCCTAGAAAGGATGATAAAACACCCAGAATAAAACCAATGATCAGACACACCGGCACATTCTTTAAATGATATGTATTTATCTGCTCTTTTTTAATGGTATAGATCAGCGTCCCAACAGTTAATATAAGCAGACAGGCCGCCTGAACCGCTCCCACTGTATTTGAGTCGGGGAAAAGCCCTTTTATTCCCTGAAACATGTATTTTCCCGCAACGCCGCCCACAGCGGCGCCAATGGCCAGAGGTGTCCCTGTGGTCATATCTGCCATGGAGGTTCCGGAAATTTTACCGCGTCCCACCGAATACAGGCTCATAGCCAGCACCGTACACCCGGAAAGAAAACTGATGGCGGACACATCCATTCCTCCCAGATCAAATAATATGAGTTGCTCGACAAACAGGCATGAGGCACGGATTGCTTCGCGTTAAGCTATGTAATCATTATAGAAATAAATCAAAAACAAATCTTTTAATATTATTACTTAAAAAAGCTTAAAAAGCAGACTTTTTAGATCAAGAAGCTATTTTTCTCAAAATATGTCAAATATTTATACTTTAAATAATTATATGCGCCCGTTCATCCCCGATGAAATCTCAGAGTACATACACCTTTCCCAATCATATCCGGCAAGGCGCATTAAATCTCATATTCTCAAATATTATTCTGAATCCGGCGTCTCGCGATTTTCGCCGCTTCCTCAAGGCGGGGGTAACACGCTTCAAAAAACATCTTATAGCCCTCACAAAAATAGTTCCAGCACTTTTCATCCCCCTGCTCCGTCACACGGCTCCGGTAACAGCCGCCCCGGCACAGCTTAAACCAGGGACATTGTTTACATTCTGACGGATGGTTCAATGACCGTTTGATAAACCCCATGGCGTCCCGCCGGTCATAAATGGCCTGGAGGGATGTGTCGTTGAGATTTCCAAGACAATAGTCATCCAGCACATAAAAATCACAGGGGTATACGCTGCCGTCGGCCTCAACTACATTTTGTATGCCGCAGGTTCCTCTCTGTTCACAGGACTCCGGCCAGTAACCGAGAAGCATGGCCACATAATTGTCAAACTGACGGATATATGGCTGATCACCCTTTTTTAAATCCTCAAACCACAGATCAAACAGATCTATGAGAAAGCGTCCGTAGGTTTTAGGCAGCAGAGAGTACTCCTCCTGTCCCCGCACATCTCCCAGTGGGTCAAGGCATGTAATGAACTGCATATAGTTCCAGCCACGCCTCCGGTAATCCTTGTAAATTTCTTTAATATGCTCCGCCACTTCCCGGTGGACTACCGTCAGTATATTATATTCCACTCCAAAGCGATCAAACAGATCAATGGTTTCCATGATCCGGTCATAGGTAGGCCCGCCGCCGGCGCTGTGGCGGTATGCGTCGTGAATGGATTTTAAGCCATCCACAGAAATGCCGATCAGGAAATGATTTTTCACAAAAAAGCGGCACCAGTCCTCAGTGATCCCGTAACCGTTGGTCTGTATGGCATATTCGATAGGGATATGATTCCGGTTATAATGGTTGACATAATCCACGACTTTCTGAAACATATCCAGTCCCCACAAAGTTGGCTCACCGCCCTGAAAGGCAATGGTACAGCTTCCCGATGCCACAAGCACCGTCTTTCTTATGACATTTTTCAGAGTGCGCTCCGTCATCCGTCCATAGGATGCCTGCTGGCGCTTCTGTGTCTCGTCGCAGTAAAAGCAGTAATCACACCGCATATTGCACATTCCCGAAGCAGGTTTAATCAGTAAATTTACCGGCGGCATAATGTTCCTCCTTTCAATTATCCCCGTCCCTCAATAGGCACCACATCCGATGTATCTATAAGCCAGGTGAGCATTTTTTGCGTCAGTTCATCCTGAATCTTTTTATATTCCGGTTTCCCATAGAGGTTATGGGCCTCCCACGGGTCATCCTTCATATTATAAAGCTCATTCTGTCCATTGGTGCGCACCATCAGTTTCCAGTCTTTATACCGCTGCATGACAACACGGCACACAGTATCCGGGGCCTCCTGCTGCTGGAGGCATTTGGGATAATAGTCTGTCCCCTCAATCTGAGGACTTTCCAGATAAGTTCCTTTAAAGCACTCCGGCTCAAAGCACCAGGGTTCCCGCACATCATAGCCGCCTTCACTGTAAGCCGCCCGCTCAGAATCTCCGGGGGCCCCTTCAATCTGAGGTTTCAGCGAAACCCCAAACTGGGCATAGTGAAGCTTCACATTTTCATAATCCAGAATTGTTGGGAAAATATCAAAAGACTGGGTAGGCGTACTTACCCGGTGTCCTCCTGGGCATCCGGGACGGCGGATGATCAGCGGCACGCGGGTAATCATATCGGTCATGTCCGACGGCCATTTCTCTGTCTGTCCGCCGTCCCCGGCGTAATCCCCATGATCCGAACAGAAAATAATGGTCGTATCCTCATAAATATCTTCCTTCTTTAAAGCCTCAACAATACGGCCTACCAGCGTATCCACATAGGAAATCATTCCAAGATAGACCGCATTCATTTTGCGGAACAAATCCTCACCTTTATCATCCGTCTCCCGATAGCGGCGCAAAACCTCATACATCTGAGGCTTATTCTCCTTATACCAGGAAAGATCCCGGCGCATGGGAACATCTGCCGGATCATACATATTATAATAACTTTCCGGCGCTGTATAAGGCGGATGAGGAAACATCCAGGACAACATAAGAAAGAAGGGTTTTTCATCCTTCCCGTGGCGGTGGATAAAATCAATGGCGTCTGCTGTATGTAAGGCATCCCCAAGTTTTGGTTCGTCTTCATCCTTCACCGGCGGATAGATCATAGAATACCGGGCCTGGGATATGGCTTTCAGTCCCTGGGTTTTGACTACATCCCGGCGGTGAAAAGGCAGCAGCTCGCCAAAAATCCGCTCCATGGAGGCGTGGTCAAACATATCGTCCTTTCCGCCATGGGCGGTGGTAAAACCGGCGTCATTAAGGTGGCTGATAAAATTGGGATTCTTATCTGATATCATATAAAATGTCCGCCGTCCATCCACATGGGGATACCAGCCGCTGGCCAGATTGCACCGGGCCGGGCCGCACACCGGATGGGTCGTATAATTTTGCTCAAACACCGTTCCCTCCGCGGCCAGCGCGTCAATATTTGGTGTATGTACCAGCGGATGGCCGTAACAGCCAAGACTTTCCGCCCGAAGTTCATCGGGAAATAATAAAATATAGTTCATTGTTCATCCTCCTCGCGTTATGGTTCATCCCCCATTTTTTATAAACTCATGATCATTATAAACCATATTCAGGAGTGTTGTAAAATAAATGTATCCGGAAGTTTTAGAGTAAACGGCAAATATATTTGTCGTTTACTCTAAAACCTGTTTTGACCATCTTACTACTTTATGATATGATAAAAACATAAAATCGGATTTATCCAAAAACAGCGCACTGTCTCATAGGCTTTCATGACAAACCATTGCGCAAAATGAGACAGCGCCCCGGCTATTTATATCTCAAACATCCGCCATACAAGGAGGCAGATATGTTTTTTAAAAAAAGTAAAAGACCATCGTCCCAATCTAATATGCTGTCTGATGAAATACATCAGCTGCACATAAAACAGGAAGATTGTATTCAGCGCATTGCCCGGATGCAGGAAAAACTGGACAGCGCCATTTCTCAGCAAAATATGAATAAAAAAATCCAGGAGGATCTCTGCGGGCAGCTCAATGAAAACACCCGGGAACTTCGGCAGCATCATATGGCCCTGGAAGATTTTCTTGACACGGTGGAGGAACAGTGCCAGTGCCACGAAAAAATTTCATCCCTTCAGAGTGATAATCAGGCGCTCCTCCAATCGTGCCTTCGCTATTATACCCTGCTCTGGAATATGGAAAATTCCGCTTCTTCACCATCTATTCCCGACAGCTTCATTGCTCAGCTTCGCACTTTCCATGAGCAGATGGAACCTGTCCTTCAAAAATGCGGCATACAGATTATTGATCAGACAGGAATTTCCGTAGACTACACGATCCATGAAGTCACTGCTGTATCAGATACCGGGGACGCGGCCCTTGACCGCAAAGTGGCGCAGATACTGACCCCGGGGTTCATCTATAAAGGCAATATTCATAAAAAAGCCCGGGTTCTGGCCTTTCGTCTGGCTGCAAAAGAGACAGAAATGCCTTCCGGTCACAGTATAGAAAAGAAAGGTGATTCCTTCAATGTCTGACACTATTACGCAAGATACGATCATCGGAATTGATCTGGGAACATCTACCACAGAAGCAGCGGTCATCAAAAACGGCCGTCCCGTGATGATCCTGAATTTTGACCACAGCGAAATCACGCCCTCTTTTATCGGTATAAATCCTGAAGGAAATTTTATTTTCGGAAATGAGGCAAAGGCATAGTATATCCTGTCGCCGAAAGACACTGTGCGGGAGGTCAAACGAAAAATAGGCAGCAATGAATCCATTTTAATGGGCGGCAAAGCCTACACCCCATCAGAGCTATCGGCTATGCTTCTCGGCTATGTCAAGAGTTATGTTAACTCATATCTTGGCACAGATATTCACCGGGCAGTGATCTCTGTCCCAGCCTACTTTAATGACACCCAACGCCAGGAAACTATCGCCGCCGGAACAGCCGCCGGTTTTTCAGTGGAACGCATCATCAACGAGCCTACAGCGGCGGCCCTAAGTTATGGCCTTGGTCATATAGATGATGAAAGCCATATTCTCGTTTATGATCTTGGCGGCGGCACATTTGACGTCACCCTTCTTGAAATGTTCGCCGGCGTTTTGGAAGTCAAGGCCAGCAGCGGAGATAACCAGCTTGGCGGCAAAGATTTTGACCAGTGCCTTATGGACAGTCTCATCCAACGCTTTTATGACCGCTATAATATCCGCCTTGAGAAAGATCCGGCCGCTCTGGCCCGCGTCAAAGAGGCGGCGGAGCAATGCAAGATTGCCCTGAGTTCCGATGATGAATACCGGGTATATCTTCCCTTTATCGCTCAAAAAGACGGTGAAAGCCTTGCCCTTGACGAAACTGTCACCTGCCGGGATTTTGAAAACATGATCCGTCCTTTTATTGACCGCACCCACCATCCTATCGACATCGTTCTGTCTGACAGCGGCGTCCGTCCTTCTGAAATTGACCATATCCTTCTTGTGGGAGGTTCCACCCGGATCCCTCTGATTCATCAGGATATTGAAAGCTACCTTGGAAAACCGCCCTGCTCTCCGGTAGATCCCGATTTTGCCGTAGCCCAGGGCGCGGCCATCCAAGCCGGTATTCTCAGCGGCGCCATCTCCGGGGATGACAGCCTTATGATGACCGACGTCAATCCCTATACCCTTGGTATACGTGCCCTGCACGGATTTAATGACAACTATATGAGTGTTATCATACCGAGAAACGTGACTATTCCCGTCACAAGACAAAACCGTTTTTTTACATCTTTTGATATGCAGACAGAAACGATCATTGAAGTTTACCAGGGCGACAGCCCTGTGGCTACCCGCAACCATTTTCTCGGATCATTTAAACTTTCCCACATTCCCCCCGGCCCCGCCGGCGATGAAAGTATTGACGTGGAATTTTCCTATGATCTTAACGGCCTTCTTAAAGTCAGCGCCATCATCAGCAGCACAGGCGCGTCTGCCGGTATCGATATTGATATGACTTCCATGCCCCATCCCGAACAAAGAGAGGACGTCAGCGGATGGAAGGAGTCCCGGGAGGCCGGCGCCTACCGGACTATCATCCGCCGGGCCGAAAAAGCATTAAAGCGGATCAGCTCCCGAAAAGGGTTTGAAAATCTTGAGCAGCAGCTTGACCAGATGATTTATGAGTTGAAAAAATCTCTTATCCACGATGATGGACAGTCCGATGAGTATGAGGATATTATTCAGGATTTGCTGGATCTCATCAATGATATGCAATCCACTGCAGTGGAGGATGAAAAATGACCCGTGAAGAAGCATTAAAGCAACTGGGACTGGAGCATGACAGCGACGCCCTGTCCATTAAAAAAGCCTATTTTTCCATGATCCGGAAATTCCCCCCGGAAAAGGACCCGGAACAATTTAAAAAAATCCGCGAGGCTTATGAAATTCTCCAGAAACCGGAAAAAGATCCCGCCCAAAATCTTCCGGAACCCAAAGAGCCTTTCGCAAAAAAAATGCTGGCCGCCCTTCTGGAGGCAGAAAACTGTGATGATTTCCAATACGCGGCGGAGATCGCAGCTGAAGCCTTCCATAAATTTCCCAGCGAGGATATCTTTTTATACTATATGGCCTCCAACTGGCGCAGGGCGGGCTTCCCCGGAAAGGCTGTCAAAGCATGTGAACAGCTTGTAAAGAAGTATCCGGATACTCCCGCCTATCTCCGGGAAATGGCTCTCTGCTATGAAGAACGGGGATACTCTAAAAAAGCCACGGCGGCTTTTGAAAAAGCAATGAATGCCGGATGTAATGACCTGGATTTCCTTTTAAGTTATTCCGCAGCCTGCCATGCAGGAGGAAAATTTGATAAAACCGCCGACATTTTACATAAGGTCATCACCGGGCATCCTCACCCGGCAAAAGAAGATGTGCCCCTTATTTTTGACGCCTGGGGAGGGATCATCTCCACAGCATTGCACAGCGGGAAAAATGATCCTTTTATTTCTGAACATTATGAAATACTGCGGGACTTTTTCAGAGATAATATTCTTTATATTAACGCTGGGCCTACGATCCTCGCATCGTTCTTTATAACGCTGGGTCATATATGGCCCTCAGACGATACAGAGCGCCTTATGGCGCTGCTGAAAGAAATTCTCCCCCGGGCGCTGCCGGATATTTCGGAAGAGCTTCTCAGAGAAATTGAAAACAGTTTTAGTCAGTCCAAACTTTTCGCAGATCCCAGGCTCAGCGAATTTACAAAAGACGCCTGTGGTTTTATTGACAGTGCAAAAGAGGAGGATATGGAAGATCTCTCAAATTTTTTACGCCTTGATCTTATGGTCAGTTTTCTGGAACGAGGAAAGGAGATTTTGCCCGAGCTGGAAATTATAAAGAAGGAGTATCCGGAATACTTTACGTTTCTTCGGGAAGTTTATGAGCTTCTGAAAAGCGGACGGAATCTGGATTACTACAAGTCCAGATATATGAAAGACTATGAGCGAAAATATAAATACTTTGATAGCGGTCTTTTTAAAATGTATTTTCCGGATAAAATCTCCGCAAAAACCCGTCTGGCCGCCGAAAGCTACGCCGACTTTGACACCTATGAGGCTCTGGATTACCATATCTCCCCGGAGGAGCTATGGGACAAGCCTTTTGACGAACCATTTGTCCGGGGAGGGAAAAAAATCGGGCGCAACGATCCCTGCCCCTGCGGAAGCGGGAAGAAATATAAACACTGCTGCGGACGCGGCAAATAATCTCATAAAAACAGCAGCCCCTCCTTCTGAGAACGACTGCTGTTTTTTACTGTATTATTCATTTTACCGCTAAACGGTCGGGATTTCCTCGTCCGACTTTTTATCCAGGTTATTAATATACTTTTTCGTCTCCTTTACAATTACCGGCGAAAGCAGCAGCACAGCGATCAGGTTGGGGACCGCCATAAACGCATTTAGAATATCCGCAATGCTCCACACCACATCCAGGGCGATCACCGGGGCGATAAGGGCGACAGTGACATATAAAAGTCGGTAAGGAATCAGGATCTTCTTTCCGAGACAGTACTCAAGACACCGCTCCCCGTAATAGGCCCATCCAAGGATAGTGGAGTAGGCGAAAGAGATCAGGCCAATGACAAGGACAATGGGACCGACTACAGGAATCTGATCAAAGGCAATGGTCGTCAACACGCCGCCATCCTCAATAAAACCGATATCCAGACTTGAACTTTTCATAATGGTAGTCACAAGGACAATACCTGTCATAGCGCAGACAACGACTGTATCCCAGAAAGTTCCTGTGGAGGATACAAGGGCCTGACGTACCGGGTTGCGGGTCTGCGCCGCCGCGGCAGCGATAGGCGCAGAACCCATGCCGGATTCGTTGGAGAAAAGCCCTCTGGCCACACCGGCCCGCAGAGCCAGCATAATACCGCCGCCGGCAAAACCTCCTGCAATAGCCTTGGGCGCGAAGGCAGACACCACAATGGTCTGGAGGGCCGGGATAATATAGTTATAGTTCATAGCAAGGATGATAATACATCCGGCCACATAAAAAATCGCCATAAAGGGCACCAGTTTCTCGCATACCCGTGCAATCGCTTTCAATCCGCCAAAGACCACAAGGGCTGTAGCCAGGGCCACGATAACTCCCACCACAGCCTTGGGCACGCCAATATTCTCATTGCAGACAGTGGCAATAGCATTGACCTGTGTGGCACAGCCGATACCAAAAGAAGCCAGACCGCCCAGGACAGCAAAAATAATTCCCAGCCATTTCATATGAAGCCCCCGTTCAAGGGCATACATGGCGCCGCCCTGCATGCGTCCGTCTTTCGTTTTTACTCTGTATTTTACGGCAATCAAAGCCTCGCTGTACTTTGTAGCGATACCGAGAACTCCTGAAAGCCAACACCAAAGCACAGCTCCAGGGCCGCCCATGGCAATAGCCGTCCCTACACCGACAATATTTCCCGTTCCGATAGTGGACGCCAGGGCAGTTGTCAGAGCGCCAAACTGGCTGACTTCCCCTTCGGCCTCCGGATCTTTGGTCACTGACAGCTTTATGGCTGTCCCCAGCTTTCTCTGAATCCCTTTTGTGCGTATGGTCATAAATAAGTGGGTTCCCATAAGTAGTATGATCATGGGCCAACCCCACACCGCAGCGTCAATTTCATCTATGATCTGCGCAAATAGTTCCATCTCTTATCCCTCCATTTATCTGTAAGCATAACTTTATGGCCGGCGCAAATGACCTTTAGCCCAGACATCACCATATGAGAGCCGGCAGGCTGCCATAACCGCAACTTATTATCCCGTAAGCGGACAAAGGTCTGCCATACAAGGACATATAACATATAATAACCTGTTACACATATTTTTGCAAGAAAAAAATAGAACAGCTTCACATTGGATAGCATCCTCTGTAAAACTGTCCCATTTTATATGCCATATATATAGCACTGTTATTTTCGATCACACAAAATTCACCCTATGTAAGTGAATAAAATTACATCTCATCCTGCATAGCTCTAAATTTTGCAACATATTCATCGAATCTAGGATAGCGGTCCTTACGTCCCTGCTCTACCTGATGTTCGAGAACACCTGTAAATTTCAGTCGGCTGCGATCCTGCTCTTCCTTGGAAAACTCAACGGAAACTTTGTCCCCGTCAACTTTGAGAGTACCGTAAATACCACAAACCGGACAGCAAACAGTCGTTGTGCCGTTTAATGTCATCTCTTTGCAGTGGCATACCGGACATACACCCGGTTCGGATTCCCATGTAATCTCGCTTGTCTTCTTATCAAGGCTCTCTACAATACGGGTACCAATACGTTTGGACTGTTCAATCAGTCTTGCCTGATTATCCGGCACATAGGAGCCGTAAGCGTCTAACTGGTCTACAACCTTCATATTCAGGCTCATGCCAAACAGGTTCATTCCCGGAATACCGTAGGATACCCAGTGAGGTGTTGTAGCGCCGCCAACAGAAATATAAGATACAAGGTGACGTTTCAGGCAGTCCGGATTTAATTCCTCTCCGCCGGTATCTTTGCGCAGCTCGTTTTCAAAGAGCATATAGGCTTTGTCATGAGCCGGTCCGAAACGGTCGATAAAGTTCTTCATTTGTCCTGTAGGCGCCAGTACATAAACCGGTGCAGCTACGATAATAGCGTCAGCGGCCAAAACAGCGTCAGAAAGGGCCTCATAATCATCCTTCTGGATACAGCGGATCTGACCTTTTCCGCTCTGAAGCATGCGGGAGCATGCGCCGCATCCGATACAATGCTTAATATCCAGCTTCATTGCGTCGATAATCTCTGTTTCAGCGCCGGCTGCTTTGGCAGCCTCCATAGCCGCGTTAAGAAACTTCTTGCAGTTTCCGTTAGCACGGCCAAAATTCAGACCCAGTACTTTCTTTGTCTCGCTCATAGTTTTCTCCTTCCATCTATTTCACTCGTCAGACAAAATTGTCCTTCCCCCGTGTCTGTTTTCCCAAACAGGAACAGACTTGGCGGTTATATTTATTATATAAAATTTCACAACAAAATTAAAGGGTGTTTTTGGTCTGATTATGTCCTAATTTCGTCTTTTATATCACTTTAAACTCTATCTCCCTTAAATCCGACAAAAATTAATATCAAATATTAAACCCTGCCCCTCAAGACAAACGATAGCGCGCTCTGCCTTAGGCGCAGGGTTTTTATCTTCTGTACACACAGGATTCCTCATCATTTTTTATATCTATCCGCAGACAAGTGCTGCGGACATACTCTGCGGTTTCCTGTGATACTTCTCACCTTCTCTTTAGTTTTTCCTGTCACTTAGCAGCACACAGTCCAAAAGACCGTCACATGTTTATGCGGAACGTCTCCATGGAATCTGCTTTTGCCGCGGCCCTCAGCCACTCTTTAAGCACAGTTTCATCTTCCTGTCCTTCAATCTTTAACCGGATGTCTTCGGGAATCTCCCCAAAATTACTCAAAAGATTCAGCACAGACTCCTTTAAAGCTTCCCGGCGTCCCTCGCTCCGGCCTTGCTGCAGACCTTCCTGAAGGCCCTTCTGAAGGCCCTCCTGATGTCCCTGTCGCCATTTGTTCCTAAGCTCGATCTCCAAACGCATAAATCTCGCCTCCCAGTCACGGCTGGCCTTGATCCGCTGAATCCTCCTGTCCAGTCCGGCGATAAAGCTGTCCCTTGCAGGTTGATCGGGCTGTCCTACATATTTAAGGAAATCAGCCAACGCAGCGGACACTCCTTCATCATTGCGCCCTTTCGTACTGAGAAAAATGGTTTTCTGCCCCTGGTTTAAAAGACTCCCATTCTCACGGCACACCATTTCATAAGTATAGCGATAAAGCTGATCGGGCATCCAGGCAAAGTCACAGATAAAAATCACGTATGTATCCGGAAGCTCATCATAGGATTCCCCGGACAGCAACGGACACCATGGTAATCCGGATGGTAGGACATCGTCTTTTCAGTGATCACGGTCACATGTAAAATTTTTGTTTCCAGGACAATCTCTAACAGCTTACGGCACTGATTCTCATCAGACATTACTGCCGCAAACATAAATGCGTCCTTAATGGTCAGATCCTGAAAGTTTCTTTGCATTTCTTCCTCCTGCTCTTATTTGAAGAGGAATCCTGTATTTAAAGTATATAAGAAAAATCGGCAAAATGCAAATATAATAATGCCTGTTTTACGAATAGCGCGGGACATCAGGAAAGAGACGGCTCCTCAGCTTCGCCGTCGTTATCCGTTCCGTGAACTGCCGGCATAACGATGGTCGCCTTAAAGAGATCCCCGTCCAGATAAATTTTAAATGTACCTCCATGGAGCTGGACAAGGCTCTCCGCGATGGAAAGGCCAAGGCCGCTGCCCTCTGTGGTACGCGAAGCGTCCCCCCGGACAAAGCGCTGAGTCAGCTCATCAGCGGTAATATTTAAAGGTTCCTGAGAAATATTTTTCATAATAAAACAGACGCTGTCCTCATCTTCGTAGAGGTCAACATATACTCTGGAGCCGGTCATGGCATATTTAAAGGCGTTGTTAAAAAGATTATCCAGCACCCGGTACATCCGCCGCCCATCGGCCCAGATTAGAATAGGCTCCTGATGTGACCGGGTAACAAGTGTAAGCTGACGCTGGCTATATTTTTCCACATAAGTCCCAGCCACCTGCATGACCAGCTCATTAAAATCAATGGTGTCACATTCCAGAGTAATATTTCCGCTGGACGCCCTGGACGCTTCTACAAGATCTTCAATAAGCATCTTCAGCCGCTGGGATTTACTGTCAAGAATATCAATATATTCCCGCTCCGGCTCGTGGGTAATGTTCAGCCGTTTTAAAAGATCCACATAATTTATAATCGACGTGAGCGGCGTCTTTATATCATGGGACACATTAGTAATAAGGTCCGCTTTCATACGCTCGCTCTTAACGCTCTCATCCACAGCCCGGTTCAGTCCCTGACCGATGTTATTAATGTTATTGGCAAATTCCAGAAAAACGCCGCTTCCCATATCTTTTGTGTCGATTTTATATTCCAGATGGCCGGAAGCAATCTCACTGGCCCCCTTGGCAATATCCTGGATAGCCATGAGCTTTCGCCCGACATAAATAAATTCGCAGCAGTAGATGACCGTCACCACAATAAAGAAGAAGAAGGAGTTGCCCCAAAAAGCCAGCATCATTAATATGAAATCCGCGATTCCCAGGCCAAGGATCACAGAAATATACTTGCGCATTAAGTTATTGTTGATCATACCCTGATAGATCACCTTGTAAAAGCCGTGGAACAGCTTAAAGATCAGCGACTGACTAATAAAATTATGGGTCTTTCCACGTCTGGCCAGACTGTACACGCAAAACATGGCGGCCATATAGGCAGGGATCGCAAGAACACCGGAAGTAACAATATCTCCCACAGACCTTCCATCCATGGTCCATCCCACAAAAAGGATCACGGCGATCACAAAAAGAAAGAACACACAAAACATAATGGCTAAGGCGATCTCCGTATAAATCTTGTCAAACCACATCAGATGAATCTGATCATCCGCCGGCTTCCATCCAGCCGCCAGGATCGTATAGATCAGGCAGACCACAAAGATCACAGCCGCCGCAACAGCCCCGAAAAACACTATATACCTGACGTTTTCAAAAGTCTGACAGATCTGAAAGTGCATATAAAAGCTGTCACCCATAACGAGAGTTTCCGGCACGTAGACAAAGATATATCCAATCTTATCCCCCAGATTTTCATTGCCAAAAAGGAAGCTCTGAGAATGGATAAAATTGCTGCCGTTTTTGACAATCGCCCCGCCGCTTTGCATAGACGATGAAGTCTCCTCCACAGGATACAGATTCAGGCCGGAAATATCCATACTGTAATAATAAATCCGCGCCCCCTCGGTATCCGTCTGGGAGGACACGGACTCCGGCGTCACGGAATAATTCGGACTTTCCATAATCAGTCCGCCCTCTTTATTATAGATAGCGTACTGGAAATTAGCGTATCCGTCCATATAATAACTTCGCCAGGCCTCCATCTCCTCAAGATCATTATAGATATTCTGATCATTCCACTCATGAATCGTGGAAAGGAGCAGGTTTGTCGCTGACATATAGTCGTCAAAAAACAGATTTGACACGAAATAGGAATTTTCCCGGTTCTCATCAGCATTCCGGTCCATTCCAAAATAGATTTCTACATAAAGGCAGACGTAAATTACAGCCGCGATCATCACGGCAAAAGAGCCGAACATGAGGAAATGGGCCAGTATCTTCAAAGGCAGGCACCGTCTCAGCCGCTTATCATCCATAACTTCTCCTTTCCATGAACCAGTATCAGTTCAGATTTTCCACTTTATATCCAACACCCCATACCACTTTCAGATACCGGGGTTCTTTTGGATTGATCTCAATTTTCTCACGGATATGGCTGATATGGACAGCCACCGTGTTATCTGCCGCCAATGCGTCTTCTTTCCATATATTTTCATAAATATCTTTGGTGGAAAAAACCCGGCCTTTATTGCTCACAAGAAGTTTTAAAATATTATACTCAATAGGAGTCAGCTTCACCGGCTCACCCATCACTGTCACTTCTTTGTTCGTATCGTCGATGACCAGATCACCCACGGAGTAAATTTCTCTGGAATCGTCCTTCTTAGCGTTGCCAAAAACTGTATAACGGCGAAGCTGGGCCTTAACCCTGGCCAGCAGTTCCATAGGATTAAAAGGCTTGGTAATATAGTCGTCCGCGCCGATATTTAATCCAAGAATTTTATCGTTGTCCTCCGATTTAGCCGACAGGATAATGATCGGAACGCCACTTTTTTTGCGGATCTCCAAAGTCGCCCTTATCCCGTCCAGCACAGGCATCATCACATCAATAAGGAGAAGATGAATCTCTTCCTTATCAAGAATATCCATGGCCTCCTGCCCGTTGTATGCCTTAAACACATTATATTTTTCACCGATGAGATAAATCTCAATGGCTTTAACAATTTCTTTATCATCGTCACACACCAGAATATTATACATATCTATAGCCTCCCTCAGATCTGCCTCATTTTTGCGCCCGCGCCGGTCATATACCGGTACCCGATGTCGATTAATATTTTATATTAATTTTTTTAAGAAGTAGCGGCAAAAGCTTAAATAATTTTTAAAATTATAGGAAACGTCATAATAATTTTTATTATGACGTTTCCTGCGCCGATTTTTGCTGCACAAAGCGCAGATCTTTCCTTGCAAAAATCGTGCGCATCCCCCCGGAGGGTTTATAGTAAACGACAAATATATTTGTCGTTTACTATATAACAGTTCAGCCACCAGGGACGGTCGGGCTGGCTTTTGCGCAAGCATCAACCCCCGTCATCCCTGACGGCTGAACTGAACAATTTTACCTCTCCTTATTGGCAAACTTTGTATAGTTTGGCAGCCATACCAGCTCCACTGTGCCGATAGGGCCGTTTCTCTGTTTAGCGATGATGATCTCTGAGATATTTTTCTTATCAGTGTCTTTATTGTAATAATCATCTCTGTAAATAAACATAACCACATCCGCGTCCTGCTCGATAGCTCCGGACTCACGCAGGTCAGAGAGCATGGGGCGGTGATCCGGCCGGGTTTCACAAGCCCGGGAGAGCTGTGAGAGGGCGATGACCGGAGCGTTGATTTCTCTGGCAAGAGCTTTTAAAGACCGGGAAATATCAGAAATTTCCTGCTGCCTGGACTCGGATCTTCCGCCGCCGGTCATCAACTGAAGGTAGTCAATGATCACAAGGCCAAGATTATTTTCCAGCTTATATTTACGGCACTTAGACCGTAGTTCTCCAATAGAAATACCTGGGGTATCGTCGATGATCAGCGGCGCCTGACTGATAATCCCCGCGCTTTCAATAAGTTTCTCCCAGTCATTTTGAGTCAGGTTGCCGGTACGCATAGACTGGGAATCCACCTTAGACTCCATGGACAGGACACGATTGATCAACTGATCCTTGGACATCTCCAGACTGAATATGGCTGTAGGCACTTTGTTGCGCACACAGATATACTGAGCCAGATTTAGTACAAAGGCCGTCTTTCCCATAGAAGGGCGGGCCGCCACAAGGATCAGATCCGAGGGCTGCAGACCGCTGGTTTTATAGTCCAGATCGTAAAATCCGGTAGAGATTCCTGTCACCGTACCTTTGTGGCGGGCCGCCATCTCAATCTTATTGATGACACTTAATACCACGTCCTGGATAGGAACAAAATCATCCACCGACTTTTTCTGGAGCAGATCAAAGATCCTCTTTTCCGTGGTCTCCATAATGGTTTCCACCGGCTCCTTGTCCAGGTAACACATGTTGGCAATCTCCTCGTTGGCCCGGATGAGCCGGCGCAGCGACGATTTATCCGCCA
Source organism: Catenibacillus scindens (assembly GCF_014202115.1). Taxonomy (GTDB): domain Bacteria; phylum Bacillota; class Clostridia; order Lachnospirales; family Lachnospiraceae; genus Catenibacillus; species Catenibacillus scindens. Next base: position 140,351 of record NZ_JACHFW010000007.1, read on the forward strand.
CAAGCTGAGCATACTGTTTCACATTTACAGAAGTCGCCACGTCATTAAGCAGATCGCTTAAAAATTCCACGCTGGACAATTCTTCCGGAACATCTTTTGTTTTAAGAGATTCCTGGAGTGTAATGAGATCCACAGGAATATTTTTATTATTCATCTCCACAATGGTATCAAACAATATTCCATATTGGCGCTGGTAAAAATCGTCCCCGGTGATCATCTCGGCAGCGGTAATCACCGCGTCAGGGTCCATAAGCATGGAGGCAATGACCGCCCGCTCCGCTTCGCCGTTATGGGGAAGTATCCGCTTAATTAACGCTTCATCCATAACCTTTACGCTTCCTTAACTTTCACTGTGATCTGGGCAGTCACTTTAGGATGCACTCTGTAGGGGACAATGGTTGTTCCGAGAGTGCGGATAGGCTCGGCAAGCTGAAGCTTTTTCTTATCAATATCAACGCCAAGCTGCTCTTTTGCTGCCGCAGCGATCTCCTTTGTGGACACAGAACCGAAAGTCTTTCCGCCCTCGCCGGTTTTAATGGAGACAGTGACAGACTTGTCTTTCATATCTTCAGCAAAGGCTTTGGCTTCCTCCAGGATCTCTTTGGCAATCTTTTCCTCGTTGGCCTTTTTAAGTTTCAGGTCATTGAGATTTTTTGAAGTTGCCTCAACTCCCAGTTTTTTAGGCAGGATAAAATTTCTGGCATATCCATCGTTTACATTTACAATTTCACCTTTTTTTCCAAGGGATTTCACATCTTCAAGCAAAATAACTTTCATTTATATCTCTCCTTCATTTTTCATTCTCCGGACTTCAGCTTTAACTTTGGCCATCGCCTCTAAGACAGATATGTCCTGGAGCTGGGCCCCGGCAATGGCACTGTGTCCGCCGCCGCCAAAATGCTCCATAATCAACTGTACGTTGACTTCCTCCATGGATCGGGCGCTGATATAAACTACGCCTTTGACCTCCGTAAAGACAAAAGATGCCTTAACGTCCGTAATGTTTAAAAGCTCGTTGGCCACCTGGGCGCCTACCACAGTAGGCGTCTCAATATTCCCCGGAACGCACTGGGTCATAGCAAACTCGTGATCAAAAATTTCTGCCTTACTGATTGCGTCCGCTTTGACCCGGTATGTCTCCATATCTTCCCTGAACATCATGCGTATCTTCAAGACGTCAGCGCCGTTTTTACGCAGGTAGGCCGCGGCCTCAAAGGTCCGCACACCGGTTTTATTGAGAAAATTATTAGTGTCGATCATCAGCCCGGCATACATGGCGTTGGCCTCCTCGGACCGCAGCTTAATGCCATCACTGATATACTGGAGGATCTCCGCTACCATCTCGCTGGCCGATGAGGCGTAAGGCTCAATATAGGAAAGCACCGCGTTCTCAATGCTCTCGCTGCTCTGGCGGTGATGGTCCAAAATAACAATGCTTCGGGTAAAGCCTAAAAGATCCGGACATTCTGTGTAAGACGGACGGTTCACGTCCACCACAACGAGGGCTGTGTTCAGATCAACGATCTCCCTGGCCTGGGCCTCTGTGAGAAACATATCGCTGTCGTAATAGGAATTATTTTCAAAACATTCTTTCAGCGGCCGCACCGTCTTAGTCACTTCATTTAAAACTACATAGGCTTTCTTATTCAAAGCCCTGGCGATACGATACACCCCCACAGAAGCGCCGAAAGAATCCACATCACCGATCTTATGGCCCATGATCACCACCTGATCCTTGCCCTCAATAAGCTGCTTGAGAGCGTGAGCTTTCACCCTGGCACGAACGCGGGTGCTTTTTTCCACCTGTTTTTTCTTTCCTCCATAGTAGGAGATCTTCTCCTTCTCTTTCACAACCGCCTGGTCACCGCCACGGCCCAGCGCCAGCTCAATGGCGTTCTTTGCCCACTCGGCGGACTGGGCGTAGTTGGCAGCATCAGCGCCGATACCAATACACAAAGTCACAGCCATCTCATTACCTATATTGATCTCACGGACCTCATCCAGGAGGGAAAACTTCGTGCTTTGCAACTGACGCAGATACCGGTGCTGAATTACAAACTGATACCGGTCCTTCTCAATTTTCGTCACGATAGCGTCGTAATTCTGCATATATTTTGTGATCTTCCGGTCGATGAGGGCCGCCAGAAGAGAACGGCGCACTTCCTCTGTACTGTTGAGCGCGTCTTCATAATCATCAATAAAAATGACCCCGCATACCAGGCGCTGTTCCTGATTTTCCCGGATATAATTGCGGATCTGAGTCTCATCAAACAGGTACATGGCAATGAGGACATTCGCCTCTCCTGTATCCACAAGGGCATTATTGGATGAGAAATCCGTAAGGACAATGCGCTCCAGCTCTGCCCTGAAATAACTGTCCTTAAACGTTATGGGAATAATAACCTTATCCTGGTCTTTAGGCAGCTTATCGCTGGTCACCTCAGGAAAAATATGGTCGACACCCTTGACGCCGGATTTATCCTCGGTCAACTCATGAAAACTTTTATTGGCCCACAACAGGTGTCCCTGCTCATCCAATACGCCATAAGGTACCTGGAGATCATAAAGAAGCGCCTTCTGCACCTGGCCATATTCCAGAGCGAAATTAACCAGTTCTCCGATAATTATGGGACGTATCCGTGAATAGATCAGAAGTGCCGCAATGGCATAGCACACCAGTCCGGCTAACGCAATAAAACCACATTTATAGTCCACCACAAAGATCCCGATGGTCATAACAATGAGCAGACAGCTTAAAATCATAGGCCAGCGCAGATAAGATTTCAGCGGTCCTTTCAATTTCACCTGATTCTTCATGCTTCTTCCTCACTTTCTCTTACATAACCTCCGCTCTGTGGCTATTATACTATGACCGCTGCCGCGGTCATAGTATGGCTGTGCCCAGATGCGTACTTTCGCGCTAAGGTACGCTCGCTTTGCTCGCGGCGCGAAAGACGCGGTATAATAGCCACTATGTGGCTATTATACCATGACCGCTGCCGCGGTCATAGTATGGCTGTGCCCAGATGCGTACTTTCGCGCTAAGGTACGCTCGCTTTGCTCGCGGCGCGAAAGACGCGGTATAAG
>NZ_JACHFW010000007.1:143534-167994 GCF_014202115.1 Catenibacillus scindens
AATAGCCACTATGTGGCTATTATACCATTAAGTTCGATTTTGGTAAACACTCTAATGGGCCAAGATTTTTGCAGGGATTGTGTTTTCTGAAATGGGGCATGGATGAACAATAACTAAAAATCGCAGCGATTTCCTATTTACATTTTTCTCCATCTCTCCTATACTGAAAGTAATATCACAAGTTCAAAAGGTATACCCGCCGGGCCACACTGCCGTGTTCCCCGGTGCAAATCAGCAGTCAAATACCCTGCAGCAAGCTGACTGGCATGGGAACAGTTAGCGCAGCATAAGCTGCGAGGTATTTAACCCTCGCGGCGGTCTACACTCCATTTGGCGGTGCTGTGTGCCAATGGCACACAGCACCGTCAAATGGATGCGCAAGCGCGTCCGCTTGGCTCACTGCCCGCAGAAATCAAGGAGGTTATTCTTATGTCAAAAGTATATATTTTCTTTGCCGACGGTCTTGAAGAGATCGAGGGGCTTACAGTCGTCGATATGATGCGCCGGGCCGGAATTGATATTGATATTGTTTCCATAAACGACAAAATTAAAGTCACCGGCTCCCACAATATCTCCATTGACGCCGATATTTTGCTCAAAGATATCCAGCCTTCCCAGGCCGATATGTTTGTTCTTCCCGGCGGTCTTCCAGGCACCACCCATCTGGCGGAGAATGAGGTCCTTGGAAAAATCCTTAAAGAAGCTGCCGCCGCCGGAAAATATGTGGCCGCCATTTGCGCCGCCCCCAGTGTTCTTGGAAAATACGGAATTCTTGCCGGAAAACATGCGACATGCTATCCCGGATTTGAAGACAAGCTCACAGAAGCCTACTGCAGCACCGACAACGTAGTGGTGGACGGTAATGTGATCACCAGCCGCGGCATGGGCACCGCCATCGAGTTTTCTGCCTGCCTTGTCTCCCTGTTAAAAAAAGATAATCAGGCCGGTGAAGATCTGATGAAATCCATTATGTTTAAATAAATAAATCCCCCGCTGCTCACACTATCACAGGCAGCGGGGGATTTATCTTTTCCCCTGGTCTATATTTTCTTTAACGGATATATACTTCCTCGCCAATATGATCCAACACATCCCCCTCCGGGATCAGGCGGGCGCCACTCACCTCATCCCAGATCATCTGACAGGGTTTTTCCGGGTCCAGGCAGGGCCACACCAAAGGATCGGCCGGCACGCCCATTTCAATAAAATTCACATACTCTTTATAAATAACCTGTCCAACTTCTCTCGCCTTCTGTCTATGCTCTTTGCTGCTAAAAAACATTGGCATAGGATCGGAAAAAGCAAGCTGCTGGTCAAAGCAGTGGTAAGCAGGCATAAAATCTACAGTAAACTGCCACACTTTACAGCCTTTTTTAGCCAGACGTCCCGCAAGACGGTAGCTGTAGGTCCGGTACATATAGTCTGTAAGGATCCGGGTCCAAATGTCCGCTTTTTCTCCGTCGGAGGGGTCTGTCCCCCGCTCTTTCGCCTGAGCTTCGCACAATTGTTCAAAATCTTTCGCTGCAATCTCCCCGTTCTTTCCAAAAAGCCACCGGGCGATCTGAGGGGCGTCATGGAGAAAATTGGGGTTGATGATCTTGATCAGATCCTGTTCGTGCCGGCTGGAGCCTATGATCGCCCGTCCCTCCCACAATGTTCCGGAAATGACCATCGGTTCACAGTTTTCAGGAAGAACCACGCCGTCAGCGACCGGGCCAAACATACATGTACTTCCAGGATTATCGCAGAGGATCTTCTGGGCCTCCAGCAAAATATCCGGCGGTAATGTCAGCAGAAGTTCCTTATCTGAAATATCTTTACCGAAAGGTATCCCTTCCTCCCCCTCATGCTTTTTAACAACATCCTTTAGGATCGCCATATAATCCCTGGCAATGACGGAAGCGGTATGCCGGCTTCGGATACTCTGGGCCGCGCCGCTGGAGAGGATCACCTGATGGGCCCACTGTTTTGTCTGGGGCAGGCACATCATAGCGCCGATCGCCTTGGCCCCAGCGGAACTTCCCATAACTGTGATCTTCTCCCGGTCGCCGCCGAAGGCTTCAATATTGCGGTAAACCCACTCCAGGGACGCCATAAGATCCATCAGTCCGCTGTTACCGCTGGCCTCAAAAGACTGTCCGAGAATATCTCCAAGGTACAAAAACCCCCACACACCCAGACGGTAGTTCACCGCCACATAAATAAATCTGTTATCCCGGATCATCTGTTCCGGGGTATGTTCCTGACTGCTCCCAGTCTGGAAAGCTCCGCCGTGAACTTCCAAAAGAACCGGAAGCTTTTGGCTGTGATCAACATCAATAGCGCCTTTTTTTGTTCTCGCTGTAAATTTTTCCGGGATATAAATATTCAGGCTGAGGCAGTCCTCGTCAAAGGCGTCCCGGTTCTGGTGCTTCGCCCATGGCGCCGCGATATCATATACCTGCATAGCCTGCTTTCCAAAGGACAGGCATTCTTGCACCCCTTCCCATTTTACCGGGGCAGGCGGGCAAAAACGCTGTGCCCTGGCGTAGGGAATGCCTTTAAATGAAACATATGCCCCGTCACAGTCCCCCATAACAACGCCACAGTCAGTTACCGCATAAATTTTTTCACTCATCACACACACCTCTTTTATTTTAGTCACACAAAATCAGACGCGCCACAACAGATCTGCCGCCCACATAACCAGAGGGATAGAAAACAGTGAACATACCGTACTCAGGCATATGCTCTTTACTGCCTGAGTATAATCCTTGTTGTGGATCTGGGCAAAAATAGCCACATTAGATCCCACCGGCGCGGCGGCTACGATCAGTATAGCCAGTTTTAATGTATCATAATTTTCAGGAACCGCGGTGAGCAGGGCCAAAGTCAGCGCCGGAATCACAATTAAACGAACGAAAGCGCTGGCCCAGGCCGCTTTATCGCAAAAGAGCTGGCTGAGTTTTGTCTGGGCCAGGTAAGTACCGATGCTGATCATAGCTACCGGCGCGTTCATTCCCGCGATCAGTGAAGTTGTCCCTGAAATCACGTGGGGGATATCCACAGGAATAAGGAAAAGGATAATACCCACAACCATACTGATCAAAATGGGATTGGTCAATATTTTCTTAGCGCTGATCTGCCGTTTATCTTTTGTAATAACAAACACACCATAAGTCCACTGCAGCAGATTTAAAAGGGCCACAAAGGCTGAGACATAAAAAACCGCTTCCGTACCAAGGACCGCCTGGACAATAGGAATCCCCATAAATCCCGCATTGGAGAAAGCGGTGCCGAAATTTTCAATAGGGTGTTTCTTAAAGATCACTGCGGAAATAACCATGGCCAGGATCAGGGCAAGAGCTGAAAAAAGAAAAGACAGCAAAAGGCCTCTGAGACGTTCCATAGAAAATTCAGTCATATAAGCATTAATGACCACACCGGGCATGATCACATAGACAAGCACATGGCCCAGTTCCTTGCTTCCCTGTACTGTCAGTTTCTTAAAGCGAAACAAAAGCACACCGATGAGCATCAGCAGAAACATAATAATAACCTGCTGGATAAGCACAGACATAAACTCCATATACATTTTCCTCCCACCAAACATTATCTCGAACAAAAGAGCGATTTCGAATGTTTTTCGCTCCACAAAGTCATAAATTTTCATGCATACATGAAAATTATGGCTTTTTACAGTTGTCTCATCCTAATTATAAAAGATATCATTTATAATGTAAAATATATCTTATTTTATATATCCATACTTTCAAACTTATAAGAACTTTTTCCAAATCCCTTGACAAAATTCACAAATGGCTGCATATAATAGATAAGTATGTTAAAATTCTTACTGCTCTCATTTTTTGAAACATGAATATCCCCTAATTTTACGGGGTTCTTTATAAGAGGAGGTTGATTTTTTTATGTCTATGGAAGATTATGAGAAAGCCCTTCGCCTGGGACAGAAAAAATACCGTGAACAGGCATCTTCCGGCAATTATCCTTACCTTCCCGTGCTGGATGATCTTCTGGCGCAGACAGATATTGAGAGCCGCACAAGCCTGGGTACCATTGACGTGCCTCTGGAGCTGATCGTCGGCACAAGTACTGAGGGCCGTACTACAGCCTTCGCCTCAAACTTTATGCCTTTACTTGGCCCGGATTCCGAGTTTGCCAGCAAGTGGTCCCAACTTGTAGATGCCCTTATTGACGAGGGTCAGCGGGATCCCATCATTGCCTATGAATTTATGGGAAAATATTATGTTGTAGAAGGCAACAAACGGGTCAGTGTCTCAAAATATCTGGGTTCTGTCAGCGTTTACGGAACAGTCACCCGGATTGTACCAAAACTTAATGATGACCCGGAAGTGAAGCTCTATTACGAATATCTTGAATTTTATAACGTATCCCATATTAATTACATATGGTTTTCCAAAGAAGGCAGCTACCGCCGTCTTATGAAGATTCTGGATAATTATACAAAGATTCCCTGGACGGACGAAGAGCGGGCCTTATTCCGTTCCTCATGGCTGACATTCAATAAAGAATTTAAAGCTCTGGGCGGCGATAAACTGTCCTGCACGCCGGCGGACGCCATGCTGGCTTACATTGAGCTGTTTGACTACGCCTCCCTCTTTGAGGATACCCCCGCGACGATCCGCAGCAATATGACTAAAATCTGGGATGAATTTCTTCTCATTGACAAGGATGATTCGGTAGCTCTTGTTATGGTTCCCAACGAGGAAGCCCCTAAAAAGGGACTTTTGAGCAAACTTCTTTCCCCAGATCCTGAACATCTGCGGGTAGCCTTTATCCACAATAAGACCGCCGAGACTTCCGCCTGGACTTACGGACACGAACTTGGCCGGGCCCATGTGGAACAGGTTTTCGGCGATACTATTGAAACATGCTGTATGGACAATATAGAACCCGGCGACGCCTACGCGGCGATTGAAAAGGCCATTGCCGACGGCTATAACGTCATTTTTACCACGACCCCGGAATTTGTCAACGACAGCTTAAAATCTGCTATCGCCCATCCTGACATCCGGGTGCTGAACTGTTCTTTAAACATCCCCCATCGCTTTATACGAACCTACTACGGCCGCATGTATGAAGCGAAATTCCTTTCCGGCGTTTTAGCCGGAACTCTGACGCGCAACCACAGGGTGGGCTACATTGCCGATTACCCCATTTATGGGATGACCGCCAATATCAATGCATTCGCCCTTGGCGCGAAAATGGTAGATCCGGAAGTAAAAGTTTACCTGGAATGGTCCACATTAAAAGACAGCGATCCCTATGAAAATCTGAAAAAAAATGACGTCGTCATTATTTCAGATAAAGAAATGATCAATCCCAGCGATTCTTCCCGGGAGTTTGGACTTTACGCGGAAAAAGACGGCGTCAAGACCAACCTGGCCATGCCCATCTGGCACTGGGGCGTCTTCTACGAACGGATCATCCGCAGTATTTTAAGCGGCGCGTGGAAAGCCGACGGGGAAACCGATGATCTCCAGGCGGTCAACTACTGGTGGGGTATGTCCGCCGGAACCATCGACCTGATCTACTCCGACAAGATACCATCCGGCACTTTGCAGCTTGTCCACATTTTAAAGGAAGCCATCTGCCATAATCATTTTGTCCCCTTTACCGGTCCTCTGCTGGATCAGGATGGGACGCTGCGGTGTGAAGACAAGGTAGTCATGCCGCCGGAAGATGTGATCGTTATGGACTGGCTGTCCGACAACGTTATCGGCCGGATTCCGGCGCTGGATGAACTTGTTGACGATGCCCGAAAGGTTGCCGTCCATTACGGCATAGCCCCGGACAATAATTAAAAAGTCCTGCTGCCGGGGGCTGCAGGACACAATGTAAATCGCGGGCGCCGGGTATATGAGATTTTCCGGCTCCGCGGGGATAAGGAACAAAAGCTATGAAAATAATGGTACTTGCTGACACAGAATCCCGGTCACTTTGGGATTTTTTTGAAAAAAGCAAATTGGAGGGGATTGATCTTATTTTGTCGTGCGGTGATCTGAACCCTCATTATCTGCAGTTTTTATGCTGCTTTACCAAGGCTCCCATACTCTATGTCCATGGCAATCACGACGCCCGCTACGAGCAGGACCCGCCTACAGGATGTACCTGTGTGGAAGACCGCATTTACAATTTTAACGGTATACGCATTCTCGGCCTTGGAGGGTCCATGCGCTATAAAAAAGGCCCATTTCAGTATACCCAGAGGGAAATGAACGCCCGCATCCGCCGGCTTCGATTTTCCCTCATGCGCCACCGGGGATTTGACATTCTTCTGACCCACTCCCCTGCCTACCAGATCAATGACGGCCAGGATCTGCCCCATATGGGTTTTTCCGGGTTCAACTATCTTATGGATAAATATCATCCTCAGTATTTCTGCCACGGCCATGTCCATATGTCCTACGGCCGGGAATACAAGCGCCTGGACCGGTACAAAGACACTCAGATCATTAACGGCTATGAAAAATATGTGTTTACTTACGGGGAAGACCTTTCCCAGTCTCAAGAATAAACAGTTCCGCTTTCCGCCTCCGGTTTGTGCCGTCAGGCGGAAAGATTTTTCATAAACTGAACCATGGACTGCACTTTTCCCATAAGCTGTTCAAACATTTCCGGAGTCAGAGACTGAGGGCCGTCACACAGCGCTTTCTCAGGATCATTATGCACTTCGATCATAAGGCCGTCTGCTCCCGCCGCCACAGCCGCCAGAGCCATAGGCTCCACCATCCACCGGATACCGCAGGCGTGGGACGGGTCCACAATCACCGGAAGATGAGTCTTGGATTTCAGCATAGGTATGGCGGACAGATCCAGGGTGTTTCTTGTAGACGTCTCAAAAGTGCGAATGCCCCGTTCACATAAAATAACATTTTCATTTCCCCCGGCCATAATATATTCAGCGCTCATCAGAAGTTCTTCCAATGTATTGGCTAGTCCCCTCTTGAGAAGCACCGGAGTTTTCAGTTTTCCCACTTCCTTTAAAAGCTCAAAATTCTGCATATTTCTGGCGCCAATCTGAATAACGTCCACATTCTGAAAAAGATCAATATGCTGTACACTCATCAGCTCTGTGACTACAGGGAGGCCACAGGCTTTCTTTGCCTCAAGGAGAAGTTTAAGCCCTTCATTGTGAAGCCCCTGGAAAGCGTAAGGGGATGTCCGGGGTTTGAAGGCCCCGCCCCGAAGGAAGCCGGCACCGCTTTTAGCAACACTCTTGGCCACACTGTTCATCTGCTCCTCTGATTCGATAGAACAGGGCCCGGCGATCACCTGAAAATGACCTCCGCCGATTTTCTTTCCATGGATATCTACCACTGTATCTTTTGGATGAAATTTCCTGTTGGCTTTCTTGTAAGGTTCCTGAACACGCTTAACTTCATCGACAATCTGACGGGCACTGAGCCAGTCCATGTCCACCCGGGACGTATCCCCTACAAGCCCCCATAAACGCGTTTTTTCACCCACAGATTCGTGGATCTCCAGTCCAAGACTCTTAATTTCCTCACGCAGCGCCCCAAGTTCCTTTTCCGGCGCGTTTTCCTTAAAAATAATGATCATTGTTTCTACCTCCTGATAAAGTTTTTGCAAAAGAAAAACCGGTGCCACGTCACAGACACCGGTTCAGACTTTTTGAAAAAAGGAATTTTCTTAAAGCGTTCTCGATAGCACTGTTTCGACGCAGCAAAAATAATCCGCACAAAAAAAGTCCGGATAATAATAACCATATGCAAAATCAAAATGACATGGAAATATTTTCTTCATTGCTGCTGTCTCTTCCTTTCTATCATCTCTCCCTCAGGTTTTTCCCAGATAATTGGCAAAATTTATCTTTCGGGATGATGGTTTTGATTATATCAGATGATGGAGCCTTTGTCAACACCGCTTTAAAGCGCAACGCTTTAAAGTAATAAAATCCATCAAAACCGTAAAATTTAAGATCACCCCTTGCTATTAAGGTCAAAAAGTGCCGTCTTTATTTACCGGCTTAAAGCCTTCTCCCAATATTTCCCCGGCCTCTGTGGTGACGACAAAAGCGCTGTGATCAATTTCCCGGATAATGGATTTAAGGCGGGCAAACTCTGATTTGCGCACGGCGCAGATCAGAACTTCCCGCTCCTTCCCGGTGTAAGCACCCTTTCCGTGGAGCAGGGTGACACCCCTGTCGATCTCTGCCATGATCCTTCGGGAAATCTCCTCATTTTTGTCGGAGATGACCGTCACCATATTTCCCTGGTCAAAACCGTAAATAATGGCGTCTATCACCTTTGTACTGCAAAACAGAGAAATGATGCCGTACATACCTGATTCCATATTTCCAAACACAACCATGGACAGGGCAATAACGGCGCAGTCTACAAACAAAATCGCCCGCCCCATAGAAATGTGGGGCCATCTGAGGCGCATGAGATTGGACACGATTTCCGTTCCCCCGGTCGTAGACCCTCTAAGAAAGATAAGAGCCAGGCCGGCTCCGATAAATACTCCGCCAAAGACCGCTCCCAGCAGGAGATCTCCCTGATACACAGGAAAAAAAGGAGTGACCACCCAGTCGATCATAAGACTGCTGATCACCAGAGATTTTATAGTTCTCCAGGAAGCCTTTTTTCCCAGATAAATAAATGATAAAATGATCAGGGGGATATTAATGATCATGCTGACAGCGCCGATGGGAAGAACATCCCATAAATAGTTGACAATAATAGCCAGGCCGGACACGCCGCCAGGGGCAATATTGGCCGGCTCTGTGAAACATACAATACCCACGGCAAAAATCAGTGACCCTATAAGATCTGCGCCTAGATCCAGGGCAAGACCGCGGGCCCATTTACGGCTGTCTGTATTCTTCATTTTCATTTCCTCCCTCTCTGATATCCGGTCTTTCTTAGTACATTATACAGTCATGAGATCGTGATTGATCCGGGTATAAAATCCTTTTTTTATCTCATTATCATCAGAATAAGTTCCCAGAAGCCACATAAGTTTTGTCACCGTCGCCTCCGGCGTCATGTCGTAGGCCTCCAACAAATCAAACCGCCGCTTAACACGGGAACCCACATTGTAAATGACCATATCGCTCCCTTCATTGGGAACCTGGGTAGTCATAACCAAAAGTTTTTTGCTGCCGGTCCACTCTTCCAGGGCTTTCATATAAACATCGCCTTCATAACAGGGAATGCCGCCCACGCCAAAGCTCTCAATGATCAGCGCGTCATAATAGGGCATAAGATAATGGATCACGCCGGCGTCCATCCCCGGCACCAGTTTCAACGTAAATACTCTGGGATTTAGCCGTGTATAGAAACGTGGGCCGTTCCCTGCCTTCCACTCAATATACCGTATGATACGCTCCCCGCTGATCACTGCCACATCAGGGAAATTAATACTGGAAAACGCATTGAAGCTTTTAGAACGGATTTTTCTTGCCCTTGTCCCGGCAATCACATGGCCCTGGAATACAATGACCACATCATGAGAATCATCATCGCAGGCATACAATATGCTATCGCGAAGATTCATTTTCGCGTCGGTGATCTCCTTGTCAATGGGCCGCTGAGCGCCTGTGAGAACCACAGGTTTAGGGCTGCTCTGTATCATATAGGACAGGGCTGCTGAGGTATAAGCCATAGTATCTGTGCCGTGTAAGATAACAAAACCGTCGTAGCGGTCATAGCGCTCCTCTATAGCCTTCACCATTGCTTCCCAGTGTTTTGGCAAAATATTTGTGCTATCCAGATTAAAAAGCTGGATACAGTCTACATGACAAAGCCGCTGTACCGAAGGCACATACTCAAGGATCTCCCCGGGGCCAAGCTGGGGCGTCAGACCGTTGGATGTGCTTCTGGAAGCAATAGTCCCTCCGGTGGCAATAAGCAAAATATTTTTCATCATAAGATCCAACCTCTAAAATGGCAGTATGCCCAAATGCTCCAATAATATTTTAAGTCCGATGAGAATCAGAATAATACCGCCAAGAAGTTCCGCCCGGCTTTTATATTTGGCACCGAAGATCTTTCCGATACAGACGCCGGCAAATGCCAGTACAAATGTAGTGCAGCCGATAAAAGATACGGCGGGCACAATGGACACCTGGAGAAAGGCAAAAGTAATACCCACTGCCAGGGCGTCAATGCTGGTGGCAATGGCCATCATTAAAAGTTCTTTTACATTCAGATGGTCTGTAGCTTCCACCGTCTCCTCATCATCCTTCCCAAGAGCCTCCCGGATCATATTGCCTCCGATAAGGCCGAGAAGAACAAAAGCGATCCAGTGATCGACACTTGTAATATACTTCTCAAACTGTCTGCCCAGAATCCATCCGATGAGAGGCATCAGCGCCTGAAATCCTCCGAAAAATAAAGCGATAACTGCCGCCTGCCCATAGCGCATTTTCCGCATAGACAGCCCCTTACAGACAGCCACGGCAAAAGCGTCCATGGATAATCCCACAGCGATTAAAAACAATTCCAAAAGTCCCATTTTTTAAACTCCTTTTTTAATAAGATGTAAGTATCTCCCGGATCAGAGGGCGGCGCTGCCCAGGACTGCCAGACAGAGAAATACTGTCATAAAAACCGTGAATCCATTCCTGTTCCAGAGGAACATTGTGACAGACTTGCGCCAACACCTGGCCTTCTTTTACACAGTCCCCCACCTTCGCTCTAAGAACGATCCCTGTTTCAGGTTCTATGGCGTCATCCTTTGTCCGGCGTCCGGCGCCGATCTGCATGGCCAAAGTTCCGAGGTTCATGGCATCCATATGGTCTATACAGCCGTCTTGGCGGGCCCGAAGTTCTGTAGTCATACGGCTCTTTGGCAGACGCCGGGGATCATCAACCACGGACACGTCCCCACCCTGAGCCCGGACCATCGCCTTAAACTTTTCAAGAGCCGCCCCGTTTGCCAAAACTTCCTCAAGGCGTTTTTGGGCCTGCTTCTCATCTCGGACAATTCCGGCAGTCACAAGCATAAGGCTGCCTACAGCCAGACACAGATGCGTAAAATCCTCAGGACCGCGCCCGCAAAGGGTATCAATAGCCTCCTTAACTTCCAAGGCATTTCCAATGGCGCATCCTAAAGGCTCATCCATATCGGTAACAATAACGCTGACTTTTCTTCCCGCCGCTCTGCCGATGTCCATCATCTCCCGGCCCAAAGCCACAGCGTCCTCCAATGTCTTCATAAAAGCTCCGCTGCCATATTTTACATCCAGGACAATGGCGCTGCTGCCGCTGGCCAGCTTTTTAGACATAATGCTGGAGGCAATCAGCGGCATGGAATCCACCGTTCCAGTGACATCTCGCAGAGCGTAAAGTTTTTTATCCGCTGGGACCAGATTTCCGGTTTGCCCGGCAATGGCCAGACCGATGCGGTTGACCTGGTCAAAAAAAGCCTGTTTTTCCAAAAAACAGTTAAATCCGGGAATAGACTCCAGTTTATCTAAAGTTCCACCGGTATGGCCCAGTCCCCGTCCGGACATTTTGGCGATCTTCGCCCCGCAGGCGGCCGCCATGGGGGCTACAACAAGAGTCGTTTTATCTCCCACGCCCCCGGTAGAATGTTTATCCACAGTAACTCCCCGGATCTGGCTCAGATCCAGGAGATCTCCACTGTTCATCATAGCCATGGTCAGATCATAAGTTTCCCTGGCATCCATACCCTGAAAGACAATAGCCATCAGCAGGGCGCTGACCTGATAATCCGGAATCTGCCCCTGGACATAGCCCCTGATCCATTCCCGGATCTCTTCTGTGGAAAGAGTCTTTCCCTCCCGCTTTTTAACGATAGTATCTACAAAACGCATACAGACCTCCTCTCCTGCCCATTTGTTGTGCAGCTCTTAAGATGATAATACCAGGGTCAAATAGACATGCGTTTCATACTTGTATGAAAAAGCATGTCTACTTGACCCGAAAAAACATGAGAAAGAGCCATTTTTCAAAGAAAAATGAGCGATTTCGAATGTTTTTAGGGCGCTAGGCGCCAGTGACGCCTGCCCAGCGCCGACCGCAGCGGAGCGGAGACGCGCGAGTGCGACAGCACGGAGCGATCCGTGGTATCATGAGGTCAAATTAAAATTTGACCTCTTGTTTAATAGATTAACACCGGTGTGTTCAGCTCAACAGCATTAAAGATTTTTTCCATTTCCGGATAAGGCGTGTTGACACAGCCATGGGAACCGTTATTAATATAGATTTTCCCGCCGTAGCCGGACTGACTTTCCCCTCTCCAGCTGGCGTCATGGATTCCATAATCGCTCCTGTAAAAGCCGATCCATAAGTCAACATGAGAGGCATACTTATCTCCCTCCTTGTCTTCCCCCTCCAGAAGAAGATTTGTATAGCGGTTCAGCACTTTGTATGAGCCTTTAGGTGTATCGTAGCCGCCGTTGACCATGCCTGTGACAATATTTGTGTCGGCATAAAGGGCGCCGTCTTTATAAAACCACATATGCTGTTGGTCAATGCTGATCTCAATATATGTATCCCCGATCTCATTGCCCCCGTGCCTTGCGGCCGTTGAACTGTAGACCGGCTCCTTTGTCTGGCTTTCTCCCGCCAGCAGGGCGTCCCTCAGCGCCATGGATTCCGCCTGAACGTCAATAGCCCATCCATAATTTCCTCCGGGCACAGTGACTGTAGTTCCCCCTGTAGCCGTAAATTCTCTGGAATTTCCTACAGTATTATACTTATCAGCAAGGCTCTGGACATAGGCCAGAACTTTATCACTATCCACTGTGACGTTACCTTCTTCATCCTGACAGATCCAGCTTTTTGTCGTCGTACTGTCCAGAACTTCCTCGCTGCCGCCAATATCATATGTTATCGTCGTGCCCTCAATAGTCTCCACAGGCTCCATAATTTCCCGGATCTGGCGGGACTGTGTAGTTACCTCCGGCTGAATATAATAAGAATCATCCAGGACAATGCGCGTCAGCCCCTCATCCAGCGCCGACTGTACTGCCGCCAGAAGTTTACTCTCATCCATCTGAGTTCCGGAAACTTCCGGAACCAGCGTTACCCCATCCTCAGTAAACTCTACATAAGCGTTCTGGGGCTGCACCACGTCCTTTCCGCTGATACATTCCAACTGGGAAACCTGCTGCTCCAGCTTATCTTCATCATAGGAACTGGTACTATCCACCGTATAAAAGTTCACATCAGCAAAAGCCAGTATCCATCCCCATATCCCCTGGGACGCTTTGATCTCATCCACAGCATCGAAGGCTTCCGCGTAATCTATGTCTTTGCCAAGAATCACTTCCTGATCCCCGTCAGGCTCCACAATCCTCAATATATACGTCGACTTGTATTCCTTCAGGCTTTCTTTAGCCTCATCCACAGTTTTATTTGAAAAATTAACACCATTAATCCATGTTCCATTGTAAAAATGATTGGTATAGTAGAGTGCCACAAAAAAATAAATCATGCCGATCAAGGCCAGTGGAACAACAAGAAAAAACAAAATATTCCGAATCGTTTTTTTCTTCATTCATCTATCCCCATTTTATGTATAATATTCACCAATGCCCAACACCGAGTTTCTTATGACATAAAAAATATGGTCACATTTTAAAGTAACAGCAAACATAAGCTCTGTCAAGATGAATTTCAACTTGTGCCGGCAGAACTGCTGTAAAGTCGAAATATGTCGATAAATTGTGCTTGCATGGAAAAAATTTGCGTTATATAATATGTATAGAAAACAAAAGATAAAACATAAAAGCACAAAAGAAAGGCTCCGGAACCCCCCGGAGCCCTACTTTTTTGTATCATGTCACCCCCGGTTTCCTATGATCAAAAAGAAGGCGCGCAAAAAAGAAATTCCCTAACAGACTGTCGCCAGTCTGAAGGGAATTTCTTTTTTGAATTAAACTAAATAGAAAATCATAACAGTCCAGTCATCAGGAACGGCCAAACTGTTGCTGATAATCAGCAAGGCTGTAATACATCCCAGTGTTCGGCAAGCTTACCGTCTTCCATACGGTAGATATCCACAACACGGCATTTTGTATTTCCTTCCGGATCTACATTTTTCAAATATACTGCAATCATATCCCCATCCTCGATCATCATTTTGATCTCCAGATGGAATGTGGGATCAACTTCAAATTTCTTTGCGAAGCCCTCCATAAGTCCGGCTCTTCCCTGGGTTACGCCGGGATTGTGCTGGATATAATCTTCTCTTACATACTTCAGAGCGGCATTCACATCATGATCGTTAAAAAACTCTTTATACATTGCCGCAACAACTTCTTTATTTGTCATAGCTGTCCTCTTCTTAATAATAGTTCATCTCCGGAATCAATCCTTGTACTCCGGTTTATAATCAAAATATGGTTTCAGCAGATCATTCATATCATCTTTATGGATTTCAAGATTCTTCATGATGTAAGTCATCATATCTTTTAACTCATAATGATGCTCGTAGAGACCTGTGATTGTATTTCTTGCCCTTTTCTTCTCATCATCGGAGAAAGTCACTTTGATCTGGCCGTCAACAACTTCAAGTTTGCCATATGTACCACAGAGAGGACACTCAACTTCTGTGCCTTTACCTGGGATATAGGAAAGAAGGTTGTTATGGCATACCGGGCATACGCCCTCCTCGCCATACCATGTCACATCATCGTATTCTTTGCCGACAGACTCTGCCAGATGTTTTCCGAGTCCGGCAACTTTTTCCATGAAGTCCGGATGGAATACCGGATTGGTCATACGGCCCATATCGTAAGCGTTGATCTGTCCCACAGTCTTCATCGCTGTGGACATACCGAACATATACATATTTGGAAGTCCCATGGATACCCAGTTTGGTGTGTGGGCACCGCCAACGGAAATGTATGCTACATATTTCTTTCTGAACAGACGCTCGTCTAACAGCTCATCGCCGGTCTTGCCCTCAGCGATACGTTTCTCCTGCTCAACTGTCGCTGAAGAAAGGTCATGGGCAGCGCCGAAACGGTCGATAAAGTTTTTAAGCTGTCCTGTAGGCGCCAGAGAGTATACCGGAGCTACAAGGATAATGCCGTCTGCGTCCAGAACCGCATTTTCCATTGTCAGATAATCGTCTTTTAAAATACATTTAATCTGTCCGCCTTTATCACGTGAAGCAGAACATGCGCCGCACCCCCGGCAGTGTGTAATGTTCATGTTCATTGTATTCATGAACTGTACGTCTGCCCCTGCTTTTTCAGCAGCCATTAACGCCTGCTTTGCCAGAATATCACAGTTTTTGTTTTTACGTCCCATGGAAATCGCGAGAATTTTCATTGAAATACCTCCATAATATATAAACTTTAAGGCCTCAGCCCTATCATTTTTATTATAAAAAATTTTTTAAAAAAAGGCTTTGGCATTTTAATGAATATTACTATGATATTTTACTCATCTCTTGTCAATCTGCTGTTTTTCAATTTTTTTAAAGACAAAAATACTATGTGGTTTTTTGTCCTGTCTGAGATCCCTGATAATACTGTCCCACTTTTACACGAATCCACTGGATTTCATTCGGCTCAAGGATTGTCTCAAAAGTAATACGGTCTTCCAGTACCCGGTGACTGCGCACCCGGATGGCCGGCACACTGGCGCTTTTAAAGTAGGCCATATCCTCCGGGTGGAGAAATCTTGGAAATCCCGCTCTCAGCCACCGGTCCTGTATACTGGCAGTCCGTGAATTGACGGCATAAATCTTAATTTCCACAGGCACGTCCTCCTGACCCGAATATTTTCCCGCCCCAAAAGGCAAAGGAAATGAAAATTTCAGGCGCAGTTTCCGGCCATCCACAATGAGTTGGCTCTGCTCCGCTACATGGATCTCATCTTCCTGGCGCAGACCATACTGAAAATTAAAATGTTTGTAATTATGGCAGACCACATACCATTCGTCTTTATCGTCGCCAGTGATCAGATAATTTTCTCCCCTCTGATAAATCCGCTGTCCGATGCGATCCATAAACTCCATAGCGTAATACGCAGGCTTACATATGCCGTCCTTTGTCAGGAGTCCGCTGCCCCCAAAAAGGAAATCACCGGTATCGTAATATTCCGCGAAAATATCCGACGCGCACCAGTATCCCAGAACATCTGCCATGCCTATGGTGTCAATTATATTTTTCATGACATAAGCGCCCTTTTGACAACTGTCATTAAAGACATTCCGGTTAGACACGGTAAAATTCCATTCTGTCACATGCACTGGAAGCCCAATATACCCTTCGGCGTCCATAAGTTCCCGAATATCTTTCAGAAAATTCTTCAAGAAATCTTTATCCATGGACTGACTTCGGATCTTGTCCGCAGTCTCCATTTCTGCCGGGTAAGAATAACTGTAAAAGGTCATAAAATCCGGTTTCTGTAAAAATTCATGCCATATATGGATCATCTCCCGAAACCGTTCTTTCCCGTGACGCAGAGAGAAACCGCCGCTGCCAAGGCGTACTCCCGGCAAGATTTCCCGAAGAACCCCTGCTACCAAATCAAAGGTGGAAAAATATTTTCGAATCAGTGCCTCGCTGTCCGGGACTTCCTTATGGAAAAAATTGCTCTCAAGTTCTTTTTGCCACAGTTCAAAATACCAGTTTTCTATCTCGCTTCCCCCGTAGCGCTCCACGAGATGATGCATAAGGGCAGACATAAATTCCCTCACCCGGTTTTCGTCCGCAAAAATACCATCTGAATCGCCCCCTCCGATCAGAACGCTCTGCCGGCTTTTCAGCAGTTTTTTCGGCTTCATCCCCAGCTCAATATAAGGCTTCATCCCATGTTCCAGAAGAAAATCTAAAATCAGATCCAGCCGCGAGAAATTATACAGCCCGGATGGCAGGCAGTGATCCAGGAGCATCTCCCTGGAATAAAGATCCCAAAAACGGACATAGCGGATCTTTAAACACCGGTGCAGAAGGCATAAATGTTCCTGAAGATCGGATCTGAGCAGATCTGCGGCAGTGCCGCCGTTAATCATCATTTGCCAGTGGTGTCTGTAGGGCTCCCCTTCAGTATTTTCCAGAGTAATATCCTGAACATATACCTGTCCCGCCGGATAATTTTTGTGCCGTTCAAAGTAAGCGTCCACCTGTTTTTTCTGGATATTTTGTATCCGTGGGGCCTTTATAGCACTCTCCTGATCATTCTTCCACTGGCTTCTATAAACCGAAGGGGTAGTGTGGTACTTCTCTTTAAAGGCTTTGTTAAAGGATGCCG
The DNA here is from genome assembly GCF_014202115.1 of Catenibacillus scindens. Classification (GTDB taxonomy): domain Bacteria; phylum Bacillota; class Clostridia; order Lachnospirales; family Lachnospiraceae; genus Catenibacillus; species Catenibacillus scindens. Next base: position 160,760 of record NZ_JACHFW010000007.1, read on the forward strand.
AGTTGGCAAAGCCTGTATCCATGGCAATCCTCACCACAGGCTTATCTGAATGGAGAAGCTCCGAGATGGCATAGCCGAGGCGGACAGAATTGACATACTCAAGAAAACTCATGCCAAACTGCTTTTTAATATATTTAGACAGATAGGCCGTGGACAAATACAGGTCTTTGGCCAGATCTGACAGTGCAATGGGTTTATCGTAATTCTGACGGATGTATTCGGCAATTTTTTGCTTGCGATCGTCAAACTTATGGAGTTCCCCCTTATATCTGGAATCTTCCTCCGTCAAGAGAAAATTATTCTGGAGCATGTGCAAAAGCTCATAGTAGAGGCTGTAGAGATAGATCATATCTTCCCCGGCATGGTAATAGTGCTGGCTGATGATCTTTTTAATGAGTTCACGCACTTCCTCGTAAAGCTCCCCTTCCTCTGCGGTAGAGTTGCACCAGAATAATATAAGGTTTTGCTTGAGCAGTTTTGACAGTTCGTCATAAGAAATGTGAAAGCAGGCAGCTAAGGTTTCCTGACTTCCCTCATAGGCATGGCGCCGTCCCGAATTGACCATAAGGAAATCTTCGGATTCCAGAAGAAAAGTCTGATCCTCCACTATAAAATCCACCCGTCCTTCCATCACATAAAATAATTCGATATCCAGATGGGTATGCATATTTTCACTTTTATCAACACGAAACTCAAATTCAATCATTGACTCACCTGTTCTTTTTCATAACCCCTGTTGATTCTGTCACAAATACAGGTTAATTAGTAACTGTTCCTGATCTGTTTACGTTTATTATAGCCTAAATTCCGGCAAAAAAAAAGCCCCTGAAACTGGGGGAATCCGCTGCCGGTCACATAGTGACCAGCAGGAGAAATCCCACAGATTTCGGGGCTGGGTGAATCAATCTTTCAATGAGTATCAGTCTTCCTGAACGTACTCAGCGGCTTCCATACCTGCGATACGTCCTGTATTTACCGCGTAACCCATGGAGTTACCGGGAAGAAGGAACATGTAGCTGTCATCGTACAGAGCGCAGGAGTCAGCGCCGGCAGCGTAAAGACCTGGGACTGGCTCGAAGTCTTTGTCGATAGCTTCGCAGTTTTCATTGATCTTAATACCGCCAACTGTGCCATATCCGCCTGGACGGATCTGTGCGCAGTAGAACGGAGCTTTTACGATAGGACGCATATATTTGCGGGGTTTGTAGAACTCTTCATCTGCTGTATCGCAGTATTCATTGTACTCGTCTACAGTGTCAAGGAAGTTATCTACGTCGATGCCTGCCTTTTCAGCAAGCTCTTCCAGTGTATCAGCAACAAAGAAGCATTTGCTTCCGTTGTCGATAGCCATCTGGATGCCTTCTTTGAAATCGGAAACATCCGGGTTTGTACGAACCATGCTGATCACGTCCACACCGTTCTTAATGTAGTATTTAACAATGGAAGAGTCAATAACAGAAAAGCCGATGCAATCTTTCTGTTTGGATACAGCGTTGCTCAAATATGTAGTATTCTGCATATGATCTTCGTTCATGAAACGTTTTCCATGTCTGTTTACAAGGAGGTTTGGCTGGGAGAATACATTTGGAACACTCTGCGGAAGACTGTCTGTACCCTCAACGCTGGCAGCCATCTCAATACGAACCTGAGATTTGGCAGCGCCAGCTTCCCAAGCCATCTTCATACCATCGCCCATGATGCCGGGGATAGCGAAGTTAAACATATTTACGCCAAAATCAAAACCTGTCTCCTGTTTGATCATCTCAGGATTTGCGCCTGCGCCGCCTGTAGCGATGATGGCAGCCTTGCAGTTGATCTTTACTTCTTCGCCGTCTTTATCTGTCGCGAGAACGCCGGCAACCTTGCCGTCTTCCATAATGATCTTCTTAGCAGGAGTCTCGGTGAAAATCTGAACGCCCAGCTCCAGAGCGCATTCATACAGTTTACGGTTCATGAAAGAAGCCGCTCTCGGTCCAATACCCTGATCTGTCTTTACAATATGCCATGTTGCCTCAGACTTAGGGAAATAGCGGTAAGCGCCTTCAAATTCTACACCTTTGTCTTCCAGCCACTCAATAGTTTCAGCGGACTGAGCAAAATATCTCTTTACAAGACGGGCGTCAACCATGTAATGCGTATATTCCATAAACATATTGAATGCTTTCTCTACAGAGATATCGAGCATCTGGTTTTTCTGATATTTTGTGCCAATTCCAAGAGGCCCCATACCCATGTTGGCTGCGCCGCCACATGTAGCTGCTTTTTCAAGAAGAATAACCTGAGCGCCATCCTCTGCTGCCTGAACAGCCGCGGAAAGACCTGCAGGACCACCGGCTACAACTACGATTTCTGTGGTCATTTCTTTCATTGCTTTTTTACACCCTTTCTTAATTTCCGGATCTTTGGTTCCGGCTATGCCGGGACCATGCCGGTATACATGTGTATACGCCGATGTATACCGACACCCGGATTTTTCGTATGTACTCATTTTACTTTTTTTCATTAAATTTTTATATCGAATTTTTATCCGAAAGTATATCTTTTTTTGTCATATGTTACAATACCCCCGTTCTATCCATCGGCAGCCTTGTGACATTTTATTTTCGAGAGCGGCGCGCCGGGAAGATGTGCCGGCACATCCATTGGAGTTATCCACACAAAAAATTCCCCATAAAACCGGGAGTTTTTCAAAAATCCACAAGTTTTCCACAAAAAACGACGGCAAAACACAACATTTTGTGCATAGTTATACACCTTTTGTGGATAACTTGTGGATATGCTTTTTTCAACAGAAAATTCTCCAGATTAGATATTCAGCCCCTCCAGCACTTCTCTCAGCTTCCCGGCCGACTCTGTCAACTGTTTTTCCTCATTTTCATCCAGAGGCGTATCTATAATCCATTTCACACCTTCCCGCCCCACTACTGAAGGCAGGCCGAGACAAACGCCATGAATGCCGTAATGCCCCTCCACAAGACTGGATACTGTCAGTATGGCGTTCTCATCCCGGATCAGTGCCTGGGCAATGCGCTTGACCACCCTGGCTATGGCATAGAAAGTCGCCCCTTTGCGCTCTATAATTTCATAGGCGCTGTTTTTAACTTCCTCATAAATTTGGTGCATACTTTCCCGGTCCCCGCATTTATTGCAGGTCTGACAAAATTCGTCCAAATCCACCCCTGAAATATTGGCGCTGGAATACACAGCCACCTCACTGTCCCCATGTTCGCCGATAATAAGGGCATGGACATTGCGGCTGTCAACGCCAAGATGCTCCCCAAGAAGATACTTAAAGCGGGCCGTATCAAGGACTGTGCCGCTGCCGATCACCCTGGATGGTTCAAATCCGGATAATTTCAGGGCCACAGAGGTGAGAATATCCACCGGATTGGACACGATAAGGAGTATACAGTCCTTGTTATATTCAACGATTTTAGGGATAATGCTTTTGAAAATTTTTACATTTTTTTCTGCCAGGTCAATCCGGGTCTCCCCCGGCATCTGGTTGGCTCCTGCGGTTATAATGACCAGATAGGCGTCGGAAAGATCGCTGTAATCTCCGGCGTAAATATTGACCGGTTTCACAAAAGGGGCCCCATGGCCGATATCCATAGCCTCTCCCTCCGCTTTTTTCCGGTTAATATCAAGGAGGACAATCTCGTTAAACAGACCGCTTCCCAGAAGAGTGTGGGCCGACGTTGCCCCCACGGCGCCACAGCCGATGACCCCGCATTTTTGTATATTCAGGTTACTGTTTTTTCCATATAATAAATTTCCCATAGCTAAACCTCCTGCCGCAATGTTCTAATTTTGTGTTACTGTTCGCTGGCTTGCCAGTGAACAGCAACAATTTTATGACCGCGCGGCCGCGCTGTTGGCAAAACCGCACTTATAGATTTAAGTATGGAAATCTGTGTCTAAAATATACGTTTTCCCAGAAGAAAAAAGTTTTTTATCTCCCGATGGTCTGAAAAAGTCACTACTACCGATCACATCGCATATTATAATATGGTTATGAAAAATATAACTTATGGAGATCTCTTTTTGATTACTCTCAGCCTTTGTATGATCGTCCGCAACGAAGAAAAACTTCTTGGGCGCTGCCTGGATTGCGCCGCCCCGGCGGCGGACGAAATCATTATTGTGGACACCGGTTCTATCGACAACACAAAAGAAATCGCACGAAGCTACAATGCTCTCGTCTTCGATTTCCCATGGAATAACAGCTTCTGTGACGCCAGAAATTTTTCTTTTTCCAAAGCTTCTATGGATTACTGTATGTGGCTGGACGCCGATGACCTTATCCAGCCAGATCAACTAAATGAGCTTTTAGCTTTGAAAGCCACCCTGACCCCCGACATCAATATTGTCATGATGAAATACGCTTCCGGCTTTTCCCCGGACGGCACACCGGTTTTAATTTATTATCGGGAACGGCTCATAAAAAATCATGCCGGTTTTTGCTGGGAGGGAGCCGTTCATGAGTGTATCACCCCGGCGGCGCCCACGATCTATTCCCCCATTGTTATTGAACACCGCCCACCCCAAAAAACCTGCCACACCGAACGAAATCTGGCGATCTATGAAAACCTTCTCCGCGAAAAACAGGTTTTATGTCCCAGAGACCGTTTTTACTATGCCCGTGAGCTGATGTATGCCGGCCGGCACAACCAGGCTGTCATCCCCTTTACAGAAGTATCCGATGACCCTTCGGCCTGGATTGAAAACCGCATTGAAGCCTGCTACAACGTGGCTCTGTGCCACCTGGCCCTTGGACAGACAGATGAGGCTCTGTCGGCTCTTTTTAAAAGCTTTTCCCTGGATGTTCCAAGAGCGGAAATTTTATGCCTCCTGGGGGATATTTTTAGAGAAAAACAGGCTTATTCCCAGGCAGTTTACTGGTACCGGGCAGCCCTCGCCTGCAAGGAAATTCCTGAAAGCGGCGGTTTCATACGTGTTGACTGCTATAACTATTATCCATGTGTGTGCCTGTGCCTCTGTTACTACGCCATGGGCGACGTGCGAAAGGCTTACCATTTTCACAGGCGCTCCGGCCGGTGGCATAAAGATACGGCGGAATACAAATATAATGAAAACTTTTTCCAAAGTCTGCTGTTTCATACAGATAATCCCCGCGACAATTCAACCGTCTAAATTATTGTAATCCCCGTCCAGTTTAAAAGAAACATTTGTATCTGCCGCAAGTTTGTGGTAGGATAAGGCTGTAACGCGGAAAAAATATTAAGAGACGGAGGAAAAACAAATGGAAAAGTTTTTCAAACTAAAAGCCAACGGTACTACTGTAGGTACAGAGATTATTGCCGGTCTGACCACCTTCTTTGCTATGGCCTACATTATCGTTGTCAACCCCAGCATCCTGTCCCAGTCTGGTATGGAATGGGGCGCGGTGTTCCTTGCGACAATTATCGCATCCATTATCGGTACATTGATCATGGGTCTGGTCGCAAATGTACCTTACGCTCAGGCGCCTGGTATGGGCCTGAACGCCTTTTTCGTTTATACAGTCTGTGCCGGACTGGGCTTTACATGGCAGCAGGCGCTGTCCATGGTATTTATCTGCGGTCTGCTCAACATCATTCTCACAGTGAGCAAGCTGCGTAAATACATTATTAAGTCTATCCCTGTCAGCATGCAGAACGCCATCGGCGGCGGCATCGGTATTTTTGTAGCTTACATCGGTCTTCTGAATGTAGGCATTATCTCTTTTGACAGCGGTGTTCCTGCCCTGGCCACACTGAACCAGCCTAAATTCTGGGTATTCCTTATCGGCCTGGCTCTCAGTGTGATTCTTCTGGTAAAAAATGTTAAAGGTGCGATTTTAATTGCTATCATCCTGACCACAATCATCGGAATCCCATTCCAGGTAACTGTTCCTTCAGATACAGTAAGCTTCACTGAAGCATGTCAGGCCCTTCCCACGACCTTCCTGGCAATCTTCAGAGAAGGCGGAATCATAAGCCTGTTTAATGACCTGTCTAAACTGCCTCTGGTGCTGATCACGATTTTCTCTTTCAGCATTTCAGATACCTTTGACACTATCGGCACATTTATCGGTACCGGCCGCCGCAGCGGTATTTTCAGTGAAGAAGACGAGAAACTTATGGAAAGCGGCTCCGGCTTTAAATCCAGACTGGATAAGGCGCTTTTTGCTGACGCCACAGCCACATCTATCGGTTCTTTATTCGGAACGTCCAACACAACAACATTCGTTGAAAGCGCTTCCGGTATCGGTGTGGGCGGACGCACCGGCCTGACTTCCGTTGTTGTTGCTATCTGCTTTGCCATCTCAGCTTTCCTGGCTACTTTTGTCAGCGCTGTCCCCTTTGCAGCTACAGCTCCGGCTCTGGTTCTGGTAGGCGTAATGATGACATCCTCTTTCCAGGAGATCAAATGGAATGATCTTGAAGAAGCCATCCCGGCTTTCTTCGCCGGCATCTTCATGGCGATCTGCTATAGTATTTCCTATGGTATCGCCGCCGGTTTTATCTTCTACTGCATCGTTAAGATATGTAAAGGAAAAGCAAAAGAAATCCATCCCATTCTTTGGGTGTGTACAGGACTTTTCGTATTAAACTTCATACTTCTGGCACTTCTGTAATGGATATCCGAGGGTAAAATGCAAAAATCGCGTCAATCCCGCCGGGAGTGTTGATAAAAAGGTGTTTTGGAACAGATTTTCCAAAACACCTTTTTTGTATCTCATATCATATGAGTTGCCCGACAAATGGACATGAGACACGGATTGCTCCGCACTTCGCGCTCTCGAAAGCCTAAAACACCGAAAAGGAGCCATTTTTCTGCGAAAAATGGCTCCTTTTCGGTGTTTTTCGGGTCAAGTCGATATATTTTTTCATGCAAGCATGAAAAACATATCTATTTGACCCTGGTATCATCATATACTATATTAAACATAAAACAGAGGTATCTCTATGTATTTTCATCATTCCGAGGACTGCCATGTCCCATCAGATACAGGCATCTATACACCGGGCTGTTCTCCGGCCCCGACATGCCCCGGCCGCCGGGGCCGCCCAGGACCTACCGGGCCCACTGGACCTACCGGACCTACCGGGCCCACCGGACCTACCGGACCCACCGGACCTACCGGGCCTACCGGACCTACCGGACCTACCGGGCCCACCGGACCTACCGGACCCACCGGACCTACCGGGCCTACCGGACCTACCGGACCTACCGGGCCCACCGGACCTACC
>NZ_JACHFW010000007.1:168089-176423 GCF_014202115.1 Catenibacillus scindens
CTACCGGAGGCCAGACATCCCAGGACGTACTGTCCGCCTATTCTGTGCCGCCCCAGGCCGGAACAACAGGAAGCAATTTGATCTTTGACCGCAACAGCATCACCAACGGCAGCTCCATCACCCATCCCACAAACAGCAGCAATGTCACCATAAGCACTCCAGGAATTTACGAAATCACATTTAACGGCTCTGTATCTCCGGCAGGAGATACAATTTTTCCTCTGGCTATGCTGCTGGTGCTTTTAGTAAATTCAAACCAGGTAGGCGGCGCCGCTGCTCAGTGCAGTTTAACCTCCGCCAATGACGTGGAAAATATGGCCTTTACACAGATCGTCAACATTACTCAGGTTCCGGCAACCATATCCGTCCGGGCCAATGGCGGAAATTTCTTTTATTCAAACGCCACGATCAATATAAAAAAACTTGGGACCGTCAGTTAAGGACTGACCAGCGCTAAATGCGTGCCACTGGCGCGCTTACACACAATCAGCCGGGCCGTCAAAAAGGCGGCCCGGCTGTTTTTTTAAAACTTAACGTCAATTTCCTGTTTCATACATTCTTTTGAATTTGTCCCCACAAAGATATTAAACTTGCCGTCTTCAATCCGGTAATTGGCATCGTTATCGTAAAATCCCATGTCAGATTTTTTCAGACTCATAGTCACATCCACCGACGCTCCCGGATCAAGGGTTACTTTTGTAAAGCCTTTCAGTTCCTTCACCGGACGCACCAGTGTGGCGGTCACATCCTGCATATACAACTGAACGGTCTCAGTACCTGTCCGGTCGCCTGTGTTGGCCACAGTCACGGTTACCTTAAAGGCGTCACCCGCATCCTCCACTTTCAAATCACTGTATTCAAATGATGTATAGCTTAATCCGTAGCCGAAGGGGTACAGTGCGTCAAAAGGCGCGTCCAGATAGCGGGATGTAAACTTGCTTCCGCTTCCCGGCCGTCCTGTATTTGGATGGTTGTAGTAAACCGGGCATTGTCCGGTGACATAAGGGAAGGAGGACGCCAGCTTTCCAGAAGGATTACAGTCCCCGAAAAGTACCCGGACAACCGCGTTGCCCATCTGTATTCCAAGATGCCATGCCTCCACAATGGCCGGCAGATGTTCATTTTCCCAGCCAAGAGCGAGGGGGCGTCCGTTCATCAGCACTGCCACCACCGGTTTGCCGCTGGCCAAAAGTTTTTCAAGCAGTTCTCTTTGTTTTCCCGGTAGGGAGATATCTGCTTTTGAAGCCGCCTCCCCGGACATATTGACCATCTCTCCGATGACTGCCACAATCACATCTCCGTCGCTGACTGCCTCTTTGATCTCCTCATCGTTCAGATCTCCCTCAGGTCCTCCGCAAGGATAGTAAGAAACATTGGCTCCGGCACTTTTCAGGCCATCCAGAATAGTAACACAGTCTTTATGCTGCCAGCTCATGGCCCAAGCTCCGATAATTTCCTCTTTCATATCCGCCAGATTGCCTACCAGGCTGATCTTCTGGTCTTTCTTTAAAGGAAGGATATTCCCCTCATTTTTCAAAAGGACAATAGATTTTTCCGCCGCTTCCAGAGCAAGATCCGTATGTGCTTTGGGAAGGGTCTCATAGCGGGTCATCGCCTCTTTTTCCACATAAGGATGCTCAAAAAGGCCAAGCCATACTTTTACAGACAGAATACGGGTTACCGCTTCGTCAATAACGCCCATATCCACTTTGCCTTCTGCTATGGCCTGCTCCAGATATTTGCTGTAAATGCCTGTGCCCATATCCATGTCCATGCCCGCATTTGCCGCCTGAACTCCGGCATCCATATCATCCGCCGCAATACCGTGGGTCACACACTCACGGATAGCATTGGCATCGCTGACAACCAGTCCTTTCAAGCCGTATGTCTCTTTCAGAAGATGGCGGAGCGTATAGGGATTTACAGTACAGGGCACACCGTTAAGATCATTAAAAGATGCCATAACTGAAGCTGCTCCTTCCTCCATCGCCGCCTTAAAAGGAGGCAGATATATATTGTGAAGCTGGGAAATGGACATACTTGTAGTATTATAGTCACGGCCGGATTCGCAGGCGCCGTATGCCACATAATGTTTCGTACATGCAGCTACATAGTTATCAGTGGAGGACATATCTCCCTGCAGGCCACGGATCTTTGCCCGGGCAAATTCTGACGCCAGATATGTATCCTCCCCCGGCCCCTCGGAAACACGGCCCCACCGGGAATCTCTGGCAACATCGATCATCGGCGCGTAGTGCCAGTTAACACCCTGGGTTCTTGATTCCTTTGCCGCCATGTGGGCAGTGCGCTCAAACAGATCCGGATCAAAAGCTCCGGCCTCGGCGATGGCGATAGGATACACAGAACGGAAACCATGGATAACATCCAGGCCAATGAGAAGAGGGATACCGAGACGGCTCTCCTCCACAGCAATTTTTTGCAACTCGTTGACCTTTTCCGGGTCCTGGAGCATCATAGCGCCAATCTTTCCAGCACGGATATTATCTTCCTGATAATCTCTCTCAGCGTTATTTAAAATTTTCTCAAACTCCTCATGGGAAATTCTTCCATCTCCTACCATCTCGATCAATTCCTCAAAGGACACATCAAATCCGCCGACGATGGAAGGAGAAATCAAATTCATCTGACCGATCTTTTCTTCCAGTGTCATCTGACTGAGAAGATCCTGGACTTTTTGTTTCTGAGCTTTGGTTAAACGATACATAGTTTTACCCCCTGTTTTATGTGTAGTGTAGTTCCGCGCGCCCATTCAGCACATCCTGGCAGCCGCGTTAATTACCTCATAAAATTAAGTATACCTTATTTTATGACAAATGTATTTTCTTATTTTGTCATTTCCATAGTAAATTTTTGCCCCGAAGATACGCCGTCCTGAATAGTTCCCGTCAAATGGACGCGCGGGCGCATCTGATTGGCTCACTGCCTGCGGGAATAACTATAATCCAGGCTTTAGATCTTCAAATTGCTCAATAAATGTCCGGGCAGTAACTCCCGGAGGGTTACTGTAAGCGGTAATAATACAATTATATCTCACAGGAATTTTCTCTTCAAGATCGATCTGCCTCAATGTTCCTTCCTGAAAGCTGGTTTCCGCCACATTCAGTGGTACAAAACCGACACCCAGCCCCTCACGTATAGCCCGGGTAATCTGATCCACCGAAGATAATTCAATGTCCGGCTGAAACAACAGACTGTGTTTTTCAAAAAATTTACTGTAGAAAATACGGGTAGAAGTGCCTTCCGGCATGGAAATCAATGGAAATCGGGTAAATTCATGAAGGTAACGGCGTTTTTGGGCCACATCAAAGAAATCTGGGCCACATACCGGAACATCCTGAAATTCTCCCACATATTTAATCTCAAATCCTGAATAATCTCTGGAATTTTCCACGTCTATAGGCGAACTTAAAACGGCAAAATCAATATTTCCACCTTCCAGTACAGAACAGACATCACTGTTAGTCATGTTTTCAATCTTAATCTTTACATCCGGGTATTTCTGTTTAAAGGCTTTGACATGGGGCAGAAGCCAGCTCGTAAACGTCAGCTCATTGGCTCCGATGCGCATAATGCCTGAGCGCATCTCCTTTAATGCTTCCAGGTCATCTTCCGCCGAAAAAATCAGCTCGCAGGCCGGCTGAATCTTTCTGAAAAGCATCTGCCCCTCCCTCGTCAGAGCCACCCCCTTTTTCGACCGTATGAACAGGCTGCATCCCAACTGTTTTTCCAGGCTGTGTACCGATTTTGTCACGCTGGGCTGGGTCACAGACAAAAAATTGGCCGCCTTTGTAATACTCCCGGTCCGGGCTACAAAATAAAAAATTTTGTAATATTCAAAAAACGCGGACATGGCCCCTCCTTCATTCTTATAAGTTATGACTGATATATAAATCATTCATTTTACACATCTCTTTTTCTTCATTATAGTTGAATTCATATAGAACCGCAATGGAATTCAAAAATTTTATTCAAAATTGGTAACAATCCATCCCTGATGGCTGAACTGTTACCAAAATTTTAAAGGAGGTCTTTTGCTTCTATGCAAAAACTTGAACTTGTCAAAAGATATGTCATCTTTATCGTGGGACTTTTCGTAAACTCCATCGGTGTGGCACTGATCACGAAAGCGGATCTTGGAACATCTCCCATTTCCAGTATCCCTTATGTGCTGAGCCTGTCTTTCACCCCCACCATCGGACAGTTTACCATTGTTTTCAGTCTGCTGCTGATTGTTATCCAGATCTGCCTTGAGCGCCGGAATTATAAACCGATTCAGCTATTACAGATCCCGGTTTCCGTAGCATTCGGTTATTTTATCGATTTCTCCATGGATTACCTTCTGTTCTGGCTGGACCCCCAAAATTATGTACAGAGCATTATTTATCTGCTGATCGGCTGTGTAGTTCTGGGATTTGGCGTTTATATGGAAGTCTGCGCCAATGTTGTCATGCTGCCCGGAGAGGGTACTGTCAAATCTATTACCCGGACTGTCGGAACAAATTTTGGGACGACAAAGGTCAGCATGGATGTAACAATGGCCGTGTGCGCGCTGGTGATCTCCCTGATCCTGAGCCATCAGGTACAGGGCGTTCGGGAAGGCACCATTATCGCGGCTTTACTTGTGGGATATATTTCCAGATTTTTCGGCCATCTCTTCAAACCTATTGAGAGAAGAATCCTGGCTGAAGCTTATTAAAATTAATGAGGTGATTTTCATGAAAAATTATGAAGAAATGCACAATGAAACCAACAGCCTTTTATCCGGCGTTGTCATCGCTGTCATTGCCATTATTATGGCAGCTTTACCCACAGTTCTCGCAATGAATCATGTCCTTGACGTGACAATTGCCAATGTTATTTTCGGTATGGCCACATGGTATGTTTTCGCCCTGTGCGCCTTTATTGCCGGCTGCCTGTTTATCCGGCGCGGACTGGCCCACCCTGTCAGCGCTCCAAAAAGACTTGCAGCCTGAGAAAACGTTTTAATAAAATTTTCCACTACCGCAAAAAGGCCAGGAATTTTCCTGGTCTTTTTGCATATTTTTCGCCGGTGTGTCATTGCGCAAAAAAAATTTTTGTCCTATGATGAAATCATGTTTACACAAAACGGAGGATTACTATGCACGCCCTGACACATATGATCAACTATTATAACAACACTGTCAACGAAGATATTTATTTCTCAGTGGCCCAGTCTCTGCTGGAAAATCTCGACCAGCTCTCAGGAGGGAACATTTATGACTGGGCTCAGATATGCTGCGTTTCCCCCTCAACCATCAGCAGGTTCTGCCAGAAGCTTGGCTACAAAAGTTTTCAGGAATTTAAACTGGGGCTGTCCAATGCCATACAAAATTACAATATGCTCAACCGGTACGTCCCTATTAACAAAATTTCCACATACGGCAGCGAGGAGAGCGCTTACTTATCTGCCCTGGCAGACATTGTGGAGGATTTCCGCAAAAAAATAGACCAGAATAAATTAGATGAAATGGCGGACATCATCCACCGCCGCAAAAATATACGGATCTATACCAACGGGATCTACATGCACGAGACAAATCTTCAGACCAATCTCCTTCTGTCCGGCCATACCACCCGCATTATCACAAGCCCGGCCATGCAGATCAAAGACGCTTCCAATATCGCTGAAGGTACGGCAGTCATCCTGGCTCTGCCAAACGTTCATGAAAAAACTCTGAGCCTTGAACTTCTCCAGATCCTTCAGCAGAAAAAAACCTGCATTCTTCTGCTGACTAATTCCACCCGTTCGGTCTATCTGAAATACGCTTTCTGCTCCTTTTGTTTTGATGGAAACATGACTCAGATGGATGATTTTTACTTTACTATGTTTCTTTCCATGTTATCCATTACTTACAGGAATAAATATCTGAGCTGAAGGCTTCCGGGTAAAGCACGGCATTTTTCCGGGCGGCCAGCCCTCCGGAGTGTTTTCGATCAAAACTCCAGTCCTTTAAACTGATCAAAGGTTCCCAGAAAAAGTCTGTCAGGAACCATTTTCCGTCAATCTTGCGGAAATGATGACGGTACCGCGCCACAAAAACCATATAAGGGATCTTACTGTCCTCAAATGCGCTTCCGCTTAAATTGGTAGCGCTGTGGTCAAACCATGTGCCCACCGCTGTCCGACCGTCCACACTGATCTCAATCAGCGGTGTTGTGGCCGTATGGAAAGTATACATTCCCGGATGATATCTGGCGTCCATACCTGAGAGCTTATGCAAAATCTCATCCTCGCCATGGAGTTTTGGTGTCTGCGCGCCGCGGCTTCGGATCAGCATTTCAGGCACAAACCCATCATTTTTCATATAATTCTCATAAAATTCACACAGCCGTCCACGCCGGCAGCCATACACCCAGGCATTGATAATATTTTCTATCTTATAGCTGTCTTCTTCAAAAATCCCGGGAAGCTCTTCATTTCCAAGAGTCCACGGAAACATATCCACACTGATTTTATCATAACGCTGTCCCTGGGGATAAGGCGTATCCGGGAGCCGCAGCACAGGCCATCCCTTCTGCCCGGTCATCTGCCATTTTCCTTCGTCCTTTGAAAATAGACTGTTCACATAATAAAAACAGCGGCATACCGACGGATGTCCCTCCATGTTCCCATGAATACCAAACAATTCCACCGGATACCATACCTGAATCTGATTTCTGCCGGTAATTTCCATCGCCGGGGACGATGTCAGGCCGATGAGGGAGCCCAAATCCGGTTGCTCTATTCCGCCGGGGACACAGAACATACGCCGAAGCTCTTCATCGCTGCTGATTGCTAACTGATCCCAGGGCCGGTTCACCTGTTTCTTTATAACCAGATAATCTTCTGACGATAGACTTCCCGATGTTGTTTCAGCGCCAAAGCCATCCCCTATTCCGGCGGTCTCCGGCTCTGTAATTTTTCCTCTGTAGCTCCAGGGTTCCATATCCTGGACGGTATACCAGAAAACACTTTCAATCCGCCCCTCGTCACCGTTCTTTCTGAAACCGATATCCATCCGTGTAATCTTTAAACCGCAGGCGCTTTTTTCCTCCCCGCCTTTTAGAAGATGATAAATATAAGCGTCACAGCTAATCATTCCGTCGAAACCGGAATGGTTTTGTCTGTCCTGGCTGTAGGCCGGCGACACTGTAAAGATTATAAAATTTTTCTGTTCCTGGATATCGCCATCAATTTTAAGCGATTCCGGCAAACAATTCAGATATCCGGCCAGGGCGGATACATCCGTCTTCTGATTCCGGTTCATATAAAAAATCATGTGAGCCATGGCATTTTCCATGGCGGTATAAAAGCTCATCCGTCATTCCTCCGATCACATTACACAGTCTTTATCTCCAAAGCACCCTTCCGCAAAAATCTTCTAAAAGCTGACGCCACACCGACCATTGATGTCCGCCGTCAGGAAAATAACTGGTAAAAGGAATGCCCTCCTCATGAAGCAGATCTTCCAGCTTGTATCCGAAAGTAAAGAAAGCGTCATCATAACGGCCTGCACCGATGTGAACCTGAAGTTTGCGGTTCGCCCCGGTATCAGGGAGATCATTCACGCGCTTTCCTCCGCTCCATACGCCGATATAATTAAACCATTCCGGGCAGGAAACAAGTACTTCATAGGCAAGAAATCCGCCGGCAGAAAATCCGGCGAACGCCCGTTTACCGGGATTTCCTCCCACAGCATATGTACTTTCCACCCAAGGGATCAGATAGCCTGTCAGATTTGGGATACATTTGCCCGGATTGTCCCAGTGAAAAACTTCGTTATCCATCAAAACCACCGCCATCGGTTCCGTCCGCCCTGCAGCGATCAGATGATCCATTATATTCTTCAGCGAACCCTGATTGATCCAGCTTGCGGCGTTATCCCCGCCGCCGTGGCTTAAATACAGCACCGGACAGGGGCTCTCAGGATCGTAATCTTTGGGCAGATAAATCACACCCTTCTGTTTTTCGCCCACACCAAAAGCCGGATCTGTCTCATACTCAAAAACTTCCAGGCGGCCGCCGTCATCCACAGGAAGCTCTACACTACGGTCAACAACCTGCTTTTGGCTGTCAAAAGGAACATAAACCTGACTGTAAGGCTGAACCTTATCCCCTACAGTAAAGGGCGGATTAACCGGGTCTGTCACAGTCACCATTTTCAGAGGGTTCCCATCGGGCATATCCAGGACAAAACGGTAGTTAAAGGTTCCCGACGGCAGGGGAATTTTACATGCGAAAAGCCCTTCGATTTTTGTCTTTCTCATTCTGTAAAGCCCCAGTTTTAATATATCCCAGTCAAAATCAAAAGT
>NZ_JACHFW010000008.1 GCF_014202115.1 Catenibacillus scindens
CTGTCTGATACAGATGTCAAAAGCATAGCGATAGAAATAGGCAATCAGTTATCAGAGAATCAAACACCTACAGACAAAGCACCCGAGGAGGAAGAAGATTATGGCGAGGACACGTTCACTATCATCGATTAAGACTGAGATCTCAAAGGTAACAGCTGAACTTCAAAAGGCTCAGGAGAAGGTTGACGAGCTTACCCAAAGGCTGCTTGAACTCCAGGAACAGAAGCAGTCCATAGAGGCAAAACAGATCATGGATGCCTTCCGCAGGAGCGGTAAGAGTATGCAGGAGCTTATGACGTTTCTTGAGGTGTGAGGAGCGTCAGAATACTTTTAGTGTAACTTTTTTGCAAAGTTAGCATATAGGCCTTAAAGCCCTCGCCATCCAACTGTACAGTATCCATACCTACATGGATCAGCAGTTCGGCGCCGCTGTCGCTGGTAATTCCAATAGCGTGGAGGGTTGGAAATAAAGTAGAGACTGTGCCGTTGACCGGGGATACAACTTTCCCCTCTTTCGGCTCAATTCCCACGCCCTCACCCATAAGGCCGGAGGAAAAAGCCTCGTCTTTCAGTTCACTTAACGGAATAACTATCCCCTTCATAGGCGCTCCAAGCACCTCGCTCTTTTGATCCTCCCCAGATGTCCCCGCGGCTGGCACAGATGTTCCCACTGTTTCAACGGCTGTTGCCCCAGCTAAATGGTCTCTCCAGAAAATATAGGTCAGCAAAAATCCGATAACCATGGACACAACAATACATACAAAGGAATAGCACATAGACGTGGCGTCTCCGGTCTGCTGGTCAATAAAGCTTACAGTTCCAAAAATCCCAAGGCCGCCCACAATGTACTGGTGTCCGCCCATCATAGTAAATACACCGCCGCCGATAGCCGCCGCGATACAGGCAAAAATAAACGGCTTCTTTTCAGGAAGGGCGTAACCATAAATGCCAGGTTCTGTCACCCCGCAGAACCCGGAAATGATCATAGGCACCGCGAGAGATTTCCTCTTTTTGTCTTTCATCCGCAGGCACATGGCGATCAGCACCGCTGTCATGGCAAAAGTAGTGCCAAACTGTCCCACAAGGATGGTATCATATCCGAGATTTTCTATATTGACCATGGCCAGAGGCACGATCGCCCAGTGGAGACCAAAGATCACAAGGATCTGCCATGCAAAACCTACCAGAAGTCCGCTGATAATTGGCGAGAATGTATAAACCGCCGCGAATCCCTGACTTAGCAGTTCAGTGAGCAGTGAGATTACCGGCCCGATAATAAGCAGGCCAATAGGCAGGCTGATCAGCAGCACGAAAAAAGGGACAAAGAAGTTTTGAAACGCCTCCGGTATAATCTTTTTCGCGTATTTTTGGATCAGCGCCGCCAGAGCGACAATAATGACTACCGGGACAACGCTGCTTGTATAATTGGCAGGGACAAACGGAATGCCGAGAAATGTCGAATAAAAATCCCCAATGAGCGGAATAGAACCGATGGCATCTCCGGCCGCCGCCAGGGCATCCGCCTGGATGGCAGGGTAACACAGAGCGCCGCCGATGATCATGCCTACAATAACATTAACGTTAAATTTTTTCGCCGCAGTGTAGCCTAAGATAATCGGTAGAAAATAGAAAATCGCGTTGCCGATGGCGTTGAGAATGGCATATGTACCGCTGGCGTTATAGGATGTCCCCAGAATAAATACAAGGAGAGCGTTCAGGCCCCGGATAATACCTGACGCACACAGCGGGCCTAAAATGGGCTGGAAGCAGCCGCTGACAATATCAATAAGCTTATTAAAAACGCCCTTGGGAGCCTCCTCCTTGACCTCCTCTTTCGGACCATTTTCAATGCCACACACAGCGCAGACATTCTCATAGACAAAGGGCACATGATTTCCAATGACGACCTGGTACTGTCCGGCGCTGTGCATCACAGTGACCACGCCGTCCATATTTTTAAGAACGTCATCATGAGCTTTGCTCTCATCTTTCAGCCGGAATCTCAACCGTGTAATACAGTGGGTCACGCTGTTAATATTCTCATTGCCGCCCACATTTTTTACAATGTCTTCGGCCAGTTTCCTGTACTTTCCCATAGTATATCCTCCTTCTTCTTATAAGCTTTCCGCTTACTTTAAACACAGTATAGCCCTAAAACTGTCCTTAAAGAAGCCACGTATTAGTTGTGAAGTATATACCTATAGGTTTTATGCTGCCTGTTCATGTGCCCTTGGTTCCTGCTATCAAACCTCCTATAAGTTTATGTATAAAAACCGTCGATCACTTCAAAAAATTCATTAATATTAGACCCCTTTTTCCCCAATTTTTCCCAATCATAAACGGTAGAAACTTTTATTTCGTAATGCTTTCTGTTTATCGAAAAATGAT
This sequence comes from Catenibacillus scindens, assembly GCF_014202115.1. GTDB lineage: Bacteria > Bacillota > Clostridia > Lachnospirales > Lachnospiraceae > Catenibacillus > Catenibacillus scindens. The sequence continues at coordinate 2,389 of NZ_JACHFW010000008.1, forward strand.
TAACAACAAAACAATCTTCTTTTTTTAGCGATGACAGCATTCGGTTGTAAGAATTTCCATTGGTATTAAGAATATTATAAACATTTAAATCAGTCTTAAATTCATCTATACTTTTATACCCAAGTTCTTTCATAATATATTGAGTTACATTCTGTCCCCTATATTTAGGTGTATGCATACAGGCAATATACTCAAAATCAGGATAATCCAAAATCAAAAAATGCGGAACTCTTTCACTTTGATTTTGTAACATACAATATTCTAAAAGTTTCCGCAAATTTCTTTTTTCACTATCATCTGCTACTGCCCGGTCCCCATCAATAATTATAAATTTTGCCAGGCAGTTTGCAGTACCGTCTGTTTTTACCCGATCTAAAAAATTGCTATAACCCCCACCCTTCATATTCACTGGTTTTATAGCGATTGAAAGTTTTTTCTGCCGACGCATTTTATCAATATAATTATATTCTGTATCGCCTTCACAAAAAACCTTAAAATTCTTTTTTGTTACACGCAATTTTCTACTCAATAGCTGTACCTCCCAAAATCCCTTTCATATAAAATTCGTATATTTTTGTGGTTTCATATCTTATTTCTGGAAAATCTGCTAATGAATATAATTCTGATTCTAAAGTCTCGATATCTTTTGTAACAAAATAAATCTGTTCTTTCATATAGTTTTTTAAATCCAGATGTAAAACGTTATGTGTGGTAAAAATAAATTGTCCAAAATGATTTTTTCCATTTATGAAAGAAATAACCCGATCGGATAAAACAGGATTTAATACACGGTCCATCTCATCGGCAAACACAATCTTATTTTCATAGACCACTTTAAAAATCTGGACAGCCCATGCAAAAAATTCACGGACACCGCTTGAATCGTGAACCAGATCTCTGGAAAAAGTGCCGCCATCCTTTTTTTTACGGATCACCATAGTTTTTGAAAAGGGTTTTTCTTCATCCACCTTCAAATCTATAATACTATAATCAATCATTCTGAAAATATCCAAATACCTTGAATCATGTAATATTCTCAAATCATCAACTTCGTTTTTCATAGATTTATAGATATCATAATTTATAATATTTGTCTCCGGACACAAAACATTTTTTACCCAGTCTGTAAATGCAATCCCGTGTTCATTCCCTAACATCGCAAGTTTAGTCACTGTTAAGCCAAGAGCTTTTTCTTTATTGGCCGCATTTTCCAAAACTCTCTCAATTTCTTTTTCAAACCCCGGTATATCAAAAATATAGGCAACCTTAACTTCCGTATAACATTTTTGGTTTATACATTCGTCTTTATTTTTACATTCTATCTGACATTGATTCCTTGCTACAGAAAATATTTTTTTATATTTATTTTTTTCTAATTTTTTGAAATAAAGTTCTTCTTTTACGATTCCAACAAAATCCACCTCTAAGTGATAGAGATACATAATGTTTTCTTTGACAAAAATCTCAATTTCAAACGATTGTAATGTATTACTTTTTTTAGGACAAAAATCCTGGTTATTATTCGTATTTATAAAATTATTATAGGCTTTTGTTGATTCCGTTTTCAAAAAAAATGACTGAAAATAAGATAAACTTCTGATAAAGTTAGATTTTCCGCCTGCATTTTCTCCAACAACAACAGCAGTCTTTAACACATCAACTCCAACATTGGTTGTGATAAAATTATCAGGAAATCTTTTTTTAACTTTTGTTTTTGGCGCCACCATGGAAAATTCTACATTTTCCTTAAAAGACATAAAATTTTTAAATTTATAATTAAGTATCATGACACTCCTCCAAAAACTTTTTTTTGTTTTTCCTCATCGTTTTTATCATTATAATATACATATTTATATCAGTCAAATTTATTTTTTTGTATTAATAATTATATCCAATTTTTCCAAATAATATTAAAAGACCGACACAGAAAATGCCGGCCCAGAAAAATCAATATTCTTTTTCATCCATGACCCGTATACTCACTCTATAGGAGATCATCACACTGACCAGGGAGACAGCAATACCAAAAGCAACACGGAAAGGGAGAGATTGCAGAAAACCGCTGCCGGCCGGATAATTTTCCGAAAACTACTGTATGCCCTGGGCCAATTCCGGCCCAAAACAGATCATCGCGACAAGAGCTAACAGGGCAAACACCATAAAACTTTTACTTGTTTCACCGTATCCATACTTTAAACGGATTGGCAAAATGATCGCCATCATCACAAACACAAGATACACTATATTTTCTAAATAGTATTGCGATGCCGGCGCGGGAATATTTTGTGCAGAGCCCATGTGAACAAGATAAGCCAGGCCAACAGACAGCAACCACGCCGCACATAAACATAACCCGCTCAAAAAATATTTTTCCTTCACGTACGTTGTCCGCGTGACAGGTAAAGTTAATAAAAAGGGGGTTCCGTTATTTTCATCATCAATGGTCGCTGTATTTACAGCAAATAGCAAATAGCATAAAGCCATAAGAAAGCAGCTCAACCATAATATTTTCCCTTTCTGCCAAGAAAAGGAAACAGACACAGACAATACCCATAGCGGCAAAAAATAATTTCTGCCTTTTCATCAGCATAAAATCTTTGATCAATAACCCTCTCATCTTCCCAGCCCCTCCCGCGAACCTTAAAAACTTAAAAGTAACAGTTCATTTAAAGTAACACTTCAGCCCGCGCCTACGCTGGGCGCGCTTACGCGCTGACCCGCGGCTTACGCTGCTCCTTTGCTCATTTTCAGGCGCTCCGCTCATCAGAACTGGGGCGGCCAGATTCTTATGCAAGCATAAACCAGTCCGCCCAGCTCTGATGGCTAAACTGTTACACCTTAAAACTCTTTCTTTTCCACGATGCCCCTGCTGATCAAGGCAGAAATGACCATAGCCACTGCGCCGATGATAAGGACGGCTGCGGTAAAACCAGCCTTTTCCAAAGCAGAAACAAAATCAAAACTGTCTCCCAGCTTCACATTCAGAAGCTGAAGAACATATCCTCCTGCAAAAATGGCAGCGAAAAGGACGCCAAGGACGATCAGAAGAACAATACGGCCCTTTTCCGCGCCAAACTTTAACTGGAACGGAATCAAAAGGGACAGAAGAACCCAGTCGGCGGCAAGCAGCATCAGGCATTGAGGAAGCCATTGTGTCAGCAGCTCTGTCTGGGGATTTCTAAGTCCCCAGGCCACACTGGCAATCAGTGTTCCCACAGCCCAGGCAAGTATTCCGGTGAGCAGGCCAAAACCGTACTTTTCAAGGGCATACTGAGCCCGCGTAAAGGGCAGCGTAAATAAAAACGCGTTGCCGTTGTCAAATTCATCGTAGCTGATGGTGCTGATACAAAACAGGGAGCAGACATAGGTGATAAAACCCACGCAAAAACTTTCACCGCCCTCTCTTGCCGCAAAAACCACACACAGCAGAAACAGAACAATAAAATAGCCTTTCTGATTTTTCATCAGTTTGTAATCTTTAATCAATAAACCTTTCATACCTCATTCCCCCCGGATCATACACATAATCACGCCGTCAATGTCGGCATTTTCAACCACCATCCCAGGATAATTTTCCAGATAAAACTGTTTTTCACTGGTGAGACAGCAGTAACCGTAGCTTTCTTTCACTGTTTTCACCACATACTGTTTATCCATCCGGGCAAACTGTTCCTCGTCCATTTTCAAAATTCCATAACTTCCAAGAAGAACATCTGTATCCTCATGAAGAACAACTTTGCCTTTACAGATCATATACAGATCATCGCAAAGTCCTTCCAGGTCTGTGGCGATGTGGGAGCTGATCAAAATCGCGTTTTCCTCATTCATTTCCATGTAATCCCGCAAAAGCCCAAGGACATGATCTCTGGCCACCACATCCAGCCCCGCCGTAGGCTCATCCAGCACAAGAAGACCGGCATTGTGGGATATGGCGGATAACACTTTTAACTTGGCCTTCATCCCCGTAGAAAAATCTTTAATTTTTTTGTCCAAGGGAAGCTCAAAGTCCCGACACCGCTCCAAAAAATAAGATTTATCAAACTGACAGTACAAGCTGTTCATTACAGGAACAATATCCTTGATGGTCAGATAACCTGAAAAGCCAGAATCTGACAACACAACGCCCAGTCTCTCCCTGTCGCTGGCGGTAAGAGCCGAGACGTCCTTGCCAAAAAGTTTCACTGCCCCGCCGTCCGGCCGGATCAGGCCTAAAAGCGCCTTAAATGTGGTGCTTTTCCCGGCGCCGTTTGGCCCGATTAGTCCGGTGATCTGTCCCGGACACACATTCAAAGAACAATTAAGCTCAAAAGTTCCATACCTTTTCTTTAAATCTCTGATTTCAATCCTGTTATCCATTCTTACTCCTCCATGATAAGGTCAACTAATTCTCTGATCTCATCATCTGTTAATCCGCAGCTTCTGCCTTTTTGTATGGCCATTTCCAAATCGGCTTCAACTTCCCTGCGATATTCTTCTCGCATCAGTTCCTTATTGGCTGCCTTTACATAGGTTCCTTTACCGTGAACAGTCACGGTAAACCCTTCCTGCTCCAGATTGTCATAGGCTTTCTTCACAGTCAGGGCACTGATTTTAAGTTCCTTTGACAAAGTACGGACAGAGGGAAGAATATCATTTTCTTTGAGCGTCCCGTCAACAATCATTTTTTTGATCTGATCAATGATCTGCTCATAAATAGGCACCATGGATGCCCCGTTAATAATTATCTTCATTTTGATCTTCCTCTTTTATTTTCACCCGCAACTCCGGGCATCTCCTCTGTTCAATAAACAGTATATAACAGTATTAAACTGTTGTCAACTGTTATATACTGTTTATTTCAATCAGTTAAAAAAAGACCGGGGAAAAGGGATTTCCCCCTTTCCCCCAGTCTTTCATCCTTTGGCAAACTGTATGGGATCTGTATTTTCATCAATAAGTTCAAAACTGTATCCCGCTTCCTTCAACTGGCGGATGATCTCAGGGAGGGATTCAATAACAGTATCCTTTCCCGGAATATTATGCATTAATAAAATAGAACGTTTTGTATATGTACTTTCCTTGACGGCTCTTTTGATCAGGTCATCCCCCTTATATCCGTCGCAATCTCCGTCATAAGCATTCCAGTCATAATAAATCAGCCCTTCATCTTTCACCCGGCGGATCAGATCTGTCCGGATTGCCTCATTATATCCGGTGTTGCTGCCGCCGGGGAAGCGGAAAATCTTACTGGGTGTTCCGGTAGCTTTCTGTATAAGCTGATCCATCTTATTATAATCGGCCATAAAAGCGTCCACAGAGCTATAAATCTGCTTATAATCGTGGGAATAACTATGTACAGCTACTCTATGGCCCCGGTCACTGATATTCTTGATCTGCTCCACAAGGTCATCTTCACTCATAAACTGAGCGGTGACAAAAAAGGTGGCCTTCACCTGATATTTATCCAACACATCCAAAAGTTTCGGGGTTGTGGAGCAGGGACCGTCATCAAAAGTAAGATAAACAATCTTTTGGTTGTCTTTATTTCCATCCGGAGCAGAAGCGGAATCTGCCTTTTTATCTCCCTCTGGTTTAGAGGGTACCTGTAAAACTTCATTTGTCCCCGGGGAGAGCCGCTCCGGCACAGCTACAGTTTCAGATTCCGTCTCTGTCTCCTTCCTCGTATCGGTCTCCTTATCTGCCGTCCCGTTTTCCCTGCCATCCTGTTTTAACTGCTGACTCTCACTTTCCTGCCGGAGAGAAGATTCTTTGGTGCTGCAGCCGGAAAATATTCCTGCTGCCATTAATACAACAATAAATATAAAAATCAAGAATTTACCTGCTATTTTCCTGCGTTTATTTCCATGATTCTGTATATATCTCAATATTTCACACCTCCTGTATATTAACGGCCGGCGGGAATTGCCGCCCCCTTGGTCTTTTTATTAGAGGCATTATACAACAAGATTCTATCTTTTTTATATGCCAAAACCTTAAAAAGAACTGACAAAATTCCAACGCTTCCCCGTGTTTTGCCGTCATCCGGCATTTAGATATACATACTGGAAAAATAAGAGAAAAAAGGATATAATAACGCTAAAAATGTCCGCTTGTCTCGTTGCTCGCGGGAATAAAGGAGGAAAAACTTATGAAAAAAATAGCTGTTATCGGTTCGATAAATATGGATATGACGGTCCAGACACAACGCCATCCCAAAGTCGGTGAAACTGTTGCCGGGCACCATCTTTCCTACATTCCCGGCGGCAAAGGCGCCAATCAGGCTGTGGCGGCAGCCAGACTTGGCGGCGACGTGACTATGTTTGGCTGTGTGGGCGATGATATTTTCTCCGGACGCCTGATAGACAATCTTGCAAAAAACAATGTGGACACCCGACACATCCGTTCTGTGTCAAAAACATCCTGCGGCATTGCCATGATCACCGTCGCCCAAAAGGATAATACCATCATTGTCATCGCCGGCGCCAATCAATATGTAAGCCGGGAATATATTTCCCAGGAAAAAGAAAATATTTTACAGGCTGATATTATTCTCCTGCAAAATGAGATTCCTTTTGAAACTGTCGCTTACGCTGCGGATATGGCCTGGAAACATGGAAAGACAGTAATCTATAATCCGGCGCCTTTTCTGCCGGTACCCCAGAACTTTATGAACAAGATTACCTATGTCACGCCAAACGAGCATGAGGCGGCCCTTCTTTACGGGGAAGATCAATCCATTGAACAGATGTTAGAAAAAAGCAAAGGCAAAGCAATCATCACTCTGGGCGATCAGGGCGCCGCTGCCTGGATCAACGCAAGATCCGTCTTTATCCCGCCCCGTCCGGCAAATGTCACAGACACCACCGGAGCCGGAGATACTTTTAACGGAGCCCTCGCCTGCGGCCTCTCCCAGGGCCAGACTTTGGAGGAAGCCCTGCGCTTTGCCAATACGGCGGCCAGCCTGTCCACAGAAAAAATGGGAGCCCAGACCGGAATGCCGGACAGAGCCGCCGTTGCCCGTTGGATGCCTGCTCATGCACCAAAGATCTAGTATACTGGCTCCGGCGGGAACTAAACACGTGCCGCCGGCACGCAGCGCGTCCAGACGTATTGCGAAAAAAAAGCTGCCTCTTAAAGCACTTTAAACCATGCTTTAAAAGACAGCTTTTTACTTTATCTCTGATTATTGAGTTCTTAACTGGGCATTCAACTTTTTGCCGAGTTTTTTCATCACCTGATTTGCCGCGTTTTCAATTTCCTGAGAAGTGAGCGTCTTTTCACCGGAACCGATAGTCAGACGGATCGTCACAGACTTCTTTCCTTCGGGAATCTGTTTGCCTCTGTACTCATCAACAAAATCCGCGTTTTTCACAAGAGCGCTGGCTTTCTTTTGACCCATGATAGCGTCATAAATATCGTTCCATACAGCTTCTGAATCAAAGAGCATGGAAATATCATATTCCACTTCCGGATACTCGGCAAGGTGGGTAAATTTGTTGGTTCTTGATTTCAACGGCTGCAATCTGGAAGCATCCAGTTCAAAAAGCATGACGGAAAGATTTTTAATACCGCATTCCAGGGACACTTTCTTTGAGAGAAGGCCCATATCGCCAATCTTTTCATCGCCACGCCAGATATTTAACCACACCACATTGTCCGCCCACACAGGCTTCTCTTCTTTCTTAAATTCAAAACCTTCCATATGGGTGAAACGGGGCATATACTCTAGAACACCCTTGGCTTCTCTGAACAGCTCTGTAATATTTTTCACGCTGCTGGCAAAGGCACCGCCGATATGTCTGCGCTGTTCCGGAAGGGATTCCGCCGGGTCATATGGGGTGCTGTAATTTTTATCAAAAAATACAAGCGCTTCTTCAAAAATAGAGAAGTCGTTAAAATAACGCTCATTTTTCACTACCGCCTCGCACAAATTTGGCAGCAGGGAGCAGCGGATATAGCTTAAATCCGGCGCCGGAGGAGTGGACAGCTTTAACACGCCCTCGGTGGTCTGTAAAACGGCGTTGACAAAGATATCATTCATCCATGGATAGGTGTAAACTTCCTGCATACCACAGCGTCCGGCCAGATATTCTTTAATGTTGCGGATCAGATCCTGATCTTTCTGGTTAATGGCGTGGTCAAAAGACGTGGTAAATGCTGTGGGCTCAAAATTATCGTAGCCGTACATTCTCGCCACTTCTTCCATAACATCATCTTTGATGGAGATATCCCCGGTGGAACGCCATGCAGGTGCAATCACATGCATATTATCGCCGGCAATTTCAACTTCAAATCCGAGAAGCTCCAGCTTTTTGCGGATCACTTCATTAGGCAGAGTCTTTCCGATACGTTTCGCCAGCCAGGACAGGCTTACGTCAATTTCCGCTTTTTTCAGCGGTTTCACATAATTATCGCAAAATCCGGTGACTTTAAGTTCCGGGTAAAGCTCTTTAAAATATTTCATAGACAGGGCGAGGGCCTGATCACAACGCTCCGGATCCACAGCCTTTTCATACCTGGAGGAAGCCTCGGTGCGGGTATCATAGCGCAGCGCCGTTCTGCGGATACCGGTAGACTCAAAGTTGGCGACCTCAAGGATCACACGCTTTGTGTCCGGCAAAATGGAATCTTTTGCCCCGCCCATAACGCCGGCCAGGGCGACAGGGCCTTCCGAATCTGTGATCACAAGATCGTCGGGGCACAGTTCCAGTTCTTTTTCATTTAACAGCGTCAGCTTTTCCCCTGAAGCCGCATGTCTTACAACAATATGATCGGTAATATTGTCTGCGTCAAAGGCGTGGGTCGGGTTGCCTGTGGCAAGCATCACATAGTTTGTAATATCCACAAGGGCGTTGATGGGGCGCATACCTGCCTTCCAGATACGGTTCTGCATCATATATGGGGACGGTTTTACACCCACGCCGGACATTTCCACGCCGATATACCGTGTACAGCGGTCCGGATCGTTAATTTCCACTTTAAAATCCGAAGCCACATCTGTTTTATAAGGATCAATGGTCACTAAAGGCAGATCATATAAAGCGGCGATCTCCCGGGCAATACCATAGTGTCCCCACAGGTCGGGACGGTTGGTCATTGATTTATTGTCAATTTCAAGAATCACATCGTCCATGTCCAAAGCCTTAGCCAGAGGTGTTCCCGCAGGCACATCAAAAGCGGACAGGTCAAGAATTTCAGCCTCCTGACTTGAAGGGAACAACTCTCCCAGGCCAATCTCCTCGGAAGCGCAGATCATGCCGAAAGATTCAACCCCCCGCAGTTTGGAATTTTTAATGACAACCGGTTCGCCCTCGCCGTGCCAGCGGACAACGGCGCCGGGACAGGATACGGCCACTCTCATGCCTTCCTTCAGGTTAATGCCACCGCAGACAATGTCCTTGACCTCTCCACCGCCAATATCCACTTTGCACACTCTCAGCTTATCCGCGTTTGGATGAGCCTCAATTTTTTCGATCACCCCTACAACCATATTGTCAAAACGGCGGGCAAGGTATTCCACATCCTCCACCTCAACAGTTGACATGGTAAGGTCATAGGCCAGTTTTTTCAAATCAGTATCTTCAGGAATACTGACGTAATCTTTAATCCATGATAATGATAATTTCATTTCAAACTTCCTCCCCTTATCTGAACTGTTTCAGGAATCTGAGATCCGCGCTGTGGAACAGCCGCACATCGTCAACACCGTAGCGCATCATAACCAGACGGTCCAGGCCAATATTTACATAAAAGCCGGTATATTCATCCGGATCCAGTCCTGCAGCCCGCAGTACATTGGGGTGGGGTGAACCGCCGGGCATAACCTCGATCCAGCCTACATGCTTGCAAACACTGCATCCTTTGCCGCCGCATACCTGGCATTCCATATCAATCTCAAAGCCCGGCTCAACAAAGGGGAAGAAACCGGAACGCATTCTTACAGCCACATCGGTTCCGAAAACCTTGCTTAAAATACTTTTGATCATAACAATACCGGAAGTAAAGGTAATGTCTTTGTCAACGATCAGCGCCTCATACTGGAAAAAGGCTCGCTCATGGTGAGCGTCGGTTGTCTCATTGCGGTATACGCGGCCTGGATATACAAAACGGTAGGGCGGCTTGTGTGTCTGCATATAGCGGACACTCTCGCCAGTGAGATGGGGACGCAGACAGAGCTTTTCATTGGTACTGCCGCTGTCATGGCCTTCCAGCCAGTAAGTATCCATGCTCTCCCGGGCCGGATGGTTAGGCGGGAAATTCAGCTTATCAAAAGCGTACAGCTCACTGGTAATCTCGTTTCCGGAAAAAATTTCAAATCCCATGGAACGGAAAGTATCATTTAAATCGTAGCACATCTGTGTTATGGGATGAAGGGCTCCCTTTGACGGCATAATACCTGGAACAGAACAGTCAAAATCCGGGGATACCTGTGAAGCTTTAAGTTTCAGATCCATACGCTTTGCGTCAATCTGCTCTTTCACCTGATTTTTAGCCTGGTTCAGCAATTTTCCCATTTCCGGGCGAAGGGCCGGATCAACTGTGGGAAGTTCTTTCATCAGTAAGCTTAAAGAACCCTGCTTGCCGATATAAGCGTTTTTTACGCTCTGCAGTTCGCTCTCACTGGCTGCTGAGGCGATTTTTGCGTTTGCTTCCGATAAAATTTCAGCGATTTTATCCTTCATTGCGATTCTCCTTTTTTCATTTATTACCGCGGCAGTGCGATCCTGCGCGGAGCGTTTTTTATGTCGCAGGAAACGCCGTTTTCTGTGACACAAAAAAACACCGCCCTGCCAAAAAACAAGGGACGATGTTCATCGCGGTACCACCCTATTTCAGAGTATTTTATACTCTGCACTCATTTTACGTGCTTTACTGCCGCACTGGCATCCGGCTTAACGCGGCTCCCGCTTTTCGCCGGAAGGCTCCCATACTGAAACTTCCAGAAGGCTCGTGTGAAATGCTTTCAGCCGGTGACATCTCATCTCTGTCTCACTACATCTCCTGTACTCACATATGTTCATAGCCACAAATCGTTTTGATTCTAACACTTATCAGAATATTTGTCAATGACACCCGTGATAAAATCGCCGTTTTTCAGTCCCAAAAACACCTGACCGCCCTCAAAGCCGCGGCCGGGTCAGTAAGCCCCGCCCGCCAGCTTTTCAATATCCTCCGGAAAAGGCATCACTCTCAGCGCGCCCTTGCGGGTTGTGATCAAAGAGGCTCCGGCATTGGCAAAGATAAGCATCCGTTGAAGATCTTCCATATCCAATGCTTCCAGGCCGTGGCCGCAGATATAGTGAAGGACGCATCCGCAGAAGGTATCGCCGGCCCCGGTTGTATCCACCGTATTATCCTGAAGAAACGGGGCTGCCTGGACCATCATTCCCCGGTAATAAGCTCTGCTCCCCTCTTTTCCCATAGACACCAGGATCAGAGGAATGGAAAACCGCTCATTGATCCACGCCACACCCTCTGTATAATCCTCTTTTCCGGTCAGCCATTGGATCTCATTGTCAGAGATCTTCAGAATATGGCAGTGTTCCAGGCCATAGAGGACCTGCTTTCTGGCTTCATCCAGGCTGTCCCACAAAGGCGGGCGCAGATTCGGATCAAAAGAAAGAACGCATCCCGCGTCTTCGGCGATCCTGACAGCTTTTTTTGTAGCTCTGCGCACGCCTTCATGGGTCATAGACAGGGTGCCAAAATGGAAAATCCGGGAATTTTTCACAACATCTTCCGGAATCTCATCTTCCGTGAGCATCATATCCGCCCCAGGGCTTCGATAGAAGGAGAAATCCCGATCCCCGTCGGGAAAAGTATGAACCATAGCCAGAGTCGTATGGACATCTTTATCCATGCGAAGACAGGATGAATCAATACCCGCTTCTTCAATAGCTGATTTTAGCTGTTCCCCGAAAAAGTCCCGTCCAACTTTCCCAATGAACGCCGTACTGTGCCCCAGTTTTGCCAGCATGGCCAGGACATTGCAGGGCGCCCCTCCAGGGTTTGCCTCAAACAGAGGATTACCCTGGCCGCTGACGCCGTTTTCCGTAAAATCAATGAGAAGTTCACCAAGAGCTGTCACATCATATGTTTTCATAGATCATTTCCCTTTCTCAGATATTTTATATAAGGTCATATTTCACGACATCCATCGTCACCTTTCCATCAGCAAAAAAAGAAATCCCGTCCGCCAACGGATCTGTATACATAATTGCCGTCATGACCTGTTCCCCGTCATTAATAAAAACTTCCACGCTGAACCGGTCAAGGATCATTCTCAGTTTTAGTTCACCATTTTTACTGTTTACAAGGCTTCTGCGCTGATGAATGATCGCTCTGCGGGATCCGGAAAACTTTCTGTCCACCTTCAGCACAGACTCATGAGGGCGAAAACTTAAAGCGGTCTGATACTGGTCATTCTGGGCAAAACGCACAGCAAATTTCTGATACACAGAATCCGGGCTGCCTGATCTTATGGACAATTCCATATCAATTGTCCTTCCCTGTATTCCATCCAGAGTGATCACATCCGAAAAAGTGATATCATGATAAGCCACTTTATTGGCACGCATACTTTCCAGTTCTCTTACCGGCTGCTGGAACAGCCGGCCATCTCTGATCGAAAGTTCCCTGGGAATGCTCATCTGCCCCAGCCACTTCTCCTCCGGAGACCTCAGGCTGCAGGTATCCCAGTTCTGCATCCATCCGATCATTACTCTTCGACCATCAGGCGTAAGGGTTGTCTGGGAGGCATAAAAATCAATACCGTAATCAATAGCCTGGTTATGGTGTTCCGCAAACGTTCCGGTCTCCCCATCATAATCGCCGATAAGGCACAGCGTCCCATTACCGTTATGGTACTCAAAGCCTTCCGGCAGCATATCCTGAGGGCTGGTTAAGAGTACCCATTTCCCGTCCAGCAGAAAAAAGTCAGGGCACTCCCACATCAGTCCGAACCGGCCGCGGTTAGCGTCAAGGACGCTCTTAAATTTCCAGTCAAATCCGTCAGGGCTTGTAAACAGCAAAATCTGCCCGGTGCCATCGGCTGCCCGGTTGGCCACCACACAGCTATAGGTGCCATCCCCGTTACTCCATATTTTCGGGTCACGAAAATCATGGACACTGCTTCCCTCTGGAAGATCTGTTTTGTCCAGCACCGGGTTGGCCTCATACTTTTCATAATCCATGCCGTCGCCTACTGCCACGCACTGCGTCTGTATATCCCGGTATTCGCCGTCATCCTGCCGTTGCCGGACCACGCCGGTATACATGAGCAGATGTCTGCCATCCGGAAGCGCCACAGCACTCCCGGAAAAGCACCCGTCTCTGTCATAAGCCTCATCGGGAGCCATAGCCGCTGGAAGATACTCCCAGTGGAGAAGATCCTGACTCACCGCATGGCCCCAGTGCATAGGACCCCATTTTGACTCATAGGGATTATACTGATAAAAAAGATGATATTTCCCGTTATAAAAGGAAAACCCATTGGGATCATTCATCCAGCCTGTACGGGTGGATAAATGAAATTCCGGCCGTTCCTCTTTCCTGATCATTTTTTCGGAGGCTTCCTCATATCTTCTTGCTTCACGGAGTGTCTGGCTTGTCATATTTTATCGCTTCCTTTCACTGATTTTTCTTTAATTTTCCAAAGCAGTCGTGTCCGCGTTTTCTTCACCCTGACCGGACAGCGACGCCTGATACTGGTCAAAATATTTCTGCTTAATCCCGAGATACTCTGAGAGTCCATAATCTTCCATTTTCTGGAGATAGGAATCCCACTCTTCATCAATGCCGCCATTTAAAATCCAGTCTGCTTTCTTCTGCTCAGCGTATTTTTTGATATCCGTGTCAAGCTGTGACACTCTGTTCGTATCGTCAATACTCATAAATACATTTGGATAGACATATTGACTGTTCATATCTTCAAGGTAAGTCTCATGCATATTGTCCAGACGCCACTTGGCATCAGCCGGCTGGGTAACGTAGACATCGTAATATTCGTTCAGCACAGCCAGAGGGCCATTAACTGACTGAGCCTGCCGTACTTCTACAGGGGAAGCGTCGCCCAGATCCAGATGTTTTAACATTCCCCCGCCTTCCGCGTTGGTACTCAGTTCAAAAATGTTATCGGCGTCTTCTTCCCCGTAGGTCCCCCAGTTATTTTGTACCGACTGAAGGGGCGCGTACATCTGATCGATCCAGGCCGCGGCCAGAGCCGTATCCCGGCAGCTTGTGGTCAGCACGCATCTTCCGCGGTCAAAGCCGCTGGTCTCGCTGCCGTTTTGCCGTGTAATATTCACAAGGCCATCCGGCCCGGCCAGGGCCGGAAGCATGACATAATCCTCATAATTGTCAATGTTGGCAATGTCCCATGTAAAACACAGCCCGTATCTGTGATTTTTTCCTTTGGCCACATAGGTGGACCATTCCTGGGTAAATGCCTCCGGGTCTACAAGATCCTGCTCCACAAGGGAATGAAGCCACTTGATCCCCTCTTTGTAACCTTCCTGGACTGTGGTATAGATCACTTCACCTTCATCCGTCACGGCGAAATGATCTCCTGTATCCCCGTAACCTTCCCCAAAACCATTGATCAATATTGCCGGGTCCTGGTCACCGTTGTTGATGATAAACGACATGGGGATCACATCCCCCTCAATATTAAATTCAGTCTCAATGGCATCCGCGTTATCCCGGAAGGCGATAAGGACCTGCTCCAGCTCATCAGTCGTTTCAGGTACCTCAAGTCCGAGGAAATCCAGCCACTTTTTGTTAATATAAGGGATATTGCCAATAGCCTGTATCGCCTCTTTTCCTTCGCCGAGCTGTTCTATCCACGGGAAGGCGTAAATATGTCCGTCCGGGGCCGTACACATAGTCCTGTACTCCGGATATTTCTCAAATACTGCCTGGAGATTGGGCATATATTTATCAATAAGGTTTTCCAGAGGAATTATGATTCCCTGCTTCGCGTACCTGAGCAGATCATAGTTGCTCATCCCCGCCGTAAAAAGCCCGTCCGGAAGATTTCCAAACTGAGCCAGGGCAAGATTTTTCTTATCGGCAAACTGATCCTCCACAAAACAGGTCCAGTCAATATGGACATTCGTCTGTTCCTCCAGTCTCTGGAAAATCAGTTTCTCATTAGGATCCTGTGTGGTCGTCGCCGGAGCGCTTGTAATAAAGGACAGCTCTTTTGTCTCCGCCAACGGAAATGCGACCTCCTCTATCGGTGTATCCGGATCAATCTCCGCCACCTGGGCGCCTCTTCCGCCGCACCCCGCGGCAGAAAAAGCAAATATCATTGCCAGCCCCAATCCTGTCAGTCTCTTTATTTTTCTGTTCATTCTTTTCACCTTCCTAACCTTTTACAGAACCTACCATAATGCCTTTATCAAAATATTTCTGGAAGAACGGGTACATGATCAGCAGCGGCAGGCTGGATACAATAATCGTGGCATATTTCAGCAGCTCCGCCACCTTGGACATTTCCGCCGTACTCTGGATATCCGCGATCATGCCCGGCTGAGGCGTATTCTGAACAAGGATGGACCGCAGAACCAGCTGAAGGGGCTGCATGTCAGCGTCATTGAGATAGATCATAGCGTCAAAATAGCTGTTCCACATGCCTACAAATGACCAGAGGGCCAGCACGGCGATGATCGGCTTGCACACCGGCATCATAATCTTAAAAAAGTGCTGAAGCTCATTGGCTCCATCCAGCGAGGAGGCCTCCCGGAGTTCAGTTGGAATAGACTGATAATATGTTCTGGCGAGGATCATATTCCACACATTAAACGCTCCCGGGAGGATGATTGCCCAGACAGTGTTTACCAGATGAAGATTGTTGATCAATATGAATGTAGGAATCATTCCTCCGCCGAAAAACATAGTGATGACAAATATAATATTAAAAAACTTCCGTCCCACAAAGTCTTTTTTAGACATGGGATAAGCGGCCAGAAGCGTCACAAACACAGAAATAACTGTAAATGCTGCCGAATAAAAGAAGGAATTGGCAAAACCGCGCCAGATCATGGCATTTCCCAGCACCCGCCGGTAGGCTTCCAGCGTCCAGTCTTTAAAGTTAAAGCTGATCCCCTGATTATTAAGTACATTAGGGTCCATAAAAGAGGCCAGGACCACATAAGCCAGCGGCACAAAGACCGCGATGACAAACAGGCCAAGGAGCGTAAATCCCACACCAAGAATTACTCTGTCGGATAACCCCAGTTTCATTCGTCTTGTTTCCATCATCAAATCCCCCTTTATAATCCTTCGCCGTCATTAAGCTTCTTAACGACCCAGTTGACCAATATAAGAAGTATCACGTTGATCACTGAGTTGAAAAGCCCCACGGCCGTTGAATATCCATAGTCGCCATTGAGAAGACCAAGTCTGTATACATATGTAGAAAGGATCTCTGAAGCCGGAAGGTTCATATCTGTCTGTAAAGCGTAAGCTTTTTCAAATCCAATACTCATAATATTTCCCGCCTGTAAAATAAACTGGATCACAATAATATTTTTAATAGCGGGAAGCTGTACATATCGGATCTGCTGGAGGATATTGGCGCCATCCACGACCGCCGCTTCTTCCAGATCCTTGCTGGCGTTTGACAGGGCGGCTGTATACATAATAGATGACCATCCCGCCGTCTGCCAGATGCCGCTGGCAATGTAAATAGTTCTGAAAGCGCCCGGCATTGTCATCCAGTTTGTATCAATTCCGAGAAGGGAATTAATCGGACCTACCGGTGAGAGAAACATGCGGACCATACCGCAAAGGACGATAACCGAGATAAAATTCGGGGCGTAGATCAGAAGCTGGATTTTTTTTCGGATTCCGGTTCTTCGGATCTGATTCAGTAAAAGCGCCAGTATGATCGGTATGGGGAAACTCCACAAAAGCCCGTACACGCTCAACTTCAGCGTATTCATCAGATAATTCATAAAATCCGGCGAGGAGAGGAACCGTTTAAAATAATCCAGTCCCACCCACGGACTGCCAAGAACACCGTCAATAACGTTATAATCTTCAAAAGCGATGAGAATGCCGCCCATAGGACCATACTTAAAGATCAGTGTCAGTAAAAGCCCCGGCAGCAGAAAAAACACGTAAAGCTGCCAGTTCTTTTTAATATACTTCAGCTTTTCCCCGGACGTCTGTCTGGCAACCGCCGTGCTTTTTTTACGAAAAACTTTCATTTTTACACCCTCCTGTGTTTACATTTGCATACTCTGCACTTCTTTGAACGTTCTTTTTATGCACAGATTTGTTATTTGTTATGTTTATAGTACCATTCATTGTGCATAATGTCAATACTGTTTTTACATTTGCTCAAATTATTTATTTTACATTTGCACACACGCTATAATTACACAGCTATATGCACAGACAGTCTTTATAAATATCTGCCAACTTTGATTTTTACATTTGACAAATCTGCACAATTGGATTACATTAAATGTAACACTAAGATTTGAGAGGTAGGTCTTTATGGAAAAGAAAACGACCATTCAGGATATTGCAGACGCTCTGGGTCTTTCCAGAAATACAGTTTCAAAAGCATTGAATAACACAGGAGTCCTTGCCAACGAAACCCGTCAGAAAATTCTGAACAAGGCAGCGGAAATGGGTTACCGCCGGGTGATCTATCTGTCCCAGCCTGCCCCGGAAAAAACCGATGTAAAGGAACTGGCGCTGATCACTCAAAATATGCCCTACGGCTCTCATTTCGGCACTTATGCCCTGAATACTTTCCAGGAGCGGATCAGCCGGAATCACTGCCGTCTGTCTATGTTTCCGGTGAGAGATAAAGAAATAGCCTCAATGAGCCTTCCTCTGGGATTTAACCCGGAAAAAACAGACGGAATCATCTGTCTCGAACTTTTTGATACTGAATATATCGAAATGCTCAGCGCTTTAAACATTCCCCTCCTTTTTGTAGATACCGCCGCGGGCACTGACATGACCCGTATCAACGCGGACTTTCTCCTCATGGAAAACCACATGAGTGTATTTAATCTTACTGACAGGCTGATACAAAACGGACTTCGCCGTTTGGCTTTCGCGGGTAATCCTTATCACTGCCGTTCTTTTCTGGAACGCTACGAAGGCTTTATCCACGCCCTTGAGGCCAATCACCTTCAGTCCTGCAATTCCCAGTTTATGGGAAAAAGTGTTTTTGCCGACAAAAAGGTGCTTGAAGAGACTGTGCGCCGGACTCTGCAGCTCCCTGACGTTTTTGTGTGTGCCAATGATTTTGTGGCCATTGATCTGATCCGCGTCCTGAAAAAATGCGGAATCACAGCGCCCAAAGACGTTAAGATCACAGGCTTTGACAATGCCGCCGAGTCCAGACTCGTTGAACCCCATCTGACTACAGTTGATATTCCCAGTTCACAGATCGGATATATTGCCGCCGATATGCTTCTCTCCAGGATCAAGGCTCCTGATACTCCCTACCGGATCACCCACGTTCGGACCAGTTTAAAATTCAGAGAATCTACAGGGCTGCTCCAATGTTAAAATGGGGCCGGACAGACGTTTAGATCTGTCCGGCCCCATTTTGGCCTTATCCAGTTATTCCGGCGAATTATCTTCCGGGACAATGAGATTTAAAATAAACACAATAAGGAAGGATACAACAAGTGAGCTTCCCAAAATGTTCTGCACAAGCTGAGGACAGAACTGAAGAATGGACGGCACACTGTCGATACCAATGCCGATGGCCAGGGCAATACCTACGATCAGCTTGTTCCTGTAATTTAAAGGCTGCTCCCCGAGGAGCTGAATGCCGGACATGGTGATGGCCGCAAACACAGTGACTGTGGCGCCGCCAAGGACCGGCTGAGGGATCGTGGCCATAAAGGCGCTGAACTTAGGGAAAATACCCGCGGCCAGCATGATCACTGCCACAATGGTAAATACCCGCTTTGCCACAACCTTTGTGGTGCAGATCAGACCTACATTCTGGCTGTATGGGTCTGTGGGAAGCCCGCCGATGCAGGCGCCGATCATTCCGCAGATGCCCTGCCCTTTAATAGCGCCTCCAAGTTCTTTGTCTGTGGCCTCCCGGTTAAAACCTCCCATAGCCGTGGAGGACACATCCCCGATAGTCTGTACTGCCTGGACAATGTACATCAGGATCATCATCAAAATAGCGTCCGGATGAAATTCCAGGCCAAAAGCGAATGGCACAGGAAGGGCGAATACAGACGCCTGGGCCACATCTGAAAAATCAATGACGTCGCCCATAATCAGAGCTGCAACATAGCCCACGATAATACCAATGATCATACCGGAAACTTTAATATAGCCTTTTCCGAACAGGCTGCACCCTAAAGTTACCACCAGCGTTACAATGGCAAGTATCCAGAATTTCGGGGAACCGAAAGTCCCGTCCGCCTGGGCTCCTGAACCGCCGCCGATATAATTGATCGCTGTTTCATAGAGAGACAACCCGATACTTAACACTACAGTACCGCTGACAATGGGTGGAAAAAACTTTCGTATTTTTCCTATAAACATGCCAATAAAAATAGAGGCAAAGGCGGCCACAAGCTGAGACCCGAAAATGGCCGCTATCCCATACTGGGTTCCAATCATCGTGAGAATAGGCATATAGGCGAAAGCCACACCCATAACACTGGGCAGCCCCATACCAAATCCTAAAATCGGAAATAACTGTAAAAGTGTGGTCAGACCGCCAATAATCATGGCTGCCTGGATCAGCATTGTCTGCTGAGCGTCTGTAAGGTTCAGTGAACTGGCAATAAGCATAGGCGGTGTAATATTTCCCACCAGCATCGCCAACACATGCTGCAGCGCTTGGGGAAAAGCCGCGCCGAAAGACGGCTTTCCGTTAAGCTTAAACAGCTCCCCGCTGCGCTTAACATCTGCTTGTGCTTTCATTTTCATTCCTCCTGAGTTTTTCTATAATGCAAAAAGGCCTCCGCTGTGCGGAAGCCTTTTTGATTCCATCATCAGTCTACAGAAACGATCTCGCGTTTGTTGTAAGACCCACATTTTTTGCAAACTCTGTGAGGCATCATTAACTCGCCACATTTGCTGCACTTCACTAAAGCCGGAGCTGTCATTTTCCAGTTAGCTCTGCGGCTGTCGCGTCTTGCTTTAGAAGATTTATTTTTTGGACAGATAGACATGGATCACACCTCCTTAAAATTCTTAAAAATATCCCGGATCGCCGACATTCTAGGGTCTAATGACTCCCGGTCACATCCGCATTCGCCAAGATTTAAGTTCTGTCCGCACTTAAAGCAGATTCCCTTACAATCTTCACGGCATAATGTTTTCATAGGGAAATGAATCAGGATCTCATTTGACACTAACTGGTCAACATCCAAGCTGCTATGATCAATATAACTTGTCTCGTCCAGATCATTAATACGGTCTTCGTCAGACATCTTTAAATCAACTGTCTTCTCCACATCCAGGGAAAATGGTGTGACTACTTCCTCCAGGCACCGGTCACAGGGAATGGCAAGGGCAGCCTCGATTCGGCCTGAAATAGTGATCTCACGGTCGCCTGTATTGGTAATGTTCAGCCGGACCATCTCCTTCTTAATAAAAGGATAGGACTCCCCGCCGACGCAAAAAGCGTCCATCTCTATGGGAATCTGATAATCCACACTTTTTCCCGGAGTTGACAACAGTTCAGAAATATTTATTATCATAGGCATCTCCCAAATTTCATACGATTGTAATTATACATAGCCATAAGCCTTTTGTCAACATAAAATTTAAAAACTGTAAAGTATTTTTACTTGACAGCTTACTATTCACAGTCGATTTGAAGCAGGAACCTCCGCCAACCTATCCGCAAATGGCCTGACGGTAACAACAGAGTCAAAAAATATCCCGTCTTGGAGTGTTTTTTCATATCACAGGAAACACTGTGTATAGAAATAAAAACCCCGACAGACGCCGGGGTTTTTATTACTTCTTCAGCAATGCTACAGTCTCGCGGCAGATGGCCAGCTCCTCATTGGTAGGAATGGTCATCACAGCAACCTTGGACTCTGGAGTAGAGATGATAATATCTTCCCCTCTCACAGCGTTCTTTTCCTGGTCCAGTTCAACGCCAAGATATCCGAGATAAGCGCAGATATCCGTGCGCACATAGCGGTTATTCTCGCCAAGACCTGCGGTGAAAGCGATGGCGTCCACACCATTCATGGCGGCCACATAAGCGCCGATGTATTTTGCAACTCTGTAAGCGAAAACTTTCATTGTCAGGAGGGCTTCCGGCTTTCCGGCAAGACTGTCCACTTCCAGATCCATGAAATCGCTTGTATATCCGGATACGCCAAGGACACCGGACTTTTTGTTGAGAACTTCCATCACGCCGGCAATGTCCAGATTTTCTTTCTTTGCGATAAATTCCACAATAGCCGGGTCAATATCACCGGAACGTGTTCCCATAATCAGGCCTTCCAGAGGTGTAAGACCCATGGATGTATCTACAGATTTGCCATACTTAACTGCGCAGCAGCTTGCACCGTTGCCAAGATGGCATACAATTGTTTTTACCTGATCGTAAGGTTTTCCAAGAAGCTCGGCAGCCTTTTTGGAAACATAGCTGTGGCTTGTCCCGTGGAAGCCGTAGCGTCTGATCTTATATTTCTTATAATATTCAATAGGCAGACCGTAGAGATAAGCTTCCTCCGGCATTGTCTGATGGAAAGCTGTATCGAACACGCAAACCATAGGTGTGTCCGGCATAATCTTTTTGCAGGCGTCGATACCCATTAAGTGAGCCGGATTATGAAGGGGCGCCAGTTCTGAGCATTCTTCAATAGCCTTGTACACTTCATCGGTCAGAATAGTGGAGGAATCAAATTTCTCACCACCGTGAACGATTCTGTGTCCTACAGCGTCGATCTCGCTCATATCTTTGATCACACCGATTTCCGGATCTGTGAGAGCTTCGATAACCATGGAAATAGCTTCAATGTGGGTAGGCATAGGAGCTTCCTTGCGGATCTTGTCATGACCTGCCGGCTGATAAACAAGACGGCTTCCGTTAATGGCAATACGCTCGCACAAACCTTTGGCCAGAACAGCTTCAGTGTCAGAATTAATGAGCTGGAATTTCAGGGAAGAACTCCCACAGTTAATGACTAATACATTCATTGGTACGTGTCTCCTTTTTATTAACATTTCTGTATATCGCAACAGCCCGGCTATCCCTGATGGCTGAACTGTTTCTACACATGATACATGAATATTATATAATAATTAGGCATTGTATACAAGGGATTTCTCCATTTTTTCTTCTTGATACCGCCTATATTCTCCGCTATAATGATAGAATACTGTCTGTTATGACCGGAGCATTTATCTCACATCAGGAGGTTTCTATGAAAGTTCTTGGCATTATCGCGGAGTTTAACCCGCTCCATAAAGGGCATGAATATTTGCTTTTGCAGGCCAGGGAGAAGTGCCGCGCCGATTACACTATTGTCATTATGAGCGGGAACTTTACCCAGAGGGGCGAGCCGGCCATTTTTGACAAGTTTATACGGACCCGGTGGGCTCTGGCCTGTGGGGCCGACGCGGTTCTTGAACTGCCCGCTGTAGCTGCCACCGCCAGCGCCAAAGATTTTGCCCGGACAGGAGTCTCTGTCCTTGCCGGCACCGGCGTCGTCTCCCATCTGGCTTTCGGCTGTGAGAATGCCAGTCTCCCTCTGTTAGACGCTCTGGCCGATTTTCTCATGGAGGAGCCTCCAGACTTTCGCCGCGCCTTAAAAGAAGGATTAAAATCAGGCCTCTCCTGGCCCGCGGCGCGCAGTCAGGCTCTGAGCCGTTCCTTTTCCCCGCCGGATATGGTACATCAAGATAGCCCCCAAAAGAAAAAACAGGAGGATTTTCTGTCAGATCTTTTAAAACAGCCCAACAATATTTTGGCTCTGGAATACCTTATGGCTTTAAAAGAACTGTCCGGCGGCCAGTGTCCCATCCGGGCCGTCCCTGTCCAGCGGGTTCACTCCGGCTACCACGACGAAAGCCTGGACACTCCCATATGTTCCGCCACCGCCCTGCGCCGGGGAATTATTGAAAGGCTTGACCCTTCCTTGTGGATTTCACAGTTCCCCGAAACTATACGCGCTTGTGTGGCCAAACATTTAAAGACTATCCCTCCTGTGACCGTCAGCGATTTTTCCCAGGCTCTCGGCTACCGGCTTATGACCACTGACAGAAACGATCTTCAAAGTTATCTGGATATAGACAGAGAGCTTGGTCATCGCATTGCCGACTATATCGAATTTTATACAGGTTTTGAAGAGCTTTGCCGCGATCTATCCGTCCGGTCCTATACCGCCACCCGCGTCCGGCGGGGGCTGCTCCATATCCTTCTAGGTATCCGCCAGGAGGACAGAAAGATTCTGGAGAGGGAACATTACGCGCCTTATCTTCGTCTTCTCGGATTCAGGAAGGAATCCTCCGACTTGTTAAGCGCTATCAAAAAGCAATCCCAGCTCCCCATTATCACCCGTCCGGCAAGAGCTTTGGAACAGTTAGAGAGCCCCGGTGCAAGGCGGCTATTTAACCTGGATGCCTTTGCCTGCGCCCTCTATGACCAAACATTAAGTATAAAGAGTCACTCACCGGTGATCCATGAGTTTCGCCGCAAAATTATTACCTTCTGCCAGTAGACATTACCGCGGGATCACCTGTCTGTAGTATACCCATCCTTCCCGGCGCATAAACTTTACTAATCTGTTTTTATGCCGGGAGGCCTTTTTGAAAAAATATCTTCTTCCTGTTATTTTTTTTCTCATCCTTCTGATTACCCTCCCATCAATCTGCGCGCAAGGCGCCCGTTTTGGGCTTACACTTTGGTTTAACACCATCATTCCCACCCTTTTTCCTTTTATTCTTATGACAAACCTTCTCCGGGATCTTCATGGCATTGACTTTCTGGAGAGAATTTTCGCTCCGATAATTACACGGCTTTTTAAGACAGACAAAAGTGGAGCTTACCCGGTAGTCCTCGGTTTTTTGTGCGGCTATCCTATGGGCGCTAAAGCTGTGTCCGACAGCTATTCCCTTGGCCGGATCAGCCAAAGACAGGCACTCTATCTCCTCACCTTTGTCAACAATCCAAGCCCGGTATATATGATCAGCTATGTTGCCGACTTTACTCTGAACAGCTCAAGGCTGGCCCTGTGGATCGTTGCCGTTTCTCTTATAAGCTCCCTTGTGGCGGCCCGGCTCATTCACCCTTTTTTTACCCGGACTTTGCCATGGGAGAGGAAGCCGCGCAAAGCTCAGTCCCTGACTCTGAAAGCTCAGTCGGCAGATCATTTGCCAGACCAAAATGCGCATGTCCAAAAAAATGACACAGCCTCCGGAAATCTGTTGGATACATCTATTGTCAGTGCCTGCGAATTGCTTGTAAAAATTGGCGGATACATGATCCTCTTTTCCATTCTCTCCCAATGCATCGCCGCCATTCCCGGAATCTCTCCTCTGGCCGCCGGTCTTATCGCCGGTCTCCTGGAACAGACCACCGGCCTTGGACTTTTACAGCAGATGCGGCTGCCTCTGGAAATAAAAACAGTCCTCGCCATGGGATTTATATGCTTTGGCGGTCTGTCCATACTGGCACAAACTTCAAGCGTCATCCACAGGCAAGGACTGTCTGTTAAATACTGTATTCTGGGAAAAATTCTGACTGCGTTTTTGGCTATGGCTCTGATGACCGCTGTGCTGACTTTCACAGGGTAGCACTAAAAGCCCCCTATGTACCTGTCACATCAGTCGATATCATCATAATCAAATTCGTCATCGGAGAAGTCATCATCGTCATCGTCCACCACAGGCTCAGACTTTGACGCAGCCGCTGCTCTGGACGAAGGTCTTTCTTCCTGTTCCGGCTCTTCATACACCGGCTCAGTAATAGCAGATTCTTCAACCGCAGACATATCCACAGACGGCACAGCCTCGCTGGACACAGAGGCTGAAAGCTGGCTCTCCAGAGCGTCTTTATTGCTGACAAGGATATCGTAGTTATAGGAAAGGCCGTCGATGAGCGCCTGGGAATTAGCCTTAGCGCCTTCCAGTGTGCGGCCTACAATCGTCTCAAGATTTGTGATCAGCTCCTGGGTATACTCCAGAGCACTGCGGCGAATACCTTCCGCATCTTCGTTAGCCGCGTTAATGGTTGCCTCAGCCTGGGCATTGGCGTTATTCATAACTTCCTCCGCTCTCTCATAAGCCTTCAGCATGATCTCATGCTCTTCCACAAGAGAATTGGTGTAGGCCGTTGTCTCTTCCACCATCTTTTCGGCCTGGGCCTGGGCGTCGCTGATGATTTTATCCCGGTTGGCAATGATCTTCTGATAACGTTTGATCTCCTCCGGAGTCTTTAATCTCAGCTCTGTGAGCAGCTCATATAACTCATCTTTAGGCACGATTACCTTGGACTGGGAAAAAGGCTGTGGTTTACAGCTCTCAATAAATTCTTCAATTTCATCAATTAACTGTTCAATTCTGCTCATACTTGCTTCTCCTTTACCTGCACATTACTTTCTATCTACACAGTTGTACTTTTCTTTTAATTTCTCCGCCACATAAGGTGGAACAAAGGCGGAAATGTCTCCGTTTTGGGAGGCATACTCCCGGACAACACTGGAACTCAAATAGGAATACTGGACATTGGTCACAAGAAAAACAGTATCCATTGTGGGACAGACAATACGGTTGGACTGAGCCCACTGAAGCTCATACTCGAAATCCGTCACCGCCCGAAGGCCGCGGACAACGATGGCAGCGTTGCACTCAACAACAAAGTCCACAAGAAGCCCCTCAAAATAGCGGATCTCAACATTCGGGATTTCCCCACATACTTCCTTTAACATATTAACACGTTCCTGGGCAGAAAACAACGGCGTTTTTGCACTATTATGTAAAACACCAATAATCAGCCGGTCCACCATGGCGGCTGCTCTCTTTATAATATCGATATGACCATTAGTCACCGGGTCAAAGCTACCGGGATAAACGGCTATGCGCATAATCTTTACCTCATTTTTTCTCAATAAACATATGTTTATTGGTTTTGTATATCTTTTCCTTATATATATGCAGAGATAGATCCTCCACATAGTCAAAGGATGTATGAAGATCCGCCTCCACAACGATAATAGTATATTCATCGACGAGGCAGGAATGTGCCAGATATTCCAGGACACTTCTCTCAAGGTTCTTCCCATAGGGAGGATCCATAAAAATAATATCAAACGGCTGTCCTTCCCGCTCCAGCAGTCGCAGGACTGACAACACATCCTTGCGCAAAACTCTGCCGTAATCCTGCAGATGTGTAAACTGAAGATTCTCTTCAATACAATCGGCGGCTTTTGACATCTGCTCTGCGAAAATAGCGGTCTTAGCCCCCCTGCTCAGGGCCTCTATACCAATGGCTCCGCTTCCCGCAAAAAGATCCAGGAAACGGCAATCTGCCACATAGGGAGCCAGCACATTAAATAAAGTCTCTTTAATTCGGTCTGTCGTAGGTCTAGTCTCCATCCCGTCAATGGTTTTAAGCGGCAGATGTCTTGCTTTTCCCGCAATAACTCTCATAATCTCCTCTTTTCCCATATGGCACAGTTAGTAACAGTTTTTGTCCACCCAGCTCTGATGGCTGAACTGTTACCACAGTCATATTATGCCGTCTGAAATATGCTATTTCTATTTTATTCTACTTCCTTCATTTGTCAAGACTTTACCGAAAAAAAAGCAGGGCAGTTTCTATCCCCGTCTCCAAAAATCTCTGTTTTTGGTGAGGATTTCCCTGTCCTGCTTCCCCTAAGCTTACCGGCTTATCTTTTCATAAGAAAACCAGTCAAAAGCCGCGCTGTTATCGCTCATCTGTCCATTGCCGCTGGCAAACATGCCAACATATGTGCCGACCATGCCGCCGACGATCTCTGGATTGATCACCCTGGCATCAGCATTTTCATAGATACATGTCATAGTGACACCGTCGCCATAGTAGAAATCGCACCGCTGCCCCCGAACCTTTACCCCGATAACTACTTTCCCGCCGGAATATTCCACGCAGGCAAGCTCCTGTTGATGGCGGGTGTATGTAAATCCGGGCACATGGGGCGGAACCTTAAAGTCCGCAGTATTGACGACCAGGCGAAGAATCTGACGGCCGTCCGAGGTGGCCCGCTCCAGGCGCATCTGATGGCCGCTGGCCTGCATAATCACCAGACCTGCCGTGTCATTTTCTTCCGGAACAAATTCCATCTCCATGAAAACATCAAAATCAATATCTGTCTGCCGGCGTCCCACGAAACTTACGGTATTCTCCGGATCTGTAATTTTCGGACGGTCACGCAGAGGCTTCAGCGGATCACAAATCCCCCGCTTAAAGCACTTTAAAATGAGGCGGCTATCACCGATGGAATAAAAATCGCCGTAGGGTGTTCCCCAGAAATTCCAGACAAAGTCTAAGGTGTCCTTATCAAAATCATCTTTTGCCGGCGCCTGAGGGTAAGGTGTCCACGGCAAAGTCTCATCTGCCGGATATTCCCAGTCAACTTTTCCGCTTCCCGGAGAAAATACAGGCCAGTCCCGCTCCCAGATCACCGGGCATATGTAAGTCTCACGTCCCAGGTTTTTGTGCTGACCCTCAATAATCCTGGACGCCAGCATTACCGCGTACCATTTGCCGGAAGGCGTCTGGACAAGATCAGCGTGACCTACATTATCAATGGGATAGCCAAAGCCAAACTGACGGTGTGTCATCACCGGATTGGCCGGATTGCCTTCATACCATCCAAAAAGTGTCTTGCTTCTGGCCACAGTTACCGCATGATAATGTTCTGTGCCGCCCTCAGCGATAATCAGATAGTAATAATCACCCACTTTATAAATATGAGGTGCCTCCGGGGATGTGGCTACTCTCAGGGCACAGTCCCAGATCGTTGCCGGCTCTCCCACCGTCTTCATTGTCTCAATATCAAATTCACAAATCCAGATACCCCGATCCATAGTGCCGTCAGCTCTGGCTACCACATTGCCTGTTCCAAGGACATAGGCTTTTCCGTCATCGTCAAAAAACAAAGAGGCGTCGATCCCAGGGACATCATCCAGCCAGTGAGGCTGTGACCATGGCCCTGCGGGATCTTTCGCGGTTACAATAAAGTTGCCTTTATCGCAGAAATTAGCGTTAATGATATAATAAAGTCCGTTGTGGTAGCGGATCGTTGGCGCCATAACGCCTCCCGCTACAATATTAGCCTCCACATAAAAACCATTTTCTTTGGTCATGGCATAGCCGATCTGCTCCCAGTTGGCCAAATCTTTGCTGTGAAAAACAGGAATTCCCGGATACATCTCGAAACTGGAGCAGATCATGTAGAAATCATCCCCTACCCGGCAGATGGAAGGGTCCGGATAAAATCCTGGTAAAATAGGATTTTTAATCATATGTTGGGACATTTGCGTAAACCTCCTGATCACTGATAAGAAACTATTGTTTAAAAATTCACATTTATTTTACCATTAAACTAATTAAAATTCAACAAAAAAGGTACAGATAAAGACACCTTTTACAAAGGTTTCTTCACTGTACCCTTTCTGTCAGACATTATTTCCCTTTTGGGGCAGCGTTGTCTGGATTACTGAGGCATTTTTCCGGACATCTGCTCTTCCTGACGGCGAATCATCTGGCGGACCATCTCGCCGCCAACAGAGCCGTTCTGGTAAGATGTGAGATTTCCGTTATAGCCGTTAGTTAAAGGCACACCAAGTTCACTGGCCACTTCAAATTTGAATTTATCCAGCGCAGCCTTAGCTTCCGGCACCTCCGGTGTATTGGTTGAACTGTTCTTCATAACCTATACCTCCTGTTTGTAGATGTCCCTGCAAGGTTTGTTTCCTGGTGACACTATTATTATTGCCTCAACTACGGGAAATACTCTGGCAAATACTGTTACAAGACAAGTCCATCCCCGGCTCTGTCCATATACCGCTCCAGACGTTTTTTCAGCTCCTGTCCGGCACTGTCCCCGGTCCAGTCCTTTTCCTCAGCAAATTCCCTGGCGCTTTTTGACGCTTCTTTTAATAGGTCCATATCATTAAAAATATCACCGATCTTAAATTCCATAATGCCGCTCTGTTTCAGGCCAAAGAGATCCCCCGGTCCCCGAAGCTTTAAATCCTCACCGGCAATATAAAAACCGTCATTGGAGCGGACTAAAACTTCCAGGCGCCTCTGGGCCTGAGGCTTATCAGAGGTATTGACAAAAATACAGTAAGACTGGGCGTCACCGCGTCCAACCCGCCCACGAAGCTGGTGAAGCTGGGCAAGGCCGAAACGCTGGGCGTCCTCAATCATCATAACGGTGGCATTTGGCACATTTACTCCCACCTCCACCACTGTGGTGGAGACGAGAACCTGGATCTTTCCCAGGGCAAAATCTTCCATGATCCGGTTTTTTTCTTTCGGTTTCTGCTTGCCATGGAGATATTCCACAGTGACAGAATCCGGAAGAGACTCCCGCACTATTTTTGTATAATCCACCACATTTTCCCCATCCATCATCTCGCTCTCCTCCACCATAGGGCAGATAATGTAAGCCTGATGACCCTGAGCCACCTCTTTTTCAATAAAGCGGTAGGCTGTGGCTCTGTATTTTTTTCCGACCACACAATTTTTTATTGGAAGGCGCTTTGCCGGCAGCTCATCAATAA
Source organism: Catenibacillus scindens (assembly GCF_014202115.1). GTDB lineage: Bacteria > Bacillota > Clostridia > Lachnospirales > Lachnospiraceae > Catenibacillus > Catenibacillus scindens. Next base: position 32,107 of record NZ_JACHFW010000008.1, read on the forward strand.
CGGAAATATCCAGATCGCCATATAAAATCAGTGCCAGCGTGCGGGGTATAGGGGTGGCACTCATAACTAAAATATGCGGCGTCTGCCCCTTTCCAGCCAGAGACTCTCTCTGGCTGACGCCGAAACGGTGCTGTTCATCGGTGACCACAAGGCCAAGACAGTCATAGTTTACCGCCTCCTGGATCAGAGCATGGGTTCCCACAATAATATCCGCCCCGTGTCCGGCTATAGCCTCATAGGAGGCCCGCCGTTCCCTGGCTCCCATGCTCCCGGTCAGAAGCACTGTGGTCACACCAAAAGGTTCCAATAATTTTTGGAAAGTCTCATAATGCTGTCTGGCCAGGACTTCCGTGGGAGCCATGATACAGCCTTGGTATCCGTTCTTCGCCGTCTGTAGAAGTGCCAGCGCTGCCACAATCGTCTTCCCCGAACCCACATCTCCTTGTATCAGACGATTCATCACCACCGGCGAGGCCATATCCGCCTGGATCTGATCCCACGTCCGAAGCTGGGCACTGGTAAGATCATAAGGAAGGGAAGCAATGAGAGCATCACACTCAGAGCAGGATTCCATGACATAGTGATTTGGCGTCTGGCAGGTGTGCTGTCGTATCTGCCCCAAAGCCAGTGAAAAAATAAAAAACTCATCAAACACAAGACGCCGCCGGGCCGCCAGCATAGAGTTCCAGTCTTTTGGAAAATGAATCTGCCAAAGAGCGTAATTATATTCGGCCAGCTTATATTTTTTCCTGAGATCTTCTGGCAAAAACTCCCGGGACAAATCTACATTTTCAAGGGCCTGAGCCATAAGTCTTGAGATCAGCTTATTGCTCACGCCCTCCGTCAGCGGGTAGACAGGCTGCATCGCGTTCTGTTTCTGTTTATATTCCTCAGGGGTAAAAATTTCCGGCTGCTCGATGGTAAGACTTCCCCGCCGTACTTTCGCTGTTCCCCTGAAAATATAGGTCTCTCCTGCCTTTAAAGTATTTTTCAAATAAGGCATATGGTACCAGGTCATATAAAGCATACGCCCCGGCCCCCGTGTCTTTACAGACACCGACGGCGTCGTTCTTCCCCGGCTTACCGCCGGCGGTCCGCTAAGTGTACAAACTACCGCGGCTGTTTTGCCTTCTTCCACCTGTTCCGGAAAAACAGGCTCTCCATAAATATCATAATTTCTCGGATAATATTCTAGCAGATCCGCAACAGTAAAAATATTCAGGCGCGCCAGCATCTGCCGGGTCTTCTCTCCCACGCCTTTAAGCTGGGCAATATCACTGTATAATTCCATTTATTCTACAGACACAATATAGTAATAAATGGGCTGTCCGCCGCTCTGAACTTCCACGTCACAGTCCGGATATCTGGATTCTACCTTTTCAGCGAGAGCTGCGGCGCCCTCTTCTGTCACATCCTGACCATAGTAAATACTGATCAGTTCAGCGTCCACATCCATCATGGCGTCAATAAGGTCGGCTGTGGTTTTGGCAATGTCTTGACCTACGGCCATAATACCGCTGTCACCGATGCCCATAATGTCGCCCTCTTTAATGGTCTTATCATCAATCACTGTATCACGGACCGCATAAGTCACCTGGCCGGACCGCACAGCAGACATCTCCTGGGTCATGCGCGCCTCATTCTCGCTGGATGGCTGTCCCGGAACATAGTTGATCAGAGCGGTAATCCCCTGAGGGATGGTCTTTGACGGGATAACAATGATCTCCTTATCTTTCGTCAGTGACTGAGCCTGCTGAGCCGCCAGGATAATGTTTTTATTGTTAGGCAGTATATAGATGGTATCCGCATTGACCTGGTCAATGGCATTAAGCATATCCTCCGTGCTGGGGTTCATAGTCTGTCCGCCTTCAATAATATAGTCCACGCCAAGCCCGGTAAAAATCTCGCTTAATCCATCGCCGACGCTGACACTGATAAAACCGCACTCTTTTCTTGGCTGATCCTTGGCCTGAGCCTTCGCCTGATCTTCCTCAAGCTGCCGGGCCGCGGCGCTCTCGGCGTCTTTGATGACTTTCTCCTGATGTTCCTCCCTCATGTTGTCGATCTTCATACTGGTGAGGGAGCCATAGCTTAATCCCTTCTGAATAGCAAGTCCCGGATCATTGGTATGTACGTGGACTTTGACGATATCGTCCAGCCATACACAGACAATAGAATCACCGATGGATGACAGGTAAGCTTTAAACTCCCGCTCTCTATCCTCATTAAAGGGCTTTTCAAGCATTATAATAAACTCAGTACAATAGCCAAATTTAATATCCGCTGTGTCAATATCTTCCCGAGCAGATCCCACAGCCGCCAAACGCTCATCTTTCGATACTGCAGGCTCATCAAAAGACAGATCTGTCTCCTTGCCGATCAGGCAATCATAAGCGCCTTTAAGGACTTCCATAAGCCCCTGCCCGCCGGAATCCACAACACCGGCCTGTTTGAGAACCGGAAGAAGTTCCGGTGTCTGGGAGAGAACATAGTCCCCGTGTTCAAGGACAATTTTAAGGCCTTCCTCAAGATCGTCACAGTCAATAGCCACTTCCTGGATCTTATCAGCCATTCCCCTGGCTACAGTGAGAATGGTTCCCTCCTTGGGTTTCATAACCGCCTTGTAAGCGGTCTCTGTAGCTCTGGCAAAGGCATCGGCCATAACAGACATGGTGATCTGGTCACAGTCCCGGATCTCCTTTGTAAAACCCCTGAAAAGCTGAGACAAAATGACGCCTGAGTTTCCTCTCGCACCTCTGAGAGCGCCCATAGATATGGCCTTGGCCAGATTATCCATGGTCGGCTCGGCAATCTGGCGCACTTCCTTAGCCGCCGCCATAATAGTCAGTGTCATATTCGTTCCCGTATCGCCGTCAGGCACAGGAAAAACATTCAGCTCGTTGATCCACTCCTTTTTCTTTTCAATTCTATTGGCTCCCGCAAGAAACATCTTCTGAAGCATTCCGGCATCCAATATTTCGATAGCCACTGTAAGATTCCTCCTTAAAACTTGTAATTAATCAATCACCCGGACACCTTCAACAAAAACGTTGACTGTGCCTACTTTTATTCCGGTGAATTCTTCCACTTTATAGCGGACATTATTCATAAGATTATCGGCCACAGTGGCAATGCTTACACCATACGCGACAATAATATGGAAATTTATATGAAGCACATTATCTTCAATGGTAACGTCGACGCCTTTCGCCAGACTGTCCCGCTTTAAAAGCTTCGTCAGGCCATCTTTCATACTGACCATTGCCATACCGACAATACCAAAGCACTCAATGGCCGCCAGACCGGCATATTTGGCGATAACGTCAAGATCAACATTAATCTGACCCATATCCGTAATTACTCGACCCTTCATAGCTATACCTCCTGTACACACATTATATGTTGCCGTCCACACGCTGGACAGTAACCATCATACTTTGTATTATACCCGTTTTCTTTCAAAAAGAAAATGCTATTTTGTAATAAATTTTATCCTTTTTTACTTGCAATTGCATATTTTTTCTGTTAAAATGGGCTTGTTGTGAACCTGTAATGGTTAATTTAACTCAAGGAGGTGCTTTAAATGGCTAAATGTGCAATTTGTGATAAAGGGGCTCACTTCGGTATCCAGGTATCTCACTCACATAGAAGAAACAATAAAATGTGGAAATCCAACATCAAGAGAGTGAAAGTAAACGTAAACGGCGCTGCTAAGAAGATGTATGTTTGTACTTCCTGCTTAAAGTCCGGTTTAGTTGAAAGAGCTTAATAGAATCCGCAAGGTTCGGCTTCCATGCCGTTTCCATAAAAAGCCTTCGCGCATAAGCGCGAAGGCTTTTTATGTTTGTAACTGTTCAGTACCTTCACAGTTACTTATGTTCTATGATAACTGTTTGGGGTAGCCCGGCCTTCGGCCGGGCAATTAAAGATCAGTCCGCATAGTAGGTAAATTCATCGTTGGCGAAATTGATCCGCACACCATTGAGGAGAATATAATTTTTCCCTGCCTCAAGCTGCTCTCCATTTAAAAAGGTGGAATTGGTAGAGTAATTATCGCAAATATAGTATGCGCCGTCAATTTTATGTATAATGGCGTGCATACGGCTCACCGCCGGGTTATCGGTCAGCAGATAATCCGCCATTCCCGGAATTTTACCAATCTTAAACTCGTCTTTGTTAATGACCACTTTTTCCCCGTTCTTTTTCCGGATCATATAAGGGAATGCCGCAGGTGCCGCCGGTTCGGGCGCCTTCTCCTGGCTGATATCATCCAGACGGATCTCAGGAATTTCAAATTCATCTTTCTTTGGTTTCTCATCAGGCGTCTCAAAAGAAATATTCAGAGGGGACTCTTTTTCTTCTGACAGAGATTCCAGTGGAATCATATCCGGCTGAACCTCCGGTTCCGGTGAAGGTGTCTGCACCGGGCTCGGCTCCGGTTCCGGAATTGCCGGGGATGGGATCACAGGGGACGCCTCCACAGATTTCTTCATTGCCGGTGCAACCTTTTCTTCCTGCTCCAGGCTGTCCAAAAAGTCAATAAAATCTCCGGGATTTAACTTCTTATTCCGGTTGATATAATTAATGATCTTTCCAATGTATTCCAGATTTTCAGAGTCATCATACTGCATGTTGACGATCAGTTCCCGGATATAACTGCGCAGCGGCTTTGCCGAAAGACCGCTGTTGACTGCCGGGACACATATAAAACGAAGACTTCCTGTCTCCTCGGATACATAAACCAGATCTGAATCTAACAGGATGTATCTGGGATCAATATTTTTCTCCACACCGTACAAGAGGGCATCGGCTACTGCGGCAAACAGCGCGATGGTATCCCTCATGGTCATCTCTTTGTGAAGCTGGCTCCTCAACGATACCCGGCCGGTAATATCATAATAAAAATGATGTTTATCCGACTCCGCATAGATCAGAGGACTATTCCACTCACTGAGAGCTTTGGCAGCTTCCTCATCGGTCATAGCAGCCGAAGGAAGCCTTAATGTCAGCGTCTTTTCAAAGGGCGCTGTGTCCATTTCAAATTTATCAATATTCATTTCAATTACCTCCTGGCATAAAACATTTATCTATGAGCAATTAAACATATTGTAGCCAAGCACAAGAAAGAAGATCAGCACACACAAACTCAGAAGGCTGAATTTCATCAGCAGCATGATAGCCATACCGATGGCGATCCAGAACAGCACAAAACCGATGAGTTTTTTCATGGGATTCTCCGGGGCGTTCTCTTACAAATATTCTATGCGCCTATCCCTCTTCTTGTGCATGGCAAGGATAAAAGATCATCTGATGAAGGCGGCAAAAGGCATCATATTAACTTTCTTCATTCCCGCCGTCGATAATATCATCTACCGCCTTTTTCACATCCTCGTCCATATCCGAATGTTTTTTATCAGGCATAAATTTATTCACAAGTTCCGGAACAATGTCAATGATCTTGGAAACCATATCCTGAGGCTGGTTTACAGGGATCATGCGAGTCACGCCATTAGAGATCACCAGGACGGCGGCAGGTTTTATTTTGCCTCCAAGACCTCCGCCCGCGCTGTTTTTATCAGACTTTTCCCAGGCTCCGGCGGCGACGCCAAAAGACACGTCAACAAGTGGAACGATGATGGTATCCTTTACCGTAACTACATCGCCCACAACGGTTTTCGCTGAAATAAAGCTGTCCATCCCTTTAAAAAGAGATTCTACAGTTGTTGTAAATTTACTTGACTTTTCTGCCATGTCTGTAAAATACCTCCTGACTTATTTATAAGTTATAACTTTTTGAAAAACCGGATCGTCTGACGCACATTTTTATCAAGAAAGAGCGCCAACGCCGCGTAAACAAAAACCGCAATACGTATACGCCCCCGGACATCCACCCAGCCCTTAAAAATCTCCTTCTCAAAATCCGGATAAAGGGCTACCTGATCCTTAAACACGGGATAAAGCAAGCTTAAACCTCCAAGGGCGTATCCTGTGGCCGCCGGATCGTCAAAGCCAAAATAAACTTCTCCTTTCAGCTTCACAGGTTTTATATGCCTCAATATTCTAAAAATAATCTTTTTCACTTTGCTTAAAGCAGCTTTTGTCTCCTCCCTCCGAAAGATATCCATGATTCTGTCCTTTTTCTCACGGATATGGGAGAGTTTTTCTAAAAGGTTTCGGAACTTTTCCCTGATCTGTGACAGCTTTTTGGCAAAACTTTCTTTGATCCCTTTGAATTTCAGGATCATTTTCTGAAACCAGTTCTTTTTCCGGCCTTTGTTCTCCCCTGTCTTGACGTTACTCACAGTTTTGCCAGCCTTCATCCTGCTTTCGGTATCCTCATTTTTTTTGATATCCGCAGTTGTATCAGCCATCACTTTTTTTTCGGCAATCACAGGTTTTTTAGAGTCTTCCCGCTCCTGCTTTATGGATATATCTTTTGGGGGTGGGGTTTTGTCCTCTTTCTTTTTAGTATTATCGGAAGATTTTTTTTCATTCCTCCGGCTGTCAAAAAGGCTCTTTCCGAAAATCCGAACGACAAATCCCATATCTTTGCCGCCGGAATCAAACCAGGCTTTTATACTCAGTATATGAAACAGCCAGTGGACCTGAGCCTTTCCCCGGAAACTGTCTTCATATTCTCCATGAACCCGATAACGGACCGGAACAAATAATACCACACATACACAAAGAAGGATAAGGCCCAAAACAACGGCAAGGATAATCCCTATAATTTTTAAGATCAACAAAATGATATGTAGCATTACTGTGCTTCCCTCCAGCCTTTTAATATCAGCTTTGCTGTTTTAAAAACGCCCGGATATTCACCTGCCCTGTGGCGCTGTAGGCATCTTGGGCCATCTTGGCGAACAGATCAAAAGCCTGTGCTTTTCCAGGGGCCACCCCGGCGATAATAATTTCAGAAGATCTATGAATCTGTCCTTTTAAATACAACGCCTTTATAATTTCCGGCATATCTTTGCCCTCAGGGATAATAATAAAATAATAGTCTCCCGGATATTTTCTAAAACGGAACCGGCGGCGTATCGCTGCCGGCGATTCCTTTATATTTTCGTCCACATAAAGCGGACGGTGCCATTGAATCATAACAACCACTTCCCCGGCCGTCTTAAACGACCTTTGCGTTCATCATATCCGTCAGTATATTTTCAACGGCCGCCAGCTCATATTGCTGGGTACAGCCCTCAAGACTCTGACGGATACTGTCCCTTACATCCTCAAGGCGGTCAAAAGCCACCGGCATCTGGTCGAAGGCCATAGCGATAAGACTTCGCTTCATTAGCTGTCCACAGGACTTAAAGGACCGGTCATACACTTCTTCCAGCCTGCGGATCATATCAGCGACAGTCTCCTGTCCCACAGTGGCGTAAGTTGCAAGCTCTGTCACATCCACCCTGGAACCGGGCATAAAAAGGCGCTGGGCGGTGCGCAGGGCTGTAAATACGCCGCCAAGCATCATTCCATCGATGCACCTTTTGTTTTTCTCATAGATTTCCTCAAGGGCGTCCTCCATCATCATGTGTTCGCCCATATACTTCTGCTCCCCCTCCACGGTCTTTGACAGGCCGCCAAGGATATCCTCATCTATATCAAGGAAATCACCGCTATCCACAGCTTTTAAGTAGGCGCTTAAAATACCGCAGAGACGGTCCCATTCCGGGGATGGATGTACTTTATAAGGCTGCACAATCAAAAGGATATATAAATCATTGATCATATCTAAAAGATCAAGACCATTGCCAAGCTCCTTAGCAACCATAGTGGCCGCCACTGCCAGCTTTGCCGTAAAATCACGGCACTCATCCTTTGTCGCTTCTGCCGGCTCCGCCCCTTTAAACTGGGCAGCTATGGCGTAAAGCTGGCTTTCGCTCCGGTTTAGCCGGTCAAGAACCGGGAGGCTGGCGCACCGCTCCATGCGGGCAAAAAAAGCTTCCGCCATATCATTTCTGGCTCCTGTATAGCATAAGCAGCTCTTCTCCAGCAGTTCAAAAAACTTGGATGTGGTCAGACGCAGAGGGAGTTCCCCAAAAACCGCCTGTATCCGCTCGTTGACCATCCCCGCGTCCTGCTTCTGGGTAATATAGGCCATCACCTTCTCTGTCATCTCCCGGACATCAATAACAGACAGGCTTTCCTCAAATTTGTAGGAGAGACGGTTGAAAATATGTTCATAAAGCTGAAAATAATGGAGATACTCTTCCATAGTATCCATAGTCTGAATGACTTTTGTTCTGACCTCGTCCAGTTTTGCCAGATCGCCGGTAAAGGCGCCGGTTTTAGAGGATGTCAGATCTCTGGTAATCTGAGTCACCGTTCCCAAAACTTTCCGGGCGATACCGTCCTCATCCTTGGCCAGAAGATCATACTTTTCTGTAAAATCCAGTGCAAATCTTCCAAGAGCCAGCCGCTCATAAGATGAAAACATCCACTGGCTGTACGCTCCCAGATTCTCTTCTGGATTATTGCCATTTTTTAAATCTTTAATCAACCGGTTCATATTCATGTCTTTTAACGACCTTTCATATATAGTGAGTTTCCCGACAAAGGGGCATAATACCACTGAAAGCGCGGCGCAAACCTTGCTTCTGGCACTGCGCCAATCCTTTCTTTTGGAAACTGCCAGCGCAGATTTTACTTAACGTGAGTATGGGTAAAGAGATGATCCTGGCAGTACTCATAATTCCCATTACATTTGGAACAGTAACGAAATTCCAGAGTATCATCATCAAGCTCGGTACGGCCGCACACAGCGCACCGGTGTCTCGCCCCTCCGGGGTAAGACCCGGCACCTTTAGGAGACGTCCCCCGGTTGCCTCTGTATCCGGCAGACGCACCATAACCTTTAGCGGCCGCTTTCTTATACACATACTTCCGATGGATCTGCCGTGGCGAAGGTCCCTTTTTGCGCATAAAGGAAATAAAATAAAATAAAAAGTTGATCAGGGCCACAACAATGGCCACACGGGTTCCCCAGCCACCCTGAATAAAAGACCAGGCCAAAAGGACTACGTCCAGAATCGCCAGCCACTTCATCCGTACAGGGATGATAAACATGACAAGCACCTGCATATCCGGGATGATGGTAGCAAAAGCCAGAAACAGGGACAGGTTAATGTAATAGGTGTCCATGTAAAAATAAAGACCTGAAAGCCCTGTCACCAGGTAGACAATAATCGCCGCGAGGACTGTGCCGATAACGCCGGTAAAGTAATAGAGATTAAACCGGAAAGCTCCCCACACCTGCTCCAGGGTATTTCCCAGAAGATAGTAAAAATAGAGGGAAAATATAACAAAAATCGGATTATTGCTGGGAGAGTTGAGAAGAAATGTAAAGATCCGCCACACTTCTCCATGGAGAATGCGCTCCGCGTCCAGGCAGAAGTAGGTATAATATACTTCCGGCATGGCAAAGCTCAGGAAAAAGCCGATAGCGTACAGCACAATAATATATCGCATCAGATTCTTGATGGCGTATCTGCCAAATTTTCGTTCAAGTTTATCTAACATAAATTGATAATTCCTCACTTTCTGCAACAAACAAAGATCCTCTTAATTATAGTTGACCCCCATTTTCTTGTCAACCATTATGGTTCACTTGCTTACCTGTAATTACCTATTTTAATATGTTTTTATTTTATTTTCATAAATTATCCATTGTTTTTTTATAGTTGATAGCGTATAATAATCTCGGTTAAATGACAAGATTTATAGAATAGTTAGGAGGTTATTGCGGGGCGGTTCCCGCAATTTGCATGATGACACAAAAGATTAGTTTAGGCATTGACATTGGTTCCACTACGGTCAAAGTTGCCTTTTTAGACGAAGAAAAAAATGTACTTTTCTCGGATTACGAACGCCATTTTGCTAATATCCGCGAAACCCTTCTCGCCCTTGTAGAAAAAGCTTATGACAAGCTGGGATCTGTGGAGATCTACCCCATGATCACTGGTTCCGGCGGTATGTCCTTATCTAAAGCCGTCAATATCCCCTTTGTCCAGGAAGTAATTTCTGTATCTACTGCTCTTGAACTTTTCGCTCCCCAGACAGATGTGGCCATTGAACTTGGCGGAGAAGACGCGAAAATCATTTACTTTTATGACGGCAATATTGAACAGCGTATGAACGGCATCTGCGCCGGGGGTACCGGCTCCTTCATCGACCAGATGGCCTCCCTGCTCCAGACAGACGCTGCAGGGCTCAATGAATACGCCAAAAATTATAAAGCGGTTTACCCTATCGCCGCCCGGTGCGGCGTGTTCGCCAAATCAGATATCCAGCCTCTCATCAATGAGGGTGCCACAAAAGAAGACCTGTCTGTCTCCATTTTCCAGGCCGTGGTTAACCAGACCATCAGCGGCCTTGCCTGCGGCAAGCCGATCCGGGGCAACGTGGCATTTCTCGGCGGTCCTCTCCACTTTTTGTCGGAGCTGCGCCAGTGCTTTATCCGCACTTTAAAACTGTCCGGTCCACAGATTATCGCTCCGGATAACTCTCACCTTTTTGCCGCCATGGGCGCTGCCCTCAACTTTAAAGAGGACAACCATACATCTATCACAGACCTGATTACCCTTCTCTCATCAGATATTAAGATCGAGACAGAGACGACCCGCATGCAGCCCCTCTTTGAAGACCAGGATGAATACGATGAATTTATAAAGAAACACAGTGTACATACTGTGAAGAAAGGAAGCCTTTCTGATTATGAGGGCGACTGCTTCCTTGGCATTGACGCCGGTTCCACCACCACAAAGGTGGCTGTCATCGGCGAGGACGGCACGCTCCTTTACTCATTTTACAGCAGCAACAACGGCAATCCCTTAAAAACTACCATCCGTGCCATTAAGGAGATTACCGAGATGATGCCGGACAGCGCTCGCATTGTCAACTCCTGCTCTACCGGCTACGGCGAGGCGCTGATCAAGGCGGCGCTCATGCTGGATGAAGGGGAAGTTGAGACTGTGGCCCACTACTATGCCGCCGCCTTTTTCGAACCGGATGTGGACTGCATCCTGGACATCGGCGGACAGGACATGAAGTGTATCAAAATTAAAAATAATACGGTAGACAGCGTTCTCCTCAATGAAGCCTGTTCCTCCGGATGTGGTTCCTTTATCGAAACCTTCGCACACTCTTTGAATTACAGTGTGGCGGATTTTGCCAAAGTGGCTCTCTTTGCCAAAAATCCTGTGGATCTGGGCTCCCGCTGTACAGTATTTATGAACTCTAATGTAAAGCAGGCACAGAAAGAAGGGGCCGAGGTGGGGGATATTTCCGCCGGTCTTGCCTACTCTGTCATTAAGAACGCCCTCTACAAAGTTATTAAGCTGACAGATCCCCAGGATCTGGGCAAAAAAATCGTTGTCCAGGGCGGTACCTTCTACAATGACGCAGTACTGCGCAGTTTCGAGCGAATCTCCCAGAGAGAAGCTGTCCGCCCGGATATCGCCGGGATCATGGGGGCGTTTGGCGCTGCCCTCATTGCCAGAGAGCGCTACGACGGCACAGAATCCACTATGCTGCCTTTGGATAAGATCATCGACCTGAAATATACCACGTCCATGGCCCGGTGCAAAGGATGCACAAACAACTGTCACCTGACCATCAACCGTTTTTCCGGCGGACGTCAGTTTATCACCGGAAACCGCTGTGAAGTGGGTCTTGGCCGTGAAAAGAAAAAGAGCGATGTCCCCAACCTTTTCGCTTACAAATTAAAGAGACTCTTCTCCTACGCCCCTCTGGACGCGGATAAAGCGTACCGTGGAACGGTAGGTATCCCCAGAGTCCTGAACATGTATGAAAACTATCCGTTCTGGTTCACATTTTTTAACGAGCTTGGCTACCGTGTCATTTTATCGCCGCCTTCTTCCGCTAAGATCTATTCACTGGGTATTGAATCCATCCCCAGCGAATCGGTATGCTACCCGGCGAAACTTGTCCACGGCCATGTGATGTGGCTCATTAAACAAAATATTAAATTTATCTTCTACCCAAGCATTCCCTACGAGCGCAACGAGGTGGAAGGTTCCAACAACCACTACAACTGCCCCATTGTCACATCCTACTCGGAAAATATCAAAAACAATGTGGAGGAACTCCGAGACGAAAGTATCCGTTTTATGAACCCGTTCCTGGCCCTGGATAATCTTGACAGGCTGAAAGAACGTCTCGTTCAGGAGATCGGTAAGACTTTCAATATTCCTGACAGCGAAATCAACCTTGCTGCCCAGAAAGCGTGGGATGAACTGGCCCAGGCCCGCCAGGATATGCGGGATAAAGGCGAGGAAACCCTGGCCTATATCCGGGAACATCACATGAAAGGTATTGTCCTTGCCGGACGCCCCTACCATACCGACGGGGAGATCAACCACGGTATTCCGGAACTGATCACCTCCTATGGCATCGCAGTACTGACAGAGGACAGCGTCTCCCATCTTGGGCAGCCAGAACGGCCGCTGATTGTCTCCGACCAGTGGATGTACCACTCCCGCCTTTACGCTGCTGCTCAGTTTGTAAAGACCCAGAACAACCTGGAGCTGATACAGCTTAACTCTTTCGGCTGCGGACTTGACGCCGTAACTACTGATCAGGTGAAAGATATTCTCACCGGCTCCGGACGGCTTTACACCTGCTTAAAGATTGACGAAGTCAGCAATCTTGGTGCCGCCCGCATCCGTATCCGCTCCCTCATCGCAGCCATCCGTATGCGGGAACAGAAAAATATTAAGGGTGAAGTCCATACCGCGGCCCACGACCGTGTTCTTTTTACAAAAGAGATGGCAAAGGACTACACCATCCTTGTGCCAAATATGTCGCCGATCCACTTTGAGCTGCTGGCTCCCGCCTTAAACGCCCACGGTCTCCATCTGGAACTGTTGCCGGACTGCGACCGGGAGGCTATTGACATCGGCTTAAAATATGTCAATAACGATGCCTGCTACCCGTCCATCTGTGTTGTGGGACAGATTATGAAAGCTCTCCTCTCAGGAAAATATGACCTGAACAAAGTGGCTGTAGCCATGTCCCAAACCGGAGGCGGCTGCCGCGCCACCAACTATGTAGGATTTATCCGTCGTGCCCTGCAAAATGCCAATATGCACCAAATCCCTGTCATCGCCCTGAGCGCCCAGGGTATTGAAAAAAATCCCGGATTTAAGTATACCCTTCCAATGTTAAAGGCAGCCATGGAAGCCATTGTCTACGGCGATGTTTTCATGCGGGTTCTTTACCGCATGCGTCCATATGAAAAAGTAAAAGGCAGCGCCAACGCCCTCCATGAGAAATGGGCCAAACGGTGCATAGACTCCCTCACAGGCAAGAGAAAGAGCAATTTCAAGAAAAATATCCAGGGCATTATCCGTGACTTTGACGCCCTGCCTATTGATGAAAACTTAAAGAAACCGAGAGTCGGCATTGTAGGCGAGATCCTTGTAAAGTTCTCACCATCCGCCAACAACTACCTTGTAGACCTTCTGGAGTCTGAGGGGGCAGAAGCGGTTATGCCGGATCTTCTGGATTTCTTCCTCTATAGTTTTTACAACGCCAACTTTAAGCGCGACTTTCTTGGAAAATCTAAAAAGGCAGCTCTGATCTGCAACATCGGCATCAAGTTTCTTGAGGCCATCCGCAAAACTGCCCGCCTGGAGCTTCGCGCCAGCAAACATTTCTGTGAGCAGGCGGTGATCCAGGATCTGGCCAAATACGCCGAGCCTATTGTCTCCCTTGGAAATCAGACCGGTGAGGGATGGTTTTTGACCGGTGAGATGATCGAGCTGATCCACCAGGGCGCGCCAAATATTGTCTGCACTCAGCCATTTGGCTGTCTGCCCAATCACATTGTTGGAAAAGGCGTCATTAAAGAGCTGCGCCGCCAGTATCCTGAGGCCAACATTGTGGCTATCGATTACGATCCCGGCGCCAGCGAAGTCAACCAGGTCAATCGGATTAAGCTGATGCTTGCCACCGCCAATAAAAACATGGCATAAGAAGGCATGGGCGCTCAAATTTTCTGAAAATGCTGAAAGGAACATAAATAGACATGACAGAGAAGGAAAAAATGCTGGCCGGAGAACTCTATGACTCCTCCGATCCTGAATTGGATGAGTTACGGCTAAAAGCGCGCAAATTATCCAGACAATATAATCTGACGGATGAGGATGATACAAAACGTCAGACAGACATCCTTAATGAGCTGCTTTCCAACACCCCCGAACTTCCTGTACTCCAGGCTCCCATTCAATTTGACTACGGGTGCAATACGTATTTTGGAAAATACTGCGGGGTCAACTTCAACTTTACATGCCTTGATGTCTGCCCTGTATATATTGGTGACAATGTGCTGATGGGACCTAACGTCACGATCGCCACTCCCATGCATCCTCTCCTTCCGGAAGAACGCAATATCCGCGCCAGAGAGGATGGCAGCCTGTACTTTCTTGAGTACGCAAAACCTGTAACCATTGGAAGTAACTGCTGGCTGGCCTCCAACGTCACTGTCTGCGGAGGGGTAACCATCGGTGAAGGGTGTGTTATCGGGGCAGGCAGTGTGGTGACAAGAGACATTCCTCCACACAGTCTTGCCGCAGGCAATCCGTGCAGAGTGATCCGTCAGCTCACAGAAAAAGACCGGATGGAAAAAGATACGTAGCAAAAAGGCACCCTCGATTAAATCCTGATCAACAATTTCTAATAAAAAAATACCCCGCCCCCGTTGGGCGCTGCCAGATCGATGCTTTGTTGTTTGCAGCGCCCGAGGGGACGGGGTTATTTGCTTTATATCTGCATATACAGCTTATTTTGGAAGAATATGGATCAGCCCCATCTCTACAGGGTTAAAGATCCTTGGAATCCATGTGTAATAGGCCAGCCCGCGGCTGACAATCTGCGTCTGGCTGCCAAACTTATAAGCACCTCCGGTGTAAGAAGGGAAAATTCCCTGTCCAGGAGCGTAAAGGCCGTTGATCAGCCCTGGCAGCCGCCACTGGCCGCCATGGGCGTGGCCGGACAGGACAAGATCAAAAGGAAACATAGAGTAAATTCTGGCCAACTCCGGCCGATGAGTCAGCAGCACTGAAAAGTCTTCGCCATTACATCCCCTTGCTGCCGCCCCCAGCTCATCTTTCCATTTTCTGTCAGGATTAATAGGATCATCCACACCACAGATATGGATTTTCGCGCCGGAAATATCCACGGTCCCGTAGCTGCCCTCCAGAACATGGACTCCAAGGGAGGAGACATACTTTTTCACAGCCCTGTAATTTTCAAAATGAAATTCATGATTTCCGGCAACAAAAAAACAGGGGACCGCTCCGGCCAAAGGTTCCATCAGATCTCCCGCCGCCTCTTTCCAAAATTTTCGCTCCAGCATATCACCGGTCATGCAGACGAGGTCCGGCGACAGCGCCCAGATCAGTTTCAGCAGACGGCTTTGACGGTGACCGTACCAGCAGCAGTGAAGATCGGATAAATGAAGACACCGCACAGGCCGTTTTACTTTAGATGTTTTTACAGTGTAGGTCCTCACTACCGGCGTCTCCCATGGCCGGTTATTCCACCATACACCTTTCCCTGTCCTTGATCCATGGCTTTGAGCCATATAACCATCACCTCTTTTTATTTCGAAATGAACGCAACCGTCCAGCGCCAAACAAATGTCACTGACACACAGCGCCCCTCCGGCATATCGCGCAAAAACCCTGCCGCGGTGTCCGCCTTTTTCTCTGCCTTAACAGGAAAAAAGACAGACCAACACGTCAGGGTCCATTTTCATTTATTAATTTCTGTCACGGAGCTTGCTTGCTGCGCTGAGACGGGACATAGCCCGGGCCAGAGACGCTTTGCTTAAATGATACTCCTGAAGGCTCATCTTCTGCCGAAGCTGCTCTTTTGCCCGCTCCTCAGCTTCCCTGGCCCGGACAATATCAATATCTTCCGGGCGTTCCGCTGTAAGGGTCATGACGCGCACACGGTTATTGATCACTTCCGCGAAACCCGCGCTGACCACGCACTCCCTGTGTTCGCCCTCTTTTGTATCAAAGGACACGGTTCCGGGCACTACAGCAATGATCATATTTTCATGGTGGGCAAGAATGCCTACGGTCCCGTCAGGGACCGGAAGGATAATATTGGTTGCCCGGCCGGAGAAAAACTGTTTGTCACTGGCAAGGATCTCCAATGAAAAAGTATTTGTACTCATTTACCCTACCTCCTGTCCTGACAGATTATTCAGCTTCCATCGTTTTTGCTTTCTCAATCACATCGTCAATGGTTCCAACGTTGAAGAAAGCGTTTTCCGGATACTGATCCATCTCACCGTCAATGATCATCTTAAAGCCCCGGATTGTCTCTTTCAGTGGCACATACTTTCCGGAAACGCCGGTAAAGTTTTCAGCCACATGGAACGGCTGGGATAAAAACTTCTGGATCTTTCTGGCGCGGAACACTGTATTTTTATCTTCCTCAGAAAGCTCCTCCATACCAAGGATGGCGATAATATCCTGAAGTTCTTTATACTTCTGCAAAATCTCCTGAACTTTGCGGGCAGTATTGTAATGTTCCTCGCCGACAACATCCGCCTCAAGGATACGGGAAGTCGATTCCAGAGGATCAACCGCCGGATAAATACCCTGCTCAACAATCTTTCTGGAAAGTACTGTGGTGGCATCCAGATGGGCGAAGGTTGTGGCCGGAGCGGGGTCCGTCAGGTCATCGGCTGGCACGTAAACGGCCTGAACACTGGTAACAGAACCGTTCTTTGTGGATGCGATACGCTCCTGAAGTTCACCCATCTCAGTGGCCAGTGTAGGCTGATAACCTACCGCGGAAGGCATACGTCCGAGAAGAGCTGAAACCTCTGATCCAGCCTGGACAAAACGGAAAATATTATCAATAAACAAAAGCACATCCTGATGTTCCTCATCGCGGAAATACTCAGCCATAGTAAGGCCAGTCTCCGCCACACGCATACGGGCTCCGGGCGGCTCGTTCATCTGACCAAACACCAGAGCCGTCTTATTTAAAACGCCGGACTCGCTCATCTCTGTCCACAGATCGTTACCCTCACGGGAACGCTCTCCAACACCGGTGAAAATAGAATAGCCGCCGTGTTCTGTGGCCACGTTCTGGATCAGTTCCTGGATAAGCACAGTCTTACCGACACCGGCGCCGCCGAAAAGTCCGACTTTACCGCCTTTGGCGTAAGGCGCCAGAAGGTCGATAACTTTAATGCCTGTTTCAAGGATTTCCACAACAGGGCTCTGATCTTCAAATGAAGGGGGATCTCTGTGGATCACCCAGTGTTTTGTATCTTTTAAAGATTCACCATTATCAATGGTATCGCCAAGGACATTAAAGAGACGGCCCAATGTCTGAGTTCCCACAGGAACGGCAATGCCGCCGCCGGAAGCTGTCACTTCCATATCCCGGCAAAGTCCCTCGCTGGCAGACAGCATGATACAGCGGACTGTGTTATTTCCCATATGCTGGGCTACCTCCATAACACAGCGCTTGCCGTTATTGTCCACCTCAAGGGCGTCTTTTATATAAGGCAGGTCATTATTTTCAAAGACTACGTCCACAACAGGACCCATAACCTGTACAATCTTACCTTTTCTCATATCTGTCACTTCCTTTTTTGCGCTCTTGCCCCGCCAATGACCTCTGTGATCTCCTGGGTGATGGCAGCCTGTCTCGCACGGTTAAACTCAATCTCCAGATCTTTAAGCATATCTTTCGCGTTGTTGGTAGATGACTCCATAGCCATCATTCTGGAATTATTTTCACTGGTATAGGACTCTACAAGAATACCGTAGATCATGCCGGTGATATAGTTTGGGAGTACATAGCTTAAAACCTCCTGAGGTGAAGGCTTCATAGAGATCTCCTCATGGTACAGATCCGGCGGAAGCTTGGAGGCGTCGAAAGATGATTTTTTTAGGGGAAGAAGCTGCTCTGTCTTTGTCTCAACGGTCACAGCGTTTTCAAGCTCAGAGTAGATCACCTGGATCTCGTCCAGGTCTCCCTTTTGAAAATCATCCAGTATCCGCTCGGCGATAACACGGGCCTGATGGAGCGTCGGTTTCTGGACAGTGTATAAAAAGTTTGGATCGTCGTCCACATCCACATCCTTTTTGGAAAAATACATCCGTCCCACAATGCCGAGAACAAATAATTTATAAATTCCCGGCTGCTCCATCATCTCCTCGGCTTTTTTCAGCACGTTATGGTTGTAAGCTCCGGCCAGTCCCTTGTCGCCTGTAATCACAATAATACCGACCTTTCTCTGCTCCTTAGGGATATCCCCCCGCAGGTCAAACAGAGGATGTTTCACATCGGGTACATGGCGCAAAATACGGGTCAGTTCCCCCCGAATTCTGAAAAAATAAGGCATGGTGGCCGCAAGCTCCTTTTTGGCCCGTTTCATTTTTGAGGAAGAGATCATATACATGGCATTGGTAATCTTCATCGTATCTTCAATACTGTGGATACGATCTTTTATTTCCTTTGTATTCGCCATAAAATCACCTGTTCTTATCTTTAAACTCTTTGGCCGCGCTGACGATCTGCTCTAAGAGAGCGTCTGTCAGATCTTTTTTCTCCTCAATCTCCTGTCCGATCTTTGGATAAGCGTTGTCAATATAGGCGAGCATATCCATCTGAAATTCCTTGATCTTGCTGATCTCTATATCGGTAAATATTTTATGGGTGGCAGCGCACAGGGTGATCACCTGCTCATGGAGAGACAGGGGATGGCACAGCGGCTGTTTTAAAAGCTCCATCAGGCTGCTTCCGTAAGCGAGCTGAGCCTTTGTGGCGGCGTCCAGATCCGAGCTGAACTGGGTAAACACTTCCATCTCACGGTACTGGGCGAGGTCAATACGGATACTTCCCGACGCCTTCTTCATGGCTTTTGTCTGGGCCGCACCGCCCACACGGGATACAGAAAGGCCAACATTAACCGCCGGACGCATACCCTCAAAGAAAAGGTCGCTTTCAAGGAAAATCTGTCCGTCAGTAATGGAAATAACATTTGTCGGAATGTAAGCGGATACATCCCCGGCCTGGGTTTCGATAATAGGCAGAGCCGTAATGGAACCGCCGCCGGCCTCATCGCTCAGACGGCTGGAGCGCTCCAGAAGTCTGGAGTGAAGATAGAAAACATCGCCCGGGTAAGCTTCACGTCCCGGGGAACGCTCAAGGAGCAGGGAGAGGGCACGGTAAGCTACCGCATGTTTGGACAGATCATCATAGACAATGAGAACATCCTGCCCTTTATACATAAAATACTCTGCCAGAGACGTTCCGGCATATGGGGCAATATACTGAAGAGGCGCGCAATCACTGGCGGTAGCGCACACAATAGTTGTATAGCTCATAGCGCCGTATTTTTCAAGAGTGTTGACCAGCTTGGCAATAGTGGATGCCTTCTGTCCAATGGCCACATAAATACAGATCACATCTTTCCCCTTCTGGTTGATGATGGTATCTGTGGCAATGGAAGTCTTACCTGTCTGGCGGTCGCCGATGATCAGCTCTCTCTGTCCCCGTCCGATAGGAAACATGGAATCAATGGACAAAATACCGGTCTCAAGGGGAACACCTACAGACTTACGGTCAATGATACCTGGAGCTTCCTGCTCAATGGGACGGTAATCGTCGGCTTTAATATCGCCCTTGCCGTCGATAGGGGCGCCCAGGGCGTCGATAATACGTCCCACAAAACCTTCGCCTACAGGGATACCTGCTTTTTTCTTTGTACGGGTCACTTTCATATCCGCACGGATACCTGTATCCTTACCGAACAAAATACAGCCGATGCTGTCTTGACGGATATCCTGAACCATACCTTTCAGTCCGTTTTCAAAAACAACGATCTCGCCATACATGGCGTGATCAATGCCATAAATATTGGCAATTCCATCGCCTACAGAAATAACCCGGCCAGTCTCCTGTTCTCTGCTGATTTCATTATAATTTTCAATTTCTTCTTTTAATATGGATATAATTTCATCGGAATAAATTGTACTCAACCTTTTCACCTCCGGATTAATTTCTGTTCAAGCTGGTTGAAGCGTCCGCGAAGACTGTTGTCAATCTCACAGCCGCCGGCTTCAATAATAAATCCGCCCATAAGTGACGGATCTTTTATAATATCCATGTGTACGTCATCCGCCTTAAACCGGCGCAGTACATACTTGCGAAGCCCTTCGAGCTGACGTTCATCGGGAGGGGTCACGCAACGCAGCACGGCGTGAATGACGTTTTTCTTTGAATCTGCATACTCTTTATAGCCGTCAAAGATTCCTTTCAGCAGCGCCCATCTGCCGTGGGTACACACAACCTTCAAAAAGCTGCGCATACTTTCGGGAAAGATCCGGTCCACACATCTGAGCTTCTCTTTCAGTGCCACAACCGGGCATGATAAAGCTTCCATAAGCTGGGGAGCGCTTTCCATGATCTGAACGCTGGTCTCAATATCTTCCTTTGGAAGACCTAATTCATATAATGCCACGGCATAGGCTTTTACTGCCTGTCGGTTAATTGTCTGTGTCATGGTAATCACCTGCTTCTTCCAGGAACTGATCGTAAAGCTTCAGATCCTGAGCGCTGTGGTCTTTTTCGCCGGTAACCTTCCGGGCAGCCTCCATAGCAAGGCCCGCCACCTGAGATCTGAGATCGAACATCGCCTTCTGTTTTTCCAGCTCTATATTCTTTCCGGCATTTTCAAGGAGTGCCGCCGCATCCTTCTGGGCGTCCTGCATGACGCGGTCATACTCTGTCTTGGCAGTGGCTTTCGCCTCAGCTACGATCTTACTTGACTCATCCCTGGCGCCTGTCAATGCGGTTTCATACTGTTCTTTTAATTTCAACGCTTCATCCTGATCCTGTCTCGCCTGATTAAAGCCGTCCTCAATAAGTTTCTTTCTCTGCTCCATAATATTCATGATGGGTTTGATCAAAAACTTGCGCATGAGGATATAAAAAATAACCAGGTTGATCAGAGTGAAGAGAAGGTTCCAATCCAGTTTAAGCACCTTTTTTACACCTTCCTTTTCTAATGTGATTAAGGTATATGCCTGCTGGCATATTTACAGATGAACGCCTGATCCCCGCCAACACCTGAGACACAAGGCCCACAGGCAACTTTTGACGGGGACTTTCTCCTGACATTAACCCAGGAACAGGATGATAAACAGGGCAACGATAAAACCATAAATAGCTGTGGCCTCGGCAAGAGCACATCCAAGGATCAGAGATTTGCTGATCTTGCTCTCTGCTTCCGGCTGTCTGGCAATAGCCTCAACAGCTTTTCCTGTGGCAAGGCCGATACCGATACCGGCTCCAATACCTGTTAATACTGCAACTGCTGCTCCGATTGCTACTAATGTTGTCATAATAGATTCTTCCTTTCTCTTCTCTTAAACTTTTTCAAACATGTCTTTATTCGTCTTCCACGGCTTCCTTTATAAACAGCGATGTGAGGAAGACAAAGACGTAAGCCTGGATAAGGCCGTCAAATACGTCAAAATACAGGCTGAATGGTACCGGCAGTCCCACTGGCAGAAGCTGTTTTAAAAGCTCCATAACAACAAAAGCGCCAAGGACATTGCCGAAAAGACGCATACACAGCGACAGCGGCCGGATAACCAACTCAAGAACATTCAGGGGGGCAATGACAGGCACCGGCTGAGCGAATGATTTAAACCAGCCTTTCACACCTTTTTTATGAATCCCGGAATACTCAATAACAATAATACTGGCAATTCCCAGTGCCGCTGTTACATTCATATCCTTTGTCGGAGGAGTAAAACCCAAAATACCGATCAGGTTGGACGCACCAATGTAAAGAGCTACGGTGATCAGGTATGGAACATAACGTTTGCCGTTTTTCCCAACAGTACCCTCAAAAAAATTCTGAAGGAACGCAATTCCTGCCTCTAACGCCAGTTGCTTTTTACTTACGTTCTCCACCCGCAGATTGCGCACAAGGATAATGGCCAGCAATGTAAAGACTGCCATAATGATCCATGTCACAACTACAGACTCGTATATGGGTATGCCACCGCCAATAGGAATGGTGAACACAGTATGGACTTCAAGGGCATCCATCAAGTCATTTGCAAATCCTTCCGTATGGAATCCTCCTTTCTTATTCCCTTTTTTTATTGTTCCCAGCCCTTCACTCATCATGCGCGGCGCTGGCCACGCTTTATACAGATCGGGAACAGGAACATCTTTTTCGTCATTTTACTACTTTTATTTTTATTTGAAAAATGATAAAATATTATAGTTGATATATCATTTTGTTATATCTCTGTCCAATTTGCACAAAAATGTAATGTTTTTTTGTACATACAAAGGAGTTTTGTAAAATGTCGGCGAATTTTGAATATTATAAAATTTTTTATTATGTGGCCAAATACAAAAATCTCACCCAGGCCGCTGATGCTCTCATGACCAGTCAGCCAGCCATCACCCGCAGCATAAAAAATCTGGAGAATGAACTGGGCTGCCGCCTTTTCATCCGCTCCAGCCACGGAGTGACCCTGACCCGTGAGGGCGAACTTCTCTACCGCCATGTGACACCGGCATGTGAGCTTTTATTTAAAGGGGAAGAGGACTTAAACACTGTCCTGGGTCTCAAGGAGGGACAACTCTACATCGGAGCCACTGAGACGGCCCTTCATTGCTATCTTCTGGAAAAGCTGGAAAAGTTCCATCACCTCTACCCCGGAGTCCATATAAAAATCAGCAACCAGACAACCCCCATGACTTTCCATGAGTTTAAAGCGGGAAAAATTGATCTGGCCCTTGTAACCACACCGTGCAACTGCTCTGAACCCTACCACCTGACGCCGGTAAAAACCTTTAACGACGTTTTAGTCGGAAACAGGGAATACGCCCGCATGGCCCGCCAGACATGGCATCTGTCAGAGCTTTCCAAATATCCCCTTGTATCATTAAGCCGGGACACGATGAGTTATCAGTTCATTCAAAAATTTTATGCATCCTGTCAGGTTCCGTTAAGACTGGACATTGAGCTGGCCAGCGCCCATCTGATCATGCCGGTCATCCTCCACGGTCTGGGCATCGGATTTATCCCAGAGGAGATGGCCCGGCCAGCCTTAGAGAGCGGAGAGCTTGTCCAGATCCCCCTCTACGAGCATATACCCGCCCGGCAGATCTGCTATATCCGGGATTTAAGCCGGAGCATGAACGCAGCCACACGAAAGCTTCTGGAACTTATGCCTGCGGATACAAAGCACTTCTGAACTGTACCGCAAAGCATAATTTCCCGGTTCAGAATCTTCCTTTTCCAAAATCTTTCTAACCAGAAAAGAGACGAAGAAAGATCGTTACTGTTCACAGAGACAGTAACGATCTTTTTTTCGTCTTCTATCTTCTTTCCGGCAACAGTTCTTCCATCCAAAACAGCGCGGTCAAACTGTCATTATCTTGGAGCTTTCTCCAAATATTCTTTTCCGCCCATATACATGCGCAGGGCCTCCGGGATACGAACCCGGCCATCAGCCTGGAGATTATTCTCAAGGAAAGCGATAAGCATTCTTGGAGGAGCAACCACGGTATTATTTAGGGTATGGGGCAGATAGTTGCCGCCTTTGTTGCGGACACGGATGCCGAGACGGCGGGCCTGGGCATCACCGAGATTGGAACAGCTTCCCACCTCAAAATATTTCTGCTGGCGGGGTGACCATGCTTCCACATCTACACTCTTGACTTTCAGATCCGCAAGATCGCCGGAACAGCATTCCAGGGTGCGCACCGGGATATCCAGTGAGCGGAAAAACTCAACGGTATTCATATAAAGCTTCTTAAACCAGTCCATGCTCTCCTCAGGACGGCACACGACAACCATCTCCTGCTTTTCAAACTGATGGATGCGGTAAACGCCCCGCTCCTCGATGCCGTGGGCTCCCACTTCCTTGCGGAAACAAGGGGAATAGCTGGTTAATGTCTGCGGGAGCTGATCCTCGTCAAGGATAGTATCAATAAACTTTCCGATCATGGAATGTTCGCTTGTTCCGATGAGATAAAGATCCTCCCCTTCAATCTTGTACATCATATTTTCCATCTCAGAAAAACTCATGACACCGTTGACCACATTGCCGTGGATCATATAAGGCGGAATGTAATAAGTAAAGCCCCGGTCGATCATAAAATCCCGGCCGTAGGACAAAATAGCGGAGTGAAGGCGGGCAATGTCCCCCTTGAGATAATAAAATCCGGCGCCGCTGGTCTTTCTGGCGCTGTCAAGATCAATGCCGTTTAAACGCTCCATAATGTCCACATGGTAGGGGACCTCGTAATCGGGGACAACAGGCTCGCCGAAGCGCTCCAGCTCCACATTCTCGCTGTCGTCTTTGCCGATGGGCACGCTATCATCAATAATATTGGGGATCACAAGCATCCGCTGGCGGATCTCATCGTTTAACTTGTCCAGGCGGGGCTGCAGCTCATTCATCTCATCAGCCATAGCCACTACTTCTGCCTTTTTAGCCTGGGCCTCCTCTTTTTGTCCCTTAGCCATAAGACCGCCGATCTCCTTGCTTATGGAATTTCTCTGGCTTCTCAAATATTCATAACGTGTACGCACATCCCGGATCTCTTTGTCCATCTCAAGAATCTCATCCACAAGGACAAGTTTCTCGTCCTGGAACTTTTTTCGTATATTTTCTTTAACCATGTCCGGGTTGGCCCGTAAAAACTTAATATCTAGCATGTGTTGCTTCCTCCTTCTTGAGTTTTATCATATACGATTTTGCCAAAATTATCAAGGTATCGCCAAAAAAACTCACAGAAGATTTAATAACAGTGTTACTGCTCGCTGGCTTGACAGTGAACAGTAACGTAACAGTTTAGCCATCAGGGATGGGCTGGAGAGACGCATGCCCGGATTTCACACTTCCCCTACAGTCTTTTTGTAGCGTCCAAGGGCATCATTCCACTGGCTATAGCTGCTGTCCTGGCGGCGGTCTTTAAGGCTGAATTTTTCTTTTACAAATTTTCCAAACCAGGAGGACACTTTTACAGCTCCGGAATGATTGAGATGATCCCCCTGATCCCGTGTATCCTTTGTCCAGTCAATAGGGATCTCCTGCCGCATTAAATTCATATCAATATAAGGAATATTATATTCTTTTGCCAGCGCTTCAATCCCGTTATGGCGGGAGTAGTTCCAATTGACCGTACTTGGAGTGCTGACAAGGAGGAAGGCGACACCGTTTTCCCTACAAAATTCCGCCATATTTTTAACATACTCCTCATTTAATGCTTCAATAGGCGCCGCCTGATCTGTAGGAATCATATATTCCTTAGTGGGGGCCTGATCAACAGCATTATTATAACGGTACCCTTTCATATCATCGGTCCATGTATAATTCACCGGTTTTAAAAAATCATCGCTTCCCATAGATTTCCACCGGTCATGATAGCGGAATATGGAAAACATATTTTCCACCGTATTCATTACGGCTGCGCTGGGGGACATTTTTCGGTAGATGGCGTTAGTTTCCAGGACAACGACAGATGGTTTCTGGTTTTCAAAAGCTTTTTCCAGAAATGTTTCCGACTGGTAAAGGTACTGTCCCGGCGTACCGCACACGTAGGATGTAAAGCCCTGCTGCTCCCACATTTGCATGGGCGAAAATGAACTGTAAGACTCACTGTCCCCGACAATCACCACGTCGATGGTATCTGCTTTTTCTCCCAATATCCCATTGGCAGGCACATCCTCCATGCCAAATGCTTTCATATTATTTTTTGGAATAAAAATCATGGACAGCACCACGAGAAGGGCAATGAGTCCTGCCGAAAAAAACAGACTGCCCACAGCTTTTTTAATTCCCTGCTTCAATAAGTATCACCTCCATTTAAAAACCGGCATAAATAGGATCAAGAGGAACGTATCCGACACCGTAAGCCCCAAAAATAATGACAAACAGGATCAGACCGTAACACAGTCCCCACCGCACAGGCAGGCCCCTTTTTCCCAGCCATTCTCTCGGATCAATGCTTTTTTCCTTCAAAATACTGTTAATGAATACGATCAGCACCGCCACTGCAACGATCAAAAAGTCCTTTTTATCCATGCCGATCTGAAATAAGCTCCCATCCTTAACCGAGGCAAATGTAAAGTTTGTCACCATATTGACAAACATGCCAAGCCCGGCCTTTAAACCGTGAGCCCGGAAAAACATCTCCCCCACACAGACCAGGGCGGCTGTACGGACTATACGTACCGTGCCCCACGCCACAGACTTCCGGGGAATATGGAGTACCTTGCAGATTTTTGCCGCTGCCGGCTCGAAAATCTGCGCGCCGAAAATCAGCGCAAAATGATACATTCCAAAAAATATATAGTTCCAGCCGCTGCCATGCCACAGGCCGTTGCACAGCCACACGCAGAACAGGGCACAGCCTCCTGAGAGGAGAGGCCCATAGTAATTACCCACATGTTTCCGGCCAAAGGATGTTAATTTTTTCATAGGCCGTAACATGGATACAGGGTAAAAAATATAATCTTTAAACCATGTACCTAAAGTGATATGCCATCTCTGCCAGAACTGAGAAATACTTTTTGAGAAAAAGGGCTGGCGGAAATTTTCAGGCAGTTGTATTCCGAAAATCTCTCCGGTACCAAGGACTATATCCATAGTGCCGGAAAAGTCCATGTAAAGCTGGCATGTGTACAGCACTGCTCCCATGGCGATAACGCCGCCATCATACTGCCCCGGATTTTCATAGACATTTTTTATAAACAAATTCAGTCGGTCTGCGACCACCAGCTTTTTCATCATGCCAAAGACAATGCGCTGGCTGCCGCGGACAAGATTGTCAAAATGTATTCGCTCTCCATTAAAGAGCTGTTCATCCATTTCCTTAAACCTGCAGATAGGTCCCTCGATAAGCCTGGGGAAAAAACACATGTACAGTGCCAGACGGCAAATATTGCCCTGGGCCGGTATTTTCCCCCAATAAACGTCCATAATATAGGAAACAGCCTGAAGTGCATAAAAGGAAATGCCAATGGGCACGGCCATGGCGGGAATCTCCAGGGCTGCCGGAATCTTTAACGCTGCCAGAAGCCGGTTAATGTTCCCCATAAAAAATGGCGTATATTTAAGAAAAAGCAGAAGGCCCACATTAAACAGAGCAATCCCCGCAGTTACCGCCATCTGCTTTTTCTGATATATTTTTCTCAGTTCCTTTTTTGTCGGGCCTCCCTGTGTCTCTGCCGCCAGGCGGATACGCTCGTCTTTGTGTGTTCCCAAAAGGGCGATCCATATCCCGCCGTAATGGATAGACACAATGGAGGCCAGAAGGTAAATAACCAGTTTCCCACTGATACACCAGAAGAAGATGAGGCTGCTTCCAAGCAGAACCGCCCATCTTCCCTTTTTGGGGAAAAGGGTGTACACCACAATGACCAAAGGCAGAAACAGGGCCAGGTAGGCAATGGAATAATAGGAATCCATTGCCATCAGTTATCCTCCTCCTTCAGTCTGCAGATCAGATCCCAGATACGCGCAGCAGAGTTAAAATTCTCAGGCAGAATCCAGACGGCGGGAATGACAACATCGAAGGCGTCCTCAATCTCTGCCACAAGGGCGAGAATCGTGAGGGAGTTAAGGATCTGTCCGTCAATAAGGTTTTCGCATGTGGCATAATCCACACCTGGCTGAATATCTTCTAAAATCTCGATTAATTTTTCCATAATTTATTCTTCCTTTCACATTTTTATTACAACAGTTCAGCCATCAGAGATGGGACGGACAGATTTATGCACGCATAAAGATCTGGACGTTCCAACTCTGATGAGAGGAGCTTACATATTTAAAGGATATGTCTCCAGCGGGCCACGGGCCAGATGGCTCTCTCCTTTCTCATCTAAAATAACAATTGCGGGCAGATTTCTGCTTAAAAACAGGGCAATTCCCTCAGTCATAGCGTAGGCGCCGGTATTTTTAAAGATGAGTACATCCCCGGTCTTTACATCCGACAATGGCATCTGCTTTACAAGAATATCATTAATAGTACACAGAGAGCCGCAGATATTCCAGTTTTGCTCATTCTCCACAGGCCGGCGTGGAAACAGTTCGCACAGCGGCTGTTTCATAGCCATGGACTGTCCATAGTAAACCATCTGATGGATTCCTCCATCGACAATAGCGTAATTTTGCCCTTTATTCCTTTTTGTGTCGACAATCCGGGTCAGATAGGTTCCGCAGGATGCGGCGATACTTCGTCCCAGCTCCAGAGTGATCTTGCCTTTATGGGACAACCCTTTCAGCAATTGGGCAAATCCCTGTAAGAACTCTTCCTCATTAAAATTCTCCCCCGCAAAATAATCTACGGGAAGGCCGGGGCCAAACTCCAGTTCCGGAAGTCTGCACCCATATTCCTTATCCAACTTTTCAAGGAGACGGTCCACTTCGTTAAGTTCTCTCTCCAGACGCCTCAATGATTTTTTCTGAGTTCCGGAAAAATACTGGATACCCAGGATATTTAAACAGGGATCATTGCGGCTGTTTTTAACAATATTGCAGATGTCCTCTGCGTCCATACCAAACTGTCCTCCGGAAGTAAGGCGCAACAGCATAGGGATTTTCTTTTTATACCGGCTGGCAAGGCCGTGAAGAAGTTTAAACTGTCCCACGGATTCTACAGTGTATGCCCCCGGCAGAAATTCCCCTTTAACCAGCTCCTCCATCAACTCTGGATCTTTATACACGCCGGAGATCACCAATTTTTCTGACATAAGATTCTGAGTCCGGCAGATTTTAAGCTCTCCGGGCGAACACACTTCAAAACGGTCGATAATATCTTTTAAAACACCTGGAATAAATGTGTTGGCCTTCACGGCATAACACAGCGCTATATTTTCCGGCAGCACAGATCTTAAATAGGCGATTCTTCCTTTCAGCACCCCTGTATCGAAAACATAAAAAGGGGTCGGATGGCTTTCCAGCAATGTTTCTATTAACTTTTTATTCATAAAATTCACCACCTTATATGATTCCTGAAGCTAAAGCTTTCCGGTCAGTTTTTCCGTTGGGTGTCAAAGGCATCCCTTCCACCCATTTTAAAGACGTAGGGATCATAAACGCCGGGAGCATTTCCTTCAGCTTTACAGACAGTTCACCTTTTGAAATAGTGCCTGTATAAAAACCGTAGAGACGGCTTTTCTTCTCATCAAAGACGCAGCAGCATCTGGAAACACCTGGGACATTGTGTATGGCCCTCTCGATCTCTTCCAGTTCGATCCGGTGTCCCATATACTTCACCTGAAAATCTTTCCGGCCGCAAAAATATATATCAAAAAAATCATCCAGGCATCCCAGATCTCCAGTTCTGTAGATCGTCTCCGGGTAAGCCTTATTTAAAGGATTTTGGACAAAACTTTTTTTCGTCGCCTCATGGGCGTTAAAATATCCCAGAGCCAGATCTGTTCCCCGGACGCATATTTCCCCAACTTTTCCCGCCTCTTTAATTTCACGGTTCTGCTCATCCAGCAGAAATACCCCTTTATTTGGGAACGGCCGGCCAATGGGAAGTCCCCGGCTATAGTCCCGGTTCCTTTCCACCACATGGTATGTACAATTACAGGTGATTTCCGTGGGGCCGTAGAGATTGACAAAAACAGTGTCCGGCAGATGATCCATCCAGCTCTTTAAATGTTTCCACGGCATCACTTCCCCGCTGAACATAATCTTGTCCACCGTTTCCGGGATCTTATAATCCAGCCCATGGAAGGTTGTCACCAGACAGAGGGCGGAAACCGCCCAGATCATTGTCGTCACCTTGTGGCTGCATATAAAATCCAAAAGTCCTGAAGGATTTGAAAAAAGTCTCCGGGGAATAATCACCAGCTTGGCGCCGGTTTTTACGGCGGAATAAATATCTTTCACAGATACATCAAAATCAAATGGCGCCTGATTGCCAATCACGTCTGAGGCACTGATATGAAACAGCCCGGTAAACGTATCAATAAAGTCCATCACTGACCGGTGGCTCACAGCCACCCCTTTGGGGACCCCCGATGACCCTGAAGTAAACATGATATAAAGAGGATCCGTGTCAAGCATATTTTTCCGGATGAGAGCCAATCCCTTCTGATTCTCTGTTTCCGCTTTAAGATCATTAATATTAAAAATCTTCTGACCGGAGAAAATCTCGCTGGCCTTTTCCCACGTCTGATCATCGGCGATGACCACTTTAAGTTCCAAAACATGGGCCATCTGAGCCAGTCGGGGCGCCGGAAGCTGTGGAGAAAGCATGACATAGCAGCCTCCCGCATATACGCTTCCAAAAAAAGCAGTCAAGGCATTGATACCTTTTTCCATAAATATTCCCACCGGTTTTCCCGGATCGACCCAGTTTAAAAGGCCGCTTCCTACTCTCTGGCTCATTCCCGCAAGCTGACGATATGTGCAGCTTCCCCAGGCGTCTATGACGCCGTTTTTTTCCGGACGTCTCCTAGCAGTTTTCTCTAATATATCTAAAATCAAATAATTTTTTGTCATTAATCATCCTCCTGAAAAATGCATGTGTTCTTTCTTACAATTCAGAGTATACTGTACCTGCCTTTATTTACCCTATAGCTGAACCTAAAGATTTGTTAAGGAATTTTAAGATGAAAGCACCCAAGGATTTTAGATTTATCCCTTATAATAACCTCACTATCAGATATAAGGAGGCCCCATTTTATGAAATATAACCTTTTAATCGCAGAAGACGATCCAGATATTACTCAGCTCCTGGCCCTTTATCTGGATAACGGCGATTACCACATTTTTACTGCGGATAACGGGGAGACCGCTTTACAGATCGCCAGAGAAGAAAAAATTGATGTTGCCCTGGTGGATGTTATGATGCCTAAAATGAATGGATACCAGTTTATTAAATCCATCCGCCAGAATACATCCTTCCCCATCATTATCATTTCAGCAAAAACTATGGATGAGGATGAAGTTCTAGGATTAAATATTGGGGCAGACGCCTACATAAAAAAGCCATTTAATCCCCTGGTTGTCGTGGCCCAGGTCAACGCCGCAGTCCGGCGGGCCTATGCCCTGACATCCAACTCTTCCCAGGAGAGCAGCCGTCTCATCGTAGGAGATCTGGAATTTGACACAGAGAAGTTTCTTTTATATAAGAAGGGCGAGCTGCTCCCCATGACCCCCGCCGAGCTTAAAATCATGGCTGTACTTATGAAATCACCTGAGCGGATATTTACAAAAGCCCAGCTTTATGAATGTATTAACGGGGATTATTATGAAAACGATGACAATACGATGATGGTCCATATTTCCA
Source organism: Catenibacillus scindens (assembly GCF_014202115.1). Lineage (GTDB taxonomy): Bacteria > Bacillota > Clostridia > Lachnospirales > Lachnospiraceae > Catenibacillus > Catenibacillus scindens. Next base: position 63,454 of record NZ_JACHFW010000008.1, read on the forward strand.
ACATCCGCTCAAAAATCGAGGACCATCCGGAATCACCTCAGTATATTAAAACTATAAGGGGGTTGGGTTACAAAATTGAAAGCAAGAAAAATTAGATTTCAGAAAAGTTTTATTTTTACATGCGCCGTCCATTTTCTCGGCTATTCTCTGATTTTATTCCTTATATATATGATCATCAGTTCCTTTATACAGACGCGGCTATCCAACGCCTTCCCGGTCATTGAAGATCTTCTGAAATACGATGATGTTGTGAATAAAGATGATTTTTCAAAGATTCCCGCCAGGCTGACCCGGATTTGCGATATCATTATCTTTGATGAGGACGGCCGGACGATCTATGCCTCAGACCGGGCCATCACCGAGAAAATCAGTGCGGAAAATCTGGTGGTGATCAGTTCCTGCGACGGGACTTTTTATTCCGTCTATGAAAAAGACTGTGAAAACAATCAGCCCTGCTATCTGATCAACCTTAATGAACAGGACGCAGATACCGGCCGGATACGGATTTTAGGAAGCTGTACACTTGACGAAGACCTGAATATTCTTTCAGGTGAGCTTTTTTCAGACAAAGATTCCCTGACTCAGGAGGAGTTTCAACTGCTTCAGGGAATTTACACAAGCAACAAAAATATTGTTAAATATGAATATGAAAATGATCTTGGAGAATACCGGGCCATGGTCTTTATCTCTCCCCAGATGACCGCCCAGTCTTACGACAAGGTCATGGGGCGGGCCAGCCGGATGTGGCTCATGGCCATACCGCTCATCGCCATTGTAATTCTCATTGAAGGTCTTTTGTTTACAAGAAAAGTGCGGTCATCTTTCCTCCCTCTAAACGAGGCTGTGGCAAATTATGAAAAAACTCAAACCTTTAAAATTGACACTCACGCTGTCCCTGTGGAATTTCAGCCCATCACTCAGAATTTTACACAGCTTTTAAATCGTCTGACAAAGGTACAGAAAGAAAAAGAAGAAATTTATAAAGAACGTCAGAGAATCATCACAGATATTTCCCACGATTTAAAAACGCCCCTGACAGTGATCCAGGGTTACGCCAAGGCATTTATGGAAAACATGATTCCGGAAGATAAAAAAGATAAATATCTGTCGGTCATTTACAACCGCTCTGTCTTGGCTGCAGGGCTGATCGACACCCTCTTTGACTATGTGCGCATGGGACATCCTCAGTACCAGGCAAACATGGAGGAACTTGAGCTTACCGGCTACATCTCCGGCATTTTGGCAGAAAAATACAGCGAAATTGAAAACAGCCAGTGTTTCCTGGAAGTGGATATCCAGGATGCGCCCATTCATTTTTGCGGGGACAAAAAATTACTGCGCCGGCTTATAGAAAACCTGATTGGAAATGCTTTAAAATATAATCCCCCGGAAACTACCATCTATGTATCGCTGAATGTCACTGACCAGGCTATCTGTCTGACAGTGGCAGATAACGGCACCGGTATCCCGAAAGACATCTCGGACCAGGTGTTTGCCCCATTTGTTACGGGAAGCGCAGCCCGGACAAGCGGCGACGGCACCGGACTTGGACTTGCTATCGTCCGGCAGATCGTAGAGATTCACGGTGGAAACATCCAACTTGTGCCTTCCACAGAAAGTCACTATGCCACAGAATTTAAAATAACTTTCCCTTATAGCCGTCAAAGCATCCCCTGATGCCTTACGCCAAACAGACATTCTCAAGGATCTCACTTAAAGCGCTTCCGCTGCTTGTATGGCAGCGGACGATCTGAGCATTGGACTTTTTGGCCTCAGCCACAGCGCATTTTGCCATTTTGTGGGATACTGTGTTTGTGAAAAGAATGATCAGATCCGGTTTTCCGATCTGGCTACCAAGCTTGGCGGACATCTGTGTAAACACTTTAGCTTTACAGTTATAGCTTTTGCAGATCTTTTTATATTGGCACACCATACAGTCATGGCCGCCTACAATGACAATACTCATAATCTTCATCTTCCTCCTTTGACTTCATTGCCGTTGCTCCTGGCGCCATTTTAAGGCGTCAGGAGCATCCGTATCTTTTGTTTAGAGAGCTGCAAGCAGGCGTCCCAGGTCCCGGCACTTCTCCAGGCCGTCCTCATCCGGCGCCTCGTTGATAATCAGACCTTCACCGCCAACAAGATTGGCCCCCGCGGTCTTCATCCGCTCTTCCCAGTCTCTCATCCACTCGCCATCGCCCCAACCGTAGGAGCCAAAAAGAGCGATATTTTTGCCGGCTGCAAACTTCTCCACTTCCTCCACAAAAGGTTCCATTTCCATTTCTTCCAGCACTTCCGCGCCCATAGCCGGGCATCCCAGAGCAAAAGTCTGAACGCCTTTAAGATCATCCAAAGACGCCGCCGATACTTCGACAACTTCTCCTTCCTTGCCGCCCTGGGCAATGCCTTCTCCCAAAGCTTCGGCCATCGCCTGGGTATTTCCTGTCTGTGACCAATAAACAACATAAATTTTACTCATACTGCACTCCTCCTGATTATATCTGAAAAACTGGCTCCGGCATCTACCTGCCGGATCATAGATTCTTTCGCCCGATTGAACTGTTCAAATAATTTTAATGTATCGGATAAATTATCATAGATTTTCCAATATCCGGTATATAAATCATTTTTCCCTTTATTGATGATAAAACCATAGACATCTGCCGCGGGATAGCCCAGAATCAGCCCCATCTCATGAGGAAAATCTTTTTTTTGCTGACAGTAGTCTGTGTACCGCCGGCAAAAAAGATCCAGGACGTCTTCCAGGCAGGTCTTATCATAACCCAGCCATAAAAGCAGGGCTAAAACCCGGCTCTGTCTTAAATAGGCCTCCAGCTCATCTCTCCGGTAGAGAAGAAAAGTAGCTTTTGTCTCTGTCCTGCAGATCAGCCTTGCTTCAATACAGCTTTTGCGAAACAGCCGCCTTATATGATTTTCGTCTTTACTGCTGACAATCAGCAGATTGGATACTTTCAATCCGGCCAGAACCGGAGAACACTGAAGGGCAAGCTGCATCTTCAGCGCTTTAATATCCTTATGGGTTATAATCTGAAATACATCTTCGCTCATGTGTCCTCCTTTGCTAGTTAGCTATAACTAACTTGCTTATATACTAGCGGATTCACAGTTATTCGTCAATAGGGATTAATAAGAACAAATTCTCATTATCAGTAGATCAAAACCGAATCCCTGCGCATCCTAAGCGGAGCGTTTATCATATAGGGGATTGACTCCCACCACTAATACAAATTTGTTATACTCGCCGCCTATAGAGGCGGGAGTCTTCCCACATCTGATAAAACGGTGCCAAAACTCTTTATAAACAGTTTTGACACCGACAAGTTTTTTTATTCTTTTTCAAGAAGATTTTCCATACTCTTCAAACTGATAGCCAGAGTGGACATATTGTGAAGGAGTGCCGAAGTGGTGGGCATGATCCCCCCGGCCACGCCAAGAATGATCAGGGCGGTGTTGATCCCCACAATACGACGGTAATTTTTCTGAATACGAACCATGAGCAGGTTGCTGAGACGTTTCAGCGTCACCAGCTCATTTAAGTCGTTGGCGGATATGGTGATATCGGCAATCTCCCTGGCAATCTGGGCCCCATCGCTAATAGCAATGCCCACATTTGCCGCGGACAGCGCCGGAGAATCGTTGATACCGTCCCCAACCATAATCACCTTTCGTCCAAGGGACTTTTCCCTTTCCACAAATGCCGCCTTATCTTCGGGAAGCACTTCCGAGTAATATTCGTCAATGCCAACCTGTCGGGCAATGGCCGCAGCAGTGCGCTCGCTGTCCCCTGTCATCATAACAATTTTATCAATACCACAGGCTTTCAGTTCTTTGACAACAGTGCCCGCTTCCTCCCGGATGGGATCTTCGATACAAATCACCGCTGCCAATTTCTGCTCTACTGCCAGATATAAATGGGAATACTCCGGAGAAAGGCTGTCAAAACGTTTCTCCTCCCCTGGCGGAATCACGGATTTTTCGTCCTCAAAGACAAAATGGTAGCTGCCGATAATGACTTTTTTGTCCTCTATAAAAGAAGAAATGCCGTGGGCTACAATATAATCCACTTTGGAATGCATTTCCTCATGTTCCAGATGTTTTTTCCGGGCGGCATCCACCACAGCCTTGGCCATAGAATGAGGGAAGTGTTCTTCCAAACAGGCGGCGATGCGAAGCATTTCGTCAGGATCTCGTCCGTCAAAGGTCACCACTTCTTTCACCGTAGGGCAGGCGTTGGTCAGAGTGCCTGTTTTATCAAAGACAATGGTGGTCGCTTCCGCCGCAGCTTCCAGATATTTTCCGCCTTTAACTGTCATATAATGGTCGCCGGCCTCTCGGATTGCTGATAAAACTGCGATAGGCATGGCCAGCTTCAGAGCGCAGGAAAAATCAACCATAAGTACCGCCAGAGCTTTGGTAGCACTCCGGGTGATGGCACCTACAAGTCCGGTTCCCAAGAGAGTATAAGGCACCAGCCGGTCAGCCAGATGCTCCGCCTTGCTTTCTAATCCGGATTTAAGCTTTTCGGAATCCTCGATCATGGCAACAATCTTTTCATAACGGTTGGCTCCGGAGACAGCCTTTACCTTAATTGTCAGTTCCCCTTCCTCCACAACAGTCCCGGCGTAGACATAGCCGCCGTTTTCTTTTTTCACAGGTATAGATTCACCGGTCATGGACGCCTGGTTGACCATACCTTCCCCGGCCGTGACTAAGCCGTCGAATGGGATTACATTACCCATATGGACTACAACCTCATCCCCCTGCTCAATGGTCTGGGATGGAACAAGGACTTCCTGCCCGTCTTTTAGAAGCCATACGTTTCTGATATTTAAAGACATACTCCGGGCCAGGTCACTGACTGACTTTTTATGGGTCCAGTCTTCTAGGATCTCCCCTACACCTAGTAAAAACATGACAGAGTTGGCGGTGTCAAAATCGCCCCGGAGCATGGACACGCCAATGGCGGTGGCGTCCAGCACAGGAACTTCCAGCCTTCCTTTGGACAGACATTTCAGCCCATGGTAAATATACTTTACCGACTTAAAGATTGTGTAGGCGATCCGAAGTGGCCGGGGCAGCAGTAATTTTCGGCCAAAATGGAACAGCACTTTCATAGTCAGTTGTTCCTTAAACTGGTGGGTCAGGGCTCTCCCGGAATTTTCTATAACATTTTCCGGCACCTGGGCCGACTCATAGTGAAAGGCCTTAACCGCCCCGATCACAGTCTCCGGAGCGCCAGTAAAATAAATCGCCGCGTCACAGGTATATTCATACACTTTAACACGGGATACATTTTTCACTTTTTCTAAATAGTATTGTAAAATATCGGCCTGTCTGCAGGTCATATGATTCTGGGCCAGATGTATACGCATCCGGCCCTTTGTTTCATGCTTAATGATAAATTTCACATTAAAAACCTCGATTATTCTGCTTCGGTCTGTTATTCTTCTACAGTCTGCTCATCGCACTCATCTTCCTGAACGCTGGCAGCCTCTTTCGCCGCTCTCTCCTCATTGATCATCTTCGCCTCGGCGAGAATATCCTCAGCGTTCTCCTGAACAGTGGTGGCTGTTTTCATCACACAGTCTTTCGCCCGAAGAGCTGCTGCTGTACAATTTGTATACACTTTCTTAGCGTCTTTGCTGGAGAGCAGCTTAATCCCAGCCGTTCCAAAAAGCACACCTCCCGCAAAAATACCTAAACATTTTAATTTGGAAATATCAATCATTTTTCTGCCTCCTGTAAAAAATATGTAGTAACAGTTCAGCCATCAGGAATGGGCGGGATGATTTATGCTTGCATAAGAATCAGACCGCCTCATTCCTGATAAGTGGAGCGCCCGATCATGAGCAAAAGAGCGGCGCAGCCGCGGGTCAGCGCATTAGCGCGATTTTGCGAATGGCGCGCGCTGAACTGTTACATTCTCTTGTTCAGCCATCAGGAATGAGCGGGCTGAACTGTCACAATATGTATGAGAGCTGCTTTAGCGGCTCTGTTATTTGTGCTTGTAGCCGGTATACATAACCATAATAAATGATATGAGCATTGCCCAAGCCCAAAATTTATGATGTTTCACTAAAAAATCACTTCCTTAGTCCTTAAATTTACAATGAAAGCCAGTCTAAAAACAAGACCGGCGAGTTGTCTGCAGACCGGACAGTCTCCGTGGTACTGGCGCCGCGCAACATGGCCATGTTCTTATGAATTACTATAGGATTCTCATTGTCAGAAGTCAATTCTAACCTGCTTTATTGAGAAATCTTATCGTTTTTCACATTCTCACCACATTTTTCGCGATTCCCATGGTGGACGCCCGATGGGATACAAGAATGATCGTCTTGTCCTCTTTCTCCTCATTCAGGCTTTTTAATATCATCCCCTCATTTAAACTGTCGATATTACTTGTAGGCTCATCCAGGAAGATTACCGGGCTGTTGTGCAAAAATGCCCTGGCGATGCCGATACGCTGACGCTCTCCCCCGGAAATACTGTCCCCAAGCTCGGAAAGCTTTGTCTCATAGCCGCCAGGAAGGGACTGAATGAAATCGTGGATTGACGCCTTTTTCGCCGCGGCAATGACCTCCTCCCTGGAAGCGGAAAGTTTTGCTACCTTAATATTATTCTCAATAGTATCATGAAAAAGGAAGATCTCCTGGGTGACATAGGCCACATGGCGCCTTAAATTCGATGTGGTAATCCGGTTGACATCCTCACCGCCGTAAGATATTGTCCCGGAATCCGTCTCATAAAAACGCATCATCAGTTTAAGGAGAGTAGATTTACCGCAACCGCTTTTTCCAAGAATACCGTGGATCATCCCCGGTGCAAAATCATGACAAAAATCTTCCAACACTATTTTTGGTTTTTCACCTGTTTTTACCTTTTCCCCCTTTTTGTCCTTTTCCCCTGCCGTCCTGTAGGCAAAGGACACATGATCGCAATGGATAGCCCCGTTTCCGGGAGCCGCGCCACCAACCACTTCCTGTACTTGTGGCGATTCTTCCAGCAGTGACAGCACCCGTTTTCCCGCAGCCAAAGTCTGGGTAAGGTTGTTTGACAGGGAGGACAGGGCCGCCACCGGCCCGAAGGAACTCATCATGGCAATCACGGCGATGACACCGTCGGCTCCTTCCATCTGCCCAGACATCACAAAGGCCGCGCAGACTGCCGCCTGAAGAATACCTGCGGCAAGGATCACCCAGTCTGTGGCAATCTTCTGGGTATTCTCCCTTTTTTTCAGCCTCAGAGAAATTTTTTCAAGGCTTTCACTTTTTTCATTCATATGGCCCATACGCTCTTTTTGGCCGCCATACTGGAGAATTTCATCCAGGCCGTAGAGATTGTCCAGAACAACTGTATTCAGCCGGCCAAAGAGATCCCGGTATTTTACTCCGTCCGCTCCTCCCAGGCGGCTGTTGACTACAGGGATGACCAGACCTGTGATCACATAAAAGACCGCCGCCAGGACAGCCGCTGCCGGATGGAGGCAGGCCATAAAGGCGATCATAACAGCCGATGTAATCACGCCAATGGCAATGGGAGATATGGTGTGAGCGTAAAATACTTCCAGAAGTTCAATATCGCTTGTAAGAATAGCGATGAGATTGCCTTTATCACTGCCGTCAAGCTTGGCCGGCGCCAGCCGGCGGAGGGCTGCGAATACTTTATGGCGGATGCGGGCCAGCAGCTTAAAGGCGATAAAATGATTGCTGGCCTGCTCCCCATAACGAAGGAACCCCCGGACCACAGCAAAAACAATGATCACCAAAATGATCTGTCCCAGATTTCCATCATAAAATCCTGCGGCGGTGAGAAGTCCGTAGCCGCCAAGAACAGTAATAAATGTGGCCATCAGATTGCCGGCGCACCCCAAAATGATAGCCAGTGCCATAAAACCCAGCAGAGGCCTGACCATGCCGATGAGCCCGGCCATAACTTTCAGTCCGCTTCTTCTTTGATGATTCACAGCGCCACCGCCTTTCCCGAATAATTTTCAAGTTCTTTCTGCCGGTTAAAGATCTGGCTGTAGTAGCCGCCAGCATTCACAAGTTCCCGGTGTGTTCCCTGTTCTGTAATTTTTCCCTCTTTGAGGACAAGGATCTTGTCCGCCCGGACCACATTGGCCAGGCGATGGGAAATTAAAATCACCGTCTTTGTTTTTGCCAGGCGCTCCACCACTTCCATGATCTTATTTTCACTTTCCGCGTCAATATTTGAAGTAGCCTCGTCAAAAATATAAATATCGCTGTCGTGGAGAATGGCACGAGCCAAACAGAGGCGCTGTTTTTGCCCGCCGGATAAATTGGCAGCTTTTTCTTCGATCACCATGGACAGCCCGCCCTTCTCCATGATCGTTTCGTAAAGATCCACCTCTTTTAAGGCTCTGTAAAGCTGTTCCTGCTCCGCCCCCGGATTTCCCATTCTCAGGTTTTCTTCCACCGTTCCCCCAAACACATAGCTGTCATGGCAGATCCGGGTCACTTTTTTGTACAGACTTCCCTCATTTATATTTTCAATAGGTATCCCGCCAACGCAGATCTGACCGGTATACCCGGAATAGGCCCCCATGATCAAAGAAGCAATCGTACTCTTCCCGCAGCCGGACACGCCTACCAGCGCCGTAAAAGAATGATCTTCAGCACTGAAAGAGATTTTCTGAAGGACTTCCTTTTCCTGGTCATAGCCAAAAGATACCTGATCAAAGACAATGTCTGAGCCTTTGATCTTCTCTTCCCCGCTATGAACCTTGGAAGGACGGTCCAGGAGGTTGAAAATTTTGTTTGCCGCGGCGTTTCCGTTCATGGCAATATGGAAAAAAGAACCTAACAGTCGCAGGGGCAGGAAAAATTCAGCACTGACCAGGATGATAAACAGACATTGACCAAGGCCGATGTTTGCCGCCCTGCACTCTAAAATTGCCAGGATGATGCCGGCTGCTGCGCCGCCGTAGGCCACCAGATCCATAATGCTGATGGAATTTAACTGCATGATCAGCACACGCATAGTGACTTTTCTGAATGTCTCCGACTCCTGGTCCATCTTTTTGCTGTAGTGTTCATCAGCCTGATAAATTTTCAGAGTTGTCAGTCCCTGGAGACACTGGAGGAATGAATCCCCCAGATGGGTGTAGGTTCCCCAGTATTTTGCCAGCATTTTTTTCGCCAACTTCTGCACCGCCACAATAGCCAGTGGGATCAGAGGAACACAGATCAGCAAAACAACCGCCACTTTTAAAGTCATTGTCCCTACGATGACGAACAATGTCAGCGGCGCCAGCAGACTGTAAAAAAACTGGGGAACATATTTTCCAAAATAAATTTCAAGCTGTTCCACACCTTCCGTGCTGATCTGAACAGCCTCCGACGACGACACAGATTCCCGATAGGATGCTCCCAGATCCATAAGCTTCCCGTAGATTTTTTCTCTCAGTCTCTGCTTAACAGAGGAGGAGGCAGCAAAAGACATGCGGCTGTTTAAAGTGTTCATCACAGCTCTCAGAACCCAAACCCCCGCCAGGATCAGGATAAGACAGACCCCATCACTGAGAATAACATCTCCTTTCAGCATTTTTTCCATAAAAAGAGCGGCAAAATAAATCAGAAGTACGTTGGCCATCAGAGTGACCCATAAGGTCACAACCATGCCGGCAACGTACTTCTGATTTTCTTTAAACTCCTTCATCAGACGTTGATTAAACATGTGATTTTCTCCTGTTTTGTAAAGTGATTTTCATATGACGCAGGGCTATCACCGGATGGACAAAAAGCATCCTCGGCCCGGAATAGCGCATGATCTGCCGGACTTTTTCCTGCATTTTCGGCGAATAGCAGTGAACCTTGCAGGCGCTGCAAAATGTTTTGGTCTCCATAAAAGGACAACTATCCGTCCGGCTGTTGGCGTAGGATAAAAGAGCTTCACATTCAGGGCAAAGCTCCCCTGTCCGTTTATGGCGGCTGCCCCGGCAGTAAATACGGACCATAATTTCCATGGTCGCCTTTTCCTGCTCCCTCTTTTTGGCAATTTCAGGAGAATCAGCTCCTTTTACCATAGTCTCTGACCTCCTCCTGCCTGACGGCGGCTGTTTTTATCTTAAAACCAAAATAGTAAAAATGGAATAATGCCACGGCAAGGATAATGATCTTTACAAACCATATAGGCACCAGGATAAAGCTGACAGAAAAGATAATAAACAAAGTAATCAATGCTTTGACCTTGGCTCCCCGGTCCATAGCCCGTTTCCCCATGGCCGGCTCTACATAGTTTTTATGGAGTTTTGTCTGAATAAACCACCGGTGGAACCGGGTAGAACCTTTGGCAAACAAAACCGCCGCCAGGATAAGAAATGGCGTCGCCGGGAGAACAGGAAGGATAATTCCCACAACCCCAAGGCCGATACATAAAAATCCCAAAATAATACAAAGTCCGTTAATAATTTTTTTCATAGTCACTCCTTTTTATAGTTGATGTCACATTCACATGGTTTTATCAGATGGGGGAAGACTCCAGCCTCTGCAGGCGGCGAGTATAACAAACTCGTATCAGTGGCGGGAGTCAATCCCCCATCTGATAAACGCTCCGCTTAGGATGCACAGGGATTCTGTAAGGAAGATGTCAGCTAAAGCTGCCCCGAATCCCGCGCCAAGACCCGCGAGCAGGTCTTGAATGTAATAGAAACAAGTTTCTGATTTTTGGCAAAGCCACAGGCGTTAAGACCTTCCTGGACAACCTTGTTCCACATTTTCGCGGACAGATGATAGGTTGTCGCGTCGTCTAAAACGACAGTACAGGCGTCCTCCATGGCGCATTCTGATGAATAGGCGACCCGGTACATGTTTTTTCTGCTAATAGCGCCGATGTCTTCCAGGGCATTGATCATGCGGTAAACCGTGGCCGTCCCGATCTTGCGGTCAATTTTTGATGCCTTATAAAAGATTTCTTTACAACTGGAGCATTCATTTTCCAGGATAATATCTAAAAGCATCAGGCGCTGCTTTGTAATACGCCCGCCGTGTTCCTTTAGTTTTTCAATGATCATTTCTTTTTGCATCTGGGTCCGCTGATATTCGTTCTCTTTGCAGCAGTCTTTCCCTTCCCCCTTGACCTTCCGGCACTCTGACATCTTATCATCTCCATTTCAAAACCGGGCCGGCCATGAGCCTGCCACGCTGCCGTTATAAAACCGGAGCCCGCACTTTTTTCGCGCAGGCTCCAGTTTTTTCATTCTCTTTCAGCCCGTCAACAGGCCGTTTTTACTTTACCCGTGCCATTGCTTTAGCACTGATATTTAATGTATTGCTCTCTTTGTACGGACGTACAAGGAGGTAAATAAATACGATCACTAAGAGGAAAGCCACAACAGTACCTACGCCGAAAGCACCTGTAGTGATCAATGTGCCGATCTGGTATACGCACAGAGATACGACATAGGCCAGAAGCGTCTGATAGCCGATAGCGAACCAGAACCACTTGGCACTGTTCATTTCTCTCTTAATAGCGCCCATAGCTGCAAAGCACGGCGCACACAGAAGGTTGAATGTGAGGAAAGAGTAAGCCGCCACGGCAGTCATACTTCCTGCAAGAGCGCCCCAGTACTCGGCGCCGTCTTCCGCAACCTCAGCAAAACCGTAAAGAATACCAAAGGTGCCGACAACATTTTCCTTGGCCACAAGACCTGTGATCGCTGCCACAGCCGCTCTCCAGTTGCCCCAGCCAAGAGGTGCGAAAATCCAAGCGATGGCGTTTCCAATGGTGGCCAGGATACTGTGATCAAGTTCCATATCTTCAAGCATACGGAACTGTCCGTCCACCCATCCGAAGTATGTAGTGAACCACACAACAATGGTTGATAAAAGAATAATGGTACCGGCCTTTTTAATGAAGGACCAGCCCCGCTCCCACATGCTCCGCAGTACATTTCCTACAGTTGGCCAGTGGTAAGCAGGAAGTTCCATAACAAAAGGCGCCGGATCGCCCGCGAACATTTTTGTTTTCTTCAAGATAATACCAGAGCAGATGATGGCCGCAATACCTACAAAGTAAGCGCTGGGCGCTACCCACCAGGCTCCGCCAAACAAAGCGCCGGCAATCAAAGCAATGATCGGCATTTTAGCGCCACAGGGGATAAATGTAGTGGTCATAACGGTCATCTTACGGTCACGGTCATTTTCGATGGTACGTGAAGCCATAACGCCGGGAACGCCGCATCCGGTTCCGATAAGCATAGGAATAAAGGACTTTCCGGAGAGACCAAATTTACGAAAAATACGGTCCATGATAAAAGCGACTCTGGCCATGTAACCGCAGGATTCCAAAAATGCCAGGAAGATGAAAAGCACAAGCATCTGAGGAACAAAGCCTAATACCGCGCCGACACCGGCAACAATACCGTCAAGAATCAGTCCGGACAGCCAATCCGCGCAGCCGATGGCGGCAAGTCCGTTTCCAATCAGTTCAGGAATACTGGGGATATAAAGGCTTTCAATGCCAAACAAATGCCAGCCATCGCCAAACACGCCGTCATTGACCCAGTCTGTGGCCCATGTCCCTACAGTTGTCACTGAAACATAGTAAACAATGACCATAACCGCCGCAAAAATTGGCAGGGCTAGGAAACGGTTAGTAACAACACGGTCAATTTTATCTGAAACTGTCAGTTTTTCTTTAGTATTTACTTTCGTATAGCACTCATCAATGATGGAAGAAATATAAACATAGCGTTCATTGGTGATAATACTCTCTGTATCGTCATCCATCTCTTTCTCAATATATTTTATTTCATCACTGACATCCGGTGCCTGTTTCATCTGCATACCGATCTTGTCGTCTTTTTCTAGAAGTTTAATGGCAAAGAACCGTTTCTGCTCTTCCGGGACACCGCTTCCCAGTTTTGTCTCGATGGAATCCAGAACGTCTTCCACTTCCGCCGCAAACTTATGTACCGGGGGGACAGCCGTCTTACGCTTTGCAACCTGGATTACTTTCTCTGCCGCTTCTTTAACCCCCGTGCCTTTTAAGGCGGATATTTCCACAACTTCACAGCCAAGCTTTTGTTTCAGCTTGTCGAGATGGATCTTATTGCCGCTTTTTTTAACGATATCCATCATATTGACAGCCATAACCATAGGGATTCCCAGCTCCATCAACTGTGTGGATAAATAAAGATTACGTTCAAGGTTGGTTCCATCAATAATATTTAAGATGGCATCCGGCCTTTCATTAATAAGATAATTTCTGGCTACTACTTCTTCCAGCGTATATGGTGAGAGGGAATAAATTCCCGGAAGGTCCATAATAACCACATCTTTGTGGCCTTTGAGTTTACCTTCTTTCTTTTCTACAGTAACGCCGGGCCAGTTGCCGACAAACTGATTAGATCCTGTCAGAGCATTAAACAACGTGGTCTTTCCACTGTTGGGATTGCCCGCTAACGCAATTTTCATTGACTCTCCTACCTCTTTTCTGCCAATGGCAATATAATTTTCCAATTAGGACCGCCGTCTGCTAAAATTCTTGCAAAACCAGCGGTATATGTATTAATTTAGATATCGTTAATTAGAATACACTAACTCAATCCCAAAAAATTTTGCCGCCGCCGCGGCAATGGAAACTATTCCACCTGGATCATTTCCGCGTCCGCTTTGCGCACTGAAAGTTCATAACCTCTCACGGTGATCTCAATGGGATCTCCCAAAGGGGCGACTTTGCGCACAAAGATCTCAACGCCTTTTGTAATACCCATATCCATAATGCGGCGCTTTACCGGGCCTTCACCGGTTAATTTAGTCACCTTGACCGTCTGGCCGCAGGGAACCTGCTTTAATGTTTTCATGTCTTTGCACCTCTTATCCTACCATTATTTTATTAGCCATATCTTTACCGATAGCCACACGGGCGTCCTTCACATTGACGATAAGATTTCCGCCAATATCAGATACCACCGTAACTATCGCGCCAGCTACAAAACCAAGATTTTCCAGAAACCGGCGTGTTTCTTCTTTGCCGCCCACCTTGCGGATCACAGCTTCTTCACCGGTCTTTGCCAATGTTAAAGGCATCATATCTCATCTTCTTTCTGCAAGTACTAAAAGGTATTGATAATCATTTTCATCTCTTTCTTACAATGGTTAGTATATTCTAACAAAATCAAATTGTCAATATATGTTAATGATATTTTTTATCATTTATAACGAAAGCCAGTCTCAAAACAAAGACAGACAGGCTGCTTGCAGACTAGGCTGTCTTTGTTTTAGAGACGCTAACCCGTATGAGTACGAGGGATGCCGTAGGCAGACCGAAAAGTACGAATACGGGTAGGATGGCGGGAGTGCCTCTGCACAAAGCCATCCGTGGCTTTCATTATATAATATTGCCGCGCATCGCGCGGCGGCCAGTCTCAAAACAAAGACAGACAGGCTGCTTGCAGACCGCCCATCCCGCGGCAGCCATGAAAAATATTTATAAAAAATGAAATAATTCTTTAAGGTTTTGATATATAAATCAGATATTGGATATGTTAATATATAGTAAACGACAAATACATTTATCGTTTACTATAAAATAATTGTTCAAAAAGAAATTAAGGAGGTATCCAAAGATGACCGCTGCTGTCGCCTTTGTGCGAAGAAATGCTATAACTATCGCAGGACTTTCAGTCCTGATCATCATTGCCGCCGTCGCTGCGGCATCCGGTCTTTTTTCATCCAGAGACAATCTTGAAATATTTCTTTCTCAGGCCGGCATTGCCGCGCCTATTATCTTTTTGCTGATTCAGACCATCCAGGTGGTGATCCCCATTCTCCCCGGCGGAGTAACCAGCCTTATCAGCGTTGTCGTCTTTGGCCCGGTGTGGGGATTTATATACAGCTACGCCGGTATGGTGGCCGGATCGGTCATCAGCTTCCTCTTAGTCCGAAAATACGGTAAGAAACTGATTTTAAAACTGATTTCTGAAGATCACTACAACAAATATATCGGCTGGCTGGAGCGAGGAAAGCGTTTCCATCTCCTCTTTGCCGCCGCCATATTCCTTCCATTTTTCCCAGATGACGTATTGTGTATGCTTGCCGGACTGTCGGACATGTCTCTGAAACGTTTTACATTGATTATTCTTTTATGCCGCCCAGTATCTCTCATTGGATACAGTGTAGGATTTAACCTGTTTACCATGTTCTTTTAAGAAAGCCGGATAAAGACTTGGCTCCATCCGGCTTTCAAAATTTTTGTTATGTTGTGGAGTGGTTCGGCCTGGATTTGTCATTATTTCCCGGAACATCCACCCGTTCCACATATCCGTTTTTCAATTTGCTGCTCCGCTTAAAGGCTTTGCTCCATCCGCCAATCTTATTGTAGATCCAAAAAGAATGAGTAATCACGGTTTTTGCCTTTCCCATCTTCTCTTTGGTCGTATTAGTGTAAATACTTCCGCCGCAGGTGATAGGCTTCCTGCTCTTAATAAAGTCAATCAACTGGGATTCCCGGCAGATATCATCGGGTACTTCTGTGTAGGCCAGACCGATACAGTCCAGCTTATGGGCATCACTGCCCCCCGTTCCCGGAAGATTATACTCTGCCGCAATCCTGCGAGCCTTCTCGTTGACTTCCAAAGGTTCGCAGGCGTTAAAAACTTCCATAAAATCAAACTCTTTTAATATGTCCGGATTCCGCTTATAGGCTTTAGCATTCATAAAGCTCATAAACTTCTCACCGCATGGATGAGCCGGGCCTAGAATCCCCCCATAATTGTGGACAATAGGGATGAGCATCTGTACAGGAATTCCTCTCAATTCCAAAAGCCGCAGTTTTATGCTCTCTGGCATGATCACAATAATATGCCCTGCGTCCACTGTGTCGTATTCAACCCCTTTAAAAACTTTGAAATCTTCGTGGCGGCGCCCTTTAATATGGTTCTTCCACTGGCGGTAGCCGCCGTAAGAATCATGATCCGTGACGAGCATTCCGCCAAACCCCTGGCGCTTCAATGATTTTATATATTCCTCAATAGGCACCTTTCCATCTAAAGATCCCTCTTTTGTATGGCAATGCATATCAATCTTCATTACACACACTCCCTTCCCTGACTTACTTTCCAGGACCGTGTTCCCCTATTTATACTATACCTCTTTTTTCGATTTTTTACAACGCTCAAAACAAATCTGTTGTAGCAGTTCAGCCATCAGAAGGGAACCAAACTGTTACAACCGGTCTTTAAACATAGCAGAAGCTCGGAAAACAGAGTTACAGACCGCCTTTCAGGACGAATTTTCGGATAGCCCAGGCCACCCCGTCCTCTGTATTGGCCTTTGTAATAAAATCCGCAGCCTGACGGATCTTCTCCTCCCCGTTGGCCATAGCCACAGAAAAGCCCGCAGCCCGGATCATAGGAAGATCGTTGCCGGAATCTCCGCAGGCCATGATCTGTTCCCTCTTTATACCCAAAATCCGGCCCAGAGCCAGAAGTCCACTGCCCTTATCACATGTAGGCGCGTTGATTTCCATATTGAAGGATGATGCGTTGGTAATATTGTAGTCCGGATATTTTTCTTTCATTTTCATAAAAGCGTCATCCCGGATCTTCATATCGCCAAAAATCATATGCAGCTTCTCCACCCCAAAGGGCTGTTCTCTTATATAGCCAGCCAGGTCATCTTTTGGAATCCGTGTCTTTCTAATATATTCAAGAAGGGACTGAGGTACAAAAGAAAAATTGTCAGCATTTTCATAATTTTTCCGGTCTGTATAGCATTTGCCGTCCATATAGCATTCCGCCAGACCTTTAAACTCCAGCATATCCGTCACCATTCCCGCGGCAAAATCTTTGTCTATACAATTTTCATAGAGCCTCCGGCCGGTACAAAGATCCACCACTGCCGCCCCGTTACTTGTTAAGGCGTAATGGACCCCCGGAATGTCAAGAAATGCCTGAGGCAGACCTCCCACAGGCCGGCCTGTGGCGGGAAGAACTACAACGCCCTGATTTATGGCCTGAGAGATTGCCTGGCGGACGCCGGGAGTGATCTCCTTGGCGTCATTAAATACGGTTCCGTCCAGATCCAGGCCGATCATGCGTATATCCATCTTCTCATTCATGTTCCCGGCCTCCGATATTTTCAATCTGCCAGTCAATGGGCGTTTCCCCATGGCTTTCCAGAAAAGCATTGGTCTTACTGAAAGGCCGGCTCCCGAAAAATCCCCGGAAGGCCGACAGAGGGCTTGGGTGGGGAGATTTCAGGACAAGATGCTTTGGATTGGTCAGCATCGCCGCTTTCTGCTGGGCCGGCCGTCCCCACAAAATAAACACCACCGGGCGATCCAGAGCATTCACTGCTTCAATGACAGCGTCAGTAAACTGTTCCCACCCCATTCCCTGGTGGGAATTGGCCTGATGGGCTCTCACTGTCAGGACTGTGTTGAGCATAAGAACCCCTTGATCCGCCCATTTTTTAAGATATCCGTTGTCCGGGACATAGCATCCCAAATCATCGTGAAGTTCCTGAAAAATATTTACCAGGGACGGCGGCAGTTCCCGGACCTGAGGCTTCACAGAGAAACTCAGCCCGTGAGCCTGATTCACATTGTGATAGGGGTCCTGTCCGAGAATAACCACTTTCACCTTATGAAGGGGCGTAAAATGAAAAGCGTTAAAGATCTCCTCCGCCGGAGGATAAACCACATGGGTCATATATTCATTTTTGACAAATTTATATAAACGGGCATAGTAAGGCTTTTTAAATTCCGGCTCCATCACTTCAAGCCAGTCATTGGTGATCATTGCCATGGTCTTTCCTCCGTAACATCACAGCCGAACGGAAACGCCGCGGCCGCGAAGATATTTTTTCAGATCACAGATCTCCATTTCTTTGTAATGAAACAGCGAAGCCGCAAGGACAGCATCCGCTTTTCCTTCAGTGAGAGCGTCATAAAAATGGCTCATCTGGCCAGCACCGCCGGAGGCGATCACCGGGATCGACACATTTTCGGCAATGGTTCTTGTCAGTTCAAGATCATAGCCGTTTTTCGTACCGTCGCAGTCCATACTGGTCAGAAGGATCTCGCCGGCACCCAGAGCGTTGGCCCTGATGGCCCACTCAACAGCATCCAGTCCGGTGTCAATGCGACCTCCGTTCTTGTAAACATTCCATCCGCTGCCATCTTCACGGCGGCGGGCGTCAATAGCCACAACTACACACTGACTGCCAAACTTTTCCGCTGCCTGGCTGATCAGTGACGGCGTATTAATGGCAGAAGAATTAATAGAAATTTTATCCGCGCCTTCCCGCAAAAGCACACGGAAATCTTCCACAGTACGAATACCTCCGCCTACAGTAAAAGGGATAAATACTTTCGCGGCCACCTCTCGGACCAGATCTACCACTGTATTTCTCTGATCGCTGGACGCTGTAATATCCAAAAAGACCAGCTCATCGGCGCCGGCTTTATCATAAGCCGCGGCAATCTCCACAGGATCACCGGCGTCTCTTAAATTAACAAAATTTACACCTTTCACAACTCTCCCGCCATTGACATCCAAGCAGGGAATGACTCTCTTTGTAAACATAGCCGCCTCCTATAACGATGCAAAATTCTTCAGTATATTTAATCCCACTTCACTGCTCTTTTCCGGGTGAAATTGGCAGGCAAACAGGTTCTCATGCTCCACTGCGGCGTGAATTTCCACGCCATAAAAGGTCTTTGCCGCCACATCTTCCTCATGCTCCGCTTTCAGGTAATAGGAATGGACAAAGTAAACATAGCTTCCCGGATCAATCCCGCGAAACAGCTTTGTGCCGGGCCTAAGATCAATGGAGTTCCATCCCATATGAGGGATCTTTAAACTGTCGACCGGCGGTATTTTTACGATCTCGCCCTTTAAAAGACCGAGTCCGGCCACCCCAGGGCTTTCCTCGCTCCCGGAAAACATAAGCTGCAATCCAAGGCAGATGCCTAAAAAGGGAATTTTTTTATCTACAACATCGTAAATGGTATTGACAAGGCCAAAACGGTGAAGCTTATCCATAGCGTCGCCAAAAGCGCCTACACCTGGGAGTACCACTTTTTCAGCGCTGAGTATCACATCCCTGTCCCTGGTGATCACAGCAGTCTCACCGAGAAACTGAAGGGCTTTTTCTACACTTTTTAAATTTCCTGCGTCATAGTCTATAATTGCAATCATTAATGACCAACTCCTTTGTGTCTATTCTACCTGACTTTTTATGATTTTTACAGTCCTTCTGGAAAGTTTATAAATTTCATCCGCTTTTTCTACGATTCGCGCATAATTTTCTCTCCATCCAGATTTTTTTGATTCATTTTGACAATACTTTGATAAGTTTTGCTCTTCAAAACACGAAAATATTTTGAAATTCAATATATATTTTTTATGTTCTTCGTTACTTTTACGAAGGATTTTACACACATATTTAAAGAAATATTTGCAAAGGGCTCTGATTTATACTATGATAGCATTATCAATTATCTTTATTGATTTCTTTAAGGAGGATTAACATGAAGACAACATTATTTGTTGAATATGGCCAGAATCAGACAGAGGATAAAGCTCTGATCGCCAAAGTCAAAGAGATCTGGGTAAACGCCGGCAACAAGATTAAAGATATTAATACTTTAAATCTCTATGTAAAACCGGAAGAAAACTCTGTTTACTATGTTGTTAATGAAACCGTATCTGGCAAACTGACACTTCCTGAACTGGAAGAGGCGTAATCTATCAAAGTGCTGACTAATCTCAAATACATAAATATGTGAAAAGCCGACAGCGTCCTTTTCGGAACACTGCCGGCATTTTTTATTCTCCTGCCGGGGATATGTCCACGCCTGTAGTAGCGTCCAGCTCAAACCAGAATTCAACCCCATCCTCATGGTTGAACACGCCATAGTTCTGCCCCAGAAGATCCATACTTGCCTTCACAATAGACAGACCGACGCCGCTGCCGCCATACTCTCTTGTGTGGGCTTTATCCACTTTATAAAACTTGCCCCAAATTTTCGGCAAATCCTCTTCCGGTATAGGCGTTCCGGTATTAAACACCGATACCCTCACATGCTGCTGATCTTTAACGATACGAACACGGATAATCTTCTCCCCATCCACATGGTTAAATGCGTTGGAGAGATAATTATTAAATACTTCCTCGACAGTGTACACATCCGCCCAGGCATAAACGGGTTCCCTGGCGTCAAAATCCAGAGTCACCTGTTTTTGTTTAAACAGAATATCAGAACTGGACAGCAGGTTTTCCACCACAGAAACCACATCAAAATGTTCCATATTCAGATTATTTTCTCCGAACTCAAGCTGATTAAGATCAAGAAGCTTCTTCACAATGTTGTTCATTTTCGCCGCCTCATCTACAATAACTTCACAGTAAAAATTCCGGCTTTCCTCATCGTCGTTAATATTTTCCATAAGTCCTTCCGCATATCCCTGAATGAGGGCAATAGGCGTTTTCAATTCATGGGACACATTAGAAAGAAATTCCGTCCTCATATTATCAATCTGGGTCTGCTTTTCCAGATCTTTTTTAAGTTTGGCATTGGCCAGTTTCAGCTCGCCCAGCGTTGTCTCCAAAGTAGATGACAGATAGTTCATACTGTTCCCAAGGACTCCAATCTCATCCTGACGGTTAACCCGGTATTTGGTGGTAAAATCTAACTGGGCCATCCGTGTGGCAATCTGAGCCAGAGTGAGTATGGGCTGGGTAAAGCTTCTCGAAATAATGTAAACCACCACTGTGCCAGCCACCAGCATAAACAGAGAGATATACAGATAAAACTGGTTGGACAGATTTACGCTGCGCTCCATACTGTCAATTGATGATCGGATTAGTATTCGGTCCCCGTTGTCCAGACTGGCAGACAGATAAAGATAATCGTTGCCAAGACGCTGGACATACATTTTCTGGATCTGATATTTGGCTGTTGTCCTTAATGTTTCCGTCTGCTCATTGCTCTGGGCGTCCCAGTAATCCTGAACCATTTTATTCTGTTCATCCCCATTATCCTGTGTTCCCATGGAAGAATAAATGGTCTGGGCATAAATCGTCCCGTTAAACATACTAAGATCATAGGTTCTGAAAATAACGATGGATGTCCCTCTGCCCTCACTCATCCGTTCCAGACTGTTTTCAAAATCTTCCCCTAGAATCTGGGAAAAATCCGTATTCGGGTTATCCGAAGGAAACCCTTCCGCCTCCTGGGTCACGGCGCCGCTGACCATATACAGCCGGTTTACGTCGTTATATGTCTCGATCAGCCCTTTTTGCTTTCCCATCATATAAAAATCGCCCAGAAATAATCCGCTGATCAGCGTACTACATATGACAATTCCCAGCACAATTACCATAAGCATAAGGGTCAGCTTTAATCGCAATGATTTATGCATGGGTATCCACCTTCCTGTATTGTACTTTTCCCTTTATTTTGACACTTCAAACTTATACCCCATGCCCCAGATTGTCTTAATGTACTCGCCCTTATCCTTCAGCTTGCTGCGAAGCTTTTTCACATGGGTATCAATCGTCCTGGCGTCACCGAAATAATCATAATTCCACACATTATTTAAGATACGCTCCCTGGACAGAGCCACCCCCTGATTTGCCACAAAATAGGACAGCAGCTCAAATTCCTTAAAACTCAGCTCTACCGGTTCCCCGTCCACAGTTACCTCATGGGCCGCTTTATTGAGACGGATGCCCCCCGCTTCAATAATATCATCAGGGCCAATGGCATTGCTCCGGCGCAAAATCGCCTCCACCCTCGCCACAAGAATCTTGGGGCTGAAAGGTTTTGTAATGTACTCGTCAACGCCAAGTTCAAAGCCTAACAGTTCATCTTTTTCATCACTTTTCGCCGTCAGCATAATAATAGGTACCTGAGACATTTTCCGGATCTCCCGGCACACTTCCCAGCCATCCATTTTAGGCATCATTACGTCAAGAAGGATCAGGGCGATATCTTTTGTCTCAAAGAAAATATCCACCGCCTGTTCCCCGTTTTCCGCTTCAATAACTTCAAAGCCTTTCTTGGACAGGAAATCCTTCACCAGTTTCCGCATACGGCTTTCATCATCCACCACAAGTATCTTTAAATTATCCATGGCTGCACCTCACCTGAATCCTACTTTTTGTAAGGCCCTGGCAAAACACAGCGCCGGGGCCTTACCTGTTTTTCTTCTTATTAGTATACAAAATAATTATGTATCTACTGTGAATTTCCGCAAAAAAATAAAGGCAGCGAAAAAAATTTTCAAAACAAAGGATTTTCCCTAAATACGCCCCTGGCATTCCACAAAGATCAATTGTATCTCATTGGGCTCCAGTATGGTTGTAAAAGCGATCTTTCCATTGTTTTCTTTATATGTGCGGACAGTCATATGTGGCGTACAACGCATTTTCAGATATGCTGTATCCTCACTGTCCATATATTGGGGCACGGACATGGCGATCCACTCGTCAAGAACGCTCCCGCTGTTTTTATTCACCCGCAAAAATTTAAGCCGGTACGTATTTTGGAAAAGTACAGGCAGTTCAAAATATAGCCTTAAAGAATGACGCCCGCCGGAAAAGAATACCTCCGCCTCCTCAGGGGAGATTTCATCTTCTCTTTTAAGATAATACCGGTAATCGGGAGATTTATAATGATGGCAGAGAATTCTGTAATTATGATATTTCCCCCTGGTAACAATAACATTTTCCGTTTTTTTACAAATAAAGCGCTCCAGACAGTTTAAAAAATTAATGGCATACCAGGCCGGTTTTCTTATCCCCTCTCTGGTGAGAAGACCCACACTGCCGCTTAAACAGGGTGTCTGGTCAATATACTCCGCGTATAGATCTGATCCCGTCCAATAAGCCAGAACATCAGCCAGATTCATACATTCCAGCACATTTTTTACAATCCAGGCCCCTTTATAAACCGTATCATTGATAATATTTCGGTTAAAAACCGTACAATTCCACTCAGTGACTGTCAGACGCACATTCAGACCTTCTCTGGCCATAACCTCTGCGGCAAACTCAAGGCAGGATTTCATATATCCGTCCCGCATCACATGATTATTCAGGCACATGTCAGAATTTTTTCTGGCATAGGGATAGATGTACATAGAAATAAATGAGGGTCTCTGATCTATTTTTGCCCAGCGCCGGATCAATTCTTCAAACTGTTCTTTCCCAAAGCGCAGGGAAAAGCCGCCGCCGCCAACCTTGATATTGGTACCAAATCCCCGCACAGTCTCCGCCAGCACCGCAAAATCTCTCAGATACCTGCAGATCATTTCGTCAATATAATTTCTCCACTCTCCCATCCCCAATTTAAAATCTGCTTTAGCTAAACCATCAGGGTTTTTATTGAATGATTATAGTATATTTGATTATATGCATAAAATCATCAGCACTTTTTGATATTTTTCATGCACTTTTTACGTTAATAGGTATTTTATTCACCAATAATGTTGTTATAACTGATATTTTTTTATCTTTTTTTAATCTTCTTTTATCTACTTTGCTTTATGTTTTTTTCTTTCCATTTCGACATATTCTGTGCTATAATGAGTCAATACAATGATTTTTGAGGTGAGATGTTTGAAATTATTAGAAGATAAGATCCTTGCTGAGGGCAGGGCACTGAACTCATCCACTCTGAAAGTGGACAGTTTTATTAATCATCAGGTAGACCCTGTGCTTATGGACGCCATCGGCAGGGAATTTGCCTGTCATTTCAAAAACGCCGGCGTGACCAAAGTTCTGACCATTGAAAGTTCCGGCATCGCTCCCGCTGTTTACACAGCCATGCATTTAAATGTCCCAATGATCATCCTTAAAAAACAGACATCTAAAATTCTCAACGGAAATGTGGCTCAGACCAATATTACGTCCTTTACCAAGGGGACAAGCTATGAACTGACCCTTTCCCTGGATTATGTAAATCCATCGGATACCGTCCTGATTATTGATGATTTTCTTGCTAACGGAGAGGCTGCCACCGGAGCTGTCCGCCTGGCAAAAGCCGCCGGGGCAAAGATTGCCGGCATCGGTATTCTCATCGAAAAATCCTTTCAGAAAGGCCGGCAAAAGCTTCTGGATCAGGGCTACGATGTGTACTCTCTAGCCAGAATCGCCCGCTTAGACGAGGGCATTATCGAATTTGTAAAATAACGCTTCAGCTCATGGTCGAGCCCAAAAGACAATCCGGAAGAAGGGACGGTGTGAAAATACCGTCCCTTCTTCCGGATTGTCTTTTTCATTTTGGGAAACGCCGCAAATCGCCCAATATGAACGCTTCCCATAAATTTTACTATTTATCCAGACCTCCATACATCAACACCGCTTGTAAAACACCTCCGGCGATGGTTCTTGCCTTATCAGAGATAGTCGTACAGTTGCCCTGCTGGGAAACCCTTGGATCTATATCTGCAATCTTAAAACCTTCGGGAATATTTAGGCCGCCGCGGAGAAGACCGCGCAAAACACCATCTATTGTGGCATATACCGGCGTATCAGCAACCCAGGCGATGATCTGACCTTTTTGAACAATATCGCCAATGGCTGAGACTTCCCTCATAACACCGGCTGCCGGCGAGTGAATGACCCTCTCACGGCTCACGCCGGCGATCTCCCCAGGTATTCCCGTATTAGGGATGGCGCAGCCCCTGGTAATGATCCGGCCAAGCTGATGGCCCCTCATCGTCTCAATGACAACGTGGACGTCTTTGCCCGCCTCAAATCCCGGTCCAAGGCCAATGACCAGAGGCGCCATATCTATAGATGTGCCGAGATTTTTTTTGGCGATGATTCCGTCAACAACCACCTGGGGGCTTAATTTTTTAATCCAATAGCCGCCGGGATCTTCCGCCACAGGGATGATCCCCTGAGTCCACATTTTTTCCATGTCTGCCTTGTCCCTGACTTTTCCGGCACCCACGCCCTCCACAGAGATTAGATTCTGGTACATAACTTCACTAAAGGCCGCCCGCCGGCGGATCGTCGTTGGTTGTCCTGTTTCAAGCACAAGGACTTTAAATCCGCACTGGTGCAGACACCAGATGGTTCCCGTAGCCAGATCGCCGCCGCCCCGGACAATAATAAGACATTGACTGATCTTCATCAAACTACACCTTCTTTTAAAACGGTTTTATGTTGTTTTACAGGCCAAGCCACCGCTCGGCCTCCTCAGGAGTGTCAATATCCACCCCTGCCTGGGGATCGGCAATTTTCACAGGGAACACTTTCTCTGGATATTTTAAAATCACTGTTTTTCCGCCATTATCCCCGGTAAGTGTCTCTAGCTCATGGTATAGAGAGGACGGAAACAATGCCGGGCTTCCAGGTCCATAGCTATAGACAGCTCTTATAATATGACCGGGATGTCTCTCATACGTCTCAAGCATTTCCGAAAAAATACCAGGTGTCAAAAAAGGCATATCTCCGGGAATGAACATCAGCCCGTCCATATCTTTTCCAGCCTGAGTTCCAAGAACTACCGAACGGCTCTGCCCTGATTCCGGATGATCGTTTAGGATAACATCAAAACCGCGCCGGCAGGACATATCCGCCACAGCTTCATAGGCCGTCACAACAAAACACCGGGAAAATCCGGCAAAGGCAGCACTGTCCATGACATGCTCTACCAGAGCTTTCCCCCTGTAGGGGATCAGCAGTTTATTCACCGCTTTTCCGTTTTTACCGGAGTGTTGTCTGATCATTCTGTCGCCCATCCTGGATGAAAAACCAGAAGCTAGGATCACTGCTCCAATTTTCGCCCCAACCTTCATGTCCACGCCCTCCCTGCCAAAATACAGTCAATATTTTTAAGACGCCGGTCTTTTTTAAGCTCCGCCACAGCTTTTTCCTGTTCCTCTGCAGCGATCTGAGCGAGATACAATACCTTTTTTCCCACAGCTTTTCCAAACAGTCCTTCGGGGCTTGTGATCACCCGGATCAGGTGTTCCGCCGTCAAGGCATCCCCTTCACCTATTTGAGCAATACTGCAAAAGCGGTCCCACCGGTGAACTTGGGCGGGACCGATCTTTTTTCCAAGCAGGGACACAGGGAGAACACCGATAGTAATCTGTGTCTGAGGCAGAACTACCGGCTCGTGTTCCGCCCACCCCTTTAGGGGAAGCCTGCGGGAGCCGTCGGCCTCAATTAGGATCACATCCATGTGGGCTATGGTCCAGAGGAGCATTTCCCTGGAAAATCCATGAAGTTTTCCTTCTTTTTTCAGCAGCTCATCAGCCACATAATACACACCGGAAGTTTCTGTCGGGATATCCATAGCCGGACTTTCCTTTAAGATCACAGGGTATCCCGGTAAAGGGCAATAGATTTTCACCGATGTGGCCAGAGCAACCCGAAACTTTTTAGCGAGAATCCGGGCCATGCCCTGGATCAGGGTAGTCTTGCCGCCGGAGCCTATTACAGACACAATGCTCCCCTGCCCAATCTTTAATTTTTCCACACAGTCTTTAAACTCATCCCTCTCCATTATCTTTAGCCTCTTCAATGGCGGCAAGAACTTTCTCCGGCGTTATAGGAAGCGAGCGCATATTAATGTCCGCCGCATTGCGCAAAGCGTCGGCAATGGCCGGGGATGGAGTATTGACAACAATCTCCCCGATGGATTTGGCGCCGTAAGGGCCACTAGGTTCATAGCTGGATTCAAAAGCCACACGTATCTTTCCAACATCCACGCGGGAGGGGATCTTATACTGCATAAAGGAATTGGTCATCATCTTGCCTTTATCACTGTATTTCACATCTTCATACATGGCAAGACCAATCCCCTGGGCGATGCCGCCCTCGGTCTGCACCCGGGCAAGGCTTGTGTTGATCACTGTACCGCAGTCCACCACGCCTACATAATCCAGGATTTCATATTTTCCTGTCTCCTTATCCAGCTCAATCTCCACAAAACCGGCCATGAGGGGCGGCGGAGATGTGGGGCTGGAATAAAATCCGGAACCGTTTAAATACGTGCCTGTATAATTTCCCGCGCAGTGAATGGCAATGTCATGAATACTGACGGATTTTCCGCTGGATACTTCCGTCACATTGGCGCCGTCAAAGAAAAACTTCTTGGGATTAAACTTTTCCAAAGGCACGGTATATTTTTCAGGGTCCAGCATTTTAGCCCCGGCAAAAATAATCTTGTTCTTCAAATCGCAGGCCGCGTTATACACAGCCATACCAGTGACATAGGTTGTGGCTGAAGCGTAGGAACCCGAATCAAAGGGCGAAATGTCTGTATCCACCTGGGCGACAATAAATTGATCCATATCCGCCAGAAGGGCTTCCGCCGCAATTTGTGTCAGTATAGTGTCACAGCCAGTACCCATGTCCGTGGCTCCAATCTTTAATGTATAAAAGCCGTCGTCATTAAGCTTGATCTCCGCCCCGGCTGTATCCACTTTGGCAATGCCGGAGCCCTGCATGGCTATAGCCATGCCTACAGCCCGCACCTTGGTGTCGCTGATCTGAGTCCTTGGATACTTTTTATCCCACTGGATCATCTCTCTTCCCCGGTAAATACACCGGTCCAGGGCTGAGCTTGTCATTTTCTCATTATAATAAGCCGGCATGATCTCCCCAAAGCGGACCATGTTCTTTTCCCGAAGGCGGGTGGGGTCCATCCCAAGCTTTACAGCCAGCTCATTAACCGCCGACTCCAGGGCAAAAAGCCCCTGAGTGGCGCCATAACCTCTGAAGGCTCCGGCGGGCATGGTATTTGTATAGACACCGGTATATTTAAAGCGGAAAGCTCTGGCCTGGTTATACAGGGGCAAGGATTTATGGCCGCTTAACCCGATGGTCGTTGTCCCATGTTCGCCGTAGGCTCCTTGGTTGGATAAGGTATCAAGCTCAATGGCCCGTATGGTTCCGTCAAAATCCGCACCGATCTTTACCCGGATACACATTTGGTGACGGCTGTTGGAGGCGGAAAACGCCTCCTTGCGGGTATAAATGATCTTTGCCGGCAGCCCCGTCTTTAATGTGATGATCGCCGGATAAAACTCTGACACAACCGTCTGTTTCGCACCGAAACCTCCGCCGATGCGGGGCTTGATAACCCGAATACGGCTCTGTGGAATCTGAAGAGCGCGTGAAAGGATGCGGCGAACGTGAAAGGGAACCTGGGTGGAAGTCACAACACAGAGACGGCCATTGTGATCCATGTAAGTATAAGTGCGGAAAGTTTCCATCATACACTGTTCCTGGGCCAGATTTTCATATTCATGGTCCACAATTACATCGCTTCTTGAAAACTCTCCTTCAACATCCCCATGCTCATCCATGCCCTCGACAACAATATTGCGCTTATTATTCTGTCCCTGGAAATCGTAATTGTTGTGATAATCTTCATAATTATGGACGATAACCGGGTTATCTTTCGCCTTTTTATAATCAAGGACCGGCGTAAGAACTTCATAATCCACCTTGATCAGCTTCAGGGCCTGAATAGCCGCCTTCTCGTTGGCGGCGGCGACCAGGGCCACCTCATCCCCAACATAGCGCACATACTCATCAAGAATCAGACGGTCATAAGAGGACATTTCCGGATAGGTCTGACCGGCATTGGTAAAACGAACCTTCGGAACATCCTTATAGGTAAGGACACAGGCCACTCCCTTTACCATCTTTGCCTTGGAAACATCAATATTTTTAATGCGGGCATAGGCATAGGGGCTTCTCAGAGCCTTGACAATGAGACACTCCTTCGGCGCAAGATCATCGGTGTAGAGAGGTTTTCCCGTCACCAATGACATTCCGTCGATTTTTCTCACAGGTCTGCTGACATATCTCATTCTTCCACCCCCATATATTTTTTCACGGCCCGAAGCTGGCTCATATATCCGGTACAACGGCACAGATTCCCCGCAAGATAGTGGAGGATCTCCTCCTCTGTGGGATCTTTAAGCTCCCGCTTCATTGCAATAATGTTCATAATCAGTCCCGGACTGCAAAAACCGCACTGATCCGCCCCTTCGTCTACGAGAAGGGAGCCAATGAGGGCAGCCTCCTCCTGGACTCCCTCCAGGGTGGTCACATTCCGGTTGTTGCACCGCATAGCAGGGACGCTGCAGGAAAGCACCGGTTTGTCATCCAGCCACACGGTACACAAACCGCAGTTGGTTGTATCGCATCCGCACTTGACACTTTTATATCCGGCGTCCCGCAGTACTTCCATAAGCATATCGTCAGGACCGCAGTGGATTTTCCTTTTTTCACCGTTGATCACAATATGTATCAGCATCCTTCCACCTCCCTGATCGCTCTTTTTAGAAGCACTTTGGCAATTTTCTCACGATACCAGGCAGCAGCCCGCATATTGGAGCCAAAGCCCACCTCATCCCCCAGGATCTTCCCCGCCTGGGCGGCATTCTCATCCAAGGCTTTAGGATCCTTCTGGTTGCGAAAATCTTCCAGGGCCCTAGTCAGATATCCGGCAGTTTCCGGCGCCAGAACAGCCCGTCCGGGCCTGGCACCCACCGCAACTTTGAAGCGTCCGTCTGTTTTTGACAAAGCTAGGTTCACAATGGGGAAATCCGCCTCAGCGTTGCGAAACATCTGGTAAGAAGCGATCACCGGCGCCTTTTTCACCGACACTTTTACAAGAATATCCTTTGTGTAGGGCATTTTCATAAACTCTTCCAAAGGCAGGACGCCATCCTTATACATATGGACGCTTGTATCCAGCACCATCAGCGGCGTAAGGAAATCTGAAAAACCAAATCGTGAATAAACCGATCCGCCGACAGTCACCACATTGCGAAACTGGATGCCAATAATAGAAGCCACAGCCCGGCTTAAAATCCCGCTGAAATTTTCCTGTAACAGACTGCTTGTCTCTACGCTCCGGTAGCTGGTCATGGCGCCCATTTCTATGGCGTCCCCGGTATCATTAATAAAATCCAGGCCCACCTCTGACAGATCCACCGCCGTATTGATCCGCCGGCTGCCCATACGCAGCCAGGCGCATCCCGCAACGATATAGTTTGTCTTACGGGCGGTTAATATTTCATAGGCTTCCTCAACACTTTGAGGCATGGCATAATCTTTTGCAGTAAACATCCTGCTCCTCCTTATTTTCGCGGGCAGTGAGCCAAGGGGACGCGCTGGTGCGTCCATTTGGCGGTGCTGCGAGGGGTATTTGACTTGCAGCCTTTACTTAGGCAATAGTTTCAATATAGGCGATCATTTGATCCAGATAGCTGTGGGAGAATTCCTCGATAGCCCCCCGGTCACACAACTGGGCGACGGCCGGTTCAATAGGCAGGGACGCATAGGAAGGGATATTTAACGTATTTGCCATCTCCTCCCCTTTGCCTTCTCCGTAAATATAAATCTTACGTCCGCAGTCCGGACAGAGGAGATAGCTCATGTTCTGAACAAGACCCACCACAGGAATATTCATCTGTTTTACCATATTGTAGGCTTTCTTTACGATCATCTCAACAAGTTCCTGGGGACTTGTGACAATAACAATGCCGCTCACCGGCAGGGACTGGAATACTGTCAGAGGTACATCGCCGGTTCCCGGAGGCATATCTACCAGAAGATAGTCCAGCTCACCCCACACAACTTCATTCCAAAACTGCTTAACAACACCGGCCAGTACCGGGCCTCTCCAGATGACAGGTGTCTCCTCATCATCCAGCATCATATTAATGGAAATGATTTTGATGCCGCCTGGAGTCACTGCCGGGAGGATACCCTGTTCATTGCCAAGGGCCTGCTCATGGATGCCAAACATCTTGGGAATGGACGGGCCGGTAATATCTGCGTCCAGAATACCCACTTTGTAGCCTTTTTTGTTCAGCAAAACAGCCAGCTCGCTGGTGACAAGGGACTTTCCTACGCCGCCTTTGCCACTGACAACGCCTAAAACATGTTTTACATGGCTGAATTTGTTTTCCTCAACTTTAAAACTTTCCTTACGTGAACTGCAGTCCGACTGGGAACATGAACTGCAGTTGTTATTACAATCGCTCATTGCTCTCTCTCCTTTTCTTATCTTTGCTTTTCTTACATTTATGATGTTGGGGTCAAAAGGTCTTTTGACCCCAATCCCGCGCCAAGATCCGCAAGCGGGTCTTGAATTACAGTGCCAGAAAGGACCGCAGAAGAACCAGTACATTCAGCCCTTTTTCAAAGCGTCCCGCAAAGGTCTCCACAGTTCTGTTTTTAAGATCATGAACAGCCACATACTCGTGGTATTCATATTCTTTCACAAAAACCTGGTCATAATACGTGGTTACAAGCCAGTCTGTGCCAAACATAGTGGCAAAGGTTCCATATTGGCCGTCATAATCCAAGGAGCGGCCCGGATCGGTCAGACAGATGACCGGGCAGGATTCTCCGTCTTCCTGATCCAAAGACCAGTAAACCTGCCTCTGGCCAGGGTCATAAATGACTCTTCCCCCCTCAGGCACTTCATACCCGGCGAGAAGCTCATATGCCGGCGTCCTTTGGAAATCCAGAGTACACCGGATGATCTCCTCCCACCGGCGGGTCCGGTCCCTGCGGCGGAAGAGAACCTGATCCTGTCCGGCCTCCACAATGCGGACATAGTCAAAGCCCCCGTCCCCGGCTTTTGCCACAGTTAAGAATCCAGCGTCCAGTCCGGCTTTGACGCGGTCAATAAAATCCCTGACCGGCACCCACAAAATGGCGCTCTCCCCGTTTTTGTCATCCCGCTCTTCATTTTTATAAAAAGCTTCATAGATGACAGACATATGGCCGCCAAACGGCCGTACGAAAATATCTTCCGTCAGCGAGTCAAAATGGCTGTCCTTTATGGGATATTTTTTAGCCGTAGCAATCTCATATAAATAACGGACGTTCACATAGCGCTTTCCACAATCTTTAAGGCCATATGTTTCAAAAACTTCCGGCCCGCCTTTTACCTCATCGGTGATGATCATATAGTCTTCATTGAGAGAATAAATATTGATGATCTCTCCCTCTGGATTAATCAGAAAATCTGTAGTGTTCTCCCATGTCCGCTTATCAATCTTGCGCAGGCGCAGCCGGTAATCCTGCAGCACGTTGACTGCATAAAAAAAATCCGGCATCTGAGAGTATGTTCTGAAGGATTCCCACAGACGGGTATAATCCAAAGAAATCAGTCGCTCCACCTGCCGGCTTTTTAGATCCATCTTCTCAATGGAACATACATCCTTTATTTCATTTTTCTGATCAATGGCATAGATCATCGTATCGTCGGTAAGCTCCAGCACTTCAATTTCTCTGGAAAACGCGTCAAGCAGATCTACACGTTCCATAGTCTAATGCCTCTCCTTAAATTATTTTACGGGGCACTCCCGCAATCTACATCTACTATACCATACCCGCACTTAAATTTCAGCAATTTTTATGTATTTTCTGTAACAGTTCAGCCGGCAGGGATGGTGGGATGGTTTGCAAGCAGAAACATTTTTGACACATCTTCTTTTTATAATGAATCACAGAGGTGATACTAATGAAAAACAAATGGATACGTCTTGTCACTGTAATGGCCGCCACTTTGATCATCATGCTTGCCGGACGGGGGATCAGCCTTATCTTTTCGCCGGAACCCGCAGAAAAAGGTGCCCTTCTAAGGGGGGTTTTGGCCGCCGCCCGGCACAGTCCCACACCTGTAGCCGGACCGGACTGGGTCGTCAAAGATTATCTCATACCAAATCCCTACTCCCGCCCTCAGACCCCTCTGTCACAGGTCAATGGCATTGTTGTCCACTATGTTGGCAATCCGGGGACTACGGCCGAGGGCAACAAAAGTTATTTTGAACAGCTTGCCCAGACCGGCGAAACATACGCCAGCAGCCATTTTATCATCGGCCTCGACGGGGAAATCATTCAATGTATTCCTTTAAATGAAATTTCATACTGTTCAAACGAGCGCAACGATGATACGATCGCCATCGAGTGCTGCCACCCGGACGAGGGCGGACAATTTACTGAAGCTACATATAATTCCCTTCTCAGACTGACAAGCTGGCTGTGTCAGTCTTTTAGCCTGGACCCGTCTTCCGATGTGATCCGCCACTATGACGTCACAGGAAAAGAGTGCCCTCTGTATTATGTAAAGAATCCCCAGGCATGGCAGCAGTTTTTGTCCGATCTGTCAGCATTTGACCCGGAAACATAAACAAAGGGCAAAAAGCATATATTATATAAAATAATCCTGCCATTTTGGAGTATGACATGACGATCCATATTGTTCGCCAGGGGGATGACCTTGAGAGCATTGCCCGGACACACCGCATCCCCCTCTGGCTTCTTTTAATGCTCAACGGCCTTTCCGGCGATGAAACGCTGGTTCCAGGCCAGTCCCTTCTTATTCTGTATCCCCAAATCATCCACCACGTACGGGCCGGCGATACTCTCTACAAAATTGCCAGGCAGCACCATATTTCCCTTCGCACCCTTTATCAAAATAATCCTGGCCTTATCTTAAAGCCTTATATTTATCCGGGAGATCCTGTGGTGATCGCCTACAAAGACGCCCCCACAGACACTATCACTGTAAATGGCTACGCCTACCCTTTTATCCCTATTCCTCTGTTTACAGAAACACTTCCCTATCTCACCGGTTTTAATTCGTTTACTTACGAGCTTACCAATGACGGCCGTCTGGCCTTGCCGCCGGCAGATGAGATGCTCATTGATATGGCCTCTTTGGCCGGGGTGTTATCCTATATGGTCATCTCTAATCTTCGGGAACCAGACGGTTTTGATCCCCAGATTGCCCATGATATTCTCTCCCACCCCCGCCTGTGGCCTGGCCTTGCCGGTGAAATCCTGAGTGAAGTCCAGAAAAAGGGCTATGCCGGGGTAGACGTGGACTTTGAATATGTTATGCCCAAGGATCGGAAAGCATTTCCTGAATTTCTCGCATTTCTGAGAAGCTACCTGGCACCCTTGAAAAAATCTCTTTCTGTGGCTCTGGCAGCAAAAAACAGGGCCGATGCCTTGGAAAGTACCGTAGCCGGCCTTGATTATCAATCCATCGCCCAGTCTGTGGACTATGTGCTTTTAATGACTTATGAGTGGGGCTACGCCAGGGGCGAGCCGAGAGCCGTGGCTCCCCTGGATGAGGTGGAAAAAGTCCTTGATTTTGCCGTCACCCAAATACCCTCGCCAAAAATCCTCCTTGGCATTCCCAATTACGGCTATGACTGGCCTCTGCCCTATATTCCTGGAACAACCAGGGCAACTTCCATCAGCAATGTGGAGGCCGTAAACCTTGCCAGAACCTACCACTCAACTATCAAATTTGACGAGACTGCCCAGGCGCCGTGGCTGACCTACACATCACAGGGCACAGACCACATCGTCTGGTTTGAGGATGTTCGCAGTATCCGTGCAAAACTTTCCCTCATACACCGTTACCGCTTAAAAGGAGCCTGCTACTGGAATCTTATGCGTCCTTTTCCTCCCAACTGGCCCCTCGTCAGTGCTTTGTATAAGATCCGTCCCGACAATAGCAGTTCTCAAGGTCTGTAACCATAGACATATATTTATTTTTACAGTCTTCATACCGCCCTTCCCTGATCATGGAAATACAAGGGCGGATATACTTCTGATAAATCCCTTCGTAAATCCTGCCCCGGTCCGGACGGCTGTCGATGGCTCTGACCACCTCCGGCGCCCGAAGATAATATTCATCCACCAGGGCCGGACCGTTTTCAACGAGCATCAGCCAGTGATCCCTGTACTCCCTCAGACAGTTCAGTTCCTGGCAGTCATCGCCTTTTCCAAGGCTTTCACACACAGCCGTAGTAATATAGCAGAAACGCCGCTTTTTAAACCCGTTGGAAATCTGTTCATAGCTCCCTCTGTTAATGGGATGCTGGGGATACTGCTGACGCCACGCTTTCACAAGACAATCTGCCAGGGCATCGGTATACTGAGTCTTAAACTGGCTCACCGCAGGAACCACAAAGAGGGCCATGTACAGATTATCATCATAAAGGCGGACTTTTCTCTGCCGGGCCGGCGTCCGGGCAAGCCGTTCTTCTTCACAGGCAATAAATGCCCTGCTCACCTGATCCTGCACGTCTTCCAGAGCATCTTTCTCCAAAGTCCCGCAAAAATTCACATATTCCTGCATCAGATCTTTATACTGATCAAATAACTTTTGAAAGGCATCATCATATGTTTTTTTGCCAAACATTTTTGAACCGTCCACTTCATGTTCCATCATCCGGGCAAGATCCCTGGTTTTTGTAAATTCCATTATTACTGCCTCCTTACTCATACGTCAAAGAGAGCCGCCGCCATCGCTGGCGGCAGCTCTCTGCCAGTTGCCTCCACAGCTCAACTGATTCTTTAAAAAGCAACAGTTCAGCCATCCAGTGGACTGAACCATTGCTTTAAAAGTACTTTCTTGAACCCCACAAATTACTTTTCTTCAATTCAAGATATTCGTTGTAGGCTTTTTCTAAAATTTGCTTTTCGTTTGTGAATTTCAGCAGATGGTAAGCCTCATGGTACTTATAATAGCCGGAATCCACAAAATATTCTTCGCGCTGTGGTTTACTGAAATAGCTGTCCGCCATCATCAGATACCAGTGGACATCTTTGACAATCATGTCATGTGTCGTATTAAATGTGTACTGACTTTTACCGACATATTTTATAATCGCCGCTTTAACACCGGTTTCCTCCTTAACTTCACGAATGGCTGTTTCCCTGTATTCTTCACCGCTTTCTACAGTTCCCTTTGGCAACACCCAGCCTTCATATTTGTTACGGTAGTTTTTATACAAAAGAAGGATCTTGCCTCTGAAAATAACCACACCGCCACAGCTTGTTGCCTCCGTCATCGCCGTTCCTCCTGTCTCTTTTGGTGTGTTTTCCCACTATAAACAGTATACACTTTTTTGGCGTTTTTTACAAGGCTTCATTCACCAGGTACAGCTCCGGCTGGTTTAAATGCTTTTTTGAGAGCGCAGGTCAGTGAAAAATAACACTATTTCACATAGGCCGCGAATATCTGCTGGGCCACGGGAACTGCCACATAAGAACTGCTTGTGCTGGCGTTTTCCACAAGGACACAAATGGCGATCTGAGGATCCTCGGCCGGCGCGAAGCCGACAAACCAGGCGTTGTTTCCGTAATTGTCAATCTCAGCCGTACCAGTCTTGCCGGCCACGGTGTATCCAAGGCCGCTTAAAGCTGTAGCGGTTCCGCTCTGAGTCACCTGGATCATCATATCTGTCAGCAGGGACGCCTCCGATGAAGATATAAGATTTCCATAGCTCTGAGGCATATTTTTCTCCACTGTTGTCCCGTCACTGCTCTGCACGCTGTCCACCAGGTAAGGCTCCATGAGAACGCCGCCGTTGGCTATAGCGCTGGTGATCATAGCCGCATGCAGAGGGGTCATGGTCGTATTTCCCTGGCCGATGGCCGTGGCACCTTTAAGCCAGTCGCTGTCCGAACTGCTGAGAGAAAAACTGC
This sequence comes from Catenibacillus scindens, assembly GCF_014202115.1. Lineage (GTDB taxonomy): Bacteria > Bacillota > Clostridia > Lachnospirales > Lachnospiraceae > Catenibacillus > Catenibacillus scindens. The sequence goes on from NZ_JACHFW010000008.1 coordinate 99,951, forward strand.
TCTTAGCATGGGGAATCTGGGTAGGCAGACTCTGGTTAAACAAAAGGCTCTGGGCCAGTTGGGTAAATTGATCCGCGTCCAGGACGGTGCCAATATTGGCAAATGAAGCATTGCAGGAATTGGCAAAAGACTGAAACAAATTTTGCGTTCCGTGGATTGTCCCATGATAGCAGGAAAGTCCCTGGGTTTTGCCATTGCCATCGGACAACTGGATGCTACCCTGGCATGTATAGCTGTAGCCGTCATAGGAAGGATTTTCACGAATATACTCCAGAGCAGTACAAATCTTAAAAATGGACCCCGGTGTAAACAAACCGCTGGTGGCCTGATTAAGCAGACTTTTATTATTACTGTCAGAAATGATAGCGTCAAAATTAGCCTCCAAAGTATTCGGGTCATAATCCGGTTTGGACACCATGGCCAGCACCTTCCCTGTAGATGGTTCAATGGCGACCACTGCTCCCTGATTGGAACCAAGGGCGTTATAGGCCACCTGCTGCAGGGTTGTATCCAGGGTCGTGATCACGTCATCGCCGGGATTTTTCTCGTTCTGCAATTCATTAATAGCCTTTCGGAGAGGATTTATGTTGGACATGAGCAGCTCATTCTCACAGGACGCCTCAAGACCGGATTTGTTAATATCTGATGTCCCCACCACATGGGCGAACACATTGGCATAAGGATAATTGCGGATCTCCTGGCCGGAAGCGTCAGTAATCGTCTGGGCCAGCACTGATCCGTCAGCCGCCAGAATACGCCCACGGGAAGTTTTTTCCTGGAGCTGGGCAATATGGACATTGCCCGGACGGTTGATCACATCCTTGCTTTCCACAGCGTTGTAATATATAAAATATCCGATAGTTGTCAGAAAAATACAGATAAAGGCATACATGACCACAAGGATCTCCCTGTTTTTTACACCCTTAGGCTGTTTTTCCGACAAAGCCTTTACCTGCTTTTTCTCACGGCGCTGTTCCTGACGTTTGCTTTGAGGCTTTACTTCCTGATCATACTCATCCACAAATGAATCATAGCCGTCGTCACTGCCATCATCTGAGGCACCATAATAGTCATCGTCCTCCGGCGGCAGCTCAAAATAAGTATCATCGTCCCGCTCAGGGAACATGAAGGAATCCTGCTGTCCCTTATTGGAGCTGTCCCTGGTATTCCTGCTGTTCTTCATAGATCTGTGCCTCACTTTCTTTCTGTTTTAACAGGTATAGGCCCTGAATCACCGCAAAGGTAATGATCGTTGATAAAATGGAACTTCCGCCGTAGCTGATCAGCGGCAGGGTAACACCGGTATGGGGAATAAATTTGATCACACCGCCCACCGTCAAAAAAAGCTGAAAAGCGTAGGCCGCACTCAGGCCGATGGCCAGAAGTTTATAAAAAGGCCGGGTCAATTGAAGAGAAATATTGATAAACATAATAAAGCAGCTAATATATACCAGGAGTATACAGATGGCAAACAGGCCGCCAAGTTCCTCGCAGATGGCAGAGAAAATGAAATCCGATTCCACGATAGGAATATCTGTGGGAACTCCCTGGTAAAGCCCCATGCCAAACCACCCGCCGGTACCGATAGCGAAAAGAGACTGTGCAATCTGATAGCCTGTATTCTCATAATCAGACCATGGATTAAGCCACACCCGGACTCTGACCCGGACATGGCTAAATAGCCTGTAAGCTACCACCGATGCCGCCGCCAGCCCGCCGAATCCAATAGCCAGATACCTGGCTTTCTGACTGGCCACATAGACCAGAACAAGATAAGTCATAAAAAAGATTACCGCAGCACCAAGGTCATTTTCCGCCACCAGGATAAGAACAAAGGCGGCGGCAAAAATGGAGACAAACACCAGATACTTAAAGTCCGTCCGGCGGCAGAGCATCGCCGCGGCAAAAAACACGAAAATAACTTTCGCCAGCTCTGACGGCTGAAGACCGATGGGGCCGATCTGTATCCAGTTGGTAGCGCCGTTGGCTGAACGGCCGACAACGAAGACAGACGCCAGGACAAGAAGACACAAAACGCCGTAGACAATACCGAAACGCTCCAGCGTCCTTACCTTGGCAATAATTACCGGAATCACCAGAGCTACAGCCACACCAGCGACGGCAATACAAAACTGGCGGATCGCCAGATCAAAGTCCAGCCGGGTCAGCATGACAAAGCCGATCATCATTAAAAAGCACATATTATTTACAAGCAGCCGGCTGGCATGCTTATATATGGAACTGTACAGTCCAAGGGTGACGATAAAAAAGGCCACCTGAAAAATATAAAAGGCCAGCACAGCCAGAGTACGCTCATTGAGAAAAATCAGCAGATAGCACACAAAATGTATAAAGAACATAAGAATATTCTGGGTCATATACACAGACCCCCGGTCCCAGGCATGCTTCGACCGAAACACTGTAAAACATTTCATAGCATAAACCGCCGCCAGTATAATGAGCAGATATCTGGAAAGCTGTGTCATTAAATTAACCATAAGTCACCTGCCTATTCTACGCCCCGGTTAAAGTGACCGCGGGTAAAGTCTTTAAATATGTTTGCCCTGGGATTTTCTAAAATTCTCCGGATCATCTCAGGGGTTTCAAAAGTAAAATTAAATCTGACCGCCGCCGGCTGCAGACGGCCCACCTTATCCTCCATATCATAAAGGACCATGGGAAGACTGTTGTAGATCAGATTGTAGCAGTGGGAACAGACGGTGCGCACAGGAAAACTCTTACCGTATCGGTCTTTCAGCGAAAGCTCCCTGGGTGAATGGATACACTTCACTGTATTTTTATACAGGCACTGAGCAGTCACCATTAAAGGCATATACCCGTAGACAATCAGCTCACCGCCCCGGTAACAATCCTTCAAAAGCTCGGAATAATTCAGCTCCAAGGGCAGAGTTTCCCTGATTACGCCCAAGCTAAAATAATAATTCCGGGCACTGTGGTTCATAATGTAGAGGCTGGAATCGGACAGAATAAATCCGCTATTTTCCAACAACCCCTGTCCTTGTATAAACTCAAGGCTCTCCATATTACGCACAAGATATCCGTCCGGAGAACACTTTCTTAGTGTTTCTACGTATCCTTCCCACAGTTTTTGGCTGTTTTCCCGAAAAATGTGAGGCATGGCAATGACCGCTTTCTTTTTGGCATCCCGGATCTTCGCCACAGCATCTTCCCCGGCAGGACTGTCCATAAGCCAGGATTCCAGATAAATCTGGTCAAAATCTCCATATTTTAACAGGGTATCCACCATATCCAGCCGGCTGACAAGAGCTGTGCGCAAAGGCTTTTCGCCCCGGCTGTATGACTGTCTCTCAATCTTCCCGGAGATTGTCAGCGCCGCGCCGTCTGTACCTCTTAAATAGGGCTTGAGCATAGCCTCCGTCAGTGCTTCGATTCCCTCCCGGCGCAGATGGTTAATGGCCGTCAGCGGCAGATAGGCGTCCTCATCCATATAGATATCAAGGCTGTCCACATAAAAAGGCGTATTTCCAGTTTTTTTCAGCTTTTGGGAAACAACTTCTCTCGTAAGCGGCTGACTGGCAGCTTTCTCTGCCACGGGCCCCTCTACCTCCACTTTACAGTCACGGCATTCTAATTGGATTTTAGCAGGTAAATCTTTCAAAAGTGTGAATGAAACATAAATTTTTTCTTGATTTTTAACAGAAAAAAAACGATCCTGAATATCCCGCATAAGTGCCGAATTATACAGACGGTACACTTTGGATTTAGGTGATACGGCTGTGCCGAAAGATATGGAGACCTTCTGCCCAGGGCTATAATCCCGGTTCAGCGTCACCGTATGCTTATCTCCCGCCTTTTCCGCCATAAGGACATCTCCTGCGTTTAACGCTGTATCGGCTATAAAGATAATGTTTCCTCCCTGGCACTGGCTGACTGTCCCCACCAGACTTCCTCTATGGTTAGGGCGGGCCAGGGCCATCATGTTCCGGCCATTGCGCTGCTTATAATAACCGGAAGAAAAGCCGCCCCTGCAGTAGAGATCTTCCAGAGCGCGCAAATCTTTCGGGTCGACAGCATAGTTTTCTCTGCCCTTTTTCAGATATATATCTGCGTACTTCCGATACAAATAAGAGACAAAGGCGGCATATTCCGGCCGCTTCATCCGCCCCTCGATTTTAAATGAATCAATGCCCGCCTCACAGAGCATGGGGATATGCTCCAGGGTACAGAGATCTTTAGGACTTAAAAGATAGTTTTCCCCCTTGGTTCCCAGCATTTTCTTTTCTTCATAAAGAGTATAGGGCAGACGGCAGGGCTGGGCACACCGCCCTCGGTTTCCGCTCCGTCCCCCAAGCATACTGCTGAAAAGACACTGTCCGGAATAACAATAGCATAGGGCGCCATGGACAAAGCATTCAATCTCACCGCCAAAAGTATCTTTTATATGACGAATCTCCTCGATCCCCAATTCTCTGGCCAGCACAATCCGCTTAACCCCCAGGGCCTTTAGGGACTTTACATGGCCAGGAGAAACGACGGTCATCTGGGTGCTGGCATGAATGGGCAAATCGGGAAACCACTCCCGTATCCGGCACAAAGCTCCCATATCCTGAACAAGTACGGCGTCCAGCCCCCGCTCGTACAGAGGCGCCAGATAAGGATAGAGCTTGGTATTTAGTTCCTCCTCCTTCAGCAGCGTATTCACTGTCAAATATAGCCGCTTCCCGTGAATATGGGCGTAGTCTATAGCCGAGAGAAGTCCCGCAATATCCGGGTTATCGGCGTATGCTCTCGCCCCGAAGGCCGGTCCGCCCATATAAACCGCGTCGGCTCCGGCCATAAAAGCCCCGGTCATTCCCTCAAGGGAACCTGCCGGCGCAAGGATTTCAATATTTTTCATATATTTATCTCCTGAATAAAGTAACTGTTCAGTCCGCCTATTCCTGATGACTGACAGGAATGAATTAAGGAAGCAACTGTCTGGCCGTGCCATTCCTGATGGCTGAACTGTTGCTGAAAAAAAGTGCTGCATACAAAACATGCAACACCCCAAAACTATTTATGGTAAGCTTTCGTCTCAAGCTTGACGATCTGCTTTTGCAGCTCATTGATCTCCGCTTTAAGATTTTCAATCTCTTTTCCGGCTTCCTCAAGACGGATCTGGGACGAAATCAATTCATGTTTGAGATCATATTCAACTTTATCCTTATCCTCCATATCCTGTTCCAACAACTCAATCTGGCTTTTTGCCTTATAGTAGTCGTCAGCCATATTAAGTTCCAGAAGGATCTTTTGCATATCTGAATTAAGTCGGCGATAGTTGGGGGTATCGTTAAGCTCGGCCATTTTATTATTTATATATAAAGCGATCTTCTGAAGATACTCTTCGCCTTCGTAGCCGCTGAGAGTATAAACTTTACCGCCGATCACTACCTGTATATCTGTTTTTGATGACATTAAGCAGTCCTCCTAACCCTTTTTCTTCCTGAATAATTACTGTTCATCCGGTGAACAGCAACCCTGAATATACTTTATTATAAACGATACTTTAAAAAAGCACAAGACCGAAACTCTCAACTTCCCAATACCCCTGAACAGGTAGATACGCCTGTTTTGCCGGCCATTACTGGGGCGGTTTTCTCCCAAAATGCTCATAAGCCGCCGATGTCAGTGTTCTGCCTCTGGGCGTCCGGGACAGCAGACCGTTTTTAATCAGATAAGGCTCATAGACATCTTCCAGGGTGGATGCATCCTCGCCAATAGCCGCCGCCAGCGTATCCAATCCCACCGGTTTGCCGTCAAAGCGATCCATCATAGTCAGGATAATCGAACGGTCAATATGATCAAGCCCTAGCGAATCAATTTCAAGAAGATCAAGGGCTTGTGCCGCGATTGCCCCAGTAATCGCTCCGTCATAGCGCACCTGAGCATAATCCCGCACCCGTTTTAAAAGCCGGTTAGCCAGACGGGGCGTGCCTCTGGAACGCCGGGCCAGCTCCAGGGCGCCGTTGGCGTCAATATCCACATGGAGAAGATTTGCCGAGCGGCATATGATCTGGCTTAGCTCCTCCGGGCTGTAAAACTCAAGGCGGCTGACAACTCCAAACCGGTCTCTCAAAGGCGCTGTCAGAAGGCCGGCCCGGGTCGTGGCACCCACCAAGGTGAATCTTGGAAGATCCAGGCGCACAGACCGGGCTGTGGCCCCCTTCCCAATCATAATGTCAATGGCAAAGTCTTCCATGGCAGGGTAGAGAACCTCCTCCACCTGACGATTCAGGCGATGGATCTCATCAATAAACAGCAGATCCCCCTCTGACAAACTGTTTAAAACAGCGGCAATCTCTCCGGGCTTCTCAATAGCCGGTCCGCTGGTCACCTTTAAATTCACGTGCATCTCATTGGCAATGATCCCGGCCAGAGTTGTCTTTCCTAGTCCGGGAGGGCCGTAAAACAGCACATGATCCAGTGGTTCCTGGCGCTGCCGGGCCGCCTCTATATAGATTTTTAACGTCTCCTTGGCCTTAGTCTGCCCGATATAGTCTTTGAGCATCTTCGGCCTGAGATTATTTTCAATTTTAATATCTTCTTCGACAAGTTCTGTTGTTATAATCCGCCGATTCATAACATCCTCCAGCTTTCATAGTATGAGACAAGCGACAAAAGGTCATGCGGGCTGCGCTTGCGCAGGCAAGCATGGCTTTGTGGCGCGCAAAACACCGAAAAGCAGTCATTTTTCGCAGAAAAATGAGCGGATTTGAGGTGTTTTTAGGATTGCGGGAGTACGAAGTGCGGAGCAATCCGTGTCTCATGCCCATTTGTCGGGCAACTCATAGTATATTGATCAGCGACGGCAACCCGCTCCCCGGCGCTGCTCCCTCTTTAAAAAGGGGTGTCACAGAGTCAACACTTGCTTCAATGCCGCTTTCAAAATAGCGTCACTGGTCATCTGGGGCGTAATCTGGCACCGGGAAAGAGCCTGGAGTGCCTGGGTCTGGCTGTAGCCCAAAGCCACCATAGCCAGAAGAGCTTCATTTTTACTTTCTGAGGCGCCGTCCTCCAAATCCACCGGCGCAGCGGCGGCTTCTTCCAGGGAATCTTCCAGATGTATTTTATCTTTAAGCTCAATAATCAACTTTTGTGCCGTCTTTCTTCCGATCCCCGGCGCGCTGGATATGGTCTTGACATCTTCCGACAAAATGGCAAAGCGCAGGGCATCGGGGGAAATGGTGGACAGTATCCCCAAAGCTCCCTTTGGGCCGATACCATTGACCGTGATCAGAAGACGAAATATAGTCAGGTCATCCCGGTTCAGAAAGCCGTACAGACACAAATTATCTTCCCGCACATACAGGTATGTATAAATTTTAACCTCACTCCCACGGGGCGGCATCTGGCTGAGTACTGAGGCGGGGACAAACACTTCATAGCCCATTCCGTTATGTTCCAGGATAACGGAATCTGCCCGGATCTGATCAATCTGGCCTTTAATATATGCGATCATAGAATTCTCCTTTTTCATTCAGCTAATCAAACATCAGTTCTATTATATGGGATTTCCTCCGGGAAGTCAACCACCGCCAGACGCCGTCAGAGATTTCAAACAACCGTTCAGCCATCAGGAAGAAGACAGCCTAAACTGTTATGATTTCGGTCCTTGTGTTTCCCTCTTATATCTTCTATAATAAATGACAGGTCGCACCGCTGCCCCTTAAATTATTTCAACCGGGCTTTTTCGGGGTACGGAGAAAACGATTTCCATTGTAAAAATGCCGCCATTTCACCAATTTTCTGCTTTTACAGCGGACACTCACACCGGAGGTCTTTATGCTTACACGCACATACAATATTACATGGGAAGATTTTCCCGGCAACCGCCGGATCATCTCCCGTCTCACAGAACAAACCCCGTTTCTCCAGAGGGGACTTTTTTTCGATATAGAAACCACAGGATTTTCCGCTGAGAAAAACGCCCTCTATCTTATTGGATGCTGCCGCTTTACCGGCCGTTCCTGGCAGATCACTCAGTGGCTTGCCGGCAATGAAAGCCCAGAGGAACAGCGCCTTGTCCTGGAAAGCTTTTTAGGACAGCTCACACCGGGAGATCTGCTCATCTCCTATAATGGGAGTACTTTTGATCTGACCTTTCTTGAAAAAAAAAGCCGTCAGCTCTCTATACAGGAAAATCTCACGTCTTTTGACCATGTGGATCTGTACAAGGATCTTCGCCCATTAAAAAACTTTTTACATCTGAATGATCTTAAACTGAAAACCGTGGAGCGCTTTCTTGGCATTTTCAGGGAAGACACTTATTCCGGAGGCGCCCTTATACCTGTGTTTAAAAGTTACGCCCGCACTCATACCCATGCCGAGGAAGAAACGCTCCTTCTCCACAACTATGAAGATATCCAGGATTTGCTCTACATACTTCCTGTGCTGGCCTACAAAAACATCTTTCTTGACGGGCAATTTATCATTAATGGAAGCCTAAGAATTGACGGTGAAACGCCTGCAATCCAGTGGACCCTCACCGGGGACACCCCCCTGCCGGTATCTCTGCCGCGAACAAGTCTTTCTCTGGCCGGCCTATGTTCCTTAAAAACGCCCCTGGACGCTGTCCTTGAAACCAGAGATGGTCAGATTTTCCTCACCCTGCCGCTGATTCGGGAGGAACTGAAATATTTTTATCCCAACTATCAGGATTACTACTATCTCCCCCAGGAGGACTGCGCCATCCATAAAAGCGTGGCCGCTTTTGTGGACAAAAAATTCCGCCGGAAAGCTACTGCCAAAAACTGCTACATAAAAAAAGCAGGGGAATTTCTTCCCCAGCCTGGAGAAAAGATTTCGCCTGCTTTTAAAATACATTTTGACGACCGGCTCAACTGGTTTGAATATTGCGCAAAACAGAACTTTTCAGAAGAACTTCACGCCTGTCTCCAGGCTTACCTGCGCTTCTTTGTCCTGGGAAGTTTCTGAGTTTTATCGGAAACTCCGGGGAGCTTTTGCGTTTTCTTGGAAACTTCTGGAAGCTTCTGGGTATCGTCCATCGTCTGGCGATCCGTCCCCCTCTGAGTATGAGTCACAGCCTTTTCCCCATGCCGGTCTTTGCCGCTTCCGGTCCGTGGATTCTTTTTTTCACTGTAAGCCCGGATAGCATCGGCGGCGTTGATGACAGCATCCTGAACAGTATCCTCGGACACCTGGGCAGCCGCCCGGCGATGCTCAATCACCTTTGCATAAGACTTCTTTTTGGATTGCTTTGTCAAACCAGAAACAAAATCCTCATAATCATCGTGGAAAATCCATGGAGCCAGGCTGCACACGGCCTTCCAGCCTTCCTCCATCATTCCCGCCTTTTTCCCTTTCACTGTACAGCAGTATTTTTGAAACTTCCTATCATAGAAAATCACATCATACTGAACCAGCTCATCGCTCCCCGCGTAATAGGCTTTCCCAAAACATGCCGCCAGATCACGAATCCGCAGGATCTTTACAGAAGGATTCCATGAACGGATAGAGAGAAGGATAAAATGGCGGGTGATAAACATATAATGATCAAAAAACAACGTCTGTTCATCTTCCAGCTCCTGAAAAAACTCAGCCCTTTCTTCCAGAGATACCTTTTTGAAAATCAGGTTTTCAAACCCAAAGGCTTTGACGAGAAAAAACAGGCCCATAAGTAAAATCAGAACACAGGCAATGATCCCGAAAATATAAGCATAGACACTGGCCGGATCATAAATCTGGATCATTTCAGACAAAACAGCGTACAAAACTCCAGCGCCAAAAAGAAGGAGCGCCGTGCCAATGATCAGATGTATCACATAATTTCTGAGTTTAACAAGGCTGTATTTTTCCATAATCCACCTCATATTTCAGACCCGCTTGGGAGTCCTGGCGCGGGATTCGGGTCAGCGTCATCTGGACACTCTCCGATCCAAATCCCTTCATTTTTGCGTTGCCCATTCATGTTTAAAAAGCAGAAATATTTATAACAAACGACAAATATATTTGTCGTTTACTATAACCGCTCCGGGGAAATGCGCACGTTTTTGCAAGGAAAGATCTGCACTTTGCGCAGCAAAAACCGACGCAGAAAACGTCATAGTCAAATACCCCGCAGCAAGCTACGGGGCATCAAACTTGCAGCGAAGCAGAGCTGCGGGGTATTTGACCCTCGCGGCAGTCGCCAAATGGACATGCAAGCATGTCCGCTTGGCTCGTTGCCCGCGGGAATAAAAAATATTATGACGTTTTCTGTAATTATATTCCTGCTTTTTTAACCGGTCCAAGGCCCGGCACTTAATCGGATTTATTATTCCACTTCAGCGGTCTCTTCATCCTGTTTCTGGGCATTTTCCAGCGCTTTAATACTCAGGCTGATCTTGTGATCTGCCTCATTAAAATCTACAACTTTCGCTGTGATCTCCTGGCCTACAGATAACACATCGGATGGCTTGTCCACATGATCTCTGGAAATCTGAGAAACGTGGAGAAGAGCGTCAACGCCCGGCTCAAGTTCGACGAAAGCTCCGAAATCAGTCATTCTTGCCACTTTGCCTTCAACAACGTTGCCTACGGCATATTTCTCAGCGGCTGTGAGCCACGGATTTGTCTCAGGGAATTTCAGACTTAAAGCAATCTTATCACCCTGGATATCTTTGATCAGAACTTTAATATCATCGCCAACCTTTAAGAATTTCTTAGGGTTGTCCACACGGCCCCAGGACATCTCGGAAATATGGAGAAGTCCGTCTGCGCCGCCCAGGTCGATAAATGCGCCGAAATCTGTGATATTCTTAACTTTTCCTTCAACAATCATACCATCGGAAATTCTGGACAGAAGTTCTTGCTGGCGCTGGGCCTTCTCTGCGAGAAGGAGCTGTTTGCGGTCACCGATGATGCGGCGCTTTCTCGGATTAAACTCGCTGATCACAAAGGAAATCTCCTGGCCATCATATTTGGAAAGATTCTTCTCATAAACATCGGAAACAAGGCTTGCTGGAATAAACACACGTGTTTCTTCCACAACAACGCTTAATCCGCCATCCAGAACCTGAGCCACCTTGGCTGTAAGTACTTCATGGTTTTCATAAGCCTCTTCCAGTCTCTTGTTGCCCTTCTCAGCGGCAAGTCTCTTGTAAGTCAGGAGTACCTGGCCCTCGCCGTCGTTGACTTTAAGCACTTTCGCCTGAAGGGTATCGCCAACATGGACAACTTCTCTAAGGTCAAGGTTTGGTGTGTTGGAATATTCATTTCTTGTGATGATTCCGTCTGCTTTGTAACCTATATTTAAGATAATCTCGTCTTCTTTGACGTCGATTACGGTACCTTCCACGACTTCTCCTGTTCTAATAGTTTTCAATGATGCCTCCAGTAATTGTTCAAAACTCATTTCAGACATGCTTTATGAACCTCCTCGATAATATTATTTGGGGTGGATGCCCCTGCGGTAATACCTACATTACTCATAGATTTTACTTGCGCTAGATCTAAGTCATTAAGTGTCTGTATATAGTAAGTATTTTCACATTCATTTTTACAAATCTCAAATAACTTCTGAGTATTTGAGCTATGCCGGCCGCCAATGACGATCATGGCATCGACATTCGCCGCAATCTGTCTCGCCTCGGACTGCCGCTCCTCTGTGGCGTTACAGATAGTATTTAAACATCTTATATCATAACCTTTTTTTGAAATAATTTCAACTAATTCTTGAAATTTATTGTAATTAAATGTCGTTTGTGATACAATGCACAACTTTTCAGACGCCGGAGCGTGAAAACTATCCGCTTCGTCAATAGTTTCGATCACTGTAGCCGGCGTTTTACACCATCCTTTAATAGCCTCCACTTCCGGATGTCTGTTATTTCCTATTATAATAATGTGCCGTCCCTCTTCCGACTGGGCTTCAACAATTCTGTGGATCTTCTTTACAAAAGGACAAGTGGCATCCACAATGCGGACGCCTTTTTTTTCCAGGGCCTCATAGACATTCCGGGAAATCCCGTGAGAGCGGATCACAACCGCCGCCCCAGGAACAAGACGCTCATCGTCAATGCTCTCAACAACCTGCACGCCTCTCTCCTTTAAATCTTCCACCACAGCTTCATTGTGTATAATCGGTCCATATGTAAAAACCGGCAAACCTCCGATTTCATCATAAACCATATGCACAGCCCGCTTTACGCCAAAACAAAAGCCGGCGGTTTTCGCAAGGGTTACTTTCATAGACAGACGTCTCCTTTATTCGCTTTTTCATAGAGATTCATGATAGACTGAATCACCTGGGGAATATCCAAATCGGATGTATCCAGATAAACGGCGTCCTCAGCCTGCCTAAGCGGGGCGATGGCACGGGTCATGTCGCTCTCGTCCCGCTGGCGGATATCCAAAGCAACGGTTTCCAGGGACGCCTTTTCTCCCTTTTCACACAGCTCATCGTAACGACGTTTTGCCCGGGCCTCCACACTGGCTGTCAGGTAGATTTTCAACGGAGCGTCCGGAAGGATATTGGTTCCGATATCTCTGCCATCCATGATCACGTCAGAATTTTGGGCCAACGATCTTTGAAGTCCGAGAAGCTTTTCCCGGACAAAAGGATAGGCGCTGATAGCTGAAGCCATCTTTCCCACCTCTTCCCGGCGAAGCTGTGATGTGACGTTTTCCTTATTTAAAAAGACCTGCTGCACACCTGAGTCATCGTAATCCAGACTCACCTGGATCTGATCCAGCAGCTCCTTTATTTTCTCACTTTCCCCTGCGTCGATATGACGCCGGATAAAAAACAATGCCAAAGCCCGGTACATAGCTCCTGTATCTACATATATAAAGCCCAGCTTTTGGGCCACAGCTTTAGCCACTGTACTTTTTCCGGCTCCAGCCGGGCCATCTATAGCAATATTAAAACCCATATTACTTTCCTCCTAAACGTTTGAGCCGGCCAGCCATCCGCTGGACCATGCGATCTGTAAATTAAATCCGCCAGTGAGGGCGTCCAGATCCAAAACTTCCCCGGCAAAATAAAGGCCCAAAACCTTGCGTGATTCCATAGTGGACGGATTGATCTCCCTGACAGAAACGCCGCCATGGGTAATGATAGCTTCATTATATCCCCGTGTACTTTCCACAGTCATGGACAGATGTTTTAAAACATGTACAAGCTTCTGGCGCTCTCCACGGCTGATCTCATTTACCGGCTTCTTCCTGTCAATCCCCGAAAGTTCCACGACCACCGGGATCATTTTTGAGGGAAGAAGACCGGATAAACTGTTGGAAAACCATTTATTTTTATTGTCCCCAAAATCTCTCAAAATTCTGGCATCCAACTGCTGTTCATCCAGAGCCGGCTTGAGATCAATGGACAATGTCACCGGCTGGCCCAATTTCAAGGCTGCCAGGACATAGGCGCTCCCGGACAAGATCAGTGGACCGCTGACGCCAAAATGGGTAAAAAGCATTTCTCCCCTGGCATCATAGAGCTTTTTCTTTCCCGATGTTAATGTCACCTGCACATTTTTCAAAGACAGCCCCTGAAGGGCCTGGCACCAAGGTTCTCGAATATTTAAAGGGACCAGGGAAGGCATGGTCGGAGTGATCTTGTGTCCCGCCCCTTCGGCAAATCTATAGCCGTCACCGGTGGAACCGGTAGCCGGATAGGAAAGACCTCCTGTGGCCACAACAACGCTGTCGGCCTCCATCATCTGGGTTTTAGAACCCTGCTCAAAAACTACACCTGTCACTTTCTGATCATCCATTAAAAGCTGAACAGCGGTACTGTTTAAATGGACGCTGACCTTTAACCGATCCATCTCCCTGGAAAGAACTCTAATCACATCGGAGGATTTGTCAGACACAGGGAACACCCGGTTTCCCCGCTCTGTCTTCAGGGCAAGTCCCTCCGCCTCAAGAAATGCCATCATATCCTGGCTGTTAAAGGCGTAAAAAGCGCTGTACAAAAATCTGGGATTGGAAATCACATTTTGCAGAAGGGTTTCCACATCACAGTTATTGGTCACATTACAGCGGCCTTTTCCTGTGATAAACAACTTTTTCCCCAGCTTCTCATTTTTTTCCAGGACATGAACGTTATGTCCCTGGCGTGCGGCTGCAATGGCTGCCATCATTCCGGCGGCGCCGCCGCCGATGATCACGATTTTCTTTTTCATAATCCGGATAACTCCTCACTATCCTGAGAAGTTTTGTATACTCCATATTCTTCCCAGATATTTTCCAGTGTACGCATAGTATCCATAACTTTTTCTTTATTTTTAAGGCTCAGGGCTGTGATCAAGGCATTGATCACGCTTAAAGGGGCCACAAGTGAATCCGCGATGGAGGCCATATTGCTCTCGGCAAAAAGGTTATACCGGGCATACTCCACCATAGGGGAGGCCGCGCTGTCTGTGAGAGCGATGCCTACGGCGCCCCGCTTTCTTGAATACTCCATAACTCTCACCGTGTCCATGGAATATCTGGGAAAACTGATGCCTATGATCACGTCATGTTCCCCGATGCGGTGGACATCCTCCATAGATTCCGCCAGACTGTCTGAACTGATAATCCTCACATTATCAAAAATATAATTCAGATAATAATAGAAGAAACGTGCAAGCACCTCGGAACTTCTTCCGCCTACAATATAGATCCTCCGGCTGGCGCAGATGGCCTCCACAGCTTTATTAAACTCCTCCCGGTCAAGAGCCTCCAACGTCTGCTTTATATTATCATAATCCCCCCGAAGCACCGTTTCCACAATATCGCTGTCTTCCACCCGGTCATTGGTCAGAGTCATCCTCTGAATGGAATTAAGCCGGTTTTTTACGATCTCCTCCAAAGCTCTCTGAAACTGAGGATATCCTTTAAAACCAAGTTCTGTGGCAAAGCGTACCACCGTGGATTCACTGACGCCCACAATACTTCCAAGCTTTGCCGCTGTCAGGTGAACCGCCTTGTCATAATTTTCGCAAATATAATTGGCGATTCTTTTCTGCCCTTTGCTAAAAGTTTTATAGGAATCCTCTATTTTTTTCAGCAGATCTGCCGCAACTTCCATCTCGTCACCTCATGTTCCATCATTAGCCATCCATTATCTGTTTGGCTGCATAACACTCCTAATTATATATGTATTTAAAAAAAAATACAAGAAAAGCCCGACAAAAAATATAACCGGTCTGCCAAAACAGCAGATCGGTTACGTTTTCACAATTTTCAATATCTCCCCTTCTATGTCCGGGGTCTTCTAAAAGGCCGAAGAGACAGCGTTGGGGTCAAAGGGTCTGTGGAAACGCTGTTCAAAGGCTTCGATGAGCATAGGGCGGAATTTGGGATGGGCAATATTGATCAGCGCCGTAGCCCGCTGGCGCAGCGTGTGTCCGGTAAGGCGTGCAATGCCATATTCGGTGACAATGTAATCCACATCGGTCCTCAGCGTCGTCACCACCGCTCCCTGCTCTAACTTTGGGACAATTTTTGAAATCGTTCCTTTGGATGCTGTGGAAGCCATGGCAATAATAGACTTTCCTCCGGGACTGTTGACCGCGCCTTTGACAAAGTTGACCTGGCCGCCGATGCCGCTGATCTGTTTATCCCCGACGGCCTCAGAGTCTACCTGGCCCATAAGATCTACCTGAATACAGGAGTTAATGGAAATCATATTTTTATTTTTCATGATCACGTCCGGGTTATTGACCACATCCACCGGGTAAAGTTCGAAATCCGGATTGTGATCCACAAAATCATAAAGCTTGCGGGTTCCCATTAAAAATGTTGCCACAGACTTCCCCGGATTCAGCGTTTTCCTGGAATTATTGATCACGCCCTCCTCGATCAGATCCACCACGCCGTCAGACAGAAGCTCTGAGTGGAGTCCCAGATCCCGCTTGTCATGAAGGCAGGCGCACACAGCGTCCGGAATCCCTCCAATGCCAAGCTGAAGGGTGGCGCCGTCGTCTACAAGGCTGGCACAGTACTCGCCGATCCGCTTTTCCACCTCGCCGGTCTTTCGGGGCGCTAACTCCGGAATCGGCAGGGACTTTTCAACAAACAGATCAATGTCATTAACAGGAATACGGCTGTCGCCATAAACATAAGGCATCTGGTCGTTGACCTGGGCAATCACAAGCTTTGCCTTCTTGGCCGCGGCTTTTGTAAAATCCACAGACAGGCCAAGGCTGCAGTTGCCATATTTGTCCGGGGGCGTCACCTGGATCAGGGCAACGTCCACAGGGAGGTACCGGTCAAAGAGTTTGGGTACCCGGGAAAAGCAGCAGGGCGTAAAATCCGCCCGGCCTTCATAAATGGCGTCTCTCGTCCCTGCCCCTGCGAAAATAGCGTTAAGGCGGAAATAGGACTCCATTCCGGGTTTTGTGTACTCACATTTCCCCATGGGAACCATCTGGACAATCTCCACGTCCCGATACATCTCCCGGTTTTGAACCATCGCGTCCACCAGGTACAAAGGCTCGGCGCAGGCATGGCCAATCACTACCCGGTCTCCGGATTTTATACGGGAAACCGCCTCCTGGGCACTGACGATCCGGCTGTGATAAATTTCTTTCCAATTCATGTCGCACACACTCCTTTAAAAAAGGAGGAGTTTTATAGAAACTCCCCCTTTCAAAAGAACAATATTAAATCATCGGTTTAATATCATCCGCAATGATCAGGGTTGCCTCAGTGGCATCCTGAATCTGATCAAGTGTAAATTCTGGATTATACTCTTTTAATACAATTCCATCAGGCGTCACTTCCATCACACCCATCTCTGTAATAATGAGGTTTACCTGGCCTTTGGCAGTCAGCGGAAGGGTACACTCTTTAAGAATCTTTGGCTTGCCCTTGTTGGTATGTTCCATAGCCACAATAACCTTTTTGGCGCCGACAACAAGATCCATAGCGCCGCCCATTCCGGGAACCATTTTTCCGGGAATGATCCAGTTGGCAATATTGCCTTTCTCATCCACCTGGAGAGCGCCAAGAACGGTGGCGTCCACATGTCCGCCGCGAATAATGGCGAATGATGTGTCGCTGCCGAAAAAGGCGCCGTCATGGGCGATTCCTGCCGGAGTCCCGCCGGAATTGACAATATGAGGATTTTCATTGCCTTCCTCCGCAGGCTTTAACCCTACAAAGCCATTTTCAGACTGAAGGATAATGTGGACACTGGGATCAAGGAAATGGGGAACAAGCGTTGGAAGACCAATACCCAGATTAACGATATCTCCGTCGTGAAGTTCTTTTGCCACTCGGGCAGCGATAAAATTCTTAACATTGGCTTTATCCATTATGCCTCACCTCCAACAATGTAATCCACAAAAATTCCTGGCGTCTCAACATAGTCCGGGCCAATTTCTCCGGCTTCTACAATTTTTTCACCAAATACGACAACAGTATCCGCAGCCATGGCCATAACCGGGTTAAAGTTTCTCTCAGAACCAATGTAACGGGTATTGCCGCTCTTATCTACAATATGTCCGCCAATGAGGGCGATATCCGCATGGAGGGGCAGCTCCAGAAGATATTCTTTGCCGTTGATGACTTTGACTTCCTTGCCCTCTGCAATAGCTGTCCCAACGCCTGTCGGGGTGTAAAAACCGCCCAGGCCTGACCCGCCGCAGCGGATGCGCTCAGCCAGAGTTCCCTGTGGGACAAGCTCCAGCTCTGTCACACCGGAAGTATATTGCTCGCCCAGTTCCGGGTTTAATCCAACATGGGAGGCAATGATCTTTTTAACCTGATGATTCTCAATCAGCTTTCCTACACCAAAGGAATTGCCTTCATATTCTCCAGTTGTTTTATTTTTCTTTCTGCCCCATCCCGCGTCATTGCAGATGATCGTCAGATTTTTTACTCTGTTTTTCACGATCTCGTCGATAATCGCTTCCGGGGTTCCATTTGCCATAAAACCGCCAACCATAACAGTCATTCCGTCTTTTACAAGATCGGCTGCCTGCTGTGCTGTGATGTGCTGTTTTTTTGCCATATCAGTTCTCCTTCTATTTAAATTTTATCAGCTTAAATTTTATCAGCGTTTAACAATGAGCGCCTGTCCCTGTCCGCCGCCGATACACAGTGTAGCGAGACCATATTTAGAATCCCGTTTTGCCATCTCATAGAGAAGAGTAACGAGGATTCTGGCTCCTGAAGCGCCAACCGGATGTCCAAGAGCGAGAGCGCCGCCATTGACATTTGTCTTTTCCATATCAAGACCAAGATCGGAAGCCACAGCCAGAGACTGAGCAGCAAAAGCTTCGTTAGCTTCCACAAGATCCATATCTTTGATCTCAAGACCGGCTTTGGCCAGAGCTTTTCTTGATGCCGGAACCGGGCCAACGCCCATGATCTTAGGATCAACGCCGGCTGTGGCGTAAGATACAATAGTTGCCAGCGGCTTAATGCCAAGTTCATCCGCCTTTTCTTTGGACATAACAACCAGAGCCGCAGCACCGTCGTTAATACCGGATGCGTTTCCGGCGGTTACTGTGCCGTCTTTCTTAAATGCCGGGCGAAGTTTGCCTACTGTTGCCATGGTGGTGCCGAATCTTGGGAATTCATCGGTGTCAAAAATAATGGGATCGCCTTTTCTCTGAGGAATAACCACAGGAACGATCTCATCTTTAAACTTACCGCCTGTGATGGCCGCTTCCGCGAGGTTCTGGCTTCTCACGGCAAATTCATCCTGCATTTCTCTTGTGATTCCGTACTTTTCCGCTACATTTTCAGCGGTAATGCCCATATGATAATCATTGAAGGCGTCCCACAGGCCATCGTTGACTGTAATATCCACCATCTGGACATTGTTCATTCTTGCCCCCCAGCGGGCTGTAGGTACAGCGTATGGAGCGGCGCTCATATTTTCTGTACCGCCGCACACAACGATCTCAGACTCTCCGGCAATAATCTGGTTTGCCGCCAGAGCAACTGCTTTAAGACCTGATCCGCATACAATATTGATCGTCATAGCTGTACATTCAATAGGCAGCCCGGCTTTAATGGACACCTGACGCGCCACGTTCTGGCCAAGGCCGGCCTGAAGCACATTGCCAAATATAACCTCATCCACCTGTTCCGGTTTGATTCCAGCTCTTTCAACTGCTGCTTTTACAACAGTGGCGCCAAGATCAACTGCCGGAACACTTTTTAAAGTTCCGCCGTATTTTCCAATAGCAGTTCTGCAAGCACTTGCAATAACGATCTCTTTCATTATAAATCTCTCCTTTATTCAAATTTTAGCAACAGTTCCTCCTATCCATCCATGGCGGCTTCACTATTGCAAATTATGTAGAGCTTCCACAAAATAATATTAACAAAAAACAACGCTATTTGCAAGATTGTTATGGGAGTGCGCCTGAAAGAATACAAAAAAATCCCGAAAAAATGCCGCGTTTTCCTTAACAGCCGGCATTTCCCCTGGATTTTCTACATATTTAGATCTCACCTTTCTCCTTCTGCTCTTCAGACACAGAAGGCGCCTCGCCTACAGGATTGTAAATTTCCATGTACAGCGCGATCTTTCCATCTTTACATTCATAATAAGTATACATTTTTCCGTCAGTGATCTCCCCGTCGCCAAAAGCCCCCCGGCTAACCACATTTCCCCAGAATTTATCCGGATACTGGGTCATAAAAATCTCAAATTCCGGATATTCCCAATTAGGAAAGTCCCGGACGGTGGCAGCGTTCCACTCCATAAGATTTGAGGCATGAGGCACACCGGACTTAGTAAACGCCATAACAGCCTGTCCGTCCTCGGCCAACAAAGGTTTGCGCCCGATATTTCGCTCAGGGCCCCCAAGGCTCATAAAATCCACCACAAGCTGGTAATTTTTCCGGCGGAGTTCTTCCTCCCCAGGGCTTAAAATAAATGTCTGTTTTTCCATTCAAAAAAACCTCCTCTGCACATCTTTCAAAGCAGGAACATTATAACATTTTTATCGTAAAAAAGCACATTTCAAAATACGAAAGCCTTACACAAATGTAAGGTTTCCTGAGAAATTTGTAAGCCGTTTCAATGGCATCCCTTTCCGGATTCATCTACACTAAAATACATAAGAAGCCACCGCCCGGCCATAGTGACAGATCTGTCATTTTAAATTCACGGAAACGTCAGCCGGACGCCGTATACTCAAAGTAAATTCCATAACCGAAGGAAAAATGACAGTCCCCAAAAACGGGGCCTCAGATCGTAAGAAAGGATGGTTATTATGAAAAAACTGATATTATCTCTGATCCTCCTGGTTTTTGCGGGAACCATGTGTCTTGGGGGATACCTGACGATGAAAGGATATAACTATTACCGGGAAGCCATTTCAGAAAAAAGTCTCCGGGATATGGCGTTAAATATACGCTCCAAGGAAAATTACACATCTATTGACGATCTGCCCCAGATGTATAAAAACGCAGTGGTCGCTGTGGAGGATAAACGGTTTTATGACCATAACGGCATAGATATCCTCGCCATTGGCCGGGCGCTGTGGCACGATATTGAAGCCGGCAGCTTTGTAGAAGGCGGCAGCACGATCACCCAGCAACTGGCTAAAAACCAGTATTTTTCCCAGGATAAAGATATTACCCGAAAGATCGCCGAAGTATTTATGGCGTTTGACATAGAAAAGACATTTACAAAAGATGAAATCCTTGAACTCTATTTAAACTCCATCTATTTTGGAAATAATTATTACTGTGTGGCCGACGCTTCCATGGGATATTTCGGGAAGGAACCTGCCCAGATGAACGATGATGAATGCACCCTTTTGGCCGGCATTCCCAACGCCCCTTCGGTGTACGCTCTCAATGTGAACCCGGATCTAGCTCGGCAGCGTCAGGCTCAGGTCATCGACCAGATGATCTCCTGCGGATATTTTGAAGATGGCTCCTCTGTGAGATCGGTTCTGACCGGCTTCCACATCCAGTCTCTGAATAAATCGGATAGGGAAAGAAATCTTTCCCTATCCGATTTTTGTGATACCCCGCTCATCTCGCGGCCTTGCCGCTCGATAGTCTTTGTTCCGCTCCTCCGGCCGTATTGCGCAAAAAAATAAGGACGTCATTTAATAATACAACCGTCCTTATTTACATCTGTTAAAACCTAAAACAGCAGGATAAACAATATGGAAAATATGATCAATTTTGCCCGTCAAAGTATGCTCAAGAATAGGGTTTTTGAACCCACTTCAGAATCTATATGATCTGACGTTCTTCAGGATCTATGCGCATCCGGTCGGCGATCAACGCGATAAACTCTGAATTGGTGGGTTTACCCCTGGTCAGATTCACGGTATAGCCAAAGATCTTCTCCGCCATCTCATTATTCCCCCGTGACCATGCCACCTCGATGGCATGACGAATGGCGCGCTCCACCCGAGTGGGCGTTGTCTGGTTAATTTTGGCAACTTCCGGATATAAAACCTTTGTAATCGAATTAATAGCATCTGGATTGGCGATGGATAACAAAATCGCGTCCCGCAAATAAGCGTAACCTTTAATATTGGCAGGAACGCCCAGATCCTGTATCATTTTCGTGACACGGCGTTTCATGTCCTCGCTCACCGCCGGAGCGGCCTGCTTCTCTTCCAGAGTGTACTGAGCATGTTCTTCCGCCACAAGCTGCTTTATTAATTCTTTTAATTTCTCACTGTCATCAATGACAATAAAGTTGATCTTTTCCACAAAAAAACACTCCCTTCTATCTCTTCTGCCATTTTTTTGCTTCATCAGATAAAAAAATTATATACTTCGACATTGTAAAGTATCAAATCATTTCGATGGACATCTTTGGCAGGAAGGCTGAAAAATAGACAGAAGGGAGGCAAAATTGGCGTCTACCGCATCTTATTTTTCTTTGAATCCGGTTATTTTTTTCTTTGAATCCGGTTATTTCTGATATTTGGATTCGGGGGACTCCGCAGCGTTGGGGCATACAAGCTCATTCACGCGCATGGCCGGTTTCGCCCATTTTACCGCGTTGCGGATAATCTTGCGGACATTCTCATTGAAATAGGAGCGGTTTGTCTCATGACCCGGCTGAAAATAAAACATCTTTCCGTAGCCTCTGGTCCAGGTGCATCCGGAACGGAACACTTCGCCGCCTCTGTACCAGCTTATAAACACAAGATCATCCGGTTTGGGGATGTCAAAAAATTCTCCGTACATTTCTTCTTCATCAAGTTCAAAGGAAGCGGGAATGCCCTGAGCAATGGGATGAGTCGGGCATGTATTCCATACACGGCAGAAATCCCCCTCTCTCCACTGGAGTGTTCCGCTGGTTCCCAGCAGCTTCTGCATAGGTTTACTTGGATGAGCAGAATGAAGAGCAATAAAGCCCATGCCTCTTAACACGTAATCCCGCACTCTCTCGGCAATCTCATCGGGTACTTTGTCATGAGCAATATGGGCCCACCATACAAGGACGTCCGTATCATCAAGAACATCCTTAGTCAGACCGCACTCTTCCATCTCAAGAGTAGCAATATGGCACACCTGAATCTCCTCATCTTCTTCCAGAAGGGCCTTTAACGTATCGTGGATCGCCCCATGATGAACCTCCCGGATCTCCTTCGCCCGCTCTGTCATCCACTGGCGGGCCTGGGCATTTTCCTCCCCTGGAAAAAGTTCCCCGGCCTTCACATCCATCTGTTCCTGGACAAATTCATTCCATACAGTGACTCTGATCATTCACATAACCTCCAACATTCATTATCTACTGACATTATACGACATTCTTTTTAGATTTCAATAACCGTTTTTTATTTTTTAAAGATCCTGCGCCTTCAAATTGTCCAGCAAACGTGACAGATCCCCGTAAAGGCGGTTTAAGTCATCCTGTGACAATCCACAGCATAATACATCATCCAGTTCTTGGAAATATTCAATCACCTTCTCAGCTTTTTCTTCCCCTTCCTGGGTAAGGCGGATGAGATAAGCTCTCCGGCTCTGAGGCGGACGGCTGCGGTAGATCAATCCATTTTCTTCCAGGCGGTCCAATGTTCTTGACATGGTCGTCACATCCAGATGGCACAGATCCGCCAGCTCCCTCTGTGTCATAGATCCGTTGGCTTTAAGCGTCCTTAAAATCCTGGGCTGACCCTGTCCAAGGGTCAGTCCAAGAGACAAAAATCTGGGCTGCAAAAACTTCTTTCTCAAATATTCCAGTGCCATTAGGGTTTCCCTTACTTTATTTTTCTCCATAAAAATCCTTCCTAAACTCTCGCTATACCCATGAAAATCCTTTTCTCGCCTTCAACGCGCTTTTCGTCATACAGCTTATTCCAGTTCAAACTGCCCGGTATAGAGCTGATAATAACGTCCCTTCTGTTCCAGGAGCGCCTCATGGTCACCCCGCTCGATGATCTGTCCATGTTCCAGGACCATAATCGCTTTGGCGTTGCGCACCGTGGACAGGCGGTGGGCGATGACAAAGACAGTCCGTCCATCCATAATGGCATCCATACCCTTTTCAATAAGCCGCTCTGTCCGGGTATCCACAGAACTTGTGGCCTCGTCCAGGATCAGCACCGGAGGCTGGGCAATAGCCGCCCGGGCGATGGCCAGAAGCTGGCGCTGTCCCTGAGACAGGTTCGCACCGTCACTGTAAAGCACGGTCTGATATCCGTCAGGCAGACGGCGGATAAAGGAATCGGCGTTGGCTACTTTGGCAGCCCGTATCACTTCCTCATCGGAGGCGTTGAGGCGTCCATAGCGAATATTATCGGCGATGGTCCCTGTAAAAAGATGGGTTTCCTGAACAACCATGGCCAGTGACCGGCGCAGGTCATCCTTTTTAATATCTTCTATATTGATGCCGTCATAGATGATCTGCCCACTGTCAATTTCATAAAACCGGTTGATCAGATTAATAATCGTCGTCTTTCCCGCGCCTGTGGAACCTACAAAAGCAATCTTTTGTCCCGGTTTTGCGTAAAGACTGATACCGTTAAGAATCTGGCGCTCTTTTGCATAACCGAAAACCACGTTTTTCAGATCTACCCTGCCCCGCAAAGGAACATAGACCAGCCCGTCAGTTCCACAAACTGCCGCCTGCTTTAACACCGAGGCGTCAAAGTTTGTTCCCTTTGGAACTTTCCAAGCAAAATTGCCGGTATACTCCCCGGCTTCCTCCACAGAACCATCCGGTTTAAAATTTACATTGCACAGAGTCACTTTTCCCTCATCCACTTCCTCCGGTTCCTCCATCATTTCAAAAATCCGTTCCGCCCCAGAAAGAGCCGCCAGCAAAAAATTGATCTGGTTTGTAAACTGGTTTAAAGGCATGGCGCTCTGGCGAACGTAGACCAGATAGGAGGCAAGACTTCCAAGGTCAAACATCCCTGCCAGGGTAAAGAGACCGCCTACACAGGCGGACACAGCATAATTGGCATAGGAGAGGCTGACTACTGACGGCACCATCATGGAAGAATAGCTGAGGGCGCTTGTAGACGCTTTTCTCAGCGCCTCATTTCTTTTACAGAACTCCTCAAAATCCGCTTTTTCGTGGTTAAAAACTTTCTCCACTTTCTGTCCGGCAACCATTTCCTCCACAAAACCGTTAATGGAGCCGAGTTGTTCCTGCTGCCGGGTAAAGTACTTTCTGCTCCGCTTTCCGCTGAACTGGATCATGATAAACATGAGGATCATAAAGACAATGACAATGACCGACAGACGGATGCTCAGCACAAGAAGCATAGTGATCGTTCCAACGATCATGAGAAAGCTCTGGATTAACATAGTAAAACTGTTGTTTAAGGCTTCCTGAACCGTATCCACGTCGTTGGTAAACCGGCTCATAAGATCCCCGTGGGTGTGGGCGTCAAAGTATTTCAGAGGAAGTTTTTGCACATGGGCGAAAAGATCCCGGCGGATCTCACTGACCACTTTCTGGGCCGTAATCACCATAAGCTGATTATAGCCTAATGTAGCTAAAACACCGCAAAGATACATAAGGCCCATGGCCGCCACCGCCGTGATCAGCCCTTTTGTGTCTCCCGGAAGGATAAAACGGTTGATCACCGGCTTGAGCAGATAAGTCCCCATAATATTGGCCCCGGTACTAATCAGAACCAAAAGAGCCACAAGAGCCAGGAGCCATTTGTGATTTCCGAGATAGCGCGACAGCGCCAAGAGTGTCTTTTTCGTATTTTTCGGTCGTTTATATCCAACATATCTGGCCATTACAACTGCGCTCCTTCCTTTTGAGATTCATAAATTTCCTGATAAATTTCATTATTTTCCAGAAGCTTGTCATGTGTTCCGATGCCGCTGACTTTTCCGTCATCAAGAACAATAATCTTATCGGCGTGGCGCACCGACGAGATCCTCTGGGCGATAATGATCTTTGTCATCTGAGGCAGCTTATTTGCCATCATCTGGCGTATCCGCCCTTCTGTGGCAGTATCCACAGCGCTTGTAGAATCGTCCAATATAAGTACTTTTGGTTTTTTCAGAAGGGCCCTGGCAATGCAGAGGCGCTGCTTCTGGCCGCCGGAGACATTAACGCCGCCCTGGCCCATTTCCGTATCATAGCCGTGGTCTAATCGCCCGATAAATTCATCAGCACAGGCAATCTGGCAGACTTCTTCAATCTCCTCCATAGTGGCGTCCTCCTTACCCCATCGCAGATTTTCCAGAAGTGATCCGGAAAACAGGGTATTTTTCTGCAATACCATGGCAATGGCGTCCCGCAGATGTTCCAGAGGATACTCTTTCACCGGATGGCCGTCAATAAATATGGTTCCTTCTGTCACATCATAAAGACGTGGAATAAGCTGGACAAGGGTAGATTTTGCCGAACCTGTCTGTCCGATGATCCCCACCGTCTCCCCAGCGCCGATATGAAATGAGATATCTGACAAAACATATTCCGCCGCTTCTTTTTTATATTTAAAATAGACATGGGAAAATTCAATCTCTCCCCTCTCTACAGAAATATCACCGGCATCCTCGTCGGTAATCTCCGGTTTTTCATCAATAACCTCTACAATACGTGATGCGCTGGCTAAAGATCTTGTCATCATCATAAAGACATTGGAGATCATCATCAGGGATTTTAAAATCTGAAGAACATAGCTTAAAAATCCCGTCAGTTCCCCCACCTGCATCTCCCCTGTACCGATAAGGCGGCCGCCAAACCACAAGATCGCCAGGATCGTTCCGTACATAACAAACTGCATAGCCGGCATATTTAAGGCAGAAAGGCGGAAAGACTTTCTGGAAATATCCACCAAATCTTCGTTAACTTTGTCAAACTTTTCTCTTTCATAATCGCCACGGACACAGGCTTTCACAACTCTCACCGCCGTGAGATTTTCCTGGATGATCCGATTGACCATATCTATAGCCCCCTGCATACGAGTATAAAGAGGCCGCACATGGCTGATAATCTCAAAAAGGAGAAATGCAAGCAGGGGCAAGGCCACCAAAAACACAAGGGCAAGCTGGGCGTTAAGTGTAAAAGCTACCCCCGTGGCAATGACAAGCATCACCGGCCCCCGGCAGGCGGGGCGCATACCTGTGGATATAGAGTTCTGGACATTGGTAATATCGCTGGTCAGCCGGGTCACTAAAGATGACACTCGAAAGTTGTCGATATTGGAAAATGAAAACGCCTGAAGGCGCCTATACTCCTCCTTGCGCAACTCGGCCCCAAGTCCCTGTCCGGCCAGGGCGCTGAACCGGGCGCTCCCGATACCGAACACAAGAGCCAGCGCCGCGCATATGAGCATTTGTCCGCCTTTAAGGAAGATCATCTCCCGATCTCCCGTGGCCACCCCCTTATCTACAATGTCCGCCATGATCAGGGGAATAATCAGCTCAAAAACCGACTCTGCCACTACGCAGATTACCGCCAGAATGGCATACTTTTTGTACTGATGGAGAAAAGAAAAAATCCGCTTCACCATTGATCTGTTCACCTCACAATAATTGCATCTACAACTATTGTAAACTCAATTATTGTGGACGTCAAGTGTATTCACAATAAAAAACGCAGCCCGATATTTTTATTTGGGGCTGCGTTTTTATGTTTATAATTGTAGATTAAAATATTATTTTGATTATACAAAAGTTTTCAGCTTCACATTGATTCCTTCTCCAATTCAGTATTAATCTCATCAATCCATCCACTATCTTTACTTTCAAATAACTTCATAAATTTTCCAAAATTACTACTTCTATAAAAATACTCTGTACAAAATACTAAACCGGACTATAATAAAAATATAAGAAAACGAAAGAAGGAAATCTCCTATGTGGCTCTTATTTGCTGTGGGCTCCGCGTTCTTTGCCGGGGTCACATCCATCCTTGCCAAATGCGGCATAAAGAAAACCGATTCCACCGTGGCAACGGCTGTGCGCACTGTGGTGATCCTGATCTTCTCCTGGCTCATTGTCTTTATCGTAAGCTCCCAGAATCAGATCAAAGATATTGACGGAAAAACTCTCATCTTTCTCATTCTCTCCGGGGCCGCCACCGGCGCTTCCTGGCTGTGCTATTTTAAAGCCCTCCAACTTGGAAATATCAATAAAGTGGTTCCCATTGACAAATCAAGCACCATCCTCACCATTATCCTCGCACTGATCTTTTTTCAGGAAGGCGTCAGCCTTCCCAAGGCCGCCGCTGTGGTTGGCATTGCCGCGGGCATCTTTCTTATGATTGAAAAAAAGGATGTATCTGAAAAAAAAGAGGGAACGAAGGCCGGATGGTTTATCTATGCCTGCGGCTCTGCCCTCTTTGCCAGTCTAACGGCAATTTTAGGGAAAATGGGAATTTCCGGCATTGAATCCAATCTGGGAACTGCCATCCGCACAGCGGTCGTCCTTGTCATGGCCTGGGTCATGGTGGCCGTTACCGGAAAAACAAAAGAAGTGAAAGAAATATCCACAAAAGAAATGATTTTTATCTGCTGTTCAGGCATTGCCACCGGAGCCTCCTGGCTGTGTTATTACCGGGCCCTCCAGGACGGCCCGGCCAGCGTTGTTGCCCCGGTGGATAAGCTGAGCATACTTGTCACCGTTGCTTTTTCTTACATTGTTTTCGGAGAAAAGCTGACAAAAAAGTCAGCTCTGGGACTCCTTCTTTTAACGGCGGGTACCATTGCCATGGCGCTCCTCTAAAAAATAAGACACTGCGTTCGCCTTTCATCTCAGGAGGTACTATATAACGCCGGCATAAAGCACCTCTGGGGGATGCGCTTGCGTCCTCCAGAGGCGCGCTGACCGCGAGAACAAATTTTACTGTACAGACACATTCCCCGCCAGCACTTCCTTGTAATCTTTGTAATTGCGTGCAAGGAGAGACGGGGTATCCAGCCCGTAAGGACATTTAGACGTGCAGCGGCCGCAATGGAGACAGTTTTCAATCAGCTTCATCTTCTCCTGCCACTCTTTGGTCAGCCATGCCTGAGATGGGGCGCGGCGCAGCATTAATGACATACGGGCGCAGTTATTAATCTCAATTCCTGCGGGACATGGCATACAGTAGCCGCAGCCCCGGCAGAAATTCCCTGACAGCTCTTTCTTATCTTTTTCTATCAGTGCGGCTCTCTCTCTAGTCATTTCCGGCGGAGATTGGATATAGGACAAAAACTCATCCAGCTCTCGCTCCCTCTGAATGCCCCAAATGGGAAGCACATGGTCATACCGGGCCAGGAAAGCGTAAGCCGCCGCAGAATCAGTGATCAGGCCGCCGGATAATGCCTTCATGGCAATAAATCCCATGCCGGCTGTTTTGCACATTTCTACAATTTCCATATCCTTCTTGGAAGCCAGATAGCAGAAGGGAAACTGGAGAGTTTCATAAAGGCCGGACTCTATAGCCTCCCGTGCCACTGCCAGCCGATGGTTAGTAATGCCGATGTGGCGGATCTTTCCCTGAGCCTTCGCCTCCAGCATGGCTTCATAGAGGCCGGTGCCGTCCCCAGGTTTCGGGCAAAAGGCCGGATTGTGGAACTGATAAATGTCAATGTGATCAGTTTTTAAGAGACTTAAAGAAGTTTCAAGATCTTTCCAGAAATTTTCAGCGTTTTGTGCCGGTGTTTTTGTGGCAATGATCACCTGGTCACGGATGCCCTCAAGAGCTTCTCCCAGCTTTTCCTCACTGTCTGAGTAAGACCGGGCTGTATCAATAAAGTTCATGCCGCCGGCCACCGCTTTTCTTATAAGTTTTACCGCTTCTTCTTTAGGAATCCTCTGTATGGGAAGGGCTCCGAAACCGTTTTTGTTCACGGTGATCTCTGTGCTTCCCAGGGTTACTTCAACCATTTTTCATTCGCTCCTTTTCAAAAAAAGACTCTTTTCCATGCCTTTAGATTAAAAGCCACGCCTGCCGCAGGGCTGCGAAAGGCATGACTTTTTCATACTTACTATTCAACAGTGACGGATTTTGCCAGATTTCTCGGCTGATCCACATCATACCCTTTGGCTACAGCTACATAGTAGGCAAAAAGCTGGAGAGGTACTGTGGCCATAAGGCCGGTAAACAAGGGCAATGTCTTTGGCACATAGAAGACAAAGTCCGCTGTCTTTTCAATGGCGGTATTGTCCTCGTTGGTCACAGCCAGCACAAAAGCGCCCCGGCTTTTAACCTCCACAAGATTGCTGACGATCTTTCCGTAAAGTGCCTCCTGGGTCACAATACCCACCACCAGCGTCCCTTTCTCAATCAGGGCGATTGGACCGTGTTTTAATTCCCCGGCGGCGTACGCCTCAGAGTGGACATAGGAAATTTCCTTTAACTTCAGGGAAGCCTCCAAAGCTGTGGCGTAGTCAATGCCCCGGCCGAGAAAAAATACATTTTTCAGGCCAATATAGCGGTTGGCCAGATACTGGATATCTTCCTTGCTCTCCAAAAGTTTTTCCATTTTGTCGGGCAGGATCTCAAGCTCGTTAAGCATCGGCTCATAATCCTCCTGAGACAAAGTCCGGCGCGTCTGGCCCAAATACATGCCGAGAAGATACAGGGCCGCAAGCTGGCTTGTATATCCTTTTGTGGTGGCCACGGCGATCTCAGGTCCGGCCCATGTGTAAAGAACATCGTCAGCTTCCCTGGCGATGGAGCTTCCCACAACATTGACAACAGCCAGGGTGCGCACACCATGCTTTTTAGCCTCACGCATGGCAGCCAGAGTGTCTGCTGTCTCGCCGGACTGGCTGATAATAATCACAAGACAGTGTTCATCGAGGATCGGATTTCTGTATCGGAACTCTGACGCCAGATCCACCTCCACGGGAATGCGGGACAACTGTTCGATCACATATTTTCCCGATACACCGGCGTGGTAGGCGGAACCGCAGGCCACAATATAGATTCTGTGGATTTCTTTGAGCTGTTCCTCACTCATGTGCAGCTCGTCGATGACGATCTTCCCGTCTTTGACCCGTGGGTGAATAGTATCCCGCACAGCCTTTGGCTGCTCATGGATCTCTTTCATCATAAAATGCTCATATCCGCCTTTTTCTGCGGCAGACACGTCCCACATGATCTCTGTAACTTCCTTGTGTACCGGCTCAAGATCCATATTATAAATGGTCACCCCATCCTTTGTCAGGCGAACAATCTCTCCATCCTCAAGGATATAGACTTTCCGGGTATACTTTAAAATCGCCGGGATGTCTGAGGCGATAAAATTGCCGTCATCAGACAGGCCCACGATCAGGGGACTGTCCTTTTTAACAGCGATGATCTCGTCAGGATTATCTGCGCACAGTATTCCAAGAGCGTAAGAGCCTTCCAGACGGGCCAGAACTTTAGCTACTGTGGACAAAATATCGCCGTCAAAATAGTAATCCATCATCTGGGCTACCACTTCGGTGTCTGTCTCTGACTGGAATACATAGCCTTTATTTTCCAGTTTCTTTTTCAATATCAGATAATTTTCAATGATCCCGTTATGAACAACGGAGATGGTTTCCCCGGCGTTTAAGTGGGGATGGGAGTTGACGTCAGATGGCGCCCCGTGGGTAGCCCACCGGGTGTGTCCGATGCCCACCGTTCCTTTCAGATCCGCCCCGTCATGGCAAAGGGAGCGGAGATTTTTGATTTTGCCTTTGGTCTTAATCACATTGATCTTCTCGCCGTCAAACACAGAAATTCCCGCGGAATCATAGCCTCTGTACTCCAGCTTACTAAGTCCCTCCAAAAGGATAGGCGCTGCCTCCTGGTTTCCAATATATCCAACAATACCACACATATGTAGAACCTCCATTCACATTCGATTTATGATTTATCTGCCTTTTTAGACGTCTTTTTATAAAAATGAGCCGCCGTATTAAATTTTCCCCGGACCAGATACTGATTATTCAGCCCCAAAACCCCCTGGGTCCTGGATACAATAAAATGCTTCAGCTTGACCATATACTCTTCCTCAGTGATGGAGCCCTCGGCCACATAGGTCAGCCCCTTCTCCCAACTGGCTGTCAGTTTTGGCTCTAAAAGGGAGTGAATTGATGAATCCACCACGTCAAAAACCATCTCGCCAAGCTGGGTTGGGGTAATGACCTGGGTCTTTTTATTCAGGGACAGATATTTAATTGTGACAAGTTTTTTTAAGATCTCCGCCCTGGTGGCGCTTGTGCCGATGCCGCTGCCTTTGATCTGGGCCCGAAGCTCCTCGTCCTCAATAAGCTGCCCCGCGTTTTCCATGGCCAGGATCATGGACCCGGAATTGTACCGTTTGGGCGGGGATGTCTCCCCTTCTTTTATATATATGCGGCCAATATCCAACATATCGCCTTTTTTAATCTTTTTAATAGACTCTAAAAGGGCTTTGTTCTCCTGGGAGTCCTCATCCCCCTCCGGATTTTGGCTGTCTCCGCCGAATACTTCATCCTGCCCTGCAGTCCCCGGTAAAGTGTCCGCCGGCTTTTTTCCCATTCCGGAGACTTTCATATATCCCGGTTCCACCAGCACTTTGACGCTGGCATAAAGTTTTTCCCGGCCAAGGCCGCACACCACAGACACTTTCTCGTAGACCGCCGGCGGGAAGAAAATACTTAAAAACCGCCGGACAATGGTCATGTAAACGCCATATTTTACAGAATTCAGGCTCTTTAGGGAGCCAAGCCCCTGGCCTGTAGGGATAATGGCATAGTGGTCTGTGATCTGTTTATCATTGACATACCGGGTTTTTGCTATATTTTTGTAGGTTTCCTCCTCAAGGA
Organism: Catenibacillus scindens; assembly: GCF_014202115.1. Lineage (GTDB taxonomy): Bacteria > Bacillota > Clostridia > Lachnospirales > Lachnospiraceae > Catenibacillus > Catenibacillus scindens. Next base: position 132,081 of record NZ_JACHFW010000008.1, read on the forward strand.
CCTGGACGGCAAAATCCCCCAGCCCGGACAGGGATTTAAGTCCCGATATATTTTTGTAAATCTCTTTGGCCACCGCCGAGGACAGCACTCTGGCGTCCGTACGGGGGTAAGTGACCATCTTCTTTTCATAAAGCTCCTGGACGATTTTTAATGTCTCGTCAGGGCTGATCTTAAATATTTTGGAACACTCGTTCTGAAGCTCCGCCAGATTGTATAAAAGGGGCGGATTCTTCTTCTCTTTTTTCCGCTCCAGAGATTGTACCTGGGCCTTAAATGGCTGGGTCTGTTCCAGCGCTTTTATAAGTGCCTGGGCGTCCTCTTTTTTCTTAAAGCCATTTTCCTTATATAAAAGAGGGGAACCAAACCAGACGGACTGTTCCTGCACCCGCCATTCCGCCTCGAAAGCGCCCGGACCGGGGTTTAAGGCGGCCAGCACCCTGTAAAAGGGGGTTTTGACAAACTCCCGGATCTCCCGCTCCCTGCGCACTACCATTCCAAGAACACAGGTCATCACCCTGCCCACAGACAGGACAGTATAGCGGGTGTGGAGAAAGTTGGAGATGTTTTGACCGTATTTAAGGGTCAGGAGGCGGGAAAAATTAATGCCCATAAGATAATCTTCCTTGGCCCTCAAATAGGCGGCCGCAGAAAGGTTATCATACTCTGACAAATCCTTTGCCTCGCGAATACCTCTTAAAATTTCCTCCTCCGTCTGTGAATCAATCCACACTCTCAGCCGCCGCTTTCCGTGGACACCGGCCATCTGCTCCACAAGGCGGTAAATATATTCTCCCTCCCGTCCGGAGTCGGTACACACATAAATGGTATCCACATCGGGACGGTTGAGAAGGCCGCTGACAATATCAAACTGCTTTTTAACGTCTTTGATGACTTCGTATTTAAACTTATCAGGGATAAAGGGCAATGTATCCAGGGACCACCGTTTCAGCCGGGCGTCATAGCTTTCCGGATAACTCATAGTCACCAAATGCCCTACGCACCATGTGACAACAGCGTTATCGTCTTCTACATACCCACCACGATTGCCGCCGCTGATTTTAAGGGCACTGGCAAACTCCCTGGCAACACTTGGCTTTTCCGCAATATATAATGCTTTCGGCATATCATCCTCTTTTCTTTAGGCACCTACGCCTCCGCCAGACTTAACCTCAGTGAAAAAAAGAATCCTCCTCTGCGGGATTCTCCGTCTGCGTCGGGGCACTGCTGCGGCATTTTCCACTCCGCCGCAGTGCGATCTTTGCACGGAGCGCTTTTAATGTTATCGGAAACTTCATTTCCGATAACATTAAAAGCGGCCATGATCTTAGCCTGCTTCGGCTTATTATATCACGGCCGCCTCTTTTCCACAAGACGATTTACAACAGCACAGTAATTTTCGTGCCTTTGCCTTCTTCACTTTCAAGAGTTATTTTTCCATCGTGGTATTCCACCACATGCTTGACAATGGCAAGCCCCAGGCCGGTTCCCCCCGTCTGCCGGGAGTGGCTTTTATCCACCCGGTAAAACCGCTCAAATACACGGTCCTGATGTTCCTTTGAGATACCGATACCTGTGTCCTCCACAATAATCCTTGCTCTGTCCATAAATTTGTCAATACTTACATGAACTTTTCCGCCAGGATGATTATACTTTATGGCGTTTTCACAGAGATTGTAAAACAGTTCATCAATCATCTGGTGAACGCCCTGCACCGTCACCGGTTTTCCTGAGAAATCCAGGGAGACGTCATACCTGGCAGCCACCGTATCCAGGCGGGAGCATACATCCTCCGCCATCTGGTACAAATCCACCGGTTCTTTCTCCACGCCCACTTTCCGCTCGTCCAGGCGGGAGATCTTAATAATATCATTGACAAGGCCGATGAGCCTGGCCGCCTCTTTATAAATCTTTTCCGCAAATACTGGAACATCTCCGGGCTGAACCATGCCGTCTTTCATCAGCTCCGCGTAGCCGGAGATAGATGTCAGAGGGGTTTTCAGTTCGTGGGAAACATTTGCAGAAAATTCCCGGCGCATTTTTTCGTTTTTCTGCCGCTCCTCATTCTGACGGCGAATACGGGCCAGCAACGGTTCCAGCTCCTCATAGGGGCAACTATTTTCCGGCGTCACCAGATCCAGATCATTAATAGGACGGACAATAGCCTCTGTGATCTTGTGAGCCAGGATCAACACGATTCCCATAAAAATGAGAAGGATCAAAAGCAGCACCGGAAGCATGGAAATATAAAGGGCATAGACGCTATCTGTAGTTATGCTCATCCGAAGCACTGTCTGGTCTGAGAGAAGGACCGCATAGTAATAGCTGCGCTCATCCAGAGTGGACGACGTGCGCACCACAGAGGAAGCCCCTTTTTCATAGGCTTCCTGTACTTCCGGCCGGTCCTTGTGGTTGTCCATCTGTGTCCAGTCTTCTATGCTGTCATAGATCACTGTCCCATCCTGGTCAATCCATGTGATTCTTGTCCTTCCAATATCTTTCAGACTTTCAACATAATCCATCTCCTCAGAATGGACAGAAATACTGTCTAAAGCGTTGGCAAGAAACACAGCTTCATTTTGAACATACTTTTCCGTCTGATGGCCATATACATAATTAAATAAAAAGAAAAGAATAGTGTACGCCAGTATGCATATACCTCCGGCCAGAAGACACATATTTTTAAAAATCCGTTTTTTCATTGTCTGCTCTCCAGTTTATAACCCACACCCCGGATAGTGACGATCATAGAGCCGGCATCGCCAAGCTTCTGGCGGAGCATACCGATGTGTACGTCCACTGTCCGGCTTTCACATTCATAATCCATATTCCACACTGTATCCAAAAGCTTTTCCCGTGTCATGACAAGGTCTTTATTTTTCATCAGGCAGTCCAGAAGTTCAAATTCTTTGTAAGTCAGATCCACGGGGCGATCGTCCACCATCACCGTATGTTTTTTCCTGTTTAACGCAAGCCGCCCCGTAGTAATAATCTCCTCCTGGGTGTTTTCGTTGCTGCGGCGCAGTACCGCCTTAATCCTAGACACAAGTTCCATAACACCGAAAGGCTTTGTGACATAATCGTCGGCTCCCTGGTCCAGCCCAATGACTTTATCATATTCCGTAGATTTTGCCGTCAGCATGATCACCGGGATATTTTTATATTTATCATCCTTTTTCAATTTTCTCAAAACGGAAATGCCATCCTCATCGGGAAGCATGACGTCCAGAAGGATCAGATCCGGCAGGACACTTTTGATCCCCCGGTAAAAATCCCTGGCATTTTCAAATCCAATGGTCTGAAAGCCTGACGCCTTCAGCGCGTAAATAACCAACTCGCGAATATTGGCGTCATCTTCAATATAGTAAATTGTTTTTTCCATAATCATTGTGCCTCCTTAAAAACCTCGGTTCATGTATTATAACATATTCTTACGCATTATGTAACCGTCCAGCACACTCTCTTCCTGACAACTGAACGGATGGTTACTGTCTCCAAATGATTAACCCTGATTTCTTAGTATAAATATGTTTTGTAAAATCTAACTGTCTCTTTTGTAAAATAGATGTAAAATATGTAAACTTTTTTAATATAACCGTTTAGTCATGCGATAATGAACTGTTTATTTATCTCTGAAATGCTTTTCATTGCAAGCCCTGTTTTTATGCCGTATAATAAAAGTATAATAACATTGTTTGTGCAGGAGGTATGCCTATGAAACTGACTTTTTTGGGGGCAACACATGAAGTCACAGGAAGCTGTACACTGCTGGAAGCCTGCGGGCGCCGTATTCTTATTGACTACGGCCTTGAGCAGGGACCGGATACTTATGAAAACTGCGATATTCCTGTAGTGGCCAGCGAGATCGACGCGGTCTTGCTCACCCACGCCCACATTGACCACTCCGGACGGCTTCCCCTTCTGGGGGCCCAGGGCTTTAAAGGAAATATTTATGCCACCGGCGCGACCTGCCGTCTCTGCGACATTATGCTCCAGGACAGCGCCCATATCCAGGAATCTGAGGCAAAATGGCGCAACCGCAAAGCAAAAAGAGCGGGGAAACCAGCTTATGTTCCTTTGTATACCGTCAATGACGCCATTAAGATCCGGGATCAGTTTGTACCCTGCAACTATGAAGATATATCTGCCATTTTTCCCGGTATACAGGTGCGTTTTGTAGATGCCGGACATCTTTTGGGTTCCTCTTCCATTGAAATCACTGTAACCGAAAATAAAGTGACAAAAACTATTGTCTTTTCCGGCGATATCGGGAATACCGATCAGCCGCTGATCCGCAATCCCCAGTATCTGACCCAGGGTGATATTGTGATCATGGAGTCCACCTACGGCGACCGCAGCCATGATAAGCGGATCGACTATATTTCCCAGCTCACCCCTATTATCCAGAGGACCCTGGATCGGGGAGGAAATGTGGTGATTCCCTCTTTTGCCGTAGGACGTACCCAGGAGCTTCTTTATTTTATACGCCAGATCAAAGATCAGGGCCTAATCCATGGCCACGATCATTTTCCCGTTTATGTCGACAGTCCGCTGGCTGTGGAGGCCACACAGATTTTTTCCCAGAGTATGTACGATTACTTCGACAGCGATGCTCTGGCACTTATTGACCAGGGGATCAACCCTATTAATTTTTCCGATCTGAAGGTGGCTATCACCAGTGATGATTCCATCACCATCAACGAGGACCCTGAACCCAAAGTGATCATCTCCGCCAGCGGCATGTGCGAGGCCGGGCGTATCCGCCACCATTTAAAACACAACCTGTGGCGCCCGGAATCAACCATCCTCTTTGTGGGGTATCAGGCTAACGGCACCCTGGGCCGCGCCATTGTGGAGGGAGCCCGGGAAGTCCGGCTTTTTGATGAACATATCCATATTGAGGCAGAAATCTGTCAGCTCTCCGGCATCAGCGGACACGCGGACAATGAAGGCCTTATGGCCTGGATCAAAAGCTTTCATCCAAATCCCTCCATGGTCTTTGTCAACCACGGCGAAGACCAGGTGTGCCAGACTTTTGCAAACCGTCTCATCAATGAGCTTGGCCTTAATGCCACAGCTCCATACAACGGCGCCTGCTATGATCTGATCACCGGGGAATGCCTGTACGAGGGCAATAAAAAGAAGATTACTGTGCCTGAAAGTTCTGAATCCGCCGGTAAAAAACGGTATACTAACCCTGTATACCAGCAGCTTGTTGATGCCGGAGTCCGCCTGACCAAAGTTATCGACCACAATGAAGGCGGAGCCAACAAAGATCTTAGGGCCTTCATCCGTGAGCTTAATGATCTGTGTGAGAAATGGGATAGATAAGAAAGAGAAATGGAGGAAATTTCATGACCCCAAAACAGCAATATTATGAAAACCTTGCCGATTCTCTCATTGAGAAATTCGGCCTGCGCCAAATTGAAGCCTACTACGCGGCGGATCGGAAGGAAGCCCTTGAAAAAGCCTGCCGCTATCTTTCCCCGGACTGCAGCGTCGCCTGGGGCGGGTCGATGACTTTAAATGAAATTGGTCTCATCGACGCTATACAGGCGTCAGACTGTATCATTTATGACCGTTTTAAAGCCCAAACGCCGGAAGAAAAGCGGGAAATTTTTGGAAAGATCGCTGCCTGTGATTATTATTTTATGAGTTCCAACGCCATCACTCTGGACGGCCAGCTTGTAAACATTGACGGCACAGGCAACCGGGTAGCTTCTCTGATCCACGGCCCGCAGAATGTAATCGTCATCGCCGGGATGAACAAAGTTGTCCCCGACGTCAAAAGTGCCATTGATCGGGTGCGCAACATGGCTGCCCCGCCAAACGCTGTCCGTCTCAATTATCACACGCCCTGCCGGGAGCTTGGCCGCTGCGCCGACTGCCTCTGCGCCGACTGTATCTGCGACCAGATTGTCATTACCCGGCGCAGTTTCATCCCCAACCGAATCAAAGTCATCCTTGTGGGTGAGGAACTGGGATACTGAAAAAAATGCCCGGCCAGCCGGGCATTTTTTAATATTGTAACTGTTCAGTACGGCACATCTTCCTGCCCGGCCGCAGGCCGACCAAGGGGCATCGGATATCCATCTGTTTTCCCGCTGTCCTAAACTGTTACTTAATATTAAGCCACTTTTTCACAGTGTCTTCCATTTCGTCCACATCGCACTGAGTGTTATGCAGCACCGGGGCTGTGCGGATCTCCTCCACCGCTTTTGGCACGGGAACGCCGGAGATGGAGGACAGCTCGTCAATCAGCTCAAAATCTCCCATATCCGCGTATTTTTTATCAATGGCCGTCATAACGCTCCTGGCAAACTTAAAGGGGCTGGCTGTAGATGCAATGACCGTCTTCTTTGTATCCTGAGTGTCGCTGACATACTTTTTATAGACAGTTGCTGCCACAGCGGTGTGTGTGTCGATCACATAGCCTGTATCTGTATAGAGATCATGGATGGTACGGGCAGTCTGATCCTCATCGGCGAAATTGCCGTAAAAATCTTTCAGCCGCTCTCTCATTTCCGGAGTGATCTCGTACTTTCCGTCATGGCTTAACGCCTCCATGAGACTGCGGTTTGCCTCGGCGTCCTCTCCGGCAATCTTGTAAATGAGACGTTCCAGGTTGCTGGAAATAAGGATATCCATAGATGGGGATGAAGTCACCACAAAATCTCTGTTTTTGTCATATCTTCCAGTGGAAAAGAAATCATATAAAACTTTGTTCTCATTGGAAGCGCAGATCAGCCGGTCAATTGGAAGACCCATGTTTTTCGCATAATAAGCCGCCAGAATATTTCCGAAATTACCTGTGGGAACTACCACATTAATCTTTTCCCCGTTTACAATCTCCTCATTATGGACAAGCATGGCATAAGCGTAAACATAATAAACGATCTGAGGGACAAGGCGTCCGATATTAATAGAGTTGGCCGATGAGAACTGATATCCATTGGCATCCAGAACTTTGGCAAGCTCTTTATCGTTAAACATTTTTTTCACGCCGGTCTGAGCGTCATCGAAATTTCCGTGAATACCTACAACAAAAGTATTCTTTCCCTTCTGAGTCACCATCTGTTTTTCCTGTACCGGGCTAACGCCGTCTTTCGGATAAAAGACAATGATCTTCGTCCCTTCAACATCAGCAAAGCCGGCCATAGCAGCCTTCCCTGTATCCCCGGATGTAGCGGTCAAAATGACAATCTCATGGTCCACATGATTTTTTCTGGCACTGGTAGTCATCAGGTGAGGCAGGATGGACAGAGCCATATCCTTAAAGGCAATTGTAGCGCCGTGGAAAAGCTCCAGATAGTAAGCCCCGTCGGCGTAAACCATAGGCGCGATCTCCTCAGCGTCAAATTTGGAATCGTATGCTTTATCAATACAGCTTTTCAACTCCTGTGGCGTGAAATCTGTCAGATAAAGCTTCATTACTTCGTAAGCCACTTCCTGATAGGTCATATTTGATAATTCTTCCACAGATACGTCCAGAGCAGGAATACTGCTTGGAACATACAGACCACCGTCATCGGCCAAACCTTTTAAAATCGCCTGTGACGCTGTCACCTGGGCACCGCCCCTGGTACTTTTGTATGTCAAATTCATGAGATACATCCTCGCTTTCATGTTTTCTTATAATATGATACAAGCGTCCAAAGGTCATGCGGACTGCGCTTGCGCAGGCAAGCATAACTTTGAGACGCGTAAAACACCAAAAAGAAGCCATTTTTCAGAGAAAAATGAGCGGATTTGAAATGTTTTAGGAGCGCGAAGCGATCCGTGTATCATAGGCGTCAAAATATCTTTTGACGCCTTCATCATAATATAATGATCCATGGTATCATGCGATCAAATTAATATTTGACCTCATGGACTTTCTTTCAATAGGTTCGATTATAGCATATTGAAAAAAGCATATCAAGTGTTTCAGAGCAAAAAATTGCGTCCAGCGCGTACAAACATCCGCTCATTGCGCACAGTCCTCACATCAAAACTTCTCTTTCCCGATGATCGTATTCATGGTATAATAGTCGCGAAGCGGCTATTATACCGCGTCTTTTGCGCAGCGACCGAAGGGAGCATTCATCTGCGCAAAAGTACGCATCCGGGCGGAGCCATACTATGGCCGCGTCAGCGGACATGGTATAATAACCACAAAACAAGCAAACATATACATAAAGGAGTGACACAATCTTATGAAAAAGCCTTCTTCTGGGCAGACCGTCATCCAGATCTTTCTGTCCTTGATCCTTGTTCTTTTTATTATTTCCTTTGCCGTTGTCTTTACCTTAAATTTCCGTCCACTCTACTATCTTGATATGGGACTGCTCAACATTTCCCAGACCTCAGGATATTCTGAGGAAGAAATCCGGGCCAACTACGACGTCCTTATTGACTACAATTCCATATTTGGCCCGGACACCCTTGAATTTCCCACCCTTCCCATGTCTGAAACCGGGGAGATCCATTTTGAGGAAGTAAAAGTTATCTTTGTCAATGTCCAGATTCTGTGCATTGTCACATTTATTTTAGGACTTGCAGGTATTTTGTGGCAGCGGCGCAAAAAAGACTGGCGCTATTTAAAATACGCCTCCATTCTGGCCATCGCCATCCCTGTAGTGTTAGGAGTAATCATCGGCCTTAACTGGGAACAGAGCTTTGTCACCTTCCATCATATTTTCTTTAACAATGACTACTGGATCTTTTCAGCGGACACAGACCCGGTGATCACCATTCTCCCGGACACATTTTTCTTCCACTGCGCTTTTATGATCCTTGGCCTTGTTGTTTTAGGAAGTATTTTATGTTTTATATTTTACAGAAAAACTCGCAGGAAATAACAAAGTTGCATGGGCTTTCTCCTCTTCCGCCGCACTCGCACAAAAAGGCTGTGAGTAAACGGATTCACGTTTTCTCACAGCCTTTTTGTGGCATACCATATTCCCGGCAGTCTGCCGGAGTATGACGGCGGGACTATCGCACTAAGTCATTAAGTGCGCTGCCTCTTTTTATTATACACAAAAATAGGGTTATAGATACATACCGCGGCTTTCGGCCTCCTGAATATGCGCCCGGATTTCTTTTTCATGGGCCTGGCAGTAGGCGTAGCTGTCTTTCATAATGGATTCAACCACCATTTCACTTAAAATCCATTTCAGGGACGGACGTTCATACTCTCCCCAGGAATCCTGAAAAATCTCATGCCATACATAAAACCAAGCGAAATGAATAATTTCGTGGATACATTGTCCGATGGCCCCTTTTTCGCTGTTTTTATAGAAAAAATCAAAACGGTGTTCCCTGAGGAAACGCGGCTCAGTAGGATTCATGCTGACACAGCAGCACAGATCATTAAACAGATTCGCCTTCTGTCTGAAAACTCATGATCTGACAGATCATATCATCAATTCCCCGATTCACAAAAGTGACATTCATAAAACCCCTCCCAAAAAATCCTCCGACGTCAAATGCCTGTTTACCGCCTTACGGTTATCCGCAAATTCGTACTGTTCCGATAATGGCCAAAGAGTTATCAATATTTTTTTGCAGCTGCCATTTCTGTGGCGCTGTCGAACCCGTTGGAGGCGATGTGCTTTGCCTCTGTTTTAATAAATTCCAAAAAACAGCCTAATGACAGATATGACAAAGACAACTCCGCAGACGACAAAGATGGTAACAAAGATATATCCTCTGCCTGTGAAGAGATCAAATTCCTCCAGGTCAAAGCTCCGCTTTTTAATACACCGCATAATAGCGGCAAGATTCAGAAGAATGACAATGGCCATGCCGGCCAGGGAAATAATAGCCAGAACTCTCTGTAAAATACCTATCACATTGGCTTTCTGAGCGTAGGTGCTGACTTCGATCACCTTATTATGGGTAATACAAGTCAAAACATTGCCATCTTCAAGAACATTTTCATAGTTATTATTTTCCACAAAATGTCCGCCAAAGCTTCTCGGATACTGGAAACGGTAATAAAGACCTTTGGTGGACTGGGAGCCTCCGAGAAATAGAGTCAGGTCGATCTTATCCGTATATTGATAGGTGATCTGGTTCAGCCGGTTTTCATCGGACTGGCCGCCGGACAGGGAAGAATTGCCAGACTGAGCATTGCCGTCTAAAAAGGCGCAAGTCAATTCAGAGAGTGCCTGGGCACTGTCCGCGCCCATAGTCACAGTGTAAATTGTATTGCTTCCCGATTGAGATGTCTCACAGCTCATGCCTTCCAGGAGCTGCTCGTTGATCCTTGTCTCAAAGCGCTCGCCGATAATACTATTCTGCTCAGAGGTGAGTGTAAAACGAATATTGCGGACAAAGTCCTTTTCATTATTCATCACCGTGTCTACTTCCACCCGGTCAATATCCACACTGTAGCCCAGATAAAGGGTGATCTCATCGGAGGGGGCTACAGTAATATATGTGCTGCAGTACTCATCAGTATTTTCAAAAGTACAGCTTCTCAAATATTTATAGGTACTTTCACAATTTTCAAAAGAATGCTCAGGCGACGCCTTAAAAATATAGGTCATCACTGTATTTTCATCAGAAAAATCCAGAAAATAGGAGCCATCCAAATACTGGGTAATCCGCCGCTGTGCCCGGAGGGTATCCTGCTCGTCACTCTCCTCGGTCACTTCAAAAACCGTGTTGTCAGAGTGGAGGGCCTGATTCATCTTATTGACATAATCCTCAGCACTCACAGCACTGAACTTGATGGTAAATACGGTCCCTTCCTCTGTCGTTCTTGTGGAAAATGTTCCATCGTCAGGCACCAGACTGTTCATGATCTGTGTCAGTTCGCTTCCCAGCTTTTCCACAACAGAGGTTCCCGCATAATAATCCAGCACCGCATCGTAACTTCCGCTGCTGTTTAATGTTGTCTCCACTGTAATTGTGTTAAAGGCATTGGAATCCATGCGGGAGACGCTGATACAGTTTTGAGCCGGGATTTCCTCCCCGTCAAAAACCAACGTTGTGGTTCCTGACGTAAAAAGTTCATCGGCGGTCCGCCCCTCCAGATTGGAGTTATCCTCAAGCATAGCGTCCGTCAGCCAGAAAAACAGTTCTGTGGATGTGAAATTTTCTTCAATAATAAAGCCCTTTTTCAGAAGGCTGTCCGAATATTCAAAATATACGGAGGGCATATTATCCGCGTCGTAGCTAGCGCTTCCTGAAAAAATAGCCCGAATTTTACTGTAATACTCATTGTAGGAGGTAAAAGGAATACTTAATGTGATCTCCACGTCACCGCCATCCAGCATCTGAGCCTGGGCATTCATATCCGTAGGCGCGTTGTCCGTTAAAAGCTGGTTCAGTCCCTCCAGATCACCGCCAAAGAGGAGATCAAATTCCCTGGCAGACAGTACCGCCTTCATAGTACGCTCTCCGGAAAAACTGGTGTCCACAGTCAAAGTAGTGTCCACAGACACCGGCTGCACGGAACCACAGCCCCACAGGCCGCCCGCAAACAGAAGCAGCCCGGTAAACGTAAGCAGTATAAGCAGATTTCTTTTTATCTTTTTCATAATGTCACTACACCACTTTTCTATTTGCCGTATTTCATTACACAGCGGCGTCCGAAATCAATGGCACGGGCGACAGTCCCTTCCCTGACTTTCTGGCGGTTGCCGCTGAAGTGACATTCGATCACTTCGGTGTGGCCTTTCACATAGCATCCAATATAAACAAGTCCTACCGGCTTCTCGGACGTGCCTCCGCCCGGACCTGCAATGCCGGTCACAGACAAAGCCACCTGGGATTTAGCCGCCCTCGCTGCTCCCTTAGCCATCTCTCTGGCCGTCTGAGGGCTGACAGCCCCATATTTTCTCAACGTTGAATTTTTCACCCCAAGAAGGTCTTGCTTGGCCTCATTGGCATAGGTAACAAAACACCGGTTAATCACATCCGAGGCGCCGGCCACGTTAATAAGACGCCCGGACAGAAGACCACCGGAACAGCTCTCCGCTGTAGTCACCGTCAGGCCGTATTTTTCCAGCAGGGAGATAAACTTGTCTTCAAGCGTCACCTCATTGCGGGTTGTATATATACTTTTTCCAAACCGCTTTTTCAGTTCACGGATCACCGGGCGGATCAGCTTTTTGGCCTCCTTTTTTGTAGCCGCTCTGGCAGTCACACGCAAGTGGACCTCCCCGATCTTGGCGTAAGGAGCTATGGTTGGATTCGTCTGGTTTTCAAGAAGATCCTGGATCTGGTCTGCCACATAACTCTCGCCCATGCCACCAATCTTTACCGTCCTGGAATAAATGATCTGGGATGTGAGCTTTTCAAGGAATGGCCGAATGGCCTCCTCAAACATGGGATACAGTTCTCCCGGAGGTCCGGGCAGCAGGATCACCTGTTTTTCCCCGGCCGTAGTCACAATAAGCCCCGGCGCCGTACCGTTGTGATTGTCCACTACCTGGCATCCCTCAATAATCATGGCCTGCTTCCAGTTGTTATCTGTAGGGGGCCTGTGAATACCCTTTTTAAAATAATCTTCAATGCGCTGCCGGCTATGGGGATCTTCCACCAAAGGCAGCCCTAAAACCTTTGCCACAGTCTCCTTTGTGAGATCATCCTCTGTGGGTCCGAGACCTCCCGTCAAAATCACCACATCGCTGCGGGACAGTGCCGTGGCAACAGCCTCCTCAAGACGGCCAGGATTGTCTCCCACCGTGACCTGGGTATAGCAAGACAGCCCCAGGGCGGCGCACTCTTCCGCCAGATAGCGGGCATTGGTATTGGTAATATTTCCAAGTAAAATTTCAGTTCCCACGGAGATCAGTTCCGCAACCATTAGATTTTTCCTCCATCCAGCAAGATATTTTTGTTTTTAACCAGGTAATCAATTAAGGAAACAACGGTAAGGATCAGGGAAGCATAAATCAGCACCTGTTCAATCCAAAACACAATGGTTCCTCCAAAATTGGGCATCATAAAAATAATGGTGACCATCTGAACCGTCGTCTTTATTTTGCCCCAGTAACTGGCGGCGATAACCACGCCGGACTCAGCGGCAACCAGACGGAAACCGCTGATAATAAACTCTCTGGCAATAATGATCAGCACAACCCATGAGGGGATACGGCCAAGATCCACATAGCACACAAGGGCAGATACTACAAGAAGCTTATCTGCCAGAGGATCCATAAACTTTCCGAAATTCGTCACAAGGTTATATTTTCTGGCGATCTTTCCATCTAACATATCGGTCAGACTGGCGATGACAAAGATGGCCAAAGCGACATACACAGACCATGGGCCGATAGCATCGGCAGCCAGCAAAAATACTACAAAAAACGGGATTAATATAACTCTCAAAATTGTCAGTTTATTTGGCAGATTCATAAATCACTTCTCCTATCAGATCATATTCATGGGACGCAGTCACCCGGACCGTCACAAAACTTCCGGACAACAGTTCTTCCCGGGCAGAGATAAATATATAGCCGTCCACATCCGGCGCGTCTTTATAGGTACGCCCTATGTACACACCCTCCTCAGGAAGTTTACCTTCTACAAGGACGTCAAGAGTTCTTCCCACCATGGCAGCGGATATATCAAATGCAATGTTCTGCTGAAGAGACATCAGTTCATCCTGACGGCGCAGCTTTTCTTCCTCCGGAATCTGATCCGGCATAGTAGCGGCTGCGGTTCCCTCCTCCGGGGAGTAAGTAAATACTCCAAGCCGGTCAAACCCCATCCTCTCAACAAAATCCATCAACTCTTCGTGCTGCTGCTGTGTCTCTCCGGGGAAACCTGTAATCAGGGTTGTGCGCAGGGCAATATCCGGAATATTTTCCCGGAGTTTCTGGATCACATTCTCCAGATCTTTCCTGGTAGTGCGCCGCCCCATACGCTTTAAGATCTCGTCATTGGCATGCTGTATAGGCAGATCCAGATAGTGACAGACTTTTTCTTCCTCCCGGATTACCTGGATCAGCTCATCGGTAATTTCTTCCGGATAGCAGTAGAGAATCCTTATCCAACGAATACCGTCAATCTGGCAAAGCCTGCGCAAAAGCTCTGGGAAAACTTTTGCACCATAAAGATCTTTCCCATACATGGTCGTCTCCTGGGCCACAATGTTCAATTCCTTTATCCCGGCCCGGGCCAGATCCTTGGCCTGTTTTAAAACTTCTTCCATGGGATAGCTGCGGTACTCCCCGCGGATTTTAGGGATAATACAGTAGGAACAGTGCTTGTCGCAGCCCTCCGCGATCTTTAAATAGCTGCTGTATCCTCCGGTGGTGATCACCCGCCGTACATCCGGTGCCGGCAGCTCTCCCAGACTATGAATATCCAGCAACCGCTGTCCCTGGAGAACTTTGTCGATGACCTGGCAGATATCGCCATACCCTGTGGTCCCCACAACGGCGTCCACCTCCGTGATCTCGTCCAATATCTCCTGCTGATAGCGTTGGGCCAGGCATCCGGCAGCTATAAGCACTTTAACCTGCCCCGACTTTTTATATTCAGCCATCTCCAAAAGAGTATCCACACTCTCCTGCTTCGCGTCATGGATGAAACTGCATGTATTGACCACAATAATGTCGGCTTTTGTCTCGTCATTCGTCAATGTATAGCCCTGCTTTGTCAGCAGGCCAAGCATCACTTCCGAATCCACCAGATTTTTGTCGCATCCAAGAGATACAAAATATATATTCATTGATCCACTCCTTAGCTTTTCTATTGTAACAGTTCAGTCCGCCCATACGCGCTGCCCCACGGCTTTCGCCGCTCCTTTGCTCATAATCCGGCACTCACCTCATCAGGAATAGGGCGGGCTGATCTTTATGCAAGCATAAATCATCCCGCCTATCCCTGATGACTGAACTGTTACTTTTCATTTTATCAGCTTTTACCGAAAAATAAAAGCCTATTCTATAATATTAATGAGTTGCCCGACAAATGGGCATGAGACGCGGATCGCTCCACAAATTCACAAATTTACATGCAATCATGAAAATTATGACCTTTTGCTGCTTGTCTCATATAATGCCGAAGGCCCCCGAAAAACCAAAAGGTCCTCCGGAGGCCGTTATCATCAGGAATTAGAACGTTTTTCTTCTTTTCTTCTGGCAGACTCAACACAGTTGGACATTAGCATGGCAATGGTCATAGGGCCTACGCCACCAGGTACAGGGGTGATCATGGACGCCACAGGTTCCACCTGTGCAAAATCCACATCGCCGCAAAGTTTATTTTCCGCGTTTCTGTGAATACCTACGTCAATGACAACCGCGCCCTCTTTCACATAATCTTTTGTAAAGAATTTCGGTTTGCCGATGGCACACACAAGGATATCGGCCCGGCGGCAAATCTCTTTAAGATTTTTTGTTCTGGAATGGCATATGGTCACTGTGCCGTTTTCACGAAGCAGCAGGAGGGACATGGGTTTGCCCACAATATTGCTGCGGCCTACTACAACGCACTCCTTACCTTCAATGTCAACGCCGCTGCGCTTCAAAAGCTGAATAATGCCCGCAGGCGTGCATGAGACAAATCCCGGCTTTCCGATGCACAGAGCGCCCACGCTCCACGGATGAAAGCCGTCCACATCTTTTTGTGGGGAGATAGCTTCAATAACCGCGTCCTCCTGGATATGGTCAGGCAGGGGAAGCTGTACGAGGATACCGTCCACACTGTCATCCTCATTAAATTCACGAATTTTTTCAAGGAGTTCTTCCTGGGTTGTCTCCTCAGGCAATTCACAGGAAATGGAACGGATACCGATATATTCACAGGCTTTTTTCTTATTGCGCACATACACGCAGGAAGCCGGATCCTGTCCCACTAAGATTACGGCGAGACATACCTGGGTGCCCCGCTCTTTCATCTGAGCCACTTCTTCTTTAAGTTCATCTTTGATCTGCGCTGAGATCTGTTTTCCATCAATGAGTTTTGCCATAATTTTTTCCCCCTGTTATTTTAAAATAATCCGGTGATCCTGCCGCTTTCATCCACATCAATGCCTTCTGCCGCCGGTACTTTGGGAAGTCCTGGCATGGTCATGATCGCTCCGGTAATCGCCACCACAAATCCGGCGCCGGCGGACACATAAACCTCCCGGATATTGACTGTAAATCCTTCCGGACGGCCAAGAAGGTTAGCGTTGTCAGACAGTGAATACTGAGTTTTTGCCATACATACCGGCATATTGGAAAATCCCATGCTCTCAATGCGGTCCAAAGCTTTAGCGGCGGCCGGCGAGTAGGTGACTGCCGCGGCGCCGTAAATTTCTCTGGCTACAGTCTCGATCTTCTCCCGCAGGGACAGATCATCGGGATAAAGAGGCGTGAAATGGCTTTCCTTTGTCTCCAGTGTATCCACAACTTTCCGGGCAAGTGCTTCGCCGCCTCTGCCGCCGTCCTCCCATACACGGGCAAGGGCGAAGCTGGCGCCTTTTTCCTCACAAAATTTCTGGACAAATTCAAGTTCAGCCGGCGTATCGCTGACAAAAGCGTTTAATGTGACAATGACCGGCACATGATATTTATGAAGATTTTCAATATGTTTTTCCAGGTTTACAATACCTTTTTTAAGGGCCTCAACGTTTTCCTGTCCAAGATCCGCCTTGGCCACGCCTCCGTTATACTTCAGCGCACGAACAGTTGCTACAAGAACAACAGCGTCCGGTTTTAGGCCGGACATGCGGCACTTAATGTCAAAAAACTTTTCTGCGCCAAGATCCGCTCCGAAGCCGGCCTCTGTGACAACAATATCCGCCATTTTCAAAGCCATGCGGGTGGCCCGGACACTGTTGCAGCCGTGGGCGATATTGGCAAAAGGACCTCCGTGAACAATGGCCGGGGTATGTTCAAGGGTCTGAATCATATTAGGCTTAATTGCGTCTTTAAGCAGAGCCGCCATAGCGCCGACGGCCTTTAAATCCGCCGCAGTCACCGGCTCTCCTTTATAGTTGTAAGCGACAATGATTTTGCCAAGCCGCACTTTAAGATCTTGCATATCTTCCGCAAGACAGAGGATGGCCATGATCTCAGAGGCTACGGAAATAACAAAATGATCTTCCCGGACAACCCCATCCATCTTGCTGCCAAGGCCCACAACAATATTTCTCAGAGCCCGGTCATTCATATCCACACACCGTTTCCAGACAACCTGCTTTGGATCAATTCCAAGAGTGTTACCCTGATGGATATGATTGTCGAGCATAGCTGCCAGAAGGTTATTGGCCGATGTTATGGCGTGGAAATCCCCTGTAAAATGGAGATTCAGATCTTCCATAGGGACAACCTGAGCGTATCCGCCTCCGGCGGCCCCTCCCTTGATCCCAAAACAGGGGCCCAGTGACGGCTCCCTCAGAGCGATTACCGCCTTTTTACCAATGTAATTCAGCGCCTGTCCAAGACCTACAGTGATGGTTGTCTTCCCCTCGCCGGCAGGAGTTGGATTGATCGCTGTGACAAGAACAAGCTTTCCGTTAGGGCGGTCCTTGATCCGCTCCCACAGTTCATCGCCAAGCTTTGCCTTGTATTTTCCGTAAAATTCCAGCTCATCCTCATTGATGGACAGTTTGGCCGCCACATCTTTAATGGGCTCCATTTTCGCCTCCTGGGCAATCTCAATGTCTGTTTTCATACATTCTCCTCCTTTGATCATTAAACATGTTTCATCTAAATTCTTAAATATATTCGCAGCAATTGGGCCTGCGCTCTCCGCAAAACCGCTATTTTCCATAGTTGAAACACTACACATACTCTTCCACATATTTTTCAAATTCTTCCGGGCTCATTAAAACCTTTCTCGGTTTTGTCCCCTCTTCAGGGCCAACCACACCCGCTTCACAAAGCTGGTCCATGATCCGGGCAGCCCGGTTAAATCCAATGCGGTATACTCTCTGGAGCATACCAATAGAGGCTTTATCTTTTTCAATGATCATACGTCCCGCTTCCACAAAATATATATCTCTTTCAGGAGCGCTGCCCTTGGCAGATACAGCCGCGCCGGAACTGATACTATTGACAATGGCCTCACTGTACTGAGGCTGTTCCTGGTCTTTCGTCAGGAAATCCACCACCGCGTTGACCTCCTCGTCGGAGACAAAGGAGCCCTGCACACGCACCGGTTTCTGGTAGCCTGTGGGATAAAAGAGCATATCGCCCTTTCCCAGAAGTTTCTCCGCCCCATTCATATCAATAATGGTACGGGAGTCCACGCCGGAGGACACAGAAAAAGCGATCCTGGACGGGATATTGGCTTTGATCAGGCCGGTAATAACATTGACAGACGGGCGCTGGGTAGCGATAACAAGATGAATCCCCGCCGCCCGTGCAAGCTGGGCCAGACGGCAGATAGCGTCCTCCACTTCATTGGAGGCAACCATCATTAAATCCGCAAGCTCGTCCACGATAATTACAATCTGTGGCAGACGTTTATGATCCTCGCTCTCCCCGGTGGCCTCGATCTTGGCATTATAGCTCTTCATATCCCGCACGTTGAGCTGGGCAAATTTAGCGTAGCGCTTTTCCATCTCCGCCACAGCCCAGTTTAAAGCGCCCGCCGCTTTTTTCGGATCTGTCACCACGGGAATGAGCAGATGGGGAATGCCGTTGTAAACGCTTAACTCTACCACTTTCGGGTCAATCATGATCATCCGCACATCTTCCGGCTTAGCTTTATAAATAATACTCATGATCAGCGTATTGATACAAACCGATTTACCGGAACCTGTGGCGCCGGCGATGAGCAGATGAGGCATTTTCGCAATATCTGCAATGATCACCTGGCCGCCGATATCCCGCCCCACAGCAAAGGCGATAAGGGATTTACTTGTCTTAAACTCCTGGCTTTCCAGGAGGTCCCGAAGCATAACTGTGGATGTCTCTTTATTTGGAACCTCGATGCCCACCGCCGCCTTTCCGGGGATAGGGGCCTCGATGCGGATATCCGCCACAGCCAGGTTCAGCTTAATATCGTCGGTCAGAGACAGAATTCTGCTGACTTTAACCCCCTGCTCCGGCGACAGCTCATAGCGGGTTACTGACGGTCCGCAGCTGACATTGGTCACATGAACTTTAACCCCAAAGCTGTCCAATGTCTCCTGTAGCTTCCTGGCTGTATCTTTCAGATACTTATCAGAATCCGCCGCACCGCTCAATGGTTTGCCCCGTTTAAGGAGATCCATGGGCGGAAAGACATATTCTTTCACCTGGGGCATGATCTGATCGTCAGTAACCGGCTCCGGAGCGTTATCTGCCTTAGGTGACCGTGAAGCCGCCATTTTTACAGTTTCCGTCGGGGACAAATCCGCCTGTCCGGGAACATACTCTCCCAGATTGGTGTATTTTTCCTCCACTGTACGCTGACGGATCTCATCGCTTCCCCGGTCTCCATTCCCGACATTTTCTTTACTGTTCTTCTTTGTCTCTTCCCACGGAAGGTCGATGTCCACCGCTTCGTCCATCCCACTGGCAGTCTCTTCACTAAGCAGCCCTGCCTTAGAAAGATCCGGCAGAGGCAGTGTTGTCCCAAAGGGGTCTGTGAGGGCGCTGGTCGGTTTCACCATAAAATCAGGGATTTCTATCATGGAGTCTTTTCTTGATTTTTTGCCGTCATTCTTGACACCGTCGCCTTGAACCAGCTCATCAGGTTCCAGGTATACCGGATCTGGAGTAAAATCAAAATTCTTTTCCAGATCCCCGCCGCTTTCTTTGGCTGAAGTAATATCTTCCATACGGGTAATGGTCAAATCCGGAAAATCCAGTTCTTTTTCTGATGCAAAATCTTTAGAATCCGCCTTTTTTTTCAGAGACGTGTCCGCAGGTTCCCCGGCGTGACTGTCCCCTTTAATATCAAAGCTAATAGGAGCGATCTTCTCACCGTAATCCCCTTCCGGCTGGATCATTTCTTCATGATTTTTCTTCTTTCGGGATCTGAAAATCCGGATCTTACCTTCCGAAGCTTTCTTGGTATCTTCTTCATCTTCGTAGTCTTCGTCAAAATCTTCATAATCTTCCGGTTCCTCCTGATCCGAAGCAGCATCTGCCATGCGCTCAAGGCGGGCCTGCTCTTCTTCCTGACGCCGCTCTTCCCTGGCCTGGGCCAAAAGCGCCTGACGGCGGCGATAGCTGGCCGCAGCAGACGACAGTCCCTGGGATATTTTCCGGAACAAGGTGACAAAGACAGATTTCCCGGCAAATAAAACAAGGGCCACGGCAAAAATGGCAATAATGATCAGGTAGGATCCCGCCACGCCGAAAAATGGCGTCAGAAGCCGGCACACAAGTCCACCCACAATTCCCCCGCCATTTTTATAGACAGCGCAGTCCTCATAAAAATCTAAAACGGAGAGATATGTATCTCCCGGATCCGTGATCATCTGGGCAAAAGCCGCAACGGCAACAAACAGCACAATGCCGGACAATATTTTTACTGCGGCCACCCTGTTGTGACGGTTGGAAATATAGAATGCGGTGCCAAAGAAAATCATATAGGGGACCAGGTAGGCGATCCATCCTACAACGCCAAACATAAAATGAGAAATATGGCGTCCTGCACTCCCGCACAGATCGTATATACTTAACAGTAATAAAATGGAAACCGCCAGGGCAATGATCAGTTCCAGCTCGTCATACATACCGCTGCGCCGGCGGTAATCGACAGCGGTATTTTTCTTATTGGCAGAAGACCCCTTTGCCAAAGACGTTTTTCCTTTGCCGGATGTACGTCCCTTTGCCGGACTCTTGCTTTTACCTGTTGTATTTTTTCCTGATGTACGTGCCGGTGACGTCTTTTTCGCCGGCGTCCTGCGGTTGCCTGAGCGGGCAGTTTCTGTCTGCCTTGCAGCCATGGGATCATCCTCCTTTAAAATCAATTGCGAAACGTCCTCAGCACACTTCTTCAAACGTTTCGCAACATTAATTTCCCTTATATCTATCTTATGTTGGATAACTGTTCAGCCATCAGGGATGGGCGGGCCAAACGGTTAAAATCACATTTTACTTTAAGCCTCCGCCGCTACCGGATAAAGAAATAGCAGCAAATAGAGATCACGCCGATCACCGCGCAATAGTAGGCAAAATATTCATATTTTGCACGTTTTACCACATTGATCATAATTTTTATGCAGACAAAGCCTACAACTCCAGCAACGATCATTCCAATAAAATAATTTAAGATCAATCCCCCATTGACCGCATCGCTGCCGATATGGCGGAGTTCTAAAATATTGGCCCCAAGAATTGCCGGGATGGACGCGAGAAATGAATATTTTACCGCGAAAGATCTGTCCAGGCCAAGGAAAAGGCAGGCTGATATCGTGGCTCCTGAACGGGAAATTCCCGGCAGAGTAGCCACGCCCTGGGCCAGTCCGATAAGCCCCGCGTCTTTGTAGGTGGTCGCTTTAGCTTTTTTCCTGCCGTTTGGGCGCCCATCCACAAACAGAAGAAGGATTGCTGTAATGAGCAGACAAATCCCCGGAACAATAAGTGTGTTGGAAGCCATCTCAATCCATGAACTGAACACAATGCCAATGATCCCTGTCGGAATGGTCGTCACAATGACAAGAGCTGCAAACTTCCGGTAGGCGTTGGTAATCAGGCGGCGGTATTTATGATCTTGCTTATTTATTTTATTCATAATGAAAGTCCGGATATTCATACATACGTCTATGATCAGACCAATACCATGGATCACCAGATTTTTAAAATCCTTCCAGAACACAATGCAGACGGCCACCAGTGTTCCGAGATGAAGAAGCACTTCAAATAAAACGCCGGTATCTGTCTCGATGCCGAAGAGCTGCTGAAAAATAGCCAGATGACCGGAGCTGCTCACCGGAAGAAACTCAGTAAGTCCCTGGATCAATCCCATAAATATTGCCTGTAATATATTCATAACTCCTACCTTCCCGCTGTCATGGAACCGACAGCTTTATCCTCTCGTGTTTTAATGTGGCAGTCATTTTTTCATACAAACTTTTTCTTATCTTACTACATTTTCATACATTTGTCAAAAACTGATTGGACTATCATCAAAGGATAGTCCCTCTGCTACTTTGCATGTGTCGATCATGCTGTGA
>NZ_JACHFW010000009.1 GCF_014202115.1 Catenibacillus scindens
AGTGCGGGAAAATCCGTCAGAATCTTTTACTCTGGGGGTTCGTTTATTTTGCAGGATTTGGGATAAAAAAGGTTGGTAGAAAGTGCCGGACAACATGAAGACTGCGCAACAAATCGCTAAGCACTTTGGGGTCAGCAAACAGGTTATCCTGCAATGCCTCAAAAAACA
Source organism: Catenibacillus scindens (assembly GCF_014202115.1). Taxonomy (GTDB): domain Bacteria; phylum Bacillota; class Clostridia; order Lachnospirales; family Lachnospiraceae; genus Catenibacillus; species Catenibacillus scindens. The sequence continues at coordinate 169 of NZ_JACHFW010000009.1, forward strand.
CGGCGTTAAATTGCGGACTAGATGGGATTACCCAAAGGAAAAATAAAGGAAACATTTTGCCAGTCGTCGGACGAGATTGGCCATCGATATAAAGTATCCAAGAGAACAATTGGCAAGCATATTAAGAATGCTCTGCATGAAGAGTTGGCAAAAGACAGTTCAGTTGTCGCAAAATTTGCGACAACTGCCGTCGCCAGAGCAATAAAGGCGGCCGCACCCCCATAAAACGCAGGACTGCCTCCAGTGGCCGCACATAGGATAAATATAATTGCCACTATTGAATAAAGAATGGCACTTATTTTCATATTATCCATGCAAGTTTTTCCTCTTAAATATCTTTGAATTAGGGCTTGTATGATTATCTTATTTTACTAATGATATTCAAACGTATTCTATTTTTCTATCCTGCCATGGTGAAATCTGTGTAAAATTAGCGCGAGAAACAGCTCATTTATGTGTGTCAGGGTAAGCGTATATCTCACCATTATCTGGATTTAAATAAAGAGTAACCCATTGGCCGACTTCATAATTCTTGCTATAGACGATGGGCAGGGTAACTTCTTTTTCCTGACCGTTGACTCTGACGAGACAGAATGCGTAAACATCGCCCTCGCTGTCTTTGCGGAATCCGTGGACTCGCGCAGCGATAGGCTGAAATTCTCCCGATTCGATTTTGCGGCGGGTGCGGCGGGCTCTATAGATACGCACGACCAAGAATATAACAAGAAGCGGCGCTGCAAAAAATAACCATACTGTGCTTTCGGAAAGGATATGTCGCTCCTGCGGCAAATGAAAGAGCAGCAAACCAAACAACACTGACGGCACAAAAATAACTATGCCAATAACCAGTAGCAAAACCAGACGAGCATGTCGGATTTTTTGTTTCTCCGCCAGACTCGTGACGAGTTGGAAATCCTCCTTCTGCGGATGGTAGCGCAGTTGGAGAATATCGCCCGCTTTTGGAAGGTCATATATGCGAGGGAATATCCAGCTTCGGTGCCAGTCTACACCCTGCCATTGGAATACGAGATCCAGTTTATATTGCCGCGGCTCTAAAACGCCATCTCTATCTTTCTTGTCGATTTTCTCAATACGGAGAACGCGGGCTGTTATCAGTTTCCACTTTCGCTGTTCCAGCCGTCTTATAATGCGCCACAGCAGGAAGAATACAATAATTATGGCAAAAGGGGAAATTGTCGGGAATATAATGTTCCAAAATGCCGTTGAATTGTCCACTGACTGCTCCTCCTCTCAGATGTACATATAATCATCCAAGATAATTATACCTTTGTACTTGGCAAAATTGCCACCATTTGAAAGTAAAACCCAGATAAACTTTTGGTAAACAGATATTCTCCTGGTGAGGATATGAATTTTGTGTGGACACAAGCCTTTAAAATTATAAGTTGCCAGGCTATTTCCTTTCTGGTACAATACAAGTTGTAAATGCCTATAAGGCTTAAGACATTATCAACACGCCTCAGAGGCTCCCGGGCAGATCGGAGGTAAATACAATGTACAAAACAGTGGTAATAAAGTATTCCCCCAAGGTGAAAGACATGGCCGCAAAAGTGGAAGAGGCGGCCAACAAAATGGAGCGGGAAGGGTTTGAACTGATCTCCTGCTCAATCATGCCTTCTTCTAAAGGTATTCTGGTTTTCAAGAAAACCACCGTGGTTGGATCAATAGAATAAAGTCTTTCTCAAATAGGCCGTTTTCAGGAGTACTGGGAACGTCCATTTGTTAAATTCACGCCAGATACATGTTAAATATAGGAGAAGGTCGATAATAGCTTATGTTGAAGAAACGAACGATAGCATTACTTTTGTGTTTCTGTGTTTTTTGCTGCCTGAGTATTTTGATAGCAGCACAGCCCGTCTATGCTCAGGATGGATACCAGAAAAATCCTGTTGATTACCGTGAGATTGATGACTATCTGCGATCCGCCGTAGACAATGCCCATATTCCCGGAATGTCCGTGACGATTGTAAACAAAGATGCGGTACTATTTTCCGGGAATTATGGAGACTGCGAAAGCAGCGAAACGCCCTTTTATCTGGGTTCGGTCAGTAAATCCTTTACCGCCGTCTGTATCATGCAGCTGGTTGAGCAGGGGAAAGTTGACCTGAATGCACCTGTCTCCGCATATCTGCCGGGTGCAACCGATGGTGACAGGATTTCAGTGAGCCAACTGCTGAATCATACAAGCGGTCTTGGCCAGTACCAGACCTTAGAAAATTATAAGATCGTGAACGAGCAGGGTGTGCATCATTACGCCAATGTAAATTATTCCCTGCTTGGCGAAATAATCGAGGCTGTCAGTGGTGAATCGTACAGTGATTACATAACGAAGAATCTCTTCGAGCCGCTGCAGCTTTCCCATACTGCCGCTACGCAGGACGAAAGCGAGAAAAATGGTCTGATTGATGGCTATACAAACTATTGGGGCTTCAACATCAAAACAAGCCACAAATATCCTTCCTCCAAGGATGACTGGATTACCGTCCCTGCCGGTTACATCTCATCCTCCACAGAAGACTTGGGGAAATACCTACAGATGTATCTGAATAGAGGAAGCGGCATTCTTTCAGAATCCAGCATCGATACGATGTTTTATGGGGATACCATCTATGTGGATGGCGACATCCCTTATTGGTACGGGTACGGGTGGACGCGTATCGAGGCTCCTCTTTCTGAGCCGGTTCTGCAGCACAACGGCCTTGTCGAAACCGGGAACGCCTGCATCTTTCTGCTGCCGGAAAGCAGCCTTGCGATGGCTGTTACGGCCAATGTAAACGATTATTTTGCAGCAAACGCCATGATAGATTCGCTGGGGTGGGGCGTGGCGCTCATGCTCCTGGGGGATGCGCCAAATGAAATATCGGGCAGCACGTATGCCCTGAACCATCTCTGGCTCAACCTGACTATGTTGGCTGTACTGACAATAGCAATCATTCCGTTATGCCGACTTTCCAAATACCGGGAACGCGTACTGCTACTGCGCGGCAACAAATTGCCGGGAGTGTACTCTTTGATTGGCTTGCATTTTCTTTTACCCGCCTTCCTGCTGATGGCTGTTCCAGTATTTTTGAAAATTCCCCTCTGGGTCGTTCAGGCTTTTGTTCCTGACGTTTTCTTGACCATTATTGTTTCTGCTGTACTGCTTCTGGCCGTAGGCTTTCTAAAGGGAGGGATTCTATGGGCGCACAAGAAGACAATACGAACAAGACAAGTCTCCGGAGGAGGCCATGGATCCTCCGGCTATGCGCCGGATTGTTCATCCTGATTTTTACAGTTGGTTTTATGCTCATCGGTGGAGGGATTCTCTATTCGGCCCATCAAGAAGAGGCCGGTTATACTGGCACCACAACAGGCACGGTTGTGGGATACGAAAGCAGGATGGGAGATGCTGATGATTCCTTCCGATATTTCTATGCGCCAATCGTCCGCTATAAAACAACGAAGGGCAGCCTCTGCACAGGGATTGGGAACGTATGGACATCCAACCGCCCATTTGAAGTTGGGGAACAAATAGATATCCGATATAACCCGACACAAACAGATGTAGTCAATGTAGAAGGCTACGGCGTTTCCGTGAGCTATAAGCTGGGCATTGCCTTTTTCCTGTTTGGCTCTGCAGTATCCGTGCTCCTGCTGATTTTCCTGATTTTGACAAAGCTCATCCGCGATCCGGATAAAAGGGAGCAGATCATGGGCAAACTAGTGGCCGCCATTATTGCGCTGCTTATTGCCGGAGTATGGTGTATGCTTGCAGGGATAAAAATCACGCTGGCTGTTTTTGGGCTGCTGGGGCTATATGCCCTTTTCCAGCATTATAAAAAGAGGAGGGAACCATAAAGTCCTCTCCTCAGCTTCTGGATCTCCGGATATTTATTTTGCGACCTTCTCCAGTGCCTCGCATATCTTCTGCATTCCCAGTTTCTGGTCTTTCACTTTTGCGGTTATGGTGTTATTCACCAGAGAAAGCTTGAGTTTCGTTTTTCCACTTTTCATTTTAATAATCCGCTGGGATGGTACGAGCCCCTTTTTTATCTTCACTTCATCAAACTGATTGAAAGGAATACAAATCTTTCCATAAATGTGTGAGATATCGAATGTTTCAAGGACGGCAATGACCAGTGACTTCTCCGTCACGCCCACATAACAGGATACATTGCTCAGTGCTCCCAGTGCCAGCATCTCCGCAGTTCCTGACATAAGCGTCCCCCATGCTTCTCCCTGATAAGTTTCCCCTTCCGGGCGGATAGATTCCAGCATTTGTTTCATGTCCGTATCATTCATCAGTAGTGCCATTTTTGTTAACCTCCTTGTTTAGACATGTTGTCGCAAAAATCAACTTAATATTCTCGGTAATACTCATGGTTTTGAATCACAATACCACTCAGAAATCCGTTATAAAATGTCAGATCCAAGTGCTTTGTATATTCGGCTCCTTCCAACTCATAAGTTACGTTGTAATTTTCATATCTGTCTGATGGCTCGCCATATTGATCGATCACGTCCTCCACCGTAGCCCAGCCAAGCATCAGGCCACCCGGAAGCTGGATGTCAGCTCCATAAAAGTCCAGGCTGCCGTTGGATACCGACAGACGTCCGACCGTTCCATCTTCGATCGGTACCGATGATTCCGATGTGTTATATACCGTGACTGAAATGCTTTGCTCCTTATCATTGGTCAACGACAGCTCCCGATTAGGAAATTCGCCATATGGTTGATCAGCTCCAGCTAATCGGCTGTCAGGATCCCCCTCTGACAGCGACCATCCATTTTCAAGGAAATCGGAAAGCCTGCATGGGATCGTGTACACATCGTCATCGATCTGGATAGCAAAACTGTCCCAGTTGTTTGGCAGTTCAGGATTGGGCAGGTACATTTCCCGACCGGAACCATCAAGGTCTTCCAGATATTCCAGCGTGACCAATACAGATGTATGGGGCAGATAGACTGCTTTGGCAATAATATCTTTTTCTCCTCTCAGCTGGATCCCCTCATCATATCGATCTTCGGTGATTTCGAATGAGTGCTTTTTACCTTCTGCATCCCGACCGCGCAGGTAATATCGTGTCGGGGCATCCCCCGTTCCGGATGATCTGTCAAGATCAAACTGATGGAGATAGGTTAAGAGCGGATGGTCAAGGTATGGCGCGTCCAAAACAATCGGACGTACAGCAAAGAATATGACTGCAGCACATAGGAAGATTCCAGCAAAATATCCGATAATATGTCTTATGCGTTTCTCTGACAGAAAGAATTTTACCAGACAGACAATTGCGATAATCAGCACAGCCAAACTCAGCGCGCTTCGGAAAGCCACCTTTTGAGCGAAACCGGTTATTCCTATCACCAAATCTGTATCATTGATAAACCAGTCTAGCGCAATTAGAAGGATAATTGGCGCAAAAATAATGACACAAAGTATTACAACAAAAAGCTTTATTCCTCTTTCATGTCTTTTATTTTTCTCCACTTTGCCTTTCTCCTATTTTTTATACAGTATAGCATCGTTGAGAGAAGGCAACTAGCGCATTTTTGTAAAATTTAAGTAAATACCCATTTTTACTGCCAATCCTGCCGTTTCCAAGCGTTCCGCTTTATTCCGAGTCTTTCCACTTTTCTCCAAACCCCCAAACCACAGCCCATTTGCGGTATATTGGGGGCAACAAAATAACTTCTCGGAATCTCAATAAATGAGATTCCAACCGAAACTTGACAACTAAATATCGTGCAGGGAAAGAAATTTACGAGAAATGGACATAAACATTGGACATAGCGGGTACTATGTCTTGAAAAATCTTATGAATTCGCTTAAGATATCATTATTAGGCGGCTAATCCTAATAATGATTCTTGAAATGCCTCGACGGATGGCATTTCCCAGGCATCAAGATGTTGGAGCATCATGATGCCGTAGAGGCGGCAGTACCACATCTTTGTAGAGCGGTGCCTGCCGTCTTCTAATTTATAGTCCTCTTTCTCACGCTTATTCGAGCGTTCCACGGAAGTCCTTCTGTCATATTCCTTTTCCCATGCTTTAGAGTCCCTTGGCGGTATGTTAAATAACCTTGGATTGTCATCGGTAAAGATATGTACGGTCCTTCCGTATTTCGCCGGTGAACAGGGATGTTCACAAAAGCAGCCACGTTTTCGGTTTGCTTTTGGGCATCGGTATTTGGCCCGATGCTTGGCAGCCTCATATCCATCTTTATGCATACGTAAGCCCATCTTACAGATTGGGACGCCATCCTCATCAATGGTGAAATCGTCCTTATAAGTGGCTTGCCCGGAACCGGGGCGACGATATCGATATTATGCGCATTTTACGCGAATGTGGAGTGCAGCTGGTCTCAGCGTCAGAAAGTATTGACGATAGCCCTTCCGGAATGTTGCTTCATGGCATCATGAGCTCTATTGCTGAATTTTATTCACAGAACTTAGCAACGGAGGTCAAGAAGGGCATGGGTGAGAAGATCAAGAGTGGCGGCACCGTTGGCCGTGCGCCACTGGGATATATTAATGTTCGCCACGTTGACGAAAAAGGGCGAGAAGATCGCACTGTTGTTCCTGATCCGGAAAGAGCACCGCTCATCAAGTTGGCTTTTAAGGAATATGCTACCGGAAACTGGACTCTGGTGGATCTGGCAGAACATTTAGCCGCCTGCGGGCTTACCACTCGCTCAACCCCGAAGATATCTTCTCGTCCAATTACAGTTAGTGCGCTCAGTAAGGTATTGGGCAATTCATACTATAAAGGCGTAGTTCACTATAAGGATGTAGACTACCCGGGAAACCACGAACCGTTGGTTAGCGAAGAAACATGGAACAAAGTGCAAATTATTCTTGCCTCAAAAGTCAACGGCGAGCGCAACTTTAAGCATCCACATTTCCTTAAAAGTACCGTTTACTGCGCATATTGTGGCGAGCGATTAATCATATGCAATGAGAAGAAAAAGAATAGTACTGTTTACCCTTATTTTGTCTGCGCTGGTCGCCACAGCAAACGGCATCCAGAGTGCAAGACCAGAGCGGTACTGATCGAAGTCGTAGAAAATAAAATTGAAGAGTTCTATGACACTTATCAGCTGCCGCCAGAAGTGAGATACATGCTGGAGAGCCAAGTTCAGGGGATAATCGCAGCAGAAAGAGAAAAATACAGTGAAGAGCTAAATGGCCTTAAAGGGCAAAAAGCCAAGCTGGAGAACAAACGGCAAAAATTGCTTGAAGCTCATTACAACAATGCAATCCCTATTGACCTGCTTAAAAGCGAGCAACAGAAGATCGCCAAAGAACTGGCAGCGATTGAGCACGAAATCCGCATCCACAATACTACTTTTGAGGGGCTCACAGAAAATCTTCAGCTAAGCCTGGACATGATTGAGGATTGCGGAAAGTATTATCGCAATGCCGATAACGCTACTAAGCGCCTTCTCAACCAGGCTATCTTCAAGAAAATCTATGTGAGCAACGCAGAAGATGATGAGTTAAAGATTGAGCCTCAGTTCCGAGCGCCATATGATCAGATACTGGAGCCCATTAAAGATGATCTAGCAAAGATCAACCGGACGAAACAAACCATGTCAGATAGACTTCAACAGTTTATCGAGACGGCAAAAGGCCACATCCAAGCAATCTTTGGATGTGGCCTTAATGCGGACAATAATTCCAATTTTATCGAGAATACTTCGAACCAATCAAAATTTTTTGGTCAGATTAGTTCGAGTAAGAATATTCTAGTCGGAGTGACAGGATTTGAACCTGCGGTCTCAACAACCCGAATGTTGCGCGATACCAAGCTTCGCTACACCCCGACAGCAAAGTTATGATATCACGTTCCAAAAATAAAATCAAGTATTTTTTACAATTTTTTGAAAATTTTTGAAAATTCGGTTACTATTCACAGTCCAATGTCATTTAGTTTACGATAAAAGAAGTCTATCTTCTTTGGAATAAAGCAGTGATCACATCCTTGTGACCATAATTCAGGGGAATCGGAGACATTTTACGGTTTGTGGTACGAATTTTTTGTACGACAAAAAGACAGGTTGCATATCTGCCTTTTCAAGAGGTATAATGATGATGATGTTTATGCAGCCCGATATAGGAAATATCGTGGTCTCCGGAAATGAGCAGTTTGAAGTCTTGAATATTGACGATCTCTCCGGATGGGGATCAATTCCCTTTGCAATAGTGACATCACATCATACTGGTCTTTCTCCGTGGTCAGACGGAGGAAGACCCTGCATATATGTGCGGCTATTGTAAAATTGACTTTATATTCATGTTTTGTGTCATGGGTTTCCAGTACCGTACAGTTGACCATGGTTTCCGTTATATTATAGGCAATGAGTTTTGCCCAGATCTCCTGTTCAATATACTGTGGTTTATAGGAATGGAAATTGCTCAACCCTATGGTATATTTCAGCTTTCTGAAAGAAGATTCAATCCCCCATCGGGCATAGTACAGCGCCTTGATACGTTCCGGCGGGAATTCATCACGAGGCAGGTTCGTAACGAGACATTCATAAGAAGACTCCTGGAGATGGAATCTTACAATCCGAAACGCAAGTTCATAGGTGTCATAACTGCCGTAAGGGATGTAATCAAAAGTAGCCGCCTGATCCACAAAGCGCTTGTAAGTGCCGGGATTGACCGGAACTTTTCTTGAATGACTTCGGACCAGAGTAACCCGGACATCGATGTCAAAAGAGTCTTCTTTCGGGAAATCGAAATTGCCAACCAGTCCTTTGGAGTGGATGTCTTTGGTACGGAACACAAAGAACTGTCCTTGTTCCATTACGTGTGCCATGTTGTTGTAAGAACAATAGCCGCGGTCGCCGATATAGACATTCTTTCTTTTTTCGGGGATTACGTGGCGGTCAACCATGTCACAGAAAGCCCCGAATTCATTTTTGTAATGGACAGGCTGGATCAGGGCATCCGTATAAGTGTGGGTTGTGAGATCATAAAAAGCATTCAAATGCATACTGTAGACGCCTCTGATGGAATTGCCGGGTGAGCAATAATACTCATCTGGTGAAAACGATGGAGAGCTGAAATACGAAAAAGTCGAACCGTCCGCAGCCAGAAAACGATAGTTGCCATCACGTAAAGTATCTGGGAGCAATTCCGTGACAGAGGAATTAAAAAGCCTGAAGACAGCTTCCAAGGCGTTCGGTTTCAGTTTCTGACGCTGCTGGTTAAGGGCAGAAGAAGTCGGCATGGAATCCGCATCAATTCCCCCAAAGTCAAGCATTTCCACTCTGGTGGAGGAAGAACCTTGTGAAACGAGAAAAGAAATAAGGCTTCGGGCAGAAATCTTTCGGGTTCTTTTGAAATCAACATCCGGATGCATGGCATATTCCGAAATATCAGAACAAATATGTTCTACAGACGATTCAAACAGATCTTTAATTTTTTGATGAATCATAGAGATGTGCCTCCTTGAAAAAGCGATATATTGCAAATTCAAGGGGCCGCTCTCGCTGCCTCTTAAATATAATCAACAGCGAGAGCGGCCGCACATTTTGGGTATTTTGTCAATACCCTACAAAAAAATGGTTAGACCCCTAATAGGTACTCTAACCATTCTGGACACAAGGTGTTAACTAAATGACATTGGACTGTGAATAGTAACAAAATTTGCGTAACAGTTAAGCCCGCTCCTGCGCTGGGCCGCGCTTACGCAAGCATATGCTATCCCACGCATTCCTGATAGCTGAACTGTTCACCCCAAATATTTTACCGCATTATAAATATTGATCAGGATGATCACCGCCATCAGCATAATGAAAAGCTTGTCCACTACCTTATCATTAATCTTCTTATTGATCGCTCTTCCACACATTCCCCCCAGTAGTCCTGCGACTGCCATTCCCAGAAGAAGAAGCCAGGAAAACTCAGGCAGCCCGGTGAACAGTGTCTGCAAAAAACTTGTTGCCTGAGAAAACAGTATAATATAGAGAGAATTTTGAGCGGCCACCTTTGTGGTCATAGAGAAGAAAAAATATAAAACAACAAGGTTAATGGGGCCGCCGCCAATACCCAGGAAGGATGACATGATCCCCAGGACAAAACCAATAATAAGACACACCAGTTTACTTTTAATATGATATGTATGTATTTTATCCTTCTTTACAGTATAGATCAACGTCCCCAAAGTGATAACGCCCAGAGTGATCGCCTGTACCGCCCCGGCAGTATTGGGGTCCGGAAACAGAGATTCCACCCACTGAAACAGACTTTTGCCTGCAACCCCTCCGACAGCCGCACCTACCGCCAAGGGGGTTCCTACCGCCATATCAATACTTGAAGAATGGGATACCCTTGAGCGGACAACCGAATAGCAAGACATGACAAGAACAGTGCATCCAGACAAAAAACCGATGGTCGATACACTCAACACGCCGAAAGCATCCAGTACCGGCTTGATGATAACCCCTCCGCCAATTCCGCAGATAGCTCCGATAATGGACGCGCCGAAACTTACCGCAAAAAAGATAATGTACACCAAAAACATTTTCCCCGCCTCTTTTCACAAATTTTTTGCAGCCTTTCAGCCATCAGAGATGGCACGGGCCAAACTATTATAAATATTGTAACATGTATACATGCGGAAGTAAAATACTATCCAGTAAAACGATTGCTTTCTTCTTTTAAAATATGTTATACTTTTGTTTATTGCCAAATCGTAACCATTCAGCCGTAGATTTTAAGATTCTCGCAGCTAACACAGTTTTACCGCCATATCCAGCGGCTGAATCGGCAGATTATATAAAGGAGACTTAAAACATGTCAAAAACTACATACGATGCAGACAGTATTGCCGTCCTTGAGGGCCTTGAAGCGGTCCGAAAAAGGCCGGGAATGTACATCGGAAGTGTTTCCCGAAAAGGTCTGAATCACCTGATCTATGAGATCGTCGACAACTCTGTGGATGAGCATCTGGCAGGTTTTTGCGACCAGATCTATGTTTATCTTGAAAAAGACGGTTCTGCCACAGTATCGGACAATGGACGGGGTATCCCGGTGGGAATGCACAGCAAGGGGATTTCCGCCGAGCGCGTCGTCTTTACCACTCTCCATGCGGGAGGCAAATTCGATGATTCCGTCTATAAAACAAGCGGCGGCCTCCACGGCGTAGGTTCTTCCGTAGTCAACGCCCTCTCCGCCTATCTGGATGTCCAGGTTGCCAGAGACGGCCAGATCTACCACGACCGATATGAGCGGGGTGTCCCGGTTATTGATCTGGAGGACGGCCTTCTTCCAGTCATCGGGCGTTCCAAAAAGACGGGAACGACTATCAATTTTCTTCCTGACAACGAAATTTTTGAAAAAACCCGTTTTAAGGAGGACGAGATCAAGAGCCGGCTCCACGAGACGGCCTACCTGAATCCAAAACTGACTATTATTTTTGAGGACCGCCGCCAGGAACCGGCAGAACATATTGAATATCACGAGGAAGACGGTATTATCGGCTTTGTCCGGGACTTAAACCGCAATAAAGAAGCGATCCATGATCCCATTTATTTTAAAGGGGAGTCCGAAGGCATCACTGTGGAGGCCGCATTTCAATATGTCAACGAATTTCATGAAAATGTCCTCGGCTTTTGCAACAACATCTATAACGCAGAGGGCGGCACCCACATTACCGGCTTTAAGACCATGTTCACCACAGTCATGAACAATTACGCCAGAGAACTTGGGATTTTAAAAGAAAAAGATGGAAATTTTACCGGCACTGACATCCGCAACGGAATGACAGCGGTTATTTCCATAAAACATCCGGCCCCAAGGTTTGAAGGCCAGACAAAAACAAAACTGGATAATCAGGACGCCGCTAAAGCTACAAGCAAAGTGACCGGCGAAGAGATCCGGCTTTACTTTGACCGAAATCTTGAAGTCTTAAAAAATATTCTCGCCTGCGCGGAAAAAGCAGCCAAAATCCGCCGCACCGAGGAGCGGGCAAAAACAAACCTTCTCACCAAGCAGAAATTTTCTTTTGACTCCAACGGCAAACTGGCCAACTGTGAAAGCAGAAATCCACAGGAATGTGAAATCTTCATTGTGGAGGGAGACTCAGCCGGCGGATCGGCCAAAACGGCCAGGGACAGAAATTTCCAGGCTATCCTCCCTATCCGCGGCAAAATCCTTAATGTGGAGAAGGCCAGCATTGACAAAGTCCTTGCAAACGCCGAGATCAAAACAATGATCAATGCCTTTGGCTGCGGCTTTTCCGAAGGCTACGGCAACGACTTTGATATTACGAAACTCAGGTATAACAAAATTATTATCATGGCCGACGCGGACGTGGACGGCGCCCACATATGTACCTTACTTTTGACACTCTTCTACCGTTTTATGCCGGAGCTGATCTATGAGGGCCATGTGTACATTGCCATGCCGCCCTTATACAAAGCCATGCCCCAGAGGGGAAAGGAAGAATATCTCTACGACGACAAAGCCCTGGAAAAATACCGGAAAACTCACAAAGGCCCTTTCACCCTCCAGCGCTACAAAGGTCTTGGCGAGATGGACGCCCAGCAACTTTGGGAAACCACATTAAATCCCGAAACACGGATTTTAAAACTTGTGGAAATCGAGGACGCCCGTATGGCCTCAGATGTAACGGAAATGCTCATGGGCACAGACGTTCCTCCCCGCCGGGCTTTTATTTACAGCCACGCCCAGGACGCCCAGCTTGACATTTAAAACGGTGATTCAATACAGATTAAGAGGTTGATCAATCTATGAATAAAGAAGAACAGATTTTGCGCACAGAATACTCTGAGATCATGCAGAAATCTTACATTGACTACGCCATGAGCGTCATCATTTCCCGGGCCCTGCCGGACGTGCGGGACGGATTAAAACCGGTGCAGCGGCGCACCCTCTACGATATGTATGAGCTGGGCATCCGCTATGACCGGCCCTACAGAAAATGCGCCCGTATTGTTGGCGATACCATGGGTAAATATCACCCCCACGGCGACAGCTCCATCTATGAAGCCTTAGTCGTCATGGCCCAGGAGTTTAAAAAAGAACTGCCCCTGGTGGACGGTCACGGCAATTTTGGTTCCATTGAGGGGGATGGCGCCGCAGCTATGCGATACACCGAAGCCCGCCTGGCCAAAGTGACCCAGGAGGCTTTTCTCTCCGATCTGGACAAAAACGTAGTAAACTTTATGCCCAACTTTGACGAGACAGAAAAAGAGCCGGAAGTGCTTCCTGTGCGCATCCCAAATCTTTTAGTCAACGGTTCCGACGGTATCGCCGTAGGTATGGCCACCAGCATTCCCCCCCACAATCTTGGAGAAGTTATCGACGCTGTGAAAGCCTACATGAAAAATGACAAGATTACTACCCAGGAATTAATGACTTACGTCCAGGGACCAGATTTCCCCACCGGAGGGATTGTCATCAACAAAAATGAACTGGTTCAGATTTACGAAAGCGGTCAGGGAAAAATCAAACTGAGAGGCCGGGTTTGTGTTGAGAAGGGAAAAGGCGGCAAAGAGCGCCTTGTCATCACTGAGATCCCTTATACAATGATCGGCGCAAATATCGGTAAGTTTTTAAATGATATCTACACCCTTGTGGAAACTAAAAAGACGACGGATATTGTAGATATCTCCAACCAGTCCTCAAAAGAAGGGATACGCATTGTCCTTGAACTGAAAAAAAACGCAGACACAGACAAACTCATCAATATGCTCTACAAAAAGACCCGCCTTGAGGACACCTTCGGCGTCAATATGCTGGCTGTTGCCAACGGCCGCCCTGAAACTCTGGGACTAAAAAGTATTATTGAATACTTTTTAGACTTCCAGTTCGAGATCACTACCCGAAAATACCGCACTATGCTTGAAAAAGAACTGGAGAAAAAAGAAATTCAGGAAGGACTGATCAAAGCCTGCGATGTCATCGACCTGATTATTGAAATTCTCCGGGGCAGCCAGAACTTAAAACAAGCCAAAGCCTGTCTTGTGGACGGCATCACTGAGGGCATTCGATTTAAGACGAAAACGTCCCAGAAAGCGGCCTCCCGCCTTCATTTTACAGAAAAACAGGCCACCGCTATTCTGGAAATGCGCCTGTACAAACTCATCGGCCTTGAGATTGCCGCCCTTGAAAAAGAACATGAGCAGACGCTGAAAAATATCGCCACATATGAGGATATTTTGGAAAATCACTCCAGTATGTCCAAAGTTATCGAGAAAGAACTGAACGCTCTGAAAAAAGCCTATGGGGTTCCGAGAAAAACAACAGTGGAAAACGCCGCGGCAGCCGTATATGAGGAGAAGAAGTTTGAAGAAATGGAAGTCATTGTTTTAATGGATCGCTTCGGATACTGCAAATGTATTGACCCGGCCGCCTACGAGCGGAATAAAGAGGCGGCAGATTCAGAAAACCGCCACGTCCTGCGATGCATGAACACCGACAAAATTGCTGTCTTTACAAACACCGGACGACTCCATCTTCTCCGGGTGCTTGATATCCCCATGGGGCGCTTCAGGGACAAAGGCACGCCAGTGGACAACCTGTGCAACTACGACAGTTCCGGGGAGTATATGATCTACGTCAATACATTGAGCCATGTGATCACCTCACATCTTCTCTTTGTCAGCCAGGAAGGCTATCTGAAAGTTGTCTCCGGCTCCGAATTTGACGCCAGCAAGCGCACCATCGCTGCCACGAAGCTTATGGAAAATGACGCTATCGGGGCAATTCTCCCGGTGCAGGATGAAAAAAATATTGTCTTACAGACGAAAAACGGTATTTTTATCCGATTTTTAACGGAAGAAGTGCCGGAAAAGAAAAAAGGAGCCATCGGCGTGCGGGGAATACGCCTGACCGACGGGGACAAAATTGAACAGGCATGGCTCATAGCCAACCCAACGGAAGAAAACATTGTGTTGAAAGATAAAGAAATTCCCGCCTCACGGATAAAGCTGTCTAAGCGGGATACAAAAGGCACAAAGCTGAGGCTGTGATTATTGCCCGGCACATGTATGCACTGGAAATATTTATGCCTCCCCAGTTATGGCGGAGGCATAAATTATTTATTCCCGCAGGCAATTCGCCAAATGGACGCGCTCACGTGTCCATTTGGCGGTGCTGTGTGCCAGTGGCACACGTTTAGCATTTTCCCAGGCCCTCAAACATCCAGTTTTTATAAGCCTCCACACCGGGCTGATCAAATGGATTAACCCCCAGCATTTTTGCTGACAAATAGCAAGCAAACAGGAAGAAATAGAACATCTGCCCAAAATGATACTCATCCAAAGTATCTATGGTTAGAATCAGGCAGGGAAGTTTCTGGCAATGAGCCTTCACTGTAGCTTCAAATGCCGTCCGGTTAATGTTTTGAAAATCCATGCCGTCCAGATAATCGAAGGCATCTTTAATTCCGTCATTTTCAACAATGAGAGAGCCTGTAGCCTCTCTGACATTCAAAAAAGTCTCAAACATCAGCGGTGTTCCGTCCTGGACAAACTGTCCCACCGCGTGCAGTTCCTCAGAATATTCCCCGGTGACAGGAAACAGCCCCTTCCCGTCTTTGCCCTCAGTCTCCGCAAAAAGCTGAACCCACCATTTATAAAACCAGCGAAAGGCAGGCTCAAAAGAGGCCAGCATTTCCAGGGTATATCCCTGCTCAAGGTACATATTTCTCAGGCAGGCATACCTAAAAGCTGTGTTCTTTATGGCCGGAGCCTGGAGCAGCTCTCTTTCCATATCTGCCGCGCCTTTCACAAGCCTGCGTATGTCAATCCCCGCCACAGCCATAGGCAGAAGACCTACGTTTGTGAGAGCGGAAAATCTGCCACCCACATCCTCAGGAAAATCCAAAAATGTATAACCATGTTCCCTGCAGATTTGTTCCAGCAGGCTTCCCCGCGTTCCGGTGGCAATGATCCTCCGGGCCGCTTCCTGGCTGCCATAGGTATCATACATATATTTTCTCAGAATACGGAAGGACGAACCAGGTTCCAATGTTTCAAAATTTTTGGCGATACAGTCAATATAAATCCTCTTTCCCTGAACTTTATCCATCATCTGACCAAGGGCCGCCGGAGAAAGGGTATTTCCACCGTAAATGATCTGAGGGCTGTCCTCTGTCTTTAAAGCCTCAATTACAGATCTTGCCGCATTGTTTGAGCCGCCCACTCCAATCAAAACAAAAGCATCTCCGTCCGCGCGGATCTGATCCGCCAGGGCCTGGATACGGTCAAGGGTATCTTCCCCCGCCCACTGGCTGGTGTGGAACCATCCGAGAAAATCTTTATATTTTTCTTCTCCCGACACAACCTGAGAAAGGACATTTTCGTGGGCTTTTATATAGCTGTCCAGCCGTTCCCCGCCTCCGGTTTTTGTATCTTTAATATCCAGTGTGATCAAAAAAACACCCCCTGTAGTCTTCAGCCAGGAATATGACCGTACTCATCCATACAGTCTTTTTGCGGATCTTCCATGCACAGATGGACAGACGCCAGCTTAAAAGTTCTCGGCAATGCTAAAATATTAGGATTTTCGCCCACATATTTTTTCTTGGCATCTTCAAGAGCTTCCTCAAAAGTGGCTCTTGTCTTTAATCCCATACCTCTGGCATATCCCGGTTCCTGGGCCCCCACAATGTAGATAGCGCTTGTGTTCATCTCCGCAATGTGTCCGCAGGACATCATGCTGAACCCATGGAACGGATGGAAGGCATTGGTAAACCGGTATTTACGTATATATTCTTCATTTGTGGCAAAATATTCGCCGTACCGGTTCATATCTGGCAGTGTATTCATATAGTCATGCTGGAATACTGTGTAAAGTTCTCTCAAATAAGGCCACAGCTCATCGTGGAAAAATCCGTTACATGTGGAGGCGCAGATGATCACGCAGTGATCGCTCATAATTCTCTTAAATCGCAGAACCTGAGCGCTTAAAGCCTGCATCATCATAATCGGATTTGTCCCCATGCCATCGCCGTAGTGGAACTTCTGAGGCATACCAAAAACAAGGACATCGTATTTCTTTTTGGCCCAGTGAACATAAGTCCGCTTATCTGCAATCTTCCAGCTCACCGGCATCATTTCTTTAGCATAGCCGGAATAAATAGCAATCTGTCTGGAATAAGTGTCCAGCACCGCATCACAGCAGAAGAAGGGATGGCCCATTTTCTCCTCCATATGCATACTGATCTCGTCAAATTTAGTGCGCATCAGGCTTCCTCCATTGACCGGTGTAAAGTCTTTCCGGTGCATCACCGATGGCACATGATGGCTGGCGATACTTCTCCAGTTCGTGATCCCTGTAGCGCTGTGTTTATAGCCGCCGGAATATCCGCCGTAAGGATTGCCCTGGACATGGCCAATGAGAATCGGAACATCGCATTCATATACATATTTATTCATAAACACAGGGTCGCCCCGACGGGTTACGCCAAGATCCACCATATGATCCGGATCTTCGCTATCGTGGCTAATGATCTGGCCAGATGGCCAAAATTCCTGAAAGAGTTCTTCTCCGAAAATCGCCCTGGCATCGCTCTCTTTGCTTCTAGGATGAAGACCGTTGGAGATAATAAACAAAATATCCTTCTTTTCCACGCCAACGCTGTAGAGTTCCCTCAGAATATATTTAATACTTAACTTTCTGTGGCTTGTGGGCTGTTCGCCGCCTTTCACCCGGTCCGGCACCACAATACACACTTTGCTTCCTTTGTGGGCAAGCTCTGACAATCTGGGCATCCCGATGGGATGGGCCAGACTTTCAAGATATGCCGCCTCAAGTTGATCTTCAGGAATACAGGGCGGATCTTTTACTGTCTCTCCTGGGATAAAAATATCTGTATCGTCCGGCAAACACGCCGCCATAGTTCCCTGCCCATATTCAAATTCCAGATTCATGATCATTCCTCCTTAAAATTACTGATAAATTAACCTTCCATATAAAGACGTATAATCTCAAGATACTCCTGGGGATAATATCCGATCTCTCCAGAAAAACGGGTCAGGGCGATCAAACCTCCGTCAATTTCTTTAATGGAAGCCAGCATGGCCGCATTGTCCTGCTTTAGCCCTCCGCCGTAAACAATATCCATACCGCCGGTATGCTCTTTCACAAAGGTCGCGATCTTTGTAATGTAATCTTTTCCCGCCGGCGTTTTTCCCGGCCCAATGGACCATACCGGTTCGTAAGCAATTACCACCTTTGACCGGTCCACTCCTTCCAGGCCGATATCAAGCTGAGCCCCTAATACTTCCTGCCATTTTTCCTGTTCCTCACTTTTTTCTCCAATACAGTAAAGGACTTTAAGTCCTTGGGACAGAGCTGCGCGGATTTCTCTGTTGAGCAGACGGTTCACTGCCGCCGTGTCCGTCACACCGGCCTCAGCCAGTATGCCACCTTTATCATTGCGCTCCTCACAGTGTCCGATAATCACAGACTCGCAGCCTAAAGCTGCCATAGCTGCCGCCGGACGGTTTGTCGTAAAAGCGCCAAAATTACCTCCCACAGTCACATCTTCTCTGAATACGCCCTGGCAGCCGACCTGAACAGGGCTGTCCTCGTCTTTTGCCGCCGCGGCAGACAAAATGTGGGCCTCCGGGAAATACATGGCAAACTCTACAGCTTTCGGGTCATAGGCTTTTAAGGCTTCCTGAGTGTTTTTCACAATGTAACCGCCCCAGTCTTTCACGTCACAGATCCTGTTGACACCGCCCATAGAAGCCGGCACATCAAATCGTTTCAGGTTCAAGTAAATATGCTTCATTATTTTCCTTCCTTTCTGCCGGACAGCCGGTTAAATGAAATCATATCCGGAAGCGCTTCCCCTATAAGCGGCCGACACCACCGCAAAAATTCCTCTGTGACACCATTTCCGGCCTCATTAATAAAGTTATCGGGCATTGTCCGCTCAAACATCATCACCTGGTCAATATCTGCCAGGAAAGGTTCTATTTTATAAGGTTCATCGCTAATTCTTCGGAAAGCTGCCATTTTTCCGGATTCACCTTCAAACGCCGCTTCGCAGGCCATTCTTCCGGCCAAAACCGCCTCATCCCTGTCTACAGGGCTCTGCCAGGCAATGGAGGCCCGCCCCAAGAGTCCCGGTTTTTCTCCCCGTGCCTTGTATCCAAGACGGTCAATAACAAGATTAGCCAGATGAGAACTTACATCCCCAAAATATGTGGCCCGCTCCGTCTTAAATACCGGCTTGACAATAGGGTTTCCATCCTTGTCATGCAGCCCCTCGCTGGCGACAACGACAATCCCGCTTTTTTTCCTGAGGAGTGTTTCCACATCCCTGATAAAACAATCTTCATCAAAAGCCCTCTCCGGAAGATAGATCAGATCCGGACCATAGCCTTTCTCCCCTGCCAAAGCCGAGCTGGCTGTAATCCATCCGGCATTTCTGCCTGATGCTTCCATAACAACCACATGGATAGGAAGGGAACGCACATCAGCGCATAATTCCTGGACTGAGGCCGCCATATACCGGGCCGCGCTCCCAAATCCGGGACTGTGGTCCGTGATGGCTATATCATTGTCTGTGGTTTTGGGGATTCCCATAACTTTCACATCCATACCCTTCTGGACAAGAGCTTTATGCAATTTTCCGCAGGTATCCATAGTCCCGTTGCCTCCGGAAAAAAGCACATAGCCAATATGATGTTTTTCAATAAGTTTTGTCATTTGTTCATAATCATCCTGCCAGATCGGATCCCTGGACGTCCCTATGGCAGTTCCCGGAGTTGCCAGAAGCAGTCCAAGCTCCTCTTCCGAAAAAGCGCCAAGATCAATAAAATCTTCTTTTAAAAAACCTCCGGTGCCGTTGTTCGCTCCGTAAATATGGTCCACCTGTCCGGATGCCTTTGCCGCCTTCACAGCCCCGTAAAGGGATGCGTTTAATACCGCCGTCGGACCGCCGCCGTGGATAATCACAAGATTTTTGCCCATTTTTTTCCTCCATTTGACCAAAAAGCCCTGCGGCAGCCACTGCCGCAGGGTACTTTGGAATTGCTGCTTAAATTAAAGCTTATTGACCTGCCTCTTTCATAATATCAAATAACACGAAATCGGAAACCGGAGTCTGCCCTTCTTCTTCTGTCAGCTTGCCGTCAGCAACAAAGTTTGCTTCCTGGATAGCATAGTAGCCTTCGATAGTTCCATCATCTACATACTGTAAAAGTGTGGCGGAATCCAACCATGCACCGTCAGACGTCTGTTCCAGGGCGCTGGCTTTATCTGTTCCGCAGGCTTCTGCTACATATCCGGCAACTTCATCATAATTAGCTTCCTGTGAACCATAATCCATAGCTTTATAGAGAGCCCTTGTAAAGCTTACAAGAGTATCTTTGTTTTCCTCAGCGTAGGATGGAATACATACCCAGCTTGCGCAGTCTGCGGCTTCATCCGAGAAAGAAACATTGGTACATAAAACCTTAGCGTCATCGCCCATTTCCGAAAGAATTGTATTGGTACTTGGGGACCATGGAGCGCAGGCGTCCAGAGAACCGGAAACCATAGCGCTGATCATATTACTGATCTCCATATCATAAGCCTGAATATCATCCATAGTCAAACCAACAGAGGCCAACGCTCTTCTGAGGATTGTTTCAGAGGATGTTCCTGACGCATATCCTACAGTCTTTCCTTCCAGATCTTCCAAGGATTCCACACCGTGGGAAACAAGGCCCACAACACTGTCCGCGTTTCCAAGCTGCTGGAAGCAAAATACATCAACATTTCCCTGAATCGCCAGAGTATGGGCACCAGGTCCGATGTAAGCGACATCAATAGATCCTGATTCCATGGAGGCAATCTCTGTAGGACCATCCTGGAACATAACCATATTTACTTCGAGCCCTTCCTCTGCGAAATATCCTTTCTGATCCGCGGTGGCTACAGCCCACAGGGATGCATAGTTTGGCATAAATGCCACATTAACAGTCTTTAACTCGCCGGTGGAGGCAGCGGCCTCAGTTTCTCCAGCTTCGGCACTGCCCGCTTCAGTTTCAGCCTGGGTATCATCCCCTGCTGCCTCGCTCTGGGCACCTGTGGTATCCGCCGGTGCGGATGTGGTATCTGTAGATCCGGAACCCTGGCCGCATCCGGCGAGAAGGCCGATAGCCATTGTTGTTGCCACAAATAATGATAAAACTTTTCCTTTCATAAGTAAGAACCTCCTTTTTTACTTTCTGACAGCCAGATATTCCTGATAAACCTGACTCCAGATATGATTTTTAAGTTCAATAAAACGTTCGCTCATTTTTGTTTCCTGATCTCTCGGATAAGGGATGTCAATATCCACCACTTCTTTGATCCGTCCGGGTCTGGCGCTCATGATCACAACCCGGGTTGCCAGGACGATGGCCTCTTCAATATCATGAGTGACGAAGAAGCATGTTTTGTGTTCTTCTTCCCATGTTTTTAAAAGCTCTGTCTGAAGCTGTGTTCTCGTCTGAGCGTCGAGGGCGCCGAAAGGCTCATCCATTAAAAGTACTGATGGATTCATAGCGTAAGCTCTGGCGATAGCCACCCTCTGCTTCATACCACCGGAAAGTTCTTTGGGATAAGAATCTGCGAACTTTTCCAGCTCAACCATCTTCAGATATTTTTCCGCCGTAGCGTCTCTCTGGGCTTTATCCATGCCTTTTAACTTTAATCCAAACTCTACATTCTTGCGGACAGTCAGCCAGGGGAACAGAGCATACTGCTGGAACACAACGCCTCTGTCAGTTCCCGTTCCTTCTACTTTCTTTCCATCCACGATCACCTGACCCGCCGTAGGTTCCAGCAGTCCGGCAATAATATTGAGCAATGTGGACTTCCCACAGCCGGACGGGCCAATAACACAAATAAATTCATTTTCTTGAATGTCAAAATCAACGCCGTTAAGGGCCACAACTTCACCGTTTCTTGTTTTATATCTCTTCTCCACGCCCTGGATGCTGACTTTTATATTTCCCGTTTTTCCTGCCATCCTGTTAACTTCCTTTCAACTACTTTAAGAATTTTTTCTGCCGCCATACCGATAATACCAATAATAATGATATACAAAAGCATTGGCTGAGTTTCATAGGAGTTGGACAATGCCTTAATACGCATTCCAAGACCTGCCATAGCTCCCGTAGATTCTGCCGCAATCAGTGTCGTCAACGCTGTGGAAATACCAAGCCGCACCGCTGTAATAATAAATGGTGTCGTTGCCGGGAAGATAACTTTTACAAACAAGTTCACATCATTGGCTCCCAGTACCCTGGCCGCTTTGATCAAAGTCTCATCCACATTGATAACACCCTGGAATACTGTAACTGTCATGATCAGGAAAGTAGCCAGCCATATAACAATGATCTGAGGAGTACGTCCAACACCCACGCCGATAACTACCAGGGGAACGTATGCTAAAGGCGGGATATTACGGATGAACTGAATCCACGGTTCAAGTATGTAGCGCACCGGCCGGTACCATGCCATCAGGAAAGCTACTGGAATTGATGTCACAAAACCAATGGCAAATCCGGCGATTACCGAAATCAAACTGCTGGAAATATCTTTCAGCAAAAGTCCCCGCCCCATCATAGTTCCAATGGACTGGATAACTAAGACTACATTAGGAAAAACTCTTCCTGTACTTTTGCCAAAGGACAACACTGTCCACAAGATCAACGCCACCGCCAGCGAGATCAGCAGCCATACACCTTTAGGGATTTTACTAATCACATCGCTTCTCTTCTTCTTACCCATAGTGTAACCTCAACCTTCTTTCTGCGGATTTCCAACCGCTTTTGCATTTAGGAACTTTTTCACCGCTCCAAATGTTTTGTATAATTTATATAATTATAATGGCACACTCAAAAAATAATTACAATATTTGTTTAGACAAACGTTTGCATACATCTCTCTTTTTATGGTTTATTTAATCAATAAATTAAATGGTATCTCCAAAAAAGATATACATTATGTACAATTTTATTTGCGTAAAATATACAAAAACCACAATTTACATTTTTTTCACTCGCCGGGACAACTTTTTTTCTTGTGATTTTATCTATTTTTTTCTTCTATTTTTTTATGTTTTCCAAAATTAATAAATGTTCTCAATAAAAGTCAGAAAAAAACAAAGGCGAAAGCATTCTGCTTTCGCCTTGTACAAATTTTTCCGTAAAAATTTTTCCGCGACTTTTTCACGCCTCCGTTTTGTACCGTCTGGCCATCTCTTCAAGGGAAACCTGCTCCACTAAAGGTGCCTTCCCGTAAGAGCCAAATTCAACGATCAGTGTACCGATGGCTTCTTTAACGCCCATCTCAACAACAGACATCAAAGCTGCTACATCATCGTCAGGAATGCTTCCATACATAACTGTATCCATGATCGGCGGGAAAAATGCCCTAGGATCAAACTGTTCCCGCTTTTCTTCCAACAGCCGGCAAACACCCCCGATGGACGGGCTCTGCGCCATATCCGGATGGTTTTTGAAAAATTCCCTCATATTTCTTGTCACTGCAAGACGTATATCTGTGTCTACATTGATCTTGCCGATTCCGCAGGGGATAGCGGCTTTAAGCTCATCAATGGAAATACCATGGGCATTCTTTATATTGCCGCCCAGAGTGTTGATCTCATCTACAATATATTGAGGCACTGTGGAGGAGCCGTGAGATACTAAGACGCCAAAAATGTTTTCGTGCATCAGACACTCTTTTACCGCGATAGGAATTTCCCGTCGAAGCTTTACATCCTTCCCTTTGGAGGCGCCATGCATTGTGCCGTAAGATATGGCCAGGGCGTCGCAGCCGGTCTTTTTAAAAAATTCAACAGCCTTCAGGGGATTGGTATATGTGGAATTGGCGGCAAACACGTGGTCTTCAACGCCGGCTAAAACACCCAGTTCCCCTTCCACGGACACGCCTCTGGCATGGGCGTATTTCACAACTTCTCTCGTCAGCTCAACATTCTCGTCAAATGGCAGGGACGAGCCGTCAATCATTACAGATGTGTAGCCGCCTTCTATAGCCGCTTTACAAGAATCGAAATCCCGGCCGTGATCCAGATGAAGGACAACGGGAATCGGGGAATTTTCAGCAAACTTCTTAACCGCATTGGCAATATTTCTGGCACCAATCTTCTTGTCCTCCAATGTGGCATTCTGAAAATCTGTCCGTCCTCCCATAAATCCATTGGCCAGATCTGCTCCCTGAAGTATTGCCGCAGACCGAAACATTTCATGAACCTCAATGGCCGCTTTAGCCTGGGCAACGGCATTAACATTGAAAGCTCCCTGAGCAAAATGGTACTTATCGACAGTTTCAAGTAATGGTCTTAACGGAATTAATGGCATAAATTTTACCTCCTTTTAATAATCTTTTCACCTTTGATAAAAGTATCTTTCACAGAAAATTTCTGATCCAGGATAACCACGTCCCCGTCTTTTCCCGGCTCCAGGCTGCCCACTTTCCGGTCTGCACCCACAACTTTAGCCGGGTTGATGGTAAACATAGGCAACACCTGGGCAAGAGTCTTTCCGGTAAAACGGATCACATTTTTAAGCGCCTGTCCCGTAGTCAGCGTACTGCCCGCCCGCGTGCCATCTTTAAGTTTGGCGTCCCCATCAGTGACAATAACGTCGTTGACACCCAATTTATAGTTGCCGTCAGGCAGCCCGGCAGCCATAATAGAATCAGTGATGGCTACCATGCGGTCCATTCCTTTAACTTTTATAAGAAACCGTACTGTTCCGGGATGGAGATGGCGGCCGTCACAGATCGCTTCACAGTAGGCATCCGACTCAAGCAGCGCCCCCATAATCCCAGGAAAATGCTGGTGCATCAGCTTCATAGCGTTCATTACATGGGTTCCCGCGACAGCCCCGTTGCGGATGCAGCGCCAGGCTGTCTCGTAATCTGCCCCGGAATGGCCAATGGCCACAGCAATCCCCAGAGCTTTAATGTCTGGAATGGCTTTGGGCACTCCCGCCACCTCCGGAGATACCGTCATATACCGGATATTTCCCTGGGCCGCCTGCTGATATTTTTCAACAAGAGCCAGGTCCGGCGTTTTTAACAGATATTCCGGCATGGCGCCTTTATATTCTGATGAGAGAAACGGCCCCTCCAAGTGTATACCCATAAGGCTGGCACAGTTTTTGTGATCCCCCATATGGGCCAGCGCTTCCTCGATACATTTCGTCGTCTGCTCCTGGGTATCTGTCAATATGGAACAAAGCCATGATGTAGTTCCCTGGGTAGCAAAAAAATGACCGATTGTCTCAAAATCATCTTTGCAGGCAGCATTAACGTCAATACCAAATCCCCCATGAGTGTGAATATCAATAAATCCCGGTACAACATAAGCCCCCGCGGCGTCATAGACCTGATCTTTCTCTCCGGGCGCCGGTGAAGAACAAAAGCCTTCTACCTTTCCATCTTTTAAGACAAGGCCGGTATTTTCCATATGCCCCGCAATATATACCTGGCCACCGGTAATCCATGTTCTCATATTTTAATCCTCCAGTGCGGCCACATATTCCGTAATTTTCAGGTTAATATCCGGATGATCTCTCAGCAGGGAGACTGGGAAATCAGAGGTTGTCTCCCCATAAGCCGCCCGGCGGACTACCGCCCGGTGCCAGTTTCTAAAGCACCCCAGACGGATCTTTCTTGCGTGGGAAATTTCATACATCCCGATAGTAATACAATAATGAGGCATATCTTCCAGAGCGCCGTTAAAATCCCCGATGGCGTTTGCCGTCCTCGTCTCTTTTGTAATCTCAAGAACTCTTGTTTTCTGATCAAGGAACTGCTCCGGGGAGAGGGATGAATCGGCCTCATTAAAGGCCACATGGCCGTTAATGCCGATACCGCCAAAGCAAATATCCACGCCGCCAAGACGGTTAATCAGCTCGGTGACAGCCTGTGGATTTTCAGGGTCAGGAAACACTCTCTGCTCCTTCGGCATTATAAGCTTGGGATCAATCTTATCATAGACATTTCTCTGCATAAATCCCCGAAAGCTTAAAGGATGATCCACGGACACCCACCTTTTTTCATCATCCAGATACTCATCCATGTTAATAAACCACACATTTTTAAGGTCCAGCTTTTTCTCATTGACCATATCCACAAAATAGGGATACTGGCCTACCGGTCCTACAGGGCAGATAAATACCGTCTTTTTGCCCTCCCCGTTATTTTTTTCAATTTCCTGGACCATCTCCTGAGCCATGGAGGAAAAGACCTGGGCGTTGTCTTTCATTACAATCACCGGCAGTTTAGGACCATTTCCTACAAGCTGCTCTTTTGTGTACTGGTAATAGTCATGTCTCATATGTACCATCCTTTCTTTTATGCGTTTCGCATAGAAATTAATACCTGTCTCCAACTTTTTATGTATATTTTGATTATACGCCTCAGTCAGTGTTAATTCAATAATAGCCGCCGATTTTTTTGCGTATTTTTTCGTTATTTTAAGCAAACGTTATCCTTATTTCTATTGCTATTTTTCACGAAGTTTTTTATAATATAAAATGAAGGCGCCGAAAAGTCTTCCGGCACCTGTGTCTACATGTAAAAACTGAGGTTAAAAGAATTTCTGCCTCAGGTCTCCAGCTTTTATCTGAAAGAAATTCTGCATACCGATTATATTGGGGAGGTTATTTTATGACCCTAAAAGAAATCGCTCAGGAAGCCAACGTCTCTATATCGACTGTTTCCAGAGTCATCAACCAAAAAAAACCTAACGCCGCAAGCCCGGAAGTCGCCGAGCGGATATGGGAGATTGTCCGCCGCAACGGATATATTCCAAATAAAACCGCCCAAAATCTAAAGCTAGGACAGCAGGATGAGACGCAGGCCGTAGAGCCAAAAACAATTGCTATTATTTACGCCCGCTCAGACTCCATATCCACAGATTTCTTTTTCTCCCAGATCGCCAAAGCCATTGAACAGGAGCTTTTTAAGAGCAACTATTATCTAAAATATTCTTTTACATCGCTGGATGTTTCTAATCCTGTTACAGTGGGGCACATCGCCGCGCTGAAAGTGGACGGTATTGTTGTTCTTGGCCGTTATGATCAGAGACTCCTTAACTTTCTCACCCAACAGCACTCTACTATAATGTATGTAGGTCTGAATCCCTGCGATATGAAATTCGATCAGGTCATCTGCTGCGGTGGGGATATCGCCAAGGCTGCGGTTAAATACCTTCATGATCTGGGCCACACAAAAATCGGGTACATCGGGTCCCAGGATCATGAGATCCGTTTTAAAGGCTATAAGAGGGCTCTTGAATCCCTTAATCTTCCTTTCCACCAACGCAACACGGTAAATATCCGCCAGACAGCCGACGGCGGCTATAAGGCCGCCAATATTCTCATGGACACCGGTGCGGACATTACCGCTGTATTCTGTGCCAATGACAACGCGGCCATCGGCGCCATGCGGGCATTTAAGGAACGGGGAAAACATATACCAAAAGATATTTCAATTATCGGTGTGGACGACATAGAGACAGATCAATATCTAACCCCCATGCTCACAAGCATCCACATCCCCCTGGACGATCTTGGGAAATGTGCCGCCAGGATTCTTATTGACCGGCTGAAAGGCGGCCACTCTCTTCCCATCAAAACCATTCTTCCCTTCTATATTGCCAAGAGAGATAGCTGTGCCCGGCCAAATAAAAGATAACCCTGGGAGTACCGTTCAAAAAAGGCATACCCAAAGAATTTAAAAACCTGGGGTATGCCTTTACAGTGACTCTATTCGTCCATATTTAATTTTTCATGGATCATATTTTTAGCCGCCTTTTGAATATGCAGGCTTGCCAATTGGGCCGCCTTGTCAGGATCATGGTCTTTAATTGCTTTAAGGATGGCCTCATGCTCCTCCTGGCACAGCGTTGCCCGCTTCTCATCTTTTAATGCTGTCTGGCGCACACTCTGTACATATTCATGAAAATCCCGAAGAACGTGATTTAAGATCGGGCTGGCGCAGCCCCGGTACAGAACCTCGTGGAACTTTCCGTCATACTGGTAAAGCTGCTCAAAATGCTCATGTTCCAGATGATACCGGGTCACAAATAAAATCTCCTGGGCTTCCTCAATCTGATCCTCCGTCATATTTTCCGCTGCCCACCGGGCGCAGAGTCCTTCCAAAAGTCCTCTTATGGCGTAAATATCTTCCACGTCTTTGCGCTTAATACTGTTGACATAGGCTCCCTTATTGGGGACAGTGACACAAAGACCTTCCAGCTCAAGCTGGCGGATAGCTTCCCTCACCGGCGTCCGGCTGACGCCATACTCTTTGGCAATAGTATTTTCCCGAAGTTCTTCATTGTTTTTATATTTTCCTGACAATATATCATTGCGAAGCTGCCGGAAAACTTTCCCCCTAAGAGAAACAGCATCCCCCATCTCCCCAGCTCTTTCAGAGAATGTCATAATTTTTCATCGCTCCTGTATTTTCATTCATGGGCCAGCTTCTTGTTGCAGGCCTCGCAGGCACGGTCGATAGCCGCAAGCAGCTCGTCATCAGTCAGAACTGTCACGCGCCCCGACGCATACTCCTGGTCCACCCAGTCTTTCACATGGGCCACAATGGGATCGGTCTTTGCAATAGCGTCGTCCCCCTTTAACTTAAAATAAGTATTGATCCAGTGGGCGATTCCCGCCAGGCCGGAAGTATTGGAGACAGCTACAAGAACAGGACGGTTAAGGAATTTTTCTGTGTCGAATATATTGTAGATCTCCTCATTTTTCAACAGTCCGTCGGCGTGTATCCCGGCCCGGGTCACATTAAAGTTTTTCCCCACAAAAGGCGTTCTGGAAGGAATCTTATAGCCGATCTCCTTCTCATAATACTCCGCCATTTCTGTGATCACACGGGTATCCATACCGTCCAGCGTACCTTTAAGCTGAGCATACTCAAAAACCATGGCCTCCAGAGGGGTATTCCCAGTGCGTTCACCAATGCCGAACAAAGAGCAGTTGACGCCGCAAGCGCCGTAAAGCCAGGCAGTTGTTGAGTTGGTAACTGCCTTATAAAAATCATTGTGTCCGTGCCACTCGATCATTTCCGATGGAACGCCGGCGTGGGTGTGCAGGCCGTAAATAATTCCCGGAACACTTCTGGGAATGGCTGCTCCGGTAAAGTTGACGCCAAAGCCCATAGTATCGCAGGCGCGGATCTTCACAGGAATCCCATACTCTTTCCCCAGCTTTTCCAGTTCCAGGCAAAATGGGATCACAAAACCATAAATATCTGACCGTGTAATATCTTCCAGATGGCACCGCGGCCTTACTCCTGTCTCAAGACATTCCCTTACAACACTTAAATAGTGATCCATAGCCTGACGCCGGGACATTTTCATTTTATAAAAAATATGGTAATCAGAACAGCTCACTAAAATACCGGTTTCCTTAATCCCCATATTCTTTACAAGTTCAAAATCTTTTTTATTGGCCCGGATCCATGCTGTCACCTCAGGAAATTCATAGCCCCGCTCCATACATTTATAGGCGGCATCCCGGTCTTTTTTGCTGTAGAGGAAAAATTCGCTCTGGCGGATGATTCCGTTGGGGCCACCAAGACGGTGCATATAATCGTAGAGACGGACGATCTGTTCCGTGGTATAAGGTGCCCGGGACTGCTGCCCGTCCCGGAATGTTGTGTCAGTAATCCATATTTTTTCCGGCATATTTATGGGAACGACACGCTGGTTAAACACGATCTTTGGAATTTCATCGTAAGGGAAAAGATTACGGTATGTATTTGGCTCGTCAACATCCTGGAGGGCATAAAAATGCTCCTCGAAGGTCAGGAGGTTATTATGTGGATTTACTACGATATTAGGATTATCCATGATCAACATCTCCTCTGTAAATTCAAAATTTATTAAACCAGACATATGGCGCCAAGCCAAATTAAAGATTTAGCAGCGTTAGCGGCGGGAAAGCAGCGTTAACGGCGGGAATCTTAAAATGCATGGCTGAATAGTTACGATTTCTTTATAGGAGGGTTTATAGTAAATAACAAATATATTTGTCGTTTACTATAAAATTCCCCGCAGCCGTAAGCTGCGGGGGTATGTCCTTTTTTACTTACATTGTTTCCAGCGTAGCGCGGATTGCACGGATAAAATCAAGGCTGTTAAGCACTGTGACATCTTTTAATGTTGTGATCAGCGCCAGATCTTTTGTCATTTTTCCGGATTCAATGGTGGATAATGTGGCTTTCTCCAGCTTGTCCGCAAATTCCATAAGCGCAGGATTGCTGTCCATTTCTCCCCGTTTGCGCAGGGCGCCGGTCCATGCAAAAATCGTAGCCACAGAGTTTGTTGAAGTCTCCTCTCCAGCCAGATGTTTATAATAGTGACGCTGAACTGTACCGTGAGCGGCTTCATACTCATAGTAACCTTCCGGAGATACTAATACGCTGGTCATCATAGCCAGAGAACCAAAAGCGGAGGAGATCATGTCGCTCATTACATCCCCGTCATAATTTTTGCAGGCCCAGATATATCCGCCCTGGGATTTCATCACACGGGCAACGGCATCGTCAATGAGTGTGTAAAAATATTCAATGCCCGCTTCCTCAAATTTGGGGGCGTAATCTTTATCAAAGATCTCCTGAAAAATATCTTTAAATGTATGGTCATATTTTTTGGAAATGGTGTCTTTTGTGGCAAACCACAGATCCTGCTTTGTGTCGAGGGCATAATTAAAGCAGCTTCTGGCAAAGCTCTCAATGGAGCTGTTAATATTGTGCATCCCCTGTACAATTCCGGCTCCGGTAAAATCATGAACCAGCTCTCTTGTCTCATTGCCCTTTTCGTCAGTGTACACCAGTTCCACCTTTCCCGGTCCGGGAATCTTCATCTCTGTCCCTTTATATACATCTCCGTAAGCATGTCTGGCGATAGTGATCGGCTTTTTCCAGTTTTTCACACAAGGTTCGATGCCTTTGACAACAATCGGCGCCCTAAAAACAGTGCCATCAAGAATGGCACGAATTGTTCCGTTAGGGCTTTTCCACATCTCTTTAAGGTTGTACTCCTTCACACGGGCCGCATTTGGGGTAATTGTGGCACATTTTACAGCCACGCCATATTTTTTTGTAGCATTGGCAGAATCTATAGTCACCTGGTCATTGGTCTCATTACGTTTTTCAAGTCCAAGATCATAATATTCTGTATTCAGATCAATATAGGGAAGCAGCAATTCATCTTTAATGTATTGCCATAAAATACGTGTCATCTCGTCGCCGTCCATCTCAACAAGAGGCGTTGTCATCTTGATTTTTTCCATGCTTATCCTCCTTAAAGCAGTTTTATTGTATTATTGTATACCATTTTGTCAATGATTTCAACCCTTTTCCCGGAACAAAACGTAACAGTTCGTCCCCCGACTGGACGCTGACCCACTGCGGCCGCCGCTCCTTTACGCATATCCTGCGCCATGGTCATCACCAAAACTTCTTCCGAAATTTGACGTTTTTCTTCCGCCGTCATATATTAACAATAAAAAGGAACCATCATGGATTCAGTGCGCGCATCAATCCACGGCAACAAGCCGGACGTTCTTCCCTACACTGGCAAAGGCGTAGGCATTGCTGTTTTAGATACAGGGATTTTTCCTCATATAGATTTTTTACTCCCAATAAACCGTATCGCCGCATTCAGAGATTTTGTCTACAGAAATCCCGGTCCTTATGACGACCACGGCCACGGCACCCATATCTGCGGGATCTGCGGCGGCAGTGGGGCCGCCTCCCTTGGACGTTATCGGGGTATCGCCCCAAAAAGCCACCTGATTGTGGGCAAGATACTGGACCGAAGGGGGAACGGAAACCTCCCCGACATACTGGAAGGTGTCCGGTGGGTCATTGCCACCATGTCCCTCTACCATACGAGGATCTTAAACATCTCGGCCGGCACCTTCTCTCCAAGGAAGGCGGATTCTGTTCTTGTGCAGGCGGTCAATGAAGCATGGGAGGCGGGGCTTGTGGTGGTTGCCGCTGCCGGAAATAACGGCCCTGCCCCCATGTCTGTCACAGCTCCCGGTACCAGCCAAAAGATCATCACCGTAGGTTCCAGCGATGATCAGAAGCCCGTTTATATCCACGGTGAAAAAATCAGCGACTTTTCAGGCCGGGGCCCCACTTCAGAGCAGGTGTCAAAACCTGATGTAACCGCCCCCGGATGCTACATTATGTCTTGCAATAACCGCCTTTTTAACGGAAGATATACTTACACGCCAAGAAGCGGCACATCTATGTCCACCGCCATTGTCAGCGGATGCATCGCCCTTCTTCTCGAAAAGTATCCTTCCATGACCAATAACGATGTGAAGGAGCGTCTGAAAGACGGCTGCCAGGATCTTGGACTGGACAAAAATCACCAGGGATTTGGGCTCATTGACCTTGCCCGCTTTCTTTAAAACACCATAAATAATAACAGGGCTGCCAAAGGGCAGCCCTGTTATTATTTATGTTTCGGCCATAAAACCTGAGGATAATCCCCGCGGGCTTTCATGTCCTCAATAGCTTTTACAACAACCGGCTTATCCTCCCGGTAAGTGACACCATACCAGCGATCCTCCGAGGGCAGCACATTGACTGTGGCCTTCTTCTCAGCCAGCAGTTCGCCGACAACGCCGGGGAGATAATACTCACATTTGAGAGGGTTTTCTTTAAGTCCTTTATCGAGAAACATGGAAAACCGGTTTTTAAGTTCACTGAGCAGGCTCTCATTAAATCCCCACATGTTCATAGAAACAATACTTCCTGAAGGGATCTTTGTCCAAGTCCGACCGTCATCTTCGGTAAAAGCCGCTCCCTCTTCCTTTTTTTCAATGTGGGTGCGCTCCTGGATCTCCATAAGCATTCCCTGGTCATCTGTCTTGCAGACGCCTCTGGAAACATAGCCGAAATCCGTCAGAGTGTTCTCAATACGGTACCCCACCATGCCATAGCGGTAGCACTTGTCATCCGGATGGTCTTTGAGAAAACGGTAAAGTGTCTCAAAGGCATGGCGCCCGTAGAAATCATCGGCATTGATCACGGCAAAAGGGCCGTGAATGCTCTGGATACAGCTTAACACCGCGTGTCCGGTTCCCCATGGTTTTACTCTTTCTTCAGGGACTGAATATCCTTCCGGAATATTATCAATCTCCTGATAAACATATTCCACATCCATGTAAGGGGCAATCTTATTGCCGATCTTTTCCCTGAAATCCTGCTCCAGTTCTCTCTTAATAATGAAAATGACTTTTTTAAAGCCGGCCCGCATGGCGTCATAAATTGAAAAATCAATAATAATGTCCCCCTGGGCATTTAATGGGTCGATCTGTTTTAACCCTCCGTAACGGCTTCCCATTCCGGCAGCCATGATCACAAGTACAGGCTCTCTCATTCTTTTCTCATCCTTTCACACTTACTGGCGGCCAAACAAGACAGGATACAGTCCAGCAATCTTCCCGGCCGCCGGACAAAAACGCACACAAGTGCGCCCTTTATGTCCTCCATTATAAGCGATTTAAGAGTTGAATGCTATCCTAAAACACCGGTTACTTATAGATTTTTTTGGATTTTGTAATAATGTCCAGCAAAGGTTCATGTAAAATATCTGACAATATCAGCAGGGATCCCATGGATGGGCGGCACATTTTTGTCTCCCACAAATGAATGGTGTTGGTGCTGACGCCAATGAGATTTGCCAGTTCCTGCTGAGTAATGTTGTTCCGGATACGGTACTCCTTTAACGAATAACCCAATTCCGTCATTTTATAAGTTTCTTCAATCATATCTTCAACTTCCCTCCATATGTAATATTGCTTTCCTAATGCATTACATATTTTAGCATAAACAGATTGAATTATTTGTCGTTTCAGCACGAGAAGCAAAATTTTATCGGATCCGGCAAAGGCAGTATAAAACCGGCGGACAATTGGCTCTGTTGTGGTTTTCCAGACGAAAGACTTCAAATTTTTTTCCGGGAAGCGTCCGCAACAATTCATCGACATTTTCCATTTCTTTCCTGCCACCCTCATGTCCCCAGTAAGCGAGAATGCAGCCCACACCGCCGATTTTTAAAGCCTCCAGACATTTTTTTACCGCCGGAATCGTTGTCGACGAATGAGTGATCACCGCCGGGTTCCCCGAAGGGAGATATCCAAGATTGAAGCAAAATCCGGCGATCTCCCCTTCCACATAGACATCCATCTGGTCATGGGATGTCAGATGGAGACAGGCCTGGTCAAGAAGGCCAGCCTGGCTGAGGCGCTCACGGGTATTCTCCAAAGCCTCCGGCTGTATATCAAAAGCGTGAACGCAGCCTTTAGGACCTACCAGCCGGCACAAAAATTCCGTGTCCAGACCGTTTCCGGCGGTGGCGTCCACAACGGTATCTCCCGGACATATATATTCCATTAAGAGATCGTGATAGATCTCAACCATTCGCTTTCTAAAAAACACAGACTCACCTTTCCTTTTTCAGCTCATGGCTAAATCAGAGGATACAAAAGTTCAGCCCGCGCCATTGGCAAAGCCGCGCTTAAGCGCTGTCCGGCGGCTTACGCCGCTTCTTTGCTCATAATCGACGCTCTGCTCATCAGGAATAGGGCGGACTGATCCGTATGGAAGCATAAATCAGCCGCATATTCCTGATGGCTGAACTTTTTTAACAGATTTATTGTAGCAAATGAAAACGCCTCCGCATAGTATAAATCAAAAGCAAATTCAGGAGGAATTTCAATGAGTGATTTAGCGGCAACAAGCTGCTGCAACAATGATTGCGGATGTGGCGTTGATAATTATGGAGGCAACAATTCTTGTTTATGGATCATCCTCCTTCTTTTCCTCTGCGGCGGATGCGGAAATGGCAGCAACTTCCTTAGCAGCGGTGATGACTGCAACTGTATTATCATCATCTTGCTCCTTTTGTGCTGCTGCGGCGGTAACGGCCTCTGTGGCTGATCCACTGATCCCTCCGATCTGATCTGCGGCAGGGCCGGCTTTTGCCGGCCCTGCCATCTTTCCCTCTGCCGTCCTTTTTATTTTTTTCTTGACGTGTCCGCCATCAAATGTTTTAATAGATACATCACCACTTTAAAACGGCAAAGGAGATATACCTATGATCGGAACCATTGTAAACACATTGGCCATCACCGCCGGAAGTCTTTTCGGCGGACTTCTTAACAAAGGCATTCCAAAAAAATACGAAAATGCCATGCTGACAGCCTGCGGTTTGGCCGCTTTCGGCGTGGGGATCAACGCCATCGCTTCAAATATGCCGGACAGTCAGTATCCCGTCCTTTTTATTGTCAGCCTTGTCCTTGGCAGTCTGGCAGGAACATGGCTGCGCCTTGATGACCGTCTCAACGGTTTTATTGACCGCCACTCCAACGGAAAGCTGGGACAGGGCATTGTTACCGGCGTACTCATCTACTGTATCGGCTCCCTGTCCATCGTAGGCCCGGTTATGGCAGCCCTGAACCAGGATCATACCTTCCTGTTTACCAACGCCTCCCTGGATCTTGTGACCTCCACAGTTCTTGCCTCAGCCTACGGCATTGGCATGATTCTGTGCGCCGCTATTTTATTTTTGTGGCAGGGAAGCATCTATGTGCTGACAAAATATGTGTGGGCCGGTTTTTTTTCCGACGCCCTGGTCTGCGAGCTGTGTATTGTGGGCGGTTTCCTCATCGCCTGCACAGGTCTGGGCATTTTAAATATAAAAAAATTTAAAGTCCTGGACATGCTCCCCTCACTTCTTGTCCCTGTGATCTTTTTTATCCTGAGGATATTTTTTTAATAGTATCACGCACATACACGGCATTCTCATACATATACTATTAGTAATCATCCCATGGTAAAGGATGTGATCGCCGTCCGTCAGCCACCGAAACTTACCCCATTTGACGAACAGACCTTCGGAAATGTTTCTCAGATGATCAAGGCGTCTCTGCCATATATGAGCCGCCATTCTGCCAGGCCTATGGCCATGATGGCTCGATTCATGGAACTGCAAAATACCCTTCGGTATTTTCGCCATCCAGAGCCCATTCAGGCATGCGGGATCGGAACAAGACGCCCCACACCGGAGGAGATGCTTGGAGATCTTCGCAAATACTGTGGGGGGAAGGAAGCTAAAACGATTGACAGTCTGCTAAACCTGCTGAGATTCGGTAAGTTATATGAAAAATTTAAAGATATGGAAAATAGCCCGGATGTTTTGCAGCATACCAGCCCCATGAATTCCGGCGGTACACAGACGTTTACCTCAAATCTCCACGGAGGTGATCCAATGCAGTCATCTTTTAACCCTGAACAATTGCTGAAAAATATAAATCCGGAGCTGCTGAAAAACTTTGATATGAACAAGTTTGGCCAGCTTATGGAGGCTGTAAACTCCGGGAACTTTCAAAATTTCCAGGCTCAGCCCGCGCCTCCCAACTTTTCGGGGCAAAACCAAAACAGCGCACAAAAAAATCCGGCGCCCCAAAACCAGACTTCTCAAAATCCGCCCCCGTCAGGATTTGATGAGGAACGTTTAAAAGCCCTTTTAACGCCGGAACAGCTTAAATTGTACGAATCATTAAAACGGTCTATGACATAATCCGGTTAAGGGATGGATCTGCGTTTTGCCTGATCCATCCCTCCTTTTTAATCTTTAAACTCGCAGTGAACCGTCCACAGACTTTCCAGATCATCAATCTGAGTGACGACGCCGTGAAAATCATTAAGCTTATCTTTTGCGGGAATATTGCCGGACATGGCCACTGCCGGATGAATTGTATAATAGTACATCGTCCCCTGAAGAGTCTTTAAAACCGATTCCCGGACTTCAACCTCATCTCCGACTTTCACAAGCCCCGGCCGTTCCATACGAAATTCCATATGTTTCACCAGTTTCCCTCTCTTTCTGTAAAAATTCCGCCTGTCGCTGCAAAATAAAAGCAGGCACTTTATAATGACTTTATGTAACAAGTGCAGGCCGACGAGAAAAAGCAGGCAAAAACGGACGTTAATCTTGCTTAAAAGCACGATTTTATTATGACAGGGAGTGCCCGGCAAGGGGCAGCTCCCCATCCCTCAGTACAACACCGCTCCGGCATTATTTCATCACAATATTCACGATTTTTCCCGGAACATAAATCTCTTTCACAATATTTCCTGTGAGCTTCGCGCTTACCGCTTCTTTGGCCGCAGCGATGGCGTCCTCTTTCCCGATATTGGCGGAGAGCTGGATCACCGCCCGGACTTTACCGTTGATCTGCACAGCCACATTGACTTCGTCATCTTTCATAGCATCCTCGTCAGCCTCCGGCCACTGATTGTCAAAGACGCTGCCCGAATGTCCAAGCTGTTCCCACAGCTCCTCGCCAAGGTGAGGTGCAAAAGGCGCGATGAGAATAGTGGCAGTTTCCAGAGTTTCTTTGTCAATACCGCCTTCTTTTTTCGCCAGATCAGTCAGCTTGTTGGTATATTCCATAAAGCCGGAAACAACCGTATTTAAACTAAACTGCTCCAGACGGGTGGAAATATCGTAGGTCATCTTGTGGCGGAGCTTGATCATATTTTTTGAAGGCTCCACATTTTTATCTTTGTTGTCCATGACCATATTCCAGTAGCGGTTGATAAAACGGTAAACGCCCTCGATTCCCCGGTCATCCCACTCGGAATCCAGTTCCGGCGGACCTACAAACAATTCATAAAGTCTCAGGGAATCGCAGCCGTAATCCCTCACAAGGTCATCAGGAGAAATCACATTGCCCTTGGACTTGCTCATTTTAATACCGTTCTTACCGGTGATCATACCCTGGTTGAACAGTTTGATAAATGGCTCGTCAAAGTCGATCACACCGATATCATGAAGGAATTTTGTATAAAATCTGGAATAAAGAAGGTGAAGTACCGCATGTTCCACACCGCCGATATACATATCTACCGGAAGATACTTGTCCGCCTTCTCTCTGGACACAAGTTCTTTGTCATTTTTGCTGTCCACATACCGGAGAAAATACCAGGATGATCCTGCCCACTGAGGCATAGTGTTTGTCTCTCTCTTGGCAGGTCCGCCGCAGCATGGGCATGTTGTGTTGACCCACTCGTCGATAGCTGCCAGAGGCGATTCGCCGGTACCGGTAGGCTGATAGCTCTCCACTTCCGGAAGCAGGAGCGGAAGCTGATCTTCCGGCACGGGAACGCAGCCGCACTTTGGACAGTGTACAATAGGAATCGGCTCACCCCAGTAGCGCTGACGGGAGAACACCCAGTCCCGGAGTTTGTAATTGGTTGTCTTTTTGCCGATGCCCATTTTTTCAATAATCTCCGGAGCTTCTTTCTTCAGCACAGCGGAATCCATACCTGTCCATTCTCCGGAATTGATGACAATACCAGATTCTGTGTAAGCCTGAGTCAGATTTGGATTTTCCTTGCCGTCAGGTGAGATCACCTGGACAATGGGAATATTAAACTTAGTGGCAAATTCAAAGTCACGGTCATCATGGGCCGGAACACACATAATAGCTCCTGTGCCGTAATCTGCCAGCACATAATCGGACAGCCAGATAGGCACTTTTGCCCCGTTTAACGGATTAATGGCATAGCTTCCGGTAAACACGCCGGTCTTTTCCTTGTCCTGAAGGCGGTCTACAGATGATTTTAAAGATGTCTGATAAATGTAATCTTCCACGGCCTGGCGGGTTTCATCTGTGGCAAGAGATTTTGCCAGAGCGTGTTCCGGCGCAAGTACCATAAAAGTAGCGCCGTAAAGAGTATCCGGACGGGTGGTGTACACAGTGATCTTTTCATCCCGCCCGTCCACAGCAAAATCAATTTCAGCGCCGTAGGACTTTCCGATCCAGTCGGTCTGCATCTTTTTAACTTTTGCCGGCCAGTCCAGTTTATCCAGATCATTTAAGAGACGATCCGCGTATTTAGTAATTTTAAGCATCCACTGTTTCAGATTCTTCTTTGTTACATCCGCGCCGCACCGCTCGCACTTGCCGTTAACGACTTCCTCATTGGCAAGACCTGTCTTACAGGACGGACACCAGTTAATAGGCATCTCCTTTTCATAAGCCAGCCCGGCTTTAAACATTTTTACAAAAATCCACTGAGTCCATTTATAGAACTTAGGGTCAGTTGTGTTCACTTCCATATCCCAGTCATATACTGCGGCGATCTCCTGGATCTGACGTTTAATATTAGCAATGTTCTCCGCTGTGGATTTTTCCGGATGAACGCCCATTTTAATGGCATAATTTTCAGCAGGAAGGCCGAAAGCGTCCCATCCCATGGGATGGATCACATAATAACCATTTAATATTTTATAACGACTCCATACGTCGGAGATGACATAGCCTCTCCAATGGCCTACATGAAGGCCGTTTCCCGATGGATAGGGAAACATATCCAGACAGTAATATTTGGGTTTCTTCCCATCATTTACATTAATGGGATTCTTTTCCCAGTGATCACGCCATTTTTTTTCAATCACTTTATGATTGTATGATTTTGCCATGATTATTTTCCTTTCTTAAATTATTCCTTCGCTAAGTACCTTCGGCTGCTGCCTTCCTCGGTAAGGGTCGCGATGTGCGTTTTCACTAAACTCAGCCTTCGCCCTTAGGCTCGGCTTCGTTAAGTGTCTTGAAGTAACATCGCTCCACTAACCTCCCCTTCGGCTGTTGCCTTGCCTCGGTAAGGGTCGCGATGTGCGTTTTCACTAAACTCAGCCTTCGCCCTTAGGCTCGGCTTCGTTAAGTGAAAACAGCAAAATCCCCTTTTGTCTCTGGGACTGTCTCAGAGACGAAAGGGGATTGTTTTCTATCATTGTCCCGTTTCCGCGGTACCACTCTGTTTCGTCTTATATTTATATTTGGAAAAGTCTGCAGTGAGAGACTTTTACCACAACAAAATATAGGGCGCACTTTAAAATCTATAACGGTGATCTGCCGTTTTAAGCTACCCATGAGCGATAATCATTCCCCAGGAAATCTTTTTCGCCACTTCACTTAAAAAACTCTGAGGCGAGTTGGGAGCTTTCTCATGCTGTCTCGCATCACCCGGCAGCTTTCTGAAATGAGGACTGCTCTTAATACTCCTCTTCACGGTCTTTTTAAATATTTAAGCCACAGCTTATTTTATCATATTGTCCGCCTTTGTCAAGGTCTGAGTTTGAGTTTGCATCTCAAGAACCATTCACTGCTATTCACGGGCAGCCGGAAACACCTGCTGTTTCCGGCGAAAAAAAGTGATTCAGGAGTGCGCTTAAACCATTCGCGCAGCGAATTTTTCATGGTTTAAGCGCAAGGTACTGTTCATTTCGTGAACAACAGTAATAACAGTTCAGCCCGTATATTTTCCGGAGTTTTCCGAAGCCTTGATAAACAGGGCCGCCGGACTGCGTCCCCAGGCTTTTACCAGTGCCTCATTGACCATAGTTTTTGTCATACCATCATGGATATACAACACCATGACGCTGTAATCGTCAACTTTTCGTCCCAGGACTCCTTCCATGATCCCCTGGCTTCGTTCTACGTCCAGAAGCTTTGTGTAAAGAAGCTCGCCGGCCCGGTTAAAATCTTTGTATTTGGACAGATCATGATTGAGGATAAGAGCATCAAACAGAGCGTACTCGATCTCAAAAGCTAGTGCCTCGGCGTAAGTATCCGCCTGTGTCTCTTTGTTGGTCTCGAAATCTTCATAAGGCCCTTCTGCCGGAACTGTCCGATCCATATTAAAATCTTTATTCACAATATGGATCACAGGAGACCGGGGACTGCCCGACGCTTCCACACGGGTCACTCCAAATCTCCTGGCAACCATCGCATCTGTTTTTTTGGCAATATACTCCGCAAATTCCCAGATTGTCACAATAATCTTTTCCTTTCCCTTTGATTATCGGTTTATTTTATCATCTTTACTGGCCAAAAGCAAGAAAAAGGGTTGTCATGCATCCTTTTTTCATGTTAGCATAGATGCAACAAAGAAACAGCGCCGCAGGAGAAAGCACTTGAATACTCCCCTGCCGGCGCTGCCGACTGCAGCCAGCGAATAAATTGATACCTTCAGAAAGGAATACTATGAGCCAATTAAAAGATTATTTAGAAATTATTGATTTTCAGCAAAAAGAGTTCCTCAAACAGGAGTCTCCGATGAATGCGGACCATATTAAAGAACTTTACAAAGAAATCGCCAAAGAGCAGGCGCCGGCCTGGAGAATCCATGACCTTCCCCCGGTGCCTGGCAATCGTTTTCCCTCTCCCAGGGATATCCCCCATCTCATGGAACACTTTGCCAGCCAGATTCAGTATTCAAAAGGGGCTCTCCACCCGGTGGAACTTGGCGCTATGGCCTATAAGCGAATCGTGGACATCGCCCCTTTTGACGCAGACAATGAAAAGCTGGCCCAGGCAGTCATGAACCAACTTCTGTCCGGCGCCGGTTATCCAGTCCTCTCACTGCCCCTCTGTGACCAGGAAGGCTATGATGAGGCGCTCCTTTCGTCACGTTTAAAAAAAGATATGGACATCTTCTCAGAATTTGCGGCAAAGATTTTGGCAAAGAGCATTTGAACCATGCAGTAGAGCGTGTTGCTGTTCACAGATAAGTCAGTTAGTCAAAAGTCAAAATCCGGAGGAAAAATACAGTTTTACAGATGTAACCAGACATTTTCCTGTCAGGATCCGTACAATTTTCCTTGAGTTGGACCCTGTCACAGGATCATTTTATTATCTTAACGAACTGACATTGGTTCACAGAGTAAACAGTAACACGCACTCCCCCAGGCCAGAGGGCCAAATTGCCCCTAAACCAAATCTCCCAGCAGGCTCTCTCCTATGGTTCCTTCAGGCATAGCGGCAGAAAAATTATCAGCAATGGTCGCCCCGACACAGGCGAACGTATGGGTATCTTCCAGGCGGCGGCTCCCTTTCATTGAGGGACTGTACAGTAAAAGTGGAACCATCTCCTTCGTGTGATCTGTCCCTTTAAAGGTTGGATCATTTCCATGATCCGCAGTGATCATTAAAAGATCATCGTCTTTAAGCTTCTCAAGAACAATCCCCAGCTTTTCATCAAACCGTTCCAGTTCCTGCCCGTACCCCACAGGATTGCGGCGGTGTCCCCAGAGGGCGTCAAAATCCACAAGATTTACAAAACAAAGTCCGGAAAAATCTTCATCCATGGACCCTATTGTCTGCTCCATACCATGGGCGCTGCTTTTGGAGCGGAGGGCCTTTGTAATGCCCTCCCCGGCAAAAATATCGTTGATCTTACCAATACTGATCACATCATAGCCACGGTCTTTCAAAACGTTTAAAACTGTGGGTCCAAAAGGCTTTAAGGCGTAGTCATGGCGGTTGGCCGTGCGAACAAACTCGCCCCTTTTCTTTCCCACAAAAGGCCGGGCAATCACCCGCCCAACCTTCCACTGCGCCTTCATGGTAAGAGATCTGGCGATCTCGCAGCACCGGTACAGCTCATTCAGGCCGAAACTCTCCTCGCTGGCCGCGATCTGCAGTACAGAATCCGCTGATGTATATACGATCATTGCTCCAGTCTTTATATGCTCTTCCCCAAGTTCATCTAAAATAGCCGTCCCACTGGCGGCCCGGTTGCCGATGACTTTATGGCCGGTCTCCCGCTCCAAAGCTTCGATCAGTTCTAAAGGAAAACCCGTCTCAGTGAAGGTGAGAAAAGGCTGGGTGATTTTAAGACCCATTAATTCCCAGTGTCCGGTCATCGTATCTTTCCCTGTGCTTGCCTCATTCATCCGGGCACAGTACCCCACAATTTTTTCCGGCGATGGAGCGTGGATGACCGGATGAATACGGCCAAGACCTAATGACATAAGATTTGGAATGGAAAAAATCTCCATATGTTCATCAATGTGCCCCAGGGTATCCGCCCCTTCATCTCCATACTGTCTGGCGTTATCCATAGCTCCGATGCCGAAAGAATCAATAACAATAGTAAATACGCGGCGGTATTTCATACTAAATCGCCTCCCCGCATACCTTCGCGGTTTCCAGCGCAATCTTCATCATAGCGTCAAAGCTTGTCTGGCGTTCCTTTGCCGAAAGCTCTCTGTGGGTGACAAAAGAATCGGAAATCGTCAGCAGGCAGGCTGCCCTCTTTCCCAGGATTTTTGCGTTGTGGAAAAGGGCATAGCTCTCCATCTCCACACAGGCACAGCCGTGTTTTTCATAATAATCCCTATAGCTCCCCACGCACTCTTCATGATAAAATACATCGCTGGAATGAACCCGGCACATCCGCACCGGGATAGCCAGCTTTTCCGCCGTATGCCGTATTTCTTCATTGAGACTTTCTGTGGGATATTGAATATCCCCGGATACATTAGCCTGTGCCATGGCAAAAGTAGATTCACTCCAGGCGCTGTCGGCAAGGGCGATATCCATAATATCCAGGGCATCACAGTAAGCCCCGGCGCTTCCGATGCGTATAATATTCTCTACGCCGTAAAACTTATACAACTCGTAGGAGTAAATGCCAATGCTGGGCATTCCCATGCCGGAGCCCATGACAGATACCGGAATGCCTTTATAATAGCCTGTATATCCCAGCATATTCCGAACAGAATTAAACAAAACCGCCTGATCCAGATATGTGTCGGCGATATACTTTGCTCTGAGAGGATCTCCGGGCATTAAAACCGTCCCGGCAATGCTTCCCTCTTTTCCTTCATTATGAGGTGTCGACATTCATTCAACCTTCTTTCTTGCTTTTTTAACAATTCAGCCATCAAGCATAGGGCAGGCTGAACTGGTGCTTCCCTCCTGTTAAAGTTCAACAGGAAAAATCTCTTTCCAAAGGGCAATATTAGCCACAGCCCGAAAAAACAGACTGTGGCTAATATTTAACAAACGTTAATTTTCATTTTCTTTAGCGTTCTCAGCAATCACTTTATCCTGTACATCGGACGGTGCCTGCTCATAGCGGCTGAAGGAATAAGCAAAGTCCCCTCTTCCCCCGGTCATGGACCTCAGATCTGTAGAATAGCCGTACAATTGTGCCAGAGGAATGTCCGCCACAATTTCCGTTCTTCCAAAGTCCGACGGGTTCATACCAAGAACACGGCCACGGCGCTTATTCAGGTCGCCCATAATATCACCGGTATAGCTGTCAGGAACGTAAACACTCAAAGATGCGATGGGCTCAAGGAGAATGGGTGATGCCTGAAGGAAGGCGCTCTTAAAAGCCTGTTTCGCGGCAGTCTTAAAGGCCATTTCTGAAGAGTCTACCGGATGATAGGACCCGTCAAATAAGGTTGCTTTAATGCCCACAACAGGATATCCTGCCAACGGTCCCCGGTTGACAGATTCCGCGATACCTTTTTCCACTGCCGGAAAATAGTTTTTAGGAACAGCGCCGCCCACAACCCGCTCTTCAAAAACATAAGGTTTTTCCAGATCGCCGGAAGGTTCAAATTCCATGGCAACGTCGCCGTACTGTCCATGTCCTCCAGACTGTTTTTTATATTTTTCACGGACGGAGACTTTCTTGCGGATCGTCTCTCTGTATGGAATCCTGGGTTTAGATAAAACGATCTCAACTTTATACTTAGCAAGAAGCTTGCTGACAACAACATCCAACTGCTGATCGCCGATACCATAGAGGAGTGACTGATGATTTTCCGCGTCGTTAAAAACTCTCAGTGTCAGATCTTCCTCCATCATCTTGGAGAGAGCCTGGGAGACTTTATCTTCATCCCCCTTATTCTTCGCCTCATAACGTTTATATGTATAAGGCGCAGAAATCTCTGCCTGGTCGATTACAAGGGGATCGG
Organism: Catenibacillus scindens; assembly: GCF_014202115.1. Lineage (GTDB taxonomy): Bacteria > Bacillota > Clostridia > Lachnospirales > Lachnospiraceae > Catenibacillus > Catenibacillus scindens. Next base: position 44,993 of record NZ_JACHFW010000009.1, read on the forward strand.
ATTTTAAGGAAAGTGTATCGCCGGTGGCTGTATTGCTCAATTTGGCAATAGCGCCGATATCTCCGGCTTTAAGTTCGGGAACCTCAATCAGTTCTTTGCCGCGCATCACAAACAGTTTGGAAAGTTTCTCCTCGGTGTCCTTGGCATAATTGTAAATCACCGAATCATTTTTAAGTTCACCGGAGCAGACTTTGACAAGAGAGTACCGGCCGATAAAGGGATCGACAATAGTCTTAAACACATAGGCTGAAAACGGACGTCTGGAGTCATAATCTACATTGTATTCTTTATCAGTTCTCGGATCTTTACCAAAGATCTTAATATGATCACGCATAGGAGACGGAAGGAACTCCACGCAGGTGGTAATCAGATTGGCAATGGCGTATCCTAAAAGTCCGGAACCGCACTGCACTGGCACAATACTGCCCTCATTGACATTAATACGCAGAGCGTCGATGATCTCATCAATAGTAAATTCTTCACCGCCAAAATACTTATCCATCAGTTCCTCGCTGGTCTCCGCAACTGCTTCCAGAAGCGCCTCACGGCATGTTTCAAGCTCCGGCTCAACATCATCAGGAATATCTCTGGCTTCCCACTTGCCGCTGTCGGTAAACTTACGGCCTTCCATCTTTACAACATTGACAGCTCCGGTAAACTTGCCGTCTTCCCGGATCGGCAGATGGAACGGGGCGATCTTCTTTCCGTACAGTTCTCTCAACTGATTGACAACGCCCATGTAATCCGCATGTTCATCATCCATATTCGTCACAAAAATAGTTCGGGGAATGCTGTATTTTTCGCAGTAATTCCATGCCTTGATAGTGCCTGCCTCAACACCGGACTTAGCCGATACAACAATAATAGCGGCGTCCGCCACGGAGAGAGCCTCCTCTACTTCACCTACAAAATCCATATATCCGGGAGTATCTAATAAATTGATCTTCCAATATTCCCATTCAATAGGAATGACTGTCGTGCTGATTGAAAATTTTCTGCGAATTTCTTCTTTATCATAATCACTGAGTGTATTACCATCGTCAACTTTTCCCTGGCGCTTTGTCACTCCCGCGGCATATGCCATTGCTTCAACAAGAGTTGTCTTGCCGCATCCGCCATGTCCTAAAATCGCAACGTTACGTATGTCCTGTGTTTTGTATACCTTCATGTCATACTCCTCCAATACTTTTTTTGATAGGATTCTGTTTTCGAAACAAAACCATGTATACATTTTACTAAATAACTAATCCATTTTCAATACTTTTAGTAAAATTACACAAAAAACTTCTTATTGCTTTTTTACCGTCAGAATGCTACCATTTTAAACAGGATACAGGTTATGCTATATCCTCAGACAGTATAAGCAGGAGGTTTTTTTATGACCATCACAACCATCGGTTTTGCGGGTCTTGGGCTCATCGGCGGTTCCATCGCGAAAGCCCTGCGCCGGGTCCGCTCCGATTTAAATATTATCGCGTTTGACCCGGACCGGGACAGCCTGACCGCTGCCCTGGCCGACGGCACGCTGAATCAGGCTCACGACACATTATCCCAGGGTTTTTCTCAGTGCGATATTATATTTTTATGTGCGCCTGTAAAAATTAATATACAAAATCTGCAACTGCTGGCCCAGGTTGCCAATCCCCGGTGTATTTTCACCGATGTGGGAAGCGTCAAATCTCCCATCGACCAGGCCGTTCACACAATGGGGCTGTCATCACGCTTTATTGGCGGACATCCCATGGCAGGTTCAGAAAAGAGCGGTTATGCCAGCGCAAACGACAGGCTCCTTGAAAATGCCTACTACATCCTGACCCCCACGCCAGACGTTCCCCGGAACGCAGTCGAAGCCATGACAGAACTTGCAGCGGCCATCAGCGCTATTCCCGTTTTGCTTGATGCCAACCGGCACGACTTTATCAGCGCGGCTATCAGCCATCTTCCCCATATGATCGCCTATGCCCTGGTCAACCTTGTCCGGGACCAGGATGACCACCAGCAGCATATGCGTATGCTGGCTGCGGGAGGCTTTAAAGATATTACCCGGATCGCCTCCTCCTCACCGGTAATGTGGCAGCAGATCTGCGGGGAGAATAAAGAAAATCTTTTAAAGATCATGGATACCTATATTCAAAGTCTCCAGGAACTTTCTCTTGATATAAAAAACGGCGCCGATGACCAGATTTTAGACTTTTTTTCTCAGGCCAAAGATTACCGCGATGCCATTCCAAAAACCAATGCTAAGGGTAGTCTCGCTCCCCTTTACGAAATCTACGTAGATATCATTGACGAATCAGGAGCCATCGCCACCATCGCCACGATTCTGGCTACCAACGGCATCAGTATAAAAAATATTGGCATTATCCACAACCGCGAATTTCAGGAGGGGGCGCTGCGCATTGAATTTTATGAAAATGATGCAGCTCAGAAAGCCATCGACCATTTGAGGAAGTTTCACTACACTGTATATGAAAGGAATTAAAGCCATGATCATGAATCCTGTACATCGTCTGGAAGGTGAAATTACCGTTCCCGGCGACAAATCCATTTCTCACCGCAGTGTTATGCTTGGCTCCCTTGCCAAAGGAACTACTGTGGTTACACATTTTCTGGAAGGGGCAGACTGTCTCTCCTCCATACAATGTTTCCGGTCTCTGGGCGTAAAAATCCACAACGATCCGGACAAAGGTCTGGTTCGCATTGAGGGCAGAGGCCTTCACGGACTCCAGGCACCGGAACAAATTCTGGACGCGGGAAACAGCGGCACAACCACACGGCTGATTTCCGGTATATTATCTGCCCAGCCCTTTACCTCAATGATCACCGGAGATGCGTCCATCCAGAAGCGTCCTATGGGACGGATCATCACGCCTCTGTCTATGATGGGGGCTGAAATTGAAAGTATCCGGGGCAACGACTGTGCCCCGTTAAAAATTACCGGGCAAAACCTTCACGGTATCCACTACACCTCCCCTGTGGCTTCCGCCCAGGTAAAATCCGCCATTTTGCTGGCCGGACTTTATGCTCAGGGAACAACCCGGATCACGGAGCCATCCCTCTCCCGAAACCACAGCGAATTAATGCTCTCCGCCTTTGGGGCAAAGGTTTCCAGCATTCCCGATGGCAGCAAAAGTTACACGGCGGCTATCCATCCAGCCGATGAGCTTTACGCCATAGATATTTCTGTCCCCGGAGATATTTCCTCCGCCGCATATTTCATCGCCGCCGGCCTTATTGTGCCAAATTCCTGTATCACTATAAAAAACGTTGGGATCAATCCTACACGGGACGGGATACTTCGTGTATGTAAAGCTATGGGAGCCAACATCACTATGGAAAACATCCACAACGAAGGGATGGAACCGGTGGCGGATATAACCGTCCGCTCCCAGAGCCTCCACGGAACAGTTATCGGGGGAGAGCTGATCCCCACTCTCATTGATGAGATCCCGGTCATCGCCGTCCTCGCCTGCTTTGCCAGCGGTACCACCATTATCAAAGACGCAGCCGAACTTAAAGTCAAAGAATCCAACCGGATTGACACTGTTGTTGAGGCCCTGTCCGCCATGGGCGCCAGGATCACAGCCACAGAGGACGGCATGATCATTGAAGGCGGCGCACCGCTTCACGGCGCAAAGATTCAAAGCTATGATGACCACCGCATTGCTATGGCATTTTCAGTGGCAGCCATGAACAGTGAAAGTCCCGTGGAGATTGTCGGCGCAGAATGCATCCGCATTTCCTATCCGGACTTTTTTGGTGATCTAAATGCATTAAGATATTGAGATGTTGAAGTCCAACTATGGTAAACGATAAATACATTTGTCGTTTACTAAAAATATGCTCCTGGCGTATTACATTGATAAAAAAGTAACAATTTTTCGTCCGTTTTTTTCTAAAATTGACTGTTTTTCACAAATTTTATTATAATGTTATTTTTTTCACAAAAAACTATTGCATATTCTCCGAAAAAGTCTATAATGGGTGTTGTTAAAAAAATATCAATACATATTTGGAGGAGTGACTCTTATGGCACGTTTTACATTACCAAGAGACTTATACCATGGAAAAGGAGCTTTAGCCGAACTGAAAAACCTGAAAGGGAAAAAAGCGGTTGTCGTTGTCGGCGGCGGTTCCATGAAACGTTTTGGATTTTTAGATAAAGCTGTGAACTACTTAAAAGAAGCTGGCATGGAAGTGGCCCTGTTTGAAAATGTTGAGCCGGACCCCAGTGTTGACACCGTTATGCGGGGCGCTAAAATGATGGAAGAATTTGGCCCGGATTGGATCGTAGCCATGGGCGGCGGTTCACCTATTGACGCTGCAAAAGCCATGTGGGTATTCTACGAGTATCCAAATACTTCCTTTGAAGACCTGATCACACCATTTTCTTTCCCCACACTGCGGACAAAAGCTCACTTCTGCGCCATTCCATCTACTTCCGGGACAGCCACCGAAGTGACCGCCTTTAGTGTTATCACTGATTACAATAAAGGCATTAAATATCCTCTGGCAGACTTTAATATTACGCCGGATGTGGCCATTGTCGACCCAGATCTGGCAGAGACAATGCCTAAAAAACTTACAGCACACACCGGTATGGACGCCATGACCCATGCCATCGAGGCTTATGTTTCCACTATGCACTGCAACTACACAGATCCTTTGGCCCTCCATGCCATTAAGATGATCCACGATGATCTGAAGAAATCTTATGATGGCGATATGGAAGCCCGCGACCGTATGCATGATGCCCAGTGTCTTGCCGGTATGGCTTTCTCCAACGCCCTCCTTGGTATTGTTCATTCCATGGCTCACAAAACCGGTGCTGCGTACAGCGGCGGGCATATTGTCCATGGCTGTGCCAACGCCATGTATCTTCCAAGAGTGATCCAGTACAATGCCAAAGTAGACTCCGCTGCCCAGCGCTACGCTGAAATTGCCGATTTCATCCATCTTGGAGGAAACACCACAGAAGAAAAAGTGGCGGCCCTTGTTGCTGAGATTAAAAAGATGAACGATGCTCTGGATATTCCTAAATGCATTAAAGATTATGAAGGCGGAATTATCGACGAAAAAGAATTTATGGACAAATTATCTGATGTAGCCGCCCTCGCTATCAGCGATGCCTGCACAGGCTCCAATCCGAGAGTGCCTTCCCAGGAAGACATGGAAAAACTGTTAAAAGCCTGCTACTACGGTGAGGACGTTGATTTCTGATTCCACTGCCAATTCCGGCCGGGTCATAACCCTTTGACCCGGAAAACCCTTTTTATGGTAAACGGCAAATATATTTATCGTTTACTATATATAGTATATTTTCCATTCCCTGAAAAGAGCGCGCCCGCAAATTTTGCGGACACGCTCTTTTTTTTAAACAAAGACATAGCTTACAGGATATGATTTTCATGCCCCGTCAGCTTACTGAGGGGTATTTGACTTACAATTTGAAGTTTTTTCGTAGCCGGTTCCATACAACCGCCTGAAAATAATCATAGGCTTTATCGTAGACAAACAGAACAACCTGTGCGCCGACGATGAGCCCGGCCAGTATTGCCGGCGAAATCGCCCCCGGATATATAAGCTGAGGGAGTAAAAATAAGATGGGCAAAAACATTACATTAAACATAATGTACCGCACAGCCCAAAATAGGGCGGTCCGGTGCTTTAATGTCTTAGCGTCGGCAATCTTTTCAAATGCAAATTCCCGCACATAAATATAAAGGCTCATTCCGCCATAGGTGATCATATAGAGCTTATTGGGAGCCAGGAAAAATCCCAGCAGGATACCGGCGATCAGAAAGGCAAAACCTGCGTAAAGGCCGCACTCCCGCACAGCAATCCCTGTACAGAAAGCGGCTGCCGCCATAAAAAATAATGTACTAGGCTCAAAATAACCGCCAATAAGGGTCAGCACCATAGCCACTGCCAGCAATAATCCCAAAAAGGCTGTCTTTTTTGCGTTTACATGCATGAGCAAAGATCTCCTCCCATACATTCACAGCAGGTATCCGCAATCCACAGATCACAGCAGCAGTTTCCCGTACTGAAAGGCGGCCTGCCGCCGTAGTTTTGTCCGGCTCCCTGATAACGGCTTGTGCGCCACTGCATCTGATTCAAGAAATTCCGATACTCCGGATTTCCCGGATCCATATTCACTGCCTGGGTAGCGTCGTTCATGGCCTGAACATTATTTCCTATACCGGCATTTGCCACGGCACTATAATAATACCACCGGGCGTCACGATTTCGGATACCGCTTAAAACATTTAAGGCGTCCCTGTAACGTCCATTGTTAATGAAGTTTCCTGCGGCAGTCAGCTCCACGTTGGCATCACCTGAGGACTGGTAACCGCCACTATAGCCGCCGCCATAATTTCCGCTGTTCCCACCGCTGTAACTCCCACCTCTGGATCGCTCATCCATGATCTGCTTATATGCATCCTGGACTTCTTTAAACTTCTCCTCCGCCAGATCAGCCAGCGGATTATCATTGTAAGAATCCGGATGATACTTTCTGCTCAGGTTGCGGTATGCTTTTTTAATTTCTTCATCCGATGCATTGGGGGACACCCCAAGCACACTATATGGATCTGTCATTGATAACTTCCTTCCTTTTCTTTCTCATCTTTCGGACATCTGCCCGGTCCGCATTTTTTACAACCGGACCTGCCATCCTGCCCCTGTGCGCGTTCCTCTGCTTTTTTGTCAAATTTTTTCCATACTCCGGCATATAAAATATTGCGCAGAATCTCCGCGTCCTGTATACAGGGCAATTTCTCAAATTCTATTGTACACTCTGCCATCATCAGATTCAACATGAAATTGCAATCTTGTGTGAAATTTTCGTGTTCAAACTGTTCTTTCAGAGGGTTATAGCTGCCGCTTTCTATGTCTTTTTCTACATCATCAAAAGCATCCATAATGTAAATAAACTTTCCCAGAAAAAATCCCAGACGTTTCAGATTATCTTCCCAGACATCCTTTTCGTAGACTAAAATCGTTTCCATGATCTTGCCAAAACATCCGGCAACCCGGTCAATACTTCTCTCATTCTCAAGCTCAAGCTCATGAAGCCGGTGAAGCCAATAAGCCATAGCCCGGCTTTTCTTCGGATATTTCTTTTTCAGTTTTCTGTAAGTCCCACGAAGAATTCCCGCGCCCACACAGCCGGCTTTGCTGCCCTCGTCTTTCCAGTCATCCATAAGATGATGATAGGTCAGCAGCATATTCATGTCTGCGCCATATTCTGTAAATTTGTTCATAAGCATTTTCTGCTTTCTCACAGGATGAACTTTACACCGGTGTTCTTCTGCCTTTGGTTCACACTCATATAGGCTTGTCAGCAGCATAATAAGAAATGTCATATCATAGGTCAGCGTCATCTGGCCCACAAAACCGTACTTTTTCTTTAATACATGACACAGGCCACAGTAATAAGCTTTATATTCCTGATATTCTTTTACTTTCAGTTCCGGCTCGTTAGCCGTCACATAACCAAACATAATGTATCCTCTCTTAAATTTTTTCCGCTGGATTTGCCGGGCAACTCACGACGTTTATTCACATGGGTAGCGAAGCCCCCACATTCCCCGGATGCGGTCCATAATACGCATATTTTCCAGGGTGACTACCCAGGGCAGCCTTGAACTTTCCAAGTCTCCCCGTCTAATACAAGACTCAGCTTCCCGGATGACATATTCAAAACCATTGACATCGTGAGGAAACTTAACCGTCAGTGGAGCCTCAAAATTTTTCTCCAGCACAACCTTCTCACACTTAGTAAAATGATCTAGGATGATCTTTCCATATTCCCCGGAGATCACCGCGCCGCAGCCAAGATCCGAGACAACAGAGGCGCTCAGATGGGCTATTCTGCGTCCTCCCCGATAAACAAATATAATGCTCTCATGTTCGTCCGTCTGTGCTTCCCCAATATACGCCTGTGTTTTAATATCCTCAATATCAAAGCCAAGAATCATTGTTGCCAGAGTAATCGGGTAAATACCAATATCAAGAAGGGCTCCGCCGCCAAGTTCTCGATTAAACCACCTGGAATCAGGAAAGCCCTGGGCCGGAAAGCCATAAAAGCAATCGACAAAGCGAACTTCCCCGATAGCGCCCTCGTCAATCCACTGGCGCACCTGTCCGATAGCCGGCAAAAACCGGGTCACCATATTTTCCATAAAAAACACATTATGGTCATAGGCCATATCAATCATATGCTGAATCTGTCCGGCATTCATCCCCACCGGCTTTTCACACAGCACATGCTTTCCCGCCTTCATGGCAGCCACAGCGTATTCGCAGTGCATGGGGTGGGGGACAGCAATATATACAGCATCAATGGCAGGATCTTTGAGCATCTTTTCATAACTTTCATAGGCTTTTGTCACATGGCTGCCTTTCGCGAATTTATATGCTTTTCCATAGTTTCGGGAGGCTACGCCGTAAACATTCACTGTATCCTCCATACGGTACACTGTTTCCGCAAATTTGCGGGCAATACGCCCTGTTCCAGCAATTCCCCAGTTAAGCATCTTTTTACCTCCATAACTTTGGATTTTACCGTACCTATTCAGCCGCGCAAACGGCGGTAAAGCAGCGTTAGCTGCAGGAATCCGAGATGTATGGCTGAATAGTTACGATTTTTCTTTTATACTACCACACTCTACCTGAAACCTCAATGCTGTTAAAACTATTGTCCCTTTTCTTTAAATCAGGTACAATAAGTCACATAGCCCGCAGCAAGCTGGCAGGGCATGGAAATCATGTGTAAAGGAGGCGTTAATTATGCTTACTATTGATCGTTTTGAGGGCAATTGGGCCATCTGTGAGAATGAAAACGGACAAACTGTCCGGATTTCCAGAAATCTTCTGCCTAAGGGCTGTTTGGAAGGGGATACCCTGGAGGAAGTCCAAGCTAAGGAAGATCGGGAAGATGCCGCCGGAAAGGTTTACAGGAAGGTGGATAACAGTCAGCGGCGCAAAGATATGCGGGCAAAAATGAAAAACCTGTACCACTAGCGAAAGAAAAAAACATAACCGTTCAGGCATCTAAACTGCCGCAGCAACTCCTCTGGTTTTCCAAAGGCCGGGTTGACAACAGCCCTGGAATTTAATATAATAGCCAAAGCATATCCTTGTTCCGGCAGCGGATATAATAAACCGTCCCGGCAGCTAAGGACAGCCAAAAACCAATGAAAATAAAGGAAAAGGTGAAGCAAATGAGCAACTTAATGCAGGAATGGGAGAAAATTGTTACCCAGTACAGTAAGGATGCGGCATCACAGCAGAAGTTCTGGACCAATTATTATTTAAAAGAAAAAGAAGTATATGAACAGCTCCTGACAGAACCGGTGGAAGTTGTCACCGGAACTGTGGAAGAACTGGCAAAAAAATACGGCATCGAGACACCCTTAATGTTAGGATTTCTTGACGGGATCAACGAGAGTATCAAAGACCCCAATCCCATCGAAGACCTGGAAGCGGACTCTACAGTAACTCTGGACATTGATCTTGAAAAACTGTATTATAATATGGTTGCCGCAAGAGCAGACTGGCTTTACAATCTGCCCCAGTGGAACAGCCTGTTAAGTGAAGAGCGCCGCAAAGAGCTTTACAAACAGCAGAAAAGCTCAACCACTGTTGTCAAGGGCAAGAAGATCGGTCGCAATGATCCATGTCCATGCGGCAGCGGCAAAAAATACAAATTCTGCTGCGGAAGAAACAAATAAATTTTCCGGCCACAGGTTCATATCCTGCGGCCGGATTTTTCATATCACAGGAAACTATTCCCTGTTCTTTAATTTCGTGTTCTTTAATTATCTGTTCTATCCGTTCAGTCGAAGATCCTCGCTGATCAGATCCATAACCCGCTCTACCGTGTGATCGTCAAAGGGATTGCTCAGTCCCCCGACCTTTAACAGATCAAAATAGCCTTTGCTCCCGCCGGCGCAGCAGAACTTATAATAGCCCTCCCAGGCTTTTTCCGGATCCTGTTTCATGCGGCCATAAAATTCAAAGGCGCCCATTTGGGCAAGGGCATAATCAATATAATAGAAGGGAAAAAGGAAAATATGCTGTTTTTGCATCCAGAAACCGCCGCTTTCGAGAAATTCATTGCCGTCGTAAGCTCTCCAGGGCATGTATTTCTTTTCAAGCTCTCTCCAGATTTTCCGGCGCTGCGCCGCGTTATCCGCCATCTCCTCAAACACCCGGTGCTGAAACTCGTCAACACAGGCCATATAAGGTATACAGCACAGGGAAGATACTAAATGGGCGTAGCGGTACTGATCCGCTTTTTCTCCAAAAAACAGTTCCATCCACGGATGGGTGAAATACTCCATGGACATCGAATGAATCTCACTGATCTCAGCCGTTGACCATACCTGCTCTGTCAGCGGGAAAATGCGGGATGCGCTGTAAGCCTCAAAAGCATGTCCGGCCTCATGGGTCAGTACATCCACATCCGCACTGGTTCCGTTAAAATTAGAAAAAATAAAGGGCGCCTTATATTTAGACAAAAATGTACAGTAACCGCCCTGACGTTTTCCCGGCTTTGTCTCAAGATCAAAAAGCTGGTTTTCCACCATAAAATCAAAAAATTCGCCCGTTTCCTTTGACAATTCCCCATACATCTTCTTTGCCTTAGCCACAAGTTCATGAGAATTTCCTTCAGGCACAGCGTTTCCCTCTGGAAATACAAGGGCTTCATCATAATAATACAAATGATCAATTCCCAGGCGCCGCCGCTGCTGATCGTACAGTTTTTGGCAGACAGGGACGATATGCTCCACAATCTGGCGGCGGAAATTAGCCACTTCTTCCCGGCCGTAATCAAAACGTCCGTTGTAATGATAAGCCATTTCAATATAATCCTTAAATCCCAAAACTCCGGCCATTTTCACCCGGACACGGACAAGCTGGTCATAAATATTATCCAATTCGCCGGCCACAGAAGCGTAAAGATTTGCCCAGGCATTAAAAGCTTCCCGGCGCACCGAGCGGTCTTTACTTTCCATATATTTTAAAAGTCCGTAAAAATTCACTTCTTCTCCGTGAAATGTTGTAGTACAGACCGCTGAAGCTTTAGCATACTGGCGAGTCAGGCGGTTTTCTTCCACCCGGTTGGCAACATTTTCCTCACTGGCAAATCGGATCTGGTTTTTAAGATTTTTAATGTATATATTCCCAAATTCCTTTTCAAAATCCTGTACAAAAGGTGACTGAAGAATGATCTGGCTGACCTCTTTCATCTCCACCTGAATCTGGGGAATGGCCTTCTCATAAAATTCCATCTCCTGCTCATAAAAAGGATCAGCGGTATCAATGGTGTTGCGTATATCCGCCACCGTATTCATTGTGTCCAGATCTATCTGGGCTTTTTCCAGAGCCAGGAAAAGATCCCTGGCCTGGGAATAATCTTTCGCTTTTGGAAATTCCTCTGTAAATTCTCTGATCTTTTGGGATAACTCCTGAATATCAGGACGTTTATAAACAATTTGTGAAAATTTCTCCATATATGATCATCCTTTCTTTTTGTGTTTTCTTCAGCAACAGTAAATATACCGGATCAATAGCCGCTTCCACCATTTCTGGCGCCGGATCAGCCGGTCTGAGATCCTCTGATAAAACTGCCAGCTCCAGCGCCACTGCTCCTCGCTGACACCGTCCCGGCTAAATGCCGCCGCGTTTGCCAGATCACTGAGTATTTTCAGATCGTCGGTCTGAATAAATTCAAAAGCCTGCTCCACAGATTTATAATATTCTTCCTCATCTTCCCAGGCCGCCAGATCAAATCCACAGATTTTTAAAAGTCTGCGAATATTTCCATAAATAGCCACAACCCCTTTACTTCTGTTTTTCTGGCGCATACGTCTTATGCGCTGCTTTCTCACGGCAGCAGCCCGAAACAGAATCAGCAAAGCTGCGAGAATAATAATCCCTGCTGCGGCAAGACCGAACCACAGAAATCTAAATAACACAGTGCCAAAATATCCCTGGCCGTTATCTCTGTTTTCCGAAAACGCCCCGTCATTACCATTATTATTACCGTTATCTCCTGTCTCATTCTCAGGCGCCTGTGTATCGGAAGATGCCTGAGTATCTTCAGTCATATTCTGAGCATCCTCAGTCTGGGTCTGGCTTTGGGATTCTGTCTCCGTGGAGTTACTTTCGCTACTTTCCCCGGTAAGCTCCTGTGAATTATAGTAAGTTGGAGTTACTTCTACCGGAACCCAGCCTACCTGATCCAGGTACACTTCTGTCCAGGCGTGGGCCTGATGGTCGTAAACAGTAGCCACAAATCCGCTGTCATCCGGTGAAAAATTCCCCGGAACAAGAATATACCCTTCCACGTAACGGGCCGGGACACCCATATTCCTCAGCAAAAGCGTGGCCGCTGTGGCAAAATGCATACAGTAGCCTCTTCGGTTTTCCATAAGAAAATACTCTGTATAATCATAGCCTTCCGGGAGATCTCCCGGCGTCAGACTGTAAGTACAGGTCTGCCCCAAAAGCTGGCGCACATAGGCGATCTTCTCCTGGGTAGTCCCTGGGACAACACCCTGGGTAAACTGGTCCAGCATCTCCTTTGTCCCCTGAGGAACCTGAACATAATGCTCTTTTACAAAAGTCTGGTAAGCACTTTCCAGCTCTCCTATAGCGGGATATTGCTCTATATAGGAGGCGGCGTAGATTTGCAGATCCTCAAAATCTCCGGCAAGGGGATAAATCATAGGCGCGTAATCAAAATCTGAAACATTATCCATCCCCTGAATATACAGATCGTTAACCCAGCCTGAACCACTGTCAATGGCCGCTCCATAGGGCATAAAAACATAGCTGCCAAAAACCGCCCTTTTCTCAATGGTTATATGAGCCGTTCCAAAGTTCTCCAGCAAAGTGTAGGGCAGCCCTTTCAAATAGTTTTCTTCCTGACCGTCAATCTGATTTTCACTGATAAACTGGGAATATTCCCCACCAGTCTCGGATTCCCACCGGCTATTTAAGTATCTATCCCCCACATAAGCTTTAATATACATATTTGATGTGGGATTTTGATCCACTGAAACCACAAGCTGCTCATCACCATGATAATACAGATCCCCGGAGGATGCCAGATCTCCGCCGCTGATACCTCCCTGGGGAGTACCCTGATCCGTTCCCCAGTTTTCAAACCAATGGAGATTTTCCCTTGTCCAGTCCCTTAGCGTTTGCTGATATTGCATCAGCCTCTGTTCCTGAGGCAGCCCGGTCATACGGGTGATCCCAAAAGATAATCCCACGACAGCCGCCAGGGTCAGAATCATAAAGATTGCCGCTTTCCCACCGATTTTCGCCGAGGCGGATTTATCGCCACGGATATAAAAGTGGCCGGCCAGCGCCGTCAGTGTACCGTATTTTCCAAAACGGTGACCGGTATAACTGCCCACTGCCAAAATACAGCCAAAGAAGCAAAAACCAGCCGTCCAAAAAAGATCTGGCACCTGACCTACTAAAAAGGCGCCTGCGATGGCCAGGGTACCGGGGAAAAGTCCAAAAATCCCGCTCTTTAGCCCCCAAAAACAGATGGAAGCAAATATAACCAACAGCATTGCTATGAAAAAATAGACCTCAAAAGCCAACTCTCCGGACCATACACCTTCATCCACTGTCCCCTGAGAATAATACTGATCTACAAGAAGAGCAATACGCTCATAAATACTGTTAAATCCCACTGCTAAAGTTTTCATACGTAACCAGGCAAATATCCCCGCACCGGCACAGATAATAATAACGCCGCCCCAAAAAAACTGCCAGCGGACAGATAAAAGGGAGAAAACAGCGCACAAGATCAGCATTGTCAAAAAGATCCTTACGGCCGGAAAAATCATCCCCAGCCCACGAAAAAAAACGCAAAAAGCAGCAAACTGGATCATGACCATACACAACAGGACAAAGGCATTCCACAGAGGCGTCTCCAACCGTTGTTTTTTCCCGTCATAATATGAAGTTTTTTCCAGAAAGTGTATCCCGGTCCAATCCTCTTTCTTCATAAATCTCTCCATCTTTTTCCATCGTCAAGTCGGTATTTACAGATAAAAATGTACAAAAGCTTTCCGCACCCCACACTCTTGTATAAAACGCTTCCGCATTGTGAACAGGTACATGAGAATGGACATACATAAGCCGCCCCATATAAGCGTAGACATCCTCCTCTGATTCGATGGCATGGCGCTCCAGCGTCATATCTTTCTTGCACCATGCAATATAATGCCAGCACCGGGCTCTCGCCAGAGCCAGACTGACAGACAGTCCTGTTTCTATAACCTTTGTCATCCGGTCCAGCAGCCCTGCACTGTGATTAACTTTTTTATCGTGTTCTTTATCATCACTTTGGATCAATGAAAAGTTAAAAAAGACAACAACAGGATAACCTATCGGCCGCGAAAATTCTTTAACCATCATATCATCTGTGCGTGCGGTTAACTTCCAGTGTATCCGCTGCATCCGGTCCCCCTGGCGGAAAGGGCGTATGTCAAATACTTCAGATGGGTCGTCGCCACTCTTCTCTTTTGAAAAAGTATCGCTATCCCCAATAAAATCCCGGATTTTAGCGCTGATCTCAAAATTCATAGAAAAAAGCCGGGGGAACACAAGGATATCCAATGTCTGACCGCATTTTTTTGAAAATCCGAAAACTCTGAGATAACCGCTAACCCTGAAACGCTCCACTTCAATCCAGAGAACGCCGCAGCAATCCGACGACAGCCGGATAGTGACGCAAGCCTTTGTCCGGGCGTCAGCGTAGGTGCATATCCACTGTTTCTGGACAGTTCCCCCCATTTTATTTTTATAATTGACTTTGATCCAAAGATGGCTTATGGGAAGGAAGCCTTTATTATGAATGTGTACTGTCACCGGGATAATATCTCCGTTATGGACAAGTTTATCCGGCATATCAGCCAGGAGAGTTACACAGTGGCGCAGATAAAGGGCTGTAAAAAATTCCCACAGGAGGATTAAAACCATTCCGAGAAATACAATAAAAAACATCGGCTCTGTGTACATAATCAGCACATACAGGCAAAGTATCATACCCAGTAAATATACTGGCAAATTTTTCATTCCGTCCCTCCGATCCCTTATCTTGGCACCGGCTTTTGCACCGCCGATAAGATATGATCCAAAACCATCCGGGCATCGTACCCCGCAAGGCCGGCCCTGCCATCAAGAATCAGCCTGTGGGCCGCTACGTCCTTAAACACATCCGCCACATCGTCAGGCAGAACATAGTCCCTGCCTGCCAGAAAAGCCGCGCTTTTTGCCATTCGGCACAGTGCCAAAGTTCCCCTGGGACTGACTCCCAGCTTGATCATATCATTATTCCGGGTGGCATTGACCAGGGTAGCAATATATTCATATACCGCGTCATGAATATAAATCTGCTCAACGGACTTCTGACATGCAATAAGCATCGGGCCGTCCATCACCGGACGTACATGATCTAAGGGGTTTTCCGTATTTCTCCGTTTAATAATCTGAATTTCATTTTTAATATCCGGGTATCCCAGGCTAAAACAGATCATAAAGCGATCCAGTTGAGATTCCGGCAAAAGCTGTGTCCCCGCAGACCCTGTGGGATTTTGCGTGGCGATAACAATAAACGGCTCCGGCACATCCAGAGTATTTCCGTCAATCGTCACTTTCCCCTCCTCCATCACCTGCAAAAGAGCAGACTGTGTCTTTGGAGAAGTTCTGTTGATCTCATCTGCCAGAAACAGATTGGTCATCACCGGCCCTGCCACATAGCGAAAACTTTTCGTCTCTTTTTGAAACATATAAAAGCCTGTAACATCGCTGGGCAGCACATCCGGCGTAAACTGGACCCGCTTCTGCTTTAAAGCCATTGCCCTGGAAAATGCCAGGGCCATGGTCGTCTTTCCAACTCCCGGAATATCATCCATTAAAATGTGTCCGCCGGCAAGGATCGCCAGCATCACTTTTTTTATATAAATATCTTTGCCCGCCACAACTTTCCCCACTTCGCGGATCACGCTGCGCGGCGCATTTGCAAGATCACTCATAATTCTCCTCCTATGCGTTGTCTTTCGGAAATTCTCGCAGCTAACGCTGTTTTACCGCCGCTTACGCGGCCCAGTAGCTACCAAATTTTATTATAGCAGGTTTATATGTACAGGGCTACTCTTTTTCGGAACTCTGTTGCAAAAACAGGCAGCCAGGATTTTTCCTGACTGCCTGTTTAGGGCAAGCGCCGGCAGGGTAATTTATGACTACTCAGAACAACGTCCTGAACTGTTATGGTAGCGTTAACAGCCCTGCCCGTATATTTTTTTGTAAACAGTTTACTGTCCAAGGAGCATCCGGTCATTGGCAAATTCGCCGCCGCTGACCTGTTCAAATTTAGCCAGGAGATCGGACACCTGAAGATGCTTCTTTTCATCACCGGATATATCATAGATGATCTTTCCGTCATTCATCATAATCAGACGATTGCCATATTTAATAGCGTCTTTCATATTGTGAGTAATCATCAAAGTCGTAAGGTGACTTCTGGACACAATCTCATCGGTCATTTCCAGAACTTTTTTGGCTGTTTTGGGATCCAGAGCCGCTGTATGCTCATCCAGCAAAAGAAGTTTTGGCTCTTTGATAGTGGCCATAAGAAGGGTCAGAGCCTGGCGCTGGCCGCCGGACAGGAGGCCCACCTTGGCGCTGAGGCGGGATTCAAGGCCGAGATCTAAAGTCTTTAAAAGGTCCACAAACTGTTCCCGCTCCTTATTGCTGATCCCCCAGCGCAGACTGCGGCGTTTTCCCCGGCGGCGCGCCAGAGCAAGATTTTCCTCGATCCACATATCCCCGGCAGTTCCTTTTAAAGGGTCCTGAAATACCCGTCCAATATAGCGGGCCCGCTTATAATCCGGGTCGCGGGTCACATCATTCCCATCAATTTTGATGGTACCTTTTTCTACGCCAAAAACTCCGGCCACTGCATTGAGCATGGTGGATTTTCCAGCGCCATTGCCCCCGATCACCGTCACAAAATCTCCCGGTTCAAGGTGAAGATTCAGGCCGGTCAGAGCGTCTTTCTGAACAGGAGTCCCTATGTTAAAGGATTTATAAACATTGATAATATCCAGCATTTATGCGTCCTCCTTACTGCGATTTGACAAAATCCATGATTTTATTGACGGGGACACAAGACAAATAACCACAATGATGGCAGTGATCAGCTTTGTATCATTGGCTTCAATCCTGAATCCAAGAGTATCTTCAAAATTCAGGCGCTGGCCAAGAAGGAGTACCAGGGCGATAATAATCCGGTATACAATGGAACCAATAATAACCCCGGCAAGCCGGTGAAAATAGGTTCGCTTTGAGAAAATAACCTCGCCAATGATCACCGCCGCCAGACCGAAAACGATTGTTCCCACGCCCATCTGAATATCTGCGTATCCCTGATATTGAGCCAGAAGGCCTCCGGACATGGCGACCAGTCCGTTGCCGATGACAAGGCCAAGGACAACCATAATCTTAGTATTTGTTCCCTGAGCCTTCACCATATCCGGATTATTTCCCGTGGCTCTCAGAGCGCATCCGATCTCGGTACCGAAAAAGCAATACATAAGGATTATAAGAATAATGACAAAAATAAGGCCAACAATTAGACCGGACCACTGGGAAGGCACGCCCAGCTTTTCAATCTGAGAAAAGATGGTGTCCACATTTAAAAGACTCACATTGGCCTTTCCCATGACTCTTAAATTTACAGAGTACAGGGCGAACTGGCATAAGATTCCCGCCAAGAGATCAGGAATTTTAAACTTTGTATGAAGGACGCCAGTCACCAGACCTGCGATCATTCCTCCCAATGTGGCCAGAAGTATGGATAATATGGGGGCGATTCCCGCAGAAATATATACTGCCGACATAGCGCCGCCCAGGGTAAAGCTTCCGTCTACCGTCAGGTCCGCGTAATTTAAGACACGGTAGGTCAGATAAACACCCAGCGCCATAATCCCCCAGATCACGCCCAGGGTGGCCGCGGATTGTATATTATTTAATAATATAATAACCATTACAAATCTTTCCTTATCTTAAACGTATTTGCCCTATTGATCGGACAGGGGAGATTTCATCTTTCCATCCGCTCCCGCGATACCTCGCTCATCTCACAGCTTACGCTTTTCGATGGTCTGCGCTCCGCTTAGGTCGGCGTATCGCGACAAATGCAGGCGGCAACGGCCGCCTGCCAGATGTTATCCACGTAGGGACAGTATTAATAAACAGTTACTGCCTGGGATAAAATATCCTCAGGAATTGTTACACCGACACTCTCGGCGAAGGACTGGTTGACTACAAGGCCACAGTCTTCCTGGTTTTCCACAGGAATAACGGAAGCACTCTCTCCGTTAAAGATACGCACCGCCTGATTTGCAGTCTGACGTCCAAGTTCATAGTAATTGATCGCAGTTGTGGCAATACCGCCTTCCTGAATCATCGCCTCCACGGCACAAAATACTGGAAGCTGGTTTTCAACCGCAATATTGTTTACGGTCCCCATAGCGCTGGCAAATCCGTTGTCGGAAGGAATATAGATAGCGTCAACATTACCTACCACAGATGTGATCGTCTGCTGAATCTCGTTTGTATTAGACGCTGTGGCCACAGTCACATTAAATCCCAACGCTTCCGCAGCAGCCTGAGCTTCTTTGGCTTGGATCTCAGAGTTTGCCTCACTGGACGTATAAAGGATTCCAAGGTTTGCAGCATCCGGAAGGATGTCCTTGATCACCTGGATCTGATCTGCGATTACCGGCATGTCCACTGTACCTGTCACATTTTTCCCCGGAGCTTCATTGCTGTCAACAAGCTGAGCCTCAACAGCGTCTGTTACAGCGGTGAAAAGCACCGGTACGTCTGTATCGCTGAATGTATTGACCGCGGACTGAGCAGCCGGCGTGGCAATAGCCAGGACAAGGTCTACGCCGCTGTTTTTAAATGTATCACAAATACTCTGAGCTGTGCTTGTATCGCCCGATGCATTTTGGAAATCTACAGTGAGATTTTCACCTTCCACATATCCGGCCTCCTCAAGTCCGGCGAGAAAACCTTCATAGGCTTCATCCAGGGAAGCATGCTGGGTATACTGGATCACGCCAATGTGTACCGGTTCTCCTGTGGCTGTACTGGCTGCATCACCAGATGCCTGGGAATCCGCTGCGGACTGAGGGCTTTCTGCGCCTGAGGTCTCTGTTGATGAAGCCGCAGATGTGTCGCCCGCACTATCACCGGAACCGCAGGCAGCCAGAACAGAGGCAGCCAGCGCCGCAGATAAAAGAATACTCATAAATTTTTTCATTGTTCGTCCACTCCTTAACAATTTATCACTGCATTAATGTGTAAAAGTCACAGCTTAAAGCAAAGCCGAATTATTACACTAATGTAAAAATTTTACCCTCTTTTATTTTAATTGTCAATGAAATTTTGTGTCAAAAAACAATCCGTATAAGCAGGAACCTCCATCAAAAGAGCAAAGGAGCGGCGCGCCAAAGATTTTTTCCTCTCTGCCAAAATGCGATCCTGCGCGAAAGGATTTTTATATCCTGGAAAACACCGTTGTCTGGGCTATAAAAAACGCCAAACCCCAAAGGGTCCGGCGTTTTTTATAGCGATCATACAGGATATACTTTATTTTCTGTGTCTGCCGCTGTTGGATCTATTTTTGTCTGCTGAGCCTCACGGTATTTGAAAAACTCTTCGGCAACCTGAGGGAACAGCGCATATGAAAGAACGTCCTCATCCTGCTGTTTCCACTGGGACATTTTTGCTTCGATCTCCTTCAACTGAGGTTTGATCAGATCCGCAGGACGGCAGGTAATAGGCTGTTCATCGCCGATGGCTTTTTTCTGGACTTCCGGATTAAAAGGCTTAACTGTCTGGCCGTATTCGCCGTGGAGAAGTGCCTTGCTCTCCTTCGTTACCATCTTATAGCGCTCACCCATAAGGACATTAAGAACTGCCTGAGTTCCCACGATCTGTGAAGACGGCGTTACAAGCGGCGGCTCGCCGAAATCTTTGCGGACTCTTGGGATTTCTTCAAGTACAGCGTCGTATTTATCCTCGGCATGTGCCTCTTTTAACTGGGACACCAGATTGGACAGCATACCGCCAGGAACCTGGTAAATAAGCGTCTTAATGTTAACGCCGAGAACTTTTGTACTCATCAGGCCGGAGGACAGCGCTTCCTCCCTAAGCGGCCGGAAATAATCGGCAATCTCAGCGAGAAGATGCTGGTCAATGCCTGTATCATAAGGGGTTCCTCTGAAAGTTTCCACCATAACTTCTGTCGCCGGCTGGCTTGTTCCCATAGCAAATGGAGACATGGCCGTGTCGATAACGTCCGCGCCCGCTTCAACAGCTTTCATATAGGTCATTGAAGCAACGCCGCTTGTATAGTGAGTATGGATCTGGATGGGAAGGTCTGTCGCTTCCTTCAGGGCGCTGACAAGCTCTGTTGCCGCGTAGGGAACCAGCAATCCGGCCATATCTTTGATACAGATGGAATGCGCGCCCATATCCTCGATTCTCTTGGCAATATCCTTCCAGTAATCCAGCGTATAGGCGTCACCTAATGTATAGGACAGGGCAACCTGGGCGTGACCCCCTTCTTTGATGGCCGCTTTAACAGATGTCTCAAGATTTCTCAGATCGTTTAAAGCGTCAAAAATGCGGATAATATCAATACCATTGGCAATGGATTTCTGTACAAAATATTCCACTACATCATCAGCATAATGGCTGTATCCAAGTATATTCTGGCCGCGGAAGAGCATCTGAAGTTTTGTGTTTTTAAAACCATCTCTCAGCTTGCGCAGTCTCTCCCACGGATCTTCTTTCAGGAAACGCAGGCAGGCGTCAAAGGTAGCGCCGCCCCAGCACTCTACTGAATGATAGCCAACTTTGTCCATTTTATCAATAATCGGCAGCATCTGCTCAGTTGTCATACGTGTGGCAATCAGAGACTGATGCGCGTCACGTAAAACGGTTTCAGTAATGCCTACCGGTTTTTTTGCTTGTTCTGACATTTTATTCTTCCTCCTTAATTATCTTACACCACACCAAAGAACGCCATAAATGCTCCGGCTGCTACAGCCGTACCGATAACGCCGGCCACGTTGGGACCCATAGCGTGCATGAGCAGGAAGTTGGTGGGATCAGTCTCCGCGCCGACTTTCTGGGACACACGGGCGGACATGGGCACAGCGGATACACCAGCGGAACCAATGAGAGGATTTACTTTGCCGTGGGTCACCGCGCACATAAGTTTTCCAAAAAGCACACCGGCGGCCGTACTGATGGCGAACGCGATCAGGCCGAGAGCGATGATCTTTAATGTTGTCAGATTCAAAAACGCCTCCGCGCTTGTGGTCGCGCCGACAGAAGTACCCAGCAAAATAACAATAATGTACATCATCGCGTTAGATGCGGTCTCTGTCAACTGTTTTACAACGCCGGATTCACGGAAAAGATTACCCAGCATAAGCATACCGATCAGCGGAGCTGTGGACGGCAGAATGAGAATAACGACAACAGCAACGACAACGGGGAACAAAATTTTCTCCAGCTTGGACACAGGGCGGAGCTGCTCCATCTTAATCGCTCTCTCCTTCTTCGTTGTGAGAAGACGCATAATTGGCGGCTGGATGATCGGCACCAGGGACATATAAGAATATGCCGCCACGGCAATGGGCCCCATCAGATCTGTCTGTCCCAGCTTTCCGGCCAGGTAGATGGACGTAGGGCCGTCAGCGCCGCCGATAATGGAGATCGCTGCCGCCTGTTCATTGGTAAAGCCCATTAAAATCGCTACAATGTAGGCGAAAAACACACCAAACTGAGCGGCCGCTCCAAGAAGAAAGCTCTTGGGGTTTGCGATGAGTGGACCGAAGTCCGTCATGGCACCTACGCCAAGGAAGATCAGTGAGGGCCAGATTCCCCATTCGTCTCCCAGATAAAAATAGTGAAGAAGTCCGGCGGATGTACTGCCATCGGCAGCCGCCTCCTCAATCGTTTTCATAATATCCGGATACAGGTTAACAAGCAGCATTCCAAATGAAATGGGAACAAGAAGCAGCGGTTCATACCCTTTTCTGATGGCAAGATACAGAAAAAAGCCGGCCACGGCGATCATGATAAAGTTCCCATAGGTCAAATTAAAAAATGCAGATTGATGAACCAGACTGTCCAGCGTTTCTAAAATGTAATCCATTTTTTAACCTCCCATGTTAGTCATAGCATCTTACTGTCACAAAATGGCAGCAGTCATAGCGGGATCGTTGTCCCAGTCTTTCGTTCATCAGTTTAAAGTAGCCAGAAGTGTGCCCGCTTCTACGGAGGCTCCGGCGGACACATCAATAGTAGCGATGGTGCCGTCTTCCGGCGCAACGATCTCGTTCTCCATCTTCATAGCTTCAAGGATCAGGATAACATCGCCTCTGCTCACGCTGTCGCCCACTTTTGCTTTAACATCCAGAATCTTCCCAGGCATTGGAGATGTGACGGAAATTGACCCTGGGGCACCAAAAGCAGCCGGAGCTGGCGCTGCGGAAGCTGCTGGAGCAGGAGCAGGGGCTGGCGCTGCGGCCCTTGGGGCGGGAGCTGGCGCTGGTGCTGCGGGAGTTGGCGCTGCAGGAGTTGCGGCGGCAAAAGGCATTACAGGAGCTGCTGTGCCGGCTTCCTCAACAGAAACTTCATAGCTTGTACCATTAACTGTGATAATATAATTTTTCATCTTAAAATCCTCCTAAAATCAGGCTTTCTGCCATTTATTCGTACTTCTCTTTTTAATAGAACGGACAACCAGGGAATCCACAGATGTATTCATGGATGCGGCAACAGCGGCTGTGATTACCGCCACAAGCTCCAGATCATCCACCTCTTCACTGGAAACAGGCGCCGGTGCCGGGGTTGGTGCAGCAACAGGAGCCGGTGCCGGTCTTTCCGGTTTCTGGCTTAAGGACTCTTTTTCTTTTTCCGCGCCTGCCGTACGGTTCTGGGCCTTATAGATAAATTTAAACAGGCTGATAATAAAGGCGATAAAAATCAGAACAATAAACACAATACCCATACCAAGCACTGTATTTAACGCTGCACTCTCAAGATTTTCCGCCAGGCTGTATACCGGTGAAAAAGCAAAAGAAACCATCTGCCCGGTCACATCATAACTTACAGTCACTGTAGCGTCCCGCTTTTCAAATACGGTTTCCAAAGTAACGGTGACACCGTCATCATCCTCGGTCACTGTGCATACATCGCTGTCCTGTGGTGTAAATGCGCCAAGTTCTTCCTTACTGTCCAGCCATGACTGATAGCTGTTTTTAATGGACAGGGCTGTTTCATC
The DNA here is from genome assembly GCF_014202115.1 of Catenibacillus scindens. Taxonomy (GTDB): domain Bacteria; phylum Bacillota; class Clostridia; order Lachnospirales; family Lachnospiraceae; genus Catenibacillus; species Catenibacillus scindens. Next base: position 68,400 of record NZ_JACHFW010000009.1, read on the forward strand.
GTCATCTGCGATCAGCTTATTGTTCATATTAATAATAGACTCAATGTCGGAATCTGCCGTATCTTCCAGAGATGTAATCAGATTTTCAACATTATCCTGGAGCGTCGCCACATCATAATTAGATGAGGATGTAGCCTCGGTATCTGTCTGCGCACAGGCTGTCAGCGAAAGAATACAGATGAGCATGCACAAAAACGCAGTAAGCTTTTTCATGAAATATTCACCTCTTTCTAAATCGTACCATGTTTTTTAGCCGGCCGATCCTCTCTTTTTGTATATAACATTTCAAAGGCGGCAATGACTCTCTTGCGGGTCGCCGCAGGTTCAATAATGTCATCAACATATCCTCTGGCAGCCGCCGATACAGGACTGTTCTGCATTTTTTCAAATTCAGAAGCCTTGTCCGCGATGAGCTGTCTGGCGTTATCTGACTCCTTAATCTCATGGGCATACATAATCTTTACCGCAGACTGAGCATTCATCATTCCGATCTGAGCGTCCGGATAAGCATAAACCATATCCGCGCCGATATGGCGGCTGTTCATAGCCAGGTAAGCGCTGCCGAAAGCCTTATCAATGATGACCGTCACTTTAGGTACAGTAGCGTCGGCAAAAGCGTGGGTCAGCTTCGCACAGGCTTTTGCGATAGTCTTCTCTTCATCCATAGTCGCTTTGTAGCCTTCCACATTGACAAGGGTCAGCACAGGAATTGAAAAAGCGTCGCAAAAACTTACAAATTCCGCCGCCTTTACAGCGCCGTCACTTGAAAGGCTGGCAGGCTCTGTTTTAGCCACTGTCCCATCCTCACCTAAAAACTCTGTTCTGTTGGCCACCGCGCCCACAGTCATTCCGTTAAGACGGATGAATGCTGTAACCATCTCCGGGGCGTAATCCGGTTTAAGCTCAAAATAAACATGTCCGTCGGAAATATCCTGAAGAATATAGGCAGTATCCTTAACAGAGGCAAGCACAGAATTTTCCCGGTTAAGATCATCGGTACACACAACCGCTTCGCCCTCGTCATCACAGTTTGCAGGCAGCAGGGAAATAAGCATGCGGATTCTGGCGAGAACATCTTCTTCAGAATCTCCCACATAATCTACCGTGCCAGCAACGCTGCTCTGGTAGTCACAGGAAGATGTGTCGCATTTTGAAATATCATTATTTTCAAGAGCGTTTGGGGTATTAACAAAAAGACGGGCGTTCTCTCTTGTCATGAGAGTAAAATCTGTAAGGGCCGGAATCATAGCCACACCGCCGCCGCAGGCGCCAAAGATGGCCGAGATCTGGGGAACAACCCCTGATGCCATCGTCTGTTTAAAATAAAGCTCGCCAAATGCGTTAAGAGCGTCTGTTGCCTCCTGAAGACGCATACCCGCACAGTCGATCAGACCGATCACCGGCGCGCCCACTTTCAACGCAAGTTCGTACATTCTTGAAATCTTTTTTGCATGCATCTCACCGATAGCTCCGTTCATGACAGAGGCATCCTGGCTGTAAACATAAACCAGATTGCCGTCGATCACACCGTAACCGGTAATGACGCCGTCTGCCGGAGTATCAATGGATGTCATGTTAAAATCAGTGCTTCTGGCATGAACAAAAGCGCCAATCTCCACAAAACTGTTGTCATCAAGCAGTAAATTAATTCTTTCTCTTGCTGACAGTTGCTTCAAATTGCTCATTTTTAGCCCTCCATAGTTATAATATTTTATTAAATTTTATCAAATTCTCTGCCGATTTTATTCTATCGCTTTTATCCAATTTTTTCAAGGGAAATTTGTTGAAAAATACATGACAATCCCCAAGGGATATGTTATCATTTCCTGGAAATACCATTTTGAAAGGACAAAAACATTTATGATACAAGATATTTATCCCCATATTTACCATAATGAATACATACAAAAAAAGCCGTCCGGCGACAGCTTTTTTCTTTTCTATGATCAGCAGGCCATTCTTACCGGCAGCGGCAGCGACAAACTGCGCTATTTTACCATGGATGAGATTCTCAAAGAATTTCCTCATCTTAAAGATGATCTGACGACTCACGCCATCTATCTTTTTGCCATAGATGACCGGGATTTCTTTTTGTATTTTCCCCAAAACGCCGGGGAAGAGGTACCGTCCCACAGCGACGTTGGCGAAATGCTGGGCGCTCTGGGCACATTTAAGCCCCTGTCAATTCTTCGCAGCACAGAACCTGCGTGGCTGGCCTTTGCGGGGATCACCGGACATCAGCTTTACTCCTGGTATCTATCCAGAAAATTCTGCGGCCGCTGCGGCCATGAACTGGTTCATGCGGACAGGGAACGGATGATGCACTGTCCCCAGTGCAATGTGATGGAATACCCGGTTTTAAGTCCTGCGGTCATTGTGGGCGTCACCCATAACGACCGGCTTCTCCTCACAAAATATGAAGGCCGCTCCTTTAAGCGCTACGCCCTTATTGCCGGTTACGCCGAAATCGGCGAGACCATCGAGGAGACCGTTCACCGGGAAGTTATGGAAGAAGTCGGGCTGAAAGTCAAAAATATACGTTACTACAAAAGTCAGCCCTGGTCTTTCTCCGGCACATTGCTCTTCGGTTTCTTCTGCGATCTGGATGGAAACGATGAGATTACTCTGGATACCACAGAGCTTTCCACCGCCCGGTGGTTTAAACGGGAGGACATCCCCGCAGACGGGGAGAATACAAGCCTGACCAGAGAAATGATGCTTTACTTTAAAAGCCAAGGGCCTGCAACATAACTTTTTCAAGATAATATCTGTAGTTTACTGCCTCCACATTATCAGCGAAAGTAACCGGGTAACTGGCAAAAGTATCTGTGCCGATTTTATATTGAAGCCACCCGGCAGACTGACCCGCTTTTACTGGCGCCTGTACCCTTGACAGGACTTTCAAGGTGACTTGAGGCGTCTCATCCTCTCTGGCCAGAACTTTCAGCGAGGGCGCATCCACAGTCAGAGCCGCATTTGTCTGCTGGCCGTCAATAACGGTCACAGGCAACAGGCGGTCCGCCGAAAAACTCACTTCTTTAAGTTCATAATTTTCCTTGCCGTACTGAATCAGCTCCTGGGTATCTTCCCATTTCCAGCGTTTATCCGGCGGCCATCCGCATCCCAGCAGCGCGATAATAAATGTCCGCCCTTCACTGACCACCGCGCACACATAACAGTAACCGGCGTTTCCCGTAAATCCGGTCTTACCTGACAGGGCCTCATCAGTCATAGTCAGGAGGGCATTTTTATTATTCACTGTAAATTGTCTTTTTTTATCACAATCGGAAAAACTGTATGACATTGTCCCTGTAATCTCCAGAAAGCTTTCATTTTTCACAGCACAGGCCATAATCACCGCCAGATCCCTCGCCGTCGTGGCATGAACGCCCACATCGTCGGCGGCGTCCAGACCATTGGCCGTAATAAAATATGTAGACTCACATCCAAGCTCCCTGGCCTTATCATTCATCATTGCCGCAAAGTTTTCAACACTTCCCCCCACATGTTCCGCAATGGCCACCGCCGAGTCATTGTGAGATTCCAGCATCATCGAATACATAAGATCTCTAAGGACATATTTCTCCCCTTCCCTTATTCCCAACTGTACGTCCGGCATCGAGGCGGCATAGGAAGATACTGTGACAATATCATCCACAGATGAATTTTCCAGTGTCACCAGCAGAGTCATCACCTTTGTTGTACTTGCCATGGGAAGGATCTCCTCCGGGTTTTTTCCATAAAGAACTCTTTTGGTCTCCCCGTCCATCAATACCGCCGCCCGGGCGTGGAGAGACGGCAGCAGATCTTTTGTCTCATTGCCGTAGGTCTTTATTGCCGGAGAAAAAACAAGGAGGATTATCAGACACAAACACCATAATTTTCCCCGGCCTGGACACCGCAATCTCTCCCGGCCCCGGACACAGATTTTATATTTAAAAAAACTCATCTCATTTACATTCCCGTTTTTTTATAGTTTATGTGTAAAGCCGCCCCGTTATGACCAGACATAAGCTGGTCACTTTTCAATATGGCTGTACACCTCTACGGCGTCCATAACGTGATATGGCGCCGTCGAGGTGTCACCGCAGGCTCCCGCCGTAATGAGAAGATATCTTTTGTCGCTGATATCGGCGATAGTGGCCAGGCACAGACCGGCTTGCGGAGTATAGCCGGTCTTTCCGCCCAATATCCACCCCTGATCCTTTAGATACCCCTGACCGTCCACCCCGCTTTCCCCGCCCTCCCCCATTTTCTCAAACAAAGTGCTGGAAAGCATCATCCCCTGGGGATGCATGGACGTGGGCTGGCTCTGGTACTGGTGCGCCGTGAAAATCCGGTAAAAAACGCCGTTATCTAAGGCATATTCCAAAAGCAGTGCCAGATCATCCAGTGTTGTCACATGACTGTCATTATGGAGTCCTGTGGCATTGGTAAAATGAGTGTGGGCCATTCCCAGACTTCTGGCCTTCTCATTCATTAATTTTACAAAAGCCTCCTCGCTCCCGCTGACCCTACATGCCAGGGTAACAGCGGCGTCCGCCCCGGAGGGCAGCAGCGTCCCATAGAGCAAATCCCTGACGCAGACCTGCTCTCCAGGCAGGAAACCGGCCACAGAGGCATTTTTTTCCGCCAGGGATTTAAGTAAGGCCGGTGAGACCGTAACCGTCTCATCAAAATCATCCAAAGCTTCGATGGCAATGATTGCTGTCATAATCTTTGTCAGAGAGGCGGGATAGATCTCTTCGCTGCTTTGAAACGATAAAATCGTCTGATGGTCTTCCAGACTCATAAGAAGCATATGATCGCTGTAAAGATCCAAGATTCCCGATGACATAACACTGGCAGTCTGGGCTTTACCGCCGCCGGCCAGATGTACGGCGTAGGAGTACTGTCCCTGCCCCCTTCTGGTATAAGCGCCAAGGACCCCTGTTCCAAGAAAAAGGCAGGCAGCGAGGATTCCGGTAATATATACAATATATGGGTATTTTCTTTGTCTAATCCTAATAATAAAAACTTCCTTTCAGATGATACAGCCAAAAAATTCTGACTGTATTTTTCCCATTGTTTATGGAAATTATTCACTGAATGGAAGTTAAGATATCCTTATGTATCTATTTTTAAAGCGGCCTCTTCTTCGGCCTCGGTTTTAAACTCTGCCACCTTTACCGGATCAATCACCGGAAGTTCTTCTTTTGAGCGCACCCCGAAAGTTCTCAAAAAATCTTCTGTCGTGGCAAAGAGAATGGGGCGTCCGGGAGCATCCAATCGTCCCGCCTCTGTAATCAAATGATATTCCAACAGACGGTTAATTGCATAATCACTGTTTACCCCCCGGATCTGCTCTACCATAGACCGGGTTACCGGCTGTTTATACGCAATAATGGAGAGAACCTCCAGCATGGCGTCCGAAAGGGTATGCTTCTTTGGCTGATGCGTCAGTTTTATAATATAGTCGTAATACTCCGGAGCCGTACACATCTGAAACGCGTCCTCCAGCTCAATAATCTGAATGCCCCTGTGTTCCTCTTTATATTGATCCATCATCTGGCAAATCAGTTCCCTCACTGTCGTTTCATCAGCATCTAGCACTGCCGCAATATCTTTTAACGGAACTGCTTTTCCCATAGTAAACAGCAGGGCTTCGATCACCGAGGAAGCCTTCGCCTCTTCCATATTAATCTCCTCCTTAGCTTCAATCCACAACGTCGATCATTATATCGTCAAAAAGTTCCTTCTGAGCCACTCTGATCATCCCGCTTTTCATCAATTCCAGAACCGCGAGAAAAGTAACGATAATATTCATTTTTGTTTTCTGCTTTTCAAGGAGCTGACGGAAACTAAAATGTTTCCGGCCCCTGGAATATGTCTGGATCTCGCTGATTTTATCGGACAGATTAATTTCCTCCTGCTGGATCTTCCCGTACTTGCTGCGGATCGGATCAATCTTGTCATTGGCCCTTTTCATCACAGCCTTAAAGATCACATGGAGCTTATCCAAATCAAGCCCCTGGGTAAGTGCGTCCAGATCTACGGGAGGTTCTTCATACCTTAACCCCTCCGGCAGTGTTGTCGTTTTATAAAAGCTCTGGGCGGCATTCATCTGCATATCTTTCAGTTCCCCTGCCGCATATTTGTACATTTTATATTCTAAAAGCCGTTCCACAAGCTCCTGCCTCGGATCCTCCTGCTCCTCCTGGGGTTTATCCTCCACAGGAAGGAGCATCTTAGATTTGATCCGAAGAAGGGTGGCTGCCATTACCAGAAATTCGCTCATCACATCCATATCCTGATGATCCATCTGATGAATATATTCCAGATACTGATCTGTGATCAGAGCGATAGGTATATCGTAAATGTCAATTTTATTAATATCAATCAAATGGAGCAGCAAATCCAGCGGGCCTTCAAAAACCCGCAGTTTGACCGGAATGGCCATATCATCACCTCAAACCCTTTTCCTGTCCAAACAGTATACCAGAAAGACCGGCCATGGTCAATTGGATCTTCGGGAATACCCACCGCGGGGCTGAATCATCGCTTTTTTATAGACAAGGAAGGATACAACCGCTGTGACAATCTCTGTCAGCCAGAAGCCATGCCATACACCGGCTTCCCCCAAAAAGCGGCTGAGGATAAAGGCGGCAGGAATAATGATCACCACATACCGGCACAGTGAAATGATGAGGGACGGGGTTCCCTTTCCAAGCCCCTCCAAGGCTCCGGAGGATGCCACAGATACGGAAGATACAATAAAGCCCCCGCTGATGATCCTAAGCGCCATGGCCCCCGCTTCCACAGTCTCCTGATTTTGGGTGAATAATCCTATCAACTGTCCTGGAACAGCCAGACATATTGCCGTTCCCGCAACCATGATCACCGCGCACAATCCCAGGGTCACATTGTAGATCTTGCCTACCCGCTTATACTCCCCGGCGCCATAATTATATCCGATAACTGGCCGCATTCCCTGGATAATTCCATTGGCGGGGAGATAAAGGAAGGTCTGTAATTTATAATAAATACCCAGAATCACCACATAAATCTGCCCGTAAGCCGCCAGGATACCATTAAGGGCGGAGACTAACAGAGACGGAAGGGCAATATTTAAAATCGCCGGGATTCCTATGGAATACAGCCGGCCTACCATACGTCCATCCCAGGCCAGATATTTTTTCCCAATTTTTAGAGGCAAAGGGCGGATCTTACAAACTGCCAAATAGATGACCAGCGTCAGGACCTGTCCCAATCCTGTGGCGAGGGCCGCTCCCTCCATTCCCATTTGTGGAAAAGGCCCCAGTCCGAAAATCAGCAGGGGGTCCAATATAATATTGGCAATACATCCGCTCATCAGAGCTACCATTGTCACTTTCATCCGGCCAACAGACTGAAATATTTTTTCAAAAGAAACCCCAAGGACAATGACCAGTGAAAAGGCAAATGCAACGTAGCTGTATCTGAGGCCCAGTTCCACAACGTCACTGTCAGATGTAAACATTCTCAGAAAAGATGGCATAATCAGTATGCTCCCTGCGGTTAGCACAATGCCGTGAACACCTCCTAAAACCAGCCCGAGGGTAGCGGCTATGTTGGCTTTTCTCTCCTCCTTCGCACCAAGATAAAAGGCAATGACCGCATTAATCCCGATACCGAAACCAATCCCTACCGCATTGATAAAATTTTGTACCGGATAAACCAGAGATAGTGCAGTCATGGCATTTTCACTGATTTTGGCCACAAAAAAGCTGTCCACAATATTATACAGCGAGTTAACCAGCATAGAGATCACCATGGGCAGTGCCATTGACAAAATCAGCGGCAATACCGACTTCTCTTTCATAAATGTTTCATTCATTTGTATCCTCCTTCGCCCAGGGCAATTTTCCGGATAATATTGGAGCGTTTTTTAATGCCATAGGAAACAAAGTTTCCTATGGCATTAAAAAACCACTTGGCAAAAAACGCCAAGTGGCAAAAAGATGACAACGTCCGGAAAAGTCCACTGAAAAATTTTAACAATATCATTATACTTATATTTGCCGTTCTGTCAACAAAAATGTCATATTTTCACAAGGTGTTTCCAAATCTCTTTCATATAATCCAGATATCCGGCCTCGGCCACACCTTCACAGGCAACCACCGGGACGCTGCCAATCGTTGTCCCGTTTAGATAATAAACCACCGATCCCACAGTATCCCCGGCACAAACCGGCGCTTTAAGTTCCGGGTCCGGCTGAAATTCCCAGGTGATCTGTCCCAGATCTTCCTCTGATGTGGAAAGATAGGTAAACTGCTCTCCCCAGGCACATCCCACACTGTCTGAAATGCCATTTTTAACCGGGACATTCTCCAACGGCACAGTGATATCTCCTTTATACAGGGTACAGTGGGAAAACCCATAATTGAGCAGCGCGGCAGCCTCAGAAAAACGCACTTTATAATCCGGCGCAGCCATGATGACGGCGATCAGCTCAATATCATCGCGCACAGCGGTGGCTGAGAGACAATACTTTGCAAGACTTGTAGAACCGGTTTTAAGGCCGTTGCACCCCTCATACTGGCGAAGCAGTTTATTTGTATTGGCCAGAGTGAATGTGGACGTTCCCTGGCTGGTCACATGGGTAATATCCTCCATCCATATAGAAGAATAATTGTGTATCTGAGGATACTTGACCGACAGTTCCCTGGACATAACAGCCACGTCTTTTGCCGACGTATAATGATCCTGTGAATCCGTCAGGCCACAGCAATCTGTAAAATGGGTATCCTCCATGCCAAGCTGGGCCGCTTTTTCATTCATCTGCCGGACAAATTCCTGTTCGCTGCCACAAATATATTCCGCCATGGCCACAGAGGCGTCATTTCCCGACGCCACTACAATACATTTGATCAGCGTCTCAACGGTCTGCTTTTCCCCTTCCTCAAGAAACACCTGGGACCCGCCCATACTCTTGGCATAGGCGCTTGTGGTCACTTCATCCTGAAGGGTAATTTTCCCATCTTCCAATGCCTCAAAGATAAGGATCAGTGTCATGATCTTTGTGATGCTGGCCGGACTTAAACGCTGGGTACTGTTTTTTTCATAAATAATCTGCCCTGTATCTGCCTCCATCAAAACACATGCCTGGGCCGTAATCCCAAGGTCTGCGTCAGCCTCGCCGCCAAAAACCCTGGACGGCTGCGCAAAACACAGCAGCAGAACTGCTATCAGCGTTCCGGCAATCCATCGTCTCATCCCATCACCCCAAAAGTTCAACAATTCGGCCCGCCCATGCCTGATAGCCAAATTGTTGCCTCAAAATAATTCCTTATCATATTTTAGGACGCATCCCGCAGGATTATGACCATTTTTTCCAGATCCACCGAAATTTATTTTCAAGACAGCCAGATAATGAAAATCCCCCGCTTTAATCAGCGGGGGACAGATCAGTTACAGCACACCAGCCCATCTCTTCCGTTAATGGTGACAACGGCGCCGGATTTAAGGATTTTCACAGCGTGACTTGCTCCCAGAATCACAGGAAGATCCAGAGACAGTCCAACAATGGCAGCGTGGGAATTTAATCCCTCCTCCTCTACAATCAGGCCGGAGGCTTTTTTAATATAAGGCAACATTTCGTTATCTGTCTCTTTGATAACAATAATATCGCCCTCCTTAAAATTCTCGTCCAGATCCTCTTTGCTGCCGCATACACATAATGAGCCTGTAGCGTTCCGGTCGGATAAACCTTTGCCCTTGATGAGAATATGTCCGGCCACATGAACTTTGATCAGGTTTGTTGTTCCGGAAATACCTAAAGGTACGCCCGCTGTGATAACTACGAGGTCGCCCTGTTTTACAATATCTGTCTTTTGGGCAGCATCCACCGCATGTTCAAACAAATCATCGGTATCGCTCTCCTCCTTAATCAAAAGAGGTACAACCCCCCAGGACAGATTAAGCTGCCGGCATACATAATCTTCTGTTGTGCAACCGATCATCGGACATTCAGGGCGGAATTTTGAGATCATCCGGGCTGTCTTTCCGGACTTTGTAACCGTAATAATAGCAGAAGCCCCAAGATCAGTAGCCGTAGTACATGTAGCATGGGAAATCGCGTTGGTCACATCTGGGCGGTCGTTATTTTCCCGCATTTTAAACCGCTTACGGTAATCAATATCCTGCTCTGTGCGGACAGCAATCCGAACCATCGTTTTTAAGGCTTCCACCGGATAAAGACCAGCGGCAGTCTCTCCGGAAAGCATAATGGCGCTTGTGCCATCGTAGATGGCGTTGGCCACATCTGTTGCCTCAGCACGGGTAGGTCTTGGATTTTTCATCATAGAGTCCAGCATCTGTGTGGCGGTAATGACCTGTTTTCCTGCCTCACAGACTTTTTTAATGATCATCTTCTGGATAACAGGGACATCCTCCAGGGGGATCTCCACACCCATATCGCCCCGGGCGATCATGATGCCGTCGGCAACACGGATGATCTCGTCAATATTTTCCACGCCCTGCATATTTTCAATTTTGGCGATAATATTCATGGAATGGCAGTTTTTCTCCTGGAAAATCCGGCGGATCTCAAGAATATCATCCGCAGTCCGGGTAAAGGAAGCGGCAATAAAATCAAAGCCATTCTCAATACCAAAAATAATGTCGTCGTAATCCTTCTGGCTGATAAATGGCATGGACAACTTTGCGCCTGGAATGTTGACGCCTTTTTTGTCACCGAGAACGCCGTCATTGACAACTTTACATATAATATCTGTGGATGTCATCCTTTCAATTTTAAGGGCGATTAGACCGTCGTCCAGCAGGATTGTCATCCCCTCTTCCACATCTTTGAGCAGATCTTTATAAGAAATAGAAACCTGATCCTGATTACCGGTGATCTCCTTTGTGGTCAAGGTAAAAAGCTGTCCTTTTTTCAATTCTACTTTGCCATTCTCAAACTTTCCAATACGTATCTCCGGACCCTTCGTATCCAAAAGAGCGGCTACAGGAAGACCTAACTCCTCCCGGATACGTTTTAGCCGGTCCAAACGGCCCTTTTGTTCCGCGTGATCGCCGTGGGAGAAATTGAACCGGGCCACATCCATACCTTCCAGCATCAATGTGCGGATCATCTGGTCACTTTCCAGCACAGGTCCCATTGTGCAGATAATTTTAGTTTTTCGCATTTTATTTCCTCCATATTGCTCAATTGCATCGCTGCCATGAAAGCCGCTTAAAGCAGAGTCCAACAGCAAGGCAGGCTTTCATCTGTCATGGCGGAGCCACGCTGTCTGCGGCATTATAACCACCAATAGTCAACTTATTTTAACACTTTTACAGGTGTTTTTATAGTAGTTAATTTATTTTCATCGTTTTGTTTAAGAATCACAGGGAATTTTGCTTTTTCTTCCAAATTTTGACTAATTTTTAACAAAGTGTAAAAATCTCGTAAAATTTTCTTCTTATGCCACTTCTCTCAACTCTCTAAAAGTATTTTGACACATTTTTTAAAATATATTATAATGAAAAACATACGATAACCAAAACGCCAAAAGATATTGTGACATCTGCGATTCACGGATCGCACTGTGCCAACGCCCTGACGCGATCCTAAAATATATTAAAGGAGTCTGAAAAATGAGTTTTACATTTAACCAAAAGCTGCCGGTACCAAAAGAGATCAAAGCTCAGTACCCGGTATCTGAAAAGCTTGCCGCCATCAAAGCGGGCAAGGATAAAGAACTGATTGACGTTATCTCTGGAGCTTCCGACAAATTTTTGGTCATTATCGGCCCCTGCTCCGCAGATAATGAGGAAGCGGTCTGTGACTATATCAGCCGCCTGAAAAAAGTTCAGGAAGAAGTTGCCGATAAGCTGATCCTTGTGCCAAGGATTTATACCAATAAACCCCGGACCACCGGTGAGGGCTATAAAGGAATGCTCCACCAGCCGGATCCTGAGAAAGCTCCGGATCTTTTAAATGGTCTCATCGCAATCCGTAAAATGCACATGCACGCTCTTGAAACTTTTGAAATGCCTATTGCCGATGAAATGCTTTACCCCGAAAATTACTGGTATCTGGCCGATGTCCTTTCCTACGTGGCTATCGGTGCCCGCTCTGTTGAAAATCAGCAGCACCGTCTTGTCAGCAGCGGTATCCATGTGCCTACAGGCATGAAGAACCCCACCAGCGGAGACTTTTCGGTAATGCTCAACTCCGTCATCGCCGCTCAGCACAGCCACAATTTTCTCTTCCGCGGCTGGGATGTAACCACCACCGGCAATCCTTACGCCCACACCATATTAAGGGGCGCTGTTAATAAATACGGCCAGTCAAAGCCCAACTATCACTATGAGGATCTGATCCGTCTTTTTGATATGTACAGCCAGCTCGGACTGAAAAACCCGGCATGTATCATTGACGCCAACCACTCCAACTCCGGTAAAAAATTTAAAGAACAAATCCGTATTGTCAAAGAAGTCACGCACAACCGGAAACACAGCGCGGATATCCGCACTCTTGTCAAAGGCGTCATGATCGAAAGCTATATTGTAGAAGGGAATCAGAAGATCGGCGGCGCCAACCATGTTTATGGACAGTCTATCACGGACCCCTGCCTCGGTTGGGAAGATTCACGCCAGCTCATCTATGAGATTGCCGACCGCTGCCTGTAACATTGAAGGAGAAAATTTTATCCGCAGAGGGAATTTTCATAAGTTTCCCTCTGCTTTTTTATATCATATCGCCGCAGCGTACCGCCAGACGCACTCGCAAAAAAAGCGGCCACAAAAACCATGTTTTTATGACCACTGTTTATGCTCTCGGATGGGCCTTGGCGTAGACCTCTTTGATCCGGTAATTTGAAAATTTAGCGTACATCTGGGTTGTGGAAACATCGGAATGTCCCAGCATTTCCTGAACCGCGTGGAGATCCGCCCCATTCTCCACAAGATGAGCCGCAAAGGAATGGCGCAGGGTGTGTGGTGTTATATCCTCCTCGATCCCCGCCCGCTTGGCGTACTGTTTAAGGACTTTCCAGAAGCCCTGGCGGCTCATAGGCTGTCCATTACAGTTTGTAAACAGAGACTTCTCATCCTCAGAAGCGATCATTCCCTCTCTGGCATTATCAAGGTAATTTTTCAACGCCTGTCTGGCTGCGGTGCCAAAAGGTATAATCCGTTCCCGTCCACCCTCATGGACTCGGATATAGCCGGAGGTCAGATTCAGATCATCCACCGTCAGGGAAATCAGCTCACTGACTCTTATTCCCGTGGCATATAAAAGTTCAAGCATAGCTTTGTCCCGGATCTCTTTATTACTGCTGCCTGAAGGCTGGCTTAAAAGGAGAGTCACCTGGTCGACAGTAAGGATACCTGGAATCTTTTTCTCGATCTTAGGCGCCTTTAAAAGCTGAGCCGGATCCTGAGAAATCCGGTTCTGCTTAAACAGAAAATTAAAATAGGCTTTCAGTGTGGCAATATTGCGGGATACCGTGGAAGGCGCAAAATTTTCTTTTTCCATATAGAGAACATAAGAGTTAAGATTTGTGTGATTCACTTTTTCAATACTCTGAATATGGACGCTTTCCAGATACGAAAAAAACTTACGTAAATCTCGCTCATAGGACAATATAGTATTTTTTGAGGATTTTTTTATATCTGTCAAGTATTTTATAAATCCCTCGATGTAAGTTTCCATTGCGCACCCCTTCATTTGTATTTCAGATATGCCTATTATAATCAATTTTTTCAATAAAATCAAACAAAAAAAATCTGTCAAACACGGGCAAATACAGGTTTTTTCACAAAAAAATACTAGATAATGTAACGTTTACCGATTATGTCTACTACATATTGTTAAAAAAAATTCTTTCCTGCCATCCCAGAAGAAAAAAACTTACACAAATTTACTTGCTTCGTTTTTTCTTTCTCAGCCCCATGGCTGAATAGTCACAAAAAAATGTGCCCACACCGGATTGGCGTAACATTCCAGGACGCATCCCACAGCCAGTGTCAGGAAAGCGAAAAACAGCAGGCTTCCCCGGCCTTTTAAATAAAGAGCAGGATATTGAGCCTGACTCCATCGGATCATCATAAGATACGATGGAATATACAAAAGAAAATGGGGAAGGAAAAACTCCAGGAGCAGCCAGAGGCCCTTGGCCCCGTAAGCCACTGTCGCCCATGAAACGATCACTCCCAGACAAAACCCAAAATATGCCGTAGATAGATATAATATCAAACTTCTCCGGCAAAGTAAAGTCATTCCCACAAGAAAAATAAAAAACAGACCTCTTTTTGCTAAAATATACAAAAAATATCCCACATCCGGCGTTAATTCCTGTATTTTTATGGATAACTCTGCCATCCATTCCCCACCAAGCCCGTTTTCTCCAAAGGCCGCAATATTTATAAATCCTGTTCCGGCCAAAAGTCCAGCCAAAAAAACCACTAACCATGACCAATATCCTTTTTTGCGTCGGGTGACTGTTTTCATCACCTTTTGCTCCGGAAAGGACCGGACAACCGGCGGATAAGGCAGATCATGATCCAGACTCTGCCCGCCCTGATCTTCCTGACTCTCCTGTGCTTCCCCCTCTTTAGATTCCTCTGATTTATTTTCCAAATGACTGTCATCTGGATTTTCACCACGGAAATCCTCATACAACGGCCTATGCCCTTCTGTTCTCGGCGGCTGCACGCCTGCGGCCATCGCCCAGTCCATACTTCCCATACATGTCCCCCTTTTATCCCCTGCTACGTAACTGTTTGACCCCAACATCATTATATGAGGCGGGAGGACAAAAAAGACCACCTTTTAAGGCTACAAACTTAAAAGGCGGTCTTCTTTACTATCCACGGTGAAATTTACTCATCCCAGTTGTGGTAAACATTCTGAACATCATCGTCCTCATCCAGCAGGTCAAGGATACGGTTCATCTTTTTAATATCTTCCTCGTTGGTCAATGTATTCCATGTCTGAGGGATCATTGTCACTTCCGCTGAAGCCATGGGAATCCCGGCAGCTTCAAGATTTTCACGGACAGTACCCAAATCATCAGGCGCTGTGGTGATCTCATAGCTGTCTTCTTCCTCCGAGAAATCTTCCGCTCCCGCGTCTAACGCAGCCATCATCAGCTCGTCGGCGTCGCCCTCGTACTCTTCTTTATCCACGATGATCAGGCCTTTGGTATCAAACATATAGGATACACAGCCCATGGCGCCTACAGAGCCGCCGCCCTTTGTGAATGCGTTGCGCACGTTGGCAGCCGTACGGTTACGGTTGTCAGTCAGCGTTTCAACGATAATGGCAATTCCGCTGGGGCCATAACCTTCATATGTAGCTGTCTCATAATTTACGGCACTGAGATCGCCTGCAGCTTTTTTAATACCGCGTTCAATAGTATCATTGGGCATGTTATTAGCCTTCGCCTTAGCGATCACATCCCGCAGCTTACTGTTATTGTCCGGATTTGGTCCGCCTTCCTTAACAGCTACCGCGATTTCTTTTCCGATAATAGTAAAAATCTTACCTTTGGCCGCATCGTTCTTTTCTTTTTTATGCTTTATGTTGGCAAATTTGGAATGGCCTGACATAATAACACTCCTTTTCTTAAATGTATATCAGCTAATGCTGACCCTAATTCCGCGCCAGGACCCGCCAGGGATTCCTGAATCTGTTACGGTTCACTGAGTGAACGGCAACCTAAATTTTTACGCTCACACTAACTTATATAGTTTATCACTAAATAACACCACTTGCAAGACTGTTTTTATGTATCCAGTTCAAGACTGATGATCAGTGCCTTATCCACTTTTCTCAGAATCTCGCAATCCAGATGGCATACTTTTTCTTTCAGCCTCTTTTTATCAATGGTACGCACCTGTTCCAGCAAAATAACCGAATCTTTCACCAGATCATACCGGCTGGCCGACAGCTCCACATGCGTCGGCAGTTTCGCCTTATTCATCCGTGACGTGATCGCCGCGCAGATCACTGTGGGGCTGTGCTTGTTTCCTGTGTCATTTTGTATGATTAACACCGGACGCACGCCCCCCTGCTCAGAACCGATCACGGGACGCAGATCCGCATAATAGATATCTCCACGTTTTATCATCAATTCAATCACTCCTGATAACCTTTTCAATCATTATTTCCAATTAATCGCATGTATATTCATACAGCAGTATACAGTTATCAAAAGTGCATTGATCCGAGCCCGGCCTTTCACAAAAAAAGGCGCTTTCTCATATTTTTGCGGGTCAAGTAGACATGCTTTTTCATACAAGTATGAAACACATGTCTATTTGGCCCTAGTATCATATTTATGCCAGGGGCGCAGTCCTGCTCCGGCACACAGAAATTTCCACCGGCACTTTGTCTTTTATATAGACTCTGGGAACCCTCCGCCCCACATCACAGACCAGCTCATAGCTGATGGTACCCGTCAGATCCGCCAGCTCATCCATGGAGATCTCTTCGTCTCCGTCTTTTCCCACCAGAGTAACCAGATCCCCCTCATGGACATCTTCCAGTCCTGTAATATCAACCATAAATTGATCCATACATACGCGGCCGATAATTGGGACGCGGCGGCCATGGATTAAAACACAGCCCTGGTTGGACAAAAGTCTTGGATAGCCGTCGCCGTAACCTACAGGAACCGTAGCGATCACAGTCTCCTTCTTTGTAACATAGGTATGACCATAGCTGATTCCCTCTCCTCCGGCTACCGTTTTAATATATGTAATATGGCTGGTCAGGGACATGACCGGCAAAAGGTCCAGTTCTTCCCTTGGCATCTCCTCAGATGGGTAGAGTCCGTATAAAATAATACCTGCCCGCACCATATCCTGATGCATCCATGAAGCGTCCATAATCCCCGCGCTGTTAGCGCAGTGTCTAAGTGGGATATGAAGTCCCATCGTCTCAATCCACTGCTCCATCCGACAAAAACGGTCATACTGAATTTTGGTCACTTTTTTATATTTTTCATCCCCCATATCCGCACAGGCAAAATGGGTAAAGATCCCTTCCACATAAATATGGGGGAGCCGGCTGATCTTGACAATCTCCTCAGCGCTCTCCCGGACAGGAGCGTATCCGATCCGTCCCATCCCCGTATCTATTTTGATATGGACATTTATAATCTTGTCACGAGCCGCCCCAAACTCTTCCAGCGCTCTGGCCATGTCCATAGAAAAAACTGTGGGGGTAATGTTATATTTAATCAGATCGTCATACTGATCCGGCGATGTAACGCCGAGAACAAGAATTGGCAGTGCGATGCCGCTGTCTCTAAGTTCAATGCCCTCATCCACACAGGCCACAGCCAGCCAGGAGGCTCCAAGGCGCTCAAGTTCTCTGGCCAGGACAACCGCGCCATGGCCGTAGGCATTGGTTTTGATCACTGCCATAAGTTTTGTATGTCTCCCGATTTTATTTTTAATTTCTTTTACGTTGTGTTCAAAGGCGTCCAGATTGATCCGGGCGCACACTCTGTAGGTACTCATAGTTTTATAACGCCTTTCTTCCTATCGGATAATCTTTGACATGTATTGTATAATATCCGAGGCTAAAAGTCCATAGGCCCCTTTCTCTTTCCGGGCCGCGTCCCCCGCCAGTCCGTGGACAAAACACCCGAAAGCGGCGGCTGTAAGCGGATCCATTTTCTGGGCCAGAAATCCGCCGATGATCCCCGACAGCACATCTCCGCTGCCGCCGGTGGCCATACCATCATTTCCGGACAGGTTAATAAAACAGTTGGCGCCATCGCTGACTATAGTCCTGGCATCTTTCAAAACACAGATAATCCCATGATTTTTGGCAAATTCTCTGCATGTTTTTGGGAGATCCAGGCACATCTGCCCCACAGGCATGGAACTCAGACGTGACATCTCACCGAGATGGGGCGTGAACACGGTATTTTGGGGAACACTGTCCCACAGGCTCCCGTTCCCGGCAATAATGTTAAGACCGTCGGCGTCAATAACCAGGGGCACTTTACAGTGTTTCAGCGTATAGGCAACAATATTTACAGCATAAGGGGCGCATGTAAGCCCCGGTCCCAGAACGACGCTGTCCGCCCACTCAATGGCCTGGTCAAGAAGATCCATATCCACCAGAGTGCTGTCATAAGTGGTCAATACCGCCTCCGGCAGCTTTTCAAGGATCACATCATGGTTTTCTTGCACTGTAAATACGCGCACCAGTCCGCATCCGCAGTTGTACGCTGCCCTGGCTGAAAAGAAACAGGCTCCGGCCATATTCTTGGAACCGGCAATGACAAGTACCCGCCCATAGCTGCCTTTATTGGAGTAAGCCTGACGCTTAGGAAGATACCGGACAATATCTTCCTTCTCAAAAGCAAATGTATGTATACGCGCCTGATCTGTTGCCTCTATCGGGAAACCGATATTCTCAACAAAAACCTGGCCAGAGTGACAAGCTCCCGGATAAAGAACAAGACCAGTTTTTAAAGTTCCAAAGGTCACTGTAAAATCCGCCTCCACCGCGCATCCCAGAACCTGGCCGGTATCTGTACTGATCCCTGACGGAATATCTACCGCACAGACAGCAGCGCGGCCTATGGCTCGGCATCTGTTGATCGCTTCCACAGTTCTGGCAAAATTGCCCTCCACCGGACGGGTAAGGCCGATGCCAAAAATAGCGTCTACAATAAGATCCGCCTGAGTCAGTTCATCAAGGCTTCTACATCTGGGAACCTTCATATTTTCCAAAATTTTTATCTGGAGAGCGGTCTCTTTAGTGGCCTTCGCCGTGTCCCCGGCCATATACCAGGCGCTGGACACGCCCATGGTTGTCAAAATACGGACAACAGCCAGGCCGTCTCCCCCATTATTCCCGCTTCCGCAGACGGCAATCACTTTTTTTCCCTCAGTATCTTTAAGAACTTCACAGATACGCACTGCCGTGGCATAGGCAGCGCGTTCCATTAACACCGCTGAGGGAATACCCAGTGTCTCAATGGAATAGGTGTCAATGGATTTCATTTCTCTGCTGTTAGCCAGATAGATCATGATATACCTCTTCTTTCTATAGCAATAATACATTTTCCTCTCCGCTTGCGGCGGACCGCGTCAGCGGTATTTTCTGTTCCGCCTCAGTGCGATCTTTGCGCAGAGCGCTTTCATGTCACAGGAAAAGCAGTTTCCTGTGGTATGATGATATAAAAAACAACGAATTAAAAAAGCCGTCCTTACCGGCCTTTTTAATCCGTTTCCTGTCACAAGTCCTTCTATTAATCCTCCATATAGGATTTATAGCTGTATTTTTCTTTCCCGCGATGGCGCAGATTATAGGATAATGTCATCAGACTTTCATCCAGATGGACATTCTTCACACACACATCCTCCGAGAGGTGAAGATCTGTGGGTGCAAAGTTCCAGATAGCCCTGATCCCCCAGGTTTCAAGCTGTTTTGCGATGCTTCTGGCCTGCTTTTTCGGCACAGTCAGCGTTGCCACGTGAATCTCATGGTCTTTAATAAACTGTTCAAGGGTATCAACCATCTGAATCTCTACCCCCCGCACCGCAAGCCCTTCCAGTCTTGGGTTTATATCAAAAATACCGATCACCTTAAACCCAATGCGGTCAAAATCATAATTTGCCAGCGCCTGACCTAAATTGCCCGCTCCGATGATGATCATATTCTGAGTGGCATCCAGACCAAGGATTTTTCCGATTTCGTCATGAAGATACTCCACATTATATCCATAGCCCTGCTGTCCGAACCCACCGAAATTATTCAAATCCTGACGAATCTGGGATGCAGTTACTTTCATCCTTATACTTAATTCCTTAGAAGAAATACGTACAACGTTATTCTCAAGAAGTTCTCCCAAATATCTGTAATATCTGGGCAGTCTGCGGATAACAGCCGATGATATTTCTCTCTCGCTCACACCTATGCACTCCCTTACTTCAATCATTTGTAACGACTATAGTTTATTATATAGAATGGTTTTATAATTGTCAAATCCGTTTATCCCGGTGTCTCTGGTTTTTCTTTACTTCTTCTATTATAAATGATATGATAAATGACATGTGAAATATTACAGAAAGGCGGATTTTTATGATACTTTCATGCCAGAACATTTCAAAAGCTTTTGGCACAGATGAAATTTTAAAAAATATTTCTTTTCATATAGAAGATCACGAGAAAGCAGCCATTGTAGGGATCAACGGGGCCGGAAAATCCACCCTCCTCAAAATCATTATGGGGGAGATGGCTCCCGATGAAGGCCAAGTCGTTATTTCCAAAGGAAAAAATCTGGGATATCTCTCTCAGCTTGCCACGGTCTCTTCGGGAAATACGATTTATGAAGAAGTTATGGAGGCCAAAAAAGATATTATTGACCTTTATCACCGGATGAAGGCCCTTGAACAGGAGATCGCCGCCACCTCTGGCGATGCCCTTGAACCTCTTTTAAATACTTACTCCCGTCTGACCCATGCCTACGAGGATGCCAACGGCTACGGGCTCAACAGCGAGGTCAGTGGTGTCCTTATCGGTCTGGGTTTTAAGGAAGATGAATTTGAAAAGAAGGTCGATACCCTCTCCGGAGGCCAGAAAACACGGGTATGTCTTGGCAAATTACTCCTCTCTAAACCGGACATTCTGCTTCTGGACGAGCCCACCAACCACCTGGATATGAATTCCATAGCCTGGCTGGAGACCTTCCTCCAAAATTATAAAGGAGCGGTAATCATTGTTGCCCATGACCGCTATTTTCTTGACAGGATCGTCACCAAAGTGATTGAAATTGAAAATCATAAAGGCCAGGTCTTTTCGGGCAATTATACACAGTACGCCGAGAAAAAGGCCCAGCAGCGGGAAATTTTATGGAAAGCCTGGCAAAATCAGCAGCAGGAGATCCGCCATCAGGAGGAGGTCATCGCCAAACTCAAGTCCTTTAACCGGGAAAAATCTATTAAGCGGGCCGAGAGCCGTGAAAAGATGCTGGCGAAAGTGGAACGCCTGGACAAACCCGTGGAGGAAAATGCCTCTATGCATCTTGTACTCCACCCCAATGTTATCAGCGGCAACGACGTCCTTGACATTGAGGATCTGTCTAAATCATTTGGCAGCCATCAGCTTTTTTCCCATGTAGATATCTCCATTAAACGTGGGGAGCGGGTGGCTCTCATCGGCAGCAATGGCACCGGAAAGACTACTATATTAAAGATCATTAATGGTCTTCTCTCACCAGATACGGGGGATATCCATCTGGGAGCCAAGGTCCATATCGGATATTACGATCAGGAGCATCAGCTTTTGTCCCAGGAAAAGACAATTTTTGAGGAGATCTCTGATGCCTATCCAACACTTGACAACACCCGCATCCGTACAGTCCTGGCCGCTTTTTTATTTACAGGCGACGATGTTTTTAAACGGATCAAAGAACTCTCCGGCGGAGAGCGGGGCCGGGTTTCTCTGGCCAAGTTAATGCTGTCCGACGCAAACTTTCTCATCCTGGATGAGCCTACCAACCATCTGGATATTGTATCCAAGGAGATCCTTGAAAACGCCCTCCGCAGTTACACCGGAACTCTCCTTTATGTCTCCCACGACCGTTACTTTATTAATAGAACGGCCACCCGTATTTTAGAACTTTCCCAGGGAGGCATTAAAAACTATCCGGGAAATTACGATGACTATCTGGAGAAAAAAGACACCCCTGTCATCTCCGGCACCGGCCAGTCTTTTTTCCAGTCCGTCGAAAGCACCGGGGAAGGGACGGCGGATAACGCCAAAATCTCCAACAGCAAATCCGATTATCAGCAACAAAAAGAGCGGGCCGCACGCCAGCGAAAAATTCAGAATGATATTGTCAGGACCGAAAAACGGATCGAGGAGATTGAACAGCGCACCGCCCAGCTAGATGAACTTCTGACCCAGGAAGAAGTTTATACCAATGTGGAACGCCTTATGGAAATTAATAAAGAAAAAGAGGCTCTGGATACAGAACTTACAGCCTTAATGGAAAAATGGGAAGCTCTTCTCTCCCAGGAAAATAGCTGAATGAGCAGCAAAGGAGGATTTGAATATGGCCGATGAAAATAATAATGTATCACTGCCGGAATTTCCTGCCACAGGTAAAATCGGCGATTTTTATATCCGTCCCGGTCTCTTCCGCCTAAAAGGGGCCAATATTGTTCCCGGCGGCGTCAGCTTTACCATATGCTCCAACAAAGCTACCCGCTGTGAACTCTGTCTTTTTCACCGCCGGGAACAGATCCCCTTTGCTGTACTCCCATTTCCGGAATACTGTCGTATTGGCGATACCTTCTCCATGATCGTTTTTCATCTGGATATTGAGGAGATCGAGTACGCTTACCGTCTTGACGGTCCCTATGACCCGGACAAAGGACTCCTTTTCGACCCCTCCAGGTTTATTTTGGACCCTTACGCCAGGGCCGTCACCGGGCAGAGCGTGTGGGGACAGAAACAGCCTGAGACCGCCGCTTATCACGGGCGTATTGTCCAGGATGATTTTGACTGGGGAAGTTTTCATGACCGTCATCTCGCCTTCTCAGATATGGTCATCTACGAACTTCATGTCCGCAATTTTACTATGAGTCCTTCCTCAGGAGTGACTAACCGGGGCACCTTTGCCGGGCTTTTGGAGAAGCTCCCCTACCTTCTGGAACTGGGAGTAAATACGGTGGAACTTATGCCGGTCTTTGAGTTTGACGAGGTTGCCGAGGAACGTACCTATGACGGACATGCACTCTTAAATTGCTGGGGATATAATACAGTGTGTTACTTTGCCCCAAACACCAGTTACACAGCCGCGACAGAGTTTAACAGGGAAGGCACTGAGCTGAAACACCTCATCCGTACCTTAAACAGCTACGGCATTGACGTAATCCTGGACGTTGTGTTTAACCACACCGCCGAGGGCAATGAACAAGGGCCCTTTTTCTCCTTTAAAGGACTTGACAATAACATCTATTATATGCTCACCCCCGACGGCAAATATTACAATTTTTCCGGCGTTGGAAACACTTTAAACTGCAACCACCCTGTTGTACGGGAATTTATTTTAGACTGTTTAAGATATTGGGTTGTTGAGTACCGTATTGACGGATTCCGTTTTGACCTGGCATCTATTTTGGGGAGGGATGAAAACGGCGCTCCCCTATCCCGCCCGCCCCTTCTGGAAAGCCTTGCCTATGATCCCATACTCAGCCATGTCAAGCTCATCGCCGAGGCATGGGACGCCGGCGGGCTCTATCAGGTGGGCTCCTTTCCATCCTGGAACCGCTGGGCCGAGTGGAACGGGAAATACAGAGATGACCTGCGCCGGTTTCTCAAGGGCGATGCCGGCTTCGCCGCCGCGGCAGTCAACCGGATCTGCGGTTCCCCGGATCTTTATCCCCCCAGCATGCGCCAGAATGCCTCGGTAAATTTTATTACCTGCCATGACGGTTTTACCCTTTACGACCTGTACGCTTACAATGAAAAACACAATGAGGCCAACGGCTGGAACAACACTGACGGTGCCAACGACAACAACAGTTGGAACTGCGGCGAAGAAGGGGACTCCCTAGATCCAGAGGTGAACGCCCTGCGGCGGCGGATGCAGCTTAACGCTTTCACTGTTCTTCTGTGCAGCCGGGGCGCTGTCATGTTCCCTGCCGGTGATGAATTTGGAAATACCCAGTTTGGAAACAATAATCCGTACTGTCAGGATAATGAAATTTCCTGGCTGGACTGGACCCTTCTTGAAAAAAACCAAAGCCTTTTCCATTTTGTCCGAAAGCTGATCCGTTTTCGCAGCGCTCATCCCGTCCTTCGCGGCAGGACTGCTCCGGCTCAATGTGGATGGCCGGATATTTCCTACCACCACGGCACTGCCTGGAATGAGGCCGCCGATGACAATGCCCGTCAAATCGGCCTTTTATTCTGCGGGCGGCAGGAAGATCCGGATGTTCGGGACGATTTTATCTTTCTCGCCGTCAACGCTCACTGGGAGCCTCACCGCCAGGACCTTCCCTTCCTTCCATCCGGCTATCAGTGGCGATTGTTTATTCACACAGCCAACGAAGACGCCTTTGGCCCGGAAGCTTCTTTTGACGGAAATTCCATGACCGTCGGTCCCCGAAGCTGTGCCATACTCATCGGCGTCAAGACTGATTTTTAATAGTAAAAAACATTTGAAATTTCTCTATCTGTAACGTATAATACTATATCAGGAATTCATTTGACTTATTTAAGATACAATCCGGAGGTGACCTATGGCTGATTCAAATATTACAAAGCATGCCCTTGCTCAGGCTTTAAAAGAGCTTCTTCGGGACCGCTCCCTGGAAAAGATCAGCGTGGGAAGCATCTGTGAAGCCTGCGGCATGAATCGTAAAAGTTTTTACTATCATTTTAAGGATAAATATGATCTGGTCAATTGGATCTATTATACAGAATTTATTGACCGCATGAAGACTAAGACTTATACCGCCAGTTGGGATGTTATCGACGATTTGTGTGAATATTTATTTGACAATAAAGAATTTTACCAGAAAACCCTTCAGATGGAAGGACAGAACTCCTTTTCCGATTACCTGAGGGATATTCTCATCGCGTTTTTTATGGAAGATCTTGAGGAAGCATTTTCCAAAGAATCTTCTGTACGGCCTTTCGCCGAATTTTATGCCGACGCGATCATCTGTGCCCTGAAAAAATGGCTGGTGCAGAGAGACTGCATCAGCCCATTGGAATTTTCTTCTTTTATAAAAAAATGTATTTCAGGTATTGCCGACCATCTGTTGTAGCCGCCTGAGACATATTAACAATCTGAAACAGATTTTAATATGTCTTCCAGGCGGTTTTCAAAAATATTGTATGTCTTCTGCCGGTGCGCACAGCCATTCATGTAAAGCGTACCTTCGCAGTCAAAGCTGACTGCGCAGCCATGAGCGGACACCATTGAGTCAATGGTAAGAACATCTTGAAGGACGTCCATAATGATCAACGGATACTTTTGCGATTTCCGAACATCCACCACATGTCGGTAGACCTGCATTTGGGTTTTCTCACTGCATGACCCGTCAGATAAAACAAAAGCAAACTGCGGGTGTGCGTACAAGATCTCCGGTATCCACTGCCCTTTTAAAAGTTTCTGGCTGTCATTCTCGCTGTAACGGGTATAGATGCCGTAGAGAAGCTTCTCATCCCGCATAATTCTGCAATTTTCTTCAGTCATATCATTATCATGCACAACCGGCATGACGTTTTTACAGTCCCTTAACCTTTGAGCAATATCAACGGAAAGCTGCTGATCTTTCAGGAACAGGACAAAAGCACTCTTGGGATGTCCGCCAAAAAGCGGAAGAATATGAGAAATATCTTTGTCTTTGTAAAAGATCAGGTAGGTATAGATTCCCAAAGTCTCTCCCTGATCTACAATATCATCATATATCCGAGATTGGGACAAAAGGCGCCGGCCGGAAATATGAAGGGAGACGGCCCAAGGTATATTATAGCCTTCCCGCTTTTCAATTTCCCGCATTTTTTTAACGCCTTTTGTGCAGCCATTATAACCAATATTCATTCCAAAGGTCAGGAGCATATTCTGATCCACATGAGAGAGTATATCTTCCAATCCGTCATAATAGGCGCTGTTCTCCTGCTGGAGCATGGTCTGAGCCATGTCAAGGAAATGATTTTTAGAATCGCCCTTTGAGCAACGCACGCCCCAGTCCACAAGATTGCGCACCGCCCGGCGGGGTGATGACGCCATATCCGCCATCACCCTTTTTACCATCCCCTCAATTAGTACCCGGTTTATATCCCCTTGCATCCGTATACCCCTTCTTAACCTTTAATGATCAGTCTTTTTTAGCTTCTAACGTTTTCTCCCAGATCTGCTCTGCTTCTGGTTTCCAGTTTTGCGCATAAGGAACACATCTGTCGCAGAGAGTATCAACGTCTTCCGGAGATTCATAATCTGTGGACTTAGCGTTGCTATCTTTAACCATTGCTCTTAACTTCTCTGGATTCTCAAGCATCGGGCAAGGACGGAGCATATTATCATTAAACGGCTGTCCGTCATGATATGCCATAAAGAGCGGGCTCTTTAACGCATCAAGCAGTGAAGACTCACGGATATTTGTGTTGGAGTAGTGAATAAATACACACGGTTCCACGTCACCTCTGGCGTTAATGTGGAGGTAACGGCGGCCGCCGGCGATACATCCGCCAACATACTCGGCATCATTCTGGAAATCCATGGAAAAGATGGCTTTTGTCCCTCTGAACTCACGGATGCGCTGATATACCTCCGCTCTCTGATCCGGTTTCGGAAGAAGATCTGTAGCCGCGCCATTGCCTACCGGCATATAGTGGAAGAACCAGATAAACAGAGCGCCGGCGTCAATGATCATATCGAAGAACTCCTCGCTGGTGAGATCCTTATAATTCTGGCTTGTGTAGCATGCGGAAATACCAAAAGGCAGTTTATGCTCTTTGAGCAGTCTCATGGCATTTCTTACTTTATCGTAAACACCGTTTCCACGGCGTCCGTCATTGGCAGTCTCAAAACCTTCCAGGCTGATTGCCGGAACAAAGTTTTTCACACGAAGCATTTCTTTGCAGAACTCTTCGTCAATAAGTGTACCGTTTGTAAAGCTCAAGAACTCACAATCAGAATGTTTTTCGCAAAGGGCGATAATGTCTTTCTTTCTTACAAGAGGCTCGCCGCCAGTGAAAATATACATATATGTACCTAATGCTTTACCCTGAGTAACAATGGAATCCAGCTCCTCAAAACTTAAATTCAGACGGTTGCCATACTCAGCGGCCCAACATCCTGTGCAATGAAGGTTACATGCGGAAGTAGGATCGAGGAGAATCGCCCATGGCACATTACATCCTTCTTTTTCCATAATCTCTTCCTGAACAGCACTTCCTGAAAGGCTGGCGTTAACAATGAAGTTTTTAAAGAAGGCATTCCGTACACCTGGATCCAGTTCCCAAACTCTGAGCATTAACTGATACCAGTTTCCTTTTTCCTCAATAACATTTCGGAATGCGTTTCTCTGAGACACATACCATCCGTCCGGAACAACCTTATCTACAAGGTTCATAACTTTAGGAATGTTTGTCTCAGGATCTTTATCCAGATACTGCAGCGCTTTTGTCAGCGCAACACCAATTGCGGCATTTTTGGCTTTTTCTACCAGACTGCTCATACTTAATCTCTCCTTTTAATTAGCTATCTTTTGTAACCATGTCTTATGATAAATCTCAACTTCAAAAAAGTCATGGGACATTTTGGAAAAACTGTCCAAAAATCGGACAAGAGAAAAAATCTGGGCAATAATCGGATAAACAACGCTCTTACAGGCGTATTTCACAAAAACAGACGCCTGCAAGGTACACTCCCTCACAGACGTCTGTGACTTTTATACAACAGTAAATATTTTATTCACTTTCAACCAAGGTCTCGGTCTCTTCCGTCTCGGAAGCGCTGCTGTCCACGGTCTGATTCTGAGTATCTGAAGTTTCTTTGCTGTCTGCAGTCTCCTCAGTATCTGCGGTGTCACTTGTATCCGTCTCATCATTGATATAGAGATAATTCAGATGATGTCCGTCATCAATCACTTCATAATCTCCCAGAAGTCCGTTGATATATTCAGTAACCCGCTCAGTCGCCAAAGTTCCGGCGATATCTGAGGAATCTGTCTCCAGATCATATGGAGTTTTGCTGTCAAAAACAACGATAAAGCAGGCGTCATTACTCTCATCCCGGTAAACCATAATATCGTTTGCCTGACGGCTATCATCAGAGAGCCAATCAAAATAATTGGAGCTGATCGTCGCGGATGTTCCTCCGGTAACTACTGTAGGATCACTCTCATTCTCAGGATCGTAGCTGTCCTTGGCGCTTTCCCTGGCATACTCATAACAAAGTTCCCGCCAGTCCTCGCCGTCACTGAAACGGTCGGCCATCTCGTTGGCCCGCTCCTCCACTTCGTCCAGAGCCGCTTCTCTTTCTTCATCTGTAGCGTCATCTTCTACATCCGCCGGCATGGAATAGAGACGGTAATCAATAGTATCATAGCTTTCCGGATCAGCCTCATAAGCCTCCTGCACTTCTTCATCTGTGGCCGCGTTATCTTCAATGAGCTGATTGTAATAAGCCTCATAGGTGAGATATTCTTTTACGAAAGGCTCTATACGCTTCTCAGTAGCAAATTCTCCAAAAGCATGCTCATAGTAATAACTTGCACTTACGCCCTGGCTGCTGATGGTTGAATCAATAGCACTCATATAAGTATCATAGTCGCTGGTCACATCATATTCAAATCCCTGAGCCGCCGCATCGTCATTTAACGCTTTTACCGTCTGGATGGCAGATACGGCATTCTGAGTAAAATAATCCGCCCAGGTCATATTGCTGTCATAAATATATGCCTGCTCGTCCAGAGGGGAGGATGTATCCAGGCCCATAAAGAGCAGTGAGTCTGAGTTCTGGGAAAGGAAATTATTAGTGATGGTATTATAATAATAGTCAAATTCCACCTTTGTAACTTCGTGATCTCCCACCTTTATATAAGTTCTGTCCAATGCATTGTAGCGCTTAACAAAATAGACACACACGACCACAACAGCGAACACAACGATCACGCCAACAATAAACCAGAATGTCCAGTCTTTTTTCTGTTCAGTGCCTTTCTTCCGGTTTCCGGATGCTCCCGCACCGAATACGGAGCTGTGATTTGCCTTACTACTTGTTCCCATAATATTATGCGGCTTATGCCACGCCTCCTTTATATTTTATCATTTTGCATTTTCTTATCATACCATGAATCCGGCAATTTTTAAAGACATTTCACCATTTTTTCAAAAAAGGGCGTAACTATTCAGCCATGCGGCTGGTTTAATAAAAATACGGCGCAAGTTTACTTGCAGAGGATTTTTTTATTAAACCAGACATATGGCGTTTAGCCATAATCGAGGATTCAGCCGCGCAAGCGGCGGTAAAGCAGCGTTAGCTGCGGGAATCCGAGAGGCATGGCTGAATAGTTACAAAGGCCATCACTTTAACACAACTCTCTTAAAATTTTTCTTTCCCCGTTTTACAATAATGCCTTCGCCCTCAAGAGCTTCCCCGGCAAACACCTTTTTAAAATCGTCGATCTTTTCGCCGTCAACAGTGACGCCTCCCTGCTGCACAGCTCTGCGGCCTTCGGAGCGGGATGGTACAAGTCCGGATTTTACAAGAATGCTGACAATATCCAGACCGCCATTTTCCAGGTCATCTTCCGTCAGGGTACTTGTGGGCATTTGCTGAGAGTTTCCGGAAGCAAAAAGGCTGCGGGCGCTGTCCATAGCCGCCTGTGCTTCCTCCTCACCGTGTACAAGCTTTGTCAGTTCAAAAGCCAGGATTTCCTTGGCCTTATTTAACTGGCTGCCTTCCCAGGAATCCATAGCGTCAATCTCTTCCAGCGGAAGGAATGTAAGCATGCGGATAAAGCGAAGAACATCTGCATCCGCCACATTGCGCCAGTACTGGTAAAAATCAAAAGGTGATGTCTTTTTCGGATCCAGCCATACGGCACCTTTCTGAGTTTTACCCATCTTTTTGCCCTCGGAATTTAATAAAAGGGTAATCGTCATAGCATAGGCATCTTTGCCCAGCTTTCTGCGAATCAGCTCAGTTCCTCCAAGCATATTGCTCCACTGATCATCCCCTCCAAACTGCATATTACATCCATATTTCTGGAACAGCATGTAAAAATCGTAGCTCTGCATGATCATGTAATTAAACTCAAGGAAGCTCAATCCTTTTTCCATGCGCTGCTTGTAGCATTCTGCTGTCAACATCCGGTTGACGCTGAAATGCGCGCCCACTTCTCTTAACAGCTCTATATAATTTAATTTTAAAAGCCAGTCAGCATTGTTGACCATTAACGCTTTTCCATCGGAAAAATCAATAAAACGGCTCATCTGCTCTTTAAAACAGTCACAGTTGTGCTGGATCACTTCCGGTGTCATCATGGAGCGCATATCCGTTCTTCCCGACGGATCGCCAATATAGCCTGTACCGCCGCCGATCAGGGCGATCGGCTTATTTCCCGCCATCTGAAGACGTTTCATCAGGCAAAGGGCCATAAAATGTCCCACATGGAGACTGTCGGCAGTTGGGTCAAACCCAATATAAAATGTTGCCTTTCCGTTGTTTACCAGTTCCCGGATCTCCTCCTCATCTGTAAGCTGAGCCAAAAGACCTCTGGCTTTTAATTCCTCGAAAATTTTCATTTAATCTACCTCCTGTTTTATACACATTTTTCACGGGGATTTTAGCTTGTTCTCCACAGGAGCGCACTCCCCGCAAAAGAGTTTTATATCACAAAAAGCGCGTTTTCCTGTGATATAAAAAAGTCCTTTTATATGATCTCTCATATAAAAGGACGAAAAATTTCGTGTTACCACCTTTTTTCACAGCCGGCTTGCACCAGACTGCCTCAGAAAGTACGGCTTGATCCCACACTTTAACACTGTAGGAAAACTGCTAAAGTCTGAAAAAAAACGATACTCCTGCCTGCTAACGGTAGCACTCCGTCACATCCTAATCACCGGCCAAAGCCAGGCTTTCAGTGTGAAGCTTGGGGATGTATTCATCTGTGTCTATGCCTGCGCCTCTCACCATCCGGCAACTCTCTGTAGGTGTCCACACAAATTACTTATTCCCTTCACAGCCTGTAACTCATATAAAGTTTCTGAAAAACATTCCGCTGTGTAAAGACTGTTTTAAATCTATCACAAACATCCCGGATTGTCAAGCGTCATCTTCAGTTTCTTCCTGTCTTAATCCAATAGCGCTTGTCACAGGAAGTGAGAAGACAATCGTATGGTTTTTAGTGCCAAGGCCGCATTTTTCCATGATCGCCCTCATAATATCATTCTTCTGACTCGTCTTTGTAACAATAAGTACCATCTCTTTCTCCTCAGCCAGAGATATGCCCAGGAACTTTTTCGCCCTCTCCATACCTGTGCCCTTGGCATGAAGGACTGTACCGCCGCCGGCATTAGCCCCGCGGGCCGCGTCCATAACTTCGTCCATACTTCCCTGATCGGCAATAGCCACTAACAGCTCATATTCTGTTCCTTTCAACTGCGATTCCTCCTCTTTTTCATAGGGCTGATTCTGGATCAGAAATTGGAGTACTTTCTTCCCCCCAACACTTCCCATGGGAATAATAAAGGCAATACCTGTACCTGCCACGTCAATCTGCATCTCCTGAATCAAACCGTGTTTTAATTGCTTCCACATCTGTCCGGTCACAACACAGGCCGTCACCACTTTTTCAGAGGCTTCCAGGCCGAAATAATCCAGTATAGCACTGTTGGCCGTCCCTCTGGCAAGAGATCCGAAAACAACGAAGCTCCCATGTCTTTGAAAGAAATCCTGAAACTTATTCCTCATATTACGATTACTGATGGTCACCATTAAATATAATCTGCTCATAGGCATCTCCCTTATAATTCGATAATATCATCATCACCATAAGCTTCCAGAGGAAGAACTTCATATACGACAGTTCTTGAAATATTTTCCGACTTGCGTGTATCTTTGATCTTGTAGATCAAACCCAGGATCTGTATAGTGATGAGCGGCGTCATGGCAACCATGGCTACAACGCCAAAAGCATCCGTAACAACATTTCCGCCGGCGGCCTCACAGGCGCCCATAGCAAAAGGCAGCAAAAATGTGGCTGTCATCGGTCCGGAGGCAACCCCGCCAGAGTCAAAGGCAATCGCAGTGAAAATCTTTGGCACAAACTTTGCCAAAATCAGCGCCAGCAGATAACCAGGAATCAAAAACCAGAATATGGAAATACCTGTAAGTACCCGGATCATCGCCAGGCCCAGGGATATAGCTACGCCCACAGAAAGGCTCAGACCCATAGCTTTTCCGGAGATGGCCCCGGAAGTCAGTTCTTCTACCTGTTCCCTGAGGACATAAACAGCCGGCTCGGCTCTTACAATAAAATAACCGATGAGCATTCCGATAGGAATAATGACCCACGCGTAGGGAAGTCCGGCGATCACCTGACCAAGATAATTTCCGGCAGGCATAAAGCCTACATTGACTCCGGTAAGGAACAGAACCAGACCGATGTATGTATAGGCAATACCAATAATAATCTTCACAATAGATTTCTTGTTCAGATGAAGTGAGAAAAGCTGAAACAGGGCAAAAAAGACAACAATAGGCAGCAATGACACAAAAATCTCCTGCATGTAGTGGGGAATCCCTTCCGCAAAGAGCCGTCCCATCTCTATGGAATTGTCCGCATCAGGAATAACCGTCTGAGTATACACGCCCCCATCGGGATGATAGATCATTCCCAGGACAAGCACCGCAAGGATCGGCCCGATGGAGCATAAAGATACAAGGCCGAAACTGTCATTCTCCGCGTGTTTATCGCTTCGCACCGCGGAAAAACCAATACCCAGGGCCATAATAAAAGGCACTGTCATAGGGCCTGTGGTCACGCCGCCCGAATCGAAGGCCACTGCAATAAAGTCCTCCGGCACAAAAAACGCGATAATAAATACAATAGGATACAATATCCAGAGCATATAAGACAGGGGAATCCCCAGCAGCATTCTTAAAATAGCCGCCACAAGAAAAATTCCCACCCCCGCCGCCACCGCCACGATCAGCGTCATGTCAGGCACCGACGGAACCTGTCCGGCCAGAACCTGAAGATCCGGTTCAGATATGGTGATTATAAAACCGAGGATAAAACAGATAAGGGCGACAATACCAACTTTCTTTGTCTTTGCCATCCGGGTACCCATCCGCTCCCCCATGGGCGTCATGGCCATCTCAGCTCCCAATGTAAAAAACATCATTCCGACAATCAGCAAAACAGCTCCAATAATAAAAGCCATTAAAATACTGTTGGATATGGGCGCTATGGTAAAACACAGCAGCATCACAATACCAATAATTGGCAGCACAGCCTCAAGGGCCTCTTTGAGTTTCTCAAGCAATTTTGTTTGGTATGATCTCAATACGCGCTCATTCCTTTCTCTTTTTGGCAGTATATAATCTAAGACTGACCCGCCGTTTTTTAGGTGGGATTTGGACCAGCTTTATCTGGCACAATACATCTTTTGTCTGATATATACTGTGGTTGTCGGGTTACAAAGAGTATAATACAAAGAACAGTCCTCACCTGGGGATGTGTGCCAAAGGCACTGTAGGAAAAGCCAAATGGACACGCGAGCGCGTCTGCTTGGCTCACTGCCCGCGAAAATAAAACACCTTTGTTTGGGAAATATTTAGATGAATAAATATTGAAGACAAAAAACTGCCTGTTTATCTTACGAAAAACGAGAAAAAAGAATGTTTTCACACAAATTCACGAACGCTCTGCTCACTTGGAAGAACCGTTCCTGCATAATACATTTTTTATTATACACGAAAAATCACTTTTGGAAAAGAGGCTTTTTTGTTTTTTTGAAAAACACGCATCAGCCCACGCCATCTGCGAAACCGCGCCGCTCCTTGCTTATGCCCTTTCTTTGCGTATATCCCGTCCCGGCCTATCAGGCAATGATGTCTGTTGAAAAGAAAAGCAGGGGCCAAAAGCCCCTGCTCAAAGTATCTGTCAAAATCTAACAATCACAGCAGATTTTAAACCACTTATTCAAATTTAATTGCTTTATTTGTTCTGGCAGATTCTCTGACAGCATCCAGGAAGCGGAGAATACGGCGCACCTGATCATTTTTAACCATCAGTTCTTCTTTGCCATAATAAGCGTTAATGAAATTTACAAAATAATCTCTGTGGGAACACTCTACATCCGGCAGCGGCTCTTCATAGAGAAGACCTGGTTCTGGCGGTCCAAAGCTTCTTGTGGGGCCTGCGGCTGTCATAGTGATCTTTCCGGGAACATTTTCCAGAAGATGTTTTGTGCGGACGATCTTGCCTGCGCCGGAGAAATCGTCGATTATAGCGCTGCCCTTATTTCCGCCGATAAACCATCCGCGCTTCGGTGTGAGATAGTATGTACCAAGCTCAATCTCAGCAGTAATATTATTTTTAAAGCGAACGATAATGTTAAAATAGTCATCTACTTTCTCATTGATAACATTTTTAACATCGGCAAAAATGGTGTCAATCTCACTTGGAACCATCTGGAGAATCTGGTCGATGAGATGTACGCCCCAGTCATAAAGCATTCCGCCGCCCATCTCAGGGTAAATATGCCAGTCATGCATATTTCCGTTAACACCATAAAGCTGAGATTTGATAATATAAACATCGCCCACAAGGTTCTGATCAAACACAGCTTTCATGCGGCGGTAATCATAATCCCATCTTCTCTGATGATGGATGGTAAACATGACATTACACTCTTGTGTCACTTTAACCATCTCGTCAAATTCCGCAACGCTCATTGCCGCCGGTTTCTCGCAGATAATGTGCTTGCCTGCTCTGGCAGCTTTGACCGTCATCTCTTTGTGCAGAGGATTTGGAACTGAAATAATAACAACATTAATATCCTCTTTTAATAAATCATCAGCGTTATCATAGATCTTAACGCCTGCTGGAACATCGGTGAGCTGTTCTGGGTTTGTATCACATACAGCCACAAGTTCCATTTCGTCAAAACTCTGAACCATGTCCGCATGATTGTGCCCCATAAAACCAAAGCCAATGATACCAACTTTAATCTTCTCCATGTCACTTACCTCCTGTTTTACAAATCAGCACGACTGGGAATCCTATGAGTTGCCTGACAAATGGGCATGATATACAAACTGAATAAATTTCCCACTCCATGCACTATTATTATAATACCATTTCACCAAGGGTACGTCAATGAAATTTCTGAAACAGAAAAGTAAATATATCACCTTTCGTTACTATTCGCAGCAGTGGGAAGCACTTGCTGTTTCCCGCATAAAACAGAGATTCAGTCTGCAGACAATACGGCCGCTTTCATCTTCCTCACATAGTCGGCCACATAGGGAACGCAGTCTTCCTTATACTCCTCACAGATTTTGACAATGGCGCTCCCAACAATAACGCCGTCACAGACTCCGGCCATCTTTTTTGCCTGGTCGGAAGTAGAAATTCCAAAGCCGACGGCACACGGAATATCCTTCTGCGCTTTGACAAGGCCTATCATCTGGCCTATATCCGTAGTAATCTCGCTGCGCATCCCCGTAACTCCCAGGGAAGATACGCAATATACAAATCCCGAAGCTTCCCTTGCGATCATTGAAATACGCTCATGGGATGTCGGGGCGATGAGGGAGATGAGATCCAGGCCAAATTCTTTACATACCTGGTCAAACTCTTCTTTCTCCTCATAGGGCACATCCGGCAGGATCAGGCCGTCCATACCAAGGGCCGCCGCCCGCTCTATAAACCGGCGGGTACCATAGGAAAATACCACGTTGGCGTAAGTCATAAACACCATAGGCACCTGAGTCTCTTTCCGGATCTGTTCCACCATCAAAAAAATCTTATCTGTTGTCGCGCCGCCCGCCAGGGCCCGTGTGCTGGCCGCCTGGATCACGGGACCTTCCGCCGTAGGATCGGAAAAAGGAATTCCAAGCTCAATAAGATCCGCACCAGCCTCGGCCATAGCCAGCACAAGCTGACGGCTCACATCAAGGTTTGGGTCACCACAGGTAATAAACGGTATAAATGCTTTTTTATTTTCAAAGGCTTTACCAATTTTACTCATAAATATCCTCCCCTCTGTATCTGGCAATGGCCGCACAATCCTTATCCCCCCGGCCTGATAAATTAATGACCATGATCTTGTCCGGCCCCATTTCCGGCGCCAGTTTCTTTGCGTATGCCACAGCGTGAGCGCTCTCAATCGCCGGGATGATCCCCTCCGTCCTGGAGAGATATTCAAAAGCATCCACAGCCTCGTCATCGGTGACAGCCACATACTCTGCCCGGCCTATATCATAAAGATGCGCATGTTCCGGCCCTATACCCGGATAGTCAAGGCCTGCGGAAATGGAATACACCGGAGCAATCTGTCCATATTCGTCCTGACAAAAATAGGATTTCATGCCGTGGAAGATACCAAGTTTTCCCGTGGCGATAGTGGCCGCCGTCTGAGCCGTATTCACGCCGCGGCCCGCGGCCTCACAGCCAATGAGGCGCACACTTTCATCTTCAATAAAATGATAAAAAGCGCCGATGGCGTTGGAGCCTCCCCCCACACAGGCCAGTACCGCATCCGGCAGCCGTCCTTCTTTTTCAAGGACCTGCTCTTTAATTTCTTTGGAAATCACCGCTTGAAAATCCCGGACAATGGTTGGGAAAGGATGGGGGCCCATCACTGAACCGAGGACATAATGGGTATCTGAGATACGGTTCGTCCACTCTCTCATCGTTTCAGAGACAGCATCCTTTAATGTCCCTGTCCCGGAAGATACCGGATGAACCTTGGCCCCAAGAAGACGCATGCGGTACACATTCAGCGCCTGACGTTTTGTGTCTTTCTCGCCCATAAAAATTTCACATTCCATATCCATAAGCGCCGCCACCGTGGCTGTAGCCACACCATGCTGCCCTGCTCCCGTCTCGGCAATCACCCGGTTCTTTCCCATTTTTTTCGCCAAAAGCACCTGTCCGATCACGTTGTTGATCTTGTGGGCCCCGGTATGGTTTAAATCTTCCCTCTTTAAATAAATCCTGGCCCCGCCAAGATCCCTGGTCATACGTCCGGCATAATAAAGCCTTGAAGGCCGCCCCGCATAGTTATTCAGCAGATCTGTAAGTTCCCGGTTAAAGTCACTGTCATTTTTATAGTGATCATAGGCTTCTTCCAGCTCAATGACTGCGTTCATCAGTGTTTCGGGAATATACTGACCGCCGTGTATTCCAAATCTTCCTCTTGACATTTTCCTACTTCCTTTCATCTGTTTTTTCGGAGAATATCTACGATCCGACAGATCTTATCTCCATCTTTTCTTCCATCAGTCTCTACGCCGCTGCTCACATCCATTCCCCAGGGATGGAGCGCCTCCCGCGCCTGCCAGATGTTTTCTTCATTTAGGCCGCCTGCCAGAAAGTAAGGGCGGTCCATCATTTTCGGCAAAGTCCAGTCAAAAACCTTGCCATCCCCGGCGCCGCCGTCTAAAAGTACCATATCCGCGCTGCTCTTTCCGGCGGCCAGTATATCTTCCTTGCTTTTTATTTTAAAAGCTTTAATGATCACTGCTCCTTTTGGCACCAGCCCCCTGAGGCGGCGAATATAATCTTCATCCTCACTGCCATGGAGCTGTGCGGCTCCGATAATCCTCTCATTTAATAGCTGTCCCACCAAAGCCTCATCTTCATCCACAAAAACCCCTACGGCCACAATCCGTTTATCCAGCATGGATGAAAGCAGCCTCAGCCGGCTGGGTGTAATATTTCGTTTACTCTTTGGATAATTGACAATAAATCCGGCATAATCGGGAAGCGCCATGTTGACACAGGCAATATCCTCTTCACGGCTGAGCCCGCATATTTTAATCCGGGTCATAGGCACTGCTCCTTCCGGCAAGATAATCAAGCATCTTCTTTTTATTTTTCGCCCGCATCAGTGTTTCACCGATCAGCACCGCGTCTGTGCCGTTAAGCTTTAGAGCTTTCACATCTTCCGCTGTCTTTATACCGCTTTCGGAGACAAACAGAGTATTTTCCGGTGCCAGATCCTTCAGCCGCCGGCTGTTTTCAAGGTTCACTGAAAAATCTTTAAGATTTCGGTTGTTAACGCCAACAATCTTGGCCCCCGCCTTTGCGGATCTTAAAACCTCCTCAGGGGTATGAGCCTCCACCAGGGCGTCCATCCCAAGTTCATTTGCGAGCTGGATGCCATCTTTAAGGCAGGCGTCGTCCAGTATGGCGCAGATGAGAAGCACAGCGCCGGCGCCCAAAGCCTTGGCCTCATAAATCATATATGGATCGACAGTGAAATCTTTTCTCAAAACAGGAATACTGACTGCGGCGGCAATTCCTTTTAAATAATCATTCCTTCCAAGAAACCAGAAAGGCTCTGTAAGACAGGAAATAGCTGCCGCCCCGGCAGTTTCATAATCCAAAGCGATGGCCAGCCATGGGAAATCTTTGGCAATGATCCCTTTGGACGGGGATGCCTTTTTAACTTCACATATAAAGGCCAGCTCCGGTCCATTAAGAGCGTCAAAAAACCTGTGGGTCCGGGGATCTTCTTTCAGGCGGCAACGCGCTTTTTTCTCCATCTCCTCTAAGGATATCTTTCTTTTTTGTTCTTCCACCCGATCTTTTGTCTTTTTTGCTATTTCCTCAAGTATATTCATAAAATCTCCTATCTTTTTATCTGCCGGTATGTATCCCGGCCAGGCTTTGATTCATTCCCTCAATCCGCTGTCTTATTGCTCTCCCGGACAAAATCTTCCAGCACTTTCTTTGCCGATCCATCGTCAATAAGCTGTTGGGCCATCCTAACGCCTGATGCCATATCCGGCGCCGCCCCTGTAATATAAAGGGCTGCTCCCGCGTTTAAACACACGGCCTGGCGTTTCGGTCCCCGTTCCCTGCCATCCAGGATATCCCGTGTGATCATGGCATTTTGGGCCGGTGTACCTCCGGTCAGCTCCTCTTTTGAACAGCGTTCATAGCCAAACTGTTCCGGTGTAATCACATAGGA
The DNA here is from genome assembly GCF_014202115.1 of Catenibacillus scindens. Taxonomy (GTDB): domain Bacteria; phylum Bacillota; class Clostridia; order Lachnospirales; family Lachnospiraceae; genus Catenibacillus; species Catenibacillus scindens. The sequence goes on from NZ_JACHFW010000009.1 coordinate 107,072, forward strand.
CTGGAACCATCCGTCTTTGATCTCGCAGACCGATGTTGGCGCGCTCATTGAGATTTCATCCAGCTTATCCTGTCCGTAAACAACCATTCCCCGGACAACGCCAAGCTTTGCCATAACCTGGGCCAAAGGCTCCACCAATGCTTCCTCATAGACGCCCATAAGCTCCATATTGGCGCCCGCCGGGTTGGACAGCGGCCCCAATATATTAAATACCGTCCGTATGCCAAGTTCTTTTCGTATGGGCGCCACGTATTTCATGGCAATGTGATAATTCTGAGCAAATAAAAAACAGATATTGATCTTTTTTAACAGTCTGGCACTGTGTTCCGGGGAAAGGTTGATCTTTACCCCAAGAGCCTCCAAAACATCGGCTGCCCCGGATTTCGACGATGCTGCCCGGTTGCCGTGTTTTGCCACGGGAACCCCCGCCGCCGCAATAACAAGAGCGCTTGTGGTGGAAATATTAAATGAATTGGCCCCGTCGCCTCCCGTCCCAACAATTTCCAGAACATTCATATCATGGAGAAGTTTGATACAGTGAGCCCGCATTCCCGCTGCGGAGGCGGTAATCTCATCAATTGTCTCGCCTTTCATGGAGAGAGCTGTCAGGTAGGCAGACATCTGCACATCTGTGGCCCGCCCTTCCATGATCTCGTCCATAACAGTCTGAGCTTCCTCAAATGTCAGATCCTCTTTCCGGGCTAATTTAATAATTGCATCTTTAATCATTACCTTGACCTCCTTTAAATTCCGTCTGCAACCTTGCGATATTCAAAAAATTTTGGATCATGGTCCTGCCATCCCTGGTCATCACGGACTCAGGATGGAACTGTACACCATACACCGGCAGGTCCTTATGAGCGATAGCCATGATCTCCTGATCATCGGTCCAGGCTGTCACCTGAAGACATCGTGGAAGATCTTCCCTGACAGCACACAGTGAGTGGTAGCGGGCCACAGGAATCTGCCCCGAAAGCCCCTGAAACAGCGGGCAGCTCTGATCCACAAAAATTTCAGAAACTTTGCCGTGCATTAATTCTTTTGCGTAAGATACATGGCCTCCGAAAGCCTGGCAGATGGCCTGATGTCCCAGACACACTCCAAGGACAGGGATTTTTCCGGCAAAATATTTTATAGCGTCAACACTGTAACCGGCGTCATGAGGGTGACCCGGTCCCGGAGAAATGATCAGCGCCTGGGGATTTAATTTTTCCATAGCTTCCGGCGTCATGGCATCATTGCGGATAATTTTTATATTTCCGTAAATGCTGCCGATCAGCTGATACAGGTTGTAAACAAAACTGTCGTAATTATCAATCATTAATATCATCGTATACCTCCCTGGGCAGCGGTCAAAGCCCCGATCACAGCCTGCGCTTTGTTCCGGCATTCCACAAACTCTTTTTGCGGAACACTGTCAGCCACGATCCCCGCGCCGGACTGAACGCAGATTTTACCGTTTTTCTTATAAGCCAGGCGAATGGAAATACAAGTGTCCAGATTTCCTGTAAAATCCAGGTATCCGATGGCCCCGCCATAGACGCCCCGCCGTCTTCCCTCTAGCTCTCTGATGATCTGGCACGCCCGGATTTTCGGGGCTCCGGACAAAGTGCCCGCTGGCAGGATCGCGTCCACAGCGTCCACGGCGTCTTTTCCCTCTTCAATCTCCCCGGAAACAGTAGTTCCGATATGCATAACATGGGAAAACCGCTGGATTTGCATATATTTTTCAACTTTCACACTTCCAAGGCGGCTGATCTTTCCCAGATCGTTCCGCCCCAGATCTACAAGCATGTTATGCTCCGCCCGCTCTTTCTCGTCGGCCAGAAGTTCTTTTTCAAGCCTGTCATCCTCCACATCTGTCTTTCCCCTTGGCCGGGTCCCGGCCAGAGGGAAAGTGTGCAGTACGCCATTTTCAAGCTTTGCCAGCGTTTCTGGGGATGCCCCGGCAATTTCAATATTATCGCTGGTAAAATAAAACATATATGGGGACGGATTGGTGGTGCGCAGCACCCGGTAGGCGTCAAAGAGGCTCCCTGTCGCTTTAACCTCCATAGGATTAGAGAGAACCACCTGGAAAATATCGCCCTCACGGATATAATGTCTTGCCTTTTCCACCATCGCACAGTACGCTTCTTCGGAGAAAACAGTTTCAAGATTTCCTTCCATGTGAAGAGGCTTAAAATGTGCCTTAGCTTGGCTGTCCAAAAGTTCTTCAATCCGGTCAAGCTGCCTCTCTGCCTCCCTGTAAGACATCTCCACATTTCGGGTGTTTACACCTGCAATGAGAATCAATTGCTGGCGGTAATGGTCAAAGGCGATCACCCGGTCAAAAAGCATTAAATCCACATCGCAAAAAGGACCGGATTCATCAAACAAGGCTCTTAATGAGGGCTCACCATACTGAATGTACTCATAGGAAAAATATCCCACAAGACCTCCGGTAAACGTGGGAAGCCCTTCCAGATGAGGCGTTTTATAGGCATTCAATATTTCCCGTATCATTTCTCCCGGATGCTGTGTATTAAAATACCATGTGCCCGGCCTGGAGATAATATCCATAACATCCTCCGGCAGTTCATTAAATGTCTCTGTCGCAGGGGAGAATTCCTCACTGGACTCCTCATCCTGAAAACCGGTCCGTATCCGCATTTTTCCGTTAGTACAGGTCAGCTCCAGCAGCGGGTCAAATCCCAGGAACGTATATCTTCCCCATTTTTGATGACTGTCGGCGCTCTCTAAAAGATAACAATGCCTGCTGGCAGCCCGAAGCGTACGCATCACTTCAATAGGGGTAAACCGGTCGCTGAGCAATTCCCGATACACGGGAATGCGCCGGTATGCTTTGTTTTTCGCTAATTTTCTTACTTCTTCTAAAGCCGGTTTCATCTTTGACCTCCTTGTTTAATCGCCATATCTGCTGCAGCGCGAGCTTCGCAAAGCGGTTTTTATGTCATTTCATTTGGAAACGCAGTTTTCTATGCGTCAAATACCCCGCTGCAAGCAACGGGGCAGCAAGCTAGCAGTGCCCCAAAGGGCAAAGTATTTGTTCTTTGCTCCGCTACAGTCGGTGCTAAACGTGTGCCACCGGCACACAGCACCGCCAAATGGACGCGCAAGCGCGTCCATTTGGCTCGCTGCCTGCGGGAATAAAAAAATCCGCCCATGACATAAGATATAAAATCTTATGTCAAGGACGGATGTACAATACTTGCAAATGCACTTCTTCCGCGGTGCCACCTTGATTTACGAATTAATCGTACCCTCAGCGAGATACTGACATATCTCCGGCAACTGACGTATGCCCCACGTCGCAGGATAATAAGGAAAATCTTCCCGTTCACTGCGCCCTCAGCGGTCCATTTGGCAACTTGCATCTCCATCCGGCTCTCACCTTCCCGGACTCTCTGTGGGCGCATCATTACTTTGATCTCCGCTTCAACGGTTTATCATGTAAAATTTTATTTGATTATATACTACCGCGTTAAAGTTTGTCAAGAAATTTTCTGTGTAATTTTTGTGAAAATGTGTTACAGTTCAGCCATCAGGGATAGGTGGGATGATTTATGCTTGCATAAGGATCAGCCCGCCCCATTCCTGATGAGTCCGGCGCCGGATCATGAGCAAAGGAGCGGCGGCAGCCGGAAACAAGATTCAAGACTTGCGCAACACAGACACACATGCTAGAATAAGTCGTTGTAATCTTCGCGCCGCCAGGCTGCGGCTTTGTCATATATTAGCGCCGGCTCTTTGTACATTTGCACAGCGTCCGGCGAACTGAACTATTACTCATTTTTCTTTAACAGGAGGAAATTAATATTGAAAACTTCAGATTTTTATTTTGATCTGCCCAAAGAACTCATTGCCCAAGACCCGCTCAAAGACCGCTCCGGCTCCCGGCTCATGGTATTAGATAAAAAAACAGGCGGTGTTTCCCACCACATTTTCAGGGAAATTATTGATTTTTTAAATCCAGGAGACTGTCTTGTCATTAATAACACCAAGGTGATTCCCGCCAGACTCCACGGCATCAAAGAGGATACCGGCGCTCATGTGGAAGTCCTCCTCTTAAAACGTCTGGAAAATGATGTGTGGGAAACTCTGGTAAAGCCTGGACGCAAACTCCGTCCGGGAGCGAAAATTTCTTTTGGGGACGGTCTTTTAAAGGCTGAAGTTCTGGATATTGTAGATGAGGGAAACCGGCGCATTCGCTTCACCTACGACGGTATTTTTGAGGAAATCCTCGACCGTCTGGGCGAAATGCCCCTGCCCCCTTATATTACCCACAAATTGGAAGATAAAAGCCGTTATCAGACCGTTTACGCCAAGTATGACGGTTCCGCCGCCGCTCCCACCGCCGGCCTCCATTTTACAAAAGAGCTTCTTGACGCCATCCAGGCCAAGGGAATAAAAATTGCCAACATTACTCTCCATGTTGGTCTGGGCACATTCCGCCCGGTGAAGGTGGACGATGTCACTTTGCACCACATGCACTCCGAATTTTATATGGTGGACGAAGAGGCCGCGCAAATCATTAATGAGACAAAGGATAGCGGCGGACGGGTCATCGCTGTAGGCACCACAAGCACCCGGACTCTGGAAACTGTGGCCGATGACAATGGCCATGTGCGCCCCTGCAGCGGCTGGACACAGATCTTTATCTACCCCGGCTATACCTTTAAATGTATCGACGCTCTGATCACCAATTTTCATCTGCCTGAATCCACACTCCTGATGCTGGTGTCCGCTCTGGCCTCAAAGGATATGATCTTAAACGCTTACCACATCGCCGTGGAAGAAAAATACCGTTTTTTCAGTTTTGGCGATGCCATGTTTATCCACTAAAAATTTCACCGGCCATGGATAGCCCTCTATCCATGGCGGAACCGAACCTTTGACCGCGGAAGGCGGCGCTCGTTTTCTCCGCCCCTGGAGCTGTTCCAGGATGAAATACATCCATTTTCCAATACAACGATCCGATCTCCAAAAGCACATACATCGGTATATTTTGATGCGGTCACAAGGGCGCACAGGTGATAGTGACGCACCAGTTTTTTTATGGATTCCCGCACTTCATCGCTCCTGCTCCGCTCTAAAAACTCAAAAGGAGCATCTAAAAGAAGAACCTTTGGCTTTGTGGTCATTATCCGGGCCACAGCCACTTTCAGCCGCTGTTCCCCTGAAAGCTGTGTGATCTTTTTGGTCAGAAAATCCTCCAGTCCCAGAAGCTGAATGATCTCATTCACGTCAGACATGGAAGATATGGGCCTGTACCGGATATCAGAAATAATATTTTTATATACGTTCATGTCCCATAAGAAGTCAAAATCTCTGAAAACAACATTCACAGGTCTCTCCTCCGGGGGAACGCCGATAATATTATACCCGTCAATGATAATATTGCCACAGTCGCCATTGTAGACGCCCAATATGAGATTTAATAATGTTGTTTTTCCGCTGCCAGGCCGGCCTAATATGGATACAATCTCCCCGCCGGCCACTTTCAGATCTATGTGATCCAAAACAAGATGGCCGTCAAAAGATTTTCTTAAATTTTCCAGCACTAACATCTTATTTTGCCTTCCTCCATCAAAACATTCACTTTTACAGAAGATCCTGTTAAATCTTCTCCCGCATCTTACAGATAATAGAATATTTTATCAATTAGGACAGTCCTATGCTATCACATTTCAGAAAAATAATCGTAAAATTACTGTAAAGGCAAAATGCAGCCTCGTTCAGCCATCAAAAGACAGGCAGACCAAACAGTTACACAGTGTAACCGTAGAAAAGATATCCGCATGGACATTCTCAAAAATTCATGTTAAGATGATATAAAATAAGCTAAGATCGTCAATCATAATAGAGTGAGCAAATATTATCCCAAAGGATCGGTGGACAATGGCGGCATTAATCAAATGGATCAAAGGTATCTTGAACAAAATCAAAGATGATCATGTCTCTGCTTACGCGGCTCAGTCCGCTTTTTTTATCATATTATCAGCGGTACCCTTTTTAATGCTGCTTCTGATTCTGCTGAAATATGTTCCCCTAGAGACAGAAACACTCATCGACAATATCGGCGATTTTTTTCCGGCGGACACAGGAAAATTTATTATTTATATCATCCAGGAGATCAATACAAAGACCTCCGGAACTGTACTGTCTATCACTATCATCGCCCTGCTGTGGTCCTCAGGGAAGGGAATCCTGTCGCTGAGCCGGGGAATGAACTCCATCTATGGCATTAAAGAGACCCGCAACTATGTTCTTCTTCGGATCATCTCCACCATATACACCCTGATTTTCGCCTTTATGATCATCTTTACTTTAGTTGTCCTCGTATTTGGCAACCGGATCTACCTGTGGATCTGTGAAAAGCTTCCCTTCTTAAACGACGTGGCTGCTTTTCTCATCAGCATACGGACCATCTCTGCCATGGCAATACTGACCCTGTTTTTCCTGATCTTTTATAAGGTTCTTCCCAACAAAAAAGTCAGTTTTTACCATCAGCTCCCCGGAGCTGTATTTTCCGGCCTTGGATGGATGATCACTTCCTACATTTTTTCTATCTATGTGGATTTTTCCGGCGGTCTGTCCAATATGTACGGCAGTCTTACAAGCATCATCGTCACCATGCTCTGGCTCTATTTCTGCATGAACATCTTCTTTCTCGGCGCCGAGTTAAATATTCTATGGTTTTCCCCCGACCGGAAAAAAATACTCTCCATTTAGATTTCAAGGAAAAAATCTCCGGGTCCTTTATGGTTCCCGGAGATTTTCTATAGCCACGTCCTCAAAATAAAAATGGAGGATCTCATAGCAGTCCAGCCCACGATTGGCCAGCATCAGCACTCCATTCTGGCTCATACCTGTACCGTGACCGTAACCTCCGCCCCGGAGAGTGTAGATCTGATCCCCTTGGGCCTCAATGTAAAAATAGCCGCTGGGAAGCATGGTCATCGTCCCTGCGTCAGTGCCGTCATGACACAGAACTAAAGATTCCAACGGGGCCAGAAGCAGACGGATATTATACTCTCCCTGGACCAAGATCACCGCCTCAGTTCCCTCGATTACCATCGACTTAATGACGCCGCTTTCACTCCGTTCCCTGACATAGAGATCAATAATATCTCCCACTGTGGATATTTCTTTTTCCACAAAACTTCCGCCCTCATCCATAACAAGGATCTGGGAAGGCACCGTCCGGATACGTGTAAGGAGACTTTTATCAACTGATTCCCGGATATTCACGGAGGATAAAGTCGTCTCCCATCGGAACCAGGATATGTCTTTCTCAAAATAATCTTTTGAGGCATAGTCATCAATAAAGGATTTAAAAACATCTTCTGATGACAGATCTCTCTCTTCTTCTCCCAAAATCTGAAGGCGTCCATGGATATAGGGCACACCGTTCCCGGAAATCCACACATCCTCCGGATCCGAGCTGCTTCCGCTAGACGTAGAATAAAAATAAGCCTGAACCGGCTCCCCCTCCCATACAAGGGCCTGACCGGCGGTTTCATCCACAGCCTGACAAGTTCTTGAATCCTCATCGGCGTTATTGTACACCTGTGTGGCCATGCTGTCATCCACATCGGCGTCCCACTGGGGGAATCGGGGATTTTGAATCGAAGCGGCGGCAAAACTTCTGGCACAGACCGCCTGGGTCTTTAAAGCTTCCATCTCGTAGGAGGCTGGCATCTCACTGGGAATGACCCCATATAAATAATCTTCCATGAGTAACTCATTGACAAGAACAAGCCCCTGATCATCGGCAATGATCTCCAGGGCGCCTCTGTACCGGGGATGGCCCTGACTCCGGTTTAAAGACAAAATCTCAATGGTTCCCGCCGTGGCTGATGTAAATACTGTCATCGACGGCTGTCCCGCAAGAGCAGAAAGATCTATAGTCAACATCTCACCGGCCTGGTATTCCCTGCGCTCGCCCTGGCAGACAGTCCAAAAAGGAACGCTGCTTGTCAGGGTAACACCGGAATGAATATAACCTGTATAGCCGTCACAACTTAAAAGCACCCGGATCGTCTCTTCCTGGGAGGAGGCCCGGATCAGGGCCGCACATATCTTCTGATCCTCCACAACAAATTCCGTATACATGCTTCCTGCAGACAGGCTGTCTCTCCCCTGGCAGGTAATCCCCTGCTCCATATTCAGAACAATAAAATCCTCTGTCGTGGCCACTTTCCCGTAGTTTTCAATGTCAATAGATTCATCGTCCACAGAGAGGATCGTTCCCTTGATCACCGTTGGCTTTAATGTGATCTTAGACAACTCCCGGTCCTCAAAAGTCATATCCGCCATGACTTTCTCCACCGGTTCAGTCAAAATCCGGTCCAGCTCAAAGACACGGTAATACCCGTTAATAAAAACCGTCATCTGATCCTGATCACCGGAAGTAATCCATACATTGTTAACCTGGACGGTCTTGGGGCAGACGCCGTTGATCCCACCAATTTCGCCGCCGCACACATAGGCAAAAACGCAGGTATCCATATAACTGTCCAGAGACAGGCCTACAAAACTAAAAAGACCCTCCTGGGTCAGGCACTGCCAGGATGAAAGTCCTTCCACATTAGATGATGTGCCAAGGATCAACAATTCCTGCTTTTTTACATGGCCGGACCGGGCCGCTATAAGATCGTACAGCTCAAACCACTGGCTGGCTGGAATGGGCCGCGTCTCCCCGGCATCAAATGAAAAAGACAGAAACTCTGTCTGAACCTCGAAGGCTCCGGCGATTTTCTTCGCCTCGCCGTAAGTTAACGGTTCCATGGCCCACAAATCCACCATCTCCCCGGATTCCGGCCCCAATCCAAAGCATTCTTCAGACCGTTCTATGTAAGGCGAGTACCACGCCTGTCCCTCCTCCAAGCTGTCCGTGGCGATCCCATCCGGACCGTCTTTGGCGAGGACTGACATTTTAGCGGCAGCACTGCGGCTAATCCATGTCTCATCTTTATGTCCGCCATAAAGCCAGACGATCATCCAGGCAGTAACGCACAGAAGAACGCTTAAAATACCTATAAGCCAATATTGTCTTTTCATAAAGCCCTTTCCATCTGTTAAATATCCTATGATACTGTTTGATCAGGCAAGACATCACCGCGAGAGTGACTTCCCACCGCCTGCACGGGGAATCAAATGACTAAAAAGAGACGCTCCACATTCATGTGTGCGTCTCTTTTTTATCTTATGTATGTCCCAGGGTGCCGTTCCCCGCTATTTGACGCCTAGCCTAACGCCAGGTGGGTAATCTCGTCGGTCTTTCTGTCTTCCACTGCAAACGGAGGCCTGACATATTGCCCGATATCAAATTTCCCGTCAAATGAAATGTAGGTTCAAAATTGCAGGGTGATCGAACACTCCAGGAAATCTCTTGGCTTTTATCTGAAATTAATTATATATGATACTGTAGGAAATTTCAAGTAGGAAATATTTCCTTTACCTTTTTACGAATCTTGCGTATCGCCCGCTCATAACGTTTTCTTGCCGCAGTCTCCTTGATGTGATACATAGCGCCGATCTCTTTATACCCCATATTGTATAAAATCCTCATGACCAGTATATCTTTTTCCTGTCTGGAAAGTTCCTCAAGAATTTTTAAATACTCCTGAAGTATTATATGGTGTTCCGGCTGAGTATATGCTCCGCCGCATGTTTTTGAATGGAAAGAAAGGATATCTGAATTTAAAATAAGCTGGCTGTCTTTATTTTTATAAAAATCAGAAATCGCCGAGCGGATTATATTCCTCAGATAAATTTCCACAGGCTTTCTTTCCATAAGCCGCATCTTTTTCCTGTAACGCCATACACGGTAATATACGTCCTGGATCACATCTTCCACCCACGCCTGATTTCTCACTCTGTGATAAACTGTCTGCTCGATCTGGCGCATATATTTTTCCGTAAACGCTTCAAACCACTGTTTTATAAGTTCTTCCTCGGACACTGGATACCTCTTCCTGCGCACCTATAAAATTGCGTTCACAGAGTGAACGGCGACATGCGCCTGGCTACCACCAACAGTAACCAAAGATTGTCCCTGTTTAAACGGATAGACAATTCGGCCAAACAATGCTAAACTGTTAATCGGATATTTCGTAGGAAAGGACGCTGTTTATGAAAAAAAGATCAAAACTTCTCTGTGGACTTCTGGCCGGCCTTCCGGCCCTTTATCTGTTTTCCATTGCTCCCGGCCGCCGCAGTCTGCCTCTAATGGACCGTTTGAAAAAATATGACTATGCTCATCGGGGCCTCCATAATAATCTGTGGAAAATTCCGGAAAATTCCATGGCAGCCTTTAAAGAGGCCATTGATCATCATTACGGAATTGAGCTGGATGTCCATTTGACAAAAGACAAGCATCTCGTTGTCTTCCATGATGACAGCCTCTGGCGCATGTGCCGTGTTAAGGGCAAAATCTGCGACATGACTTGGAATGAATTAAAAGATATTCCTCTCATTGGAACAACCGAGACGATTCCGCTATTTAAAGATGTGCTGGCCCTCGTTGCCGGTCAAGTTCCACTGATTATCGAGTTAAAGGTAGATAATGAAAACTATAATGAATTGTGTACCGCTGTGGATCATCTTCTCGCCTCATATAAAGGGGAATATTGTATTGAATCTTTTCATCCACTGGCACTTTACTGGTACAGAAAACACAGAAAAAAAGTGATCCGCGGCCAGCTCTCCTGTAATTTCCGCAAAAGTCCCCGATACTGGCAGCTTAAACCTCTGGCCCTGTCCCATTTGCTCACAAATGTGATCACGCGACCGGATTTTATCGCCTATGACTATGAAGATATACAAAACTGGGGATTTTTCTTAAACCGCAGACTTTTTGGCGCAATGACTGTTTTATGGACGATTCGGCACCCTAAAGATTATAAAGTCCTGAAAAAACTGGGACATACGATTATTTTTGAACAGTTTACCCCCTGACACGCCTGCCAACCTGGGGCAACGCCGCTCCTTTGCTCATAATCAGGCGGTCCCCTTGTCAAAAAAGGTGCGGTATGAGCCTTATACGGGCATAAATCATCCCGCACCTTTTTTGTCGGCTAAACTGCTACATAAAATTTGGAGAATTAATATAACGGATATTTATCTGTCAGAGATTTTACAATAGCCATTGCCTTATCTTTATTGGCCTCGAAATCTTTTAGCGTAATGGCAATAGCCTCGGCAATCTGATCCATATCCTCGGTGTTCATTCCTCTGGTTGTCGCCGCCGGTGTTCCGAGACGGATACCGCTAGTTACAAAAGGTGACTGAGGATCGTTTGGAATGGTGTTTTTATTGCATGTAATATGAACCTCATCCAGCATCTTCTCCGCCTCTTTGCCGGTAAGTCCCAGATTCTGAAGATCTACAAGCATGAGGTGGTTGTCTGTTCCGCCGGATACAATAGTCAGCCCTCTGCTCTGAAGACCACTGCACAGCGCCTTGGCGTTGTCCACAATACGCTGCTGATAAGCCTTAAACTCGTCAGTCAAAGCTTCACCGAAAGCTACTGCCTTGGCAGCGATCACATGCATGAGCGGACCTCCCTGAGTTCCCGGAAATACTGCGGAGTTCAGTTTCTTTCCAAACTCTTCGCTGGATAAAATCATACCGCCTCTGGGGCCTCTCAGTGTTTTATGGGTAGTCGTTGTAGTAAAGTGAGCGTAAGGAATAGGACTTGGATGAATGCCTGCCGCTACAAGTCCGGCGATGTGGGCCATATCCACCATAAGGTAAGCACCTACCTCATCGGCGATCTCACGGAACTTTTTAAAATCAATGGTACGGCAGTAAGCGCTGGCTCCCGCGATGATCAGCTTTGGTTTTGCCTCAAGGGCAATGCGGCGCACTTCATCATAATCAATAAAGCCTTGGTCATTTACCCCATAAGGAACACAGTGAAAAACCTTGCCTGAGTAATTGGCTGGGCTTCCGTGGGTTAAATGTCCGCCGTGATCCAGGTTCATCCCCATAAATGTGTCGCCGGGTTTTAACACCGCCTGGAACACAGCCATATTGGCCTGGGCACCGGAATGAGGCTGAACATTGGCATACTCCGCACCAAATAGCTTTTTAGCCCGTTCAATAGCCAGATTCTCCACAATATCCACGTACTGGCATCCTCCGTAATAACGTTTTCCCGGATAGCCTTCGGCGTACTTATTTGTCAGAGGGCTTCCCATGGCGGCCATAACCGCCTTGCTCACAAAATTTTCTGACGCGATCAGTTCGATATTCCCGTTCTGTCTGCCAATCTCAAGTTCGATGGCCTCCGCTACCGCCGGGTCTTCCCGCTTTACTTCATCCAATGAATACATCGCTTTCTACCTCCATATTTTCCATAATGTAAAAATGACTGTACAGTCAATAAGGATCATCACCGGTATGCCTATGATAAACTTCTTATGGCGGGTCTTATGCCTAAAGGTGTACATCCCGGCCAGAATACCGGGGCCTGCTCCGGCAAGCGCCAGAATAAAAAAATGTTTTTCAGGGACGCGCCACTGATGCTTCACCGCTTTTCTCTTATCCCAGCCGCACAAAATAAACCCCAAAAAATTTATGATAAGCACGTAGGCAATAATCAGCAAACTGCAAAACTCCTTTCGAGATCGGTAACGATCCAGCCGTGGGCTGAATACTTCCCAAAATTATGCCTATTGTAGCAATTCTTCCGCAATTTGTCCAGAGTATTTTTGAATTTTCCCGCTTTTAACCCTAAAATAATAGACAGAATCCGATAAAATTTCCTCCCGGGACACGACGCTCTTGTTGGCGCTGCCCACAACAGAGATAACCTCTTGCGGAAGCATACCCATGTGGGCGGGCAGGAAAAGAACCTCATGAATAGAACTTGGCAAAATATAAAAATCCTCCCCGATCATTTCCCCAAACTCTTCAAGAAGTCCGGGGTAACAGATCACGCCGGCGCCGTTGATCCCACAATCATTAGTGCATACATAAAATCCGGGATCATCGGACATACCCTCAGGCCATTGAAAATCCTCTTCGTCATCGGTACTATCCATCAGCCGGGTCACAACATCACCAAAACTTTCTACCTTTGGCGGAAAATGCCGGACCGAATTTGAGATGGCCAGGCGGTAAAGAATATCCTCGTCAATCCCCCATTCCTCCATCATAAACTTTGTGATCATCACGGAAGATATCCCTCCCTCGCTCTTTCCCGTGAGGACACGGTAAGTGATGGAAAGATCCAGAAAATCCCTGCATGGGCAGCACTCAAGAACATGACGGTTTCTCCCCCGGCTGATTAGCCTGAAAATGATCTTATCTTTCACTTTGTCGAAACTCATCAGATCATCAGGGCAGAGAAAATACTGCCGTTCCCGGCTGTCTATGTAGGAGCGCGCCAGCTCATGGATCACCTGGGGCATCTTTGCGCCCATACAGTACATCTCATAAAAGGGGTCAATGTCAATCAATGGATATGGCTTACTGCCCTTCACACATACCCTGAGGGCGTCAGTCACCCGCTCGTTGTTCCGTATAACGGGGACTACACGAATATCAATAACATCTCCGGCATCTGTCTCCTGGCTGATGCCATCGAAAAGGTGACTGGCAATATAATCTACAAACTGTTCATAATCAAACGATTCACACATATTTTTATTCATATATACTCCTTTTACTGTTTAATCTACGGGAAAACAGGCTTTGATCAAAGTCGGACGTCCGGTCATAAGAGATCTGAAAAGAATATATCCTGCGAAAATACTGTAGGATACCGTTTAGAACATGCGCATATTAAAAAGAAAAGCACCACAAACTGTTTTGTGATGCTTTAATTATATCTTTTTTTCCAATTTTTTCAACAATAATCCTTCGACATATTTTTACATAAGCAGGCTTTTGTCCGCATATTGGCAGAACTGTTCCCGGATTTTACCGGGGCTTTTTAGTCTCTTTAGTCATTTTCCGATCCTGGGGGATCCCCGAAAGATCCCGCACAACTTCTCCGGCAATGATCAGGCCGGCCACAGAGGGCACAAAGGCAATACTTCCGGGAGATCTTCTTTTCCTGTTTAATGCCGTCTCGTCACTGCCCGGATCTGAAAACAGATCTACCGGCTCCTCATCGGAAAACAACACCTTTACATGGTATATCCCCCTCTTTTTAAGTTCCCGGCGCATAACTCTTGCCAAAGGACACACCTGGGTTTTTGATATATCCGTGACCGTCAGACGCTCAGGGTACAGCTTATTTCCCACTCCCATGGAGCTGATCACCGGAATATCCAGCATCTTGGCCTTTTCAATGAGCAAAAGCTTAGATGTGACCGTATCAATGGCATCCACAATATAGTCATAGGACTCAAAAGGAAATATTTCCATTGTTGTCTTATCCACAAAGGTCTCATAGGCCGTCACTTTTGCTGTGGGATTAATGTCTTGCATCCGCTGGGCCATAACCTGGACTTTGGCCATGCCAAGGGTAGAGTGGAGGGCCATAATCTGCCGGTTGAGATTGCTTGGGCAGACCCGGTCATTGTCAATAATATCAATCTGTCCGATACCTGTACGGACCAGAGCCTCAGCCACATAAGAGCCCACGCCGCCTACGCCAAACACCGCCACCCTGGATGATTCAAGGCGGGCAAAAGCCTCCGGGCCGATCATGGCCTTTGTCCGGATAAACGGTTCTTCATTGGGGTTTCTTTCCATGGATATCAAACCTCTTTTTTCTCTGGATCATTTCGTCGATCCGTTCAATATAATCTTTAACATTTTTAACATTTTCAATCCGCTCGATCCGATTCTCCCCAGGGATCACAATCTTTGTGGCCCCGCCGGCTCCGGCGGCGATGATGGACTGCTTTTCTTCCATAATGAGGATATTATACAGACCTTCTTTTCCCGGACGGGCATAGCCTACATTTTCCAGATTTCCGGCAATATTTTTCTGCCGGTACAGATAATAGGGTTCCATCCCCATTTTCACGGCGCTCTCAAAGGAGAGCCCGATCATGGCATTGACCTGCTCCTGAGGTGTCGGCGCAAACTGCTCCCGGTTTTTATTCATATAAGCCGCCCGCTTAATGGCCAGGGAATGGACCGTCATAGAGTCCGGCCCCAGAGCCTGAATCTGCTCAAGGGTTGCGGCCATATCCTCCGGCGTCTCTCCCGGTAGTCCGGCGATCAAATCCATATTAATATTGCCAAAACCTTCCCCCCTTGCCAGGGTAAAAGCCTCCCGGATCTGCTCCACTGTGTGGCGCCTTCCGATAATGTCCAGTGTTTCCTGCTTCATGGTCTGAGGATTAATAGAAATGCGGTCAATACCGTAGGAGCGGATGACTTTCAGCTTATCTTTTGTAATACTGTCCGGCCGCCCAGCCTCAATGGTAATCTCCCGGATCTTTGAAAAATCAAAAATTTCTCCCAGCTTTCCCAGGAGACGGTCCATCTGTGAAGCTGTCAATGACGTGGGGGTACCTCCTCCCATATAGAGAGTCAATGGTTCTCTCCCGGCCAGCGCCTGCCCCAGATAATCCAGCTCTTTAAACAAGGCTTCAAGGTAATCGCCCACCCTTTTTTTCCACACAGACAGCGGAAATGATGAAAAAGAACAGTAGGCGCAGATCGTTGGACAAAAGGGGATTCCCACATAAACACTGTATGTATGCTCAAAATCAAGGTCTTTTAAAACTCTTGATTCATTTTTTGCCACCCGGGTACACAGCCGGAACTTTTCATCAGACAGATAATACTCTTTCTTAAAATAATCGTACATCTCCTCATCGCTCATTCCGGCATTTAAAAGCCCCATAGCGATCTTTGTGGGCCGTATACCCGTCAAAGTCCCCCAGGGAAGCGCTTTCTCTTTATACTGGATCAGGCAATCGTATAACACTCTTTTCAGACTGTTTTTGCCTTCCCTGTAATCTGAGCAATCGAAGGCACCTTCAGCACTGGACAAAAGTTTCCCGTCCTGTTCCAGATCTATTTTCACATTGTCCCGCGAAAAAATGACCCGGACGGTATGATCCGCCTCTTCACCGTTGAGAACGATCTTTTCCCCCGGAAAAAAGGCCATGATCAGCGCCCGGATGTCATTTTCATAGCTGGACTGATTCATAAAAAGTCCAATCATCTCATCTTACCTCAGCATACAAACGGATTATTTTTCTTCTCCCATCCGATGGTGGTAGCGCCGCCGTGGCCCGGAAGCACCTGCACGTCGTCGGGAAGGGTGAACAGCTTTTCTTTAATGGAACGGATCAGCACGGACATGCTCCCTGTAGGGAGATCTGTGCGGCCCACAGAGCCTTCAAAAAGAGTGTCCCCGCAAAATACCGCCTTTATCTCCTCCACATAATAGCTGACGCCGCCCCGGGTATGTCCCGGTGTAAAAAGGACGCGGATGTCGGCCCCGGCCAGGTTTAAAACTTCCCCGTCTTTGACCAGATGGTCCGCCTTGACCTTTACATTGGCGCCGATCATCCCGCAGGCGTTAAGGGCCGGATCTTCCATAACCCCGGCCTCCTCCTCATGGATGTAGACTGGCAGGTCAAAGGCGGCGCAAAGGGCCTCCACCCCCATAATATGGTCAAAATGGCCGTGGGTCAAAAGGATGGCCGCCGGTTTTAAATTTTCCCGGGAGAGGTAAGCGGCCACCCGCTCTCCCTCATCTCCGGGATCAAAGATCACCGTCTCTTTTGTCCCGTCATTGATCAGCAAATAGCAATTGGTGCCAACCATCCCAAGCACCACAGACTCTATATGAAAACTCATGACATTTCTCCTTCTATCTGTCCTTATCCTCTGGTGCGCTCCACATCATAGACACAGTCCAGCATCCGCAGCTTATCTACGATCTTGGTCAGTTCTTCCCTGCCGGAAACATCAAAACAGACATTAATAGTCGCCGCGTGATTTTTGCCGGTGCGGCTCTGCATGGCCGTCACATTTATTTCTTTTTCAGTAAATACTTTGGCTACTTCCACAAGGACGCCAACGCCGTCGTGAACATAAATATTAATCTCCGCCTTATAAAGTTCCTTTGAGGTGCCCTCCTCCTGCTGCCACTCGGCGTCAATGAGCCGGGCCCGGTCAGATTCGGATATATTCATAATATTGACACAGTCGGTGCGGTGAATGGAGATTCCCCGCCCTCGGGTAATAAAGCCTACAATCTCATCGCCGGGAAGGGGATTGCAGCATTTGGAAAAACGCACCGCCACATCGTCAATTCCCTTGACGATAATGCCGCTTTTAGATTTCCTGGCGCTTTGGGGCAGGGCACTTTTACTTTCGGAGATCTGGGTTAAAATCTGGGCGTCAGTCATCAGCTTCTTATGCTCTTTATTATACTCATCCAGAAGTTTATTGATGACCTGGCCTTCTTTCAGTCCGCCGTGGCCGATGGCCGCGCAAACCGCATCCCAGTCTTTAAAGCCATACTTGCGCAGTACTTTTTCCACATATTCCGGTTTGGTCAGATTGCTCAGTATAAGGGCTTTGGACTTACAATACTTTTCGATCAGTTCCTTGCCCCGGATAATATTCTCCTCTTTAAACTCTGTCTTAAACCACTGGTTGATCTTATTTTTCGCCTGCGTACTCTTTACAATGGACAGCCAGTCACGACTGGGGCCCTTGGAGTTCTGGGAGGTGATAACCTCAATGCGGTCGCCGTTTTGTATCTTATAGTCAATATTCACAAGGCGGCCGTTGACTCTGGCGCCAACCATCTTATTACCAACCGCGCTGTGGATGCTGTAAGCGAAATCAATCGGTGTGGAACCGTTTGGAAGATTTTTCACATCCCCCGCCGGGGTAAAGCAGTAAACGCTCTCTGAAAACAGATCCAGGTCATTTTTGAGAAGACTCATAAACTCCCTGTTATCAGACATATCCCGCTGCCACTCAAGAATCTGTCGCAGCCAGGTCAGCTTTGCCTCCTCGCTGTTTTCATTGTTAATGCCGTTGGGATCCTCTTTGTATTTCCAGTGAGCAGCGATACCATATTCTGCCGTCCGGTGCATGTCAAAGGTTCGGATCTGTATCTCAAAAGGTTTTCCCTCCGGCCCGATGAGGGTAGTGTGGAGAGACTGATACATATTCTGTTTTGGCATAGCAATATAATCTTTAAAACGGCCGGGAATCGGTTTGTACTTTTCATGGATCAGCCCCAAAGCCGCGTAACAGTCTTTAATGGAATCCACAATGATTCGCACAGCAAAAAGATCATAAATCTGATCCAGGGTCTTATTCTGATTTACCATCTTCTTATAAATGCTGAAAAAATGTTTGACCCGGCCGCTGACCTCCGCCTTTATGCCTCCTTTTTCCATGCAATCGTTGACTTCATTTACAATGGAGGAAACGTACGCCTGGCGCTCGCTCTTTTTGGAAGCGATTTTTTCCGCAAGATCATAATAGACTTCTGGCTCCAGATAACGCAGGGCCAGATCATCCAGCTCGATCTTGATCTTTGAAATGCCAAGACGCTGAGCGATAGGTGCGTAAATGTCCATAGTCTCCCTGGCCTTCTCCTTTTGCTTGGCCGGGGACCAGTACTTGGCCGTCCGCATATTGTGGAGGCGGTCCGCCAGCTTTACGAGAATGACCCGGATATCCTTAGCCATAGCCAGAAACATCTTTCTTAAATTTTCAGCCTGAACTTCCACTTTATCCTTGGCGTAAGACAATTGTCCCAGTTTTGTCACTCCATCAACAATGAGGGCCACTTCCCTGCCGAACTCTTTCTCAATCTCCTCATCAGTCATGACTGTGTCTTCAACCACATCGTGGAGGAGTCCCCCGACAATAGTCTCTTTATCCAGTTCCAGATCCGCCAGGATCAGGGCCACGCTTAAAGGGTGGATAATATAAGGCTCACCGGATTTACGGAACTGGCCTTCATGGGCGTTGCGGGCAATTTTATATGCCTTCTCAATCTGGCTGATATCTGTTGAGGGATGATATTTTCTTACTCTGGCAATGAGCTGATTATATAAATCCTCTGGGGATGTAAAATCTTTAGTCTGGATGACTTCATCCTTACTCTCATCAATCACGTCTGCTTCAATGACCTTACCGTGTTCCTGAACCATATGATCACCACTTTCTTTTTCAAGAATTCCATCATTTTCCTTCATAAATGACGGCGGATTCCACAGAATAATCCGCCAGCCGTTTCCGTCCGCAAAGTCCTGCCAGTTCAATGAGGAAGACCACTTTAACTACCTCTCCCCCCAGGCGCTCTACAAGGCGGATATTGGCCTCCATAGTCCCTCCTGTAGCCAGAAGGTCATCCACTATAACCACTTTTTGTCCGGGCTTAATGGCGTCGGCGTGGATCTCCACCTCCGCCTTTCCATATTCAAGATCGTATTCCTGGGAAATGGTCTTTCTCGGTAATTTGCCCTTTTTGCGGATAACAACAAAACCTTTTCCCAATTTATAGGCAATAGGCATACCGAAAATAAATCCTCTGGCTTCCGGGCCGACAACAACGTCAAAATCCACGCCGTCCAGAAATCCGCTCATCGTATCAATGGCCAGTTTCAGCCCTTCCGGATCCTGGATCACTGTTGTGACGTCTCTGAAAATAATTCCTTCCTCCGGGAAGTCCGGTATACTTACAATATAATCCTCAAGTTTTTTCATCGTAGGGTAAGCTTCCTTTCTATTGTTGAAAATGCTGCCCTCAACTCCGCCCGCATATGGCACGGATAGCGGCGGATTATGGGCAGATTATTTTTTATTATATACCAAATTATCAGAAAATGGAAGATATATCTTATGTTCTGTAACTATTTGACCGTCAGATATGACGCGGTCCGTACTGCCCCTATCTTCCTCCGATACGGCAGTAGCCGGTAATAACGATCTGGATATTTTTTGTCCCCATATATTCGTTGATCTCAGGGTAATAGGTGAACGCCAGATCCACATTGTTGCTTTTGCCGGAAAGCATCAGTTCCCGCTGGCCGGCCCCGAAAGATTCCTCAACAAAGGCCAGAAACGCCTCAATATCCCCAAAATAAATGGCCTCCGCACAGGTTCTGTATTCATCCATAACAAGCATTTTCAGTACATTTCGATTTTTCCCGATAATCCGGGCTCTCAAAACACGAAAATGTTTCTGGGCAAAAACCGGTTTTGGATTGCCTTTTCCAAAAGGCTCCAGAAGCTCCAGTTCCTGAATAAACTTTTCCGTAACATAACCGATAGGCATGGTCATATCAATGTGGACTACCGGGAGAAAATCTTCGGCGGTGAGGGTTGCCGTCTCGTTAAGATTTCTGCGCAATGCCTCCAGGTTCTCTTCTTTCAATGTCAGGCCCGCAGCCATGGGATGGCCTCCAAAGCGCTCCAGCAAATGTTTTTGCCGGCTAAGCTCCACAAACATATTGTATGCTTCAATAGATCTTCCTGACCCTTTAATCCTTCCATCCTCCACACGGGAAAAAACAATAGATGGCTTGTGATATTTTTCCCGGACTCTCCCGGCAATGATCCCCACAAGGCTTTCATGGCAGTCATTAAGGAGAATAAGCAAAACTTTGTCTTCTTTTATGTCCGAATTTTCTATAATTTCCACAGCCTGGTCAAATCCCTGAACAGTTAGACCTTTCCGGCTTTCATTGAGTTCCTTTAAATTCTGGGCGATCATATCCGCCTTTGCAGCATCGCTTTCTGACAGCAGATCCAGGGCGATCTTAACGGTGTCCAGCCGTCCCGCAGCGTTAAAGCAGGGGCCAATGACAAAACCAATGTGGTAGGCGCTGATCCGGTTAAAGTCCAGGTTATTGGCTTTGATCAGCGCCCGGATCCCCGTATTTCTCGTGTGCCGCACCATATCAAGTCCCAGTCGGACCATGATCCGGTTTTCGTCCTGAAGATCCATCACATCAGCCACGGTGGCAATGGCCACATACTCCAAAAGAGCATATTTTTCTTCCTCTGGTATATGGTTTCTATCGTACAGGCGGCTGATGAGCTTAAAGGCCACCCCGGCGCCGCACAACTTTTTAAAAGGATAAGCGCAATCCGGCTGCTTTGGATTAACAATGGCATCCGCCTCCACTCTGAGGATTTTGACAGAGCCGTCAGGCTGCTCCTCAAAGGGAATATCATGATGGTCTGTGACGATTACGTCCATCCCAAGCTCTTTAGCGCGGGCAACGCCCTCAAAAGCGGCGATTCCGTTGTCACATGTAATAAGGAGCCGCGCCCCCCGCTCAAAAGACTGCTCCACAATCCTGCGGTTGAGCCCATAGCCTTCCGAAATCCGGTCCGGCGTATAGATTTCACAGTCAGCGCCAATGCGGCTCAACCCTGTTTTCAATATAAAACCGGACATAATGCCGTCCACATCAAAATCCGAGGCAATGGCCATTTTTTCATGTCCGGCAATCCCCTGGGTAATTCTGTCCGCCGCCTTTTCCAGATCTTTCATCAACAGCGGATCATAAAGATCTTCAATGCCGCCATAAAGATATCTCCGTATCTGCTCCGGTTCCCGAATATCCCTGTTCACCGCCAGGCGGGCCAGTACCGGACTGATATGAAACATCGTGCCCAGTTGATTAAAATCCGCCCTCTTGGCCATGATCATCCATTTTTCTCTCATCGCATATTCCTTTCGCCCGCGATTTACTGCCGGGTCTTTAAACTTCCTTATAACAATCCATCCACAGGATTGTTTGCTGCGTGTCTGTTTCCCGTAATAAAAAAGAAAACCCGCGGTCCGAGGCTTTTACAAACCTCAGGCCGCAGGATCCCCATAAATCCGGCGGATATCAGCCTTTGCTTTTCGCGGCTTTTTTCCGCTTCATAACAGACCATAATGTGCCGGAAATACAGATGGACGAAAATCCTCCGGCAATAATGCCGGCCATCAGCGGCAGGGCGAACTCACGGATGGAGGAAACGCCCAGAATAAAGAGCATAAATATCATAATAAAGGTCGTCAGTGACGTGTTGATACTTCTTGAAAGGGTCTGGGTAATACTTGTATTGACAATCAGATCCAGATCCTCCCCCTTCATCATCTGACGGTTTTCCCGGATACGGTCAAAAATAACAATGGTTGCGTTAATGGAATAACCGACAATGGTCAGCATACATGCGATAAATGTGTTGCCCACAGGAATGCGCACCACAGCGTACACCGCAAGAACGACAAGAACGTCGTGGATCAGGGCGATCACCGCGCTGGCACCGATTTTAAAATCTTTAAAGCGTACCCAAATATAGATCAGCATAAGGATGCCTGCGATTACTACAGAAAGTACCGCGTTAGTGCGCATTTCACTGCTGACAACGCCGCTGATATTGTCCTCGGTGATCTCCCCGTCCTCAACGCCGTAATCCTGGGCCAGGGCGTCTTTCAGGGCGGATCTTTGCTCAGAATCCAGCACAGGGGTTTTTATAACAACATCATTGCTGTCCTGGACATTCTGAAGCTGGATATCTGTAATTCCTGTGGTTTCCTCTATAAGACTGCGCAGGGCAGTGCCGTCAGCGGATGTAATATCCACATAGGAGTCCAGAGTCACTGTCATGGATGTCCCGCCGGTAAAATCAAGGCTGTAGTTTAAAGCGTTGTTTCCGGAAACCTGGTTGACGCCCATAGTGACAAATCCGGCGCCGATGACAACAACGGCAATAATATAAAAGATCACTTTGTGCCCTGTAAAGTTAATAGGCCTGCGCTCTTTCTGGCGCCCGTAAAACTTCTCTGAAGTCACGCCCATAGCATAAAAACCGGAGACAAGGACACGGGTGATAAACAGAGCCGTGATCATGGAAAGGACGATACCAAGGGCCAGAGTGGTGGCAAATCCCCGGATGGAGCCGGTACCCATAAGATAGAGAACTGCCGCCGCAATTAATGTGGTAATATTTCCGTCCAAAATAGCAGACAGTGCCTTATGATACCCCTGTTTCATAGCGTTTTGAACCGTCTTTCCAAGGGCGATCTCCTCCTTGACACGGGTGAAGATGATCACATTGGCATCCACGGCCATACCGATGGACAGAATAATACCCGCGATGCCCGGCAGAGTAAGCGTTACATCAAAAGCATTTAAGAAACAAAGCATCATCACCAGGTAAAGACCCAGGGCGATTCCCGCAGCCAAACCCTGAATGCGGTAAAAGGCAATCATAAAAATGACGATGATGACAAAGCCAATGGCCGCGGCGAGAAGGCTGGTACTTACCGCGTCCTCCCCAAGCCTTGCGCCTACAACGCTGGATGAAACTTCCGTCAGCGTCAGCTTGAGAACGCCAAGACGGATGCTTGTAGCGAGGCTGTTGGCTGATTCGTAAGTAAAATTGCCGGTGATCTCACAGTAGCCGCCGCTGATGGTCGTCTTTACCACCGGGGCGCTGATAATGCTGCCGTCATACATAATGTAAATGGGATTGCCTACATTTCTCGCCGTGGCCTCCTCAAATTTATCGGCGCCGTCGCTGTTAAATGTAACGCGGACAGCATATTCATTATTACCGTAGGTATTGGTAATGCTTACCGCCTGAGCGTCGATAATATCATTGCCGTCCAGCACAAGGCTCATCCCCTCGTCAGCCATCTCATAAAACTCAATGGTTCCCGGATTTCCTAACGTTTCCAGCATCTCCTCTGCGTTATAGACGCCGGGGATCTCCACATTGATCCGGTTAGAACCTTCCTGGTAAACCTCAGCCTCCGTACTGTAAGCGCTGACACGCTGCTGGAGTTTGTATACAGTGTCCCGCATATCTTCAGCGGATGGATTACTTTCATCAGCTTCATAAGTGATGCTCACACCGCCGGCCAGGTCAAGGCCAAGCTTGATATTTTCCGCGCTGCCCTGATGAGTGCCTCCCACTCCCGCGACAGACACAAAGGTACACGCCGCGATGGCAATCAGCACGAGAAAAAAACCGACAATGCTTAATTTCTTATTCTTCATGATCGTCTATTCTCCTTCTTCTAAAGCAGCCTGGGCCGCTTTGATCATAATGGCACATTCAACCCTCTTGCGCATGAGATCACATCCGATGTCGTAGGCGTCGGTAATACTGTGATTAAAGTTATAGGCATTGGCCGCGCAGCCGCCGCTGCAATAAAAGCGGGCAAAACACTGACGGCACTTGTCTTTGGCGTAGACGTTGCACATTTTAAATTCATCGCGGATATCGGTGCGCACAATACCCTCATCCACATTACCCATAAGGAACTCTTCCTGTCCCACAAACTGGTGGCATGGATAAAAATCTCCCCAGGGCGTTACTGCCAGGTACTCGGTTCCTGACCCGCAGCCAGACAGACGCTTTGCCACACAGGGGCCGCCTGTGAGGTCAATCATAAAATGGAAGAAGTTAAAACCTCTCCCCTCTTTTTCCCGACGAATCATCTCCCTGGCAAGCTGGTCATACTGCTCGCACAAAATGGGAACATCCTCGGTAGTGATGGCGTAAGGCTCCTGGGGCGGCGCCACCACCGGCTCCACAGAGATCTGCTTAAAGCCCATATCCGCCAAACTTAATACGTCCTTTGCAAAATCTGTGTTATAGTGGGTAAAGGTTCCCCGTACATAATAATTGGTCTGATTGCGGCTCTCGGCCATTTTAATAAATTTAGGCATGATCAGATCATAGCTGCCCTGACCGTTGCGAAACGGCCGCATACGGTCGTGGACTTCCTTTCTTCCGTCCACACTTAAAACAACATTGGCCATCTCTTTATTGGCAAATTCCATAACATCGTCGTTAAGCAAAACACCGTTGGTGGTCAGAGTAAACCGGAATTTCTTATTGTGGATCTTCTCCTGGCTCCGGCCGTACTCCACCAGCTTACGGACAACGTCAAAATTCATGAGGGGCTCGCCGCCGAAAAAGTCTACTTCCAGATGGACACGGCTTCCGGAATTGGCGATGAGAAAATCCAGGGCCTTTTTTCCAACCTCAAAGCTCATGAGAGCCCGGCGGCCATGGTACTCACCCTCCTCTGCAAAACAGTATTTGCAGGCCAGGTTGCAGTCGTGGGCAATATGGAGGCACAGTGCTTTTACCACAGTGGGACGGGATTTAAAATCAATAATGTAATCCTTATATGTATCCTCCGTAAACAGCAGACCGTCCTCTTCAAGCTGGCGGACTTCCCCAAGAGCTTCCAAAATCTGATCCCTCTCATATCTGCCGCTCAGTCTCTCCACGATCTCATCCTGTCCGCAGTCCTCATAGATAGCGATAATATCATATACCAGATCATCCACCACATGGACAGACCCGCTGTTGACATCAAGGACAATATTATAACCGTTATTTTTATATTGATGAATCACTCAAAAAACTCCTTATCTTTTCATAAATTGGCACACGCATAATAAGCAGCGGCACTGGTGCCGCTGCTTATGGAATTACGTGGTTGCCGGGGGCTTGGCCCTCTGTGCATCCTATTTGTTATTTTCACAGCTCTGATTACCAACGGTACAGGATGTTTTGCACGCGGACTGGCAGGATGTCTGACATTCACCGCAGCCACCTTTGACCATTGTATTCTTTAATGTTCTAGATGTTAATGTCTTAACGCGTTTCATACCGTTTCCTCCTTCAAAATTTCATTTCCTGGCTATTATATCATACCTGTATATTTTTTTAAAGCGCTTTTTGCAAAAAGTACGATATCTCTGTAACCGCTCAGCGGGCTGAACTGTTACATATCTCTAGCTGACCATCCCCCCAAGCATCCCGCTTCCAAGGCAGATCAGTATGGTTGTCAGATAATTTGTCACACTCACGCCCTCCTCACCGGCCAAAATAAGGGAAATGATCAGCAGCACAATAAAATACAAAACTCCAGCCAGAAGTCCCCACAAATACTTTTTCTCCCGTATTCCCTTTCCTGCCAGAAATCCGCCGGCAAAGCAGGATAATATATGGAGTACCACAACGCCGGCGTTAATCATTCCGTCATCCAGGCGAAAAAAGTAAGCCAGGGCTGAAAACAAAGCAATCCCCGCCGCCGTCACCAGCACAGAAGCTGCCAGTGCTTTGACCATAACAATGCTCCACCGCTTCACATCCACCGCATCTATCCCTCCAGATCTGTTTTTGTACTAAAATATATGCATGGACCTGTAAAATATGATATGATACAAGCATGACTTTGGGACGCGAACAACACCGAAAAGAAGTCATTTTCCAGAGAAAAATGAGCGAATTTGAGGTGTTGTAGGATTGCGGGAGCGCAAAGCGCGGAGCAATCCGTGTATCATAGGAGTCAAAAAGTCTTATGGCCTTTAAGGAGGGATTTTTTTGAAAACTGTTGATCTCCACACCCACTCCAGTGAATCCGATGGAACTCTTTCTCCGGCCCAGGTGGTCATCTTGGCATATCAGTCCGGTTTGTCCGCGGTTGCCCTGACAGACCATGACACCGCAGATGGCCTTGTGGAGGCGGCCGATACGGCCTGCCAACTGGCCATTTCTTCCAACGGCGCTTTGGACTTTGAATTTATTCCAGGGATTGAACTGTCTGTTTCTTTTATGGGGCGGGAGCTTCACATTGTTGGGCTTCATCTGGATATTCATACCCCGGCTTTTTTAGAAGCGCTGGACATTCTCAAAGAAAACCGTGTCCGGCGCAACCAGCGCATGATCGAAAAAATAAGGGCGGCAGGCATTGATATTACCATGGAAAAACTATTAAAAGATCAGGGCGGCGGCGTCCTTACCCGTGCAAATTTTGCCAGCTATCTTCTAAAACGAGGCTGTATTCAGACTGTGCAGGAGGGCTTTGACAAATATTTAAGTCCGGGAAAGCCTTTTTATGTGCCGCGGGAATACTTAAATCCCAGGGAAGCTATCGACCTGATCCACAGCGTCCGGGGGCTTGCCATCCTCGCCCATCCTCTATTATATCACTTTAAACAAGAAGAACTTGAGCGGGCCGTCAAAGATCTGGCCGCTCTAAAACTGGACGGACTCGAAGCCTACTATTCTCTAAACAAAGGATACGATACCGTCCATATGAAATCTCTGGCAAGAAGACATGGACTGGTTCTCAGCGGCGGTTCTGATTTTCACGGCGGCAACAAACCTCACATCAAGTTAGGCCGGGGCCTTGGCCGCCTCTATGTTCCCGCCGACGTTCTTCAGGAACAGAAAGACTATTTAAAAAGCCGTTACGGCACATAAGTCCAAGCCTCTCTCAGCAGGCTGGGGCGCACCACAAAAAAACGGAAGGACAGAATATCCGTCCTTCCGTTTTTTAGCTGTCTTTATTCTTCTTCGCCGCCAGCTTTTTCCACCTGAACAATAGCGGATTTCTGCATCGGGATACGGCAGTTTTTGTTGCTGCCAAACTCTACGATAACAACTTCATCTGTAATATCAATGACAACACCGTAAAAACCGCTGGTCGTGAGAATACTGTCACCAACCTCCAATGACGCGATCATCGCGTCCATCTTTTTCTGCTGCTTTTTCTGCGGACGGATGGAAATGAAATACAGAAATACCGCAAAAATCGCAATATAAGCAACAATTATTGCCCATTGCATCGTACATGACCTCCTTAATTATTTTTTATCATTTATCAAAAAGCCTTCTAATTTTGCTTTTTTAAATGCACTGTACCGGTGTTCTTCAATGGCTTCCCGGATCTCCTCCATGAGATGATTATAAAAATACAGGTTATGCAGCACACATAAGCGCATCCCCAGCATTTCTTTTGCTTTCAGCAGATGGCGTATGTAGGCTCTGCTGTAATTTCGGCAGGCCGGACACTGACACTCTTCCTCAATAGGACGGTCATCCAGCTCGTACCGGGCGTTAAACAAATTCAGCTTCCCATGATTCGTATAGACATGACCGTGGCGTCCATTTCTTGAAGGATAAACACAGTCAAAAAAGTCAATGCCCCGGTCTACGCCCTCCAAAATATTAGCCGGCGTCCCTACACCCATAAGATAGGTCGGCTTATCCTGAGGAAGGCATGGAACCACTTTATCGAGAATATGATACATTTCCGCATGGGTTTCGCCTACAGCCAGACCTCCGACGGCGTAACCGTCCAGCTCCATCTCGGCGATAGTCTTCGCGTGATCTGTACGGATGTCCTCGTAGGTCCCACCCTGGTTAATCCCAAACAAAAGCTGGTGGGGATTAATGGTATCTTCAAGACTGTTAAGGCGGCTCATCTCATCTTTGCACCGTTTCAGCCACCGGGTGGTCCGGTTCACAGAATTAACCATGTAATTGCGGTCTGCCGGATAGGGCGCACACTCATCGAAAGCCATAGCGATGGTCGATGCCAGGTTAGACTGGATCTGCATACTTTCTTCAGGTCCCATAAAAATCTTGCGCCCGTCAATATGAGAGTGAAAATAAACGCCTTCCTCTTTGATCTTGCGAAGGCTGGTCAGTGAAAACACCTGAAAGCCGCCGGAATCAGTAAGTATGGGCCTGTCCCAGTTCATAAAGCGGTGAAGTCCTCCCAGCTTTTTAATAACTGTATCTCCCGGTCTCACATGGAGATGATAGGTGTTGGACAATTCCACCTGAGTCCCGATCATATGCAGGTCCATAGTGGAAACCGCGCCTTTAATTGCGCCCACTGTACCTACATTCATAAAGACCGGCGTCTGGATCGTCCCATGTACAGTTGTCAGTTCTCCCCGCTTGGCACGGCCGTCGGTAGTAATAATTCGATACATAAAAACCTCTCATATCTCTGGAATTTTTAGCTAACGTTATAAGTATACCTGTTTATCCGTATTTTAGCAACCGGAAATTCAAAAAAAGTAACAGTTTGGCCCGCGCCGGGCAAAAAAAGCGCAGCACAGTGATGGATCACCATGCCGCGCCTTCTGTTTCAAGTTCATCATTCCGACGAACCATTAATTTACCGCATATCGTTCAAGCAAGCCTGAAAATCTTTCGTTATATCCGTCATACTCAACTGTAATGGGATTTCTGTGATCAATGCTTAAAATACCCAAAATTGACTTTGCGTCAAGAACAACTCTATTGAAGTACACATCAATGTCAAAATTACAGCCAGACGCAGCACGCACAAACTCTTTTGCCGCTTCGATATCTCCAAGCTTTATGGTTTGTCTTTTCACCGTGAACACCTCCTGAATCTGAATATATAAAACGATTTAGAGTTACTTCCTTTGCTCTTTAGGTAATTTACCATTTTTTCTCATAATTGTCAAAATCTTTTTTTCTGTCGCCACCGTACGTTTTCTATTTCTATTAGATATTTTTTATAATCATCACTTTGTGTTTTTGTATATATTTGCCATGAGATCGTTCTCATGCCGATAACTGCCTTATGAAATTCTCTTAGATTTTACAGTCCGAAGAGCAAAAATTATTAGCGATCAATAAAAATTTTCCCCCTTTGCTTGTGAAATCCTTCCATGTCCTATATAATAAATTCCGAGGTGATGCTTATGCCAGGTTCCACATACGGAAACCGCTTTAAAATAACAACCTGGGGTGAATCCCATGGGAAAGCTGTGGGTGTTGTCATCGACGGATGCCCTGCAGGTCTTCCACTATGCGAAGAAGACATTCAGAAATTTCTTGACCGGCGCAAACCGGGACAGAACAAATACGCCACGCCGCGCCGTGAAGACGATCAGGCAGAAATATTATCCGGAATTTTTCAAGGACAGACCACCGGGACGCCCATTTCTCTTTTGGTATGGAATAAAACAGCCCGTTCCCAGGATTATTCCAAAATTGCCAGCTATTACCGGCCCGGCCACGCCGACTACACGTTTGATGAAAAATATGGTTTCCGGGATTACCGGGGCGGCGGACGGACCTCCGGCAGGGAAACCATCGGCCGGGTAGCCGCAGGTGCTATTGCTTCCAAACTTCTTGAACAGCTTGGCATCCGTCTTTGCGCTTACACAAAATCTATCGGAAACGTTTCTGTAGATGAAAAACATATGGATTTTGATGAGATTTCAAAAAATCCCCTCTATATGCCTGACCATGATGCCGCAGTACGTGCCCAGGTTCTCTTAGACGGGGCAATGGCCCGCAAAGACTCTGTCGGCGGCATTATTGAATGCCAAATCACCGGTCTTTTCCCCGGCATCGGCGAACCGGTTTTTGATAAACTGGACGCCTGTCTGGCCAGAGCCATGCTTTCCATCGGCGCTGTCAAAGGCTTTGAAATTGGCGAAGGATTCCGGGCAGCCGGAATGTTCGGAAGTGAAAATAACGATGGATTTATCGTCAAAAATGGAGAGATTGCAAAACGGACTAACCACTCAGGAGGGGTTCTTGGCGGTCTTAGCGACGGCGCTCCAGTAATTTTTAGGGTTGCTGTAAAACCAACGCCGTCCATTGCCGCCTCTCAGACGACAGTCAACAAAAATATGGAAGAAATCCCCATTGAAATTACAGGACGCCACGATCCAGTCATCGTTCCGAGAGCTGTAGTCGTTGTAGAAGCTATGGCAGCACTCACCGTGGCTGATCTTCTCCTGGAAAATATGAGCGCCCGCCTTGACCGCATTTTAGATTTTTACTCAAGAAATCTCTAATCCCCAGGGGGATAAACAGTTTCAGCCGGCACAATATGTGCCGGCTGTTTTTTAATCCTCTTCAATTTTCCGTATACGGATACAGGTAGGGCATACCACAGATATAGGAGCTGCGGTCATGGCAATATAATGGCCCGTATAATTGACATCAAAACAGGTCAGGCTGTTGGACTCCTGGTTGACACACACAAAGCTGTCTCTGCCCGGCACAAGAATCAAATCTCTCGGATAATCCCCGCTGGTTGGCAGCACACACAGGCGGTCAAGAAGCTGTGTCTGAGGGTCATTATAATAAATAGCCACACTGTTATGACCGGAATTGGTGACAAACAAATGCCGGTCATCATCGGAGATCTTTAATGTGATCGCACTGTTTATGCCGTCATAATTGTCCGGCAGAGTAGAGATGGTCTGGAGTTTTGTAAAAACAGCGTGTTCCGGCGTATAGCTATACTTGGTCACATAATTCTTATCCTCATGGGTAAGATAAGCATACTTCCCATCATTTGAAAAAATCATATGCTTAGGTCCGGATTCCAGTTCACAGCGCAGGATATCGTGAAGTTTTATCTTACCAGTGTTGTGGTCAAAAGAATATATTTTTACCTGATCCATTCCAAGGTCAACAGCCAACAGATAATTTTCATCAGGCGTGAACAAGGCGCAGTTCACATGACAGCGGTAGTTGCGCCCCGCAACGCTTCCCAGTCCTTTCATAAATACTTCGTCGGTCACTTCCCCCACACTTCCGTCTTCTTCCAGGCGAAGAATCGTCAGCTTGCCATCGTGATAACCGGCAGTCACAAGAAAGCGATTTGCTCTGTCTGTGGATAAATAGCATGGCCGCAGGCCGTTGACATTGGCCTTATTCTGCAGGACAATATTGCCGTCCTTTAAAATTTTAAAAGATGCAACACCTTCATCACAGTTGCAGTACAGATATCGGCCGTCATTGGACAGATGAACAACCGAAGGATTATTGATCTCAAATACATCCCTCAGCTTAAATGTCAATGTGGCCGGATCGAAGTCGAAAATATGAAGTCCCTTGCTGTCACCTCTTGTGTAGGACCCCACATAAGCTACATATTTATCAGACATCCTCTTTTCCTCCTTGAACACTGTCAGCAGCTTCCAAAACCTGCTGGATCTAAATACACGTTGCGCCGCCTTTGCAGCAATTTTGCGGCTTCTTTGATTTTAAGTGTAACACAACACTTTCCTTTGTTCAAGTATTGACAAATATTCATTTTTTTCTAATATATACATAATGGGTGTACCGGGAGCCGTATGCCCCTTCCCACCGGTATAAGCAGCCTTGTGGGCCAAAAACCTGTTATGAGAAAGGAACATAAATTATGGAAAAAATCGCAAGCTTTACCATTGATCACACACGACTTTTGCCGGGAATCTATGTGTCCCGGAAAGACCACATCGGAAACGAAGTTATCACTACCTTTGACCTTCGCATGACCCGCCCCAACTATGAACCGGTGATGAATACAGCGGAAGTCCACACCATTGAACATCTTGGGGCCACTTTCCTGCGCAACCACCCGGAATTTGGCGGAAAAATCGTATATTTCGGGCCTATGGGCTGCCGCACCGGCTTTTATCTTCTTCTCGCCGGCGATTATCAATCCAGAGATATTTTGCAGTTAATGATTGAAACCTTTGAATTTATCCGGGATTATAAAGGGGAGGTCCCAGGTGCCTGCGCAAAAGACTGCGGCAATTATCTTGATATGAATCTTCCCATGGCCAACTACCTTGGAAAAAAATACCTGGATGTCCTTTACCACATCACTGATGAGCAGTTAAACTACCCGGCATAACGCCAGATTCCATAGATAATCAAAAGATGAACCGGATAGTAAAAATAAAAAATCCACTGGAGCAGCTTCCCTCCATTGCCCTTTTTCCCATTGTAAAGGGCAATGGGGATCAGTGCGGCAATGCCAAAGGACTGAATCCATCCCATCCACACCTGTATCACCGCGATTCCCCCAAAGGCTGCCCACCGGTAATCTCTGGCCATATAAAACAAGGTGATCACCAAAATACCGTAATAGCGGTAATCACACTGGAGCAGTCCGGCCGCAAGGCACATGGCGGCCACAGGGATCAGCGCGCAAAACCAGAACTGGGGCTGCAGCCGCATTTTGATGCGGTCCATCAGGTAAAGGCCCACAAGCCCTAAAAACAGCGTAAAAAATACATTCTGACTGCCCCAATAGACAAAGGTGTGGTGGAATACCAGATCAAAAGGGATCTCGGACACAATGGCCAGAAACCCTAAGCGTCCCATATATTTTTTCACATTATGGGTATGAAAATACCCTTCGGCGATCAAAAAAGCATAGATCACAAAAGCCAGACGGCCAACGCAGCGCATCCATATCTGGGAGGGAAAAAGAACCGCCCCCACATGATCCACAGTCATTGATGCCACTGCCAACACTTTCAGGCTGTTACCTGACAGTATTTTTTTCATCGCCGGCCTCCTCTGCCTTTACTGGCTGCTTCTCACTGATATAAATCTGTATACTTCTCGGACCGATCTCAATATTTTCATTGGTTTTCTCCACCAGACACCCTTTTTCCAGAAGCGGTTCCTCCTCAAATGTATCCACGATCTTTCGCCAGCACTGTCCCTTTGGCAGCGGCGGCAGAGAAATATCTTCCTTTTCCCAGTACATATTGTAGGCAAAGTAAAAAGACTGATCCGGCTGCTGCGCCATCCCGGCGTAAGCCCCGCAGTACATAATGCCGATATAGCGCTGCTCCCGGTCCATATCCGCCCGCCACGGATGTCTCCCATGGAAAGAAATATCCGGATACCCGCATCCAAGATAATCGGTCTGTCTAAAAATCTTTTGAGGATGAAGAATGGGGTGGGCCGCCCTTAAAGCAATCATCCGCCGCGTAAATTCAAAAAATCTCTCATTTTTTTTCAGATCCCGCCAGTTCAGCCAGAAAATATCGTTATCCTGGCAATAGGCATTGTTATTGCCCTGCTGACTGTTGCCAAATTCATCTCCGCCATAAATCACCGGAACTCCCTGCTGAAAGATCAGCATGATCATAGCGTTAAGCATCTGGCGCCGGCGCAGGATCATAACTTTCCGGCTTCGGGTTTTCCCCTCAATGCCGCAGTTCCAACTGTTATTATAATCAGTTCCATCCCTGTTTTCTTCCCCGTTGGCCTCATTATGTTTTTCATTGTAGGAGACAAGATCTGCCAGAGTAAATCCGTTATTGCTTGTCATATAATGTACCTGGGGGCAGGCAGACTCGCTGTGGAGATGATACCGGGTAAAAGCCCACAGCATATTGTCATCCCCTTTAAGAAAACAGCGCATAGTGTGCATAAAACTGTCATCGGAATACATAAGCCGCGCCCTGCCGCCGCTCTCTCCACTGGCCATATTCTGGTCAAAATCCCGGCAGATCAGTCTTACTCCCGCCAGCATAGGGTCCTGAAAAGCTATATTGACAGGGACAATCTCTGAATTGACCCAAAAACCGTCCACGTGATAGTAATAGACCCAGTGGCGCAGGCAGTCCAAAACCGTCTGCCGGGGCGTCTTTTCATCAAAAAGCAGCTCCAGAATCACTTCAATCCCTTTCCGGTGAAGCGTCACGACCATTTCCTGAAACTCCCGGACAGGGTCAAAAGCCGCGTAAGCGCTCTTGGGAGCGAAATACTGGGCCGGGCCGTAGCCCCAGCAGTTTAAAACGGTTTTAACTTCCTCAGCCTTCCCCGGTCCGGCGGGGGAGGCGGTAAAAAACTGTATCTGAGGGAAATCGACCACCGGCATTAAAACAACGGCGTTGATTCCTAAAGTTTTTAAATAGTCCGCCTTCTCCCCGATCCCCGCAAACGTTCCTTTGTGGCGGACCTTCGACGAGGAATGGACGGTAAAGCCCCTGACATGAAGCTTATACATCACCAGATCCTGATCGGCGATCTGGGGACGCACATCTTCTGCAAAGACAGAGAGATCTTCCAAACACGGTTCATAAAAGCACCGCTCTTTTGGAGTCTGAACACGCTCCCATGATCCGTCCCCATAAAGTTTAAGCCCATAAGCGTCCTCAATGATCTCACTTCCCTGGTAATAAGCATAAAAAATATCTTCAGCCCGGATGCCGCCAACAAAAACGGCGCATATATTTCCACAGACACGATAGTCATCCATAGTGATATCTGCAATCGTTTCACCCGTTTTTTTCTCCATGATCACCAGCCGGGTCGTCTCCCCGGCAGCGGCAGCGCTGATGCCAAAGCGGACGCCGCCCTCACTAGCCCAGGCGCCCAGGGGAAGGGGCCCCGTTTTTATTATTTCCAGTTTTATCCTATCTTCTGCCATAAGACCTCCTATCTGCCGCCTGCATACATGTCAAAGATCCAGCATACATCCGGCGGTCTGAACTTACCATATGTAAAATCAACCTTTCTGAGCTTCGATCTTCTCTGCTAGATCATTGAGATAGACCCACCGCTCCATCAGATGGTCCAAAGCTGCCTGGGCCTCTTCCTTCTGTTTCAAAAGCCCAGCCAATTTTCCCGCGTCTGTGGCGTTGACCATCATCTCCTGATCCAGCTTTGCAACAAGTCCTTCCGCCGCTTCGATATCATTATCAATGGTTTCAAACTCCTTCTGTTCTTTGTAAGTAAATTTAAGTTTTTGAGGCCGGTCCTGTTTCCAACTCTTAGTCTCCTTTTCTCCGGCTTTTTTGTCTTCTTTTTCCGGAAGCTGCTCAGCATAATCTTCCTCTTTCATCCTGGCATTGAGATAATCTGTGTAGCCCCCTTCATACTGGCGCAAATGACCGACGCCGTCAAACACAAAAATACGATCCACAACATTGTCCAGAAAATAGCGGTCGTGGGATACAGTGATCACAATGCCGCTAAAAGCACTTAAATAGTCTTCCAAAATAGTGAGGGTAGGGATATCCAGATCATTGGAAGGCTCATCAAGGATCAGCACATTAACGCCACCCATTAAGACGGACAGCAGATAGAGACGTCTGAGTTCGCCGCCGGACAACTTTTCAACAGGAGTATACTGCATTTGAGGAGTGAATAAAAACCTCTCCAGCATTTCTGAAGCGCTGATTCGCCCCTCCTCTGTCAGAACAAACTCGCCGATCTCTTTAATAAAATCAATCACTCTCTGGCGCGGATCAATCGCAGGCGCTTCCTGGGCCAGATATCCGATTTTTATAGTCTCTCCGATATCCACAAAGCCGCTGTCCGGCTCCATAAGCCCGGCAATAATTTTAAGGAGGGTTGTCTTTCCGCATCCGTTGGGACCGATAAAGCCAAGGCGCTGTTTTCTTGGCACTGTGTATGAAAAATCTTCCACGATCTTCTGATTTCCAAAAGATTTGCTGACGTGATGCAGCTCAATAGTCTTTTTGCCCATACGGGTTTGTGCGGAAGACATCGCCACATTGTCATCAGCCAGAGGCACTCTGCCCGCTTTTAAAGCTTCAAGGCGCTCCAGCCTTGCCCTTTGTTTGGTACTTCTGGCCCGGCATCCCCGCTTGGCCCACTCAAGCTCAATGCGCAGAATACTCTGACGCTTCCGCTCTGAGGCCAGCTCCATCTCCTCCCTCTGGGCTTTCAGCTCAAGAAATCTGGAATAGTCCCCGTCATAGCTGTAAATTTTTCCATGGCTGATTTCAAAAATTTTACTGCACACCCGGTCAAGGAAATACCGGTCATGGGTCACCATTAAAACTGTGCCTTTATAATTTCTCAGATAATCTTCCAGCCACTGGATCATTGAATCATCCAGGTGGTTTGTGGGCTCATCCAGCAGCAACAGGTCAAAATCCTGGGCCAGTACTTTTGCCAGGGCAACCTTGCGCTTCTGTCCGCCGGACAATTCTTCGATCTTTGCGCTGTAATCTGTGATCCCCAGTTTTGTCAGGTTGCTTAAAACCTTCCATTCTACCGTGCCATTTCCAGCGTAGGAGGCCACCGTTGCCCCTTTCGGGAACAGGGGGGTCTGTGGAAGCCATGCGTAAGTCAGGCCGTTTTTTTGTACAAGCTGGCCCCCGTCCGGCGTCTCCTCCCCGGCAATCATACGCAAAAGGGAAGTCTTTCCGGTTCCATTGATTCCCACGATACCAATCTTCTCGCCCTCATGAATTCCGGCGCTGGCGTCATCAAAGATCACTTTATCACCGTAAATTTTAGAAATATGTTCTATATTTAATACATTCATAAAATCGCTCCTGCCTTATCATTACCATTTAATCATAATGGATTTTTATTTTGCCGTCAATGTAGGATATGCAAATGTTGATTTTTGACTTGAAAAAAACGTAATTTTTAGTACAATAGAAAGCGATGTTTGTGCATAAATATTGGACATCTGCATCTGAAATCGGTAGATCAATAGAAAGGAATAGATAAATGATCAGTGCAAATAATGTAACGCTCAGACTTGGTAAACGTGCTTTATTTGAAGATGTTAATATCAAATTTACAGCCGGAAACTGCTATGGTCTTATTGGCGCCAATGGTGCGGGAAAGTCTACATTTTTAAAGATTCTTTCCGGAAAGATTGAGCCCAGCAAAGGCGAGGTAGTTATTGACAAAGGCGAACGCCTCTCTGTTCTTGAACAGGACCACTACAAATACGACGATTATACCGTCCTTGACACGGTGATCATGGGCAATGGACGTCTCTACGAAATCATGAAAGAAAAAGACGCCATTTATTTAAAAGAAGATTTTTCTGAGGAAGACGGCATCCGCGCCAGCGAGCTGGAAGCGGAATTTGCTGAATTAGGCGGATGGGAAGCGGAAAGTGACGCGGCTATCGTCTTAAACGGCCTGGGCATTAACACCGAGCTTCACACAAAATATCTCAGGGAACTTGACGGCGGACAGAAAGTCAAGGTTCTCCTGGCCAGAGCCCTTTTCGGAAGTCCGGACATCCTCCTTTTGGACGAGCCCACCAACCACCTGGATCTGGACGCTATCGCCTGGCTGGAAGAGTTTCTTATTAACTTTGAAAACACAGTGATCGTTGTCTCTCACGACCGCTACTTTCTCAACAAAGTCTGCACCCATATCGCGGACATTGATTACGGAAAAATACAGCTTTACGCCGGAAACTATGATTTCTGGTATGAGTCCAGCCAGTTAATGATCCGTCAAATGAAAGAGGCCAATAAAAAGAAAGAAGAAAAGATCAAAGAGCTGCAGGACTTTATCCAGCGTTTTTCGGCCAACGCCTCAAAATCCAAGCAGGCTACGTCCCGGAAAAAGGCCCTTGAGAAGATCCAGTTGGACGATATCCGGCCTTCCAGCCGCAAATATCCGTATATTGATTTTAAACCTAACCGGGAGATCGGCAACGAAGTCCTTATTGTGGAAGACCTGTGCAAAACAATCGACGGTGAAAAAGTGCTGGATCATATTTCATTTACTTTAAACCATGAAGATAAAGTCGCTTTTGTAGGTCCCTATGTCAACGCCACCACCGCCCTGTTTAAAATCCTCGCCGGCGAGATGGAGCCGGACAGCGGTTCCTTCAAATGGGGCGTAACAACAACCCAGGCTTATTTTCCCAAAGATAATTCCAGTGAATTTCAAAATGACGAGCCTATTGTGGACTGGCTCATGCAGTACTCTCCGGAAAAAGACACGACATATGTCCGGGGATTTTTAGGTCGTATGCTCTTCGCCCAGGAGGAGGCGCTTAAAAATGTCACCGTCCTCTCCGGAGGCGAACGGGTGCGGTGTATGCTGTCTAAAATGATGATGAGCGGAGCCAACACCCTGATCTTAGACGAGCCTACCAACCACCTGGATATGGAGTCAATTACTGCCCTGAACAACGCCCTGATTAAGTTCCCCGGCGTTATGGTCTTTACTTCCCAGGACCATCAGTTTGTCCAGACCATCGCCAACAGGATCATGGAGCTTACTCCCGGCGGGCTTATTGATAAAAACTGCACGTATGACGAATATCTTGAAAATGATGAGATGGCCAGAAAGCGCCAGATCATGAATATGGATGAACAGATCGCCGAGGACGAGGCTACGGAAGAAGTTTAAAAAAAAATTGGGACTGTGAAAAATCTGCTTTTTTCACAGTCCCTTTTTTACAGTTTAATATTTTTTAAGGCGTCGGCAAGGGCGCTGTTCATCGGCTTTTCATTTTCCTGGCGCTGACGCTTCATATAGTTGGCCACGTCCCGCTTGGAGACCCCGGAACCGCTTTCCTTTTTCCGCTCCTGGAAAGTGGACAGCTTCTCCCGGTAGCCGCAGGCACAGACAAACTTCCGGTTTTCCCCTTCGCCCACCAGTTCCATCTTTTTGTGACACACCGGACAGCGGGCGTTAGTCACTTTAGACAGACTTCTGCGGTAACCGCACTCCCGGTCCTGGCACACAAGCATGCGGCCATTTTTGTGATTGACTTCCAGAAGGAGCTTTCCGCACTGAGGGCATTTCTTCCCGGTAATATTATCATGATGGTAAGTGCTGGCGCTTGTCTTGATCTCATTGACAATTTCCACAGTATACTGGCGGATCTGGGATTCAAAATCTTTTTTGGCAAACTGTCCGTCGGCGATCTTAGCCAGCTTCTGCTCCCAACGGGCAGTCAGCTCCGGCGACGTCAAGCCTTTGGGTGCCAGATCTAGCACCTGACGGCCTTTGGACGTCAGGTAAATATAATTTCCCTTTTTCTCGATCATAAAACTGTTAAACAGCTTATCAATAATATCCGCCCGTGTGGCCACAGTTCCCAGTCCGCCGGTCTCTCCCAGCGTCTTTGCCAGTGAGGCGTCGTGAGATTCCATATATTTTGCCGGATTTTCCATGGCTCCAAGGAGGGTTGCCTCCGTAAAAGGCACTGGCGGCTTAGTCTCGCCCTCGGTCATGGACAAAGCTGTGATCTGTATTTCCTGACCCTGATGAAATTCCGGAAGGATCTGCTCTTTCACATCGCTGTCCGGATTTTCTTCCTCCTCATCCGCCTCATAGACGGCTTTCCAGCCCTGATTTTTGATCACCTTGCCCCTGGCCACAAAAGTTTCATTGCCGATCTGGGCCGTAAGATCTGTCTGCTCATATTCAAAAGGCGGCATCAGCACAGCCAGAAAACGTGAGACAACCATCTCATAAATTTTCCGCTCCCCGTATTCCAAGTCCGAAAGGCGTACTCCCTGCTCTGTGGGAATGATCGCATGATGATCGGACACTTTGCTGTTGTCCACAAAAGACTTGCTGCCTTTAATGGGCTGCTTTAAAATCTGGGCGCAGACTTGGGAAAACTGACCGCCTCTGCACGCCTTTACCCGCTCCGCCAGCGTGTCCACAATATCTGTTGTCAGATATCTGGAATCTGTTCTCGGATAGGTCAGGACTTTATGGCGCTCATAAAGACTCTGCATATAATTCAATGTCTCTTTCGCGGTAAAACCGTAGCGTTTGTTGGCCTCCTGCTGAAGCTGAGTCAGATCATAGAGGGCCGGGGCGTAAGTCTTTTTTGCCTTCTTTGTAATCTGGATAATACAGCCGTTTTTGCCCTCCAGAGAGTTTTTAATCTTTTCCATTCCTACCTTGTCAAACATACGGTTCTGGCCACTCTTTTTTTCTCTCCACACCCAGGTCAGTTTCCCGGACATGGCTTTCAGGCCATAATATTTTTGCGGCTTAAAATTTTTAATTTGCTGGCTTCTTGCCAGAATCATGGACAGCGTAGGTGTCTGCACCCGGCCGCAGGAAAGCTGGGCGTTATGCTTGACAGTAAGGGCCCGGCTGGCATTAAGTCCTACCAGCCAGTCCGCCTCTGCCCTGGCTACAGCCGCCGCGTAAAGATTATCATAATCGTGGCCGTTTTTTAAGTGAGCAAATCCTTCCCTGATGGCCTTATCTGTCACAGAGGAAATCCATAACCGCCGGATCGGCTTTCGCACCCCCGCCTTTTTTATGATCCACCGGGCTACCAACTCCCCTTCCCGCCCGGCGTCTGTGGCAATAATAATATCCTTAATATCTTTGCGAAGCATCTGGGCCTTAACAGCGGCAAATTGCCGTCCGGTCTTTTTAATCACTGAAATTTCCAGATTTTCCGGAAGCATAGGCAATGTTTCCATCTTCCAGTCTTTCCACTGATCGCCATAGCTTTCCGGAGG
Organism: Catenibacillus scindens; assembly: GCF_014202115.1. GTDB lineage: Bacteria > Bacillota > Clostridia > Lachnospirales > Lachnospiraceae > Catenibacillus > Catenibacillus scindens. The sequence goes on from NZ_JACHFW010000009.1 coordinate 147,808, forward strand.
CGACAGTTCCACCAAATGGCCTAGGGCCCATGTGACCACATACTGCTCCCCCTCAAGACAGCCATTGCCGTTTTTCTTGCAATTCAGGACTCTGGCGATATCCCGGCCTACACTTGGTTTTTCCGCAATAACAAGGGATTTCATGAACAAAGTCCTCCTTTATATAGTACTGCGCCATATTTTTCAATCTGTGCCCGCAAAATTTTGAGCTGATCCTCATCTTCTGAGTCACAGATAACCATGGCTCTCCCCGGATAATGGAGAAGGGCCGCTTCGATCGTCTCAGGGCTGCGGGAGGCAACAGCCACCGGCGCCACATTCAAATCCATCTCCTCAAAAATATGGGACATGATCTTGGGGCCGTCTACCCCCGGCCCATCAGGGCAGATACATATCAAATCTGGCTCATCATCTTCAATGTCCTCCATAATATCATAGAGGGTATCCCACTGCCCATCCCGGAAATCTTCCAGGAGAGAATCATCTGATCCCGCATCAATCATCCGATTAATTTTTATATGTTCCAATGCTCCATCTGCCTCCAGATTCCCGTCAAAAAACCATGTTTTCCGCTCACTAGTCAGTGCTGTTTTTATCACATCGGTCTTAGCCCCGGCGCTGTCGGCCTTTGTATCGGCAATCCGGTCCGCGTTCTTCACCGCCGACGCCAGGGCTTTAATATGCTCCGGCGTCGTTCCGCAGCAGCCACCTACAATCTCAGCGCCTTTGCCGATGAGGGCCATTGTTTCAGCGGCAAACACATCCGGCCCCATGGAAAATACAGTCTCACCGCCCACATATTCCGGCAGTCCGGCGTTCGCCTTGACGATCAGTGGAATCCTGGCCCATGGCTTCATTTTATCCAGCATCGGCCCCATATTCTCAGGGCCGCTGGAACAATTCATGCCAAAGGCGTCAATTCCCATATTCTGTAAGGTGATCAACGCCGTCACCCCGTCTGTTCCATATAATGTGCGCCCGTTGGCGTCAAAGGTCATGGTCACCATCACAGGAAGATCAGTGACCTCCTTTACCGCCAGCACTGCCGCCCTAGTCTCATTGAGGCTCATCATCGTTTCTATAACAAAGGCGTCCACCCCCGCCTTGGCAATACTTTGGGCCTGTTCTTTATAGCATTCCAGAAGTTCCTCCAGGGACAAGGTTCCCAATGGGCGAAGCTGCTGTCCGGTCATGGTCATGTCACCGGCAATAAGTACGTCCTCCCCGGCAGCTTCGCGGGCAAGCTTTACTAATCTCTGGTTTATATCCGCAGTGGTATCCTCCAGGCCATACTCTCTCAGCTTAATCCGATTGGCTGAAAATGTAGGCACATACACCAGATCCGAGCCGGCACTGGTATATTCTTTTACCAGCTCTGTATAAATTTCAGGGTGATCTAAAATCCACTGTTCCGGGCACACATTTCCCGGCATTCCTCTTTTTTGCAGATTTGTTCCAGTGGCCCCGTCCAATATAATAATTTTTTCTTTTAAAAGATCTCTCAGATTTTTCCTCATGACTATCTCCTGTACTTGACATATCCATAGTTTGCGTCCGGGCAGCGGCCCAGGATGTCCTCCTATTATAGCACAAAAAAACGGCGTGGGGAATCCTTGTTTCACAGGATTCTCCATGCCGTATCATCCCATCAGTCCCGCCATCCGGCTAACATATAACTCTAATTTTGCAAAAATCAGGCTACTGTGTGGCGTTCTGCTTCATTTTCTTCAGTTCCCTCGGTCATGATCATTGGATCTAATATTTTTTTAAGTTCGACGGCGGACAACAGATTTTCTCTGAGGACAATATCTCTCACGGGAACACCGGTTTTCAATGACATTTTAGCAATCTCGGCGGCTTTTTTATATCCGATATAGGGGCAGAGCGCCGTACATATTCCCACACTGTGTTCCACATAACTGCGACACTCATCCTCATTGGCGGTAATTCCCATAATGCAGTTTTCTGTCAGTGTTTTTACAGCACCGGCCATTGTATCTAAAGATTCAAACAATTTATAAAACAGCACAGGCTCAAAGGCGTTAAGTTCCATCTGTCCAGCCTCCGCCGCCATCGTAATGGCCGTATCATTGCCAATGACGAGGTAGGCCACCTGGGTCACCACCTCAGGAATCACAGGGTTGACCTTGCCCGGCATAATTGAGGAGCCGTTCTGCCGCGGTGGAAGATTGATTTCGTGGACGCCGGTTCTTGGTCCGCTGGACAGAAGACGAAGATCATTGCAGATTTTTGAAAGATTGACAGCGCAGGTCTTTAAAGCCGACGAGACACCTACAAACCCGTCAAGATTTTGAGTTGCATCTATAAGATCTGCCGCCTGCCTGAAAGGACTGACCAAGGCGCATGGGCACCGCGTCCTGAAGTTGTGTGCGCCCCATTTTTAACACATGATCAAATTCCTTTGCTTTATCCATAAGCGCCTGATGCAGCTTCCCCAACTGGAGAAGCAGCACCGGAAAAAGCCGGATTACTGTCAGTTTTCCCGCAGATGGAATTACATCATTGGTAGACTGAGCCATATTAACGTGATCATTTGGATGGACCACAGAGTAATCCCCCCGCTCACCGCCAAGAAGCTCGATGGCCCGATTTGCAATCACTTCATTGGCATTCATGTTAGCAGAAGTCCCGGCTCCTCCCTGTATGGCATCCACAATAAACTGATTTCTCCATTTTCCTGAGATGATTTCATCGCAGGCCATGATAATGGCTGAGGCTCTTTGGCTGTCCAAATGTCCGGCTTTACAGTTAGTCATCGCCGCAGCTTTTTTTATTGTCACAAGACTTTCTATGAATTTAGGGTGGAGTTTTCTCCCAGAAATCTGAAAATTTTCCATGGCCCGCAATGTCTGTACACCATAATAGGCATCCTTTGGGACCTCCAAATGGCCTATTGAATCAAATTCTGTCCGTGTCTTCATTTTATGAACCTCCTGATATTTATCCTGATAAGCGAAGCATAGCACCCGTCAAATTTATTGTAAATATTCCTGTTAAAATTCAAAAAAAGTTAAAATAATTAGGTGGAATTATTTAATTTTATATGGTATGATGTTTAGAAATTTAATATTTTTAAGTCCCCTATGAATGAACGTGCCGCGCACGCGCGGCAACACTATAAATAAAAAGGAGGCCGATATTTTATATGGACGCCATTGACCGTAAAATACTGCAGATCCTTCAAAACAATGCCCGCACGCCTATAAAAGCCATCGCCGCGGAAGTTTACCTCTCCTCGCCGGCGGTATCCGCCCGCATTGAACATCTGGAAAAGCAGGGGTATATCACAGGTTTTTATACTCAGATCAACCGATATAAACTGGGCTATCACATTACCGCCTTTATAGAATTGTCTATAGACCCTGAGCGAAAAGAAGATTTTTACGACTACATCCGCCAGGAACCCCATGTTTTAGAATGTAATTTTGTGACCGGAGACTACAGCATGCTTTTAAAAGTGGCTTTTCACAGTACGCTAGAACTGGATGCCTTTATCGGGCATCTGCAAAAGTGGGGACACACACGGACACAGATCGTATTTTCTACCCCTGTGGAACCAAGGGGCGCTCTAATTCCTGATAAAGATTTTGAACTGTAATTACAGGAGGTGTACATGAAAACTTTTTTCCGATTTCTTTTAAAGCCGCTGGCCTTTGTTCCGGCGCTGATCATGATCTATATTATATTTAACTTTTCACAGCAGACTGGAGATGTTTCCTCCGGTTTAAGCCTTAAAGTCAGCCAGAAAATTGTTGTTACTGTCAATGATGTTTTTGACCAGAACTGGAACGAGGCTCAGATGGATCACTATGTAGAGCGCATCCACTATTATGTTCGAAAAGCAGCTCACATTACCGAGTATTTTATCCTCGCCATCACTATAACCCTTCCCCTCTATGTTGTTTTTGGATTGCGCCATGTTTTTTTATTTATTATCTCCGCTTTTTTATGTATTTTTCTGGCCTGCGCTGATGAGTACCACCAAACTTTTATTTCCGGACGGACAGGTACTCCCAGAGACGTCCTCATCGACAGCATTGGCATTTTTTCGGGAATTCTCGTCTCCCAAGTCTTCTGTTTTGCCGGACGAAAGACAATTTTCGCTCCCTTAGAGAAGAACAAAAAATGATAATTATGAATTGTGAGTTTGAAAAAATTTCCAGATTATCTTCGTAATTACAAAGGTATTAATGCGTTGGAATATATTTTATGCTTACCTTATAGAAGGAGCGATGCATATGATTGATTATTCTCCGTTTTGGAAAACTTTAGAAAACTCAGCCGAAAATTGGTATACCTTGACAACACGGCATAAATTATCACACAGTACCATGTCGCGACTAAAGAACAACAAAGACATTTCTATGAAGACTGTAAACGATCTATGCCGGATTTTAGGTTGCAAAATTCAAGACATTGCACAGTATGTTCCTTCAGAGGATGACCAGCCCCTATAATATAGGCATCATGGCGGACACAATTTAATGAGATTACTGACAGAAAGGCTTTGCATGATGTAAGGGTTATGCAAAGCTTTTTTGTGCAATAAGCCCGTAGGCTAGCGCGCGCCGCCGGTACAAGCTAAGCGCCGACCAAAACTCAGCAAAGCTCCGCAGTGCTGGCGACATGAAGCTTACCTTCTGGTTGAGCTGCCAGGAAAATATTCGCAATATCGAAGGTATTCAAATATTTGAATATGTTTTATCCTAAAATTGCAGTGACACCATAATGATGACTATTTCCACAAAAAAGGAGGATATACATGATTGACTATTCCCCATTTTGGAAAACTCTGGAAAAATCCAAAGAAAGTTGGAATACATTAACTACAGAACACGGTGTTTCCAACTATGTTTTGCTTCGCCTAAAGAAGAATGAAGATGTGTCCATGAGAACCATCAACCGGCTTTGTCAGATTTTGGACTGTCAGATACAGGACATCGTTGAGTATGTTCCTTGAATTTATGTATAATATACATTTACAATATGCACCGCTCTTCCGACCGCAGACAGTATTGACTCTCTGCGGTTTTCATAGAAAGAGAATTTGCCCCTTTTCCTTTAAAAAAAAGCTTATTATCCACCGCATAATGGATAATAAGCTTTTTTAACAGGGGAAGAGGGATTCGAACCCCCGTGAACGGTTTTGGAGACCGTCATACTGCCGCTGTATGATTCCCCTACATACATGTACCTTCAAAACTGCACATTCAGATACTTTCCATCAATCCCACAAACTTTTGAAATTACCTCAGCAGAAGTTCTTCTCGCCTTCGCTAAGATTTCAGGTCAAGCCCTCGACCGATTAGTAACAGTCAGCTCCACATATTACTATGCTTCCACCTCTGCCCTATCTACCTCGTCGTCTTCAAGGGGT